>NZ_JBGLZA010000003.1:2170000-2736186 GCF_047302835.1 Azospirillum sp. CT11-132
CTCACCCAAACCACGCAAGCGCTTTTTTGCGCTTCGATGAAAAATTCCTGACGGTTCGTTTTTCACCGGAGCCTGCACCGGATTCAGTGTAAGGGAACGACCCACCAACCGCGGCGTGGCCGGCGACCGTCCGAGCGCGCCAATCCATAGTGTTCCCATAGGGTTCACCCAGAGTTCACCCCTGCGGTCTTGTGTCGGTTGACAGGGTCGGACCGGTCCAGCATCGTCCGATCTATAGGCTTAACACCTTTGGTGACGGCCATCGCCGACAGCCCGCTGGGCGGCCCTGGGGTTACAGGAGGAGGACGACGGTGCGTTCGAGGCTCTCCCGCCTTCCCACGCTCGCCTTGCTTGCCATCATCTCGGCCGGTGCGTTGACGCCTGCGACTGTTGTCGCGCGCAACGCGGATGCGCCGAATGGCCGGGTTCCCCATGCTTTCAAGCCGGCGGTGAAGCCAAACTTGGGCGCGGAGAGCAACTCCGAGGCCAAGGACGATGCCGGGGACAGTGAACGCGCCATCGGACCGGTCGACCGCCACACCCTGTCCATCGGCCGCGGCGATACGCTGATGGATCTGCTGTCCACCGCCAATGTGCCGGCCAACGATGCCCACGATGCGGTGGCCGCATTGCGCGAGGTCTATAACCCGCGTCGTCTCCAGGTCGGCCAGCATGTGACGGTCCTGTTCGAACCGCGTCGCGGCGGTGCCCGCAAGTTCGTCGGGTTCGAATTCGCGCCGGATCCGCTGCGGTCGGTGTCGATCGCGCGTAAGGGCGATGCCGGCTTCACCTCCAGCCAGATCGAGAAACCGGTCACGCGCAAGCCGGTGGCGGCCCAGGGCGTCATCCGCTCCAGCCTGTTCGAGGCGGGGGCCCAGGCCGGGGTGCCGATCTCGGTCATGATGGCGTTCATCCAGAACTTCTCCTACGACGTCGATTTCCAGCGCGACCTGCAGCCGGGCGACCGTTTCGAGATTCTGTATGAGAAGCTGGTCACGACGGAGGGCAAGGAGGCCGGCGAAGGCGAGCTTCTGTATGCCTCGCTGACGCTGAGCGGCGACGACATGCCGATCTACCGCTTCAAGACCCGCGACGGGCGGATCGACTATTACAATGGCGACGGCGAAAGCATCCGCCGCGCCCTGCTGCGCACGCCCATCGACGGCGCCCGCATCACCTCCGGCTTCGGCATGCGCCACCATCCGATCCTGGGCTTCAGCAAGATGCACAAGGGCGTGGACTTCGCCGCGCCGACCGGGACGCCGATCTATGCGGCCGGCCGCGGCACCATCGAGATCGCGGAACGCAGCAGCTCCTACGGCAACTATGTCCGCATCCGCCACAACACCGAGATCTCCACTGCCTATGCCCATATGAGCCGCTTCGCCAAGTCGATCCGCCGCGGCGGGCGGGTCGATCAGGGCGATATCATCGGCTATGTCGGCACCACCGGACGGTCGACCGGGCCGCACCTGCATTACGAGGTGTTGAAGACGGGCCATCAGGTGAACCCGCGCTCCGTCGACCTGCCGACCGGCGAGAAGCTGGAGGGGCGGGAGCTTCAGGCCTTCCAGCAGGCCCGGCGGTCGATCGAGAAGATGTTCGATGACAGCCGCGGCGGCCTGCAGCTGGCGCGCACTCCGGCACCGGCGTCGGTGGAGGAAAAGGGCTGCAACAAGGCGAACAGCTGCTGACCGGCTGGTAGGCAATCCGGCGGCGGAGGCCGCCGGTGTCCCTATTCCTTGTTCATCATGTTGCGGATGGCGCCGACGAACTGGCGGGCGGTGTTCTCGTCCTCCAGCATCTTCTGCAGCTTGTCGCGGATGATCATCGCCTTCGGCCGCTGCTGCATGGCGCGTTCGATGGCGACATCGGCTTCGCCGGGCTTCAGGGGTTCGAGGTCTGACATGGCGGACATCCCGTGCGGTAAGGGCGTGTCTAGTCGGCACGCAGGTAAGGATAGCCGGAACCGTCCCGGCCATCATCAGGCAAAGCGCATCAGCGGTATTGGCCGACCGTCTCCACCGCCTCCCCGCCGGTGCCGAGCTTGAACTCGGTGACGCCGGGGGCGGTGTCGGGATTGATGCCGCCGAGATCGAGCGCGCGGACGCCATGCTGCTTCAGCTCCTGCATGGCCTTCCACAGCACCAGCCGCATGGCGCCGCTCTTGCGGCCCGACTCGTTGGCCCAACTGATCTGACTGGTGGCGCAGACACCATGGCGGAAGAACAGGCCGCAAGCGACCGGGGCGCGGCCGTCGAGCGCCGTCACCATCACCACACCCTCATTGCGGCCACCGCCCTTGACCATGGCGTTGCGCAGGCGGACGGCCAGCGGCCCGGTCATGGCACGAAAGCCCTTCTCCAGCGCCTGGTCGTGCTCCTGCTTCATCAGCCAGGGCAGATTGTCGGCCTTCCAATCGGTGTCGAGGACGAGGCCGGCCTTCTCCGCCCCGCGCAAGCGCTGCCGCCAGTCGCGGGCGAAGCCGGCGCGCATCGCCTCCTCGTTGCGGGTCAGGTCGAACCAGACCGTCTGGTAGCCCGGTCCGATCTTACGGAAGCCGCAGCGGGCGAGCAGCGCCTCCGTCTCCGGCCCGGCGGGAAGTTCCGGCAACAGGCTGGCGCGGCTGAGCGGCGACCGCGGACAGGCGCGGCGCAGCAGGCGGAATACCGCTTCCAGCGTGGCGGCATCGGGGATCGTGCCGTCGAGCCAAAGCGGGCCGCGGTAGCATTGGCGGTCGTGGAAGACCTTCAGCATGCGGCGGTCCAGCGTCTGGACGAGGCCGATCGGCTCGCCGTCGCGGCGGATCACGCCAAGGCGTGGGACATGGCCATAGGTGCGGCCCATGGCGCGGCCATAGGCGAAGCTCTGCAGCAGGGTGGAGCGCGGAACGCGGGCGAACAGGGCGTCCCACTCGCCGACCGTTCCCTCGTTCCAGGCGATGTCGATGTCCGGCATCGGGCCCCTCCGTCGATCAGGACAACGGATCAGGCCGGCGGCAGGGCGGAGGTCGCCTCTTCCACCTGGGCGAAGGTCGGACGGTATTCCGGTTCCAGCACGTTGCGGGCGTATTCCACCGAAATGGCGGGCGCGTAGCCGGAGAGATGGGCGATCAGTCCGGTCTTCATTGCCTGATAATATTTGCCTTCCGCGTGATAGATGTTCTTCAGGCCGCTGGCGATGGGGGCGAGGAAGCCGTAGGCGACCAGAATGCCGGTGAAGGTGCCGACCAGCGCGCCGCCGATCAGCTTGCCCAGCACTTCCGGCGGCTCGGTGATCGAGCCCATGGTGTGAATCACGCCCAGCACCGCCGCCACGATGCCCAGCGCCGGCACCGCGTCGGCCACCGCCTGGATGGCGTCGGCGATGCGCTGGTGTTCGTGGTGCATCGTCTCGATGTCCTCGTCCATCAGGTCGACCAGCTCGTGCGGATTGTCCGCACCAAGCGACATCAGACGGAGATAGGTACAGAGGAAGGCGATGGCATGATGGTCGCCATAGAATTTTGGGAATTGCTGGAAAAGCGGTGAGTCTTCCGGTTTCTCGATATGCTGTTCGAGTGCCAGGAGGCCCTTGGTTTTCGCGATCTTGAAGACCTGATACATCATGGTGAGGACCTCCAGGAAGTCCTCTTTCTTGTATTTTGGTCCTTTGAACAGGTGACCCAGCTCCTTGCCGGTGTGGGTCACCACAGATTTTGGATTTGCGATGAAAAAGGCGCCGGCGCCGGAGCCCAGGATGATCATGAACTCGAACGGCATCCACAGCACGCCCATGTGGCCACCGCCGAGGATGTAGCCACCGAACACGCTGAAGATCACGATGCCGAAGCCGATCATCACGAACATTCGGTCTTTCCCTCCCCGATACCGACCACGGGCCGCAAGATGCTCCCAGCCGACAGATGGCCGGACATCGGTTGAGTTTCCGTGAATCACCCGAACGGCCTACCGCCTTCGCGACAGGCCGCGCGATCCTACCGGTGCAGGCGGGTCCTGTCACGAAAGGACTGACGATCCAGGCTTTTCAACGGATGCGATGCGGACGGCGGGCAAAGGGCCTGCAGGGAGCAGGCCTTGACACGGGGCGGGACGCGCGACAAGGGCACAGGATGGTCACAGCCCGTGACAGCGGTGCCGAAACGCAAAACGCTCCGGCCGCCGGGTAAGGCCGACAGCCGGAGCGCTTGGAAAACTTGGATCGTTAACGGAGCGGAATGTTCATCTGGACGCTGACGCCCGGTTGAGGGGGCGGCGGGGCATAGATGACCGCCGGCGGCGCGTAGGAAGGCGCATAGACGACGCGCGGCGGGGGCGGCGGGGCCGGAACCACGACCACCGGCGGCGGCGCGCCATAGATGACGACCGGGCCGTCGTCGTGATGGTGCTTCTTCTTGTGGTGGCCCCAGGCGTGGCCGCGGCCATGCTCGCCTGGGTCGGCGAGCGACGGCGTCGACAAGGCGGCGCCGAAAGCCAGCACCGCGGTGACGGCCACCACGGCTTTGGCAGCGGCACGGGCCACCCGGCACATCGCCGTGTGGGGCGACTGGGTGTCCTGCATGACGGCTCCGGCGTTCATCGGCCTGTTCTCCTGGAATGGGCTTGCATCGGCGATGGGAGCGGCGGCAGCCGGGCGGGCGTCCGCGTACCCATTTCGATGGGATAGATTTTTATGCTCAGGCTGAGGCTCGGCCGGTTGGGACATTTTTCGGGCGCTGTTCGGTGGACAAGGACGGTTGTAAGGATTGCGACGATCGATCGCCGTGCATCCTTACCTATCAACTGTCGATCCACGGGCGCCGTGGCTACCCGTCCGAAAGGGGTAGACCTGATGCGATGGGCGACCGGCCTGTCCCATCATGATCCGATAGGCGCCGGACCTCGTATCGGGCATCGTAGACGTAAGGATGCAAAGCCCTCCAACCGCCGAGCCCTACCGATGACCGTCCGAACCCGACTTCGCACCGTCGCCATGGCGGCGGTCTTTTCCGTGATGGGAGCCGCCAGCGCCATAGCCGCGAGCAGCACCGCCGCAAGCAATGCCGCCACAAGCAGCGCATACGACTTCACCTTCCAGGGCATCGACGGCAAGCCGCTGCCGCTGTCGCAGTTCAAGGGCAAGGCGGTCCTGGTGGTCAACACCGCCTCTCAATGCGGATTCACCCCGCAATACAAGGGGCTGGAGGCGCTGTGGCAGCATTACCGTGACCGCGGGCTGGTGGTGATCGGCGTACCGTCCGACGATTTCGGCGGCCAGGAGCCGGGGAACGCCACCCAGATCAAGGATTTCTGCGAGGTCAACTACCGCATCGACTTCCCGCTGACCGACAAGACGGTGGTGTCGGGCGACGGCGCCCATCCCTTCTACCGCTGGGCGGCCGACGAACTGGGCTTCCTCGCCAAGCCGCGCTGGAACTTCCACAAATATCTGATCGGGCCGGACGGCAAGCTGGTGTCCTGGTTCTCCACCATGACAGACCCCGAGTCGGACAAGGTGCGCGAGGCGATCGAGAAGCTGCTGCCGGAAAAGGCGACGAAGTCGTAAGGGCGCGGAAGCCCCCTACTCCACCGCCTGCCGCAGGGCCGCGGCCCCGGCCCAAGGGGCGAGCGGCAGGGCGGCGGCGAGGATGCCGGCGAGAAGCAGCAGGTGCGGGCGCGGGGTCAGCCCGTTGATGGCAGCGTCGATGGCGCCGGCGCCGAAGATCAGCACGGGAATGTAGAGCGGCAGGATCAGCAGCGACAGCAGCACGCCGCCGCGCCGCGCTCCCAGCGTCAGCGCCGCCCCGATGGCGCCAATCAGGCTGAGGATCGGCGTGCCCAGGGTCAGCGTCAGCACCAGAACGCCGAACCCTTGCGCATCCATGTTCAGCAGAACGGCCAGCAGCGGCGCGGCGACGATCAGCGGGACGCCGGTGACCAGCCAATGGGCCAGCGTCTTCGCCAGCACCGCGGCCTCCAGCGGCAGGGGGGAGAGCGAGAGCAGTTCCAGCGACCCGTCCTCGTAATCGGTTTGGAACAGCCGCTCCAGCGACAGCAGCGAGGCGAGCAGAGCCGCCACCCAGATCACACCGGCGGCGATGCGGGCGAGGATGTTCGGCTCCGGCCCGACGCCGAAGGGGAACAGCACCACGCACAGCACGAAGAACATGACGGCGATGGTGGCGTCGGACCCCTGGCGCAGGGCCAGCCGCAGGTCGCGCGCGACAAGGCGCAGAAAACGGCTCATGGCGCGGCCCCCTCTTCCTCATGGTCTTCGTCGCCAGCCTCTTCATCGTCGGCGTAGGGGGCGAACTCGTCCAGATGCAGCTCCTCGCCGCCGGGGGTGGCGATGTCGGTGTGGGTGGACAGCACGACCATGCCGCCCTGGGCGCGGTGTTCGGCGATCAGCCCCTCGAACAGGGCGATGGCGGCGCGGTCGAGCGCCACGGTCGGCTCGTCCAGCAGCCACAGCGTCGCCGGTGCCGCCAGCAGCCGGGCGAGGTTCAGCCGGCGCTTCTGACCGGCCGACAGATAGCGGCCCGGCACCCCGGCGATGTGCGGCACTCCCAGCCGGTCGAGCGCGGCCCGCGCGTTGGCGGCCGGGTCGGCGGCACCGGCCAGCGCCGCCCAGAAGGCGAGATTCTCCGCCGCGGTCAGCACCGGCTTCACTGCGTCGAGATGGCCGACATACTGCACCCGCGACCGGTGGCCGTCGGGATCCTCGGAAACCGGCACCCCGTCCCAGTCCAACGTCCCGCGCAGCGGCTTCAGCAGCCCGGCCATCACCCGCAGCAGGCTGGACTTGCCGCTGCCGTTGGGACCGAGCAGCACCAGCGCACCGCCGGGGGCGATGCGGAACTCCAGCCCGGTGAAGACCAGACGGTCGCCACGCAGGCAGGTCAGCTCTGATCCGGCAAAGACGGGCATGGGAACGGGTCGCGCTTCCGGTTGAGGGAGGCGCTGCTATAGCACAAGGGAACGGGAAAGCCTGAGCAAGAATGCTGTCGCAGCCTCCCGCCGCCATCTCGCCCGAAACAACCCGCCCAAAAGAAAAGGCCACCGCGAGGGGGTTCTCGCGATGGCCTTGCGTCCGGCCGGGTCCGGCCGGTCGATACCTTGTGGAACGGCTTCGTTCGTCGCTGCGGTGGCGCTAGGGGAACGCCGGTGCGCGACCTGCGGGGCCGGTTGCTTGAGATAAGGTCTAGGGGAAGAAAATGGCAAAATTTGGATGGAGTTCGAGGAATCGGACGCCGCCCGATGACGGGCCGCATGGCTCGCAGCGCTGCACTTCCATGCGTTCGCCGCAGCGCCGGACGTCGGGATTGTCACGGCTAAAGGCCGTGCACTTGTTCTGAATCAACGCTTTGCCCGCAGTCCTGCCGCATCGTCGCGCCGTCGTCCCCAATCGAAGGGGAAGTGCCGCAGTCATCGGGGATCCCACCGAACGCGGCGGCGGTTTGCCCAAATGTGTTCAGGAAGCGAGTTGCTCCATGTCGGCTTTCGCAGACATTCTCCAGGCCATGCCGCCGATCGCGCGGGTGGTGCTCATGCTCGGTCTCGTGTCGGCGGCGGGCGTGGCGCTCGGCCATATCAAGATCCGCGGGGTCGGGCTCGGCATCGGCGGCGTTCTGTTCTCCGGCATCGCCGGCGGCCATATCGCCAAGCAGGCGGGCATCGCCTTCAACCCGGAGATGATGGACTTCATCCGCGATTTCGGCCTGATCCTGTTCGTCTACACCATCGGCATCCAGGTCGGCCCCGGCTTCTTCGCCGCGCTCCGTCGCAGCGGGCTGGCGCTGAACGGGCTGGCCCTGCTGATGGTGGGGTCCAGCATCCTGCTGACCGCGGCGCTGGTGTCGTCGGGGGTGCTGTCGCTGGGCTCCTCGCTCGGCGTGTTTTCCGGCGCGGTGACCAACGCCCCGGCGCTGGCCGCCACCCAGCAGGTGCTGACGGAGGTCGGGGCCGATGCGGCGGTGATGGCCCTGCCCGGCCTTGCCTTCGCCGTCACCTATCCCTTCGGCATCGCCGGCAACCTGCTGGCGATGGCCGCCGTCCGCATCCTGTTCCGCATCGACCCCGAGGTCGAGGCCGCCCGCTTCGAGGAGTGTCGCCGCGCCGAGGTGTCGACGCTGGAGACCATGGACCTGACCGTACGCAACCCGGAGCTTGAGGGCCGGCCGCTCGGGTCCGTCGACGCGCTGTGCGATCATGGGGTGGTCGCCTCCCGCCTGTTGCGCGACGGCACGCTTTGCGTCCCCCACAACAACACCTGCCTGAAGCTGGGCGACGTGCTGCATGTGGTCGGGCCGCGGCCGAAGCTGGAGCAGGTGCGGACCCTGCTGGGGCAGGAGTTCGACCGGCCGCTGACCACCAAGGGCACCGACCTGAAATGGGAGCGCATCGTCGTCACCAACAACGCGGTGCTGGGCAAGTCGATCGCGGCGCTGAACCTGCAGGACGCCCATGACGTGGTGGTCAGCCGCGTCAACCGGTCGGGCGTGGAGCTGGTGCCGACCCCGGCGCTGAAGCTGCAGTTCGGCGACATCCTGACGGTGATCGGCCGGCCGGACAGCCTCGCCGCCGTCGGCCGGGTCTTCGGCAACTCCGCCCGCAAGCTGCAGCAGGTGGAGATGATCCCGATGTTCCTGGGCATCGCGCTGGGCGCGGCGCTGGGCGCCATCCCGATCTTCCTGCCGGGCATGCCGGCGCCGCTGCGCCTCGGTCTTGCCGGCGGGCCGCTGATCGTCGCGCTGATCCTGGGCCGCGTCGGCCATGTCGGGCCGCTGGTGTGGTTCATGCCGCCGGCCGCCAACCTGGCGCTGCGCGAGATCGGCATCATCCTGTTCCTGGCCGTGCTGGGCATCGCGTCGGGCGACCGCTTCGTCGCCACGCTGGCGAGCGGCGCCGGCTGGCCCTGGATGATGTGGGGCGTGCTGGTGACGCTGGTGCCGCTGCTGCTGACCGGGCTGGTCGCGCGCGGGCTGATGAAGCTGAACTTCCTGACCATCTGCGGCGTGCTGGCCGGGTCGCAGACCAACCCGCCGGGGTTGGCCTACGCCAACGCGCTGGTCGCGTCGGAGGCTCCGGCACTGGCCTACGCCACCGTCTATCCGCTGGCGATGTGCCTGCGTATCCTGGGGCCGCAGATTCTGGTACTTTTGTTGTGGTAACGCACTGTTTCCGGACACAAGCGGCTTAACGTGCATTTGATGTGAAATCTGCGTTGCGAAACGTGCATGCCCCGGTCTAGCCTGTGCCGCAATGGTCATACCGATGCCTTGGCCGGCCGCCTCGGCCCGCCGCGTCGGCGCAGCTGTCCCTCGCCACCCGAACCAGCCGGTTTTTCGCGCATGCACCGTCACCCGCCAGTCAGCGAGTCCGCTCCCGCCGCCGTCGTCGTGGAGGATCTGCACAAGCGGTTCGGCGAGCTGGAGGTGCTGAAGGGCGTCTCGCTGACCGCCCGCGAGGGCGACGTCATCACGCTGATCGGCTCGTCGGGCTCGGGCAAGAGCACGTTGCTGCGCTGCATCAACATGCTGGAGATCCCGGACGACGGGCGGGTCGTCATCGGCGGCGAGGCCATCGCGCTGAAGAAGACGCGCGGCGGCGCCAGCGTCCCCGCCGACACCCGTCAGGTGGAGCGCATCCGCACCAGCCTCGGCATGGTGTTCCAGAGCTTCAACCTCTGGACCCACATGACCATCCTGCAGAACGTGATCGAGGCGCCGGTGCATGTGCTGGGCGTGCCGAAGGCGGAGGCCATCGACCGCGCCCGCATGCTGCTGGACAAGGTCGGCATCCTGGCGAAGGCCGACGCCTATCCGGTCCAGCTGTCGGGCGGCCAGCAGCAGCGCGCCGCCATCGCCCGCGCGCTCGCCATGCAGCCCAAGGTCATGCTGTTCGACGAGCCGACCTCGGCGCTCGATCCCGAGCTGGTCGGCGAGGTTCTGCGCGTCATCCGCCAACTGGCGGATGAAGGCAACACGATGATCCTGGTGACGCACGAGATGGGCTTCGCCCGCGAAGTGGCGTCCAAGGTGGTTTTCCTGCACCAGGGGCGGATCGAGGAGGAGGGGTCACCCGACAAGGTGCTGACCGACCCCGACTCGGACCGGGTGCGGCAGTTCCTCTCGCGCCATCTGTCCGGCGCGGCGTGAGGGGACGAGGCAGAGGGCAGGACCGGACCGTCAGAAACAGCCCGGCCCCGGCAGGGGCGAGAGAACGGGCGAACCGAACAGAGGAGTGTGTTCGTTGAAGAAGATCGTTTCGGCCCTGGCGCTCGGCGCCATGATGGCTGTGGCCGCGGCAGGCGCCGCCAACGCCAAGGAATGGAAGACGGTCCGCATCGCCAGCGAGGGCGCCTATCCTCCGTGGAACGCCACCGACACCTCGGGGAAGCTGACCGGCTTCGAGGTCGATCTCGGCAACGACCTGTGCAAGCGCATGAAGGTCACCTGCGAGTTCGTCGCCCAGGATTGGGACGGCATCATCCCGGCCCTGCAGCAGGGCAAGTATGACGCCATCATGTCGGCGATGACCATCACCGACGAGCGCAAGAAGGTCATCGACTTCTCGGTTCCCTACGGCACCGAGCCGTCGGTGTTCGCCGTGATGGCCAACTCGCCGCTGGCCAAGTCGCTGGCGCTCGGCGCCGACCGCGTCGACCTGAACGACCAGGGCAAGGCCAAGCCGGTGCTGGAGAAGCTGGCCGATGCCCTGAAGGGCAAGTCCGTCGGCGTCCAGGTGTCGACCATCCAGGCCGACTTCATGGACAAGCATCTGCCGAAGGTGACCATGCGCACCTACGACAAGATCGACAATGCCGGCATCGATCTCAGCTCCGGCCGCGTCGACGCTATGCTGGGCGACCGTTCGGTGGTCGAGGCGGTGGTGAAGGCCACGCCGGACAAGATGATCATCGTCGGCCCGAACTTCATCGGCGGCGTGATCGGCGAGGGCATGGGCGTCGGCCTGCGCAAGGACACCGCCGACCTGAAGGCGATGTTCGACAAGGCGATCGCCGAAGCGCTGAAGGACGGCACCGTCAAGAAGCTGAGCACCCAGCATTTCGGCTACGACATCTCCCCCACCAAATAAGGGGACCAAGTAAGGCGGGCCTTCGGCTCTCCTGTCTGATCGGAACGGCGCCCGGCGGCCTTCACGGCAACCGGGCGCCAGTCGTTCCGTGATCTCCGTTCGCTGAACCCCGTACGGCCGGCCGTCCGCGCCGCGCCCGGCGGGCCTTACCGGGCGTGCCAATGCTGGAACTCCTTTCCTTCGGTCCCAACGGCTGGGGCGGACAGCTTCTGATGGGCACCGCGATGACCGTCGCGGTCGCCGTGTCGGCCTTCGCCTTCGGCATCGTCGTCGGATCGCTCGGCGCCTCGGCCAAGCTCAGCCACTCCCTGGCGCTGAACGTCCTGGCCGACTTCTACACCACCATCGTCCGCGGCATCCCCGAACTGCTGGTGATCTATCTGCTGTTCTTCGGCGGCAGCGGGGTCGCGACCTCCATTGCCGCCGCCTTCGGCTATGACGGCCGGGTCGACCTGAACGCCTTCACCATCGGCGTGCTGGCGGTCGGGCTGATCTCCGGTGCCTATTCGACCGAGGTGATCCGCGGCGCGGTGCAGTCGGTTCCCTTCGGTCAGATCGAGGCGGCGCGCGCCTGCGGGATGAGCCGCTGGCTGATCCTGCGCCGGGTGCTGGTGCCGCAGACCCTGCGCTTCGCCCTGCCCGGCCTTGGCAATGTCTGGCAGCTGACGCTGAAGGACACGGCGCTGGTGTCGGTGACGGCCTTGGCCGAGCTGATGCGCATCACCCATCTGGCGGCGGGCGCCACGCGCCAGCCCTTCCTGTTCTACAGCACCGCCGCCGTGCTCTATCTGCTGCTGACCACCATTTCGACGGCGCTGTTCAACCGCGCCGAAATCTCCGCCAATCGCGGCGTCCGGAGGGCCTGAGGCCATGAACTGGCAACTGATGTGGGACAGCCTGCCCCGCATGCTCGGCGGCCTGTCGCTGACGCTGCAGCTGATCCTGGGTTCGCTGGCGCTGGGGGCGCTGGTCGCCTTCGCCGTCGCGCTTCTGCGGCTGTCGGGCAACCGCGTGGTGGAAAAGCTGGCCGCGGCCTATGTCTTCGTCTTCCGCGGCACGCCGCTGCTGGTGCAGATCTTCCTGGTCTATTACGGGCTCGGCCAGTTCGAGTTCATCCGCGACAGCTTTCTCTGGCCCTTCCTGCGCGAGCCCTACTGGTGCGCCATCCTGGCGCTGACGCTGAACACCGGCGCCTATACCAGCGAGGTCCTGCGTGGCGCCATCCTGTCGGTGCCGCAGGGACAGGTGGAAGCGGCGCGGGCCTGCGGCATGTCGCGCGCGCTGGCCTTCCGCCGCATCGTGCTGCCGGTGGCGATCCGCCAGATGCTGCCGGCCTACGGCAACGAGGTGATTTTGATGGTGAAGGCGACCTCGCTCGCCAGCACCATCACGCTGATGGAGGTCACCGGCATCGCCCGGCGCATGATCGCCCAGACCTTCGCGGTCTTCGAGCTGTTCATCGTCGCCGGGGCGATCTATCTGGTGCTGAATTTCGTCGCCACCCGCCTGATCAAGTTCGCCGAATGGCGCCTGACCCCCTACCTGCGGGCGCGGGCGTAAGTAAGGATGGCAGTGAAAAAGCCCTCGCCCGGCTCGGGAGAGGGCCTTTTTCCTTACTGCCCCAGCATCTCGAACGACGGCGGCGCCGGATCGACGACGCGCGATCCGGTGGGCGTGATCTCCATCACCGCAAGCCCGCGTTCGACCAAGCCGTCGGCGCGCAGGCGGAACAGGCCGTCCAGCCCCTCGAAGCCGTTGGGGTTGGTCATCGCCATGCGGTCGAACGGAACCGGGCCGCCGCTGCGGGTCAGCACCGCGGCGATCGAGGTCGCGTCATAGGCCAGCGTGGCGATGCGCGGCGGCTTGCGGCCATAGACCTGCTCGAACTGAGACTCGAAGCGGGCGCGGGTCTGCGGCGTCGGGGCGGCGTAAAGCGCGCCGACCAGCGCCGGCTCCTGCCCCAGCGCCGCTTGCGAACTGTCGTCCCACAGCCCGGTGCCCAGCAGCTTGACCTGCTGCGGCTGCACGCCGTTGGCGGCCAGCGCCTGGGCGATGCCCTGGGCGCGCTGCCCGCCTTCGGCCAGCATCACCGCCTGCGGCTGCGGGGTTTCCTGCGCGACCTGCTTGGCCGGGACCGACAGGTCGGTGATGGCCGGATCGTAGCGCTCGACCTGCGTGGTCATGGCGCCGAGCCGTGGCGCGATGGTCTGCATGGCGTTGACCACCGCGTCGCCGTAGGGGGAGCGCGGCGCCAGCACGGTGAAGCGCGTCGCCCCGCGCGACCGGGCATAGCCGGCGACGCGGCTGACCTGATCGGCCGGGACGAAGCCCATCACATAGGTGCCGTTGCCGGCCTGGGTGGCGTCGTTGGTGAAGGCCAGCACGTCGACGCCGGCATTCTGCGCAATGGGGCGCACCGCGGCGACATCGGCAGCGAACAGCGGACCGATGATCAGGCGGGCACCCTCGGCCAGCGCCTGGCGTGCCGCGTCGGCGGCGCCGTTCGGCGTGCCCTTGGTGTCGCGCGGCAACAGCTGCAGCTGGTCGCCGGCCATGTCGAACAGCGCCATCTGCGCGGCGTCCAGCATGGACTGGCCGATGGCGGCGCTCTGCCCGCTGAGCGGCACCAGGACCGCGACCTTGACCGGGCCTTGCGTCTCCGGCAGGGGAGCCACCGGAGCGGGAACCGGTTGCGGCGCTTGTGCCACCCGCGGCGGCGCGCTTAAAGTCGAACAGGCCGACAACAGGCCGGCGACCAGCAAGGCTGCCACGCCGTGACGTTTCAGACCCTGTGAGAAAGCTGTTGCCAAGCGTGCCACCAATCGTCTCCACATCTGCTGAAACGGCCGCCGGAACCGAAGGCGAGACCCAAGGCATGGTCCCGGCCATGAGTCCGGGTGACTCGGCCGAAAGTGGCGCTCAAGGTAGCCCCCTCGCCGCGCCAAGTAAACTCGCGGGCGGACTCCATGTCGTCGCTACCCCCATCGGTAACGCCGCGGACATCACGCTGCGGGCGCTCGACACGCTGAAGCGGGCCGACGCCATCGCCTGCGAGGACACGCGCGTCACCGCAAAGCTGATGGGCATCCACGGCATCCACACCCCCTTCGTCTCCTACCACGAACACAACGCCGCAAAGATGCGTCCGGTCCTGATCGGCCGCATGAAAAAGGGCGAGGCCATCGCGCTGGTCACCGACGCCGGCACGCCGCTGGTCTCCGACCCCGGTTACAAGCTGGTGCGGGAATGCGTGGCGGAAGGGGTGGCGGTGACCACCCTGCCCGGCGCCTCGGCCCCGCTGGTGGCGCTGGTGCTGTCCGGCCTGCCGACCGACCGCTTCCTGTTCGCCGGCTTCCTGCCGAACAAGAGCAGCGCGCGGCGCGCCACCGCCGGCGAGCTGAAGGGTGTGCCCGCCACGCTGGTCTTCTTCGAATCGCCGCAACGCCTGCCGGAGTCGCTGGCCGACCTCGCCGATATCCTGGGTCCGCGCGAGGCCGCCGTCGCCCGCGAGCTGACCAAGCTGTACGAGGAGGTGCGGCGCGGCACATTGCCGGAGCTGGCCGCCCATTATGCCGAGGCCGGCCCGCCGCGCGGCGAGGTCGTGCTGGTCATCGGCCCGCCGGGAGAGGAGGCGACGCCGGGCGAAGCCGACGTCGACGCCCTGCTGCGCGAGGCGCTGACCCGCCTGTCGGTGCGCGACGCCGCCGCCGACGTCGCCGCCCGCACCGGCCAGCACAAGCGCACCGTCTATGCCCGCGCGCTGGAGCTGCAGCGGGAGGAGAAGACGAAATGACCGACCTGGATGCGCGGCGCCTGCGGGCCGAAAGCCTGGGCCGCCGGGCGGAGGCGCTGTGCCGCCTGTCGCTGCGGCTGCGCGGCTACCGCATCCTGGCCAGCCGCCTGCGCACGCCGATGGGCGAGATCGACATCGTCGCCAAGCGCGGCCAAACCATCGCCATCGTCGAAGTGAAGGCGCGTGGCGACTGGGATACCGCCAACGAGGCGCTGAACGCCCGCCAGCGCGGCCGGCTGGCCCGCGCCGCCCATGCCTTCCTGGGCGCCAACCCGCGCTATGCCGGCTATGTCTTGCGCTTCGACGTGATGCTGGTTACCCCTTGGGCCTGGCCCCGTCATCTGGTCGATGCCTGGAGACTGTGAGGGGCGACATGAGAGGGCGACAGTCTTGAGCAACCGCGCGGAAGCCCGCGAAATCCTGCGCCGCATCGGCGACCAGCCGGACGACGAGATCGATCTGGCCGAAGCCGCCCTGGCGCTGGGCGCGCTTGAACTGCCGAACGCCGACCTCGCCCCCTACCGCGCCCATATCCGCGCCATCGTCGAGGATCTGGCCGCCCGTGTCGCGGCGCAGGATCCGGCCGACGACAGGCTGGAGACGCGCATCGCGCACCTGCATGCGGTGATCGGCGGGCGCCACGGCTATTCCGGCGACCACGACACCTACGACGACCTGCAGAACGCCAACCTGCTGCGGGTGATCGACCGCCGGCGCGGCCTGCCGGTGGCGCTCGGCATCCTCTATATGCATGCGGCGCGGTCGCAGGGCTGGCCGATGGTCGGGCTGAACTTCCCCGGCCATTTCCTGGTCCGCATCGAGAAGGACGGCGCCCGCGCTATTCTTGACCCCTTCAACGAGGGGCAGACCCGCAGCGTCGTCGACCTGCGCGACCTGCTGAAGGCCACCGCCGGCAGCGCCGCCGAGCTGGAGCCCGGCCATTACCAGCCGGTGTCGAACCGCGACGTGCTTCTGCGGCTGCAGAACAACATCAAGCTGCGCCACCTGTCGGCGCACGAGGTGCCGAAGGCACTGGAGGTGCTGGAGGCGATGCGCCTGTTCGCCCCGCACGAGCCGTCGCTGTGGCGCGAGACCGGCCTTCTGGAGGCCCATGCCGGCAACCTGAAGGACGCCATCACCGCGCTGGAGACCTTCATGGCGCTGACCGGCGACGACCATCACCGCCACCAGACCGCCTCGTTGATCCAGCAGTTGAAGAACCGCCTGAACTGACCCCCGTTGCAGAGGTCCGGAGACCCGTCATGAGCCTCGCCGTCGCCTTCCAGATGGACCCTATCGAGTCGATCAACATCGACACCGATTCCAGCTTCATGATGGCGCTGGAGGCGCAGAAGCGCGGCCATCGCCTGTACCACTACCATCCGCGCGACCTGATCCTGACCGGCAACCGCCTGACCGCCCGCGTGCGCGAGATGACGGTGGTGCGCCAGCGCGGCGCCCATTATACGCTGGGCGAGCCGGTGATGACCGATCTGTCGACGATGGACGTCATCCTGCTGCGGCAGGACCCGCCCTTCGACATGGCCTACATCACCTCCACCCATCTGCTGGAGCATGTGCAGCCCAAGGTTCTGGTGGTCAACGATCCGGCCGAGGTGCGCAATGCGCCCGAAAAGCTGTTCATCACCAAGTTTCCCGACCTGATGCCGCCGACGCTGATCACCAGCGACAAGCAGGCCATCCTCGACTTCCGGGCGGAGCATAAGGACATCATCGTCAAGCCGCTGTTCGGCAACGGCGGCGCCGGCGTCTTCCACCTGAAGCCCGACGACGAGAACCTGGGTTCGCTGCTGGAGCTGTTCACCCAGCTCTACCGCGAGCCGGTCATCGTGCAGAAGTACCTTCCGGAAATCCGCCAGGGCGACAAGCGCATCATCCTGGTCGACGGCGAGCCGGTGGGTGCGGTCAGCCGCATGCCGCTGGAGGGCGAGGCCCGCGCCAACTTCCACGCCGGCGGCAGCGCCCAAAAGACCCAGTTGACCGCGCGCGAGCGCGAGATGTGCGCCGCCATCGGCCCGGTCCTGCGCGAGAAGGGTCTGGTCTTCGTCGGCATCGACGTGATCGGCGACTACATGACCGAAATCAACGTCACCTCCCCCACCGGCATCCAGGAGATCAACCGCCTGGACGGCGTGCAGATCGAAGCCCTGCTGTGGGACGCCATCGAGCGCCGGCGCGCGGGGAGGTGAGGATACGGCGCGGGTGAGTGTGGCGGGGGCGGCGGGTCCGCCCCCTCCCAACCACACGAACGCGGCGGTAGCGCACAAGCGCATTCAATACAACCAGGACAACTCACCCGCGACGATCCGCGCGGACAGCCGTCATGAGCGCGCCGTGCCTTGACCGGCGGACTTCGGGGGGCGATAACTGCCGCCTCCCAGAGTTTTCGAGCGAGACCACCCGTGAACCGCATTTTCTCCGGCATGCAGCCGACCCGGCAGCTTCACCTCGGCAACTATCTGGGGGCGCTGCGCAACTGGGTGGATCTGCAGAACAGCTACGAGTGCATCTTCTGCGTCGTCGACCTGCACGCGCTGACCATCGACCAGGACCCGGAAGTTCTGCGCAACAACATCCGCGAGGTCGCCGCGGCCTACATCGCCGCCGGCATCGACCCGGACAAGAACATCTTGTTCAACCAGTCGGTCGTCTCCGGCCATGCCGAGCTGGGCTGGATCCTGTCCTGCCACACGCCGCTGGGCTGGCTGAACCGCATGACCCAGTTCAAGGAAAAGGCCGGCAAGCAGAAGGACATGGCCAACCTCGGCCTCTACGCCTACCCCACCCTGATGGCCGCCGACATCCTGCTCTACAAGGCCACCCATGTGCCGGTGGGCGAGGACCAGAAGCAGCATCTGGAACTGGCGCGCGACATTGCCGGCGCCTTCAACCGCCGCTATGAGACCGAATTCTTCCCGCTGCCCGAGCCGCAGATCCTGGGCGAGGCGACGCGGGTGATGAGCCTGCGCGACGGCAAGAAGAAGATGTCGAAGTCGGACGAGTCCGAATATTCGCGCATCAACATGACCGACGATGCCGACACCATCGCGCAGAAGATCCGCAAGGCCAAGACCGACCCGGAACCCCTGCCGGAGACGGTGACCGAGCTGGAGGCCCGCCCCGAGGCCGACAACCTCGTCACCATCTATGGCGCGCTGGCCAGCCAGTCGCGCGAGCAGGTGCTGGCGCAGTTCGCCGGTGCCCAGTTCTCCGACTTCAAGAAGTCGCTGGTCGATTTGTCGGTGGACAAGCTGGCGCCGATCACCACCCGCATGAAGGAGCTGCTTGCCGACAAGGCGGAGATCGACCGGCTGCTGAAGAAGGGCGGCGAGCGCGCCTCCGCCATCGCGGAGAAGAACCTGAACGACGTGAAGGACATCATCGGCCTGCTGCGGCCGTAAGGATGTGACTGTAAGGATGTCTTGCCCGTGACGGCTCCCATCCTGCTCACCGGCTTCTCGCCGTTCGGGACCTCGGACGGCGAGCCGGCTCCTGATTCAGACCATTCCTGGGCGGCCGATCCGACCGCTCTGCTGATGGACCGGCTGACGGGGGAGCCAGGGGTCGTCACCGCCACCCTGCCCCCTCTCTATGACGTCTGCGGCGACGCCTTCGCCGAGCTGCTGGCGGAACACCAGCCGCTGGCGGCGCTCGGCTTCGCGTACCTCGAGTCGAGCGATTACATCCGGCTGGAACGTCTGGCCTGGAACCGCGACGAAAGCCCGCTGCCCGATGCCGCCGGCACGGTGCGGGAACACGCCGACATCGTCCCCGACGGGCCGACCGCCTATGGCAGCACCCTGCCGGTGCCGCGGGTGATGCGGGAAATGTCGATGGCCGGGCTGCCGGTGACCTTCGGCGACTTCTCCGGCGGCTTCCTCGGCAACCATCTGTTCTACCGGGCGCGCCACATCATCGAGCGCGCCGACCTGGATATCCCCTACGGCTTCTTCCACATGCCGCCGCTGCCCGAACGGGCCAAGGAGTTGCGGCGGTTCGGCGGTCTGGCGCTGGAGCGGCAGGAGTTGGCGGTGCGCACACTGGTGGGAATGCTGCGCACGGCGCTGAACGGGATCGCTTAGCTACAAAAATCAGGGCTACAAAAATCAGGGCTGCGAAAATCAGGCTGTCTTGGCGGCGCGGCGCTGCTCGGGCGGGTTCACGATGGCGCGCAGCGCGTCCAGGAACTCACGGCCCTTGTCGGTCAGGGTGACGATCTTGCGGCGGCGCTCGCGCGGGTCTTCCTGCGCCTGCACCAGATCGAGGCCGGCCTTGCCGAAGCTGTGCCAGCGGCTGAGCGCCGCAACGTTGCGCGATGCGGAGGATTGGGCGATGCCCAGGCGTTCCGCCAGTTCGCCGATGGAGATGCCTTCGCTCTGCGCGATGGTCATGAAACTCAGCGCATACTGGATGGGCAGATCGGGGTCGAGCTTGCGGAACGCCTCAAGCACCTGGACGACGGTAAGGACCTCGTCATGACGAACGCGGGCCGGCATTCAGCAGGTCTCCGCGGCGCCGCGCGCTATGCAGCGCGGGAGGGTGGTCCCCAACGGGCCGGTGTGTAGATGATGTTCAGGCGTCCAAGCCATAGGATGACTTCCCCGTTCTCACGCCGCAGGTCGAAGGACCCGGCCGGCGATGCCCAGCGGGCGTGTTCAACGAAGAGACGGTGACCGCAAAAACCCAGAAAGACACACATGGGATCCTCTCGATATCCGGAATTCACGTTCGAAGGGTGCGGGAAGAAGGCGGGCCGGCTGGGCATGATTGGCGGCCATATGGGCGGCCCAATTGGCGGCGGTGATGGCCGGATCGCCCGATCGGCGAGTCCAGGCGGTGGTTACGATGGCTTTCATCGATACTCTCCAGGGGTTGAGTGATGCCGGCGTGAGAGGCCGGCGGATCCGGTATCGCTGCTCAGCGATACGGTTGCAAGGTCAAAAATGTCCGCGCGTCCGATAGGTTCCGATCGCGGATGTGAAAAGGCGGAAGAGCGCGGCCGAGCGGAGGCTCTTCTCCATCCGTCGCCTCCCTGTCCGCCAGTCCGATGTCGCGCCGCAGGTGGTCGCACAATCGGCCCGGTCCGGAGGATGCCCCGGAATCGAGCCAGCGGCTCTGCATCGCCGTCCACAAGGTCGGCATGATCTGCTCCTGAGAAAGAGAGGCTCCGTCCGTCGGGCCTCTGGTGGCGAAATAATTCCGTGTGCGGATGTGTTCCGTCAACCTGTCCGTCCGTCAATGGCGTGATCTTTGCTGCACGGCTGTTGCAGATCAGCATCACCTATCGGCCGTTTTGCCGCCGTTCGGCTATCGGTCGGGATGGCGCCGGGCGCCTCTGGACAAGCGAAGGTCGCTCGGTCAAACACAAAGCCGCCGCCCAAAACCGTCTGCGGTACTCCATCCATCAGGTCCAGGTCGTCCGTCCGTGTCCATCCTCTCCTCTCCCGCATGGCCGATAGCGGTGCGCTCCGCCCGCAAGCTGCGGGCTGCGCTCGCGGCGGTTGCCGTGGTGATGGGTGCGCTGTTGGCCATGCCCGCGGTGGCGGAGACCCGCTTCACCCCTGGCCCCTGCTGGTTCACCGTTCCCGACGGAGAAGCGGCGCTGTGCGGGACGGTGGCGGTACCGGAACGCCGCGACCGCGCCAACAGCCGCAGCCTGCGCCTGCCGGTCGCCGTGCTGCTCAGCACCGCGCGCCAGCCCGACCCGGACCCCGTCCTGTTTCTGGAGGGTGGTCCCGGCGCCTCCCCCTTCGGCACCGGCGAGGCGACGGAAGAGCGGATGGAGGTGTGGTGGGAGCTGTCGGCGCCCTTCCGCCGCACCCGCAACCTGATCCTGTTCGACCCGCGCGGCGTCGGCCGGGCGGAGCCGGACACCGATTGCCCGGAGCTGGACGCCGTCGACGCCCGCGGCAGCCGGCCGCAGACGCGCGAGCAGCGGTCGGCGGCGGAACGCTCCGCAATCAGCGCCTGCATCGCGCGGCTGGAGGCGGCCGGGCTGGATACCACGCAGTTTTCCACCCCCGTCGCGGCGGAGGATGCGCTGGACATTGCGACGGCGCTGGGCGCCCAGCGCGTGAACCTGTTCGCGGTGTCCTACGGCACGCGCGTCGGGCTGGAGATCCTGCGGCGGCAGGGCGGCCGCGTCCGCACCGCCGTGTTCGACAGCATCTACCCGCCCGACGTCAACGCGCAGGAGGAGACGGCCGGGCTGGCCCAGCGTGCCTACCGCCGGCTGTTCGACGACTGCGCCGCCAACCGGACCTGCCGCTCCGCCTTTCCCGACCTGGAGAAGCGCTTCCTCTCCCTGGTCGAACGGCTGGATCGCAATCCCGTCGACATCGTCGTCGGCGATCATGAGACGCGCCGTGCCCTGCGGCTGACCGGCGGAGCGATCATCGCCGCCGGGCTGGAGGCGATGGCGATCAGCGAAGCGGTGCCGGCATTGCCGATCATGCTCGACCGCGCCATCCGCGGCCAATACGCCACCCTTGCCGAATGGGCGCCGACCAACTGGCTGGGCGATCCGGAGGTCGCCGACGGGCTGGCCTTTTCCGTCGAATGCCGCGAGTCGGTCAACACCGCCGACCCGCAGAAGCGCGCCGACAACGCCCGCCGCTATGCCCCCTATGGGCTTGTCGCCGCCGACGATCCGGGCCGGCGCGTCTGCCGTCTCTGGCCCGCCGGCCATCAGGAACCGGCCGAGCGCCTGCCGGTCGCCAGCCCGATGCCGGTCCTGCTGCTGTCCGGCGCCTACGACCCCGTCACACCGCCGGACTGGGGCGACCGTGCCGCCGCCACCCTGCCGAAGAGCCGCCATCTGGTCTTCCGCGCCGCCAGCCACATCGTAACATCCAGCGAAGACTGCGCCATGGCCGCCGCCGTGACCTTCGTGGAGCAGGAGTCGGTGCCGACGACCGTCTGTCCGGGGGCGGGCAAGCCGCCGGTGTTCGAGGGGCCGTAAGTTCAGGGAAGAGCAGATAGATAAAGATCAAGAAGCATGATACTAAGAAAATAGAAATTTGCAATTAACGGGTGGGGAAATGGGGAAATAAAAAATGATCAAGTTAGACCGCATTTGCGAACACACATTCTTTTCTTTGATCAATGAAAACTCTGTTGCGGTCGATTTCGGCTGCAACGAGGGAAAATTCGCACACGCCGTCATCGAGCGGTATGGCTGCAAGGTCTTTTCAGCCGAGCCTGTTCCCGAATGTGCCGAACAGATCGCCCGACATCCCAGGCTGACGCTTCAGCAGGTTGCGATTTCCGGCGCATCGGGCAGCCTGGACATCCATGTCTATCCGGACCGCTGTGCGAGCGGCTTCAACCGTTCTCCGGCAGAACAGGCGATTCGGACCATCCGGGCCGAAGCCATGACCCTGGCGGAGTTCCGGCGCCGCTGCGGCATCGGCCGCATCGCCTTGTTGAAGGTCGACATCGAGGGTGCCGAATTGGACATGTTCGCGGCCGCTGCGGATGAGGAATTTTCGGACATCGACCAGATCACCGTCGAATTCCACGACTTCTTCTATCCCGAAATGCGACCGGCGGTGGAGGCGGTGAAACAGCGGATGCGGTCCCTGGGATTCCATATGTTGCCATTCTCCCTGGACAACACCGACGTCCTCTTCGTCAATCGCCGGGCCGCGGTGAACTGGCAGAACCGGCTGTGGGCCGGCACCGTGGTGAAATATGGCCGCGGGCTCGAACGGCGGTTGCGGCAGATGATCGGCCGGACCGCTACCGCCCCGGCGCGATCCGCCGGTAGCTCAGCGCCTCGGCGATGTGGCGACGCTTGACCCCCTCGACCCCGTCCAGATCGGCCAAGGTCCGCCCCACCCGCATCACCCGGTGGTAGCCGCGGGCCGACAGCTTCAGCCGCTCCGCCGCCTCGGTCAGCAGGGCGCGGCCGGGGGCGTCGGGGGAGGCCACCTTCTCCAGAAGTTCGCCATCGGCCTCGGCGTTCGTCCGCACAGCCCGCCCGGCCGGGTAAGGACCGAAGCCGCCATAGCGTTCCGCCTGGATGGCGCGGGCGACGGCGACGCGGGCGGCGATGTCGGCGCTGCCCTCCGCCGGCGGCGGCAGGCTGAGGTCGGCCGGGCTGACCGCCGGCACGTCGATGTGCAGGTCGATACGGTCGAACAGCGGCCCACTAATTTTAGATTGATAATCTGCTGCACATTTCGGCGCCCGCGCGCAGGCGAGCGAGGCGTCGTCGAGATGGCCGCAGCGGCAGGGGTTCATCGCCGCCACCAGTTGCACGCGCGCCGGATAGGTTACATGATGATTGGCACGGCTGACCACCGCCTTGCCGGTTTCCAGCGGCTGGCGCAACGCCTCCAGCAGGGCGCGGGGGAATTCGGGCAGTTCGTCGAGGAAGAGAACGCCCTGGTGCGCCAAGGAGATTTCTCCGGGCTTGGCCCGCGTGCCGCCGCCGACCAGCGCCGGCAGGCTGGCGGACTGGTGCGGCGCGCGGTAGGGGCGCTGGCGCAGCAGACGCCCGCCCTCCAGCAGCCCGCCGACGCTGTGAATCATCGACACCTCCAGCGCCTCCGCCGGGTCGAGCGGCGGCAGCAGGCCGGGCAGGCGGGCGGCGAGCATCGACTTGCCGGAACCGGGCGGCCCGATCATCAGCAGGTTGTGCGATCCGGCGGCGGCAACCTCCAGCGCGCGCTTGGCGGTCTCGTTGCCCTTCACGTCGCGCAGGTCGGGCGGCGGCGCGTCCTGTTCCTGCAGCCGCGGCTTGGGCGGGGTCAGCACCTGGGTGCCCTTGAAATGGTTGATGAGGGCCAGCAGGTTGGCCGGCGCCAGCACGTCCAGATCGGGACCGGCCCAGGCCGCCTCGCCGCCGCAGACCGCCGGGCAGATCAGGCCGCGGTCGTTGGCCAGCGCGTCGATGGCGGCGGGCAGCACGCCGGCCACCGGGGTCAGCGCGCCGTCCAGCGCCAGCTCGCCCAGCGCCACATAGCGGGCGATCTCCGCATCCGGCAGAACCCCCATCACCGTCAGCAGGCCGAGCGCGATCGGCAGGTCGAAATGGCTGCCCTCCTTCAGCACGTCGGCGGGGGCAAGGTTGACGGTGATGCGCTTGGCCGGAAGCGCCAGCCCCAGCGCATGCAGCGCGGCACGCACCCGCTCCCGGCTTTCGCCCACCGCCTTGTCGGGCAGTCCGACGACGGTGAAGGCGACGATTCCGCCGGACATCTGGACCTGGACGTCGATCCCCAGCACCTCGATGCCCTGGAACGCCACCGTGTTGACGCGCGCAACCACCACCGCACCCCGAAACAGACGCCCGAGCGGGCAAATTGCACGCGATTGTAGTCATCGCCGGAGCAATGCGCCAGCGCGGGATGAGAGCGGTCATCGCCACGGCCCCGTCATGCCCGCCCGGCGCAGGGAGCGGTTGTCGCGGCCGTTTGGCCGCCTAACATGAGGGCCAACGCATTCCCGGCCGCATTCCCGGCACGCATCGTCGAAAAGGATCCGCCACCGTGCAGCTTCACCTGAGCACCTGGGCCGAGGTCGAAACCTACCTCAAGACCTCCAAGGGCATCATCATGCCGATCGGCTCGACCGAGCAGCATGGGCCGAACGGGCTGGTCGGCACCGACGCCATCTGTGCCGAGGTCATCGCGAAGGGCGTCGGCGACGCCACCGGCGCGCTGGTCGGCCCGACCATCCCGGTCGGCATGGCCGTGCATCATATGGAATTCCCCGGTTCGATGACGCTGAAGCCGTCGACGCTGATCGCCCTGCTGCGCGACTATGTCGGCTCGCTGGCCGAACACGGGTTCGAGCGCTTCTTCTTCGTCAACGGCCATGGCGGCAACATCGCCACCGTGCGCGCCGCCTTCTACGAGATCCATGCGGAGAACCGGGCGTTGCGCGGCCGCGACGCGCCGGACCTGCGTTGCGCCCTGGTGAGCTGGTGGGAGAATGGCGAGGTCGCCCGCCTGTCGCGTGAGCTGTACCAGGGCAAGGAAGGCTCGCACGCCACCCCCAGCGAGGTGTCGGTCACGCAATATGTCTATCCCGACTCGATCAAGACCGCGGCGCTGGAGCCGGAACAGGCGCCGGCCGGCGGCTTCCACGACGCCCGTGACTTTCGCCGCCGCTATCCGGACGGCCGCATCGGCTCCGCCCCCGGCCTCGCCCGCCCGGAGCATGGCCGGCAGCTGTACGAGGCGGCGGTCGCCGCCATCGCCACGCAGTACAACACTTTCCTGGCGGAGCAGTAAGGGACGCCGAGCGGTCGTGATGAAACGGCCTTACGGCCGTTTCAAGGTCGCAAGGCCGCAGGGCTTCTTCGCCCCGCACGTTGATTCGGCGGTCGGACCTGCCTAAATTCGGACCGGTTGACGGAACTCCCGTTCCGCAGCCGACCAGCCCGAACAGAGCCCGACCGCCCGACCTCCATGATCAACGAGCTGAACCAGCGATCGCGCGAGATTTTCCGGCTGATCGTCGACGCCTATGTGGCGTCGGGCGAACCGGTCGGCTCGCGCACGATCTCCAGGCGGCTTGGCATGGCCTTGTCGCCCGCGACGATCCGCAACGTGATGGCCGACCTGGAGGAGCAGGGGCTGCTCTATGCCCCGCACACCTCGGCCGGTCGCATCCCGACCGACGCCGGCCTGCGCATCTTCGTCGACGGCCTGCTGGAGATCGGGTCGCTGACCGAGGACGAGCGCGCCTCGATCGAAGCGAAATGCTCCGCCTCCGGCCGCGCCTTCGCCGACGTGCTGGGCGAGGCGTCGACCATGCTGTCCGGCCTGTCGCACTGCGCAGGCCTGGTGGTGGCGCCGAAGACCGACCGGCCGCTGAAGCATATCGAGTTCGTGTCGCTCGGCCCCGGCCGCGCCCTGGTCGTCCTGGTGAACGAGGACGGGCTGGTCGAGAACCGGGTGATCGAGGTGCCGATGGGGGTGCCGACCTCCACCCTGCAGACCGTGTCGAACTTCCTCAGCGCCAAGCTCGCCGGCCGCACGCTGGACGAGGCGCGGCAGGAGGTGCTGCAGGAGATCGAGCAGCAGAAGACCCAGCTGGACGAGCTGTCGCGCAAGGTGGTCGCCGCCGGTCTGGCCACCTGGGCCGGCAGCGGCGGGTCCAACGCCGGCCAGCTGATCGTCCGCGGCCAGTCCCGCCTGCTGGAGGACGTCACCGCGCTCTCCGACCTGGAGCGGGTGCGCGGCCTGTTCGAGGCGCTGGAGACCAAGGAGACGATGCTGCGCATGCTGGACGCCACCGGGCGCGGCGACGGCGTGCAGATCTTCATCGGCGCGGAGAATGTGCTGTTCAGCCATTCCGGCTGTTCGATGATCATCTCCCCCTTCCAGAACAGCCGGGAACAGGTGATCGGCGCCATCGGCGTCATAGGCCCGACCCGCATCAATTACGCCCGCATCATTCCGCTGGTGGATTACACCGCCAAGGTGGTCAGCCGGCTGATCGGCTGAGCGCCGCCTCCCTCACTCACTCCGCCTTTTGACGAAGCAAGAATTGAGAAAACCATGAGCGAAGAGCAGAACAAGCCCTCCGACGCCACGGTGGAGCCGACCGAGGCCACCGCCGAGACCGCCGCCGCCAACGCTGCGGAAACCGGCTCGCCCGAGGACCGCGTCGCCAAGCTGGAAGCTGAGGTCGCCAGCCTGAAGGACCAGCTTCTGCGCGCCATGGCGGAGACGGAGAACACCCGCCGCCGTGCCCAGCGCGACCGCGAGGACGCCAGCAAGTTCGCCGTGTCCAGCTTCGCCAAGGAACTGGTGTCGGTCGCCGACAACCTGCGCCGCGCGCTGGACGCCGTCCCGGCCGAGGGCCGCGAGCAGGACGAGATGCTGAAGGGCCTCGCCGTCGGCGTCGAGGCGACCGAACGCCAGCTGTTCGCCGCCTTCGACCGCGCCGGCATCAAGAAGCTGGACCCGGCCGGCGAGCCGTTCGACCCGAACTTCCATCAGGTGATGTTCGAGATCGAGAACACCGGCAAGGCCGCCGGCACCGTCGTCCAGGTCCTTCAGCCCGGCTACACCATCCACGGCCGCCTGCTGCGCGAAGCGATGGTCGGCGTCGCCAAGGGCGGTGACGCCGGCGGCCAGCACGTCGATACGAAGGCGTAACAATATAGCCTCGGCAAAGCCTCCGGTTCAGCGGTTCAGCCGCCGGGCCGGGGGCTTTTTTGTTGCCGGGATAGGGGATGCCAGCGGTTGACGGTGGACGGGAAATTGCCTAGGGCTTTCCTCTTAATTCTTTCTGCCGTATAAGCGGAGCCGCGTTCATGCCCAAAAGCGTTCTGACCGTCGACGATTCCAAGACCATCCGCGACATGGTCGGTTTCACGCTGAAAGGCGCCGGCTATGAGGTGGCGGAGGCGTCGGACGGCAATGCCGGCCTCGCGCTCGTCAACCAGCGCAAGTTCGACTGCATCATCACCGACCTGAACATGCCGGGCCTGGACGGGCTGGCCCTGACCCGCGCCATCCGCGCCTCGGCCCTCAACCGTGCCACCCCGGTCCTGCTGCTGACCACCGAAGCCGACCCCGCCAAGAAGTCCGCCGGCCGCGAAGCCGGCGCCACCGGCTGGCTGGTGAAGCCGTTCAACCCGGAAAAGCTGGTCGAGACGGTGCGGAAGGTTTGTCCGTAAGCGACTTTCTCCCATCCTAGACTTCCCCCTCTCCCCCCTGGGGAGAGGGTCGGGGTGAGGGGGATGCATGGCGTGGATCTGGTGGTGATCGGAAAGTGCGCGATGCTTGAAAATCCTCGCCGCCCGTCCCCCTAACCCTCTCCCCGGGGGGGAGAGGGGACTCTGGGCGGAGAGGGCATCCGCCGCGCCACCAGAAACTCCCCCTCCGGGTCATGGGCGGCGAACCGTCGCTGCGCCATCCCACGGTCGGCGACGGCGTAGCAGTAGACGCAGCCGTGCGGACAGCTGTCGTAGTCGCCGATGTCGCGGCTCTCCGCACAGAGGCAGCCGGGCCGGTTTCCCTTCTCCCGCGCCGCCACCGCATTTCCCGCGACGTCCGACAGCCGCAGCGCATCGACGCAGCGGGCGGCCGCCGTGCCGGGCGTACCGACCAGTTCCGGCTGGGTGCAGAGCGTCAGCGCCATCCCCTCCCCCGCCGCGATGCCGGCCAAGTCCGCCAGCAGCGCGCGCTTCTCCTCCGCTTCCGGATCACGCCAGCCGATGCCGGCGGCGGCGAGATTGCGGGCGGTCTTGCGGTAGGGCTGGAGGAAGGACACCACCACCTCGTCGGTCACCCCGCACAGCGCACGCGCGATCCGTGCGAAGGTTTCGCGATGCCAGTCCGGCGGCGTGGCCTCGGTCAGCGCGATGGGGTCGTAGCGCCAGACTACCGCCCGCGGTCCCCAGCGCTCGCGCACCCTCGCCATATGGCCGACCGCCGTCTCCCAATCGGGAACCGAGCGTTCCAGCGTGGTCGGCAGGCCGGTAACGCTGTACTGCACGATGAAGGGAAAGCCCCGCTCCGCCACGCTGTCGAGCGCGCCGAGGAAGGGTCCGAGATTCTTGGTCCAGAAGATGAAGCCGTCGACCGCCGGCCGGGTCAGGTCGATGCGGTAGGTCTGGCCGCCATAGGGATTGACCATCCGGCAATAGCCGGCGTCGAGGCGGTTCAGGAACCAGCGCCCATAGAAGGCGGGAATGTCGGTCTTGTAGCTGGCGGAGATGATCATCCCGCCAGCATGGGAATGCCGGCCCGCCGCATCAAGGGCGGACCGGCATAACCGGAGAGCGGATTACTGGACCGCGCGCACTTCGACCACTTCGGGGATGTAGTGGCGCAGCATGTTCTCGATGCCGTGCTTCAGCGTGGCGGTGGAGCTGGGGCAGCCGGAGCAGGCTCCCTTCATCGCCAGATAGACGACGCCGCGCTCGAAACCCTGGAAGGTGATGTCGCCGCCGTCCTGGGCGACCGACGGGCGGACGCGGGTGTCCAGCAGCTCCTTGATCTGCTCGACGATCTCCTCGTCGTCGGCGTTCGACGCCGCGGCATGGCCGTCGCCGCCGTCTTCCAGCAGGACCGGGCGGTCGGCGGTGAAATGCTCCATGATGACGCCGAGGATCGACGGCTTCAGCAGGAACCAGTCACGCGCGTCGGTCTTGGTGATGGTGATGAAGTCGGCGCCCAGGAAGACGCCGACGACGCCGTCGATCTCGAACAGGCGCTGGGCGAGCGGCGAACGGACGGCGTCCTCGCGGCTGGTGAAGTCGGCGGTGCCGCGTCCGAGCACGTCACGCCCCGGCAGGAACTTGAGAGTCGCCGGGTTGGGCGTCTGCTCGGTCTGAATGAACATGGTCTGGTCCTCCATCGGCGGCGGAATGGAACCGCCGGCGCGCCCGGGATCGGGACGCGGAACGATTGGGGGAAATTTGGGCCGAAACGCCGGGCGGATCAAGGACCCCGGTTGTGTGGGTATTCGGCATCCGGCATGCGCGCTCTGACCGTGGCCCCTATCCTTACTTACGTGCCCCCACTTACGTGCCCCCACTTACGTGATCGCGTCCAGCGCCTCGTTGCTGAGCCCGCCGGGCACGATGGTCAGCGGGATGCGCAGCCGCCCCAGCCCGCGCCCGGTGTAATAGGAGATCAGCGGACCGGGGCCTTCGGGATCGGTGCCGGCGGCCAGCACCAGGATGGAAATGCTCGGCTCCTCCCCGATCAGGGCCAGCACCTCCTCGGTGCGGTTGCCTTCGCGGACATAGAGCGCAGGCAGGGTGCCGGTCAGCTGGTTGACCTCGCGCGCCAGCTTCTGGAGCATCTGCTCCGCCTCGGCGCGCTGCTCCTCGCGGATCAGGTTCTCCACCGCCAGCCAGTGCTGCATCTCGCCCTTTTCCAGGACGGTCAGCAGCGCAACCTTGCCGCCCGACTTGCGGGCGCGCAGGCAGGCATAGCGGAGCGCCACCTTCAGCTCCGGGCTGTCGTCGACCACCACAAGGAAGATGCGCACCGGCTTGGGAGCCGGTGGCTGGGCGGGCGTTTCCGGCGTCGTGGACTGGGTCGCGTCGCTCATCTCGATCACCCTCTCGGCTTAGATCCGGCGGAATGCGGCGCCGGCCGCCCAGCCGGCCGCGATGGCGCCGATGACGGCGGCCACCCCGTAGATGACCGGGCGGTTGCGGGCGAAGTCTGACACTTCGGCGCTGAACCCGATCTTGGACACCACCAGCGGCGTGGTCTGGGCACTGACCACGTCGCCGTCGCGAATCAGCAAGGCTTCGACATTGTACAGCCCGGTCGGGACGTTGGCTGGAAAATAGATGTTGGTGCGGAACAGCCGTTCGCCCAAAAAGGCGACCTGCCCCATGGAAATGGCGTAGAGCCCCTGGCGCTGCTTGTTGCGGATCAGCGCGCTGCGGTAGGCGGCAAGCTCTTCCGGCGGCAGGGTGGCGTCGGCCGGCAATTGCAGCTGCGGCAACCCCAGCTGTTGGCGCTCCAGAACCGGGCGACCGACCAGTTGGTCGAGCGGGCGGCTGACCGCCACCGTGTAGAAGCTCGGCACCTGCTCGAAGCGCACGCTGTCGGTGTTCATCCACATGCCGGCCACCCGCTGCTTGCGGCGGACGGTGGCGGGGCCGCGCGGACCGGTGACGACGATGGCGACGTCACCCGCCCCGTCGGTGGTGCCGAACAGCACGACCTCCGTGCCGGTGAAGCCGGTGGTGATGGCGATCAGGTGGCTGGACAGGTCGGCGACCAGCTGCTGCGCCCACACCGTCGCCGCGACCGTGCCGCCCAGCAGAAGACCGGCCAGCGCCGCGGCGGCCTGGATCAGCCTGCGTTTCGTCCGCCCCGCCATCATCTCAACCCCGTGGTCAGGGTGAACAGATCGTCGGGGCGGGAGAACAGATCCCAGGCCAGCTTCAGCGCCACCGCCACCACGATGGTCGCCAGCGCCAGCCGGGCGGTTTCGCCGCGCAGGCGGCTGCCCGCCTTCGTTCCGAACTGGGCGCCGATCACGCCGCCGATCAGCAGCAGAAGCGCCAGCATGGCGTCCACCGTCTGGTTGGTGGCGGCCTGCAGCAGGGTCGCCGCCGCGGTGGTGAAGATGATCTGGAACAGCGAGGTCCCGGCGACCAGCCCGGCCGGCATGTTCAGCAGATAGATCATCGCCGGCACCAGCAGGAAGCCGCCGCCGATGCCCATGATCGCCACCAGCATGCCGCCGACCGCCCCGATCCCCGCCGGCAGCAGGGCCGAGATGTACAGCTTCGACCGCTGGAACCGCATCTTGAAGGGCAGGCCGTGCAGCCAGATGTGGCGGTGCAGCTTGCCGCGTTTCGCCGTCGGCGCGCGGCGGCGCAGGATGGCGCGGCTGCTCTCCACCAGCATCATCCCGCCGATGGTGCCCAGGAAGAAGACGTAGGACAGGGTGATGGCGATGTCGATCTGGCCCAGCCGCTGAAGGATGCCGAAGATCCACACCCCAACCGCGGTGCCGACCACGCCGCCGGCCAGCATCACCACCCCCAGCTTGACGTCGACGTTGCCGCGCCGCCAATGGGCCAGCACGCCCGACACGCTGGCGGCGACCAGCTGGTTGGCCTGGGTGCCGACGGCGATGGCGGGGGGAACGCCGATGAAGATCAGCAGCGGCGTCATCAGGAAGCCGCCGCCGACGCCGAACATCCCCGACAGGAACCCCACGAGCCAGCCCATGCCGAGCACCAGCAGCGCGTTGACCGACATCTCGGCAATCGGCAGGTAGACTTGCATGAATCGGCAATCTGTCGGGATGTTCAGGATGGGCGGCGGGACCGGCAGCTTACCCGAGCCGACGCTGTGGCGGAAGACCGCAGAGCCGGCCTTTGGGGCTGGAATCCCGGCGCAAGAGGGAGGTATCAGGGCACCGGCGCGTGGAAGAAGACCTTGAAGCCGGCCTTGTGCGGAAAGACGTGCTCCGCCTCGCGCCGGGCGGACTGCAGGTCCAGCGCATGGACCAGCACCCGGTTGTCGTAACGCCAGACCGGGTTCACCGGCTTTCCTGCGGCGCGGGCGGCGGTGGCGACGGCGGTGTCGTACTGCACCTCCGCCCGGAAGGCGCGGCGATTGCCTGCAGGCAGGCCGAGGATGTGCAGGAAGACCGGCGGTTCCTTGTCCACCGCATCGATCTGGCGCTGAAGATGGGCGACCCGCTGTTCGGCGGCCGACAGCCGGCCCTTGGCCTCCTCCAGCCGGCAGGTCAGGTCGGCCAGCGCCTCGGTCTCCGCGCGCTGGCGTTCCTTCAGGGGCACCACCGACTGGCGCAGTCGGTCCAGCCCGGCAACCCGGTCCCAGCTGCGCCGGATGCCGACCCAGCACAGGTGGCACAGCACCGCCAGAGCCGCCACCAGCGGAACCGCCGAGTCGAGGATCGTCCGCACCGCCTCCATCACCACCCCATCGCCTGGCCCATTCCTGGGCCCATCGCTTGGCCCATCGTCCCGATGCCCGGGCATCCGCCCTTGGCACGCCCGTTGCTGCAGCGCCGGCGCAAGCACGCAAGGAGCGTGCCGAAGGAGCGGAGGGACGATGAGCGCGCAGACGCCGCTGCTGCTCGTGCTGGAAATGGTGATCCTGATGGCCTGCCTCAGCTGGATCACCGTATCCATTCTGCGGATCGGCAACCGGATCGCCGCCGTCCAGCGCCGCCGCTCGCAGCTGCATCAGGGACGGACGGAGCTGACCCAAACCACCGAGTCGCTGCGCCGCGACATGCGCCACCAGGAGACGGAACTGCGGCAGGCGGAAGAGGCCATCGCCGTACGCAACGGCCAAGCGGTGGAACTGCAGACCCGGCTGAACGACCTGCGCCGGCAGGGGCCGCGCGAATACACGCTTTTCAACGGACGCTTCGGAGAGAAGGACCGGCTGTGGCTGCTGACCGTCCCGCGACCGGACCGGCCGGAGCGCTGGGCGGTGGCCGCCCCCGACAGCGGGACGGCGATGGCGCTGCTGTGCGCCAGGATCACGGTGCCGGAACGTCCCGTGATCGATGACCAGTTGAATTGACCCCCAAACGGAACCGGCCGCAGTTGCAGAATGCAACGCGGCCGGCAACGTCTTCGCGATTTGACGCGCAAATCGCGCTCCAGGGACGGCTTACGCCAGCAGGCCCTTGGCGGCGACCAGCTCGCGCAGGTTCACTTCCGGCCGGGCGCCGACATGGCTGATGATCTCCGCCGCGGTGACGGCGCCCAGACGGCCGCAGACCGCCGGGGACAGGCCGCGGGTATGGCCGAACAGGAAACCGGCGGCATAGAGGTCGCCGGCGCCGGTGGTGTCGACCACCCGCTCCACCGGCTCGGCCGCCACCTCGACCACTTCGCCGCCGGAGACGATGACGGCGCCCTTCTCGCTGCGGGTCAGCGCCGCGGTCTTGCCCAGACGCTTCACCGCCGCCAGCGAGTCCTCGAACCTGTCGGTGCCGTAGAGGGCGCCGATCTCGTGCTCGTTGGCGAACAGGATGTCGACGTGGCGCTCCACCAGATCGACGAACTCGGCATGGTGGCGATGGACGCAGAAGCTGTCGGACAGCGACAGCGACACCTTGCGGCCGGCGGCGTGCGCGATCTCCGCCGCCTTGCGGAAGGCCTCCTTGGCGCGGGGCGGATCCCACAGATAGCCTTCCAGGTAGGTCACCTGCGACCCGGCGATCAGCGCCTCGTCGATGTCCTCCGGCCCCAGTTCGACGCAGGCGCCGAGATAGGTGTTCATGGAGCGCTGGGCGTCCGGCGTGACCAGGATCAGGCAGCGCGCGGTCGGCGCTCCGCCCAACAGCGGCGCGCTGTCGAAGGAGACGCCGGCGGCGCGGATGTCGTGGCGGAACACGTCGCCCAGCTGGTCCTTGGCGACCTTGCCGATATAGGCGCCGCGCCCGCCGAGCATGGCGATGCCCGCCATGGTGTTGCCGGCCGAGCCGCCGGAGACTTCGACGCCAGGTCCCATCCTGCCGTACAGCTCCTCCGCCCGGGCGGCGTCGATCAGCGTCATCGCCCCCTTCTCGATGGTGTTGGCGGCGAGGAAGGCGTCGTCGGCGTGGGCGATCACGTCCACAATGGCGTTGCCGATGCCGGTGACGTCGTAGGCAGACGTGGCCATGGGTTCTCCTGAGGGATCTTGCGGTAAGGGCGAAATTGCGGCGCGAGTATAGCCGCCGCCACCCGCATCACAAGTGCGGCCCCTGGAAGCACGTCCGATGTTCCCCGGCCGGGCCGCCGATATCGGTTACTTGCATGATGAAAGTTACCATGCGACAGTCGCCGCCATGCGACGCACCCGGCTGACCGACTTCCCCTGCCCCATCGCCCGCGGCCTCGATGAGGTCGGGGAATGGTGGTCCCTGCTGATCCTGCGCGACGCGATGCTCGGCCTGACCCGCTTCGACGAGTTCCAGCGCAGCATCGGGCTCGCCACCAACATGCTGACCCGCCGCCTGCAGGCACTGGTGGAGGCCGGGCTGCTGGAAAAGCGACCTTATCAGGAACGCCCGCTGCGCCACGGCTATCACCTGACCGACAAGGGACGGGATTTCCTGCCGGTGCTGATCGCCATGGCCGACTGGGGCGGACGCTGGCTGCTGCCGGACGGAGCGTTCCGGCTGGTCGACCGCGAGACCGGCCTTCCGGTCGAACCGGTGCTGGTCGACCGCAACAGCGGCGAACCGATCCGGCCGGACCGGCTGCGTCCGGAATTGACGATCCCTGAAAAGGACGAAACCGAATGAGACGAGTCGTGGTCACCGGCCTTGGCGCCGTCACTCCGCTCGGGGCCGGCGTGGCGCCGAGCTGGCGCGCCGTGCTGGACGGCCGAAGCGGCATCCGGGCGGTGAGCGGGGTCGATGCCGTCGACCTGCCCTGCCGCATCGCCGGCCAGGTGCCGGACAGCGGCGACGCCGCCTTTGACGCGGATGCGGTGGTACCGCCCAAGGACCAGCGCAAGATGGACCGCTTCATCCTGCTGGCGCTCGCCGCCGCGGACGAGGCGGTGGCCGACGCCGGCTGGCGCCCGGCGGACGCGGAGGCGCAGGAGCGCACCGGCGTGATGATCGGCTCCGGCATCGGCGGTCTGCCGGGCTTGGCGGAGGCGGCGCTGACCCTGCACGGGAAGGGGCCCCGCCGCATCTCACCTTTTTTCGTGCCGTCGACCCTCATCAACCTTGCATCGGGCCACGTGTCGATCCGCTACGGCTTCCGCGGACCGAATCATGCCGCCGTGACCGCCTGTGCTACGGGGGCGCACGCAATCGGCGACGCGGCCCGGCTGATCGCGTTGGACGATGCCGACGTCATGCTGGCCGGCGGCAGCGAGGCGGCGATCTGCCGCCTCGGGATTGCGGGCTTCTGCGCCGCCCGCGCGATGTCGACCGGCTTCAACGACGACCCGGCCCGCGCGTCCCGCCCCTGGGACCGCGAGCGCGACGGCTTCGTCATGGGTGAGGGGGCCGGCGTGCTGGTGCTGGAAGAGCTGGAGCATGCGAAGCGGCGCGGGGCCACGATCTATGCCGAGGTCACCGGCTATGGTCTGTCGGGTGATGCCTACCACATCACCTCCCCGGCGGAGGACGGCAACGGCGCCTTCCGCGCCATGCGCGCCGCGCTGAAGCGGGCGGGGCTGGCGCCCGACGCCGTCGACTATGTCAACGCCCATGCCACCTCCACCCCGGCCGGCGACCCGGTGGAGATCGCGGCGGTCAAGCGCCTGTTCGGCCCGGCGGCGACAAGCCTTTCCATGTCCTCGACCAAATCGGCGACCGGCCATCTGCTGGGAGCGGCGGGCGCCGTGGAGGCGATCTTCGCCATCCTGGCGCTGCGCGATCAGGTGGCGCCGCCCACCCTGAACCTGGAGGCGCCGTCGGAGGGCTGCGACCTGGACCTCGTGCCGCTGCGCCCGAAGGAACGGCGCATCCGCCACGTCCTGTCGAACAGCTTCGGCTTCGGCGGAACCAACGCCGCGCTGGTGTTCAGTCCGGTGGCCTGACGGGATGGCGGAAGGGGGGACTGGAACCCGGCGCCCGGCCACCGTAGATATGCGGGCGGCCGTTCCCCCCTCCTCCTCAACCGCTCTACGGACCGCCGATGATCCGCGCCCTCGTGCTTGCCTTCGCCCAGCTGTCCGACCCGCGCGTGCGCCGGGTGGTGTGGATCGGCGTGCTCGTTTCGGTGATCGCCTATGCCTTGCTGGCCGGCGGCGCATGGTGGGCGCTGTCGGTGACGCCGCTGACCGGCTATGGCTGGGTCGACGCCACCATCGACGTGCTGGGCGGGCTGGGGGTGCTGGTGCTGGCGTGGCTGCTGTTCCCGGCCACAGTCGGCACGGTGTCGAGCTTTTTTCTGGACGAGGTGGTGGAGCGGGTGGAGGCGCGGCATTACCCCGCCCTGCCTGCCCCCCGCCATGCCGGCTGGCTGGAGGAACTGGCGACGGCGTTGCGGTTCCTGCTGCTGGTGCTGGCGATCAACCTGCTGGCGCTGCCGATCTACATCTTCGCGCCCGGCCTGAACCTGATCGTCTTCTACACCGTCAACGGCTATCTGCTGGGGCGGGAATATTTCGAGATGGTGGCGCACCGCCGGATGGACCGCGCCACGGCGCGGGCGATGCGGCGGGCACGGCCGCTGAAACCTTTTTTGGCCGGGACCGTCATTGCCTTCCTTTCGACAATCCCCTTCGTCAATTTGCTGGTCCCGGTCGTCGCCAGCGCCTTCATGGTTCATGTCCTACAGTCCATGTCGGCTCCCCTTGCGGCGGGCCGGACGACCGTGATACGCCGCTAGGCGGCACGGCCGCACGCCGTCGCCTGCCCGGACACCGACTGTGGCGCCCGCCTTCCCGGCGGCACGCTTCCGGCACCGGGCCTTTCGACTTCCAGGCCATCCCGCCACCCGCATGTCCAGATTGGGGGAACCGCTCATGCTGTTCGGACGAAAGACACCGCCCGCCGCTCCCAAGGCCGACAGCCCCGTCCCGCCGCAGCCGGGTGTCCGTCCGTACACCCCGGGCGAGCCCGGCGCCGTCTCGTCGCCGCTCGCCTCCCTCAACAATCCGGCACCGGCTCCTGGACACCATCCGGCATCCGCCCCGGTATCCGCCGTGGCGGCCGGAGACGCAGCACCCAGCATGGCCCACGCCCTGACCGATCCGCAGAGCGCCTCTCCGGCCTATCCCGACATGCCTTCCGCCTCGAAGGGACCCGACATGAACAGCATCCCCAAGCCCCCCTCCGCGCCGTCCATGCCGGGTGCCGGCTTCAAGCCCGACGTGCCGCGCCGGGTCGTCGACATGCCGGGCTCCGCCCCGCGCCAGCCGTCGATCCCCGTCGCCACCCCGGCGGCGGCTCACGCAGCCCAGGCGCCCGTCCAGGCTCCGGCCGCCCAGGCCCCGATGGCTCCCGCCATGCCGGAGCAGCGCCGCCTGACCGTCGGCCGCGACATCTCCCTGACCGGCGAGATCGGCTCCTGCGACGTGCTGGTGGTCGAGGGCACGGTCGAGGCCAAGCTGCGCGAAGGCCGTTCGGTCGAGATCGCCGAGAGCGGCCTGTTCAAGGGCTCCGTCGAGATCGAGGAGGCCGACATCGCCGGCCGCTTCGAGGGTGACATCTCCGTCCGCGGCCGTCTGACCGTCCGCTCCACCGGCAGGATCACCGGCTCGATCCGCTTCGGCGAGCTGGCGGTCGATGCCGGCGGCCAGCTGATCGGCGACATCCAGCTGTACAGCGCCAAGCCCGCCGCCGCTCCGGCGCCGGCCGCCGTTCAGGCGCCGGCCCAGGCTCCCGTCGGGCAGGTTCCGGCGGCCGAGGCCGTCTGAACCGCTTTCCGAAGCGCAAGGCACACAAGGCAACGCCCGGCTGGCTCCCGCCATGCCGGGCGTTTTGCGTTTCCCCTCACGGATCAGGCGATGATCTTGTCCTTGTAGCCGCAGAGGTCGGCGACCGGGCAGATCGGGCAGTCGGGCTTGCGCGCCTTGCAGACGTAGCGGCCGTGCAGGATCAGCCAATGGTGGGCATGGCGGCGGTAGAGCTTCGGCACCGCCTTCAGCAGCTTCGCCTCCACCGCGTCCGGCGTCTTGCCGGGAGCCAGCCCGGTGCGGTTGCCGACGCGGAAGATGTGGGTGTCGACCGCGATGGTCTCCTCCCCGAAGGCGACGTTCAGGACGACGTTCGCCGTCTTGCGGCCGACGCCGGGAAGCTGTTCCAGCGCCTCGCGGTCGCGCGGCACCTCGCCGCCATGGCGCTCGATCAGCAGTTCCGACAGGCGGATGACGTTCTTGGCCTTGGTGTTGAACAGGCCGATGGTCTTGATGTACTGGCGCAGCCCTTCCTCACCCAGCGCCACCATCTGCTGGGGCGTGGTGACGACCTTGAACAGCGGACCGGTCGCCTTGTTCACGCCGATGTCGGTGGCCTGGGCGGACAGCACCACGGCGACCAGCAGCGTGTAAGGATTGACGTATTCCAGCTCGCTCCGGGGTTCCGGGTTGGCGGCGGACAGGCGGCGGAAGAATTCCTGGATGGCGGCGGGCTTCATGGCCGCCACCATAGCCGCAACGGCCGGGCTTGCGCCAGAGGCGGGGCGTGCCGTCACGATCGGAGGGCGGCCAGTCTTGAGCCCCAGTCTTGAGTTGGTGTCCAAACTGCAGCGTTGCGTCGCAATTTGCGACAAAAATTGGAGTAATTGACGTCAATCGAACAGATTTGGTCGCAGGAATCCCGCTTTCCGGCTCCTTCGGCGGTGGCGTATGATTTGCTAACTGCCAAGGCACCGTTTGAACGCCGTCAATCGAACCACGGATCTTCCGGGTTGTGGCGTTCGGATCGGATAAGGGTATTTCGAAATGAGCGCGTCTTATCTTGTGGAAATAAAGGACTGGGGCCTGCATGTCCGGTTGCAGGGCACCCTGTCGATGGAGCAGCGCGACGCCGTCGCCCGGCAGGTGGAGGTGCACTGCGCCAACCTGGGCGCCCGCGGCACGCCATGGAGCAGCCTCGTCGAGTTCGACCGCTTCGAGGCCGATGGGTTCCGGCCGGAGATCGTCGTCGCCCTGATGAGGCTGGCGCGACGCTGCGGCCAACTGCGCTGCGCGGTGGTGATGACCGACTGGGACTGGGCCTCGGTGATGGCCGATGCGATGATCGCTGCGGGCACCGACGATCAGGCGCGGATTTTCGTCCAGGCCAAGGTGACGCCGGCCAACGGCGACCTTGCCGGAGAGCTTGACGGCGGACCGGCGGCCGATTTCATCGGTATGGACAGCGCCATGGCCTGGGTGCTAAACGGCGGCGCGGTGCCGATGGTGTCGAAGGCGGCATAACCCCGTCTTCGTCACGGTTTTTTGCCGGCCTCCGCTGGGTTAGGATGGCGGTCATGCCCATCGACATCAGCGGCCCCCAGCCTGATGGCCAGCCCGGCGACGGCCCCGCCCCTGCGGAGAGCGGCGGCGGAAGCGGTGCCGTGCGCGTGTTCTTCGACGCCATCCTCCATCCGCACCGCAGCCTGGGCCGCAACGGCTTCCGGGTCCTGATGGGCGTGGTGGTGATGATGAACCTGATCGTGGCCGGCATCTTCGTCTCCCATGGCGCCTGGCCGGTGGTGCCCTTCTGCGGGCTGGACGTGCTGGCGCTGTGGCTGGCCTTCCGCGTCAGCTACCGCTCCGCCCGCCAGTATGAGCGGGTGCAGCTGACGGAGAGCGCGCTGACGGTGCAGCGCGTCCACTGGAAGGCGCCGGAACGCCGCTGGTCCTTCCATCCCTACTGGCTGCGGATCACCCATGACGAGCGTGCCGACCATGATCGCCGCGGTCCGGCCGGGCAGGTCACGTTGAGTTCGCATGGCCAGTCGGTGGGGGTCGGGTCCTTCCTGTCGCCGGCCGAACGCTCCAGCTTCGCCCGCGCGCTGGACGACGCGTTGCGCGCTTGGCGCCGTCCGCCCTGCCCGCCGGCACCCGCCGGCTAACGTCTCCTACCGCCGATCCGACGGAACGCCTTTTATCGCCGATCCGACGTATCGGGCACCCCGCGTTCGTCGAGTTCCTCGTCCACCTCGCGTTCGACCGCGCGTTCCACCTTCTCGTCGATGCGGTGGTCCAGGCACTCGGCCGTCTTGGCGAGGCGTTCGAAGCTGCGCTTCACCTTCGCCAACTCGGTTTCAGGCATCTCCTCCAGGTCGATCATGCCGTTGCGGGCGGAGTGGGTGGCGCGGATCAGTTCGTCCAGCTTCAGATGGATGGCCTGAGTGTCGCGGTTCTGGGCGTTCTGGATGATGAACACCATCAGGAAGGTGACGATGGTGGTGCCGGTGTTGATCACCAGCTGCCATGTGTCGGAGAAGTGGAACAGCGGCCCGGTCAGGCCCCAGAGCAGCACGACCGCGAAGGCGGTGACGAACGCACCCGGCCGACCGGACTGACGCTCCATCCAGCGGGCGAAACGGGAAAAGGCATCGCTGAGCATTTTGCAGCACGCTCCGATTCATCGGACGGACAAAGGAGAACGCCCGGCAATGCCGGGCGGTTCCCTTTCCGGTACAGTCGGAGCTTGGCCCTTGGTTGGGGCCCTGGCGGTCAGGACCCCTGGCTGAGCGCCTCCGCCAGCGCACGGTCGTGCGGGTTCTGGCCGACGACCAGCTGCATCGACTGGGTCGGCATGGCGATGTCCAGCTCGTCGAACTTCTTCTTCAGTAGGCGGTTGAACTCGCGGGTGACGCCCCACTGACGGGTCGGGCGGGTCTTGAACTGGGCCAGGATGTTGATGCCGGTGTCGGACAGCTTGTCGACGCCCAGCACCTCCAACGGGTTCAGGATGTCGGCGGCGAACTGCGGCTGCGCCTGCACCTCGGCACCGGTCTCCTTCAGCACGGCGATGATGCGGTCGGGATCCTCGCGGTTGGACACCGTGACGGTGAACAGGGTGACCGAGAAGTCCTTGCTCATGTTCTTCACGGTGGTGACGGCGCTGAAAGGCACGGAATGGACGGCGCCGGCCCCATCGCGCAGGCGGATGGAGCGGATGGAGATCGCCTCCACCGTGCCGGAATGGCCGCCGCCGACATCCACCACGTCGCCGACCGACACCGTGTCCTCGAACAGGATGAACAGGCCGGTGATGATATCCTTGACAAGGGTCTGCGAGCCGAAACCGATGGCCAGACCGACGACACCGGCACCGGCCAGCAGCGGCGCGATGTTGACGCCCAGTTCCGACAGGGTGATCAGCGACACCATCGTCACCAGCAGGATCAGGAAGGCGTTGCGCAGAAGCGGCAGCAGCGTGCGCATGCGGGCGCTGCGCTCGATGCGGGCGCCGTTCTTGTCGGTGGCGCGCAGCAGATGCTCGATCAGCGCGCTCACCACCTCCCAGGCGATGATGGCGCCGGCCAGCAGCAGGCCGATGGAGATGGCGCTGCCGACGATGCGGCGGCCGGCGGCCGACTCGACCAGTCCCAGCGTGTCGACGCCCCAGCCGTTCAGCGCGGCCCCCAGCGCCACCAGCCAGATGATGACCTTGCCGATGCGCTGGACGATGGGAAGATAGTGGAAGGCGCGGGTGTGGAGCTGTGGCAGGTTGCCGGCCAGCTCGCGGTTCATGGTCAGGCCGCGACGCAGCGTCCGGTTCAGCCCGGTCACCAGCAGCCGCGCCACCACCACCGACAGCACGGTCACGGCGGTGCCGCGGGCCAGATACTCGAACCCGCCATAGACGTTCAGCACCCACACGCCCAGCGTCACCACGACATAGAGGATGGCCAGCACGTGCCAGATCTCGGCGAAGCGGCGGCGCGCGGTGCGCAGGACCGCCCCCTGCCCTTCCGCCTCGCGCCGGGCGGTCGCCAGCGGGTCGCCGTCGCCCGACAGCGGGTTGCCGCGCATCCACTCGGCGACGCCGACGCGGTTCTGCAGGATCAGCGCGATCAGCATGCCGGCGATCACCACGCCCAGCAGCTTCAGCAGCGCGCCGTAGGCGCCCAGCGGCAGGCCCAGCACATAGGCGCCCTCCGCCAGGAAATAGCCGTAGACCGCGACCGCGATCAGCCGGCGCGACCAGATGTAGCAACGCCGCGCCCCGGCCTCGCTGGTGTGGACCAGCCGCAGGTTCGGCGCGTCCGGCGCGAACAGCATGCGCACCAGGATCAGAATCGCCTGGGTGATGACGGTGGCGTTCACCACCGCCAGCGCCACCAGCCGCACGCGCGGCGCCGGTTCGGTCACCGACAGGATCGTATAGGCGACGACGATGAAGCCCAGGATCGGCGCCAGCTCCAGCACGGCGCGGCCCAGCAGCATCGGAATGCGCAGCAGGGCGGAGCCGACATGGCGGGCCGCCATCGCCCGTCGCGGCCGGCTGAGCAGCCAGGCGATTCCACGGGCCGCCACCGCGCCGATGCCGAGGATCATCGCCAGCTGGATGCCGATCTGGACCCAGCGGTCGCGGGCGGTGTCGTCCTGCGCCTGCCGCTGGACCCAGGACAGTGCCCCCGGCAGGTCGGAGAAGACGTTGGCGACCTGCACCAGCTGGCGGCTGACCACGTCCATCCGCGCCGCCAGGAAGGAGAGCGCGCGGGCGCCGAGGGTCTGCGGCAGCGCCGACTCGCCCTCGGCTTCCTTGGCCTGGGCGAGGCCGCGCTGGGCGGCGATCAGGTTGCGCAGCTGGCTGACCAGCTGTGTGCGCGCATCCTGGTTCTCCAGCGTGCCGACCAGCGCCTCCAGCTGCTGCACGGTCCCCTCGTCGACCACCACCGGGGCGGTGGAGGCTGGGGCGGCGGCACCGGCAGCCGGGGCAGCGGCCGGAGCGGCGGCGGCCGGTGCCGGCGACGCGGCCAACGCGGCGGATCCCGCCAACCCCGCTCCGGCGAGCAGAGCCGCGAGCAGCAGGACGGCAAAGCCGCCGGACAAAAACAAACGCCAGCCCCGTGCAAGGGCGGGTGCGGCAGGCGTTGCGGACCGGATCATCGGCAAATCACTCGGCTGGTCTTCGGAAAGCGGTGGCAAACAGCGGCAAAGCGGAACCCTGGCGCGGAACTGTGGCTCCAATATGCCGGGCTTCGGGAAGTTAGTTCTCCCGCTTCCGCTTGCCAACCCGACTGTCTGTTCCTTTTTTAAGCGGGCCCCCTGCCGGAAAAGCCGGAATCGGAGAAAAGGACGAGCCATGAACGACACACCCGCCGGATCGGACGGAAGCAGCGGATTGGAACCGGATCAACGGATCGGGCAGGACGGCGCCATCCGCGACAAGCTGGTCGCCACCAAGGAGCAATGGGCACGCGACGGCCGCGCGCTGACCGGACAAGCCGCCGACCCGGCACGCGACCGGCTGCCGCCCGGCCAGCGTCTGGTGACCGACTGGCCGGTGCTCGACCTCGGCATCACGCCGAAGGTGACGACCGCCAACTGGACGCTCGCCGTCGACGGGCTGGTGGAGAACCGGCTGTCCTGGACCTGGGAGGATTTCCAGGCCCAGCCGCAGGACAGCTTCGTCTCCGACATCCATTGCGTCACCACCTGGTCGCGCTACGACAACCGGTGGGAGGGCGTCAGCGCCCGCCGCCTGCTGGAACTGGCCCAGCCGAAGCCGGAGGCACGCTTCGTCGTCTTCCATTCCTTCGACGGCTACACCACCAACGTCGCGCTGTCGGACTTCGACGACGAGGGCGTGCTGCTCGCCACAACCTGGGAAGGCCAGCCGATCAGCCGCGACCATGGCGGGCCGGTGCGGATCGTGCTGCCCAAGCTGTATTTCTGGAAGAGTGCCAAGTGGGTGAAGCGGATCGAGCTGCTGGCAAGCGACCACAAAGGCTATTGGGAAGTCCGCGGCTACAACAACCACGCCGACCCGTGGCTGGAGGAACGCTATTCCGACTGACGCCGTGAGGAGGCGCTTCCCCCAAAAGCCACTTTCACCTTGCCGGCGAAACCGTTAAGGTGCCGCGCAAGTGGCCCCGTAGCTCATCAGGATAGAGCGCGAGTTTCCTAAACTTGAGGCAGCAGGTTCGAGTCCTGCCGGGGTCACCACCACCGTTCCGGTTTCAGTGCGCGACGATGGCGCAGACCGTCGCCTTCGTCGCCTTGGCCAGATCGGCCGGGGCCAGCACGATCTGCAGGCCGCGCCGGCCGCCATTCACCACCATTTCCGGCAGCGCTTCGGCGCTCGCGTCGATGAAGGTCGGCAGCGCCTTCTTCTGGCCCAGCGGGCTGATGCCGCCGACCAGGAATCCCGTGGTTTTTTCCGCCAGCGCCGGGTCGGCAAGGTCGGCCTTCTTCGCCTTCGCTGCCGCGGCGATGGCCTTCAAATCCAGCTTGGCCGCGACCGGGATGACGGCGCAGGCCAGCGCCTTGGGTTCAAGCTGGACGATCAGGGTCTTGTAGACGATGGCGGGATCGAGCCCGAGCGATTCGGCCGCATGCAGGCCGATGGCGTCGGCCGACGGGTCGTACTCGTACTCCATCAGCCGGAAGGCGACGCCCGCCGCCTTCGCCGCGTTGACCGCTGGTGTCACCTTCGCCGCCATGCTCCACACCGCTCACTGACAAAGTGCGGCGGGAGCTTGGCAGGCGGCGTTATGGGTGTAAAGCCCTCTCCCCGAACAGGAAGAGGGAGACGCTCACTCCATCCCACGCGAGGACGGGTTGCCGATCATCGTCAGGAATTCGCGGCGGGTCGACGGGTCGGTGCGGAAGGCGCCCAGCATGCGGCTGGTCACCATGGTCACGCCGGTCTTGTGGACGCCGCGGGTGGTCATGCACTGGTGCTGCGCCTCGACCACCACGGCGACGCCCTCGGGCTGCAGAACCTCGTCGATGGTGTTGGCGATCTGCGCCGTCATCTTCTCCTGGATCTGCAGGCGCTTGCCGTAAGCCTCGACCAGACGCGCCAGCTTCGAGATGCCGACGACGCGGCGGCGCGGCAGATAGGCGACATGCGCCTTGCCGATGATCGGCACCATGTGGTGCTCGCAATAGGACTCCACCCGGATGTCGCGCAGTACGACCATCTCGTCGTAGCCGTCGGTCTCCTCGAAGGTGCGCGACAGGATCTCGACCGGGTCGATGCCGTAGCCGGCGAAGAATTCCTCATAGGAGCGGACGACCCGGTCCGGCGTGCCGACCAGCCCTTCGCGCGCCGGGTCGTCGCCGGCCCAGCGGATCAGGGTGCGCACGGCCTCTTCCGCCTCGGTGCGGGACGGACGGGCGACGGGGTCGGGCCGGGAAAGGCCGGGGCCGCGAAGCACGTTGTCGGCGACCGGGGGCTTGGCGTGCGGGGTCTTGGTAGCCGTCACGGGAAACATCCTTTCCATAACTGGGAAACGCCCTGCGCGAAGCCGATGGCCGCAATCCGACGGCCGTCGCGCAACACGCCCATCGTGTCTGGCGTCACTTCCGTCGTCAGTACGGAGCCGAAGCCCCGGCGGATCAACCGAACGGGCAGCAAGACGAAAGAACCCATTCGCAAAATGCGGAGCGGCGGCGCCAGCCACGGTTTCCGCCGCTTGCCGCCTGTCGGAAGTCCCTAGATTTAGGTCCTGCCCCATGGCCTGCAAGCTATGGACAAAGTACGGACAGCCATGCGGATTGTCAAAGCCGCCTGTTAATTTCTTCCAATATCCACACACATTCTATTGTATTATTCGTCTGCGTCCGGAGTTGCCGGGAAGTCGGGACGTTCGATCAGTTCAGCTGCATCGGCTGGTGCGGACTGTCCAGCGAGAAGGCCGGGATCGTCACGTCGAAGGCGCGCCCGTCCTCCCCCTCCATGCCATAGCTGCCGGCCATGATGCCGGACGGCGTGCCGAGCGGGGTGCCGCTGGTGTATTCGAAATGGTCGCCCGGCTCCAGCACCGGCTGCTCGCCGACCACGCCGGGCCCCCGCACCTCCTGCACGCGGCCCATGGCGTCGGTGATGCGCCAGTGGCGGGTGCGCAGCTGCACCGTCTCGCTGCCTTCGTTCTCGATGCGGACGTGATAGGCCCAGACGAAGCGCCCCTCGGCCGGGGCGGATTGGTCTTCCAGGAAAACGGGCTGGACGGTGACGCGGATGTCGTGGGTGACGGCGGTGTACATGGCGGGCGGTCCGATGAACGGCGCCGGCCGTAAAAACGGGCCGGCGGCTTGGGGTTCCGGCTGGGGAGTCCGGGTGGCCGGGCGGCGGTTCCGCGCAGGATAAAGTCCCCTCTCCGCACTGTCCAGAACGCGGCCGGACAATGATGCGACATGCCCGCACTGGGATGGATACAGTCATGCGCAGTCTCCGGGTCTGCATGGTCTTGCGACAGGGGGGAGACGATGATATATGCGCAAGTCCCAGCAACGGCCGAAGAGCCTTGTCCATGTCTCGTTCGCACGCCCTTCGCATCCGACGACGGAGCCTCGCACCGCGCATCGCGGTTGCGGCCGTCCTTGGGTCGCGTGCGAACGCCAAAGGCACAACGGGGACCTGACACCCCCGGCCTTCCGGCGGCGGCGCGATCCGCCCTTCAAAAGCCTTCTGAGAAGACTTTCTTCCCGCCGGGAGCCCAACGCATGATCATCACCGTCGAAGAGCCGAAGCACGCCGCCGCCATCGAAGCCCTGCTGGACGCCTCCTTCGGTCCCGACCGCTTCTCCAAGACCGCCTACCGGCTGCGCGACGGCGTCGACTCCATCCCCGCCCTGAACCTCGTCGCCATCGAACATGACGAGCATGGGCGCGAGGTGGTGGTGGGCACCATCCGCTACTGGCCGATCCTGGTCGGCGGCACCACCCAGTCCATCCTGCTCGGCCCCATCGCGGTCGCCGCCCACCTGCAGGGCAGCGGGCTGGGCAGCAAGCTGATCCGGATGAGCCTGAACAAGGCGGTGGCGCTGGGCCACAAGTCGGTGATCCTGGTCGGCGACGCCCCGTATTACGAGCGGTTCGGCTTCTCCCGCGCCCTGACGCTGGGCATGCAGATGCCCGGTCCGGTCGACATGAACCGGCTGCTGGGCCTGGAGCTGGTCGAAGGCTCGCTGGCCGGCGCCGCCGGCATGATCGGCAAGCCGGAACAGGCGGATGCGCAGGAGGTTGCCATCGGCGCCACCCCGGTGATGAGCTCGGTGCTGGCCGCCCCGGCTGCGAACGCGCCTGTCCTGGCGGGAGACACCCCCGTCCCTTTCAGCGCCCTGTTCAGCCGGACGGCGGCGGAGCGACTTTGGACTGACCGCGTGCGCCGGACCGACTGGTTCTGGCGCGACGGCCTGCAAGCCGGCGCGGCGTGACCATTCCGGCCCTCGGTCCGCATTGCGGAAACGACGTCGTTGCAAACATGGGTGGGGCGAAGCGGGATTGACTCGATTCGCCCCACACGCGATACCATCTTTTCAGGAGCGACGCCGGACATGCGGCGTGCCGCGCGCCACGCAGCATCGTGAGCGCGCTATTCGTTTTTGTTGCAAGCGGAAGGGTGCGGGTTGACCAAGAAGCTGTTCATCAAGACCTGGGGCTGCCAGATGAACGTGTACGACTCCGCCCGGATGGCGGACGTCCTGGCACCGCTGGGCTACCAACCGGTCGATGAGCCGGACGGCGCCGACATGGTGATCCTGAACACCTGCCACATCCGCGAAAAGGCCGCTGAGAAGGTCTTCTCCGAACTGGGCCGGCTGCGCCAGATGAAGGACCGCAAGGCGGAGGCCGAGGACGGCCGGATGATCCTGGCGGTCGCCGGCTGCGTCGCCCAGGCCGAGGGCGAGGAGATCGTCGCCCGCGCCCCCTTCGTCGACATGGTCTTCGGCCCGCAGACCTATCACACCCTGCCGGAGATGGTGGCGAAGGCCAGCCGTGCCGCCGGCAGCGTGCTGAACACCGACTTCCCGGCCGAATCCAAGTTCGATTTCCTGCCGGAGGAAGCCGGCAGCCAGGGCGTCTCCGCCTTCCTGGCGGTGCAGGAGGGCTGCGACAAGTTCTGCACCTTCTGCGTCGTGCCCTACACCCGCGGTGCCGAGTTCTCCCGCCCCGCCGACCAGATCCTGGCCGAAGCGAAGCGGCTGGTCGCCGGCGGCACGCGTGAGGTCAACCTGCTGGGCCAGAACGTCAACGCCTGGCATGGCGACGGGCCGGACGGCACGACCTGGGGCCTTGGCCGGCTGATCCGCCAGTTGGCGGAGATCGACGGGCTGGAGCGCATCCGCTACACCACCTCGCACCCGCGCGACATGGCCGACGACCTGATCCGCGCCCACGCCGAGGTGCCGCAGCTGATGCCTTACCTGCATCTGCCGGTGCAGGCGGGGTCGGACCGCATCCTGGCGGCGATGAACCGCAAGCACACCGCCGACGACTATCGCCGGCTGGTAGACCGGCTGCGCACGGCCAAGCCCGATCTGGCGATGTCCGGCGACTTCATCGTCGGCTTCCCCGGCGAGAGCGACGCCGATTTCGCCGCGACGCTGAAGCTGGTCACCGACATCGGCTATGCCCAGGCCTATTCCTTCAAATACAGCCCGCGCCCCGGCACCCCGGCCTCGGTCGAGGGATCCCAGGTGCCGGAAGAGGTGAAGGAATCCCGGCTGGCAGCGTTGCACCAGCTGCTGAACGCCCAGCAGGTCGCCTTCAACCACAGCTTCATCGGCCGCAGCGTGCCGGTCCTGTTCGACCGTGTCGGGCGCCGCGACGGCCAGTTGCTGGGCCGCAGCCCGTGGATGCAGTCGGTCCATGCCGAGGCGAACGAACGGCTGCTCGGCCGCATCGTCGAGGTGCGGGTCGACGCCGCGCTGGCCAACAGCCTCGCCGGCACGGTCGTAACCGGTGAACACACCACCGCCTCTCCCTTCCAGCCTGCCGTAACCTTGGAGGCAAGCGCTTGAACGGTCTGCCCGAACGGCGTATCGACGTTCAATTCGATGACAACCGGCTTCTGCCGATGCTGTACGGGGAGCATGACCGCCACCTCGCCCGCATCGAATCCCTTCTCGGCGTGTCGCTGATCTCGCGCGGCAACACCCTGACCATCTCCGGCCCGTCCGATGCCGCCGAAACGGCCCAGGCGGCGCTGAACAGCCTGTATGGGCGGCTGACCCGCGGCCAGACCATCGACGGCGGCGAGGTCGACGGCGCCGTCCGCATGGCGACCGCCGATCCCGGTTTCGCCGGCGTGTCGGCTGGTGAAGAGCCTCGTGCGCCGGGGCAGCAGGCGACCATCACCCGGGCCGAGATTGCCCTGCGCACCCGCCGGCGCGGCCCGATCACACCGCGTTCCCCCACCCAGGCCGCCTATCTGCAGGCTCTGGCGGAGAGCGAACTGGTCTTCGGCCTCGGTCCGGCCGGCACCGGCAAGACCTATCTGGCGGTGGCACAGGCGGTGGCCCTGCTGACCACCGGTCAGGTCGACCGCATCGTGCTGTCGCGCCCGGCGGTCGAGGCCGGGGAGCGGCTGGGCTTCCTGCCCGGCGACCTGAAGGAAAAGGTCGATCCTTACCTGCGTCCGCTCTACGACGCGCTGCACGACATGCTGCCGGCGGAACAGGTGAAGAAGCGGCTGGAGTCCGGCGAGATCGAGATCGCGCCGTTGGCCTTCATGCGCGGTCGGACGCTGGGCAACGCCTTCGTCATCCTGGACGAAGCGCAGAACACCACGCCGATGCAGATGAAGATGTTCCTGACCCGTCTCGGCGAAGGCGGGCGGATGGTCATCACCGGCGACATCTCGCAGATCGACCTGCCGTCGGGCACCCGGTCGGGCCTGCGCGACGCGCTGGACATCCTGCGCGGGGTGGAGGGCGTGCGCTTCGTCCGCTTCACCGACGCCGACGTCGTCCGCCACCCGATGGTCGCCCGCATCATCCGCGCCTATGACCAGGCCGATGCCCGCGAGGCGGAACGCAAACAGGCCCGCCGTATCAGTTCCGTACCCGAAACAACCGGCAACGGCCCTGCGATCGTCGGAGATCCGGAATGACCAGCGCGGTCGACATCACTGTTTCACGTGAAGCCGGCGATTGGGCGGAGGATGCCGAGTGGCTGGCGGAGCGCGCGGCGCTCGCCGCCCTGGGTGCGGCCTATGACGACGAGGAAGGCCCTGCCGAGCTGTCGGTCGTGCTGGCAGACGACGAGCTGGTCCACAGGCTGAACCGCGAGTATCGCGGCAAGGACAAGCCGACCAACGTCCTGTCCTTCGCCCTGACCGAGGCGGAGGAGCCGGAGGCGCAAGACGGCGTGCCGGTGATGCTGGGCGACGTCATCCTCGCCTATGAAACGGTCGCCCGCGAGGCGTCCGAACAGGGGAAAAGCTTCAAAGACCACATGACTCACCTTGTGATGCATGGTGTTCTGCATCTGCTGGGTTATGATCACGAGACGGACGACGAGGCCGAGGAGATGGAGGCGCTGGAAACCCGGCTGCTTGCCACGCTCGGAATCGCCGATCCTTACGCCGCCAACCACCAACCGCCGGACCGATGAGCGAGATATCCGACAGTCGCACGCCCCGTGATGACCACGGGGCCGAAGACCATTCCCTGGGCCACCTGTTCAAGGGGTGGCTCCGCACCGTCTGGGGCGGCCGCGAGGACAATTCCCTGCGCGGCACGATCGAAGAGCTGATCTCCGGCCTGGACGATGCCGCGAGCGAGGACGGCGAGGATTCGCTGGGCGCCGGCGAGCGGGCGCTGCTGACCAACATCCTGAAGCTGCGCGACCGCACCGTCGCCGACGTCATGGTGCCGCGGGCCGACATCATCTCCGTCGACATCGACACCCCCTTCCCTGCCCTGGTCCAGCGCGTCGCCGAGGAGGGCCATTCCCGCCTGCCGGTGTTCCGCGAGACGCTGGACGACGTGGTCGGCATCATCCACATCAAGGACGTGCTGACCCTGCTGGCGAAGCAGGCCGCCTCGCCCGAGGGCCTGCGCCAGAAGCCGGACCTGACCGGCATCATCCGCGAGGCGAAGATCGTCGCCCCCTCCATGCATGTGCTCGACCTGCTGGTGCAGATGCGCCAGACCCGACAGCACATGGCCCTGGTGGTGGACGAGTTCGGCGGCATCGACGGCCTCGTCACCATCGAGGATCTGGTGGAGGAGATCGTCGGCGAGATCGAGGACGAGCATGACGAGACCGCGGCGCCGCGGCTGGTCGAGCGTCCCGACGGCAGCCTGATCGCCGACGCCCGCCTGCCCATCGAGGATTTCGAGCATCGCGTCGGCCCGGTCCTGTCCGAGGAGGAGCGTGAGGACATCGACACGTTGGGCGGTCTGGTCGTTTCCATCGCCGGCCGCGTGCCGGGGCTGGGCGAGCGGCTGATCCATCCCTCGGGCCTGGAGTTCGAGATCGTCGACGCCGACTCCCGCCGCCTGAAGCGCCTGCGCGTCCACAACGTCCCGGCCAACAGTTCGGAGCTGGCGGAGACGGCGTAAGGATTGGGGTGGGGGTCTGACGCCTCCCCCACCCCGACAACACAGCTCCGCCCACAACAGCCTTGGCGCCCCTGTCCGGCCGCATTACCTATGGCGCCGCCCGCCATTCCTTGCCGCTGCCGGAGTTTCCCGTCTTGACCGTCACCGATGCGCTGCCCGTCCCCGCCCGGCTGGGCCGTGTTTCCGCGCGGCTGGCCGCGCTGACCGGCTGGCGCCGGCTGGCTGCCGCGGCCTTGCTGGGTGGGCTCGCCACGCTGGCGGTTCCGCCGGCCGACCTGATACCGGTGCTGCTGGTCGCCTTTCCCGGCCTGATCTGGCTGCTGGACGGGGTGGAGACGAAGAAGAGTGCCTTCGCCCTCGGCTGGTTCTTCGGCTTCGGCCATCACCTGCTGGGACTCTATTGGATCAGCGCCGCCCTGTTCACCGATATCGAGCGCTTCTGGTGGGCCCTGCCGCTGTCGGCCGTCGGTCTGCCGATCCTGCTGGCAATGTTCAGCGGCGGCGCCACCCTGACCTTCCACATGCTGCGCCGGCGCGGCTTCGGCATCGGGCTGGGCCGACCACTGCTGTTCGCCGCCTGCTGGTGCCTGTGGGAATGGCTGCGCGGCCACGTCTTCACCGGCTTTCCCTGGAACCTGATCGGCTATGGCTGGGTCGGGGTGCTGCCGGTGCTGCAGACCGTCTCGCTGGTCGGCATCTATGGGCTGACGCTGGTGACGGTGCTGGTCGCCTCTCTGCCCGCCGCCCTGCCCGACCGCGACACCACGCCACGCCGCGCTTGGGCCGGCGTTGCCGCCGGGTTGGCGCTGCTGGCAGTGCTGGGCGGCTGGGGCGCCTGGAGGCTGGCCGGCGCGGTGGACGAGCCGGTGCCGGGCGTCCGTCTCCGGCTGGTCCAGGCGGCGATCGACCAGCGGCTGAAATGGGCGCCGGCCGAGCGGGTGCAGAATTTCCAGAACCATCTCGCCCTGTCCGCCGCCCCGCCGGCCGATCCGTCGGCCCCACCGCCCAACGTCATCATCTGGCCGGAAACCGCCGTCCCCTTCTTCGTCGAGGAGGATGCGCGGGTGCGCCAGGCGATGGCCTCCGTCATCCCGCCGGGCGGTCTGCTGATCACCGGGGCGCCGCGCACGACGGTCGGTGCGGACGGCGAGCGTCGTTATTTCAACGGCATGGTGGCGGTGGACGGCAGCGGTGCGGCAGTCGCCGACTACGACAAGTTCCACCTTGTGCCCTTCGGCGAGTACATGCCGCTGCGGCAATGGCTGCCCGTCGGTGCCATCGCCGGCAACGGGGCGGAGTTCTCGGCCGGCCCCGGTCCGCGCACCTTGGACCTGGAAGGTCGTGTGGCCGGCCTGCCCTCCTTCAGCCCGCTGATCTGCTATGAGAGCATCTTCCCCGGCGCCGTGGTCGACACCGCGGACCGGCCGCACTGGCTGCTCAACTTGACCAACGACGCCTGGTACGGCCGCACCGCCGGTCCGCACCAGCATTTTGCGATCAATCAGGTCCGTGCCGTGGAGGAAGGACTGCCGCTCGTGCGGGTGGCGAATACGGGAATATCCGGGGTGGTGGACTCCTACGGTCGTGTGCAACAATTGCTCGGTCTGGGTGAGCGGGGCTTCATCGATACCACGTTGCCGGAAGCGCCTGACGGCGTCACAGCCTATGCCCGTATGGGAGACTGGATTTTCGGCATAGTGCTTCTAGGCTGTTTTCTGGCGGCTCTGGCCTCGCGATATCACCGGTGACGCAGCATTACGGGCAATACGCCCGCCACAGGCAGAACAATTTCGTGTAACCGGCTTGACCGGAGCGGGCTTGACTGCATACGTGGATATGTCGTAACTAGGTTGCACAACCGTTACAGGGATAAACGAGATGCAGACTGAAACTGGGGCGCCGCGCGGGCGCCGTGCGGGTGCCGGCCGTCCGAAGACCGGAAAGCCGAATCCCATCGATGTCCATGTCGGATCCCGCGTCCGTCTTCGCCGCACGCTTCTCGGCATGAGCCAGGAGAAACTCGGCGAGGCGATCGGCCTGACCTTCCAGCAGGTGCAGAAGTACGAGCGCGGCGCCAACCGCATCGGCGCGTCGCGTCTGTTCGATCTCAGCCGCGTCCTGGATGTGCCGGTCTCCTTCTTCTTCGACGACATGCCGGCCGAAGCGGCTGCCGCCCGCGTCGACGACGAGGACGAGTCCGGTGCGACCGAAGAGCGCTCCGCCAGCACCTACGAGCCCGATCCGATGGCCAAGCGCGAGACGCTGGAACTGGTCCGCGCCTACTACAAGATCAGCGATCCGTCGGTGCGCAAGCGCCTGTTCGAACTGACCAAGGCCGTGGCCAGCGCCGCCGTTGCGGAAGCCGCCGAGTAACGTCGTCAAGTACCTCCTGCCGGTTGCCACACGGCATGTGATACCCACCGAACGGGGATGGCACGGGCTCGACCGTGCTCCCCCTTCGTGCGGCGCCTGCGGTAATCGGTCCGGGGCCCTACCGCCGGTAGATTTCTTGACCCCGGCTGAATTCCTTGTCACAACCCGTTTTGGATCGGTGTCTGCGGCCGCTGTACCGGTCTGCCGTTTCGGCTCATGAAATAGCGTGCCGCCGAATGCCGAGGTTTCCCGTGGCAAAGCTGAACTACGTCTTCACCAGCGAGTCCGTGTCGGAAGGTCATCCCGACAAGGTCTGCGACCGCATTTCCGACGCCATCGTCGATCTTTATCTTTCGCACGACCCGCAGGCACGCGTGGCCGTCGAGACGCTCGCGACCACCAATCAGGTTGTTCTGGCCGGCGAAGTTCGCGGCCCCGACAGCATCAAGGCCGACCAGCTGGTCGAAGTCGCCCGCGCCGCGGTGAAGGACATCGGTTACGAGCAGGACGGCTTCCATTGGGAGAAGATGGACGTCAAGTGCTTCGTCCACTCCCAGTCCGCCGACATCGCCGTGGGCGTCGACGCCGCGGGCAACAAGGACGAGGGTGCCGGCGACCAGGGCATCATGTTCGGCTATGCCTGCCGGGAGACCCCGGCGCTGATGCCGGCCCCGATCTACTACAGCCATGCCATCCTGAAGTCGCTGGCCGAGGCGCGCCATTCCGGCGCCGCCCCGCAGCTGGGCCCGGACGCCAAGAGCCAGGTCACCCTGCAGTACGTCGACGGCCGCCCGACCCGCGCCACCGCCATCGTGCTGTCGACCCAGCATGCCGAGGGGCTGGACCAGGACGCCGTGCGCGAGATCGTCCTGCCGCACATCGTCAACTGCCTGCCGGAAGGCTGGATGTGCGACCCGAAGCACCTGTACGTCAATCCGACCGGCCGCTTCGTCATCGGCGGCCCGGACGGTGACGCCGGCCTGACCGGCCGCAAGATCATCGTCGACACCTACGGCGGTGCGGCCCCGCACGGCGGCGGCGCCTTCTCCGGCAAGGATCCGACGAAGGTCGACCGCTCGGCCGCCTACGCCGCCCGCTACCTCGCCAAGAACGTCGTCGCCGCGGAACTGGCGGAGAAGTGCACGATCCAGGTCTCCTACGCCATCGGCGTGTCGAAGCCGCTGTCGGTCTATGTCGACACCCACGGCACCGGCAACGTCGACGAGGATCGCCTGTCCGATGTGCTGCAGCAGCTGGTGGACCTGTCCCCGCGCGGCATCCGCACGCATCTGGGACTGAACAAGCCGATCTACGCCCGCACCGCCGCCTATGGCCATTTCGGCCGCGAGCCGGAGGTGGACGGCGGCTTCTCGTGGGAGAAGACCGATCTGGTCGGCGACCTGCGCAGCGCCTTCCTGTAAAAGCGCGTTCGCACCATAGGACCCGCCGCAAGGCGGATGGACGGCAGGGGCTGGCAACGGCCCCTGCTTTCTTTTGAGGCCCATCCCTTTTCCCGATACAGCGTTCCGATATGACCGACGACAGCACCTCCGGCCCCCTCGCCGAAAGCTCCAACCGCCTGTTCGGGCGCCGCAAGGGCCGGCCGTTGCGCAAGCGCCGGACGGAACTGATCGACGTTCTGCTGCCGCAGCTCCAGATCACGCTGCCGCAGCCCGGCGACAGGCTGAACCCCGCCGGCCTGTTCGACAGCCCGAAACGGGAGGTCTGGCTGGAGGTCGGGTTCGGCATGGGCCATCACCTCGCCTGGCAGGCCGGGCACCATCCGGATGTCGGCTTCATCGGCGCGGAACCCTTCCTCAACGGCATCGCCGGCCTGCTGGGCATGGTCGATGACGACGATCTGCGGAATGTACGCATCCAGCCCGACGACGCCCGGCCGCTGCTGGACGCCCTGCCTGACGCCTCCATCGGCCGCGCCTTCGTGTTGTTCGCCGACCCCTGGCCGAAGAAGCGCCATGCCGACCGCCGCTTCATCGGGCCGGAGAACCTGCCGCGGCTCGCCCGCGTGCTGAAGGACGGCGCAGAGCTGCGTCTGGCCAGCGACGACATGGGTCTGGTGCGCTGGATGCTTGAACACACGGTCAATCATCCCGATTTCGAGTGGACGGCGCGCCGCCCGTCGGACTGGCGCATCCGCCCCGACGACTGGCCCGCCACCCGCTATGAGGAGAAGGCCATCGCCGCCGGCCGCAAGCCGGTCTTCATGCGGTTCGTCCGCCGCCCGCGGGGCTGACGCATACCCGTTCCGCTTGAGATTCCGGCCGAGCACGGCGATCGGACCGGAAAAGGCTTGCGGCATCGGACGGAATGACTATATTCACCGCTGAGAACCCATACGGATCGGCGGCCCGGGCAACCCGGCCGGCGAGACGCTTTGCGGGTGGGCTTTTGCCCACTTATTTTTTTATGAGCGTGTGGAAGCACGCGCTTGTTGAACCTTCTGTTGTGGAAACCTCGTCCGGTTCGATCCCGGCCGCAGGCTTTGGGTTGGGTGGAATGGACGCTACAGGTCGCATCGAACAGATCATCACGCCGTCGGTCGAAGCCATGGGCTATGAGGTCGTGCGCGTACAGATCTCCGGCGGCCAGCGGGCGATCCTCCAGATCATGGCGGAGCGCGCCGACGGCGCGCCCATGACCGTCGAGGATTGTGCCGACATCAGCCGTTCCGTTTCGGCCCTGCTGGACGTGGAAGACCCGATCCGCGAGGCTTACACGCTGGAAGTCAGCTCGCCCGGCATCGACCGGCCGCTGACCCGGCTCAAGGATTTCGAGCGCTTCGCCGGCTTCGAAGCCCGGCTGGAAAGCCGCATGGCCATCGACGGCCGCAAGCGCTTCAAAGGCATGCTGAAGGGCGTCGAGGACGGCCTCGTGTGCATCGACACCGAACAGGGAGCCGCCCGGCTGGAGTTCGACAATATCCTGCGCGCCAAGCTGGTGCTGACGGACGAGCTGATCCGCGCCAGCCAGGAGCAGCAGGAGGGCCTGCAGAACTGACGGACCCGTCCATCAGGACGCGCCATCGGACTGCCTAGCCTGGATTGCCTGCCCCCACCCCGCCGACCCGACCGGACATCACGCAAGACCGGCATCACACAAGACCGACTCAGGAAGTGTAACGGATGGAACTGCTGCAAGTCGCTGACGCGGTCGCCCGCGAAAAGAACATCGACCGGGACGAAGTCCTGGAGGCGATGGAGCAGGCGATTCAGAAGGCCGGCCGCTCCAAGTACGGCCACGAGCACGACATCCGCGCCCGCATCGATCGCAAGACCGGCGACATCCATCTGACCCGTCACCTGGAGGTGGTCGAGGCGGTGGAGAACGAGGCGACGCAGGTCACCCTGCCCTACGCCCAGCGCCGCAAGCCCGGCGCCAAGATCGGCGACTTCCTGGTCGACCCGCTGCCGCCGATCGATTTCGGCCGCATCGCCGCCCAGACCGCCAAGCAGGTGATCGTGCAGAAGGTGCGCGACGCCGAGCGCAAGCGCCAGTTCAACGAGTACAAGGACCGCAACGGCGAGATCGTCAACGGTCTGGTCAAGCGCGTCGAATACGGCAACGTCACCGTCGACCTGGGCCGCGCCGAAGCGATCCTGCGCCGCGACGAACTGCTGCCGCGCGAGCATTTCAAGAACGGCGACCGCGTCCGCGCCTATATCTTCGACGTCCGCGAGGAACCGCGCGGGCCGCAGATCTTCCTGTCGCGCACGCATCCCATGTTCATGGCGAAGCTGTTCGCCCAGGAAGTGCCGGAGATCTACGACGGCATCATCGAGATCCGGGCGGTCGCCCGTGATCCGGGGTCGCGCGCCAAGATCGCCGTGCACAGCAACGACAGCTCCATCGACCCGGTCGGCGCCTGCGTCGGCATGCGCGGCAGCCGCGTCCAGGCGGTCGTCGGCGAGTTGCAGGGCGAGAAGATCGACATCATCCCGTGGTCGGGCGAGGCGGCGACCTTCGTCGTCAACGCGCTCGCCCCGGCCGAGGTCGCCAAGGTCGTGCTCGACGACGACAACCGCCGCATCGAGGTGGTGGTGCCCGACGATCAGCTGTCGCTGGCCATCGGTCGCCGCGGCCAGAATGTGCGCCTCGCCTCGATGCTGACCGGCTGGGACATCGACATCCTGACCGAACAGGAAGAGTCGGAGCGCCGGTCGGAAGAAATCCACAACCGCTCCGCCCTGTTCATGCAGGCCCTGGACGTCGACGACGTGATTGCCCACCTTCTGGTCGCCGAAGGCTTCACCTCCGTCGAGGAGATCGCCTTCGTCGAGACCGAGGAACTGGCCGAGATCGAAGGCTTCGACGAGTCGGTCGCCGACGAGCTGAAGCAGCGCGCCCTCGCCTTCCTGGAAGTGCAGGACGAGCAGGCCAACGAGCGTCGCCTGGAACTGGGCGTCGAGGACATCGTCGCCGAGCTGACCGGCTTCACCGCCACGCAGCTGGTGAAGCTGGGCGAGAACGGCGTGAAGACGCTGGACGACCTGGCCGATCTGGCCGGCGACGAGCTGGTCGAGATCCTGAGCAAGGACGGCGCCAAGGACGCTCCCACCGAAGAGGAAGCGAACGCGATCATCATGGCCGCGCGCGCCCACTGGTTCGAGGGTGAGGAACAGGACGGCGCCGCCACGGCCCCTGCGGCAGATGGCAGCGCCGGTGGTCAGGGCGCGCAGGCCTGACCGGCAGCAATGCCGGTTGGAACTGCGCCCGACAGGAACGATTATTCGGGACCGCGCGAGCGGATGACGATCGGATGACCGAACGGAACGACGAACGGACACCGACCGCCGCCGCGGATGCGGTGCCGGATCAGGAATTGGCACCGGATGACGGTGCCGGGACGGACCGCCTGCCGGCCGACGACGAGAAGGGGCCTCTGCGCCGCTGCATCGCGTCGGGTACGGTCGGGCCGAAAGAGGGCATGATCCGCTTCGTGATCGGCCCCGACGGCGAGGTGGTGCCGGACCTGGAGGAACGTCTGCCCGGCCGCGGCCTTTGGGTCACGGCCGACAGGGATGCCCTGGCGAAAGCCATGGGGAAATCCGTTTTTGCCAAGGCGGCCCGCCGGGCGGTGAAAGTACCGCCCGATCTGGCCGAAAGGCTGGAACGGCTGCTGGAACGGCGTTGTCTGCACGCGTTGGGCCTTGCCCGCCGTGCCGGTCACGTCCTGGCAGGATACGAAAAGGTGCGCGAGGCGTTGAGGGCCAACCAGGTCGGCCGTGCGGGTCCCCCGCCGGCCCTGCTGGTCGAAGCCGCGGACGGCTCGCTGGACCAGCGCGGCAAGGTGACGGCGCTCGCGCCGTCGCTGCCGGTGATCGATCTGTTCGAGTCCTCGGCCTTGGCCGCGGCGCTGGGACGCGATCATGCGGTGCATGCCGTGGTGGCGCGAGGCAGGCTGGCCGCTGGGCTGGTCCGCGAAGCGGCACGCCTGAGGGGGCTGAAAGGTCCCCGGGGGCACCTGGACCTGAAAGGTCCCCAAGGGGACCGGGATGCGCACCAGGATTCTGATAAGGGCTTGGGAGTCGGCGATTCGGCCGGCCGGCCTGCGATGTAACGTCTGACCATTCGGGAACCGATGACCGACAGCAACGACCAGGACCAGAAGAAAGTCTTGCACCTAACCGGCGCCAGCAAAGGAAAGCTGGAGTCGAAGAAGCCGGTCGAGACCCAGGTCCGGCAGAGCTTCTCCCATGGCCGGTCAAAAGCGGTGACCGTAGAGGTCAAGCGCAAGCGTCATGTTGAAAAGGGCGCCGTGCCCGGCGTCGCCGACGGCGGCGCCGCCGCGCGTCAAGCTGCCCAGGGCCTGCCCATGCGCGGTGCGCAGGGCCAACGGCCCCGCGGCGGCGGTGCCCCTGCCGGGCGCCAGCTGACCCGCGAGGAGCTGGAATCGCGCTTGCGTGCGCTTCGTGGCGCCGCTGCGTTCGAAGAGCAGCGCCGGATCGAGGCCGAGGAAGAAGCGGTCCGCGCCGAAGCGCGCGCCGCCGAGGCCGCCGCCCGCGCCGCCGAAGAGCCTGAAGCCGCTCCGGCCGCCCCGTCCGAAGCCGCCGCTCCGGCCGCCGCGGAAGCCCCGGCCCAGGCTGCGCCGGAAATGCCGCCGATCATTCTGGATGCCGAGACCTTGCGCCAGCGCGAGCTGGACGAGATGCGCGCCATCCAGGAAGCGGACCGCAAGGTCGCCGAAGAGGCCGAACGCCGCCGCAAGGAGGAAGAGGCCAAGCGCAAGGAAGCCGAGGACGCCAAGCGTCGCGACGCCGAACCGGCGCCCCGCCGCGATGGCGCCCGCGACGGTGCGGGCCGTGACGGCGCGCGTCCGGCCGGTGCCCGTCCGGCCGGCGACCAGCGCCCCGGTGGTGCCGCCGGCCGTCCCGCCGCCGATGCTGCTCCCGGCCGCACGCTGCCCGGTGCCGGTGCTCCGGCCCCCCGCGCCGTCGAGGAAGAGGACGACAACCGCCGCAAGGGCGGTCGTGGCGGCGCTCCGGCCAAGGCCGCTCCCGCCCGTCCCGCCGCCAAGGCTCCCGCCGGCGCCGACCGCCGCAAGGGCACCAAGCTGACCGTCTCGCAGGCGCTCAGCGATGACGGCGGCGACCGCACCCGGTCTCTGGCCGCCGTCCGCCGTGCCCGCGAACGTGAGCGCCTGCGGCAGATGAGCCGTCAGGAGACCGCGAAGGTCACCCGCGACGTCGTCCTGCCGGAGGTCATCACCGTCCAGGAGCTGGCCAACCGCATGGCCGAGCGTGGCGCCGACGTCATCAAGGCGCTGATGCGCATGGGCGTGATGGCGACCATCAACCAGACCATCGACGCCGACACCGCCGAGCTGGTCATCACCGAGTTCGGCCACCGCGTCCGCCGCGTGTCGGAGTCCGACGTCGAAATCGGCCTGCGTGCCACCGAGGAAGAGGGCGCCATCCTGGTGCCGCGTCCGCCGGTCGTCACCATCATGGGCCACGTCGACCACGGTAAGACCTCGCTGCTCGACGCGCTGCGCCAGACCGACGTGGTGTCGGGCGAGGCCGGCGGCATCACCCAGCACATCGGTGCCTATCAGGTGCAGCTGGAGTCGGGTTCGCGCATCACCTTCATCGACACGCCGGGTCACGCCGCCTTCACCGAGATGCGTGCCCGCGGCGCCAACGTCACCGACGTGGTCGTGCTGGTGGTCGCCGCGAACGACGGCGTCATGCCGCAGACGATCGAGGCCATCCGCCACGCCAAGGCGGCCAAGGTTCCGATCATCGTCGCCATCAACAAGTGCGACCTGCCGGACGCCCGTCCGGAGCGTGTCCGCCAGGAACTGCTCCAGCACGAGCTGGTGGTCGAGGAGATGGGTGGCGACGTGCTCGACGTCGAGGTGTCGGCCAAGGCGAAGCTGAACCTGCACAAGCTGGAAGAGGCCATCCTCCTCCAGGCTGAAATCCTGGAACTGCGGGCTAACCCCGAGCGCGCCGCCGAAGGCGTCGTCATCGAGGCGAAGCTGGAGCGTGGCCGTGGTTCGGTCGCCACCGTGCTGGTCCAGCGTGGTACGCTGAAGGTCGGCGACGTGTTCGTGACCGGCGCCGAATGGGGCCGCGTCCGCGCCCTCATCAACGACCGCGGCCAGAACGTCAACGAGGCGGCCCCGGCCGTCCCGGTCGAGGTCCTGGGCCTGAACGGCACGCCGATGGCCGGCGACGACTTCACCGTCGTCGAGTCCGAAGCCCGTGCCCGCGAGATCGCCGAGTTCCGCCAGCGCAAGAAGCGCGAAGCGGTGGTTGCGGCCTCCGCCCGCGGTTCGCTGCAGGACATGTTCAGCCGCATCCAGGCCGGCGAGGCCAAGGAACTGCCGGTCGTCATCAAGGGCGACGTGCAGGGCTCGATCGAAGCCATCGCCAGCTCGCTGGAGAAGCTCACGGCCGAGAACACCGAGGTCAAGGTCCGCGTCCTGCACAACTCGGTCGGTGCGATCAACGAGTCCGACATCACGCTGGCGAATGCGTCCAACGCGATGATCATCGGCTTCAACGTCCGCGCCAACCCGCAGGCACGCGACCTCGCCAAGCGCGACGGCGTCGAAATCCGCTACTACTCGATCATCTACAACGTGATCGACGACGTGAAGGCGGCGCTGACCGGTCTCTTGTCTCCGACGCTGCGGGAACGCTTCATCGGCTACGCGACCATCCGCGAGGTGTTCAACATCACGAAGGTCGGCAAGGTCGCCGGTTGTATGGTCACGCAGGGCACCGTCAAGCGCGGCGCCGGCGTCCGCCTGCTGCGCGACAACGTCGTCATTCACGAAGGCACGCTCAAGACGCTCAAGCGCTTCAAGGACGAAGTCAAGGAAGTGCGCGAGGGTTACGAGTGCGGCATGGCCTTCGAGAACTACGACAACATCCAGGCCGGCGATCAGATCGAAGCCTTCGAGATCGAGGAAATCGCCCGCGAGCTGTAAGACCGACGGCCCGCCCGGCCCCTTCCGGTGTTTTCACCGGAGCGGGCCGGGCGACCTTCTTCGCTTTGAAGGGCGCGGGATCAGTCCTGCGCCCTGTTCCTATATTGGGGTGATCGCCAACGCCCTGCTTCCGCCCGGCGGAGATGGCTGGGGTGGGAAACTGACGACGCCCATATGTGTGTGATCGGCCGGTGAGCTGAAGCAGCCCGGCAAGAGACATCGACGAAAGACACGTACCATGGCCAGCAAGAAGCGCGGCGCGTTCATCGCCGGCAAGCCCCCGTCCCAACGGCAACTGCGCGTCGGCGAGGAGGTGCGCCACGCCCTCGCCGACCTGTTCCGCCGCGGGGACTTCCACGATCCGGAGCTGGCCTCGCTGAACGTCACGGTCACCGAGGTGCGGATCAGCCCCGACCTGTCGAACGCCACTGTCTTCTATTCGACGTTGGGCGGCGAGCGGATGGAGGAGGCCCAGGTCGCCCTGAAGCGGGCGGCCGCCTTCCTGCGCGGGCAGGTCGCGCGCATGGTCAACCTGCGCCATGCCCCGACGCTGAGCTTCGAAGGCGACACCTCCTTCGACTACGCCCACCGCATCGACAGCATCCTGCACAGCCCGGAGGTCGCCCGCGACCTGAGCGGCCATCCGCTGGGTCGCGTCAACGGCGACGACGACCATGACGAGGATGAGGACGAGGACGACTCCTGGGATGAGGACGGCGACGATCTCGGCCCGGACGAGACGGACGAGGACGACGACCTCGACGAAGACGACCACGCCATGCTCGACGATGAGGATAAAGGCGAGGATAAGGGCGAGGGCGAAGGCGGGGACGAGAGCCGGGGCGGCCGTCGTGGCTCGTAAGCGCAAGGGTACGCCGATCCATGGCTGGATCGTGCTGGACAAGCCGGAAGGCATGACCTCCACCCAGGCGCTTTCGAAGGTGCGCCGCCTGCTGAACGCCGAGAAGGCCGGGCATGGCGGCACGCTGGACCCGCTGGCGACCGGTATCCTGCCGATCGCGCTGGGCGAGGCGACCAAGACCGTCTCCTATGCCATGGACGGCGCCAAGACCTACCGCTTCTCCATCCGTTGGGGCGAGCGCACCACCACCGACGACCGCGAAGGCGCGGTGATCGACCGCTCCGACCACCGGCCGACGACCGAGCAGATCCGCGCCGCCCTGCCCGCCTTCCTGGGCGAGATCCAGCAGGTGCCGCCGCAGTTCTGCGCCATCAAGATCGACGGCGAGCGTGCCTATGACATCGCGCGCGAAGGCGACGCGGTCGATCTGGCCGCCCGCACCGTGCGCATCGACCGCTTCGAGCTGGTCGAGGAACCGGACGCCGACCATGCGGTGTTCGAGGTCGATTGCGGCAAGGGCACCTATGTCCGCTCGCTCGCCCGCGACCTGTCGGAAGCGCTTGGCACGGTCGGCCATGTCGGGCTTCTGCGCCGTTTGCGCGTCGGGTCCTTCACGCTGGACCGCGCGATTTCCCTGGACGAACTGGCCGCCATGGAGCAAGGTGCGGCCGTCGAACGACTTCTGTTGCCGATCGAGACCGCGCTGGACGACATCCCGGCGCTGGCCCTGACGGAAGCGGAAGCGCACCGACTGAGGCACGGCCAGACGGTCGCTCTCCTCACCCGGCAGGATCGTGAACGCCTGATGGCGGTTCAGGGTGCTGACGGTGGGGATGGCACCGTCATTGCGCTTTTCGGCGGAACGCCGGTTGCGTTGGCCCGTGTCGAGGGGGCGGAGGTCCGTCCGGTGCGCGTACTCAACCTCACGTGATTTAGGAGACCCCGATGTCGATTACGCCCGAGCGCAAGCAAGAGCTGATCAAGGAATTTTCCCGCGGCACCAACGACACCGGTTCGCCCGAGGTCCAGGTGTCGATCCTGACGGAGCGCATCAGCAACCTGACGGATCACCTGAAGGGCCACAAGAAGGACTTCCACTCCCGCCGTGGTCTGCTGGTGATGGTCGGTCAGCGCCGCCGTCTGCTCGACTACCTGAAGAAGAAGGATCAGTCGCGCTACGCCGCTCTGATCGAGCGTCTGGGCCTGCGCCGCTAATCAGGCGCGCTGTCCCGCTGACGGGTTCGGGTTCCCCTGGCCGGCCACCGGCCGGGGGTTTCCCGCCCAGTCCAGCGGACCATCGAAGCTGCCTTTTCCCTGTATCGTTCCGGAACACCTCATTGGTTATTGGCAATAGAAACTCGATCTTGAGCGTTTCGTGACGGACAGGCCGGCCCGATTATTCGGGGACCGGCCTTTTTTGCATCCACGACACTTCTATCTTGATTCGTTTAGTCCTGTTGTCGAACACCACCTCTCCAGTTTTCTCGCGGGGTCCTACGACCGATGGCCCCGGCCTTGGGCGGCAATCCGGCCGTTGCAGGGTGTCGGATGGAAGGAAAGAATCCATGTTCACTGTTCATCGCAAAGAAATCGAATGGGGCGGGCGCAAGCTGGTCCTGGAAACGGGCAAGATCGCCCGTCAGGCCAACGGCGCGGTTCTGGTCACCTATGGTGACACCACCGTCCTGTGCACCGCCGTCGCCGCCAAGGCGCCGAAGCCGGGCGTCGATTTCTTCCCGCTGACCGTCAATTACCAGGAAAAGGCGTTCGCGGCCGGCAAGATTCCCGGCGGCTTCTTCAAGCGCGAAGGCCGTCCGACCGAGAAGGAAACGCTGGTCAGCCGCCTGATCGACCGTCCGATCCGTCCGCTGTTCGCCGATGGCTTCCGCAATGAGACGCAGGTCGTCTGCACCGTGCTGAGCCATGATCTGGAGAATGATCCGGACATCGTGGCGATGGTCGGCGCCTCGGCCGCCCTGACGATCTCCGGCATCCCGTTCCTGGGTCCGATCGGCGCCGCTCGCGTCGGCTACAAGAACGGCCAGTACATCCTGAACCCGACCATGGACGAGGTCGAGGACAGCGACCTGGATCTGGTCGTCGCCGGCACCGTCGAAGGCGTGCTGATGGTCGAATCGGAAGCCAAGGAGCTGACCGAAGAGGTCATGCTGGGCGCCGTCATGTTCGGCCACACCAACTTCCAGCCGGTGATCAACATGATCATCGACCTGGCCGAGGAAGCCGCCAAGGACCCGTGGGACCTGCCGGAGCCGGCCTATGACCGCAAGGCCCTGAAGGCCCGCCTGCGCGAGACCGTCGGGCCGGACGTCGAGGCCGCCTACACCGAGACCGTGAAGCAGAGCCGTTATGAGAAGGTCGGCGCCGCCAAGGCGAAGGCGCTCGAGACGCTGGCCGAGGAATTCGACGCCCAGTCGATCGGTTTCGAGTTCAAGGAGCTTGAGGCCGACATCCTGCGCGGCGCCGTCCTGAAGACCGGCCGCCGCATCGACGGCCGCGACACCAAGACCGTGCGCCCGATCGTGTCGGAAGTCGGCATCCTGCCGCGCGCCCACGGTTCGGCCCTGTTCACCCGCGGCGAGACCCAGGCGCTGGTCGTCACCACGCTGGGCACCAGCCAGGACGAGCAGATCATCGACGCGCTCGAAGGCGAGTACCGCGAGCACTTCATGCTGCACTACAACTTCCCCCCGTACTCGGTGGGTGAAGCCGGGCGCATGGGCAGCCCGGGCCGCCGCGAGATCGGCCACGGCAAGCTGGCTTGGCGCGCGATCCACCCGCTGCTGCCGAAGAAGGAAGATTTCCCCTACACGCTGCGCGTCGTGTCGGAAGTCACGGAGTCCAACGGCTCCTCCTCGATGGCCACCGTCTGCGGCACCTCGCTGTCGCTGATGGACGCCGGCGCGCCGCTGGCCCGTCCGGTCGCCGGCATCGCCATGGGCCTGATCAAGGAAGACAGCGGCTTCGCCGTCCTGTCGGACATCCTGGGTGACGAAGATCACCTGGGCGACATGGACTTCAAGGTCGCCGGCACCGAGGTCGGTGTCACCGCGCTGCAGATGGACATCAAGATCACCTCGATCACCGAGGAGATCATGAAGATCGCGCTGGGCCAGGCCAAGGACGGCCGCCTGCACATCCTGGGCGAGATGGCCAAGGCGCTGACCGGCGCCCGCGAAGGCGTCAACGAGAACGCCCCGCGCATCACCGTCATCAACATCCCGAAGGAGAAGATCCGCGACGTGATCGGCTCCGGCGGCAAGGTGATCCGCGAAATCGTGGAGCAGACCGGCGCCAAGATCGACATCGACGACGACGGCACCGTCAAGGTTTCGGCCGTCGACCAGAAGAAGTCGGACGCCGCCATCGAGTGGATCAAGGGCATCGTCGCCGAGCCGGAGATGAACGTCGTCTACACCGGCAAGGTTGTGAAGGTCGTCGATTTCGGCGCCTTCGTGAACTTCCTGGGCTCGCGCGACGGTCTCGTCCACATCTCCGAACTGGCGCAGCAGCGCGTCGGCAAGGTGTCGGACGTCGTGTCGCAGGGTGACTCGGTGAAGGTCAAGGTCATCGGCTTCGACGACCGCGGCAAGGTCAAGCTGTCGATGAAGCAGGTCGACCAGACCACCGGCGAGGACCTGACCAAGAAGGCGGAGTGATCCGTCGATAGGGTCCGGAACGCCCGGCAACCGCCGGGCGAGACCTGCCATGAACAGGGGCGCTTCCCATCGGGGAGCGCCCCTTGTCATTATGAGCCCCCCTTCCTCTCTCCGCAGTTCTCCATGTCGCGCGCCGAACGTCTCCTCGATTTGATGCAGGTTCTGCGGCGGCATCGCCAGCCGGTCAGCGGCAAGTCGCTTGCCGGCGAACTGGGGGTCAGCCTGCGCACGCTCTATCGCGACATCGCCACCCTGCAGGCGCAGGGCGCGATGATCGAGGGGGAACCGGGTGTCGGCTATCTGCTGCGCGCCGGCTTCCTGCTGCCGCCGCTGATGTTTACCGAGGAGGAGGTCGAGGCGCTGGTGCTGGGCTCCCGCTGGGTGGTGGACCGCGGCGACAGCCGGCTGGGCGGGGCGGCGCGCAACGCGCTCGCCAAGATCGCCGCGGTGCTGCCGCCGGACAAACGGGAGGGGCTGGACGGCTCCGCCCTGCTGGTGGGTCCGGGCGAACCGATCCCAGCCGGCGATGCCGAACTGGCGACCATCCGCAGCGCCATCCGGGCGGAGCGCAAGCTGGAGATCGCCTATCGCGACCGCGACGGGTCGGAAAGCCGGCGCATCGTCTGGCCGTTCGCGTTGGGCTTCTTCGACCGGGTGCGGGTAATGGTGGCATGGTGCGAGCTGCGCCAGTCCTTCCGCCATTTCCGCACCGACCGCATCCTGGCGCTGACCACCAGCGAGACCCGCTATCCCCGCCGCCGACAGGCGATGCTGAAGGAGTGGCGCGCAGCGGAGGGCATCCCGCAATGATGGGTGGATGGGGCTGACGGGATGCTGACGGAAACTGTCAGCATGTTGGCTTAGTCTTGGCTTTGCCGGTGAGGGCGACGAACGGAACGGAACGAACCGAACCGACCGCCCCACCCCAATCCTTCAAGACCGGAGCCGACCATGACCGCGACCCAGACCGCCACCAACACCGCCGCCCTCGCCCTCGATTTCGTCCTGCTCTACGTCGACAGCCCGGCCGCCAGCGCCGCCTTCTATGCCGACCTGCTGGGCCGGCCGGCGGTGGAAGCCTCGCCCACCTTCGCCATGTTCAAGGCGGGTGATGGGCTGATGCTGGGCCTGTGGTCGCGCCACACGGTGGAGCCGGCTGCGACCACGCCCGGCGGTGGCGAGATCGCCTTCACCGTCGCCGACGAGGCTACGGTGCGCGAGCTGCACGCCGACTGGAGCACCCGTGGATTGACGATCCTTCAGCCGCCGACGGCGATGGATTTCGGTCATACCTTCGTTGCACAGGACCCCGACGGCCATCGCCTGCGCGTGTTCGCCCCCAACCAGGGTGAGGAAGCCAACCAGCACGAAGCCAAGGCCGAACAGGTGCGGTCGTGAGCAGCGGCAGCACGCGGACCGGTGCCTGGATCGCAGTCGCCAGCGCCGAGCACGTGCGGCGCGGCCGCGCCGGCGGGTTCATGCAGGTCTGCCACGGCAAGGCGGCCCCGCTGCGGCGGATCCGGCCGGGCGACCGGGTGGTCTACTACTCCCCCACCGACAAATTCGGCGCAGCGGACGGGCTGAAATCCTTCACCGCGATCGGCACCGTCCTGCCGGGCGAGCCCTACCAGTTCGACATGGGCGGCGGCTTCGTCCCCTTCCGGCGCGACGTGTCCTGGTGGCCGGCTGAGGAGGCGCCGATCCTGCCTCTGCTGGGCCAGCTTGAGCTGACCGCCGGGGTGCGGAACTGGGGCTATCCCTTCCGCTTTGGCCTGCTGCCGGTCAGCCTCGGCGATTTCGACCGGATCGCCGAGGCGATGCGGGCGGCGGTGCGGGAGGACATGGCGGCCTGATCGCATAAAAATCACCGGCCGACAGGGATGAAAATCCCTGCCGCCGACGTCTGACTGGGAGTGAAACAGGCGCCTGCAATGGCCTGAGGCGCCTGATACCTTGGTGTAAGAGTACGAATGAATGGCGAATCTTCCTGACCGAGATCAAGGCGAAACCCCTCGCAGTCCGCCATACATGCGCTTATATCGTCGGCAAGCCTGACCAAGGTCACCTGTACCGGGGCCATCGTTCTATGCATCGTTTCGCCAATCCCGCCCGCTTCCTGCGCCTTTCGGCCGTGCTGCTGCCATGGTGCGCCGGGGCGACCGTGATCCTGACGATCCTCGGGCTGTGGCTCAGCCTGTTCAGCTCGCCGCCCGACTATCAGCAGGGCGAGACGGTGCGGATCATGTACATCCATGTGCCCGCCGCCTGGATGAGCATGTTCATCTACACCAACATGGCCATCGCCGCCGGCGTGGGTCTGGTGTGGAAGCACCCGCTGGCCGACCTGTTCGCCAAGGCTGCCGCCCCCATCGGCGCCGGCTTCACCTTCGTCTGCCTGGTGACCGGGTCGCTGTGGGGCGCGCCGATGTGGGGCACCTGGTGGGTGTGGGACGCGCGGCTGACCAGCGTGCTGATCCTGTTCTTCCTCTATCTCGGCTACATGGCCCTGGTGAACGCCTTCGACGATCCGCAACGCGGCATGAAGGCCGGCAACGTCCTGCTGCTGGTCGGAATCGTCAATGTGCCGATCATCAAATTCTCGGTCGACTGGTGGAACACGCTTCACCAGCCCGCCAGCGTCGTACGCATGGGCGGTCCCAGCATCGACCCCAGCATGCTGACGCCGCTTCTGGTGATGGCCGGCGCCTTCACCGCCTATTTCCTGTCGGTCGTCATGCTGCGCGTGCGCACCGAGATCGCCCAGCGCAAAATCCAGACGCTGCGGCTTTCGGTCGCCGGTGACGGCGCCGTGGCGGACGGGATGCGGGGGTAAGGATGATGAGCGAATTCTTCCACATGGGCGGGTACGCCGCCTACGTCTGGCCGGCCTACGGCATCGCCACTCTGGTCCTGCTGGGCCTGCTGGCCGCCACCTGGAAGGGGCTGCGCAACGCCGAGGCGACGCTGAAGGCGCTCGAAAGCGCCCGCCCGGCCCGCCGCCGCACCCGCAATGCCGGCCGCAAAGCGGCCGATCAGAACGCCGGAACGCCGGCGGAAGCGAGCGAAGGATGACCCGCAAGAAACGCCGCCTCTACATGCTGGGCCTCGCCCTTCTCGGGCTGGGCACGGCGACCGCCCTGGCGCTGACCGCCTTCCAGGACAACATCGTCTTCTTCTACAGCCCCAGCCAGCTGCAGACGCAGCAGGTGGGCGACCGCAATTTCCGCCTGGGCGGGCTGGTCGAGGAAGGCAGCGTGCAGAAGCAGCCGGACGGCGTCACCACCGCCTTCCGCGTCACCGATACCGCCCACACGGTGGACGTCCGCTATCGCGGCCAGCTGCCCGACCTGTTCCGCGAGGGCCAGGGCGTGGTGGCGGAGGGCAGGATGACCGGCGGCGTCTTCGTCGCGCGCGAGGTGCTGGCCAAGCATGACGAGAACTACATGCCGCCGGAGGTGTCGGAGGCGTTGAAGCAGGCCGGCGTCTACAAGAACCCTGCCGAATCCGCGACGAAGACCGCGAAGAAGGAGTAGCGGGCCCGTGATCCCCGAACTCGGCCATTACGCGCTGGTGCTGGCGCTGTTCGTCGCGCTGGTGCAGTCGGTCCCGCCGCTGGTCGGCGCCGCCACCCGCAACGGCGCCTGGATGAACGTCGCGGTGCCCGCGGCCATCGCCCAGATGATGCTGGTGCTGATCGCCTATGGCGCCCTGACCTGGGCGCATGTGGTGTCCGATTTCAGCGTGCTGAACGTGGTGCAGAACAGCCACTCGGCCAAGCCGATGCTCTACAAGGTGTCGGGCGTCTGGGGCAACCACGAGGGCTCGATGATGCTGTGGATCGTCATGCTGACGATCTTCGGCGCCGCCGTGGCCGTGTTCGGGCGCAACCTGCCGCCGACGCTGAAGGCGCGGGTTCTGGCGGTCCAGGGTCTGATCGGGGTCGGTTTCCTGCTGTTCATCCTGATCACTTCCAACCCCTTCATCCGCGTGGTCCCGGCGCCGCTGGACGGCAACGATCTGAACCCGCTGCTGCAGGACCCCGGCCTCGCCTTCCACCCGCCCTTCCTCTATGCCGGCTATGTCGGATTCTCCATGGCCTTCTCGTTCGCGGTCGCCGCGTTGATCGAGGGGCGGGTCGATCCCGCCTGGGCGCGCTGGGTGCGGCCCTGGACGCTGGCGGCATGGTCGACCCTGACCATGGGCATCGCCATGGGCTCCTGGTGGGCCTATTACGAGCTGGGCTGGGGCGGCTGGTGGTATTGGGACCCGGTGGAGAACGCCTCCTTCATGCCCTGGCTGGCCGGCACCGCGCTCTTGCACTCCGCCATCGTGGTGGAGAAGCGTGACGCGCTGAAGAGCTGGACCATCCTGCTGTCCATCGTCACCTTCTCGCTGTCGCTGATGGGCACCTTCCTGGTGCGCTCCGGCATCCTGACCTCGGTCCATGCCTTCGCCGTCGATCCCAAGCGCGGCATCTTCATCCTGGTGCTGCTGGCGGTCGCCACCGGCGGCTCGCTTCTGCTCTACAGCCTGCGGGCGCCGTCGCTGAAGGCGGGCGGGCTGTTCGCACCGATCAGCCGCGAAGGCGCGCTGGTGCTGAACAACCTGCTGCTGTCCACCGCGACGGCGACGGTGTTCATCGGCACGCTCTATCCGCTGTTCCTCGACATCATGAAGCTGGGCAAGGTGTCGGTCGGCGCCCCCTTCTTCAACGCCACCTTCGTTCCGGTCGCCATTCCGGTGGTGATCGCCATGGTGGTCGGTCCCTACCTGTCGTGGAAGCGGGCGGATCTGGGGGCGGCGCTGACCCGGCTGTGGGTGGCCGGCGTCGCCGTGGTGATCGCCGTCGCCATCACCGCCTATGTCAAGGCGGGCGGCGGGCCGCTGATGGCGCTGGTCGGTATCGCGCTCGCCGCCTGGGCCTTCGTCGGCTCGCTGGTGGAGTTCGCCGACCGCATCGCCCTGTTCCGCACCTCGTTCCGCAACAGCTGGAACCGTGCGGTGCATCTGCCGCGCAGCGCCTGGGGCATGACCATCGCCCATGCCAGCATCGGCCTGTCGATCCTGGGCATGACCGGCACCTCCGCCTGGCAGACGGAATCAATCACGTCGATGAAGCCGGGCGACCAGACCAACGTCGCCGGCTACGAGTTCCACTTCGACAGCGTCGGGCTGGTGAACGGCCCGAACTTCAAGGCGGAGCGCGGCATCTTCACGGTGACGAAGGACGGCCGGCCCATCGCCACGCTGGAGCCGGAGCGCCGCAGCTACAGCACCACCCGCATGACCACCACGGAATCGGCCATCCACACCACGGTCTTCTCCGACCTGTACGTGGCGCTGGGCGACCCGACGCAGAACGGCACCGCCTGGATCGTCCGCATCTATCACCACCCGCTGGTGCCGTGGATCTGGATCGGCGGCGTCGGGATGATGCTGGGCGGGCTGGTGAGCCTGACCGACCGTCGCTTCCGCATCGGCGCGCCCGAACGCCGCCGGGTGGCCGGAAAATCGGCCCCGCTTCCGGCCGAATGAGGACCAAGACACGATGCGCCGCCTTCTGTACCTGCTGCCCTTCCTGCTGTTCATCGGGGTGGGCGTGGCCTTCTACCTGGGGTTCGAGCGTGACCCGCGCGACATCCCGTCGGCCCTGATCGACAAGCCGGCCCCGACCTTCGACCTGCCGGCGATCCCGGGCCAGATGGTCCAAGGTCAGCCCGCCACCGCCGGCCTGTCCTCGGCCAAGCTGAGCGGCGACGTGACGCTGGTGAACGTCTTCGCCTCCTGGTGCATCCCCTGCAAAGCGGAGCATCCCGTCATCACCCGCCTGTCGCGGGAGCAGGGGGTGACGGTCTACGGCATCAACTACAAGGACAAGCCGGAGGACGCGCTGACCTGGCTGTCGCGCAACGGCAACCCCTATGCCGCCATCGGCGCCGACCAGGACGGCCGGGTGTCGATCGACTGGGGCGTCTACGGCGTGCCGGAAAGCTACCTGATCGACCGCAAGGGCCGCATCCGCTACAAGCATGTCGGCCCGCTGACCCCGCAGGTGGTGGAGGAGCAGATCCTCCCCATGGTCAAGCATCTGAGGCAGGGCTGATGAAGCGCATCCTTCTCGCCGCCCTGCTGGCGCTGTCGGCCTTGTCCCCCGCCATCACGCCCGCCCTGGCCGTCCAGCCGGACGAGGTGCTGCAGGACCCGGCGCTGGAATCTCGCGCCCGCGCCATCAGCCAGGAGCTGCGCTGCCTCGTCTGCCAGAACCAGTCAATCGACGACAGCAACGCGCCGCTGGCCCGCGACCTGCGCGTCCTGGTGCGCGACCGGCTGAAGGCCGGCGACAGCGACGACAAGGTGATGGAGTTCGTCACCGACCGCTATGGCGACTATGTGCTGCTGCGTCCGCCCTTCAAGGCGACCACGCTGGTGCTGTGGATCGGCCCCTTCGCCGTGCTGCTGCTGGGTGCGGCCGGCACCTTCCTGTTCCTGCGCGGGCGGCGCGGTGTCGCCGCCGGCGCCGATACCGCTCCCCTGAGCGCGGATGAGCGGCGGCGGCTGGACGCCCTGCTGCGGAAAGACGACTGATGCTGTTCTGGATTTTCGCCGCCGTCCTGACCGCGGCCGTTCTGCTGCTGCTGGTGCCGCCGCTGCTGCGGTCTGCCGGATCCGGCCCCGACCGCGAGGAGTTCGACCGCGAGGTCTATCGCGACCAGCTGGACGAGCTGGAACGCGACCGGGCGCGCGGACTGATCAACGACGCCCAGGCCGAAGCGGCCAAGGCGGAGATCGCCCGGCGCATGCTGGCGACCGCCGAGAAGGGCGGCAATGCCGGTGCGCCGAAGACGGCGCGCAGCGGTCGCCTGCTGGCGGTGCTGCTGGCGCTGGTGCTGCCGGTCGGCGCGCTTGCGGTCTACGGCTCGGTCGGCCGCCCCGACCTGCCGGCCCAGCCGCTGGCCTCGCGCAATCTGGAGCAGGAGCGCGGCGGTCCGCCCAAGAGCGTGCTTGCCGCCATGGACAAGCTGAAGGCCCAGTTGGCCGAGAACCCCAATGATCTGCAGGGCTGGCTGATCCTGGGCCAGGCCTATGCCAAGATGGGCCGCAATGCCGACGCGGCCGACGCGCTGCGCCACGCCGTCGCCCTTAACAAGGACGATGTCGAGATCCAGGGCCTGTTCGGCGAGACGCTGGTCTCCGCCAACGACGGCATGGTCCCGGAAGAGGCGGTGGCCGCCTTCGACGCCGTGCTGGCCAAGGAGCCGAAGGACCCGCGCGCCCGCTTCTTCGCCGCCCTTGCCCGCTTCCAGGCCGGCGACCAGCAAGGGGCGCTGGACCGCTGGAGCGCGCTGATGGCGGAATCTCCCGCCGACGCGCCGTGGGTGCCGGTGGTCCGCGACCAGATCCGCGAGGCCGCGGTGGCGCTGAACCTCGACCCCGCCAAGGTGACGCCGCAGCCGCTTCCGCCGGAGCAGAAAGAGCAGGCGGCGCAAGGTCAGCCGGGTGGCCCGCAGGCCGCTCCCAACGCCGCTCCCAACGCTCCGCCCAACATGGCCGGCCAGGACGAGATGATCCGCGGCATGGTCGCCAACCTCGCCGCCCGGCTGGACGCCGATCCGTCCGACGTCGATGGCTGGCTGAAGCTCGCCCGCTCCTATGGCGTGCTGGGCGAGCCTGCCAAGGCGCTGGACGCCGCCCGCAAGGCGCGCGAGCGGGCGCCGGAGCGGGCCGACGTGCAGGTCGCCTACGCCAACGCCGTGCTGCAGACCCAGCCGCGCAACGAGACGCCGAAGCCGCTGCCGGAAGAGGCGACCTCCGCCCTGCGTCTGGCGCTGAAGGCTGAGCCGGACAACAAGGACGCGCTGTGGCTGCTCGGCCTCGACGCCATGATGTCGGGCCGCAAGGACGAGGCCGAGGCCCATTGGAGCAAGCTGATCACCCAGTTCAAGCCGAGCGACCCCGAATACACCCTGTTGAAGGGGCGTTTGGACGCGTTGAAGGCGGGCGGCTGACCGCCACCGGCGCCGCCATCCTTTCTTGGGACGTCTTTTCTTTCGCGTTGCGGCAACACACATTGACAGGGGCGGGCCGACGGGCTTTATCCGTCGGCACCGCCCTTTTCGTTTCCGCAGAAGGTTCCGCGCCGATGACCCGCAGACGACTGCCCACGCCCGACGAGCGGCGCCTGTGGCGGCTCGCCATGCGCGACGCCGAACCGATGCCCGGCCGCATGGTCGAGGCTGAGCCGGAACCAGTGGCGACCATGGCGGATCTGGTGGAGGAGCCGGTGGCGACCAGCCTCGCCCCGCCGCCGACCGCACGCCGCCACCCTTCCCCGCCCGGCCCGGCCCGGCCCGGCCATCCGCCGCTGACGCCGGGTTCGACCGCCAACATCGACCGCCGCACCGGCGACCGCTTCCGCCGCGGCGAACTGGAGATCGATGGCCGCATCGACCTGCACGGCATGACCCAGGCCCAGGCGCACAATGCGCTTGCCGCCTTCGTCCACCGCGCCTGGAACGAGGGGCGGCGCTGCGTTCTGGTCATCACCGGCAAGGGCAGTTTCGGCGGTCTGGGCGTACTGCGTCAGGCGACCCCCCGCTGGCTGGCGGATCCGGCCCTCCGCCCGATGGTGCTGGCGATCCAGCCGGCCCGGCCGAAGGATGGCGGCGACGGCGCGCTGTATGTCTTGATCAAACGGCGGCGCGACCGTAAGGACTGAGTCCCACACAGTCAGGGACTCCACATGACCCCGTTCGGCGAACGGGTCCGGTCGCTGCGCGACGCCAAAGGCGTGACGCTGAAGCAGATGGCGACCGACCTGTCCATCTCGTCCGCCTATCTGTCAGCCCTGGAACATGGCAAGCGCGGCCAGCCATCGCCGCAGCTGGTCCGGCAGATCTGCGCCTATTTCGGCATCATTTGGGACGAGGCGGAGGAGCTGGAACGGCTGGCGGATCTGTCGCATCCCCGCGTGACCGTCGACACCGCGGGGCTGAGCGCGAGAGCGACCGAGCTTGCCAACCGGCTGTCGGAACGCATCGGCGATCTGGACGAGGAGCGGATCGAGGCGATCCTGGCGATTTTGGATGCGGTCCCGCCGAAGAAGGGGACGCGGCGTCGGGTGGGGGCGCGGCGGCGGTAGGTCTTGTTTGAAGAGGCGTCGGCTTCAAATGCCCCCACCTAACCTCCCCCGCTTCGCAGGGGAGGGACTGCCGCCGCCTTCCCGAACAAGCACTTATCCCCTCCCCTGCCCAGCTCTCGCACAAAGCCCCGCTTTGTGCTGACGCGGCAGGCGGACCGAAGGTCCGCTGAGAGCGGGGGAGGGTTAGGGTGGGGGCAAAACGTTGAACGCCCTCAAGCCTTCCCGATCATCCGCCCCAGGTCGCGGCCGGCGAACAGGTGGATGTGCAGGTGGGGCACTTCCTGATGCGCGGCCTCGCCGCAATTGGACAGGATGCGGTAGCCGGGGCCGTCGGCGCCGACCATGCGGGCGACCTCGCCCACCGCGCGGAACAGGCAGGCAATCTCGGCGTCGGACGCCTTGGCGGTGAAGTCGTCCATGTCGACGTAGGCGCCCTTGGGGATCACCAGCACATGGGTCGGCGCCTGCGGGTCGATGTCGTGGAAGGCGAGCGCGTGTTCGGTCTCATGCACCTTCTTGCATGGGATTTCGCCTCGCAGGATGCGGGCGAACACGTTGTTGGCGTCATAGCTCTTGGCCATCGCATGCGTCCTCTTGTTGGGGAGTCCCGCCCAAGCCCCACTCAAGCCTTGCGGGACTTCTTCTCGTCGATGCCGCTGGTGCCCTCGCGCTGGGCGAGCTTGCTCCAGACCTCCGCCGGATCCAGTCCGAGGTCGGCCCACAGCACCAGCAGGTGATAGAGCAGGTCGGCGGATTCCGCGGCCAGCGCCGCCTTGTCGCCGCGCACGGCCTCAAGGATCGCCTCCACCGCCTCCTCGCCCACCTTCTGGGCGATCTTGGCCGTGCCGCGGCTGTAGAGCTTCGCGGTGTAGGAGGTCTCCGGATCCGCCCCCTTGCGGGCCAGTACGGTGGTGAACAGCCGGTCGAGCATCTCGGCCGACGGCAGGGCCGGCGCCTTTTCGGCAGCCTTCTCCATGGCTTTCTCGATGGCCTTCTTCTCACCCATTGGCTTTCTCCGCGGCGGCCGTCTCCACCGCCTTGGCCGGGCGCACCGGGATGCCGGCTGCACTCAGCGCCGCCTTGGCCTGACCGATGGTGTAGGTGCCGAAATGGAAGATCGAGGCGGCGAGCACGGCGGTGGCGTGGCCCTCGCGGATGCCCTCCACCAGATGGTCGAGCGTACCGACGCCGCCCGACGCGATCACCGGAATGCGGATCGAGTCCGCCACCGTGCGCGTCAGCTCCAGGTCGAAACCGCTCTTGGTGCCGTCGCGGTCCATCGAGGTCAGCAGGATTTCCCCTGCCCCCAGCGATTCCATCCGCTTGGCCCATTCCACCGCGTCGATGCCGGTGGCGTTGCGGCCGCCATGGGTGAAGACCTCCCACTTGCCGGGAGCGACCTTCTTGGCGTCGATGGCGACGACGATGCACTGGGCGCCGAACTTCTCGGCCCCCTCGCGCACGAACTCCGGACGATGGATCGCCGCCGTGTTGATCGACACCTTGTCGGCGCCGGCCAGCAGCAGCTTGCGGATGTCGTCCACCGTGCGCACGCCGCCGCCGACGGTCAGCGGCATGAAGACCTGTTCCGCCGTCCGCCGCACCACGTCGAATATGGTGTCGCGGTTCTCGTGGCTGGCGGTGATGTCGAGGAAGGTCAGCTCGTCGGCCCCCTCGCGATCATAGACGCGGGCCTGTTCCACCGGATCGCCGGCATCGACCAGATCGACGAAGTTAACCCCCTTGACCACCCGGCCGTCCTTGACGTCCAGGCAGGGGATGACGCGCATCTTCAGCATCAGTCGGCGTCCTCGACGGCGGGGGCGGAGAGCAGGGCCAGCGCCTCTTTCGGATCGATCCGGCCGTCATACAGCGCACGGCCGCAGATCACGCCCTCGATCCCGGTATCCTCCTCCAACTTCAGCGCCTTCAGGTCCTCGATGGAGGAGACGCCGCCCGACGCGATCACCGGGGTGGTCAGGTGGAAGGCGAGGTCGGAGGTGGACTCGACATTGACGCCACCCATGGCGCCGTCGCGGTTGATGTCGGTGTAGATGATGGCGGCGACGCCGCAATCCTCGAACTTCAGCGCCAGATCGAGCGCCTTGATGTCGGAGGTCTCGGCCCAGCCGGCCACGGCGACATAGCCTTCGCGCGCGTCGATGCCGACGGCGACCTTGCCGGGGAACTCGCGGCAGGCGGCCTTGACCAGCTCCGGATCGCGCAACGCCACCGTGCCCAGGATGACGCGGCTGATCCCCTTCTCCAGCCACATGCCGATGGTGTTCAGATCGCGGATGCCGCCGCCGAGCTGGACCGGGATGGTCACCGACTTCAGGATGCTTTCCACCGCGGCGCCGTTCACCGGCTTGCCTTCGAAGGCGCCGTTGAGGTCGACCAGATGCAGCCATTCGAAGCCCTGGCTCTGGAACAGGCGGGCCTGTTCGCCGGGATCGGTGTTGAAGACCGTGGCCTGGCTCATCTCGCCGCGCAGCAGGCGGACGCAGGCACCGTCCTTGAGGTCGATGGCGGGATAGATGATCATCGCGGGCGTCTTCCTATGGCGTGGCTGGCGGTTGTCGGGCGTTATTCGGCGGGCGGCTGGGAATCGGGCTGAAGGTCTTTGCAGTAGAAATGTCCGGCAAGCGGCTTGCCCTGCACCAGCGCATAGAAGGGATGGGTGCCCCAGCGCTTGAAGCCGAGCGATTCGTAGAGCGCGATGGCCGCCTCCTGCGTCACCCGCACGTCGAGGTTCAGCACCTGGAAGCCAACGGCGCGCGCCTCCTCCACCACCGCCAGCGTCAGGCGGCGGGCAAGGCCGTGGCCGCGCGCCCAGGGGGCGACGAAGCTTGTGGTCAGCTGGGCGGCGTGGGCCTGCGCCTCGTTGTTGCGCGGCGGTTTGACCAGCTGGGCGGATCCAGCCACCACCCCGTCGAGGCGGGCGACGAACAGCACCCGTTCCGGCACCACCAGCACGCCCTTCCAGAAGCGCTCCATCACGTCGCGCGGCGGCGGCTCGACCCAGCCGAAACCGCCGCCGGCGCGGATGGCATCGTCGGCCGCGTCGCACAGGTCATGCAGGTCGGCGGTCTTCAGCGCATCGACCTTGTCGATGGCGATCTCTGCCATCGCGTCAGACCTTCCAGCGCAGGAAATTGGCGATCAGCGCCAGACCGGTGGCCTGGCTCTTTTCCGGGTGGAACTGGGTGCCGACCAGATTGTCGCGCCCGACCACCGCGGCGAAGGGTCCGCCGTAATCGGCGGACGCGATCAGCGTGTCAGGGTCAGCCGGCTTGAACTGGTAGGAATGGACGAAATAGGCATGCGCGCCCTCCGGCAGCCCGGCAAGAACCGGGTGCGGGCGGCGGATGTTCAGCTCGTTCCAGCCCATATGCGGGATTTTCAAGGTGGGATCGGCCGGTTCCAGCTTCACCACCTCGCCGCGGATCCAGCCCAGCCCCTCGGTCACGCCATATTCGCGGCCGCGTTCGGCCATCAGCTGCATGCCGACGCAGATGCCCAGGAAGGGCCGGCCGCGGCGGTGCACCACCTCCTCCAGCGCGTCGAGCATGCCGGGGACCTCCGACAGGCCGCGCTTGCAGTCGGCGAAGGCGCCGACGCCGGGCAGCACCACGCGGTCGGCATGGCGGACCGCATCGGCATCGGAGGTGACGATGACATTGTAGGAGGATTCGGCTTCGCCGGCCGCGCGCTCGATCGCCTTGGCGGCGGAGCGCAGGTTGCCGGAGCCGTAATCGATCAGCGCGACCGTTTCCATGGACGTGACAAACCTTCCGATAGGACGGCGGAGGGAGACTTCAGGTCCCCGCCGTCAGAGCGATCCGCCGAGCGTGCCCTTGGTGGAGGGCACCGCATCGCGCTTGCGCGGGTCGATCTCCACCCCGGCGCGCAGCGCGCGGGCAAGCGCCTTGTAGCAGCTTTCCACGATGTGGTGGTTGTTCTCGCCATACAGGTTTTCGACGTGCAGCGTCACGCCGGCGGCCATGGCGAAGGCCTGGAACCATTCACGGAACAGCTCGGTGTCGAAATCGCCGATCTTGTCGCGGGTGAAGTTCACCTTCCAGATCAGGTAGGGCCGGTTGGAGAAGTCCAGCGCCACCCGCGTCAGCGTCTCGTCCATCGGGACATAGGAATGGCCATAGCGCTGGATGCCCTTGCGGTCGCCCAGCGCCTTCGCCACCGCCATGCCGATGGCGATGCCGGTGTCCTCGGTGGTGTGGTGATAGTCGATGTGCAGGTCGCCGTCGGCCAGGACCGTCAGGTCCATCAGGCTGTGGCGCGACAGCTGCTCCAGCATATGGTCGAGGAAGCCGACCCCCGTCTTGACGTCATAGACGCCGGTGCCGTCCAGGTTCAGCGCGACCCGGATCCGGGTCTCCGTGGTGTTCCGCTCGATCGAGGCGCGGCGGCCGCCGTTGGTGGGGGTCTGGTCCATGGCGGTTTTGTAGCAGGAAGCATCCGCACGCGCCAGCATCCGGCACGAATGATGCGCGCTCTGTCCATTCCGACGATTGTCCTACATGGGTGTGCGGGGTACAGTCTTTCACACTTACTGCGTGCATATCCGCTTATGACGACCCACCCGCGCCCATTCGCCGCAGCTTTGATTCTCCTTCTCGGCCTTTTGCCGGCCGGCTGCGGCGGCATGTCCCCGCCTCCGCCGGTCGGAAAGGCGGCGGCGCCGGTCGCTGCCGGTACCACCGCGCCCTTCCGCTTCGGCGAGCTGACCATCGGCTCGATGCGGCGCGGGATGCAGATCGGCCGCTATGTCTGGGGCATCGACTGCGCCCCGCCCTATGACGACGTCTATTGGACGAGCGGCGTCAACATGCGGCGCGGCTCCACCTTCGACGAGCGGTTTGCCGAGGTGATGACCGCCGCCGGCTTCGACGTGGTCGGCCGGCCCGGCGGTCCCGACAACCCCGACGGCAACCGCAGCCGCGCCCGCTTCACCGTGCAGGGCGACCTGCGCGACGTGCAGCTGGAGCTGTGCCACCGCACCAACTGGCTGACCGGCAGCAGCAAGGGCAGTTCCGGCACCGGCAGCGTCAAGGTGGAATGGACGGTCTACGACGCGCGCGGCGACGGGCTGGTCCATCGCCTCGTCACCACCGGAGCCACGGCACAGGAACGCGGGGTGCCCCAGGGCGAGACCCTGCTGGTCGAGGAGGCCTTCGCCGCGGCGGTGGAGGCGCTCGCCGCCGACGCCGGTTTCCGCGCCCTGCTGTCCGGTGGCGCCCTGCCCTCCCCGGCCGCACGGCCGTCGACGGCGTTTCCCGTGGCGGCACCGCCCGGATCCGGCCCCATTCCGCTGACGCCAAATGCCTCGCCAGCCGCGGCACCCTCCGCTCCGGTCGCAACCCCTGCACAGGCTGCCCCCAGCCGCCTGCTTCTGCGCGGCGGGGCCGGATCCGGCCGGATCGCGTCGGCGAGGATACCAGTCGGCCGGTCGCACGGGCTGGTGATCGGAGAAACCGATGTCGCCGGCGAGGTGCAGGCTGTGCTACTGGCTCCCCTCCCCGGAACCGACCTCACCGTCACGGTGCGGCCGGCCCGTGGCGTGGAGCTGACCGGCTGGGTGATCGGGCGCGACGCGGCCAGCGGCTTTGCCCTGGTCCGGGTGCCGGCGCGGCTGCCCGCCCTGTCCCTACGTACCGCGGCCCTGCGCGTCAGCGACCCGGTGCGGGCGGTCATCGGCGGACGCAGCAGGGAAATAGCCGGGATCGTCGGGGGCCTGCCGGCCGACGAGGCTCGTGGCGGCACACTGATCCAGGCGGATGTGGGCTCGGCCGACCTGTTCACCGCGGTGACGGAAGCCGGCGACCCGCTGCTCGACGGAAGCGGCGCACTGGCCGGCGTGGCACCGGCCGCCGGCCGCTCCTCCGTCACGCCGGCGGGGCTTGTGGAGTTCCTGGCGCTCGGCCCGCTGCTCGACCGGCTGGGGGTGGATGCGGTCGCCGCCGTTCAGCCTCCGGCTCCATCCAAGCCGGGCAAACCACGCCGCAACAGCCCGCCCGATCCGCTGTGGGAGGATGAGGCGCCAGACGGCGAACTGCTTGACGGCGACATCGCCCCTCCCACATAGACCGGATGTCCTGCCTCCACGATTCAAAGGGGTCCGCGCGCCGCATCGGCGCAGCACTCCAGGGGACGGCAGGCCGTTCCCCATTGTCCAGCGTGGTTTCCGCATGACCTATCCAGCGTCCAATCCACATGATCCCATCCAATGGCATGGCACCACCATCCTGTCGGTGCGCAAGAACGGTCAGGTGGTGATCGCCGGCGACGGGCAGGTCTCGGTCGGCCCGACGGTGATGAAGGCCAACGCGCGCAAGGTCCGCTGGCTGGCCGGCGGCACGGTGATGGCGGGCTTCGCCGGCGCCACCGCCGACGCGCTGACCCTGTTCGAGCGGCTGGAAGGCAAGCTGGAGCAGTATCCCGGCCAGCTGACCCGCGCCTGCGTCGAGATGGCCAAGGACTGGCGCACCGACCGCTACCTGCGCCGGTTGGAAGCGATGATGGCCGTCGCCGACAAGTCCGTCAGCCTGGTGCTGACCGGCAACGGCGACGTCCTGGAGCCGGAGGACGGGCTGATCGGCATCGGCTCCGGCGGGTCCTACGCCCTGTCGGCGGCCCGTGCGCTGATCGACATCGACGGGATGGATGCGGAAGCCGTGGCGCGCAAGGCGATGAGGATCGCCGCCGGCATCTGCGTCTACACCAACGAAAACGTCACCCTGGAAAAGCTGTGAGCGCCATGACGATTCAGACCGCATCCGTCTCCGCCGACAGCGCCGCCTTCAGCCCGCGCGAGATCGTCTCGGAACTCGACCGCTACATCGTCGGCCAGAACGACGCCAAGCGCGCGGTCGCCATCGCGCTGCGCAACCGCTGGCGCCGGCAGCAGCTGCCCGAAGGCTTGCGGGAAGAGGTGTTGCCGAAGAACATCCTGATGATCGGCCCGACCGGTGTCGGCAAGACCGAGATCGCCCGCCGCCTTGCCCGGCTGGCCCAGGCCCCCTTCCTGAAGGTGGAGGCCACCAAGTTCACCGAGGTCGGCTATGTCGGCCGCGACGTCGAGCAGATCGTCCGCGATCTGGTGGAGGCCGCCATCGGCCTGACCCGCGAGCGCCTGCGCAAGGAGGTTGCCGCCAAGGCCGAACTGCGCGCCGAGGAGCGCGTGCTCGACGCGCTGTGCGGCGACAGCGCCAGTGCGGAAACGCGTGCCAAGTTCCGCAAGATGCTGCGCGAAGGCACGCTGAACGACAAGGAGATCGAGGTCCAGGTCGCCGACACCGGGGCCGGCAACATGCCGACCTTCGACATCCCCGGCATGCCGGGCGCCCAGATGGGGATGCTGAACCTGAACGACATGTTCGGCAAGATGATGGGCGGCCGCACCAAGACCCGCCGCATGTCGGTGGCCGAAAGCCACGGCGTGCTGATGGCTGAGGAGTCCGACAAGCTGCTGGACCAGGAAAAGGTGGTGGCGGAGGCGATCCGCGCGGTCGAGCAGAACGGCATCGTCTTCCTGGACGAGATCGACAAGATCTCCGCCCGCTCCGACGCCCGCGGCGCCGATGTCAGCCGCGAGGGCGTTCAGCGCGACCTGCTGCCGCTGATCGAAGGCACGACGGTGTCGACCAAGCACGGCCCGGTGAAGACCGACCACATCCTGTTCATCGCGTCGGGCGCTTTCCACATCGCCAAGCCGTCCGACCTGCTGCCCGAACTTCAGGGCCGTCTGCCGATCCGGGTCGAGTTGAAGGCGCTGAGCCAGGACGACTTCAAGCGCATCCTCACCGAACCGGAAGCCAGCCTGATCCGTCAGTACAAGGCGCTGATGAAGACGGAGGAGGTCGATCTGGTCTTCACCGACGACAGCATCGACGAGCTGGCCCGTCTGGCGGCGGAGATCAACAGCTCGGTCGAGAACATCGGCGCCCGCCGCCTGCACACAGTGCTGGAGCGGCTGCTGGAGGAGATCAGCTTCGCCGCCAGCGACCGCGCCGGCGAGACCATCACCATCGATGCCGCCCTGGTCCGCGAGCGGGTTGGCGGTCTGGCGAAGAACGCCGATCTGTCGAAGTTCATTCTGTGAGAAGGCAGGGGGCACTCGCATCGGGTGCCCCCTGCTTCACGTGAAACATTCCCCTACCCGCCTGCCGCCACCTTCACGCTCTTGGGCAGCAGCAGCGTATAGCTTCCACGGCTCTTCATCACTCCGGCCCGCTGCTCCGCCTCCGGGCCATGGCCCCAGAAGACGTCGCCGCGCACCGGCCCGCGGATCGCTCCGCCCGTGTCTTGGGCGACCAGCAGCCGCTGCAGCCGCTGCCCGGTATCCAGCGGGTCCTCCGCATCCAGCCACACCGGCACGCCATAGGGCATGAATTTGGAATCCACCGCCAGACTGCGGCCGGGGGTCAGCGCCACGCCCTGGGCACCGTTGGGGCCGTCGCCGGACAGCGGCTGGAAGAAGACGTAGGACGGGTTGACGTTCATCACCGCCGGTGCCTGATCGGGATGGGCGAGCAGCCAAGCGCGGATGGTCTGCAGCGAGACCTCCTCCCGCTTCAGCGCGCCGCGCTCGATCAGTTCCTTGCCGATGGCGACGTATTTGTGGCCGTTCTGACCGGCGTAACCGACGCGCATCTCGCCGCCGTCGGCCAGCTGGATCCGCCCCGAGCCCTGGATTTGCAGGAAGAAGGCGCCGATCGGGTCCTTCACCCAGACCAGCTCCAGCCCCTTGCCCTTGAGCGACCCCGCGACGATGGCGGCGCGATCCTCGTAAGGCTTCAGCTTGCCGTCGATCACCCGGCCGGCGGTGCGCTCCCCCTTCCAGCGATCGGAGAAGTCGCCGAGATCGACCATCACCAGATCGGCCGGCCGGCGATAGAGCGGCACCGGATAGGCCGGATCCGGCTTCCGGCTGCCTTCCAGCTCGGCCTCGTAATAGCCGGTGAACAGTCCCTCGCGCGTGCCGTTGTTCCCGGCGGCGTAGGGGGTGAAGTTCGCCTCGAAGAAGGCGCGGGCGGCGGCATCGTCGCCGGGCGGCAGATCCGCCAGCTGCGCGCAAGGGACCTGCCAGTCGCCGATGGTCCCCGCTACCCCGTTCGGCCCGATCGGCCGGTCCGCCGGCTGGGTCTTGAACCGCGCACAGGAGCGGGCGAGCGCCGGAACCGCCTGGGCCACCGGGTCGGTGCGCCAGCCGGGCAAGTCGGCGAAGGACAGCGGCGCCAGGGTCAGGGCATCGGGCGGCGGCTTCGCCTCCTCCTTGGGGGCGCAGGCGGAAAACAGCAACGCCACCGCCCCGAAGAGGACGATGGCGCTGAAACCGGGACGATGGTGGAACGTCATTACCACTGGTCGTTCGTTACTGAACCGGACGCACCTCGACCAGCGCCCAGTTGGGATCGCGGGAGCGGAGGTTGCGGGCGAAGGTCCAGACGTCGGTGTTCTCCACCAGCGCCTTGGGATCGCCGTCGATCACGGCGCCCTCGCGGTCACGCACCACATTCACCTGATCGGAGACCAGACGCACGGTGACGCGGGCGGTGCGGCCGGCATCCAGCTTCGCTTCCACCACCTCGGCCTCGCGCACCAGTTCGATGCGGGCCTCGTGCTGCTCGCCGGCGGCCTGACGGTCGCGGATGACACGGGCGAAGCTGTCATAGACGTCGTCCGCCAGCAGTGGACGCAGCGTCGCGGTGTCGCCGCGGGCGAAGGCGTCGACGATCATGGCGAAGGCAGCCTTGGCGCCTTCCAGGAAATGCTTCTCGTCAAAATTCGGATCGGCGGCCCGGATCTGGTCGATGGAGGCGGCCAGCGACAGCGGCTCGTCCGGGGCGGTCACGTCCGCGCCGGGTGCGACATCAGGCCGCGGCCGGTTGCGCTCCGGCAGGGGCACGACATTGTCGGGCTTCGCCGGGTTCGGAGCGGCGGTGAAGGGGTTGGAGCGCTGACGCTCCTCCCCCGTCCGGCGGCCGAGGACACTGCGCAGCCGATAAACGAGGAAGGCCGCGATCATCGCGAAGATCACGATCTCGATGAACACGAACCCGTCTCCCATCATCTGTTCCTTCCAAAACGACTTGTCGTGAGCTTTGTGCCGCGGCGAAATCGCCGGCGGATCCGGCCCGCCTCTGGACCTTGCGGCCGGTCGGCATTACGTGTTGCTTGCCCGCCAGCAACGGCCAATTGGATGAGGCCGACGGTGTTTCGACCGGACGACCTATCCAAACCTAGATAGGGGCAGCGAGCCCGAAGAGCAAGGACACCATGAATCCCCTGTTGTTGATCCTTCTTCTGCCGATCCTGGAGATCGTCGGATTCATCCAGGTCGGCGATTGGATCGGCGCCGGGCCGACCATCGGGCTGCTGGTCCTGTCGGCGGTGGTGGGTGTGCTGCTGGTCCGCCACCAGGGTCTGGCCTCGCTGACCCGCGCCCAGGCCGCAGCCGCCCGCGGCGAGGCGCCGATCGGCACCGTTCTGGACGGCTTCTGCGCCGTGCTGGCCGGCATCCTGCTGATCATCCCCGGCTTCCTGACCGACATCCTGGGCATCGCCCTGCTGATCGGGCCGCTGCGCCGCGGCATCGGCCGTTGGCTGCTCGGCCGCATGGGGGCCGGGATACCGGTCTTCACCACCGCCGGCCGTCCCGGCTTCGGCGCCGGCAATTTCGGAGCCGGGGGTTTTGGCGGCCCCGGTTTCGGCGCGGACGGCCCCCGCCAGACCGATGATCCTTTCCGCCCCACCCCCGGTGTGCCCGGCGTGATCGACGGCGACTACCGCGACGTCACGCCAAACGAGCGCAAGATGGGCGAGGGCAAGATGGGCGAGGAAACCGACGACCGCGACGCGCCCCGGCTGACCGATTCCCAATGGGGGAAGCACCGCCCGGATGAGCGGCGCTGACCGGCCGGCGGGCCGGCGGTTTCCGTTGGCAGGACGACCGATCCGTGATAGCCAGCCCCTTGGGCGAAGGCACAACCGTCGCGAACCAACCCCTGTCACCTCACATCCGGGTCGGCCCACCGTCCCCGCCCCTTCCCGATGCGGAACGATGGCCGGGACGACAGCCGGCGATTAGGAGTCCGTTATGTCCGATCAGATGAGCAACGGCGCCGAGCAGCAGCAGACCTCTTCGCTGCCGATGCATGTCCTCGCGCAGTATGTGAAGGACTTCTCGTTCGAGAACCCCAACGCCCCGCAGAGCCTGCTGCCGAACCAGCCGCAGCCGCAGGTGAACATCGGTGTCGACGTCCAGGGCCAGAAGGTCGGCGACGACATCTATGAGCTGACGCTGAACCTGCGCTGCGAGGCCCGCCAGGGCGAATCCGTGGCCTTCCTGGTCGAGCTGGCCTATGGCGCGCTGTTCCAGTTCCCCGGCCTGCCGGAAGAGCATCACCGCCCGGTCCTGATGATCGAAGGCGCCCGGATGATCTTCCCGTTCGCCCGCGCCATCGTCTCCAGCGCCACCCGCGAAGGCGGCTTCCCGCCGCTGATGATCAACCCGATCGACTTCGCCGAGCTGTACCACCGCCAGTCGGGCCAGCAGGCCGAACAGCCGCAGCAGCCGCCCTTCTGATCCCAAGCGGGATCGGGCGGATCCGGAAAGAAAAAGGGCGGGTGGCCGAAAGGCCCCCGCCCTTTTTCTTGTGCTATCCGAACCGTCTGCCGCCCCATCCGGCCGTGATTCCCGCGAATGCGGGAATCCAGAACCTTTGGAAGCGACCGTCAGGGGAAGCATGGTTCCCCGCCTTCGCGGGAATGACGCTCCCTGAAGGTCCAGGCGAGGGGCCGGCAGATCCGGCCCCGGTTCCGGCCCCTACTGGTTCATGCTCTCGAAGAACTCGTTGTTCGACTTGGTGTGCTTCAGCTTGTCGACCAGGAAGTCGACCGCGTCGGTCACGCCCATCGGCATCAGGATGCGGCGCAGGATCCACATCTTCGACATGGTGCCCTTGTCGACCAGCAGTTCCTCCTTGCGGGTGCCCGACTTGGAGATGTCGATGGCCGGGAAGGTGCGCTTGTCGGAGAGCTTGCGGTCCAGCACGATTTCCGAGTTGCCGGTGCCCTTGAACTCTTCGAAGATCACCTCGTCCATGCGGCTGCCGGTGTCGATCAGCGCGGTGGCGATGATGGTCAGCGATCCACCCTCTTCCACGTTGCGGGCGGCACCGAAGAAGCGCTTGGGACGCTGCAGGGCGTTGGCGTCGACACCGCCGGTCAGCACCTTGCCCGACGACGGCACGACAGTGTTGTAGGCGCGGGCCAGACGGGTGATCGAGTCCAGCAGGATGACCACGTCGCGCTTGTGCTCGACCAGCCGCTTGGCCTTCTCGATCACCATTTCCGCGACCTGGACATGGCGGGTCGCCGGCTCGTCGAAGGTGGAGCTGATGACCTCGCCGCGGACCGAGCGGGCCATGTCCGTCACTTCTTCCGGACGCTCGTCGATCAAGAGGACGATCAGATAGGCTTCGGGGTGGTTGGTGGCGACCGAGTGGGCGATGTTCTGCAGCATCACCGTCTTGCCGGTGCGCGGCGGCGCCACGATCAGCCCGCGTTGTCCCTTGCCCAGCGGCGCCACCAAGTCGACGATGCGGCCGGTGAGGTTCTTCTTGGTCGGGTCCTCGACCTCCATCCGGATGCGTTCTTCCGGATAGAGCGGCGTCAGGTTGTCGAAGTTGATACGGTGACGGACCTTGTCCGGCGTATCGAAGTTGATGGTGTTGACCTTCAGCAGGGCGAAATAGCGCTCACCGTCCTTGGGCGAGCGGATCTGCCCTTCCACCGTGTCGCCGGTGCGCAGGCCGAAGCGGCGCACCTGGCTGGGACTGACATAGATGTCGTCGGGACCCGGCAGATAATTGGCTTCCGGCGAGCGCAGGAAGCCGAACCCGTCCTGCAGCACCTCCAACACGCCGTCGCCGAAGATCGGAATATCGTTTTCGGCCAGTTGCTTCAGGATCGCGAACATCATGTCCTGCTTGCGCAGCGTGCTCGCGTTCTCGATCTGAAGCTCCTCCGCGAACGCCAGCAGTTCAGCGGGGCTTTTGCACTTCAGCTCTTGGAGATGCATCGGATTGCCTGTGAAATCGTCATGCGGGGGAGTGGCCTTGGGGATGGGAGGTGCCAGAAGGTCCGGCCGACGGCGGTTGGCAGCGGGGGACGCCGCAACGCGGTCGCGTCGGGTGGGCAGCGGGTGGCGCATAGGCGGGTGCGCGCCAGGGCGTCCGGATCATGGTCGCACGGGAGCGGATCGCCAGCCACCAGGCCCGGCTCAAAGTCAGAGCGTCGGATCGGCAGATGTGGGCGTGGGAGGCCGCGGGGCGAAAACCCCGTGGTCCTGACATGGTTATCGGATCGGCGGGCGCAAGTCAAACGAAAGCGAAACCCGCACAGGTCGCGGATTCCGCTTTTTCCGGGAGGTGGAAGACGGCGCGTTCACCTGCCGGCGGTCAGAAGGGCTTCACGATGACGAAGATGACGATGCCGATCATCAGCAGCGTCGGCACCTCGTTGGCGATGCGGAAGAAGCGCTGCGGCCGGGTGTTGCGGTCCTCGGCGAAGTCCCGGCGCCAGCGGGCCATCATCATGTGGCTGACGGTCAGCAGCAGCACGAACAGGATCTTGGCGTGCAGCCAGCCCTGCTTCATCCATTCCGGCGTCAGCACGATCATGGTGATGCCGAACACGTAGGAGGCGATCATCGCCGGGTTCATGATGGCGCGCAGCAGGCGGCGCTCCATCACCTTGAAGGTTTCCGACGCCTCGGATCCGGCCGGCACTTGGCAGTGGTAGACGAACAGCCGCGGCAGGTAGAGCAACCCCGCCATCCAGGCGATGATGCTGATGACGTGCAGCGCCTTGATCCAATCGTACAGCACCGGGCGTGTCCCTTCTTTCTTTGCGGTTCAGGGCCGCGCCTGCGGGCAGCCGGAGAAGTTGGACGGGCAGATCCGGTCGCCTTTCTGGGAGCAGATCGCCGCCTTGCCCGCGACCGTCTGCCGCACCAGCGCCGCCAGCCCGTCGATGAAGCCGGGATGCACCCCGACGGTCGGCACGCGGGTGAAGTGCGGCACCCCTGCCTCCTTGGCGAGATGACGGTATTCGACCTCGATCTCCACCAGCGTCTCGGAATGCTCCGACACGAAGGCCATCGGCACCACCAGGATCGGCACGCCGTCCTGGCCGGCGCGGCGGATCTCGGCGTCGGTGCTGGGGCCGATCCACTCCATCGGGCCGACGCGGCTCTGGTAGCAGTTGATCCAGTCGAGATCGTCGATGCCCAGCGCCGCGGCGATGGACTCTGCCGTCCGTTCGCACTGCCACTGATAGGGGTCGCCGGAGGCCACCACCTTCTTCGGCAGCCCGTGGGCGGAGAACAGGACGCGCGGCTTGCCATGGGCTTTGGCCGCCTCGTACAGCGGACGGATCAGATCCGCCGTGCCGTCGATGAAACCGGGCTGGGTCGGATAGCAGCACAGCAGCTTCGTCGGCGCCGTCAGTCCGACGGTGTTCGCCGCCTCATGCCACGCCTTGGCGCTCGACGCCGTGGTGGTAGTGGAGAATTGCGGGTAGAGCGGCAGCAGCACGACCAGATCCGGGTCGTACGCCTTCACCCGGGCGGCCGTCTCGGCGCTCATCGGGTGCCAGTAGCGCATGGCGATGAAGACCTTGGTCTCCGCCCCCTCCCCGGCCGGATCTGCTGCCGGATCTGCCGCCAGCATTGCTTCCAGCGCCGCCGCCTGGGCTTCCGTGTTCTCCAGCAGCGGCGACTTGCCGCCGAGCTGGGCATAGATCGCGGTGGCCGGCTTGGCCCGCCGTCCGCTGATCAGGCTGGCGATCAGGAAGCGGAACGGGTTCGGCAGCCGGATGATGGCCGGATCGGCGAACAGGTTGAACAGGAAGGGCCGCACCGCCTCCGGCGCGTCCGGACCGCCGAGGTTGAACAGCACGACGGCGACACGCCGCGGCCGGCCGCCGGGCGTTGCAGTGGTCGAGGCGGAGGTCTGGGAAAATTGCTGGCTCATGGTGCCCGCTAAACTGGAGCGTCGCCGTCGCTCTGTCCAGACCCCCTCCGTCGCTTTTTCAGCCCCTTAGCGCCGGTCCGCCGGAAAGCCTCAGCCGCGCCCCGGCCATTCCCGCAGGATGCGGGTCAGATCGGCGACATGCTGCGGCGGGGTCGACTGGATGACGCCATGGCCCAGGTTGAAGACGAAGGGGCCGCCGGCCAACGCCTCCAGGATGTCGCGCGTCGCGGTCTCCAGCGCCTTGCCGCCCGCCGCCAGCATGATCGGGTCGAGGTTTCCCTGCACCGGCAGCCGCGTCTGGAGAGTCTGCGCCGCCCACACCGGCGGGACGGTGGTGTCGAGCCCCACGGCATCGACGCCGGACCCGGCGACATACTCCTCATAGGCATGGCCGGCGCCGCGCGGGAAGCCGATGACCGGCGTGTTCGGGTGCTTCTCCTTCACCAGTGCGACGATCCGCCGCGTCGGCTCGATCACCCAGCGGCGGAACTCCGCCACCGGCAGAACGCCGGCCCAGCTGTCGAACAGCTGCACCACTTCGGCCCCCGCCTCGATCTGGCGGCAGAGATAGTCGGCGGTCACCTCGACGATCAGGTCGATCAGCTGGCCGAATCCCGCCGGGTCGCCATAGGCCCAGCGCTTGACGTGCGCATACTCCTTGGAGCCCGCCCCTTCGACCATGTAGCAGGCGATGGTCCAGGGAGCCCCCGCAAAGCCGATCAGCGTCGTGCCCTCCGGAATCGCAGTGGAGAGCCGGCGCACCGTCTCGTAGACCGGTGCCAGCGTCTCGTGGAAGCGGTCGCGCGACAGGCGCTTCAGGTCCTCGACGTTGCGGACCGGATCCAGCTTCGGCCCCTCCCCCTCCAGATAGGCCAGCGGCTGCCCCAGGGCATGCGGCACCACCAGGATGTCGGAGAACAGAATCGCCGCGTCCATGCCGTAACGGCGCAGCGGCTGCAAGGTCACCTCGACCGCGAAATCGGGGTTGTAGCAGAGATCGAGAAAGCTGCCGGCCTTCGCCCGCAGCTCGCGATATTCCGGCAGATAGCGTCCGGCCTGACGCATCAGCCAGAAGGGCGGACGCGTCCGCACCTCTCCCGCCAGGGCGGCGAGCATCGGCTTCAGGGCAGGCTGGGAAGCCTGATTCTGGACGTCGGAGCTGGTGGCGGACAAGACGGTGCGTTCCTTGGCTTTGCGAATCTGGGACTTGCGAATCTGAATCCCTGCGATTCCAACGCCGATTCCGCGCCGGATTCCGGGACGGGTTTATCCCCTCTTCTTCACTATATTTTTTAATGGGAGAAAGGAAGAGGATGAGGTGGATGCCTGTGGATAACGGTGATCCCCGACTCAAGCGAATCTATCCACAGATCCGGGGGCTTGTGCGTCCATGTGTGCGGATCTGTGGACGATTCGGAGCACTACCGTCGGAAACGGCGGAAATGCTATAGCTGGACGAACGGGAGTCCCGTGGATAACAGGGCGGACGGGGCCGGATCTTCCCAGCTTCCGAAGCGGTCGGCGGAGTTGTTCCGCACTTGGCCGTATCGGGGAGGAGGAGTCCCCCGGTCGGGACGAAACGAAGGCGGATCCGGTTGTCCACAGATCTGGGCCGGGTTCTCCACAGAATGTTGGGGACGGATGAAAGAGTTCCACCTACATCTCGTGTCCGATGCGACGGGCGAGACCATCAACAGCGTGGCGCGCGCCTGCGTCATCCAGTTCGACGACGTTCGGCCGATCGAGCATTTCTGGAATCTGGTGCGGACCGACCGCCAGCTCGACCTCGTGCTGGAGGGGATCCGGGACAACCACGGGCTGGTGATGTTCACGCTGGTCGACGAGACGCTGCGTCGCCGCCTGCAGGATTTCTGCCGCGAGATGCAGGTGCCCTGCATCCCCGTGCTCGATCCGCTGATCAACGCGCTCGCCGCCTTCCTGGGCGTGGAATCGCAGCGCCAGCCCGGCCGCCAGCATGTGCTGGACGCCGAGTATTTCAGCCGGATCGACGCCGTCGACTTCGCCCTGTCCCACGACGACGGCCAGTCGAACTGGGACCTGCACGAGGCCGACGTGGTGCTGATCGGCGTGTCGCGCAGTTCCAAGACACCGACCTGCATCTATCTGGCCAACCGCGGCATCAAGGCGGCCAACATCCCCCTGGTGCCGGGCAGCCCGCTGCCGGCGGAACTGGACCTGCTGACCCGGCCGCTGATCGTCGGGCTGACCAAGGACCCCGACCGGCTGGTGCAGATTCGCCGCAACCGTCTGAAGCTGCTGAACCAGGGCGAGGGCTCCAGCTACGCCGACCCCGAGCTGGTCCGCGCCGAGGTCCAGGAGGCGCGCCGCCTGTTCAGCCGGCGCGGCTGGCCGGTGATCGACGTATCCCGCCGCTCCATCGAAGAGACCGCGGCCGAGATCATGATGCTGCTCGCCCGCCGCCAGAGCGCCAACTTCAGCCCGGAAGGAAAGAAGACGTGAGCACGGCTCCCAAGCTCGTCCTGGCGTCGGGCTCGCGCACGCGCGCGGCGATGCTGGAGCAGGCCGGCGTGACCGCGATCCTCGACAAGCCGCTGGTCGATGAGGACGAGGTGAAGGCCGCCGGCCGGGCGGAGGGCGTCTCCGCCGACATCGTCGCCGAAGCCCTGGCCGAGTTGAAGGCCCAGCGCATCACCCGCCGCCACCCCGGTGCGCTGGTGGTCGGTGCCGATCAGATGCTGGAATGCGAAGGGCGCTGGTTCGACAAGCCGGCCGATCGCGCCGCGGCCCGCGCCCAGCTTCTCGACCTGCGCGGCAAGACCCACCGGCTGGTCAGCTGTGCCGTGGTGGTGCGCAACGGCGAACGGATGTGGCACCAGATCGACAGTGCCCGGCTAACCATGCGCAATTTCAGCGAAGCCTTCCTCGACGACTATCTCGATCGCGTCGGCGACGACGTGCTGCACTCGGTCGGCGCCTACCAGCTGGAAGGGCTGGGGGCGCAGCTGTTCCATCGGGTCGAGGGCGATTTCTTCACCATCCTCGGGCTGCCGCTTCTGCCGCTGCTCGGCTTTCTGCGCGTGCATGGAGTGGGCAGGGAATGACGGTGGGTCACTTTATCAGCGGCAAGGCCAAGCTCGCCGGTGTGATGGGCTGGCCGATCAGCCATTCGCGGTCCCCCCGGCTGCACGGATTCTGGCTGCGCCAGTATGGAATCGACGGGGCCTATGTGCCGTTGGCGGTGGCGCCCGAGCGTGCCGAGCAGGCGATCCGTGCCCTGCCCGCTTTGGGCTTTCGCGGCTGCAACGTCACCGTCCCGCTGAAGGAGATCGCCTTCCGCACCGTCGACCGGCTCGACGAGACCGCGCGGCGCATGGGGGCGGTCAACACCATCGTGGTGGCCGAGGACGGCGCGCTGGAAGGCGGCAACACCGACGGCTTCGGCTTCATCGAGAATCTGCGTGCCGAACAGCCGGACTGGACGGCGGAGCGCGGTCCGGCGGTGGTGATCGGTGCCGGCGGTGCCGCCCGCGCCGTGGTGGTCGCCCTGCTCGATGCCGGTGCGCCGGAGGTCCGTCTGGTCAACCGCACCCGCGCCCGCGCCGAGGAGTTGGCGGCGGATCTGGCCGCGGTTGGCCTGAATGGCGGGGTGACGGTGGTCGATTGGGTTTCACGTGAAACCGCGCTCGACGGCGCCGCTCTGCTGGTCAACACCACCACCCAGGGCATGGCGGGACAGCCGGCGCTTGACCTGCCTTTACGCGCCCTGCCCGTCTCGGCCGTCGTCAACGACATCGTCTATGTGCCGCTGGAAACCCCGCTGCTGGCCGAGGCCAGGGCGCGCGGCAACCCGGTGGCCGGCGGCATCGGCATGCTGCTGCATCAGGCGCGTCCCGGCTTCAAGGCCTGGTTCGGCGTCGAGCCGCAGGTGACGCCGGACCTGACCCGCTTCGTCCTGGAAGGCTGAGGCTCGGGTCATGATCGTGCTGGGCCTGACCGGCTCCATCGGCATGGGCAAGAGCACCGCTGCCCGGATGCTGCAGGCGATGGGCGCCCCGGTCTGCGATTCCGACGCGGTGGTGCATGGGTTGCTCGGCCGCGGCGGCCGGGCGGTGTCGGCCATCGACGCCGCCTTCCCCGGCGTGGTGATCGACGGCGCGGTCAGCCGGCCGGCGCTGGGAGCGGCGGTGTTCCGCGATGCCGATGCGCTGAAGCGGCTGGAGGCGATCCTGCACCCGATGGTCCAGGCGGCGCAGCGCGACTTCCTTGCCCGTGCCGCGCGGCGTGGCGCGAAGATCGCCGTGCTGGACATCCCCTTGCTGTTCGAGACCCATGGCGAGCGGCGCGTCGACGCCACCATCGTTGTCTCCGCCCCCTTCGCCGTCCAGCGCGCCCGCGTTCTGGCCCGGCCGGGCATGACGGCGGAGAAGTTCGCCGGCATTCTCGCCCGCCAGATGCCGGATGCGGAGAAGCGGCAACGCGCCGACTATGTCGTGCCGACCGGGGCCGGTCGGCTGGTGACGCGGCGGGCGCTTCAGGGCATTGTGCGCGACGTGGAACGGCGGCCGGGCAGGCACTGGCCGCCGCGCGGCTATCAACCAGGGCAGATCCATCATGCGTGAAATCGTTCTCGACACCGAAACCACGGGCTTCAAGCCGGAGGAGGGTCACCGGCTGGTCGAGATCGGCTGCATCGAGCTGGTCAACCACCTCACCACCGGCGAACGCTTCCACGTTTATCTCAACCCCGAACGCGATATGCCGCCGGAGGCCTTCGCCGTCCATGGGCTGAGTTCGGAATTCCTGGCCGACAAGCCGCTGTTCAACGATGTGGCCGCCGACTTCGTTGCCTTCATCGGCGACGCCCCGCTGGTGATCCACAACGCCGCCTTCGATATGCACTTCCTGAATTGGGAGCTGAAGATCGCCGGCCATCCGGTGATGCCGAAGGACCGCGCCATCGACACGCTGCTGATGGCCCGGCAGAAGTTCCCCGGCTCGCCCGCCACCCTGGACGCGCTTTGTAAGCGTTTCGGCGTCGACAACTCGAACCGCACCCTGCACGGCGCGCTGCTCGACGCCCAGTTGCTGGCCGAAGTTTATCTGGAGCTGCTGGGTGGCCGGCAGACCGGCCTGTCCTTCGCCGGCGGTCCCGCATCGAAGAATGGTCCCACCGGCCCGGTCCGCATCGACCGCCCCTTCCGCGAAGCCCGCGCCTTCGCCGTCAGCGACGATGAGGCCGCGGCGCATGCGGAGATGCTGAAGAAGATCAAGAACCCGCTTTGGGCGGTGGAATAGTCCGCGTCGATTGCCCCCACCCCGCCCCCCCCCCGCTGGGCGGGAGAGGGAGTAAGTGCTTGTTCGGTAGAGTGGCGGCAGTCCCTCCCCCGCCCAGCGGGGGAGGATAGGTGGGGGTTTAACCTCGCACCTATTTAACCCCCTTACGGCACCAGCACCGTCGACCCCGTCGTCGCCCGCGCTTCGAGCGCCCGATGCGCCTCCGCCGTGTCCTTCAATGCAAAGCGCTGGTTGACCGTGAAGGTCACCCCGCCGTTCTTCACCGCGTCGAACAGATCCGCGGCGGACGCCATCAAATCCTCCCGCTTGGCGGTGTAGGTCGCCAGCGTCGGCCGCGTCACATAGAGCGACCCCTTCGTCGCCAGCAGCCCCAGATCCAGCGGCGCCGGCGCGCCAGACGCGGCGCCGAACAGCACCATCAGCCCACGCGGCCGCAGGCAGTCCAGCCCCTTCAAGAAGGTCGTCTTGCCGACGCCGTCATAGACCACCGGCACGCCCTGCCCGTCCGTCAGATCCTTCACCCGCTGGACGAAATCCTCGCGGGTGTAGTCGATGGTGTGGTGACAGCCATGGGCCTTCGCCAGTTCTGCCTTCTCCTCCGACCCGACGGTGCCGATCACCGTGACGCCGAGATGCCGCGCCCAGGAGCACAGCAGCAGCCCCACCCCGCCGGCGGCGGCCTGCACCAGGATGGTATCGCCGGGCTGGACCACATAGGTGCTGCGCAGCAGATACTGCGCGGTCAACCCCTGCAGCAGGGTGGCAGCCGTGGCCTGTTCGTCGAGCCAGCTCGGCAGCGGCACCAGCCGGTCGGCGGCGATCAGGCGGCTCTCGGCATAGGCGCCGATCGACATGGCGTAGCCGACGCGGTCGCCGATCTTCAGCGTGGTGACGTCCGGCCCCAGCGCTTCAACCACGCCGGTACCCGCCATGCCGATCACCGCCGGCAGATCCGGCAGCTTGTAGGCGCCGGAGCGGTGATAGGTGTCGATGTAGTTCAGTCCGACGGCGGTCTGGCGGATGCGCACCTGGCCGGGACCGGGCTCTCCCACCTCGATTTCGTCCCAGCGCAAAACCTCCGGCCCGCCGTGCTCGTGGATGCGGATTGCATGAACCATGGTGGTTTGGTTTCCCTTCTTTTTGGAGTTCTCAGACGTCTCAAAGCAACGCGAACTGCTCCGCCGCCGCACCGTTTCCTTTGCTTATGCCGGCATGCCGGCGTTCCAGCGCCAGCAGCCAAGCCTTGGTGTCCAGCCCGCCATGGCCGGAATAGCCGCCGGGCGCTCCGCCGCTGGCCAGCACCCGATGACAGGGAATGATGATCGGGATCGGGTTGGCGCCGCAGGCTCCGCCGACCGCGCGCGGCGCACTCCCCAGCATCTTCGCCATCCCGCCATAGGTCGCGGTGCCGCCATAGGGGATCGCCAGCATCGCGTCCCAGACGCTCCGCCGGAACGCGGTACCCGCCGGATTCAGCGGCAGGTCGAAGCGCTGGAGCCGGCCGGCGAAATAGGCCTCCAGCTGGCGTGCCGTCTCGGCCAGCACCCCATCGGGTTCGTCATGGTCGAAGCGGCCCCAGCCGACCGAGGTGAGAGCGGATCCGTCCCCGCTCAGCATCAGGGGCCCCAGCGGGCTGTCGATGGAAAGACGCGCCATGGTTTCCTCTCCGGAAGTCAGCTTTTCGTTGCCAGAAGCGCCGCCAGATCCGCCGACGCCGTCACCGGGGCCGAGCAGGTCATGCCGCAGCAGACATAGGCGGTGGCCGTCCCGTCGCGCATCCCCTTCCCCTGCGCCGGATGATTGGCGGGCAGATCCGCCTCCGGAGGGAGCACGGTCAGGATGCGGTTGGGCAGCGAGCGGTCCAGCACCGTCCGGCGCAGCGCCTCGGTCTCCGCCGCTTTGGGCGGGCCGACGATGACGATCTGCAGCGGTGCCGTCATCAGCTCCACCGCGTTCAGGAAGGTCGGCAGCGGGAAGAAGTTGCGCGTCAACTCCCCCGAGAAGGCGGCGGCGAGCGCCTCTGCCCGCTCGCGATAGGCATCCTCGCCGGTGCGCTGGAACAGGGTGGTCAGCACCGCCAGCATGGTGCCGTTGCCGCTGGGCGTGGCGTTGTCGTAGACGCTCTTGGTGCGGACGATCAGCCCTTCCGCATCGTCGGCGGTGAAGAAATAGCCGCCGTTGGCGCCGCCCCAGAAATGGGCGTCGAGCGTCGCCACCCAGGTCTTCGCCTGATCGAGCGCCGCCGGATCCCCGGTCGCCTCGTGCAGCGCCAGGGCCGCGCGCGCCATCTGGGCGTAATCGTCGAGCATCCCCGCATGCTTGCCCTGCCCGTGCCGCCAGCTGTGGCAGAGCCGCCCTTCCGTATCCATCCGGTCGCGGACGAAGGCGAAGGCGCGGCCGGCGGCATCCAGCCATTCCGGCTCGTCCAGCGCCAGGGCGGCATGGGTCAGCGCCGCGATCATCAGGCCGTTCCAGTCGGCCAGCACCTTGTCGTCCCAGCCCGGCCTCACCCGCTTGGCCCGCGCCCGCAACAGGATCTCCCGGCCCTTGGCGAGCGTCGCCTCGGTGGCGTCGTCGGCCAGTGCCAGACCGCCCAGCCGGTTCAGGATGGTGACGCCCTCCCAATTGCCCTGGGGCAGCACTTCGTAAACGCGCTTAAACGTCGCCAGACCGTTGTCGCCGAGGGCGGGACCGAGCAACCGGTCGACCTCATGGTCCTGCCATATATAGAAGAGTCCCTCTTCGCCCTCGCTGTCGGCGTCGAGCGTCGCGGCGAAGCCGCCACCATCGGCGATCATCTCGCGCAGCAGCCAGCCGACCGTCTCGCGGATGCGGGTTTCCAGCAGCGGATCGCGCGTCTCCTGCCAGACCAGCGTCATCAGGTCGAGCAGCTCCGCATTGTCGTAGAGCATCTTCTCGAAATGCGGCACCAGCCAGCGTTCATCGACCGAATAGCGGGCGAAGCCGCCGCCGAGATGATCGTAGATGCCGCCCTGCGCCATGTTGGCCAGCGTGTGGGTCACCGCCTCGCGGAACGGCTCGCGCCCGGTGCGCTGCCATGCCCGCCACAGCAGTTCGAACAGCGGCACCTGCGGGAATTTCGGCGCGCTGCCGATGCCGCCATGGATCGGATCGACCTCCCGCAGTAGCCGTTGCGCCACCTGATCCAGCACCCCGGCATCGACCGCGCCGGCCGACCGGTTCTCCCCCATCCCAGCGAGTGCCGATTTCAGCGCGTCGACATTCTTGCCGACCTTGTCCGACTCATTGGCATAGGTGCCGGCGATGCCGCGCAGCACGTCGGGGAAGCCGGCCCGGCCATAACGGGGCGCCGGCGGGAAGTATGTGCCGCCCCAGAAGGGCTCCGCATCCGGCGTCAGGAACATGGTCAGCGGCCAACCGCCCTGCTGTCCCAGCAGGGCCAGTGCCGACTGGTAGATGGTGTCGAGATCCGGCCGCTCTTCCCGGTCGACCTTGATGTTGATGAACAGCTCGTTCATCAGCCCGGCGATCTCGGGATTTTCGAAGCTCTCATGCGCCATCACGTGGCACCAGTGGCAGGCGGCATAGCCGACCGACAGCAGCACCGGCTTGTTCTCCGCCTTGGCACGGGCGAAGGCCTCCGGCCCCCAGGGCATCCAGTGCACCGGGTTGTCCTTGTGCTGCAGCAGATAGGGGCTCGTCTCCCGGCCTAGCAGGTTCGCGCCCAACGGAGTGGCGGGCATGGCGGTGTCCGATCTGTTGGTGTGTCGTGAATCAATAGGTGGCGCCGGGGTGGCGTTGCGCCAGTGCATCCTATCTGTATAGTGGGGCATGAGCCGCCGCGGCGCTCAACCCCAAAATCAACACGGCCAATGCCTGCAATGGTGCCGGATCCGGCACCCGATCCGGGTCTGGAGGGGGTTCCCATGAAAATCACCGTCGACATCGACTGTACCCCGGACGAGGCCCGGCACTTCCTGGGCCTGCCCGACGTGAAGCCGATGCAGGATGCCATGATGCAGGAGATCCAGGAACGCATGCGTGCGAACCTCCAGGCCATGGACCCGGAGACCATGCTGAAGACCTGGCTCCCCGCCGGCATCCAGGGCATGGAGCAGATGCAGAAGATGTTTTGGTCCCAGATGGCGTCTGCCCTGGGCCAGGAAGGAAGAAAGTGACCGACCATCCTATTGAAGCGCAAAAGCCCTATTTCGAAGCCCATGTCTTCTGCTGCACCAACCGTCGCCCCGATGGGCATCGCCGCGGATCCTGCGCCGCCCACGGGTCGGAGAAGCTGCGCGACTATATGAAGGCCCGAGCCCGTGAACTCGGCTTCGACGGCAAGGTGCGGATCAATTCCGCCGGTTGCCTCGACCGCTGCGAGCTGGGTCCGACGCTGGTGATCTATCCGGAAGGCGTCTGGTACACCTACCACAGCACCGGCGACGTCGATGAAATCCTGCAGACCCATCTGGTCGAAGGCCGCCATGTCGAGCGTCTGATGCTGACGCCGGAGCAGCGGGAGCTGCGGCCCGAGCAGCGCGGCTGATCCTATCCGATGTTCACCACCATCTACGCTCTCGCCACCGCCCCCGGCCGCTCCGGTGTGGCGGTGGTTCGCATTTCGGGGCCCGAGGCCGGATCCGCCCTCGCGGCGCTGACCGGCCGCCCCCTGCCAGCTCCCCGCCGCGCCGTGCTGACCAAGCTGCGCGATCCGCGCACCGACGATGCGCTGGACGACGCGCTGGTCCTGCGCTTCACCGCCCCCGCCAGCTTCACCGGCGAGGATGTGGTGGAGTTGCATCTGCATGGCGGACGCGCCGTCGTCACTGGCGTGATCGAGGCGCTTGCCACCCTGCCCGGCCTGCGACTGGCCGAACCGGGCGAGTTCACCCGCCGCGCCTTCGAGAACGGCAAGCTCGACCTGACGGAGGCGGAGGCGGTCGCCGACCTGATCGATGCCGAGACCACCGCCCAGCGCCGACAGGCCTTGCGGCAGATGGAGGGTGCGCTCGGCAAACTCTATGACGGCTGGCGGGAGCGGCTGACCCGCGCTCTTGCCCATATTGAAGCCGACATCGACTTCGCCGAGGACGATCTGCCCGGCGGTGTCGCCGATGCCGTGCGTCCGGTGATCGCCGGGCTGGCCGATGAGATCGCAGCGCATCTCGATGACGGCGGCCGGGGCGAGCGTCTGCGCGAAGGGCTGCACATCGCCATCGTCGGCGCGCCGAACGCCGGCAAGTCGAGCCTGCTGAATGCGATCGCCCGACGTGACGCTGCCATTGTCTCCGCCCGCGCCGGCACCACCCGCGACATCATCGAGGTGCATCTCGACCTCGGCGGCTATCCGGTCGTGCTGGCCGACACCGCAGGCTTGCGCGAGGCTGCTGCCGACGAGGTGGAGGAGGAAGGCATCCGCCGCGCCCGCGACCGGGCGGCGCGTGCCGATGTGAAGGTGGCGGTGTTCGATGCCACCACCCTGCCCGATCTCGACCCGGCGACGCTGGACCTGATCGACCGCGACACCGTGGTGGTGTTCAACAAGACTGACCTCGCGACGGCCACCGACCTGCGACCGGATCTGGCCCCGATCCTGGTCTCTGCCCACACCGGCACCGGTCTGAAGACGTTGGAGGAAACGCTGACGGCATTCAGCGCCGATCGGCTCGCCATCGGCAGCGCCCCGTCTCTGACCCGCGCCCGCCATCGTGCCGCGTTGATGGAATGCCGGGAGTCGCTGCTGCGCGCGCTGGACGCGCCGTTGCCGGAGCTGGCGGCGGAGGATGTGCGTCTCGCCAGCCGGGCGCTAGGACGCATCACCGGGCGGGTGGATGTGGAGGATCTGCTGGACGTGATCTTCCGCGACTTCTGCATTGGCAAGTGACAGCGGCAAGTGACGGCATGTTTCACGTGAAACAACGCTGATGTGTCCCACTTGTCCCCGCCCCGCCTCTTGGATCCCTGGCGTCGTTCGGTTATGGTCCCGCGCATGCGGAACTTTGATGTCATCGTTGTCGGCGGCGGTCACGCCGGCTGTGAGGCGGCTGCGGCGGCAGCGCGCATGGGTGCGCGTACGCTCCTGCTGACCCACAAGGTCGAAACCATCGGCGAGATGTCCTGCAACCCCGCCATTGGCGGTTTGGCCAAGGGCCATCTGGTGCGGGAGATCGATGCGCTGGACGGCGTGATGGCGAAGGCCATCGACCGCGGCGGCATCCAATTCCGCATCCTGAACCGTAGCAAGGGTCCCGCCGTTCGTGGTCCGCGCGCTCAGGCCGATCGCAAGCTCTATCGGCAGGCGATGCAGTCGCTGCTGGCCGAACAGGAGAACCTGTTCATCGAAGCCGGCGGCGCCGAGGATCTGATCGTCGATGCTGACCAGCGCATCACCGGCGTCGTTACCGGGGCCGGCGAGTCCATCCGCGCCGGCGCGGTGGTGCTGACCACCGGTACCTTCCTGCGCGGCCTGATCCACATCGGCGAGGAGCGCACCCCCGCCGGCCGCGTTGGCGAAGCGCCGTCCATCGGCTTGTCCGACACGCTGGCTCGTCTCGGCTTCCCGCTCGGCCGTCTGAAGACCGGCACGCCGCCGCGCCTCGACGGCCGCACCATCGATTGGGACGCGCTGGAGAAGCAGCCGGGCGACATGCCGCCCCCGCCCTTCTCTTATATGACGGAGCGGATCGACACGCCGCAGATCGACTGCGCGATCACCTGGACGACGCCGGAAGCTCATGCCCTGATCCGCGCCAACCTGCATCGCGCGCCGATGTATTCCGGCCAGATCACCGGCACCGGTCCGCGCTATTGTCCCTCCATCGAGGACAAGGTCGTCCGCTTCGCCGAGAAGGAGAAGCACCAGATCTTCCTCGAACCGGAAGGTCTGGACGACCCCACCGTCTACCCGAACGGCATCTCCACCTCCCTGCCGCGCGACGTGCAGCTCGGTATCCTTGCCAGCATGCCGGGGCTGGAGAAGGTCGTGATGATCCGCCCCGGCTACGCCATCGAATATGATTATGTCGATCCGCGTGAACTGAAGCCGACGCTGGAGACCCGCCGGGCGCCGCGCCTGTTCCTGGCCGGTCAGATCAACGGCACCACCGGCTATGAAGAGGCGGCGGCCCAGGGTCTGATGGCCGGCATCAACGCCGCGCTGGCGGCAAGCGGCAACCGCGAGGGCTTCGTCCTCGATCGCGCCGACGCTTACATCGGCGTGCTGATCGACGACCTGATCGGCCGGGGCACCAACGAGCCCTACCGCATGTTCACCTCGCGCGCCGAATACCGGTTGCTGCTGCGCGCCGACAACGCCGACCAGCGGCTGACCGACAAGGGTATCGCCATAGGCTGCGTCGGCTCCGAGCGTCGCGATGTCTTCGCCGCCAAGAGCGCTGCACTGTCGGCCGGTCGTGCGCTTGTCGCCTCGCTGCAGGCGACGCCGGCCGAACTCTCCCGCCAGGGTGTCGCGGTGAACCAGGACGGCGTGCGCCGCAGTGCTGCCGACCTGCTGCGCTATCCCGACATCGACCTCGCCGCCCTCGCCCGCCTATGGCCGGAGCTTGGCGAGATCGCGCCGGAGATTGCCGAGCAGTTGGAGATCGACGGCAAATATGCCGGCTATCTCGGCCGGCAGGAGGCCGACATCCGTGCCTTCCGCAAGGACGAGTCCCTTGCTCTGCCCGACGATCTGGATGTCGATGGCATCGGCAGCCTGTCCGCCGAAATACGGCAGAAGCTGCGCCAGTCGCGTCCGGCGACGCTGGGTGCGGCGGCCCGCATTCCCGGCATGACCCCGGCCGCGCTGGTTGCCCTGCTCCGCCATGTGAAGCGCCGCGACGTGGTCTCGTCCGGGGTGGCCGCCGAATGAGCGGGTTCGATGCGGTTGCATTTCAGGAGGCCACCGGTGTTTCACGTGAAACGCTCGACCGCCTGATCGCCTATGAAGGTCTGCTGCGCAAGTGGCAGCCGAAGATCAATCTGGTCGGACCCTCCACCCTGCCCGACGCCTGGAAGCGTCACTTCCTCGACTCCGCCCAGCTCTACCCGCTGCTGCCGGACGGCACGCGGGTGCTGGTCGATTTCGGCAGCGGGGCCGGCTTCCCCGGTCTGGTGCTCGCCGTCCTCGGTGTGCCGCAGGTGCATCTGATCGAGAGCGACGTGCGCAAATGCGCCTTCCTGCGCGAGGTCGCGCGGGTCTGCGAAGCGCCGGTCACCGTCCACACGAAGCGGATCGAAACCGTCACCGGCATCGAAGCCGATGTCGTCACCGCCCGCGCTTTGGCGCCGCTGACCGACCTGTTCGGCTGGGCCCACCCCTTCATCGGATCGCGCGGCAAGTGCCTGTTCCTGAAGGGCGCTGCGCTGGACGACGAATTGACCGCTGCCACGCAATATTGGAGACTGCGGACGGAGCGATTTGACAGCCGCACCGATCCGAGCGGAACCATCCTGCGTGTGAGTGACCTTGAGCGTGCGTGAAAACCGTGCCTGACACTCTCCCTCCGCCTTCTTCCCGCCAACCGGACTCCCGAGAGGCTGCCATGTCTGCCGTCACCCGTCCCCTTGCCCGCGTGGTTGCGATTGCCAACCAGAAGGGCGGCGTGGGCAAGACCACGACGACGATCAACCTCGCCACCGCGCTCGCCGTCATCGGCAAGCGGGTGCTGGTGATCGACCTCGACCCGCAGGGCAATGCGTCCACCGGTCTCGGCATCCCCCGCTCGGACCGCCGCGTCGGCATCTATGACGTGCTGTTCGACGACGTATCGCTGGAGCAGGCCGCGACCCCCTCCTCGGTGCCGAACCTGTCGATCATCACCTCCTCGGTCGATCTGTCGGGTGCCGAGATCGAGCTGGTCGGTGCCGAGCGCCGCGAGTTCCGACTGCGCGAGGCGGTCGCCAACAGCGCGCTCGAATACGACTATGTCCTGATCGACTGCCCGCCGGCGCTGGGCCTGCTGACGCTGAACGCTCTGGTCGCGTCCCATGCGGTGATGGTCCCCCTGCAATGCGAGTTCTACGCGCTGGAGGGTCTCAGCCATCTGGTCCGCACCATCGAACGCGTGAAGCGCGCCTTCAACCCGAACCTGGACATCCACGGCGTCGTGCTGACCATGTTCGACAAGCGCAACAACCTGTCGGACATGGTGGCGGCGGACGTCCGCGGCTTCTTCGGGGAGAAGGTGTACGACACCGTCATCCCGCGCAATGTCAAGGTGTCGGAGGCGCCGTCGCACGGTAAGCCGGTGCTGATCTACGACATGCGCTGCCCCGGATCCCAGGCCTACATCCATCTGGCGGGCGAGGTGCTGCGCCGTGAGAAGAGACTGACCGCATGATCGACGACACCAAGCAAGGGGGCGCCCGCCGCGCCAGCCTGGGCCGCGGCCTTTCCGCCCTGTTCGGCGAGGCGACCGAGGATTACTCGGCACTCGACAAGGTGCGGCAGTCCAAGCAGGTGCCGATCGAGTTCGTGCACCCCGGCAAATACCAGCCGCGCCGGAAGTTTGACGAGGAGGCCATCCAGGGCCTCGTCGACTCCATCCGCGACAAGGGCATCCTGCAGCCCCTTCTCGTCCGCCGAGATGGCGAGGATGCCAATTCCTATGAGCTGATCGCCGGCGAACGCCGCTGGCGCGCCGCGCAGATCGCCGGCCTGCATGAGGTTCCGGTCGTCATCCGCGATCTCAGCGACCGCGAGGCGCTGGAAATCGCGCTGATCGAGAACATCCAGCGCCAGGATCTGACTCCTCTGGAAGAGGCGGAGGGCTATCGCCGCCTGATGGAGGAGTTCGAGCACACGCAGGAGGATCTGGCCCGCGCCGTCGGCAAGAGCCGCAGCCATGTCGCCAACATGATGCGCCTGCTGGCCCTGCCCGATCCCGTCAAGTCGATGGTTCAGGACGGCGCGCTGACCGCCGGCCATGCCCGCGCCCTGCTGACCGCCCCGGATCCGGCCGCCGTAGCCCGCGAGGTGGTGACGCGCGGCCTGAACGTCCGCCAGACCGAAGACCTGATGCGCGGCGATCAGCCGAAGGCGAAGAAAGGCAAGGCCGCGAACGGCGGATCCGGCAACGCTCCGGCGATGAAGGACGTCGACCTGATCAATCTCGAGGAGGAAATCTCCGCCCGCATCGGTCTGAAGGTCGCGATCAATCCGCAGGGGCAACGCGGGACGATCACCATCCATTACCAGACGCTCGACCAGCTGGACGACGTTCTGCACCGGCTGGGCGGCGAAGAGTAACGGGATTATTGGGGGCGCTCGCCCCCTACCCGCGCACCTTTTCGAGATCGATGTAGCGATAGAACAGCCCATTCTCTTCCATGGGCGCGCTCGACCACACCTCTGCCCATTCCGCCCCGATGGGCGGCATCACCGTGTCGCCGTCCACGGTGCTTTCGATGCGGGTCAGGTGCAGGCGATCGGCGATCGGCAGCGTCTCGCGGAACAGGGCGGCACCGCCGATGACGCACAGTTCGGCCGCACCGGAGCCTTGTGCCCACGACACCGCCGCCCCGAGACCGGTGAACCAGCGGGCGCCGTCATGCTCGCCGACGAGGCCCCGATGGCTCACCACCAGATTGTCGCGGCCGGGCAGTGGGCGGCGCGGCAGGGAGTCCCAGGTCTTCCGACCCATCAGGATCGGCTTGCCCATCGTCAATTCCCTGAACCGGCGCAGGTCGCTGGGAAGATGCCAGGGAAGCCGGCCATCACGGCCGATCACGTCGTTCGTTGCGGCGGCGACGATCAGACTGATGAGCATCCCCTGCCCTTTCCCCATTGAAGACACGGGATCTTACGCCAGAATTGCCCCAAGCACCGCGTTCAGACGCTGTAGCCCCTCCGATGTCGCAACCAGACGGTCGGCATCGCGCGTCAGGAAACCGCCGTCGATCAGGCGGGACAGTGCCGACGGATCGACGAAATCGTCGAGAGTCCGGCCGGTTTCCTCCACCAGACGGGCAAGCCGCACCCCCTCGCTCAGGCGCAGGCCCATCATCAGAAGTTCGGTGCCGCGGGCATCACGGTCGATGGGATCGGGGGCGGCGGCACCATGCCCGTCGCGCTCCACCCGTTCCAGCCAGATCTCCGGGGCGCGGTGGGCGCGGGTGGCGGACTTCCCGCCATCCAGCGTCAGCCGGCCATGGGCGCCGGGGCCGATGCCGACATAATCGCCATAGCGCCAATAGGTCAGGTTGTGGCGGCTTTCCTCGCCGGGGCGGGCATGGTTGGAAATCTCGTAGGCCGGCAGCCCGGCCGCCGTCAGCTGGCTCTGCGTCGCCTCGTAGAGATCGCCGGCCACATCCTCGTCAGGCAGCACCAGATCGCCGCGGGCATGCAGCGGATAGAAGGCGGTGCCTTCCTCGATCGTCAGCTGATAGACCGACAGATGGCCGACCGCGTAATCCAGCGCCCGCGCCAGCTCCGCTTGCCAGGCCGCCACCGTCTGGCCGGGACGGGCATAGATCAGGTCGAAGGAAAAGCGGTCGAAGGTCCGCGCCGCCAGCTCGATGGCGCCGGTCGCCTCCGCCGCATTGTGCTGGCGGCCGAGGAATTTCAGGCTGGCGTCGTCCAGCGCCTGGATGCCCAGCGAAACGCGATTGATCCCGGCTGTGCGGAAGGCGCGGAACTTGTCGGCTTCGATGGAGGTCGGGTTGGCCTCCAGCGTAACCTCCAGCCCGTCGGCTACCGGCCAGCGTTGGGCGACACGGTCGATGACGGCACCGACGGTCGAGGGCTCCATCAGCGACGGGGTGCCGCCGCCGAAGAAGATCGAGGTGACCGTGCGGCCGGCGGTCAGGTCGGCGTAATGGTCCAGCTCGCGCAGCAGCCCTGCCCGCCAGCGGTCATGGTCCACCCGCTCGCGGACATGGCTGTTGAAATCGCAATAGGGGCACTTCGATTTGCAGAAGGGCCAATGGACGTAGACGGCAAAACCAGGATCAGACACGCTCACTGGAAACACCGCTCCACCAGCTGGCGGAAGGCGTCGGCGCGGTGGCTCATCTCGTGCTTCTTGGCCGGATCCATCTCGCCGAAAGACAGCTCATGGCCGTCCGGCAGGAACATCGGGTCATAGCCGAAGCCGTGGGGACCGCGCGGCGGCCACACCAGCGTGCCGTAGCAGCGGCCTTCAACCGTCTCGACATGGCCGTCCGGCCAGGCGAGCGACAGGGCGCAGACGAAATAGGCGCTACGGTCCGCCTTCCCTGTCAGCCCGTCCTCGACCTTCCGCATCGCCATGGCGAAGTCCTTGGACGGGCCGGCCCAGCGGGCGGAATAGATGCCGGGATCGCCGTTCAGCGCCGGCACCACCAGCCCGCTGTCGTCGGCGAGCGCGACATGGCCGGCGGCGGCGGCGGCCTTCGCCTTCAGTTCCGCATTGGCGATGAAGGTGGTCCCGGTCTCTTCCGGTTCGGGCAGGCCCAGCTCCCCGGCCGAGGTGAAGGTGGCGACATAGGGGCCGAGCAAATCGGCGATCTCGCGCACCTTGCCTTTGTTGTGGCTGGCGATGACGAGCGTGTCGCCGGTGAAGCGGCGGGGAGCGGACATGGTAACGGACCTCTGGATGATGGACCTCTGGCAGATGCCGGCTTACTTGATGCCGAGGACCTGCTTCTGCAACGCCACCAGCTCGTTGACGCCCTTGCGGGCGAGCGCCAGCAGCTCCATGAACTGCGGCTCGGAGAAGGGGGTTTCCTCGGCGGTGCCCTGGATTTCAACGATGCCGGCCTTGCCGGTCAGGACGAAGTTGGCGTCGGCCTGAGCCTTGGAGTCCTCGTCATAGTCGAGGTCGAGCACGGCATTGCCCTGATAGAGGCCGCAAGACACGGCGGCGACCTGATCGGTCAGCGGCATGGTCTTCAGCGCGCCGATCTGCATCAGGTGCTGGAAAGCGAGATGCAGGGCGACATAGCTGCCGGTGATGGCGGCGGTGCGGGTGCCGCCGTCGGCCTGGATGACGTCGCAGTCGATCTTGATCTGCTTCTCGCCCATGGCAGACCGGTCGGTGACGGCGCGCAGCGCACGGCCGATCAGGCGCTGGATTTCCTGGGTGCGGCCGGACTGCTTGCCCTTCGCCGCTTCACGGTCGGTGCGGCTGTGGGTGGAGCGCGGCAGCATGCCGTATTCGGCGGTGACCCAGCCGAGCCCGGTGTTCTTCAGGAAACGCGGCACCGTCTCGTCGACGCTGGCGGTGCACAGCACATGCGTGTTGCCGAAGCGCACCATGCAGGAGCCCTCGGCATAGCGGCTGAAGCCGGGCTCGAGGGAGACGGTGCGCAGTTGGTCGAAGGCGCGGCCGGAGGGGCGCATGGGCATCATTCCGAAGATCGTTTGCGGTTCGGCGGCAAGCTAACGGCTCTGCCCGCCCCCGTCCAGCACGGCGTCGGCGATCATTGGTGGCGGTGCCGGGCGCGTCGCCCGCTCCAGCCACAGGGTCAGCAGTGGCACGGCAAGCCCAATGGTGATGGAGATGGTCGCCATGGTCGTCACATGCTCCAGCCGGCCGTCGGCGCCGTTGGTCAGGATCTCCGCCGACAGGAAGGCGCCGAAGGCGGAGCTGAGATGCTGCACCGCCGACACCAGCGCCATGAATCCGGCGCGTTCCTGCGGGTCCGGCACGCGGGAGAAGGCGGCGCCGTTGGCGACCATGCGGATGCCGACGAAGGTCATGAAGAAGGGGAACAGCCCCAGCACGGGCATCCAGGGCCGGTAGCCGATGAAGGCGAAGAAGATCACCAGGCTCAGCCCCACCGTCGCGGCGAAGGTGACGGCGCTGGAGCCATGGCGGTCGACCAGCCGCCCGGCCCAGCGCGCGGCGAAGAAGCTCAGCATGCCGCCGGTCATATAGACCAGGCTCAGATGGTCGCGCGGGAAGCCCAGATTGCCCTGCACATAGGCGGCGATGTTGGGGACGATCATGAACTGCTGAACCTGCACCAGCGCCACGGTGGCATAGGCCAGCCAGACCTTGCGGCGCGACAGCAGCGCCGTCATCCGTACCCAGGCCCCCGTCTTCACCCCTGTTCCGGCGAGATGCGCGCGCTGCGGCGGCAGGATGGCGATGGCGGCCACGGCGACAATCAGGCCGGCGAAGGCCACCGCGAAGAAGGGCAGCCGCCAGCCGCCATAGAGCGCCAGCTCCAGCCCCACCGGCACCCCGGCGATGGCCGACAGCGAGAAGGCGGACATGACCGCACCCATCGCCTGCCCCCGCCGCTGCGGCGCCACCTGATCGGTCACCGTGGCGATCGCGACCGCGACGGCCGGGCCGCCGAACAGTCCGGCAAGCACGCGCGCCGCCAGCAGCGATGGAAAGTCCCAGGCCAGCCCGCCCAATGCCGTGGAGACGATCAGTCCGGCCATGGCGACGGCAAGCGCCCGGCGTCGGTCGAAGCGGTCGAGCAGCATCGAGCCGATCAGCCCGGCCAAGGCCGCAGCGGCGGTATAGCTGCCGCCGATATAGCCGATGTGCGCCGCCGGGATGTTCAGCGCCCGGGCGAAGTCGGGACCGAGCGGCATCACCATCATGAAATCGAGGATGTTGATGAACTGTACCGCCGCGATCACCAGCGTGATGCGGCGTTCGTCCGGCGTCAGGGCGATGGGAGCCGCAGATTTGGGGGCCAGGGACAAGATGTCGGCTCCGGGAGGGAATAAGCGCGTCGGTTGTGTTCCGCACCGCATTATACCAGCCGTCTCCCAGCCGTCCCAACCGGCATGGTCATGCACGGAAAGCGGATCAGATAGGACGTGAAGCAAACTGGATGTGTCGCCAATCGTCAAAAAAATGCATGATTCGTACAAAAAGCGGGCGATGGAGGCTTGGCGAGTTGCGCGTGCGGCGTATACCATCGCGGCCCCACCGTCGGCAGCGCACCGCACAAAAGGCACCAACGAAGACCGACGGGCATCAGCACTCCGTTGAGGAACACGACATCCATGTCCGACACCAAGCGCGTCACCGACGAAGAGGCCCTGCTGCTGCATTCCAGCGGCCGGCCCGGCAAGCTGGAAATCACTCCGACGAAGCCGCTGACCACCCAGCGCGATCTGGCGCTGGCCTATTCGCCCGGCGTCGCCGCGCCCTGCCTGCGCATCGCCGAGGATCCGTCCCTTGCCTATGACTACACGGCCAAGGGGAACATCGTCGCCATCATCTCCAACGGCACGGCCGTGCTGGGTCTGGGCGACCTGGGCGCGCTCGCCGGCAAGCCGGTGATGGAAGGCAAGGCGGTGCTGTTCAAGCGCTTCGCCGATGTCGACGGCATCGACCTGGAGGTCGACACTCGCGACGTGGACGAGTTCGTCAACTGCGTGCGCTTCCTCGGCCCCAGCTTCGGCGGCATCAATCTGGAAGACATCAAGGCGCCCGACTGCTTCATAATCGAGGAGCGGCTGCGCGAGCTGCTGGACATCCCGGTCTTCCACGACGACCAGCACGGCACCGCGATCATCGCCGCCGCCGGCCTGATCAATGCCTGCGACATCACCGGCCGCCGAATCGAAGACGTGAAGATGGTGGTGAACGGCGCCGGCGCTGCGGGCATCGCCTGCGCCGAGCTGTTCTGCACGATGGGTGTTTCACGTGAAAACATCATCCTGTGCGACACCAAGGGCGTGGTCTATCGCGGCCGTACCAACGGCATGAACCAGTGGAAGTCGTCCTTCGCCGTCGACACCGACAAGCGCACGCTGGAAGAGGCGGTGGCCGGCTCCGACGTGTTCGTCGGCCTGTCGGCCAAGGGGGCGATGACCCAGGAGATGGTGAAGTCGATGGCGGCCAAGCCGATCATCTTCGCGCTCGCCAACCCCGATCCGGAGATCACGCCGGAGGATGTGAAGGCGGTGCGCGCCGATGCCATCGTGGCGACCGGCCGCTCCGACTATCCGAACCAAGTCAACAACGTCCTGGGCTTCCCCTACCTGTTCCGCGGCGCGCTGGACGTCCGCGCCACCACCATCAACGAGGCGATGAAGGTCGCCGCCGCCAAGGCGCTGGCGGCGCTGGCGCGCGAGGATGTGCCGGACGAGGTCGACGCCGCCTATTCCGGGCGCCGGCTGCGCTATGGCCCGGACTACATCATTCCGGTGCCCTTCGACCCGCGCCTGATCGTCACCGTCCCGGCCGCCGTCGCCCAGGCGGCGATGGAAAGTGGCGTGGCGCGCAAGCCGATCCTCGATCTGACCAGCTACAAGCACAGCCTGCGCACCCGTCTGGATCCGACCGCCGACAGCCTGGAGCTGATCCTGGAGAAGGTGCGGACCAACCCGCGTCGCGTCGTCTTCGCCGAGGGCGAGGAGGAGCGGACGATCCGCGCCGCCATGGCCTTCCGCGCCCACGGCTATGGCATCCCGGTTCTGATCGGCCGCGAGGAGGTCATCAAGGAACAGCTGGCGGCGATGGGCCAGCCGCACATCCAGTTCGAAATCCACAACGCCCGCCTGTCGGACGCCAACCGCCGCTATGCCGACCACCTCTACCGCCGTTTGCAGCGCAAGGGTGCCCTGCTGCGCGACTGCCAGCGGATGGTCAACCAGGACCGCAACGTCTTCGCCGCCTGCATGGTGGCGCAGGGCGACGCCCACGCCATGGTGACCGGCCTGACCCGCAGCTTCGGCGTCGCGTACGAGGAAATCCGCCGCGTCATCGACTCGAAGGCGAGCGAGCCGGTGTTCGGCCTGCACCTGTTCATCACCCGCAGCCGCACCGTCTTCATCGCCGACACCACCGTCCATGTCCGTCCCGACGGCAAGACCTTGGCCGACATCGCCGTCGGTGCCGCGGCCAAGGCCCGGCAGATGGGGCACGAGCCGCGGATCGCGATGCTGTCCTTCTCCAACTTCGGCCAGACGCCGCACCCGAACACCGATCCGCTGCGCGAAGCCCTGTCGATCCTCGACAGCCGCCGGGTCGATTTCGAGTATGACGGCGAAATGTCGGCCGACGTGGCGCTGGATTACCAGCTGATGAAGCGGGTCTACCCGTTCTCGCGGCTGTCCGGTCCGGCGAACGTGCTGATCATGCCCGGCCTGCACTCCGCCAACATCTCGGCCAAGCTGCTGAACAAGATGGCCGGCGGCCAGATGATCGGCCCGCTGCTGATCGGCCTGGACAAGCCGGCGCAGATCGTCACCATGGGCGCCTCGGTCAACGATATCGTCACCGCCGCAGCCCTGGCGGCGCACGACTCGCTGCCCTGGTGAGGTGAGGTGCTCCCTCCTCCGTCTCTGTGCGGAGGAGCTCCCCCTCTCCCGCCCCGGGAGAGGGAAGGGGCCCAAGCGAAGCTTGGGAAGGGTGAGGGGTGATCCGAGGAACCATGCGGTTCGGGATGCTTGGATCACCCATCACCCTCCCCACGCCTACGGCGCGGGTCCCCACCCTCTCCCGGGACGGGAGAGGGCGTCAAAAGGAATACCCTCACCCCAGCGCCTTGTAAAAATACGTCGTGTCGCAGAGCCCACCCTGCGGCCACAGGGCGTAGTTCGGGATGACGCCGACCTTCACCCAGCCGGCGCGCTGGTACAGGCGTTCGGCGTCGGGCGAGGCGGTGTCCAGCACCAGCAGGGTCTTGCCGGCGGCGCGGCCAGCGTCCTCGGCAGCCTGCATCAGGGCGGCGGCGACGCCGCGTCGGCGGGCGCGGCGGTGGACCAGCATCTTGGACAGGTCGGCGCGGTGCGGCTGGTTCGGCGGCTGGCCGATCACCAGCTGGACGGTGCCCAGCACGCCCTCCCCGTCCTCCGCCACCAGCAGGACGCGTTCGCCCTGCTCTACCCCGGCCACCACCTGACGCCAGAAGCCCTCCGCGGTGGCGCGGTCGAGCGGGGCCATGAAGCTGACCGACGCGCCGCCCGCCACGCAATCCAGAAGCACGTCGGTCAATCCCGGCACGGCGGCGTGAGCCTCGTCAGAGGACAGCACGCGCACCGTCACGGCGGCACCGCCGCTCTCTCCACCCCGCTGGCCACCCCGCAGGTCGGAGTCCAGGCAGGCACTGTCCATCGCATGCTCCTTTCAGCGTTTAACCGCGTTTAAAGCAGGGCGCCCGTCGGTGGTCAGCGCCACGATGTAGCGGGAGGCCCGGTCGGTCGGGTTGTGGAAGCCGGTCGGCCGGTCGAGCCGCATGGCAAGGCAGTCGCCGGTGGACAGCCGGTGCGTCACCTCCCCCACCGTCAGTTCGATGGTGCCGTCCAGCAGATAGACCTGCTGCTCCACCGTGGCGGCGCGGTTGCCGCTGTCGTAGGAGACGCGGGCGCCTGGCGGCAGCTCCACCTCCACCAGTTCGATCGGCGACGGATAGCCCGGCGGCGACAGATTGCGGCGGCGATAGCCGGTGGCGGGGTCGGCCCAGGCGATCTGGTCGGCGCGGCGGGCGACGGGGCTGGCGTCGGCGCGCTCGGCTTCCGCGAACAAGGCCGCCAGCGTCACCCCCAGCCCGGCGGCGAGCCGGTCGAGCACGGAGGCGGTCGGGCTGCTTTCCCCCCGCTCCACCAGCGAGATCATCGAGCGGCTGACGCCCGACCGTTCGGCGAGGCCGTCCAGCGTCAGGCTACGATCTGCACGCAGGGCACGCAGGCGGGCGGCAAGGCGGCTGTCTATGTCGGTTTTCGCACTTTCCATGATAATAGAATGAGGCTCCATGATATTGGAGTCAACGAAGGACCACACAGTTGCGGTCATGAATCTTTTATGACCGCCGCGCGGCATGCGCGACGATGGTGTAGAAGGGCTGAGCGTCACGCTGCCTGCCCTCTCAACCCTTTACTCCGGTGCCGTTCCCATGCGCCTGAAGGCGTCGCCGCCCACCTCGCTGCTGACCGCGATCCTGTTGATGCTGGTGCCCCTGCTGGGCGTGCTGGCCTGGGCGGTCCATGCCGGGGCGCTGCATGGCGGATTGGCGCTGGCCGCGGCTGCGGCGGCGTTGGTGGGCGCGATTCTGGTCTTGCGCACCTACCGCAGCGATGCCGACGCGATGACCGACTACGCCGGCCGGCTGGCCGAGACCGACGAGCCGCTGGCCCCGGCCGGCACGCCGCCCGCCTTGAAGGCGCTGGCCGCGACCATCGGCCGTCTGCACCGGGTCGGCCTGCGCCGGGCCGAGAGCGTGCGGATGCAGCTCGATGCCGACGAGGCGGTGATCGACGCCCTGCCCGCCCCGCTGCTGCTGATGGATGCCGAACGGCAGGTGGTGCGAGCCAACCGGACCGCGCGGGAGCTGTTCGGCGACAAGGTCGTCGACCGCGACCTCGCTTCGTCCTTGCGCACGCCGGCGGTGCTGGAGGCGGTGGACTCCGTGCTGCGCGGCGGTGCGTCCCGCATCATCGAGTTCACGCTGCCGGTTCCGGTGGAGCGCAGTTTCGAAGCGCAGGTGAAGCCGTTCCAGCGGCTGGTGCCCGAACCCGATCCGTCCCTGCTGGATGGCGATATCGAGGAGGAGCCGGCACCGCGCCCGCCCACCGTCGCCCGCATGGCGATCCTGACCCTGCACGACGTCACCGCCGCCCGCCGGTCGGAGCAGATGCGCGCCGACTTCATCGCCAACGCCAGCCACGAGCTGCGCACGCCGCTGTCCTCGTTGCTGGGCTTCATCGAGACTCTGCGCGGCCCCGCCCGTGACGATCCGGAGGCGCAGGACCGCTTCCTGGCGATCATGCACGATCAGGCCAGCCGCATGACCCGGCTGGTCAACGACCTGCTGTCGCTGTCGCGCATCGAGCTGGACGAGCATATGCCGCCCAGCGGCCGGGTCGATGTGGTGGAGGAGCTGGAGAACGTCATCGCCGCGCTGCAACTGAAGGCGGCAGAGCGTCGCATCCGCCTGCGTCTGGAAGCGCCGGAGGAACTGCCGCCCGTTGTCGGCGACGAGGACCAGCTGACCCAGGTCTTCCAGAACCTCGTCAGCAACGCGATCAAATACACGCGCGAAGACACCGACGTGACCGTCACCGTCGCGCTGGCCGACGGGGCGGCGGTGGGCTTCACCGGCCTGCCCGCGTCCGGCGGTGCGGTGAAGGACAAGCGCGCGTTGCGTGGCGGTACCGCGATGGTGTCGGTGTCGGTGCGCGACCGGGGCGACGGCATCGCCCGCACCCATCTGCCCCGCCTGACCGAGCGCTTCTACCGCGTCGATGCCGCGCGATCCCGTGCCATGGGCGGCACCGGGCTGGGACTCGCCATCGTCAAGCACATCCTGAACCGCCACCGTGGCCGCCTGACCATCGAAAGCGAGGTCGGGGTGGGCAGCGCCTTCACGGTTTATCTGCCGGCGGTGGGAGAGGCCGCATCTCCCTCTCCCCCCCGGGGAGAGGGCCGGGGTGAGGGGGACACACTGCGTATCGTTTCCAAAGCTACCGCCGCGCTCCCCCCTCACCCTAACCCTCTCCCCAGGGGGGAGAGGGGATTGGGTGGGGAGTGAGAGAAACCCATCATTCTGTGACGCCGTCATGAAAGTGTCATAAAAACGCAATCATTCGGTCGCCCTCCCGGTCTATGGTCCGCGCCATTCCGATGGACCAGTCTCCGTTTCCTCAAGGAGGGGCACCCGTGACCACCCGGACGCATGTCTTCGCCGCGACCGCCCTGGCCTTGGCGCTCGGCCTTGCCGCCGCCCCCGCGTCGGCGCAATCGCGCGACCAGATCCGCGCGGTGGGCTCCTCCACCGTCTTCCCCTTCACCACCGCGGTGGCGGAGGTCTTCGGCAAGACCGGCAAGTTCAAGACCCCGGTGATCGAATCGACCGGCACCGGCGGCGGGCTGAAGCTGTTCTGCGCCGGCGTCGGCCCGGCCCATCCCGACATCGCCAACGCCTCGCGCCGGATCAAGAAGTCGGAGGTCGACCAGTGCGCCGCCAACGGCGTCACCACGATCACCGAACTGAAGATCGGCTATGACGGCATCGCCCTGGCCTCGTCCAAGAAGGCCGCTCCGGTGTCGCTGTCGACCGTCGTGCTGTGGAAGGCGCTGGCGAAGGAGGTGCCGGTGAACGGCGCGCTGGTCGCCAATCCTTACAAGCTGTGGTCCGACATCGACCCGTCTCTGCCCAAGGCGGCGATCGAGGTGCTGGGTCCGCCGCCCACCTCCGGTACGCGCGACACCTTCAACGAGTTGGCGATGCTGGAAGGCTGCAGGAAGGTGGCCGAAGTCGCCAAGGCGGTTTCCGACGAAAAGGCCCGTGAGCGCGCCTGCATGACCATCCGCGAGGACGGCGCCTATGTCGAGGCCGGCGAGAACGACAACCTGATCGTCCAGAAGCTGACCGCCAACCCCAACGCGTTCGGCGTCTTCGGCTACAGCTATCTCGACCAGAACCGCGACACGCTGCAGGCGGCGAAGATGGACGGGGTCGACCTGACGGCGGAGACGGTGGCCGCCGGAAAGTACGAGCTGGCGCGCCCGCTCTACATCTATGTCAAGAACGCCCATGCCGGCGTCATTCCGGGCATCCGCGAGTTCATCGGCGAATACACCTCGGAACGCGCGCTGGGCGACGACGGCTATCTGGTCGACAAGGGCCTGATCCCGGAGCCGAAGGCGCTGCGCGATGCCGCCCGCATCGAGGCGGTGAACCTGACCCCGCTCCAGCTCTGATCTCTTCTCCGCCTGCCCCTCTTCCGTCGAAGCGACCCGCATGCAGCTGACCCTCCTCGCCCTGGTCCTGGCCCTGCTCACCGTGATCGGCTTCCTGATCGGCCGGTCGCGCGCGGCGTCGTCGGTCGGCGGACGGGTGGCGGAGCTGCATTCGGTCCCCTCCTACCATGGCGTCTATGTCGCGCTGTGGGCCGGTCTGCCGGCGCTGCTGCTGTTCGTCGCCTGGACGGCGTCGGAAGGCTGGCTGGCGATGCAACTGGTGCTGTCATCATTGCCCGACCGGCTGACCACCGGCGATGGCCAGTCGGTCGCCCTGCTGAAGGCCGACATCCTCAATCTCGCCCACGGCATCGCCACCGGGCGTGAGGCCGATCCGCTGGTGACGGAGGCGGCCGGCCGCTACTCCGCCCTCCGCGACCTTGCCGACTGGAGCCTGCTGGCCTTCGGCGCCAGCCTCGCCGTCGCCGGGCTCGCCTGGGGCCGTCACCGCATCGGCCCCGACCTGCGTGCCCGTCCGGCGGTGGAGCGGGTTGTGCGGGTGGCGCTGGTGGTCTGCTCGCTGGTCGCCATCCTGACCACGGTCGGCATCGTGCTGTCACTGCTGTTCGAGGCGCTGCGCTTCTTCACCGTCGTCTCGCCGCTTGATTTCCTGTTCGGCACCCATTGGAGCCCGCAGATGGCGATGCGGGCCGATCAGGTCGGGTCCAGCGGCTCCTTCGGTGCGATCCCGCTGTTCGCCGGCACGCTTCTCATCACCGTCATCGCGATGCTGGTGGCGGTGCCGGTCGGGCTGATGGCGGCGATCTACATGTCCGAATATGCCGGGCGCGGCGTTCGCACCTGGCTGAAGCCGACGCTGGAGATCCTGGCCGGCATCCCGACGGTGGTCTACGGCTTCTTCGCCGCGCTGACCATGGCGCCCTTCGTGCGTTCGGTCGGCGAGGCGCTGGGGCTGGACGTCAGTTCGGAATCGGCGCTGGCGGCCGGCATCGTCATGGGGGTGATGATCATCCCCTTCGTCAGCTCGCTGTCGGACGACGTCATCAACGCGGTGCCGCAGAGCCTGCGGGACGGCTCCTATGGCCTCGGCGCCACCAAATCGGAGACGATCAGGCAGGTGGTGCTGCCGGCGGCGCTGCCGGGCATCGTCGCCGCGGTGATGCTGGCGGTCAGCCGCGCCATCGGCGAGACGATGATCGTCACAATGGCGTCCGGCCTGACCGCCAACCTGACCGCCAACCCGCTGCAGGCGGTCACCACCGTCACCACCCAGATCGCCACGCTGCTGGTCGGCGACCAGGAGTTCGACAGCCCGAAGACGCTGTCGGCCTTCGGCCTCGGCCTTGTGCTGTTCCTCGTCACGCTCTGCCTCAACATGGTCGCCCTGCGGGTGGTCCGGACCTATCGGGAAAAATATGACTGACCTCGTCGAGCAGGACGTGGCGGCCGTGACGCCCTCCCCTGCACCCGCAACTGCACCGAAGTCGCGCCTGCGCAGCGAAGCCTTCGCCCGCCGCCTGCGCGCCCGCCATGCCGCGGAGCGCCGCTTCCGGCTGGCCGGTGCCGCGGCGGTGGCGCTGGCGGCGCTGATCCTGGTGCTGCTGCTGGGCTCCATCGTCGCCAAGGGCGCCAGTGCCTTCCTGGAGGCACGCATCCGGCTGGAGGTGACGCTGGACCCGGCGGAGGTCGCCGACCGCAATTACGCCGCCCTGCTGCGCCGGGCGCTCTACGCCCAGTTCCCTCAGGTGACCGACCGCGCCGGCAAGCGCGTGCTGAACGACCTGCTGTCGTCGGGCGCGCCGTACGAACTGGAGGCGATGGTCGCCAAGGACCCGGCGCTGGTCGGGACGACGCAGACCGTCTGGGTCCGCGCCGACGACCAGATCGACCAGCTGGTGAAGGGCGGCTATCGACGCGACCTGCCGGAAGGCGAGCGCGGCCTCAGCGACGCCAAGGTCGCGGCGACCGATGCGCTGCTGGCCTCCGGGGCGCTGGCGCAGGGCTTCAACACCACCCTGTTCACCGCCGGCGACAGCCGCGAGCCGGAACAGGCCGGCATCGGCGGCGCCATCGTCGGCTCGCTGCTGACCTTGCTGGTGACCATGGCGCTGTCGGTGCCGGTCGGCATCGCCGCCGCGGTCTATCTGGAGGAATTCGCGCCGAAGAACCGCTGGACCGACCTGATCGAGGTGAACATCAACAACCTCGCCGCGGTGCCGTCGATCATCTTCGGCCTGCTGGGTCTCGCGGTGTTCCTCGGCTTCTTCGGCATGCCGCGCTCCGCCCCGCTGGTCGGCGGGCTGGTGATGGCGCTGATGACGCTGCCGGTCATCATCATCGCGTCCCGCGTCGCGCTGAAGGCGGTGCCGTCGTCGATCCGTCAGGCGGCGCTGGGCATCGGCGCCTCGCCGCTGCAGACGGTGCTGCACCATGTGCTGCCGCTGGCGATGCCCGGCATCCTGACCGGCACCATCATCGGCATGGCTCGCGCGCTGGGCGAGACGGCGCCGTTGCTGATGATCGGCATGGTCGCCTTCATCGTCGACATCCCCCACGGGCTGACCGACAGCGCCACGGTGCTTCCGGTCCAGATCTACATGTGGGCCGACAGCCCGGAACGTGCCTTCACCGAGCGCACTTCCGCGGCGATCCTGATCCTGCTCGGCGTCCTGATCCTGCTGAACGGGGCGGCCGTGATCCTGCGCAAGATTTTCGAGAGACGGTGGTGAGCGCCCCATGAGCATCCCGAGCCCGCTGAAGCTGCGGCCCCGTGGCGACCGGCAACCGAACCGGGCAGCCGCTGCGGCGCTGCCTGCCAAGATGACCGCCCGCGGGGTGAAGGTGTTCTATGGCGCCAAGCAGGCGTTGAAGGGCATCGATCTCGACATCCAGGAAAACCGGGTGCTGGCGCTGATCGGTCCGTCCGGCTGCGGCAAATCGACCTTCCTGCGTTGCCTGAACCGGATGAACGACACCATCGAGGGCTGCCGGGTCGAAGGACGGATCGCGCTGGACGGCGAGGACGTCTATGGCAAGGCGGTCGATGCGGTGCAGCTGCGCGCCCGCGTCGGCATGGTGTTCCAGAAGCCGAACCCCTTCCCAAAATCGATCTACGACAATGTCGCCTACGGCCCGCGCATCCACGGCCTCGCGTCGGGCCGCGACGAACTGGACGAGGTGGTGCAGACCTCGCTGAAGCGTGCCGGCCTGTGGGCGGAGGTGAAGGACCGCCTGCGCGAACCCGGCACCAGCCTGTCCGGCGGCCAGCAGCAGCGGCTGTGCATCGCCCGCGCCATCGCCGTCAGCCCCGAGGTGATCCTGATGGACGAGCCCTGCTCGGCGCTCGACCCCATCGCGACCGCCCATATCGAGGAGCTGATCGACGAGCTGCGGGCCAACTACACCATCGTCATCGTCACCCACAACATGCAGCAAGCCGCCCGCGTGTCGCAGCGCACCGCCTTCTTCCATCTGGGCGAGATGGTGGAGTGCGACGACACCGAGGAAATCTTCACCAACCCGCGCGACGAGCGCACCCAGGGTTACATCACCGGCCGCTACGGCTGAGTCCTGCGCCACTGTGCCCTACTCCTGCCCCTTTCCTCCTTTGTTGAAAAGGCTGTCCCATGCCGGTTAACGTCGAGACGCGCGCTGTCAACGGAGCCACCATGAATGCGGCCCTGAAGCCGCTCGTCCTGATCGTCGAGGACGAGGCCGACATCCTGACGCTGCTGAAGTACAACCTGGAGAAGGAAGGCTTCCGCGTCGCCACCGCCAGCGACGGCGAGGAGGCCCTGCTGGCCGCCGGCGAACAGACGCCGCACATCGTGCTGCTCGACTGGATGCTGCCGCTGATGAGCGGGCTGGAGGTCTGCCGCCAGCTGCGCCGCAACGCCAAGACCCGCGACATCCCGATCATCATGCTGACCGCACGCGGCGAGGAAGGCGACCGGGTGCGCGGCCTGAATTCCGGCGCCGACGACTACATCACCAAACCCTTCTCCCCGACCGAGCTGGTGGCCCGCATGCGCGCCGTGCTGCGCCGCGCCTCTCCCGGCATGACCGACGAGGTTCTGACCTTCGCCGACGTGACGATGGATCTGGCCGCCCACCGCGTACGCCGCAACGGCCGGGACGTACATCTGGGACCGACGGAATTCCGCCTGCTGCGCCACTTCATGCAGCATCCCGGCCGCGTCTTTTCCCGCGAACAGCTGCTCGATCTGGTGTGGGGCCACGACGTGTACGTCGAGCCGCGTACGGTCGACGTACACATCCGCCGCCTGCGCAAGGCGATGAACGAAGAGGACGAGCTGGACCTGATCCGCACCGTGCGGTCGGCGGGTTATGCACTGGATACGAAGTCGGTGTGAGGATTGCTGGCTTCGATTGCCCCCACCTAACCTCCCCCGCTGGGTGGGGGAGGGACTGCCGCCGCTCTCCCGAACAAGTACTCTCCTGCCTAAGCACTTGTCCCCTCCCCCGCCCAGCGGGGGAGGGTTAGGGTGGGGGCAAGTCAGCAGCGGCACTGGTGAGATTGCTCCCATGATCCTGCTCTTCACCGACTTCGGCCTCTCCGGCCCCTACACCGGCCAGATGAAGGCGGTGTTGGCGCAACAGGCGCCCACCGTCCCGGTCATCGACCTGTTCGCCGACGCCCCCGCCTTCGACCCGCAGCTGTCCGCCTATCTGCTGGCCGCCTACGCCCCGGCCTTTCCCGCCGGCAGCGTCTTCCTCTGCGTCGTCGATCCCGGTGTCGGCACCGACCGCCGGCCGGTGATGGTCGAGGCAGATGGGCGTTGGTTCGTCGGCCCGGACAACGGCCTGTTCGCCCTGTTCGCCCGCCGCGCAACGTCGCTAAACGCCTGGACCATCGACTGGATCCCGGACCGGCTGTCCGCCAGCTTCCATGGCCGCGACCTGTTCGCTCCCGTCGCCGCCGGCCTCGCCACCGGCCGCAGCATCGCGCGCAGCACGCTCGCCCCCACCGCCATCGACCGTCCCGACTGGCCGGACGAACTGCCGCGCATCGTCTATGTCGACGTCTACGGCAACGCCATGACCGGTATGCGCGCCGCCACCCTGCCCGCCGACGCGGTGCTGTCCGCCGCCGGCAACCGCGTCACCCGTGCCCGCACCTTCGGAGCCGTCGGACCGGGGCAGCCGCTGTGGTACGAGAACTCCAACGGGCTGGCGGAGATCGCCGTCAACCGCGGGCGGGCCGACCGGGCGCTGGGACTGGCGGTCGGCGACCCGGTGACCGTGGAGACCTGACCAAAAGAAAACCGCCCGGAAGCGGGTGCTTCCGGGCGGCGGCTGCGTGATCCGATGCTTGTCCGATCAGGCGTCTTGAGGATCAGTCGTTGTTGCGCTGGCCCAGGAACTGCAGCAGGAACTGGAACAGGTTGATGAAGTCCAGGTACAGCGTCAGGGCGCCCATTAGGGCCAGCTTGCCGGTGCTCTCGTGATCGTAGCCCTCGGCGTAGCTTTCCTTGATCGCCTGGGTGTCATAGGCGGTCAGGCCGGTGAAGATCAGCACGCCGATGGCGGAGATCGCGAAGTGCAGGGCCGGCGACTGGAAGAAGATGTTCGCCAGGCCGGCGATCACCAGACCGATGACGCCCATGATCAGGAACGAGCCCATCTTCGACAGGTCGGCCTTCGTGGTGTAGCCGTACAGGCTCATCGCCAGGAAGGTGGCGGCGGTGACGAAGAAGGTCAGCGCGATCGACGCCCCGGTGAAGACCAGGAAGATGGCCGACATCGACAGGCCCATGGCACCGCAATAGGCCCAGAAGATCAACTGGGCGGATGCGAAGGACAGGCGCTGGATGCCGAAGGACAGCACCATGACGAAGGCCAGCGGGGCCAGCATCACCACCCACTTCAGCGGCGTGCCGAAGATGGCCTGGAGCATGGCCGGGCTGGACGACACGAGCGCGGCGACCAGACCCGTCAGGATCAGGCCGGCACCCATGTAGTTGTACACGCGCAGCATGTGCTGCCGCAGGCCTTCGTCGAAGTATCCCCGATCTGTCGCGCGGCCCACGGTCGCGAAGCGGTTATAGGTCGGGTCTGCCATGGTTTGGTTTCCTCGGTGGAATAGGGTGATCCCGTCGCAGGACATATTGGCGAGTCCGTCAGGCGGTTCAATAGGAATCGGCAGCGCTTTTTCCAGATGAAAAAGCTTTCACGATTCGTTTTTCCTGCGGCTTCATGACTCAGGCATCACTCGTTCCGAAGCAATGGCGCCGAAGGCTGGCCCAGAGCCCGCCAAGTACCATAGAACCCGAAAGCAAGCGTGATCGCCGTGCTCAGCAAAGCGGTGGTGACGACCGCCGACGGCAGGAAGCTCCACTCCCAATGCATCAGGAACGTCAGCACCGCCCAGGCGGTCAAGGTGCCGATGATGCCGGCGATCACCGCGGTCAGCAGGCCGAGCAGCCCATATTCCAGCAGGAAGGCGCGCAGCACGTCGCCGCGCGTGGCGCCCAGCACCTTCAGCACCACCGCGTCATAGACCCGCCGGCGGTGCCCGGCGGCAACCGCACCGGCCAGAACCAGCGTGCCGGCGGCCAGCGTGATCCCGGCGACGATGCGCACCGCGGTGCCGATATGGCCCAGCATCTCCGACACCGTGTCCAGCGCGTCCTTGACCCGCACCATGGTGATGTTGGGAAATCGCTGCAGCACGGCGCGCTGCACTTGGTTCTCGGCGTCCGGCGTGGCGCGGACGGTGGCGACCCAGGTCTGCGGCGCGCCTTCCAGCGTGCCGGGGGCGAAGACCATGGTGAAGTTGATCGCCATGCTGCTGAAATCGGCGGAGCGTACGTTGGCGACCTTCGCCTCGATGCTGCGGCCCAGGATGTTGATGGTCAGGGTGGCGCCGGGACCGATGCCGAAGGCCTCGGCGACGCTCTGGTGGATGGAGATCAGCGGCGGTCCGGCATAATCCTGCGGCCACCAGCTGCCGGCGGTGACGGTCGAATGATTCGGGATCGTCGCGGAATAGGTGATGCCGCGGTCGCCGGCCAGGATCCAGGCCTGTTCCGGATTGACCAGCGCCTTTTCCGCCTCCTGCCCGTTCACCCGCTCGATCCGGCCGCGCAGGCTCGGCACCGCCTCGAAGGCGCTGGTGCCGGGGATGGCGGTCACGAGGTCCCGCAAGGGATCGAACTGGTCGCGCTGGATATCGACGAAAAAGAAGGCGGGGGCGTCCTGCGGGATCGTCTCCGACACCCGGCGGGAGAAGTTGCCCTGGATCAGCGCGATGGCGACCAGCACCGTCAGGCCGAGTCCCAGCGACAGCACCACCGCCGCCGTCGGATTGCCCGGCCGGTGCAGGTTGGCGAGCGCCAGCCGCAATCCCGGCCGCCTGACCCGCCCCACCCGCTTCGCCCCCCAGGTAACCAGGGCGGCGGCCGCGCGGAAGGCCATGAAGGTAGCGATGGAGCCGCCGACGAACCACAGGGCGAACAGCTTGTTGTGCGCCGTCAGCACCGCCAGCCCGGCGAGCGCCAGGGCCGACAGGATCATCGCGACGGTATAGGGCGTGCGCGGCCTCCCGCCGGCCGGGGTGATGACGTCGCGGAACAGGGCGCCCGCCGGCACCTCCCGCGCCCGGCCGAGCGGCCACAGCGAGAAGGTCAGCGCGGTCAGCACGCCATAGAGCGCGGCGAGAGCCAAAGCTCCGGGATAAACGCCGATATGCGCCGACACCGGCAGCACGCCGTCGAGCAGCCGGCCCAGCGCCAGCGGCGCAACCGCGCCCAGCGCCAGCCCGATGACGATGCCCAGCAATGCCAGCGCCAGGATCTGGGCCAGATAGAGCTCGAAGACCAACGCCCCCGGCGCGCCGATGCACTTCATCATGGCGATGGTGCGGGCGCGGGAGTCCAGATGGCTGCGCACCGCATTGCCGACCCCGACGCCGCCGACCAGCAGCGCGGTCAGCCCAACCAGGGTCAGGAACAGCGTCATGCGGTCGATGAAGCGCTCGATCTGCGGCGAGGCGTTGGTGTAGTCGCGCATCCGCCAGGGCGCATCGGGAAAGCGGATGCGTAACCCCTCCTGCCACGCCTTCAGGTCGGTTTGCGGCGGCAGCGCCACCTTGGCGCTCCACCAGGTGAGGCTGCCGGGTTGCAGCAACCCGGTGCCCTGCAGCGACGGCAGCGCCACCAGCACCCTCGGCCCCAGCGAGAAGGCGTTGGAGGAGGCGCGGTCGGGCTCGCGGTCCAGCACGGCGGCGACGCGGTAGGCGCCTTCGCCGATGCGGATGCTGTCGCCGGGCTTGACCCCCAGCCGGTCGACCAGACCGGCCTCGATCACCGCGCCCCAGCGGCCGTCCTTCTGCGCCAGCGCGTCCCGCAGGTCGCCGCCGCCTTCCAGCGTCACGGCGCCGTAGAGCGGATAGAGGTCGTCGACCGCCTTCAACTCGACCAGGGAGGAGCGCGCCTCGTCCGCGGCACGGGCCATCGCCCGCATCTCGGCGGAAGTTGATACCCGGCCATCGGCCTTCAGCGCCGTCATCTGCTCGTCGGTCGGCGGGGTGTAGAGTTGCCGCAACGCGACGTCACCGCCCAGGATCGACCGCCCGTCGCTCGCCAGCCCGTCGAGCAGCCCGCTCGACACCGACTGCACCGAGGCGATGGCCGCGACACCAAGGGCGAGGCAGGCGAGGAAGACCCAGAAGCCCTTCAGACCGGTGCGCAACTCCCGCCGGGCAAGCCGGAGCGCGAGGCTGAGGTTGGTCATCGCAGGCTCCCCTTCCGCCCGCGCTGATCCCCTCTCCCCCCCGGGGAGAGGGTTAGGGTGAGGGGGATGCGTGGCGAGGATTGCGTGGGTGATCGGGGCGTCGCACGCCGAGCAGCGCCACGCCGCGCATCCCCTCACCCCACCCCTCTCCCCGGGGGGGAGAGGGAGAGTCCACCGCCATCGTAATTCCCATCCCCCTCACTCCCCCGCCGCCTGCAGCTTCGCGCGCCGGGCCGCCTGCCCGTCGTCGGCGATGCGGCCGTCCGCCAGACGCACCGTCCGGTCGCAGCGTGCCGCCAGCGTCTGGTCGTGGGTGATCAGCACCAGCGTCGTCCCCCGCCGCTCGGCAAGGTCGAACAGAAGCTTGACGATGGTGGCGCCGGTGTCGATGTCGAGATTACCGGTCGGTTCGTCCGCCAGCAGCAGCGACGGCTCGGTGACGAAGGCGCGGGCCAGGGCGGTGCGCTGCTGCTCGCCGCCGGACAGCTGGCCGGGATAATGATGGATGCGGTGCCCCAGCCCGACCTGCTCCAGCCCGATGCGGGCGCGGTCGAAGGCGTCGGCGACGCCGGCGAATTCCAGCGGGATGGCGACATTCTCCAGCGCCGTCATGGTCGGCACCAGATGGAAGGCCTGGAAGACGATGCCGACATGCTGCCGGCGGAAGCGCGCCAAGCCATCCTCGTCCAGGTGCCCGAGATCCTGGCCGGCGACGCGGACGGTGCCGCCGCTGGGGCGTTCCAGACCGGCCATCACCATCATCATGGTCGACTTGCCGGAACCGCTGGGGCCGACCACGCCGACCCGTTCCCCGGCCGCCACCTGAAGATTCACGCCGCGCAGGATGTTGACGGGTCCGGCACCGCTGTCCAATTTCAGGTGGACGTCGTCGAGTTCAACGATGAAGTCGTTGGAAGACCGGGCGATGGAATTTGACGACGTTGCAGGGGACTGAGCCTTGGACATGCGACTCTCGCACAAGCGGAACGGACCATCGCCATATGGAACGACCCGCCGGGCTTTCAACACGGGCGCCTTCGCTGCGGCGCTGGCCTTCGTCTTTGCCGCAGGGGTATCGATGACCGTTCCGACCCGCGCGGATGCCGCGCAGCCGGTGAAGCTGCTGGCGCTGGGCGACAGCCTGACCGCGGGCTACGGGTTGCCGGAACAGCAGGGCTTCACCCGCCAGCTGGAAAAGGCGCTGGCCGCCAAGGGCTACAGCGTCACCGTCATCAATGCGGGCGTGTCGGGCGACACCACCGCCGGCGGCCGGGCGCGGCTGGACTGGGCGCTGGCCGACAAGCCGGACGCCGCCATCGTCGAACTGGGCGCCAACGACATGCTGCGCGGGCTCGACCCCGGTCAGGCCAAGGCGAACCTCGACACCATCCTCAAGACGCTGACGGAGCGGAAGATTCCCACCCTGCTGGCCGGCATGCTGGCCTCGCCCAGCCTGGGCAAGCCCTACACCGACACGTTCAACGCCATCTACCCGGATCTGGCGAAAGCCTACGACCTGCCGCTCTATCCCTTCTTCCTCGACGGGGTGGCGCTGGACCGGTCGCTGATCCAGCCGGACGGGATGCATCCCAATGCCCAGGGCGTGGCGGTGATCGTGGAGCGCATCCTGCCCTCCGTCACCGCGCTGCTCGACGGCCTCCCCAATATCGGCAAGACTACCGTCAAAACCGGAGGCTGACCCATGACCGTGACCCTGGACAGCGACACCCGCTTTCACGCCGCCTGCGCCGCCGGGGCGGAATGGGGACCGACGGTCAAGGCCTGCCTCGACCGGTTGGGTCCGGTCGCCGGCTGCAACCTGGGCTTCCTCTACCTGACCGACGGTCTGGCGGAACATGCGACCAGCATCGTCACCCTGCTGCGCGGCGTCACCGGGATCCGTCACTGGGTCGGCACCGCCGGCATCGGCGTGATGGCCAATGGCGAGGTCCTGTTCGACGAGCCGGGGATGGCGATCATGGCCGCCCGTCTGCCGGAGGACAGCTTCCGCCTGTTCCCCACCCTGACCGACGGGCTGGAGCCGCTGCGCGGCAGTGCCGGCGGCTGGCTGGACAAGCATGGCGCGGCGCTGGCGCTGGTCCATGTCGACCCGCACCACGCCGACATGGCCGGACTGGTCGCCCGTCTGTCGGAGGAAGCCGGCGTCTTCCTGGTCGGTGGGCTGACCGCCTCGCGCGGGGAGTTCCCGCAGATCGCCGCCGGGGCCGAGGACGGCGATCCGGTCACCGAGGGCGGCGTGTCGGGCGTGCTGTTCGCGCCCTACCTGCCGGTCGCCACCGCCCTGACCCAGGGCTGCCGCCCGATCGGGCCGACGCGCACCGTCACCGCCAGCGACGACAACGTGATTCTGGAGATCGACAACCGCCCGGCGCTCGACGTCTTCAAGGAGGACATCGGGCCGGAGCTTGCCGCCGACCTGCGGCAGGTCGCCGGGGTGATCTGCGCCGGGCTGCCCATCGCCGGGTCCGACACCCAGGACTATCTGGTCCGCGACCTGATCGCCATCGACCCGCGCGCCGGCTGGATCTCCATCGCCGAGCGAGTGACCACCGGCCAGCCGGTGATGTTCACCCGCCGTGATCCCGAAACCGCCGCCGCCGACATGCGCCGGATGCTGGACAGCCTCAAGAAACGGGTGAAGGCGACGCCGAAGGGAGCGGTGTATGTCAGTTGCATCGCCCGTGGTCCCGGCCTGTTCGGCGCCGCCAATGCCGAGCTGTCGATGATCCGCGACACCTTCGGCGACATTCCGCTGACCGGCTTCTTCGCCTCGGGCGAGGTGTCGCACAACCGGCTCTATGGCTACACCGGCGTGCTGACGCTCTTTCTGTAAAGATCATTTCGAATAAGGAACGTTCCGGATGCAGTATCGTCCGCTCGGCCGCACCGGCCTGTCGGTCAGCGCCATCGGCCTGGGCACCATGACCTGGGGCCGCCAGAACACCGAGGCCGAAGGCCATGCCCAGATGGACGCCGCGCTCGACCGTGGCATCAACTTCTGGGACACGGCGGAAATGTACGCCATCCCGCCCACCGCCGACACCTATGGCAAGACGGAGGCGGTGATCGGCAGCTGGTTCCAGTCGCGCGGCAAGCGTGACAAGGTGATCCTCGCCAGCAAGATCATCGGCGCGCCGGCCGGCGGCTTCGGCTGGGTGCGCGAGGGCAAGTCGCGGCTCGACCGTGCCAACCTCTTCGCCGCGGTGGAGGCCAGCCTGTCGCGGCTGAAGACCGACTACATTGACCTCTACCAGATCCATTGGCCCGACCGCGTCACCAACCGCTTCGGCGTCCGCACCTACAAACACAAGCCGGAGCAGGACGGCGTGCCGATCGAGGAGACGCTGGCGGCACTGGCCGAACTGGTGCAGGCCGGCAAGATCCGCCATGTCGGCCTGTCGAACGAGAGCCCCTGGGGCGTGATGCGCTGGCTGCGCGCCGCCGAGGTGGCAGGGGAGGTGGCTGGGCTTCCGCGCGTCGCCTCGATCCAGAACGCCTACAACCTGCTGAACCGGACCTTCGAGAACGGCCTGTCGGAGGTGGCCCTGCGCGAGGATGTCGGGCTGCTCGCCTATTCGCCGCTGGGCGCCGGCACGTTGACGGGCAAATATCTGAACGGCGCCATCCCGCCGGGCAGCCGCCGCGCGCTCGACCACCGGCCGTCGCGCTATGCCACCGTCAACGCCGACGCCGCGACGGAGGCCTATCTGGACATCGCCCGCCGCCACGGTCTGGCGCCCAACCAGATGGCCATCGCCTTCACGTTGCAGCAACCCTTCGTCACCTCGTCGCTGATCGGGGCGACGACGATGGAAACGCTGGTCTCCAACATCGACTCCATCGACGTGACCCTGTCGCCGGAGGTGATGGCGGAAATCGACGCCGTGCACAACCGCATGCCGGATCCGTGTCCGTAAGCTGTCGTATGGTCCGCCCCTCATCTGAAGGAGGGGCGGATCAGTTCAGCAAACCCGGAGGTGCCCCATGCTCCGCCTGTTCGTCGCCCTCGATCTGACGGAGGAGGTTCGCCAACGGCTGGCCGGTCTGGCCGGCGGGGTGCCCGGCGCGCGCTGGACCGAGCCTGAAAGCATGCACCTGACCCTGCGCTTCATCGGCGAGGTGCCGGAGGATCAGGCGATGGACATCGACGCCGCGCTGGCGGAGATCCGGGCGCCGGCCTTCACGCTCACCTTCGACGGTGTCGGCATGTACGGCAGCGCGCGCCGGGCGCGGGTTCTATGGGCGGGGGTGGAGCGCAACGAGGCGCTGGCCCATCTGCAGGCCAAGATCGAATCCGCCCTGGTTCGCTGCGGCCTGCCGGCGGAGGAGCGAAAATTCTCCCCCCACATCACGCTCGCCCGGCTGAAGGACGCGCCGGCCGACCGCATCGGCCGCTTCCTGTCCGACCGCGGCCTGTTCCGCGCTGGCCCGATGCGGGTCGAGCATGTCACGCTCTACCGCAGCCATCTCGGCAATGGCGGGGCGGTGTATGAGGCGTTGCGGGAGTATCCCCTGGACTCTGTCTAGGCGGTGATGCTGTCCCAGGGCTGGGCTTCGGCATCCGCTTTGACGCCGCCGCCGACCACCCGATTCTTGCCGTCCTGCTTGGCGCGGTACATGCGCTGGTCGGCCAATTCCACCAACGATTCCCAGTCGGCCGGGCGGTCGGTCGTCTGTTCGGCGATGCCGATGCTGGCGGTCTGCAGGCTGCCGTCCGGCCGCTTGCCGAAACCGGCCCGGCGCATCCTCTCCACCGCGATCATCGCGCCATCCAGCGGGGTGTCCGGCATGACCACCAGGAACTCCTCCCCGCCCCAGCGCACCAGCGCGTCGGACTGGCGCAGCAGGCTGCGGATGGTGTTGGCGGCATGGCGCAGGACGCGGTCGCCCTCCTCATGGCCATAGCGGTCGTTGACCGCCTTGAAGTCGTCCAGGTCGACGAAGATCGCCGACAGCGGCTGTGCCGCGCGTTCCGCATGGGCGACCTGGAGTTTCAGCAACTCCTCGCCGATGCGGCGGGAGAAGGCGCCGGTCAGCGCGTCGTGCGCCGCCTGCTCCAGCAGCGCGATCATGAAATGCAGCTGGCTGATCGCCGCCAGCGTCGCCACCACCGCGATCAGCGCCAGCAGCCACAGCGCGCTGATGTAGGATGGAAACGGCATCACCAGCGAGCCGTAGAAGCCTGCGGCCAGATGGGCGCCCAGCATCGGGGCGGCGAACAGCGCCCCCTCCACCGCGGTCAGCGGAAAGACGCTGAGCCCCGCGACCATCACGAAGGGCAGATAGCCATAGCCGGCACTGACGGCGATGCGCAGGTCGTCGACACCCTGGTTGTAGAGCAGCGGGTGCGAGATGGCGAAGAACAGCGTCGGGATCGCCAGCAGGGCGGTCAGCCGCCACCAAGCGCAGGTCATGTCCTCGCAGGACCGGCGGTCGAAGGCGAGCGCCAGGAAGGCGGCACTGGCGCTGAGGCGCAGCACGATCAGCCAGACGGCCAGCTTCCATTCGAAGACGGTGACGTCGATGGCGATCCACAGCGGGGTCAGGACGCCGAAGATCAGCGCCACCATGCGCACGCGCGACTGGATCATCGCGGCGCGCCGCCGCTGCAGGATCGGCGTGTGACCGGCCGGCCAGATCAGATCGGGCAGTTCGTCGCTGCGGACGAAGGCGCCGAAGAGGGCGGCAAGAAGCCTGTCAACCCGCATCAGACAGCCTGCCCCCGGCATCGGCCGGACATGTCGCCAATGGATTAGCCATGCTGGGTGATTACACGGGCATGACCTCCCCTTCAACGGGTTTCGCGCCGAAATGGCTGATCAGCCGCTGGAAAACACGGAAACATCCCGGCATGCGACAAAAAGTAACGGGCGGCGCGTCACCGACACGCCGCCCGTTGAATAATGTCCGCTGCGGTGAAGGATCAGTCCTTCAGGTCTTCCCAAAGCTCCTTCACCTTGGCGAAGAAACCCTCCGACTGCGGATTCGACCCTTCCTTGGCGGCGCCCTCGAACTCGCGCAGCAGTTCCTGCTGGCGCTTCGTCAGGTTCACCGGGGTCTCGACCACCGCCTGGATGTACATGTCGCCGCGCTGGGCACTGCGCAGAACCGACATGCCCTTGCCCTTGATGCGGAACTGGTGGCCGGACTGGGTGCCCGGCGGCACCGTCACCTTGGTGCGGCTGCCGTCGATCGTCGGCACCTCCACCGAACCGCCGAGAGCCGCCGTGGTCATCGGGATCGGCACCCGGCAGTGAATGTTGGCGCCGTCGCGCTGGAAGATCGGGTGCGGCGCCAGCGCCAGGAAGATGTAGAGGTCGCCGGCAGGCGCCCCGCGCAGCCCCGCCTCGCCCTCGCCCGCCAGACGGATGCGGGTGCCGTCCTCGACACCGGCGGGGATGTTGACCTGCAGGGTCTTTTCCTTGCGCAGCCGGCCGGAGCCGCCGCAGTTCTTGCAGGCGTCCTTGATGACCTTGCCGGCGCCGTGGCAGCCGGGGCAGGTCCGCTCAATGGTGAAGAAGCCCTGCTGCGCCCGCACCTTGCCGTGCCCCTGGCAGGTCGGGCAGGTGATCGGCTGGGTTCCCGCCGCGGCACCCGAGCCGTTGCAGCTGTCGCACTGCACGGTGGTGGGGACACGGATGGTGGTCTGGGTGCCCTTGAAGGCCTCCTCCAGCCCGATCTCCAGATTGTAGCGCAGATCCTGGCCGCGGCCGGACGCACCGCCGCCGCCGCGGCGCCCGCCCATGAACTCGCCGAACATCTCGTCGAAGATGTCGGCGAAGCCGCCGCCGCCGCCGAAGTCGAAGTTGAAGCCGCCGGCCCCGGCGCCCGCCCCCGGACCACGGCCACCCTCGAAGGCGGCGTGGCCGAACCGGTCGTAGGCCGCGCGCTTCTGATCGTCCTTCAGGACGTCATACGCTTCGCTGATTTCCTTGAACTTCTGCTCGGCGTCCTTGTCACCCTGGTTGCGGTCCGGGTGGTACTGCATCGCCATCTTGCGATAAGCCTTTTTCAGCTCATCCGCGCTGGCGTTCTTCGCCACACCGAGCAGCTCGTAATAATCCTGTTTCGCCATGGGGGCCGACCGCCTTTGAGTCGTTCTGGTCCAAACTGTCCGCGTCGCGCCGGAACCTGAGCCCAGCATACCGAAGGCCCGCCGCCGGCAAACGGCGGCGGGCCATCGATGCTCGCGTCAGGTCCGTATCAAAAAGAAGCTGCCTGCCCTAAGAGATGGGCCTTAGGCCGACTTCTTCTTGTCGTCCTGGACCTCTTCGAAGTCGGCGTCGACGACGCCCGGCTCGTTCGGCTGGGCGCCCGGCGCCTCGCCGCCCGCACCCGGGGCCTCGCCCTGGCCGGCCTTGTACATCGCCTCGCCCAGCTTCATCGACACCTGGGCCAGCGCCTCGGTCTTCGCCTTGATGCCTTCCAGATCCTCGCTGTCCAGTACCGACTTCAGCTCGGTGACGGCAGCCTCCGCGGCGGTCTTGTCGGAGGCCGGGATCTTGTCGCCGTTCTCCTTGATGGTCCGCTCGGTGGTGTGGATCAGGGCGTCGGCATGGTTGCGGGCGTCGACCAGCTCACGGCGCTTCTTGTCGGCGTCGGCGTGGGCCTCCGCGTCCTTCACCATCTTCTGGATGTCGGCGTCCGACAGGCCGCCCGAGGCCTGGATGCGGATCTGCTGCTCCTTGCCGGTCGCCTTGTCCTTCGCCGTGACGCTGACGATGCCGTTGGCGTCGATGTCGAAGGTCACCTCGATCTGCGGCACGCCGCGCGGGGCCGGCGGGATGCCGACCAGATCGAACTGGCCCAGCATCTTGTTGTCCTGCGCCATCTCGCGCTCGCCCTGGAAGACGCGGATGGTGACGGCGTTCTGGTTGTCCTCGGCGGTCGAGAAGGTCTGGCTCTTCTTCGTCGGGACCGTGGTGTTGCGGTCGATCAGACGGGTGAAGACGCCACCCAGCGTCTCGATGCCCAGCGACAGCGGGGTGACGTCGAGCAGCAGGACGTCCTTGACCTCGCCCTTCAGCACGCCGCCCTGGATGGCGGCGCCGATGGCGACTACCTCGTCCGGGTTGACGCCGCGGTGCGGCTCACGGCCGAAGAACTGCTTCACCGCGTCGATGACCTTGGGCATGCGGGTCATGCCGCCGACCAGGATCACCTCGTCGATCTCGCTGGCCTTCAGGCCGGCATCCTTCAGGGCCGCCTTGCAGGGCTCGATCGTGCGCTGCACCAGATCGTCCACCAGGGCTTCCAGCTTGGCGCGGGTCAGCTTGATGTTCAGGTGCTTCGGACCGGTCTGGTCGGCGGTGATGAAGGGCAGGTTGACTTCGGTCTGCGTGGTGGACGACAGCTCGATCTTCGCCTTTTCCGCAGCTTCCTTCAGGCGCTGCAGCGCGAGCTTGTCCTTGCGCAGGTCGATGCCCTGCTCCTTGTTGAACTCGTCGGCCAGATACTCGATGACCCGGCTGTCGAAGTCCTCGCCGCCCAGGAAGGTGTCGCCGTTGGTCGACTTCACCTCGAACACGCCGTCGCCGATCTCCAGCACGGAGATGTCGAAGGTGCCGCCGCCCAGGTCATAGACCGCGACGGTGCCGGTGCCCTTCTTCTCCATGCCGTAGGCGAGCGCGGCGGCCGTCGGCTCGTTGATGATGCGCAGCACGTCCAGGCCGGCGATCTTGCCGGCGTCCTTGGTGGCCTGGCGCTGGCTGTCGTTGAAGTAGGCCGGGACGGTGATGACCGCCTGCGTGACCTTCTCGCCCAGATAGTTCTCGGCGGTCTCCTTCATCTTGGTGAGGATGAAGGCGCTGATCTGGCTGGGGCTGTACTTCTTGCCGTGCGCCTCGACCCAGGCGTCGCCGTTGTCGCCGGAGATGATGCGGTAGGGAACCAGGCCCTGGTCCTTCTTCGTCAGCGGATCGTCGAAACGGCGGCCGATCAGACGCTTGATGGCGAAGAGGGTGTTTTCCGGATTGGTGACCGCCTGGCGCTTGGCGGGCTGGCCGATCAGCCGCTCGCCGCCCTGGCTGAAGGCGACCATGGACGGCGTCGTCCGCGCGCCCTCGGCGTTCTCGATCACCTTGGCGCTGCCGCCTTCCATAACGGCGACGCACGAGTTCGTGGTGCCGAGGTCGATACCAATCACTTTGCTCATGTTCAGCCTCTTTCGTTCGGCAGATGCGTGGCGGCCCGTCTGGTCCGGCACCGCCGCGATCCCCATAGGGTCGGTGAAACGTCGGTGGAGCGCGTGGGGGTCTGGTCCCCGGGGAGCGATGCTTGAGAGCGACGCCTCCGGGTCCGGCCCGTGCTGGCGGAGATATAGGCGGAGCCGTTTCGGGCTGCAACAGGGTGGCGCGCCTTTCGACCCGCAAATGCGGCGAAAAAACGCTGCCGCGACATCCTCCGCCACGCCGCCGCCGCCCCGCTGCTCTTCGCAATAGAATACCAGCGTATTCAATCAAGCGAAGACGAGTATCCCGATAATCACCCTCTCTGATTCAAATCGTCACAGATGTTACAAGTGATTAATGCTTCGATTGTGAACCAGTCAATGCAGTTAACCTTTCATTAACAAGCAATGGCGTGCAGAGGCTCTTCCAATCAATTCGCGGTTGCTGCGATTATTCATGTCTTGGAGAATCTAATAGTGAAAATCCGAAAGGAATATGCTATCTCCTTTGTGTCATAAGGGACGACCGCAAGGGATTGGGCCAGCGACACCCTGTCGCCGCCACCAGAGCATGCGGTTCTATGCAACGCTGGTCATACAGGTGTGAAAGGGAAGCGCGATGATGGACGAACGACGCGATGTGGCCCTGGCCATCAAGTCCTGCCTGGACAGCCTGATGAGCGACGCGACGCGTTGCGACCTTGATGACCTCGCGCGCTTCATCAGCCTCGCCGCTCTCGCCGCGGAAGAGGCGGCCGTCGCCCACGACCCCCAGGCCGTCCGTCTGAAGGCGCTGATGGTGACCGGGGCCGGCCACTGCTGACCGGCACCCCCGGTCTTCCTTGACGTGCAGGGGCGGACGCCCTTCTGCTTTACAATATCTCAGCGTTGCGGATGGCGTCGTCGATCCGGCCCAGCATTTCGGCGCAGGACTCGTCGCCATCCATCAGGTCGGGAAGCGCGAAGCTGAACATCGCGACCGCGGCCACACTCCCCGCCGTATCCGGGCGTTCCGCGCCGACCAGCCACAGGTAATGGGTCTCGGCGCGGCCTTCCTCTTCCGTCCGCATCATCGCCTGGGCGATCACGGCTCCGTCGGCACGGCTCTCCACGGTCCGGTCGCCCGCCCGCGGGTCTTGCGGCCGGACGAAGCGCAGCGCCATCTCCTGCAGGGTGGCTGCCGTTCCGCCGGACTCCGGCCGAGGCACCACCCGATCCGTCACCAGCCGAAGCACCCCGCCGGCCGGCGGCGGCGGCCGGAAGGTGCCCACCGGCTGCCCTTCATGTTCTTCCACATCGACCGCCCAGCCGGCCGGCAGCCGGAACCGCACCGTATCGGACCAGCCGATGTCGGACGCCTGCACATCCCCTGGCCCGTTCCCCTGCCCGCTCGCCGAATATGTCTCGTCGGCCATTGCCCGCTCCCGAAAATCGCCACTCTGAAAAAAACTCGCGGGCCTCGCAACGGCACGCCGGGACCGGCACCATAGGCGGCGCCCGTCTTCCCGCCAATGCCCGATCGAACCGGTCGGGATTGCCGCCGCGATCTCCCGTCCCTGGATTATTCCGGGATCAGGAACTGAACGCCGAGCCAGCGCCAGCGGCCGTCGGCGGCCGGCAGGGTGCAGTTGACGCGGGCGCGGCCCGGCGGGAAGGGATCCTTGATGCGGACCTCCACCCGATCCTCGGCGATGCGCTCCAGCGCGGTGCGGCCCTGGCCGGCGGCGAAGCAGGCCAGCTTGGAGCTGTCACCCACCCCGTCGGCGATGGTGAAGCCCAGCGGCGGCGGGTTGACGGTGACCAGCGGGTCGTCGGGCGTCAGGTCCGACACCGGCAGCGGCAGCGCGTTGGCGGCCAGCTCGAAGCGGTCGGCGCTGCCGTAGGTCTCGTTCATGACGAAGCGCGGCAGGCTCCAGGGATCGGCCTGCGGGTGCAGGACACCCGATTGCTGGCCGAAGGCGGCCGCGAAGCCCTGGTCGACCACCAGTTGCCGCACGGCCAGCGAATATTCCCCTTGTGGATAGGCGAAGACCGCCGGGCGCTTGCCCAATTCGGTCTGGAAGCGGTCGGACATCCGGCGCAGGTCGGCCGCCAGCTGATCCGGGCTGCGCGACAGCATCGACTGGGTCGAGGTGCCGAGCGCCCCGATGGTGACCCCCGCCGCCGCCAGCTGGCGGATCTCGGTCCAGCTCATGTGGGTGGGGGAGCCGCGGTCCACCGCGTCGGTGGCGACGAACAGGGTGAAGGGCAGGCCTGCCGCCTTCAGCCGCGGCCAGGCCTCGGTGAAGGCGGAGCGGCTGGCCTCGTCGATGGTGATCGCCACCGTGCGGTCGGGCAGCGGCTTGCCGCTGCGCAGGGCGTCCAGGATCTTCGGCAGCGGCAGGACGTGGTAATCGCCGTCGGTCAACTCGTCGAGATGAGCTTCGAACTGGTCGATGCGGATGCTGATCGAGGGGTTCTGGTCCTCGCCGAAACGATCATAGGCGAAGACCACCGCGCTGGCGCTCTGCGGTGAAACGGATTCGGCGGCGGCGGGCCGGGACACCGGCACGAACGCGGTCCAGACGGACAGCGCGGCGGCGGCGAGTACCCTGACGGCACGACGGAACGGCATGGCGGCCTGCGGAAAAGGCTGATCGGGGCGACCTTCGCCCAGACGCAAAGGATGTGCCACAGTCTCCGCCATACGAACAAGCTCCGTCCGCCGCTTTTCCACGGAGGGCAGCGATGCGGTGCGCGCGTGCAACAATGGAAGACCTCCGCCCCGGTACAAGCCGGGATGGAGAACCCGGCGTCTCCGGCTATCCGTCTGCGGCCATCACCATTCTTGCACCGCCCGTCCTTACATCAGCCGGCCGCCGGCCGCCGCGTCGGTCAGCAGCGGGTAGCGCTCGGCTTCCGGAAGCTGATAGTGCCACCATTCCGACGGGTAATGCTCCCACCCGGCGCCGACCATCACGCCCAGCAGCAGGGTGCGGTTGCGCTGCTGTTCGGCGGTCAGGTCGCTGCGGCCATGGTGCGACCGCTCGGTCATCGCATCGAAGCCGGTGCCCATGTCCAGGGCCGAGCCGGCGCCATCCACCAGCGTCAGGTCGACCGCGACGCCGCGGGTGTGGTTGGAGCCCAGACGCGGGTCGGCGATGTAGACGGGGTCGGGAAAGGCGTGCCACAGCTTCCATTGCGCCTCCGCCGGGCGGAAGGCATCGTAAATCCGCAGGCGGCAGCCGATGCCGCGGGCCAGCCGGATGGCGTCGCCGAGCCGGCGGGCCGCGTCGGGATGCAGCAGGCACACCGCCGAGCGGTAGATCGGCACGCCGGACAGGTTGTCGGCGGTGGCGTAGAGAAGCTCCAGGTCGATGTCGAAGGCCGGAGGCGCGATCTCGGTCAGCATGGAATGGACAACCGTCGGCGTATGAGGAAAACGATCGTCCTCTAGCATGGCCGCGGCGCCATCTGCCATGGTCACGGGTCTGCCATGCCCGAGGTGGACTTTTCCAATGGAACGGCCCCCGCATGGCAATCCGGGGAAGGCGTGCCTGCGTATTAGAATTCGGCCGTCCGCATGACGCGGCGGCCAGGAAGGCGGAGCGATGAAGGTTCTGGGTCTGGATACGGCCACGTCCGGCTGTTCGGCGGCAGTGTGGGAGGGAACGGCCGGTCAGGCCGGCGGCGCGTGCGTGACCGTACGGCGCAGCCCGCCGATGTCGCGCGGTCAGGCCGAAGTGCTGGTGCCGCTGGCGCAGGAGGTGATGGCCGAGGCCGGCGTCGGCTTTGCCGACCTCGACCGCATCGCCGTCACCGTCGGGCCGGGCGCCTTCACCGGGCTGCGCATCGCCCTGGCCGCCGCGCGCGGCATCGCCGTCGCCCAGGGGCTGCCGGTGGTCGGGATCACCAGTTTCGACGCCATCGCGCATGGCGTGCCGGCGGCCGAACGCGCCGGCCGTTCGCTGCTGGTCGCCGTCGACAGCCGGCGTGCCGAGCCCTTCCTGCAACTGTACGACGTGGCGTTGACCCCCGTGGGCGAGCCGGCGATGCCCGACCCCTCGGCGATCGCCGGCTGGCTCGACGCACTGTGCCCGTCCGGTCCGCTGCTGCTGGCCGGCGACGCGGCGGCGGCGGTGCTCCCGCTGCTGGGCGGCCGGACCGACGTCGTCGCGGCGTCCGGCGACGGGCTGCCGGACGCCGCCGTGGTTGCGGCGCTGGGGGCGGCCCGCCCCACCGGACTGCCGGTCGAGCCCTTCTATCTCCGCCCGCCCGACGTCACCTTGCCGAAGGCTGCGGCCTCCAAGCCCGCCCCCAAGCCGGAACCGGGAGCGGCGGCATGACCGCGTCCTCCGTTCGCCTCCACCCCGCCGGCCCGCTGGAGGCCGGGGTGGTCGCGGCCCTGCAGCAGGCCTGCTTTCCCGACGATCCGTGGGACGAGGCGTCGGTCGCCACCCTGACCACGCCGCCGGCCGGCTTCGCCGTCATCGCGCTCGATGCGCAGGACCAGCCGGTCGGCTTCGTCATGGCCCGCGTCGCGGTGGAGGATGCCGAGATCCTGGCGATCGGCGTGCTGCCCCAGGCGCGCCGCGGCGGCATCGGCCGCCTGCTGGTCGAGGCTGCCGTCACCGGATCGCAGAACCTGGGTGCGACTGCGCTGTTTCTTGAAGTCGCCGAGGATAATCCGGCAGCATCGAGTCTATACAAGGCCAGCGGCTTTTTTTCCGTCGGGCGCCGCCCCGGATACTACAGGCGTGTCGACGGCCGGGTCGCCGCGCTTGTCCTGCGCCGCAATCTCGATGGGGCATAGGGGTTAATTTTTCCGCACGATCAGGCGGTGGACTCCGTCAGGATCATCCAATCGTTCGGGCTGGACAGACAGAATGCTGTGCCCCAACTCGATCAAGGATCGTGGAACGTTTTCCAAGGGTTCACCGGCATTCAGCCGGACTTCGAGTGTCTGCCCCGCGTCCATCCGTTCTACCATCAACTTGGTCTTGACGAAGGTTAACGGACAAACCTGCGAGGTGATGTCGAGAAACAAGTCTGCGGAGATTTTTTCGGTCACCGATTCCTCTTTGCTCCAAAGGATGGATATTGCACGACGCAGAAAACCTCTTTATATGGTGAGGTACGAATGCCGCGGAGCAAGCTTACATGAGCAACGGGTCCCCTTCCAACGCGCTGTTGTCTCTGACCACGGAGATCGTGGCGGCGCATGTCTCCAACAATACAGTCTCGCTGACCGATCTTCCGACTCTGATCGAACAGGTCTACAAGTCGCTGGCCAACGTCGGCACCGAACCGGTGGTGGCGGAGGAGCGGCCGCAGCCTGCCGTGCCGATCAAGAAGTCGGTGACGCCGGACTACATTGTGTGCCTGGAAGACGGCAAGAAGCTGAAGATGCTGAAGCGCCATCTCAAGACGGCGTACAATATGACGCCAGAAGAATACCGGGACCGCTGGGGCCTGCCGACCGACTATCCGATGGTCGCGCCGAACTATGCCCGTCAGCGCAGCTCGCTGGCCAAGCAGATCGGTCTCGGCACCCGCGCCCGCCGCGGCGCCTGAGGGCTGGGGCTTCCGCAGGGCGGACCGGCGTCATGACGGCGCCGCCGCCCGTGCCTGCCCTCTCCCGCTTCTTCTTTCCGCATTGGCTGCCGGGATATCGAGGGTCCCAAGGGGCCACATCCCCGAGGCGGACGATCCCTGAAGGTCGTAGCAGGTTTCGGCTGACGGCACGCGACGATGTCGGTTGACCGGCAACCGGCGGATCGTGTTATGCCTTGTGGTGCGTGCGACGCTGTCCGTCCCGACCCTGGCCGCCGTGGCCTGGCGGCGGCAAGCCGGCGCGGCGCACAGTCGAGAACCATCGCAGCGGACCGTCGACATGGCTGATGCAAGCTTGGACCAGCCGGGAATGACCCGGACTAGCCCGGAGCGGAGCGACGCGTCCGCACCCGAGGACGCCACCATCGAAAAAGCGACCGCCGGCGAAAAGCTGACCGACGGCATCCGCCTCGGCACGCTTGAAGTGCGGCTGGCCCGCTCCGCGGAGGAGATCGACTGGGCGCAGGCCTTGCGCTACCGCGTCTTCTACGAAGAGATGGCGGCGATCCCCTCCCCGGAGATGCAGGCCCGGGGGCGCGATTTCGACGATTACGACGGCGTCGCCGACCATCTGCTGGTCATCGACCATTCCCGCGGCAACGGCCCCGACATGGTGGTCGGCACCTACCGCCTGATCCGCCGTCCCGCCGCCGAGAAGGTCGGCCGCTTCTATTCCAGCGACGAATACGACATCGGCCGCCTTGCCAGCTATCCCGGCGAGGTGCTGGAGCTTGGCCGGTCCTGCGTCGACGCCGGCTATCGCACGCGCGGCAGCATGCAGCTGCTTTGGCAGGGCATCGCGGCCTATGTGTTCCAGCATGACATCGCCCTGATGTTCGGCTGCGCCAGCCTGCCCGGCACCGATCCGGATGCCATGGCGGAGCCGCTGTCCTACCTCTACCACCATCATCTGGCCCCGGCGGATCTGCGGGCGACGGCCTTGCCGGAACGCTTCGTGTCGCTGGACCGGATGGCGAAGGAGCACATCGACCCGCGGCGGGCGCTGAATATCCTGCCGCCGCTGATCAAGGGCTATCTGCGGCTCGGCGGCTTCATCGGCGACGGCGCGGTCATCGATCACCAGTTCAACACCACCGACGTCTGCATCGTGGTGAAGACCGATCTGATCACCGACAAGTATTTCAAGCATTACGAACGTCGCAGCCGCGACAGCCAAACCGGCTGAGGCGATCATGACCCGCACCGCGCGCGCCCTGGGGTCGTCCGGCCGCGGCGCCCTGCGCCTGACGCTGTACCTGCTGTGGACGCTTCTGCTGATCCCGCTGCAGGCATTGGCGGTGGCGCGCGGCTGGCGGCTGTGCCGCACCCTGCCGCCCTTCTACCACCGGGTCTGCGCCCGGCTGATGGGGCTGGACGTGGTGGTGAGCGGCCAGCGGGTGGCCGACGGGCCGGTGCTGTTCGTGTCCAACCACTCCTCCTACCTGGACATTACGGTCCTGGGCTCGCAAATCCCCGGGTCCTTCGTCGCCAAGTCGGAGGTCGGGAGCTGGCCCTTCTTCGGCCTGCTGGCCCGGCTTCAGCGCACGGTGTTCGTCGAACGCAAGGCACGCAATTCGGTCGACAAGCAGCGTGACGACATCGGCAGCCGTCTGGATGCCGGCGACAGCCTGATCCTGTTCCCGGAGGGCACCTCCAGCGACGGCAACCGCACGCTGCCCTTCAAGACCGCCCTGTTCGCCGTTGCCGCCCGCCGCATCGACGGCCGTCCGCTCATCGTCCAGCCGGTCAGCATCGCCGCCACCCGGCTGGACGGCATCCCGATGGGCTTCGCCTTCCGCCCCTTCTATGCGTGGTACGGCGACATGGATCTGGCGCCGCACCTGTGGCAGGCCTTCCGCCTGGGCGGCATGACGGTGGAAGTGGAGTTCCACCCGCCGGTGACCATCGATGGCTTCAGCAGCCGCAAGGCACTGGCCGAGCATTGCCAGCGCGTGATCGCCGACGGTGTCGCCCGCGCCATCTCCGGCCGCCCCGACGGGCCGTCCCCGGCGAAGCACGCCGCCGTCCCGGCCGCCGCCGGTACCGCCACGAGTACCGCCACGCCCGTGTCGCCGGTCGCCGATCCCGCTCCCGGGAGTGCTTGATTCCGCTCTTGTATCCGCCGCTGCAGTCGCCTATAAACAGCGGGCGCGCGGGTGTAGCTCAATGGTAGAGCAGAAGCTTCCCAAGCTTACGACGAGGGTTCGATTCCCTTCACCCGCTCCAAACGCCGTGCCGCCTGCATGGCAACCGGCCTTGAGCCGCTCCCTTCCAAAATCCGATTTTTCTGACGAGCGGTTCGCATCGAGGGGTGCGGATGGGCGCTCTCCTTTGCGTTGGCGGTTCGCCGATGGCGCGGTTGCCGGGATCGCCCGCAATCCCTGAAGCTGGGCGCCATTGTCCCTCAGCCGAAAGGAGAACGCCGATGCCGCCGATCGAAAGAGCCCGCCGGCTGAGCCGGTCCCTGCAGGCCCGCTTCCGCATCGACCTGTTCTCCGCCCTCGTGGAGCGCGAGTTCGAACGGCGGTTGGCCGACGCCATCCTGGAGGCTGAACGCGACGCCTACCGCCGTGGGCGCGAAGAGGCGCAGGCCGGGGCGAATGGCGGCGTGGTCAGTCCATCTCCGCGGCCGGAAGCGGCGGTTCGGCCGGGCGGCCCGCCCATGACCATGTAAGACCGGCCCGCTCGGCACAGGCATAGTGCCAGGGGTTCTGATGGCCATGTCCGGCCCAATGCGGGTCGCCGGCGCGGATCGGCCGGCCGCAGCCACAGCACAGATGCCTGTTGCGACCGGCACGGCCACCGTGGCCGCGCGCTTCGCCGGTCTTGCCCGATTTCGGCTTCGGTTCCCAGCCAAGCGAGGCAGGATGGCGGCCGTACAGCGCCATGATGATTCCCCCAGTTCGTCCGGATTGCGCCACTTACCGGATGATCCCCCGATCCCGGTCCGGCAGCGTCGATAATGACACAGTCGATAACGATTCTGCCGTGACGGTGCGAGAATGCCGCTGCACGCCTTCAAAGCCAACGGCAAGGATGGTCGGGATCCTCTCCGAAATCGTCGGGCCGCCTCCTGACAAACCCTTCACAACCCCTTCAACGGAGGGGCAATGAGGCAGAGGACATACAATAATCACCGGAGTTATCCGCAAGCTCCACATGATTGCGTTTCCAAACTGTCGGGGACATCGCCGCGACCATCTTTTGGTCTGTTTCCGGTCACATCGATGTTCATATCTGGTTAACCGTCCGGGACTAGCGTCCGCCGCCTTCGCTGCACTGCGGCATGTTTTTCATGCGAAGGCGCTTCATGACGGTATTTCTGCTCGATTATCTTCCAACCCTCTCGGCCCTTCCCGCAACGATCTCGCCGGTTGTCATGACCGGCATTGCCGGGTTGTCGGCCGCCACCCTGTCGACGCTTCTCGGCGGCCGGCGGGCGATCCTGACGGCGCAGGCGGCGGCCTCCTCGCTGTTCCTGCTCCATTTCCTGCTGCTGGGCGCCTGGACAGCCATGCTGATGTGCGGGCTGGGGCTGATTCAGATGGCGGTGCGCGTCCAACGGCAGCCATCCCGGACACTCGGCCTGCTTTATGGGCTGACGGTGCCGGCGGCGCTCGCCGTGGCGGTGCTGAGCTGGCAAGGGCCGATGTCGGCGCTGTCGGCCACCGGCTTCCTGCTGGCGACGCTCGGCCGCTGGCAGACCGCGGTCGGACGGATGCGGGTGTTCTTCGTCATGGCGACGGTGGTCGGGGCTGGGCACAACCTGCTGGCAGGATCGGTCTTCGGCCTGATGTCGGACGCGATGGGGCTCTGCGGGCATTGCGTCGGCCTGTGGCGGGCCGGGATGCTCCGCAGCCCGATCCGCCGCCAACCGCCCACCACCCGCGGTCTGTCCGAAGCGTCGGCGTAAGGGTACGGCCACCGGCGTCAGGCCCGTCGCACTGGTATTGCCCCCGGCGGCAGGTTGGAACATTCGGGCCCGCCGCCGGGTTGTGGCAGCGTAGGGGACGCATGGGAGGGCCTGCCGCCATGGAAAAAGACGAGATCGTCGATACGCTCAATGACCTGATCCGCATCGTCGAGGATAGCCACGAAGGCTACCGGCAGGCGGCGGAATCCGCCGAGGACGAGGATCTGAAGGCTCTGTTCAACGATCTCGCGGCCCAGCGCGGTGCCATCGTGCGCGAGACTCAGCGGCTGGTCGCCGAACAGGGCGGTGCGCCGGACATGGGCGGCACCATGCTGGGCGGTGCACACCGCTTCTTCCTGGAACTGAAATCCGCCGTGCTCGGCCATGACCGCGTCACCATCATCCAGGAGGTCGAGCGCGGTGAAAGCGAATGCCTGCGCCGTTACGAAGAAGCGATGGCAAAAGAGCTTCCCCTGCCCATCACCGCGGTGATTGCCCAGCATCTCGACCGCATCCGCGTCGACCGTGACCGCATGGCCGCCCTGCGCGGGGTGGTGGCATGATAGTGCGTCGCAGCATTGCGGGTGTGGGAAAGCGGGCGTAGGCTTTTACCGGTGGCTGCAACGCATTGATACGGCTGTAGGGTCGTATCGCAGCCCCCGCCGATTACCGGCTCCGATCATCCGGCCCCGCTCATCGAACCCCGGTGGCCGGATGTCCACTCCATCTGGACATGGATTGATGAACAGCGACAAATCGAAAAATGCAGACCCGGTCGGCAACGATCTGGTGACGAAGGGCGCTTTCGCCCTGTACCGCGCAGAGAACGCCCACCGCGTATCCGAGTTCAAGAAGTCCAAGAACGCCGAGGCGGCCATCGCCGCCGATTTCGACGCCTACCGCACCCGCTATCTGCGGAAGTTCAAGGACATCTCCGACAGCCTGTCCGAACAGGGCCTCACCGTCACCCACGCGGTCTGACCCGTCCCGCAGAACCGGGACCTATGGGGCCGGGGCAGCACTGAAACGAATGGGAAAGCCGCGGGGCCGCCGCTATACTGCGCGGCATGGCCCGTATGCTGTTCCTCCGCGACATCGACGCCGACGTGCAACTGCGCTGCCGCACCTGCGGACATGGCGGCGTGCTGCCCCGTGCCATGCTGGAACGGCGCTTCGGCCCCAATTACCCGGTTCTGTCGATCGCGCCGCATTACCGCTGCTCGCGCTGCGACTCCCGCGACATCGAAAGCCGGCCGATCCTGGCCGAACCCCTGGCCGCCGGCCTCCCCGCCGCCAGCAATGACGAGCCGTCCTTCGATGCGCCGCTGGCGGCGCTGAACGGGCTGCTCGCCTCGCTGCGCGGTAGTGACGGCGGCCGGGACAGGACGGCCGATGCGGAGGAGCCGCCCGCCCCCCCTCCCCCTTCACCGGCGCCCGTTCGCGGCAAGCCGGTGTTGGAACGTCCGCTGTCCGATCTCGTGGCCGACGGTCCGGCGGAGGATGGCGCCGCTCCGCTGTGGGAACCCGTTTCGCTCGCCGACATGGCGCGCCTGGGCCGCCCGTCGCCGCCCGACGATTGGGATGACGATTGGGACGATAAGCCGGCGACGGGCGATTCCAGGACTGCCGCCAACGACGAGCGGCCGGAGCCAGCCCGCGAGGAGGTCGCCGACGCCGGTGCCCCGGACGGTGCCGACTTCGAAGTTGGCGATCCCGAAGAAGATGATGGTGACGAGACGCTGATGGCGATGCGCCGGTTGCTGGCGCAGGCCTACGGCTCCGACGACGATGAGGACGACCCGGCGCCTGCTCCCCAGACCGCCCGCGCTGCAAGCTTTGCCGAGCACCCGCCCGCTGATGGTCCCGCCGGTGAGGGGCCGGACCTGCATGGCGGCGATCAGGGTGAGGACGACCTGGGCGGGGAAGACCGGGGCGGGGACGAGCCGCCGGTCTTCTCGCACAAGGTCCTGGTGCGCAGGGATTTCGAGGACGACGGCGCGGACGCGGGGGCCGATCCCTGGCACCTGGAGTCCGGGGACGACGGCCAGGAGGATGATCCCGAAGACGGCGGTCCGGATGGCGAGGAACCGTCGGAGGAGGAGATCCTGTCCTTCGCCATCCGCGACCCGGAGAAGCCCGCCCCGGCTCTCGCCTCCCGTCCGGCGAAGCCCGCGCCGCCGCCTGCCGAACCGTTGGACTTCGACCAGCATCGCGCCGAACGCCGGGCCCAGCGCCCGCCTCCGCCGCCGGAGGATGAGGAAGGCTTCGATCGGACTCTCGCCGCCCTGCGCTCCATGATCGAGGACGCGGCGAACGAGCCGGCGGAGGAAGAGGAGGACGCTGCGCCGCCGCCGGCCAAGGGACCCCGCAACGCCGGCAGGATGGTCGAAAAGCCCGCCCGTCGCGAGGAGCCGGATGATCCGGCACCTGACCGGGGCGAGGATGACTGGTCGGTGCCCGCTGGCTGGGGTGACCCCGATCCGGTGCCGGAGGCTGCTGCCCCGGAACAGGAACCGGAACAGGAAAAGGACCCGGCACCCGCCGGCCGCCGCTCCGCCCAGGAGCGCGAGATCGAGGAGGCGATGAAGGCCCTGCGCGGGCTGATCGAGGACGAGATACAGCCGGATTCGCCGCCGCCCGCTTCCCAGCCGAAACCCCGCGCCGCCAAACCGCGCCCGCCGGCCCGCAGCGGATCGGCCGCGCCGGAGGCAGGGCCGCCGCCCAATGCCAAGCTGCCGGATGTTCAGCCGGAGACGGCAAAGCCCGCCAATCCGGAAACCAAGCCCGCCGGCGAACCGACACCGCTCAGCAAGACCATCGCCGCGCTGCGCGGCATGCTGGAACTGGACGGCCGCCGCAAGCGCTGATGCGCCGCCCGGCGATGCTCTTGTCCGGCGGTATCCGGTTCACTTGCGCAGCCGTTTTTCCTGCATGATTTCCAGCTGCAACTGCTGAATTTCGGTCAGCCGCTGCCATTGGCGCTGGATCAGATAGTCCATCTTCTCGTGCAGATGCCGGATTTCCAGCTCGGCCTTCAGGTTGACGCGATAGTCGTTTTCGGAGCGCAGCCGGTCCTTCGCCTCCTGCCGCTTCTGGCTCATCATGATGACGGGCGCCTGGATGGCGGCCAGACAGGACAGCAGCAGATTCAGCAGGATGAAGGGGTAAGGATCGAAGGCCCGCGCTTCGCCTTCGAGGATGTTGATGAGCATCCACACGCACAGGACAACGGCGAAGGAGATCAGGAAGGCCCAGCTGCCGCCGAAGCTGGCGAGACCGTCCGACAGCCGTTCGCCCAGCGTGCGGTGGTCGTCGTACTCCTCCTCCGGGTTCTCGGCCAGCGTCTCGTGCCGGGCGAGGCTTTCGGCGACCTCGCGGTCCAGTTCGCTGAGTTCGCCATGCTCCTCCTTCAGCAACTCGGCGACATAGAGCGAGCGGTAGCGTGCCAGCTCCTGCCGGCTGATCTGCGCGTCCGGTTCCAGATGCGGGTGGTCGTGGCGGATGCGGTCGGCGAGGCTGGGGCGCAGCGCGTCCAGCGCGATCAGGTCGCGCTTCGGCCGGCGCTTGCCGCTGATGGCGCAGGGCTGGCGCTTGGACGACAGCAGGCCGCCGGCGTCCTCATGCTCGGCCGATTGGAAGGTCGGTTCCGCGGAGTCGTCACCATCCTGCGGTGGGCCATCCTGCGGTGGAATCTGATGATCGGACATGAGTCGCCCTCCCTGGCATGCGCGAACCGGCGCGGGCGACTTTATGCCCGATCTTTTTGACACGCCGGTTAAATCACCGACAGGCAAATGCGGCAGGTAAGGATGGCATCGCCTTGCAAAGGCTGAACCTCGGCGATCCCGCCCCCCGACCCCAGCGCCGGCGAGGCGGTTTCGGATGAATTCCCGTTCATCTTCACCGCCGCAACGGAAAAGGGGCCGCCTTGCGGCAGCCCCTATCCTTACCTGCTGACAGGCCTTACGTACTGACGGCTTCGGCCGGTCAGCCGATGCGCCAGACGTCCGGGCTGTTCTCCAGCCGCTTCAGGAGGGCGAGGCGCTGCTGCTCGATCTCCTCCGGCAGGCGGTCGCCGAAGCGGTTGAACAGTTCTTCCTGGTCCCGCGCCTCGGCCTCGGCCTCCTTGCGGTCAATGTCCATGATCTTGGCGAACTTGTCGGCCGGGAAGTTCAGGCCCGACCAGTTCAGATCCTGGTAGCGCGGGGAATAGCCGAAGGGCGATTCCGCCACGTCGGTGGCACGGCCGCGGACGCGGTCCACGATCCACTTCAGCACGCGCATGTTGTCGCCGAAGCCCGGCCAGACGAACTTGCCGTTCTCGTCCTTGCGGAACCAGTTGACGCGGTAGATGCGCGGCAGGCTTTCGATCTTGCCTTCCATCGACAGCCAGTGGTTCCAGTAGTCGGCCATGTTGTAGCCGCAGAAGGGCAGCATGGCGAACGGATCGCGGCGGATGGCGGCCTGGCCGACGGCGGCGGCCGTGGCCTCCGAGCCCATGGTCGCGGCCCAATAGACGCCTTCGCGCCAGTTGTAGGCTTCGAACACCAGCGGGAAGGTCTTCGACAGACGGCCGCCGAAGATGAAGGCGCTGATCGGAACGCCGGCCGGATCCTCCCAGGCCGGGTCGATCGACGGGCACTGCGCCGCCGGGGCGGTGAAGCGGCTGTTCGGGTGGGCGGCGACCCGGCCGCAGCCCGGCGTCCAGTCCTTGCCCTGCCAGTCGATCAGGTGCGCCGGCGCCTCGTCGGTCAGGCCTTCCCACCACACGTCGCCGTCGTCGGTCAGGGCGACGTTGGTGAAGATGACGTTGTGGTCCAGCGTCTTCAGCGCGTTCGGGTTCGACTTCACGCTGGTGCCGGGGGCGACGCCGAAGAAGCCGGCCTCCGGGTTGATGGCGCGCAGCGTGCCGTCCGGCTGCGGCTTGATCCAGGCGATGTCGTCACCGATGGTGCGGACCTTCCAGCCCTCGAACTCCTTCGGCGGGACCAGCATGGCGAAGTTGGTCTTGCCGCAGGCCGACGGGAAGGCGGCGCCGACATAGGTCTTCTCGCCGGTCGGGCTTTCCACGCCCAGGATCAGCATGTGCTCGGCCAGCCAGCCCTGCTCGCGGCCCATGGAGGACGCGATGCGCAGCGCGAAGCACTTCTTGCCGAGCAGAGCGTTGCCGCCATAGCCGGAGCCGTAGGAGACGATGCGGTGCTCTTCCGGGAAGTGGACGATGTACTTGTTGTCGGCGTTGCAGGGCCAGGCCACGTCCTGCTGGCCGGGCTCCAGCGGGGCGCCGATGGAATGCAGGCAGGGAACGAAGTCGCCGTCGCCCAGGATGTCCAGCACCTTCTGGCCCATGCGGGTCATCAGGCGCATGTTGACCGCGACATAGGGGCTGTCGGAGATCTGCACGCCGATGTGCGCGATGTCGGAGCCCAGCGGCCCCATGCTGAACGGCACCACATACATGGTGCGGCCACGCATGCAGCCTTCGAACAGGCCGTCCAGCTTGGCCTTCATCTCCACCGGGTCCATCCAGTTGTTGGTCGGACCGGCTTCCTCGCGGGTGCGCGAGCAGATGTAGGTGCTGTCCTCGACACGGGCGACGTCGCCCGGATCGGAGCGGCAGAGGAAGGAGTTCTGGCGCTTGGCCTCGTTCAGGCGGATGAAGGTGCCCGCTTCCACCATCTCGTTGCAGAGACGGTCATATTCTTCCTGCGACCCGTCGCACCAGTGAACGCGCTCCGGCTTGCATTTCAGCGCGATCTCCTCGACCCAGGCCAGGAGCTTCTTGTTCCGCGTCCGCGTATGTCCAGTCATATCGTCCCTCTCGAAGGCTGGGCCGGTCCCCTTGCGCCCGGGCATGCCCCTCGCCGGGGGTCCCGCGGCCGGTCCGGCCGTTCTTTCGTCCGTTGTCGTGTCGTCAGATGGAAGGCGGCCGCCGCATCAGCGGGGCGCCGGTCCGAAGAGGCGGCCGGGTTGGAAACCCGCCGCGATGCGCTGCACCGGCAGGGTGCGGCGACGATACGGTGCAAAAGGTGGTCCTGAGGCGACAGGTCTGGGGGCCAATGGCCCGGACGGGAAACGGGTCGATCCGTTATGGTCCACTGAAGTGTTCTCCTGGTTGCGCGTGCCCGCGCGCCGCGTTCTTGTTTTTGGTGCGGCGCCCGGTGGTGTCGAAGCGACCTCTCGGCTGGTCGTTCAGGCTGACGGTTGGCTTCTCGTCTCTCTCGTTGTTATCTTTTTTGCTGACCGTTCTTCTTGTTCTTCTTTTTATCTTCTTGTTGTTCTTCCCGGCGCTGGGGTCCGTCAGGCACCCTCGTCGCCGGCTGTTTCGGTTCCAGCCTTTTCGGTCCCGGATGTCGATCCTCCGGGTTGTCCGGACCCGTCCTGCGGCCGGATCAGCGTGTCCAGCATCAGTTTAGCCGATTCGGGGTCATGGATTCTCTGCTCAAAATCGACGCGGGCGACGTACCCCCCGCGTCGCAGATCGCATCCCTCCGGGTCCACGCCGGTCAGGCTCCAGCTGTCGCCCTCACCATCGGCGGCGGGCGCCAGTCGGGGGCCGTACCCCGCGCCGTTCAGGCGGTCGAGCAGCGCCGCCTCGCCCGCCGCCAGGGCGGGGACTGCGGCGGGAAGGTCCAACTCCGAAGCGGAGAGCCAGTGGATGCGGCCGAAGCCGGCGACCAGATGGGCACGCTCCACCGCCACGCGGTAGATCGCGAAATCGGCGAAGCCGGCATAGAAGGCGGCGTCGGGATGGCGGCGCAGATAGCGCTCGCGGTGGATCGGATCGTCCGACCGCTCCGCCCGGCCCAGGACCGACAGGCGGGCGCCGGTTAGCGGCTGCGCCAGTCCGGCGGTGCCGTCGAACAGCAACCCGATCCGGCCGTCGGCCAGCAGGTTGCGCGTATGATCGGCCAGCGTGGAGAGCAGAAGCAGCGGACTGCCGTCATGATCGAACGCCACCAGCACCAGCGAGGGATAAGGCCAGCCGGCGGCGTCCGCCACCGCACCGTCATCGGCCGGCCGCTGGGCGGTCGCCAACGCGGCGCGGTCGCAGGCACGCATCAGGCGCCGGGCGCCCAAGGCCGCAGCCATGGTTGCCGGAGCCGGGATGGCCGGATCCTGTATGGCGGACTCCGGGCCGCTCCGGCCGGTGCCCGGCGGCGTCGCGCCCTCCTTGCCGTCCGGCGTGGCGCCGGCCGGAGAGGACGCGGGAAGGGCGTTCGAAAAACTCATTCCAAAACGAGTGCGTTCTCCCGCGCGGCACCGTTGTTCGGCGCCGCATTGCCGCCATATTGGACCATACAAATGCTGCGGGAAAAGGGAAAACTGCCTCTGGTACCTGGACTCTGGCATAAAGTATTGGAATGACCACTCCTCCTATGCCTGATGTTTCCGCTAACATTTCTGAGAACCGGCACTTCGACCACCCCGACCTGACCTGACCCGTTTCAATAGGATCTGTTACGACCATGGCCCACACCGTCGCCCTGGTGGATGACGACCGCAACATCCTGGCTTCGATCTCCATCGCCCTGGAGGCCGAAGGTTTCGACGTGCGCACCTACACCGACGGCGCCGAGGCGCTGCGCGGATTGAGCCAGCGCCCTCCCGACCTCGCCGTGCTCGACATCAAGATGCCGCGCATGGACGGCATGGAGTTGCTGCAACGCCTGCGTCAGACCAGCCAGATGCCCGTCATCTTCCTGACCAGCAAGGACGACGAGCTGGACGAGCTGATGGGCCTGCGCATGGGGGCCGACGACTACATCAAGAAGCCCTTCTCGCAACGCCTGCTGATCGAGCGCATCCGGGCGCTGCTGCGGCGCGAGGCGCTGCGCGGCGAGACCGTGGAGGCCGATCCGGGCCAACTCATCACCCGCGGGCCGCTGCTGCTGGACGGCGCCCGCCATGCCTGCAGCTGGAAGGGCCAGCCGATCGACCTGACCGTGACCGAATTCCTGCTGGTGCGCGCGCTGGCCCAGCGGCCGGGCCATGTGAAGAACCGCGACCAGCTGATGGACGCGGCCTATGGCGAGCACGTCTATGTCGACGACCGCACCATCGACAGCCACATCAAGCGGCTGCGCAAGAAGTTCAAGGCGGTCGACCCCGACTTCTCCCAGATCGAAACGCTCTATGGCGTCGGCTACCGGTACAAGGAATAGCGCGGTGTCCACGCTGGGCCGGGGCAGGACCAGACGGCGCGTGTCGCCGCTGACCCTGCGCATCCTTGCGGTGAACGTGCTGGCGCTGGTCCTGCTGATGGCCGGCCTGCTCTATCTCGGCCGCTATCAGGACCGGCTGATCCAGGCGGAGACCGAGGCGCTGGAGACGGAGGCGCGCATCTTCGCCTCGGCGCTCGGCGAAGGGGCGGTGAACCGCATCCTGACCGCCCCCTCCCCCACCGGCGACGAGGGGGGCGAGCGGTTCGAACTGGCGCCGGAACTGGCCCGGCCGATGATCCGCCGTCTGGCGGAGGCGACGGCGACGCGCACCCGCCTGTACGACATCGACGGGCGCATGCTGTCCGACAGCCGGGTGCTGGTGGGGTCGCAGGGCCGCATCGAAATCCGCGAGCTGCCCTCCCCGCCGGCCGGCGACCCGCTGTCGCGCGCCATCAACGACCTCTACACCCGCCTGATCGACGTGGTGCCGAGCCGCGAGGGGCTGCCGGTCTACCGCGAGCAGCCGGGCGAGCCCAACCCCGATGTGGAACGCGCGCTGGGCGGCGAGGCGGCGGCCACCGTCTGGCGCGTCGATGGGGCCGGCGGCGATCCCGAATTGCTGCTGACCGTGGCGGTGCCGGTCCAGCGCTACCGCGAGGTGCTGGGCGCGGTGCTGCTGACCCGCGGCGGCGGTGAGATTGATCGCGCCATCCGCTCCGTCCGCTTCGACATCCTGCGGGTGTTCGCGGTGGCGCTGCTGGTGACGGTGGGGCTGTCCTTCTATCTGGCCGGCACCATCGCCCGGCCGATCCGCCGGCTGGCCCAGGCCGCCGACCGGCTGCGCACCAGCCACGGACGCCATGCCGAGATTCCCGACCTGACCCGCCGCGGCGACGAGATCGGCGAGCTGTCCGGCGTGCTGCGCGAGATGACCGACGCGCTGTGGACGCGGATGGACGCCATCGAACGCTTCGCCGCCGACGTCGCCCACGAGATCAAGAACCCGCTGACCTCGCTGCGCAGCGCGGTGGAGACGGCGGGTCGCGTCAGCGATCCGCGCCACCGCGACCGGCTGATGGCGATCATCGCCGACGACGTGCAGCGGCTGGACCGGCTGATCAGCGACATCTCCAACGCCTCCCGCCTGGATGCCGAACTGTCGCGGGCGGAACCGGAGCCGGTGGACATCGGCCTGCTGCTGACCATGCTGGCCGAACTGCGCCAGACGGTTGCCGAAACCGTCGATGAGCCTGTGTCGGCCGGCGGGACGGGAGAGGCCGCCGCCGCGCCGCCGCGCGTCGTCGTGGACGTGCCGGCGGGCGAGCGGCTGGTGGTGCCGGGGCTGGAGGGCCGGCTGACCCAGCTGTTCCAGAACCTGATCGACAACGCCCTGTCCTTCTCGCCGCCCGGCGGTCTGGTGCGGCTGACCGCCCGGCGCAGCGGCCGCAGCGTCACGGTGGTTGTGTCGGACCAGGGACCGGGCATCCCGGAGGGGAAGGAGGAGGCGATCTTCGACCGCTTCTATACCGAAAGGCCGGCGGGCGAAAAGTTCGGCACCCACTCCGGTCTCGGACTATCGATCGTGAAGCAGATAGTCGGTGCGCACAACGGTTCAGTATTTGCGCAAAATAGGAAGATATCGGATGGGAGCATCGATGGTGCCGACTTCGTCGTGACCCTGCCTCTGCTGTAAGAAGCTCTGCGGAATTTCATACATCCTTTGCACTCTCGGCTAGACAAGCCGCCTGTAAGCACCGATCATGGCTTGGGTCGTTCTCTCCTGCCGGCTGCCGAGGCGCTCGGACCATATCGGTTCGGTTGTTTGCCTTTGCCTCCTACGCCCGGAAGAGGGTGGCCACAGCCCGGAACAAGGATGTGGGGTTGCCATGCCTGAGTCCGCTCCACCCGATTCCCCCGTGCAGTTTCCGCGCAGCCCCGGCCGCCGCTCCTTCGGCATCGACGCCGCTTCGGCGGAGGTCGTCGATCTGCGCCGTTACCGTCTGGCCCGCCTGATCCGCGATGCCGGCCGGCAGCAGGGCGAGCTGGCGAAGCTGATGCGGGACTCCGCGCAGGAGCGGACGCAGCTGGCGGAAGCGCTGCAGGGTGCGCAACGCCACCTCGCCAGCATCGCCGACAACTACAAGGTCCTGCTGGTGCGGCTGAAGCGGGAAAAGGACTTCCGCGACGCCTGCCAGGAGGCGGCCGAGTTGGACGATCTGGACGAGATGATCCGGCGTCGCGACGCGCTGGCCCTGGAACTGGAGGCGATCCGCCGCACCCCCCGCGGCGCCGTCGGCGCCTGAGGAGTCCCACCGCCCGATCCATTACGCCGCCTTATCAATCAGACCGCCTTATCAATCAGACCGAAAGAACGGTCGGAAGCGGATGGGGGAGCCCGGACAGGTTTCCCCGCCTGACATCATCGGCCACCGTTCCGTTTCCATTGACAGAATCGGCGCCACGTCTCACCTTCGCCAGACTATGGTGACGATTCACGGCACCTGCGTCTTGCTCTCCGGAATCGGCGTGCTGCTGCGTGGAGAGTCCGGACGGGGAAAATCGGATTTGGCCTTGCGACTGATCGATGGCGGCGCCTTGCTGGTCGCGGATGACCGGGTGGTGCTGCAGAGCGAGCCCGGCCGCCTGACCGCCTCTTCCCCGCCCGCCCTGGCCGGGCTGCTGGAGGTGCGGGGCGTCGGCATCCTGCCCGTTCCCTCGACCCCGTCCGCTCCCGTCGGTCTCGTCGTCGATCTGGTTTCCCGTCCGGAGGTGGAGCGCCTGCCGGAGGCGGAGACAGAGACGCTGCTGGGTGTCGCCCTGCCCCGCCTCGGGCTCTGCGCCTTCGACGCCTCGACCCCCGCCAAGATCCGCCTTGCCGCCGCCAGCCTGTGCGGCGGCCGGCTGGACCGGGTGCCCGCCAGCCTGTCCGCCCAGCCGAGCCCGGTCACATCATGACATCTCCCGACGTGCCGTCTTCCGAAGGGCTGGGCGATTCCGCCACCACCATTGCGTCCCGCGGGCGCGTCGTGCTGGTCACCGGCCTGTCGGGCGCCGGCATGTCGGTGGCGCTGAAGGCGCTGGAGGATCTGGGCTACGAGGCGGTGGACAACCTGCGTCTGTCGCTGGTCCCCGCCCTGATCCGGCAGGCCGACCCGAAACGCCGGCCGCTGGCCCTGGTGATCGACAGCCGCACCCGCGACTTTTCCGCGCAGAACTTCCTGGACGAGCTGGAGGAGTTGCGGGGCGACGACGACCTCGACGTCAGTCTGGTCTTCCTGGATTGCGGCGACGAGGTGCTGCAGCGCCGCTTCACCGAAACCCGCCGCCGCCACCCGTTGGCGGAGGACCGCACGGTGCCCGACGGCATCCAGCGCGAACGCGCCCTGCTGTTCCCGCTGAAGGAGGAGGCCGACGTCACCATCGACACCACGCAACTGTCCATTCACGATTTGCGGCGCATCCTGTCCGGACATTTCCGGCGTGACGCCCAGGCAGCCCTGCAGGTGTTCGTGACCTCCTTCTCGTTCCGCCAGGGACTTCCGCGCGAAGCCGATCTGGTCTTCGACGTGCGGTTCCTGACCAATCCGCATTACGATCCGGAGCTTCGGCCGCTGACCGGCCTGCATCCGGCCGTCGCCGCGCGGGTGGAGGGCGACGCCGACTACCCGGCCTTCTTCCGGAACCTGACCGAACTGCTGCGCCCGCTGCTGCCGCGCTACAACCAGGAAGGCAAGAGCTACCTGACCATCGCCATCGGCTGCACCGGCGGCAAGCATCGCTCGGTCTTCGTCGCCGAACGGCTGGCGGCATGGCTGAAGGAGCAGGGGCTGCGGGTCAACCTGAGCCATCGCGAACTGGACCGGCAGGGCCTGCGCACCGGGGCCGCGGCCGGGGCCGCCAACGCCCAGGGCGGCAATCAGGCCCCCCACTCGGCCCCTCATCAGGGATGATGCAAATTGCGCCTTGACGACCATACGTCCAACCAACGATCCAGATGCGATGAGGGCAGGCGCCTTGCGGCATCGGCCCTCGCGCAGGTCTCCGGGGAGGACCCAACCTTGAAGGATGTCCCATGATCGGTATGGTTCTTGTCACCCACGGGCGGCTGGCCGAGGAGTTCATCGCCGCGCTGTTCCACGTCGTGGGCGAACAGCAGCAGGTGCGCGCCGTGTGCATCGGGCCGGACGACGACATGGAACAGCGCCGCCAGGACATTCTGAATTCGGTGGCGGAGGTCGATGACGGATCGGGTGTCGTGGTGCTGACCGACATGTTCGGCGGCACGCCCTCCAACCTCGCCATCTCCATCATGGACAAGGCGAAGGTGGAGGTGATCGCCGGCGTCAACCTGCCGATGCTGATCAAGCTCGCCAGCGTGCGCAAGACCGAGCCGCTCGACAAATCGGTGATCGCCGCCCGCGACGCCGGGCAGAAATACATCAACGTCGCCTCCACCCTCCTGTCGGACTGAACCGCCCGCGATGAGCCACCCCGACGACATGGCGCCGACCGACGGCGAGATCCGCCGCACCGCCACCATCACCAATCAGCGCGGCCTGCACGCGCGCGCCTCGGCCAAGTTCGTCAAGCTGGTCGCCACCTTCGATGCCGAGATCTCGGTGCGCCGCGGTGATTCCGTGGTGTCCGGCGAATCGATCATGGGGCTGATGATGCTGGCCGCCGGTCCGGGGACCTGCGTGGAACTGCGCGCCAGCGGCGCCCAGGCCGACGCGGCGATGGACGCCCTCCTGGACCTGATCAACCGCAAGTTCGATGAAGAGTGACCTGCCCTCCGCCGTTCCGGCCGCCATCCCCGCCGGTGGCCCGGTGGCCAGCCCCGACCGCGGCGGTTCCGGCGGAACGCCCTCGCTCGAGTCCTGGAGCACGTCTGCCGGCGGTTCCGGGCGCGCCCTGCGCGGCCTCGGCGTGTCGCCCGGCATCGCCATCGGCCCGGCCCATGTGGTGGAAAGCGGCGCCGTCGCCATTCCCGAATATGTGATCGAGCCCGACGCGGTCGAGGCGGAGGTCGCCCGCTTCAACGAGGCGGCGACCAAGGCGCGCCGCCAGATCAAGAAGCTGAAGAGCAAGGCGCTGGTCCTGCCCGACTCGGCGTCGGAGGAGATTGGTTTCCTGCTGGACGCGCATCTGTCGATGGTCACCAACTCGCGCCTGACCCGCGGGGTGGAACATCGCATCAAGCAGGACCGCGTCAACGCCGAGGCCGCCATCCAGGCGGAGATCGCCGCCATCGCCGCCACCTTCGCCGGCATGGACGACGCCTATCTGGCCGGCCGCATCGACGACATCCGCGAGGTCGGGCGGCGGCTGACCCGCAACCTCATGAAGCAGGAATACCGGGCCTTCAGCACCCTGGCCCCCGGCAGCATCATCCTGGCGGAGGAGCTGACCCCGGCCGACACCGCCCTGCTCGACCCCGCCGTCGTCGGCGGCTTTGCCACCGTGCTGGGCGGGGCGGAGGGGCACACGGCGATCCTCGCCCGCTCGCTCGGCCTGCCGGCGGTGCTGGGCGCGCCCGGCCTGCTCGCCGGCGTTCGCAACGGCGTGACGGTGATCGTCGACGGGATGCAGGGCCGCGTGCTGATCGACCCGCCGGCCGACGTGCTGGACGACTACGGCGAACGCCGGGCCGCCCGCGAACGCGAGCGCCAGGGATTGAAGAGTTTGCGCAAGCTGCCCGCGGTCACCCGCGACGGCACCGCCGTGACGCTGATGGCGAACCTGGAGCTGCCCCGCGACCTGGATCAGGCGCTGGAGCATGGCGCCCAGGGGATCGGCCTGCTGCGGACCGAGTTCATGTTCATGAACCGCGACCATCTGCCCGACGAGGATGAGCAGTACACCGTGCTGCGCACCATGATCGAGGGGATGGGCGGCCGCACCGTCACCGCCCGCACCATGGATCTGGGCGGCGAGAAGCTGGCCGGCTGGATGGCGGGGCGCTATGGCGAGCCGGCCAACCCGGCGCTGGGCCTGCGCGCCATCCGGCTGGGCTTGCGCGAACCGAAGCTGCTGGAAACCCAGCTCGCCGCCATGCTGCGGGCCGGCGCCCATGGGCCGCTGCGCATCCTGCTGCCGATGATCGCCTCGGTCGCCGAGGTGCAGAAGGTGCGGGAGATGATGGGGCAGGTCGCCCGCCGTCTGCGCCGCCGCGGCGTCGCCATCGCCGATCCGCTGCCGCCGGTCGGGGTGATGGTGGAGGTGCCGGGCGCGGCGCTGGCGGCCGACGCGCTGGCCTATGCCGCCGACTTCTTCTCAATCGGCACCAACGACCTGACGCAGTACACGCTGGCCATCGACCGCGCCGACGAACAGGTCGCCACCCTCTACGACCCGTTGCATCCGGCCGTGCTGCGGCTGATCCAGTTCACGGTGGAGGCCGCCCTGCGCGCCCGCATCCCGGTGTCGGTCTGCGGCGAGATCGCCGGCGACCCGCGCTATTGCGCGCTGCTGCTGGGGCTGGGCGTGCGCGAGCTGTCGATGGCGCCGCTGTCGGTGCCGGCGGTGAAGAAGCGCATACGCTCGCTCGACCTGATGGAGGCGAGCCGCCGCGCCCGCGTCATCATGGACCAGAGCGACAGCGGCCGCATCGCCACGCTGCTGGACGACTTCAACGCGATCCTGTGACGCCGCCTCTCAGGGCATCTTTTCTCAGCGCACCTTTTCTCAGGGCGCCTTGCGTCCGGCCATGTGGCCCAGATATGCGACGACGCGGTCCAGATCGGCATCGCTCAGCATCGCCGGATCGAAGCCCGGCATCTGCTGGTTGGGCCATGTCCGGACGGAGCGGGGATCGCGGACCAGCCTCTTCAATCCGGCGGGGGTGAGATATTCGGTCGGGTTCATCGGCCGGTTCAGGTCCGGCCCCATCGTGGCGCTGCCTGCGCCGTTCAGGGTGTGGCAGGCCATGCATTGGGTGATGAACACCGCCTGACCGGCGCGGATCGGCGAGTCGGCGGCCAGCCCCGGCTCGACCGCCAGCTGCGGCCAGCGCCGCAACGGATCGTCCGAGGCGACGATGCGGGCCAGTTGGTAGGGCCATTGTTCGCTGCGCACCCCCGACGCCTCCGGCCGCACCCACACCAGATAGAAGGGACCGGCGGAGACCTCCTTGCCCGGCAGGTTGGGCCAGGGCCGGTCGGCCGGCTCCACCGCCAGGAAGGCGACGGCGCCGTCGGCACCGGTGCGCAGGCAAAGCTCCGGCGGCAGCTGCGCGGTGAAGCCGTCCGACGCCACTCCTTCCAGCACGGTGTCGGGCGGAAAATCGCCAATGCCGATCAGGCTGGCGAGCGGCACGGCGCGATAGCGCATCGGCCGGCCATAGGAGATGTCGGCGGGAATGTCGACGGTCACCGCGTCGGGCCGGGCCAGCAGGGCGTCGCGGTCGAACACCCGCTCGGCCCCAGCGACGGCGATCGTCAATGTCGGCCCGCCGGCCAGCGCCCTATGCGCAGGCAAGGCGGCAAGCAGAAGAATCAAGGTGGCGAGCAGGCGCCCGCCCATAGGCGCAATCGACGGCTTCATCATTCCGGGTCGTCCTCCGCTTCGTCCTCATCCCAAGGGTCTTCACCGTCCGGCTTGGCGCTTGGCAAGGCGGCGGAGGCCGGTTCCCGCTCCAGCCGTTCGATCTGCTCGGGGTGGGTGATCTCGATCATCGGCCCATTGCGCAGCGTGATCCAGCCGCGCACGCGCACGCGGCACCCCTCGTAGGACAGTGGATCGATGCCGGCGCGGGTGACCTCGCGCATCGCGGCGCGGCCGATATGGACGGTGACATCGTTGCGCCAGTCGGCGCCGAAATCCAGCCAGGTCTCGCCGCCGCCCTTGGACACCGCCAGCACCACCCCCTCCAGCAGCTGGAAGCTGTCGCGGTCGCGGGCAAGCTCGTCCGCGTCGCCGGCGTCGCGCACGGCATAGACCCGGCTGCGCCACAGCCCGTGCCCGGCATTGCGCGCGGCATCCTCGCCGGCCAGCATCTCGGCGGCATAGGCGCGGGCGTCGGGCCGGGTGTGGACCCGCGCCATCCCGCGGACCAGCAGCGCAGATTGCAGCCACAAGCCATCCTCCCGCACCAGATGGACGAGCAGCCGGCCATGGCGGTCGACCGGCGCCGGCCCATGCAGCAGGACGCGGCGGTCCAGCGCCAGATCGCTCAGCGCCCTGGTCGCCGCCTCCGCCAGCGGCCAGACGCGCCCGTCGGCCGGGTTGGCCGCGGAGCCGGCATTGCGTGGCGGCTTGGCCGCCTCGATCCCCGCCAGCCGGACCTGCCGGCCGTCCTCCAGCTCCAGCGTGTCGCCGTCCAGTACGGCGGTGACCCGCAGCGGCTCCGCAGAAGCGACGCCGGCCAGAAGCAGTCCGCACAGCAGCAGGAGGGCCAAGGGCACAAGCGGAAGCGGGACACGTCGCATCGGGAATTCCGTCGTTGCGGAACATCCGCCGTCGGGCGGGGTTCTGACCGGTATGCCGACCCACGTCTCCTTCCGCAAGCCGTTCCGCAAGCTGGCGCCAGCGCTGGCCGCACTCTGGCTGGCCGCCATCCCCGTCCTGGACACACCGGCCCGGGCCGGGCTGCTCGACAACGTCCTGTCCGGCGGCGACGAGGCGGCGCTCGGCGCGCAGGAGCATCCGAAGATCCTGGCCCAGTTCGGCGGGGCGGTGAAGGATGCAAAGCTGCAGGGCTATATCGACCAGCTCGGCCGCAAGCTTGCCGCCACCACCGCGCTGGCGCGCGAGCCCTGGACCTTCACCGTGCTGGACAGCGACGTGGCCAACGCCTTCGCCCTGCCCGGCGGCTATGTCTACGTCACCCGCGGCCTGCTGGCACTGGCGGAGGACGAGGCGGAGGTGGCCGGGGTGCTGTCGCACGAGATCGGCCATGTCACCGCCCATCATTCGGCCCAGCGCCAGACCCGGCAGACCATCGCCGGCATTCTCGCCGCCGGGGTCGGGATGGTGTTCGGCAACGACACGCTGGCGCAACTGGCCGGGCTGGGCGGCACCGCCGTGGTCGCCAGCTATTCCCGCGAGCAGGAGCTGGAGGCCGACCAGCTCGGCGTCGAGACCCTGCGGCGGACCGGCTACGACCCCTTCGCCATGGCGACCTTCCTGGAGACGCTGCGCCGCGACAGCCAGTATGAGGGGCTACGCGCCGGCAACAAGGGCGAGGGCGGCTTCGACTTCTTCGCCAGCCATCCGGCGACCGAGGACCGCATTCGCCGTGCCGCCGACCTCGCCCGCAAGATGCCGCAGGGCGGTGCCCGTCCGCGTGATCCTTACCTGGCGGCGGTCGACGGCATGATCTATGGCGACAGCCCGGAGAACGGCTATGTCCGCGGCCGGACCTTCGCCCACCCGCAGCTGGGGATCGCCTTCACCGTGCCACAGGGCTATGCGCTGCTGAACGGCGCCGATCAGGTGGTCGCCAAGGGGCGGAACGGCACCGCCATGGCCTTCGACGGCGGATCGGCCGCCGGCGTCTCCGACCCGGTCGCCTTCCTGACCAGCGTCTGGGGCAAGGGGGCCAACCTGTCCAACGTCCAGCGCATCACCATCGGCGGAATGCCGGCGGCGACCGCCACCACGCGCGGCGAGTCCAACGGCGACAGCGCCGACATCCGGCTGGTGGCGATCCGCGCGCCGGACGGAAAGATGTACCGCTTCACCTTCCTGGCGCCGGCAGGGGCGCTGGCGCGTTTCGATGCCGATTTCCAGGCGGCGGCCAACAGCTTCCACCGCCTGACCGCGGAGGAGGCCGCCCGCTACCGCCCCCGCCGCGTCCAGGTGACGACGGTGCGGCCCGGCGACAGCGTCGACGGCTTCGTCCGCCGCATGCCGCAGGAACCTTACGCCGAGGAATTGTTCCGGATCATCAACGACCTGCCGCCCGGAACACCCCTGCAGCCCGGCCACCGGGTGAAGGTGATCGTTGGCGAATAGGGGGCGAATAGGGGGCGAATAGGCGGCGAACAGCCCCTCTCCGCAATCACGAGCGTGGCCGCATGAAATCCGCGTAAGGATACAGCCCGGCGGGTTGCCGCCGGACGGGCGGGCGGGTAGGCTGCCGCGCATGTCCGACACCCCGTCAGCACGCGCCCCGATCGCACCGGCCAAGGCTGCGAAGCCGCCGCAGCCGCCGAAGCCCGCCGGGCGTCGGCGGCTGCGGCTGCCCATTGCCGCGGTGCTGGTTGCGGGGTTCGGCTCCCTGATGCTGGCGGCGGTCGCCAGCGTGCTCGTCCTGGGTTTGGTCAGCGCCACCACCAACACCTTCGCCCTGCTGAACGACAAGGCCGATCTGGCGCTGGCCGGGGTGGAGGTGCGGGTCCGCCACCAGCTCGACCCCGCGCGGGAGATGGCCCGCTTCGTTGCCGGGCTGGTGGAGCGTGGCGATCTGCGCGCCGGCGACACCACGGCGATGATCGACACGCTGCGCGGTGCGCTGGCCGGCGCGCCGGACGTCACCGGCCTTGCCTTCATCCGCCCCGACCTGACCGGGGTCCGCGTCGGCCGGCTGAACGGCGACCTGATCGCCGAGCCCTTCGACATGCAGGGCGAAAGCGACATCCCGCCGGAGGTTCTGGACGGTCCCAACCGCAGCGCCGCCAGCTGGGCCGACCCGCGCTGGCTGAAGGAGGCGCAGAACAGCTTCGTCACCCTCTATCAGCCGGTGCGGCGTGATGGCCGCTATTTGGGGCAGGTGGCGGTCGGCGTCTCGTTGGGCGACCTGTCGCGCTTCCTGCAGGTGCTGTATGTGGAGCAGGGGCTGAACGCCTTCGTGCTGTACGACCACAGCCATGTGCTGGCCCATCCGGCGCTGGTCGGCCGGACCTTCGATTTCTCCGGCAAGCTGGACGGGCCGCCGCTGCCGCGCATCGATCAGGTCGACGATCCGGCGCTGGCGGCGCTGTGGTCCAGCGGCGTGCCGGTCCAGTCGCTGAAGAAGCGGGTGGAGGCGCGCGGCGTGCGCGTTCTCGGCAGCGAATACATGTTTCTGACCCGCAAGATGGCGGGGTACGGCCAGCAGGACTGGATCATCGGCATCGGCTATCGCGACGGCGAGATGGGGGTGGAGATCCGCCGTCTCTATGTCACCGGCGCCGTCGGTTTCGCCATCCTGCTGGTGTCGGTCGGAGTGGCGCTGCTGGTCGGGCGGCGGATCAGCCGGCAGGTGGCTCGGCTGGCCGAGGCCGCCGACCGCGTCCGCGCCTTCGAATTCCGCGCCATCCCCGACCTGCCGGACTCCCGCCTGCGCGAGATGGCGCGCGCCGCCGCCGCCTTCAACGCCATGATCGCCGGCCTGCGCTGGTTCGAGACCTATGTGCCGAAGGCGCTGGTCCTGCGCCTGATGCGCCAGCGCGAGACCGAGGGCGGGCTCGATTCCGTCCAGCGCGAGGTGACGGTGATGTTCACCGACATCCGCGGCTTCTCGCGCATGGCCGAGCATATGGCCGCCGCCGACACCGCCGCCCTGCTGAACGAGCATTTCACCCTGCTCGCCGCCTGCATCGAGGCGGAAGGCGGCACGGTGGACAAGTTCATCGGCGATTCCCTGATGGCCTTCTGGGGCGCGCCGGAGGCGCAGGAGGACCATGCCGTCCGCGCGTTGCGCGCCGCGCTGGCGATCCACCACGCCATCCGCGCCGACAACCGCCGCCGCGTCGCCGCCGGCCGGGCGCCGATCCATGTCCGTGTCGGGCTGCACAGCGGCCCGGTGGTGGTGGGCAACATCGGTTCCGACAGCCGGATCAACTACACCATCGTCGGCGACACCGTGAACGTCGCCGCCCGCATCGAGGAGCTGTCGGCCGCGCTCCAGGGCGATGCCGAAGTGATCGTGCTGACCAGCGGCGTCACCGCCGCCAAGGGCAAGGACGCCGTCCCTCTGGTCCGCCAGGGCGGCCGGTCACTGCGCGGCCGCACCGGCATGACCGAACTCTGGCGCCTGGTGCTGGAGGAGGAGAAGAAGGCCGCACCCCCGGCGGGGGAGAAGGCGACGCCATCTCTCTCCCTCCCTTCCCTTCCCGATGCGGGAGAAGGCGCGAAGCCGGCGTTCGCAGGTAAGGATACACCCTGATCCGGGTCGGAATTTCCAGCTAAGTCACTGAAAAGACTGGAAACATCCCTTCCCGCTTCCTTACGTCAACGCCAGCCGCGACGGCCACCGCGGCGGTCGTCCTCGTCGAACAGTTCGGCCAGCTTGTTCATCATCGTGCCGCCCAGCTGCTCCGCATCGACGATGGTCACGGCGCGGCGGTAGTAGCGGGTCACGTCGTGGCCGATGCCGATCGCCACCAGTTCCACCGGCGACCGGGTCTCGATCTGCTCGATGGTCTGGCGCAGGTGGCGTTCCAGATAGTTGCCGGCATTCACAGACAGGGTGGAGTCGTCCACCGGCGCGCCGTCGGAGATCACCATCAGGATGCGGCGCTGTTCCGGCCGGCCGAGCAGCCGGTTGTGCGCCCATTGCAGCGCCTCGCCGTCGATGTTCTCCTTCAGGATGCCTTCGCGCAGCATCAGGCCCAGATTCTTGCGGGCGCGGCGCCACGGCATGTCGGCGGCCTTGTAGACGATGTGGCGCAGGTCGTTCAGGCGGCCGGGATGCGGCGGCTTGCCGGCGGCGACCCAGGCCTCGCGCGCCTGCCCGCCCTTCCAGGCGCGGGTGGTGAAGCCCAGCACCTCCACCTTCACCGCGCAGCGCTCCAGCGTGCGGGCGAGGATGTCGGCGCTCATCGCGGCGATGGAGATCGGCCGGCCGCGCATCGAGCCGGAATTGTCGATCAGCAGCGACACCACCGTGTCGCGGAAATCCATCTCCTTTTCCGCCTTGAAGGAGAGCGGCAGCACCGGGTTGGCGACGACGCGGGCCAAGCGGGCGGCGTCGAGGATGCCCTCCTCCAGGTCGAAGTTCCACGACCGCTGCTGCTTGGCCATCAGCCGGCGCTGCAGCCGGTTCGCCAGCTTGGAGATCACGCCCTGCAGATGCTGCAGCTGCTGGTCCAGCAGGTGGCGCAGCCGCTCCAGTTCCGCCGGGTCGCAGAGGTCGGCGGCGTCCACCACCTCGTCATACTGGGTGGTGAAGGCCTTGTAGGCGTTGGGGTCGGGTTCGTTGCGGCGGTTGACGTCATTGCGCCAGGGCTGGCCGGGGCCGGCGGGCTCTTCCGCCCCCTCGCCCTCGCCCATCTCCATGTCGCCTTCCTCGCCGGCGCCCTCCTCGGCGCTTTCGCCGGCCTCCGACGAATCCTGCATGTCGGAGGACGCCATGGATTCGGAGTCGGACTGGTCCTCGTCCTGGCCGCGGGTCTGGCCGTGCTCCGGCGATTCGTCGTTCTCGGAGGACTGGGTCTGCTGGTCCTCCTCCTCTTCCTGGTCGGCTTCCTGCCCGACTTCCATGTCGAGGTCGGCCAGCAGGCGGCGGACGGCCTTGGCGTAGGCTTCCTGGTCGCCGGCATAGTTGGCCAGCCCCTTCATATCCTTGCCCAGCCGCTCCTCGATCCAGGGACGCCAGAGGTCGACGGCATGGGCGGCGGCAGGCGGCGGCGGCGCACCGGTCATCGCCTCGCGCGCCATCAGCCGCAACGCTTCGGACAGCGGCACCTGCCCGCGATCCTCGACGCGGTCGAGGCCCTGGCGGGCGTAGCGGTCTTCCAGCGCCGCTTCGAGGTTATGGGCGACACCGGCCATGTCGCGGCTGCCCAACGCTTCGCAGCGCGCCTGCTCCAGCGCGTCGTAGGCCTGACGCGCGGCATCGCCCAGCGGCATGCGGTGGGCATGCACCGTGGAATCGTGATAGCGCAGCCGCAGCGCCACGGCATCGGCCGCCCCGCGCAGCTTGGCGACCTCGACCGGGTTCAGATCGCGCGCCGGCAGCGGCACCCGCACCCGCTGGCCCGACAGCCCCGGCGGATCGGACGAAAAGCCCACCTGCACCTCCGCCCGGCGGGACATGGCGCGCACCGTGGCGGTGGTGGACCGCTTGAAGGCCTCGACGGGGGTGTCGTTCTGGGTGGTCATCGCGGGGGCGTCTTCGTTCTTGGGAGAGTTACGGCGCGGTGGGCAAGATTGACACGGATGTCACGGATTTAGACACGGATTTCACGGATGTCTTGACCGTGGCAGTACACGCCTGATCGCAAGGCGCGGCTCAGCAAAGTTGAAAAGGAGAGCCGTAGGCAAACCACTGACATGGAGGTAGTTCAAGACCTGCCTGACATGTGAATCGCCCAACGCTTCGCATGCTTTCAATTCGATGATGACCTGTCCTTCCACAACGATATCCGCATAGTAGCTTCCCACCGGGTCGCCTTTGTAACGGACTTGGAACGGTACCTCGGCAGCGGCCTCCAGTCCGCAGTCCGCCAGTTCGCGCAGCAAAGCCTTTTTATAGACTGCTTCGACGAAGCCATGACCGAGGCCGTTGTGTACGGCGAACGCGGCGCCGACGATGCGCTTGGTCAATTCATCCAGCGCGTCGCCAAGGCTCACCTTCATCCGTGACATCCGTGTTTAAATCCGTGACATCCGTGTCGATCTTGTGTGCGTGGCCGCGACCCTGCGCAAGGCGGATACTGTCCTGGCGAGTTCCGCGGCCGAACACCATCATCACACGAGGTTCGCCTGGACCCCCGTCTCCGGCAGTTCGACGCCGAAGCAGCGCTGGTAGTATTCGGCGACTGTCGGCCGCTCCACCTCGTCGCACTTGTTGAGGAAGGTGATGCGGAAGGCGAAGGCGACGTCGTTGAAGATGCGCGCGTTCTCGGCCCAGGTGATGACCGTGCGCGGACTCATGACGGTGGAGATGTCGCCGTTGATGAAGCCGGCGCGGGTCAGGTCGGCCAGACGCACCATCGACGCCACCGTGTCGCGGCCCTTGGCGTCGTCATAGGACGCGACCTTGGCCTGGACGATCTTCACCTCGGCATCCACAGGCAGGTAGTTCAGGGTCGCCACGATGTTCCAGCGGTCCATCTGGCCCTGGTTGATCTGCTGCGTGCCGTGATACAGGCCGGTGGTGTCGCCCAGGCCCACGGTGTTCGCGGTGGCGAACAGGCGGAAGGCCGGATGCGGGCGGATGACGCGGTTCTGGTCGAGCAGCGTCAGCTTGCCTTCCACCTCCAGCACGCGCTGGATCACGAACATCACGTCGGGACGGCCGGCGTCATACTCGTCGAACACCAGGGCGCAGGCATGCTGCAGCGCCCAGGGCAGGATGCCCTCGCGGTACTCGGTGACCTGCACGCCGTCGCGCAGCACGATGGCATCCTTGCCCATCAGGTCGATGCGGCTGATGTGGCTGTCCAGGTTGACGCGGATGCAGGGCCAGTTCAGCCGTGCCGCCACCTGTTCGATGTGGGTCGACTTGCCGGTGCCGTGATAGCCCTGGACCATGACGCGGCGGTTGTAGGCAAAGCCGGCGAGGATGGCCAGCGTCGTGTCCCGGTCGAACCGGTAGGCGCTGTCGAGGTCGGGGACATGCTCCGAGCGCTGGCTGAAGGCCGGCACCTGCATGTCGCTGTCGATGCCGAAGACCTCGCGCACCGAGACGGTGGTGTCGGGCGTGTGGTCGAACAGGGCCGAGCTGGCCTGGGTCGCTCCTTGGGAAGCCATGGGTCGGGTTCTTACGTTCCAGCGAGTGTCGGTTGTCCGGCGGCCGCGGGATCGACCCGGCCCGCCAACGGGGTTTCAGGCAGCATAACAGGCTTTCAGCGTATTGTAGGCCTGATTGATTTCTTTCAGGCGTTCTTCCGCAGCCTTGTCGCCGCCATTGGCATCGGGATGATGCTTTTTCGCAAGCTCCCGATAGCGTGCCTTGATGCGTGTGAAGTCCACGGGCGGCGTCAATTCCAGGACCGCCAGCGCCTTTTCCTCGTCGGTGCGGGCGTGGTGGCGCCGGTGCGCCTTTTCCTCATCCTTCGTCTTGCCGGCCTCGTGACCGAATTCGAAACTGAAGCCGTTGACCACGCGCTCGCGGATGAAGCGCTCCTGCGTCGCCCATTTGCCGAGAGGCCAGCTCGGCCGCTGCCAGGTGGTGTCGCGCCGCACCTCGGCCTCGATCTGGTCGGTCGACATGCCGGCGTAATAGTCCCAGGCGCGGTTGTATTCCCGGACATGGTCCAGGCAGAACCACCAGTACTCGTTGAGACTGCTGCGGCTTTTCGGCGCACGGTATTCGCCCGCGGCGACGCACTCGGGGTGGTCGCACACACGGGTGGCCGCACGCGGAGCGGCGTAGCTGTCGTAACTGGAGCGGGTGCGGTTCCTGGTCATCGGCCAAGTATGGGAAGAGCCGATGCCTCTGGCAAGCGCGCCGAATCGGGCTTCCGTCATCCGCAATCCGCGGGGCGTTGTGCTTGACAGGCGCTTGACAGAAGCGGGGCTCGCACCCTCTCCTGGCTGCCGGCGCGGCCGACGGGAATCGCTTGCCCGGCGCCGCCCGTCCCACGCATTCCCGACCAGTGCCCAGACATCAGGACCCGCCATGGAATACGCCACCCGCATCCGCGAAAAGCTGACCGCCGGACTGGCTCCGGACCGGCTCGAGGTCGTCGACGACAGCGCCCGCCATGCCGGCCATGCCGGGGCGGACGCCGCCGGGGAAACCCATTTCCACGTCACCGTCGTCTCCGCCGCCTTCGCCGGCAAGTCGCGGGTGGAGCGCCAGCGGATGATCTACACCCTGCTGGCCGACGAACTGCGCGAGCGGGTGCATGCGCTGGGCTTGACCACCTACGCCCCCGGCGAAGCCGGGGCCTGATCGGACCAACGGATCAGGCGCCGTCACCGATCGACCGTTCGCACGCTCCAAATAATGGGCGGGTGGACGCCGGAAATAGCATACATATGGATGCAACCAAGAGTCGATTTTAGGAAATCATATAAGAATGAAAGACGCTAGCGTGGTTGCATTTCCCGCCACGTTTAGTAAAGTGCGATATATGCAACCATTTATCGCGCCGTGGCGGACACAAACTTCGCATGTCCGCCGGCGGCTTCGTGGAAGGGGCTGCGGATGGCGAAGCGTGGGCCGAAGAAGAAGCGGGTGAACACTCCCCAGACGGGGGTGGAACCGTTGAGGAGCCAGAACATCATGATCGGCGGGCACCGCACGAGCATGCGGCTGGAGCCGTCGATGTGGGATGCTCTGGAGGATATCGGCCGTCGGGAAGGTCTGACCGTCAACCGTCTCTGCACCCAGATCAAGGAGCGGATCGAAGAGCAGGCGCGCCGCCGGGGCATCAACCCGGAGGATGCGGATGTCACCCTGACCTCCGCGGTGCGGGTCTTCATCGCCTCCTATTACCGCCGGGCCTGCACCGAGGACGGCCATCAGCGCGCCGGACACGGCGGCAGCGATCCGTTCGTCGGCACGCCGTTCGACCTGCCGCCGTCCGACGAGGCAGAAGGCGTCAAGACCGCGGTCGCCGTCGGCGGCAATTTCCCGTCACCCGGTCCGGCCCTGACCGGTTCCACCCAATCCCATCTGGACGCCTGAGCGGGACCGATTCGGCACCCGCCCGGCGGATTTCCCCAGCGGATTTGCTGGAGACCGCGGCCTATTCCGCCGCCTCTTCACGGGCATCTTCGTTTTCCCCGCCGGTGTAGTGCGCAGGCCAGTGCTTGCGCACCACCTCCCCGTTGCTGTCGAAGATGTGGCACATGTTCAGCAGGACCGGCCGCTTGCCGTCGTCCTGGGCCGGCTTGCCGGCTGCCTTGGCGCGCTCCGCCGCCTCGCGCGCCAGGATCGGGTAGACGGTCTGGAAGGCGGTGGTCGCCAGCGGCCCCAGCAGCTCCACCAGATGGGTGCAGCCCTTCGCCCCGCCCAGCCGCTCCTTCACCGCGCGGGTCCAGCCCGGCCCGACGCGCAGGCCGACCAGCTGCTGGAAGCGCGGCGTGATGCTGCCGCAGGCCTTGTAGGGGCTGTGTTCGGTCACCGCCTCCACCGCCTGGACGGTCAGCTTGTCGTCCACCGTCAGGCGCATCCACATCTGGTGGATCGGCGTTCCCGGCTCCAGATGTCCGCGCTCCTCCGTGTGGAAGCCGTAGCTCTTGACGTCGGTCAGGTGGCCTTCGATGTCCCACAGCCCGTCGGCGCGCCGGAAGCCCTGGCAGGTGACGCGGCGGGTGTGGATCGGCTCGCGCGCGGCGGGGGCGGACAGCGAGGGCGCGGACATCGGGCGTTCCAGTTCAGCAGTGAGGATGGCTCACCCTCGACTATCGGCGGGGCCGGGCGCCCGGTCAACCCGACCCCGCCGCAACGCAGCGTTACCTATAGGTCAGCCCCCGGCTCGCGCTCAGCCGAGGGTGGCCTCCGCCGAATAGCCGCTGCCGAACATGTAAGCCTCGCGGCTGCGCAGTTCGTCCTCCAGATGGGTGCGCACCACGGCGAACAGGTCGCGGATCGACACCATGCCGACGACCTCGCCGCCCACCGCGATGGGCAGGTGGCGGTAATGGTGCCGTTCCATCAGTTCCAGCGCCGCCAGAGCGGTGGCCGAGGGTTCCAGCGTGTCCGGATCGGCGGTCATCACCGCGGACAGCCGGGTGGTGTCGGGGTCGAGTCCGGCCGCGACCACGCGGGCGGTCATGTCGCGCTCGGTGACGATGCCCTTCAGCGTGCGCCCTTCGGTGACCAGCACCGCGGCGATGCGCTTTTCGGCCATCAGCGTGGCGGCATCGCGCACGGTGGCGCCCGGCGGCAGGCAGGACAGCTCCTGGTTCTTGATGACGTCAGGCATCAGTCGGCGTGTCGGCATGTGTCCCGTCTCCCTCGTGATTGCAGGTTTTGTGGACGAACGATGCACTCGACCGCGATTTCGCAGCGCGGCATACCGATCCTGTCAGCTTGATGCACGGATAGTCAATAGAACCGATTGCTGGGAATTTACCGCATATCGCGGTATGTCTTTGCCGACGGCGCGGTTACTGGGCGGATTCCAACCGCTTGCGCAGCCCGTCGAAGCCGCTGGTGTAGATGCCGGCAATCGCCTTGCGGGCTTCGGCGTCGGAGGCGCCCTTGGCCTCGAAGTGCGAGGACCAGGTGATGCGGGTGGTGTGGGCATCCACCGCGCTCAGCCGGATGGTGGAGTTGTAGTTCTTCACCGGCAGCGGTCCGCTCAGCAGCGTGTAGCGCATCCGGTGCTTGGCGGCGGACAGGCCGGTCAGCCGTTCCTGAATGGCGCCGCCGCCCTTCAGCGCAAGGTCGCGTTCCTGCTTGTTCCCCGTCTTGCGAAGATTGCAGCTCTCCACTGCCGGATGCCAGTCGCCGATGGCGCAGAAGGGGCCGATCTGTTTCCACACCTGCTCGATCGGCGCCTTGATCGTCGCCTGCTCGCGCACCTCCAGCGCCATGGCCGGCGCCGCCGCCAGCAGCAGGACCGCAACGGCCGACATGCCCATCATTGCCTTCATCACCCATCCTCCCCGATTCCGCCGCGGCGGAATGGCCGCGGTCTTGTCGGGGGAGTATGGGCGGGCAACCGTCGGCGCGGCTATTGTGCGAAAGGCGGATTGTCCGTGATATAGCGGATCAGGCGGACCGGACCGACTCGTCCAGCACGGCGCGGACGGCGGTGGCATCGACGTCGCGGCGGGTGAAGGCGTTGCCGATGCGGTCGGCCAGGATGAAGGTGATGCGGCCGTCCTGCACCTTCTTGTCCTTGGCCATCGACCTCACCAGCCCATCGACGTCCCAGGCGACGCCGGGAATGTCGGCCGGGCGCACCGGCAGGCCGACCTCGGCCAGATGGGTGCGGGCGCGCCGGGCGTCCTCGGCCGGGCACAGCCCCAGCCGGACCGACAGGTCGAAGGCCAGCACCATGCCGATCGCCACCGCCTCGCCATGCAGCAGGGTCTGGCCGAAGCCGGTCGCCGCCTCCAGCGCATGGCCGAAGGTGTGGCCCAGGTTCAGCAGCGCGCGGTCGCCGCTCTCCCGCTCATCCACACCGACGATGTCGGCCTTGGCGCGGCAGCTGACCGTCACCGCATGGCGCCGGGCATCGCTGTCTCCGTCCACCACCCGCCGGCCGTTCCGCTCCAGCCATGCGAAGAAGTCGGGCTGGCGGATCAGGCCGTATTTCACCACCTCGGCATAGCCGGCCAGCACCTCGCGGCGGGGCAGGGTGTCCAGCGTGGCGGTGTCGGCGATGACCAGCCGTGGCTGGTGGAAGGCGCCGATCAGGTTCTTGCCGTGGCGGCTGTTGATTCCGGTCTTGCCGCCGACCGAGCTGTCGACCTGGGACAGCAGCGTCGTCGGCACCTGGATGAAGTCGATGCCGCGCAGCGCCGACGCCGCGGCGAAGCCGGTGATGTCGCCGATCACCCCGCCGCCCAGCGCCAGAAGGACGGTCGACCGCTCGATGCCGCGGCCCAGGATGTCGTCCATCAGCTGCTGGAAATGGGCGAAGTCCTTGGTCTTCTCACCGGCCGGCAGGACGATGGCCGGCTGCGGCGCGATCCCCGCCCGCTGCATCGCGGCGTTCAGCGTGTCCAGATGCAGCGGCGCCACGTTGGCGTCGGTCACCACGATGGGCGCCCGGCCGCGGGTGACGGCGGCGATGCGCTCGCCGGCATTGGCCAGCACGCCGTCGCCGACCAGGATGTCGTAGCTGCGGGCGCCCAGCTCCAGGCGGACGGTGTCGGGTGCGGCCGGGGTGGTGGCGGAGACGGAGGTCATCGGGGCAGTCCGCGAAGCTGGTGGATCGGGAAGGGGGCGGAGAAGAGGATCAGGAGGCGTCTGTCTTGGGAGCGTCTGTCTTGGGGGTGTCGCTCTTGCCGGGCCGTCCGCCGCGCGGCGCACGGTGGGGAAGCTGGACGCCGAAATGCGCCTCCAGCGCGTCGATCACCAGTTCCACCGTCACGTCGGGCGGACGTTCGTCGCTGACCACGGTCAGGTCGGCCTCGGCATAGATGGGATAACGCTGCTCCATCAGCCGGCCCAGGATGGCGCGCGGGTCGCCCTGGTTCAGGATGGGGCGGTGGGTGCGCCGGGCGGTGCGGGCGACCAGCACGTCCAACTCGGCGCGCAGCCAGACCGACACGCCGTGCTCGCGGATGGCGGCGCGGGTCTCCGGGTCCATGAAGGCGCCGCCGCCGGTCGCCAGGATATGCACCGGCTCGTCCTTCACCAGACGGCTGATGATGCGGCGTTCGACGGAGCGGAAGACCGGTTCGCCGTCGCGGGCGAAGATTTCGGCGATGGTGCAGCCGGCCGCCGCCTCGATCTCGGTGTCGGCGTCGCGGAAGGGCAGGTGCAGGCGCGTCGCCAGCCGGCGCCCGATGGCGCTCTTGCCGGCCCCCATCAGCCCGACCAGCACCACGGTGCGCGGAAGCAGCGGCTCCGCATCCTCCGCCGCACCCGTGCCCGGACCTTGGGCCGTCATCGCCTTGCGCAGTCCCATCACATCCATCCGATCCGCCACCCGTACCCTTCGATGCCAGCAGGCCCATGTCCCCGGCCCATGTCCCCGGCCCATGTCCTCGCAGGCCGTCACACCGCTGAAACAGACAACACTCATACCCGCCGACAGCTGGCCGGCACAAGCGCCCCGGCCTTGTCCAAAGATCGGGTGGACGGGTTGCGCCGCGGTCCGACCTGTGGCTACACTGCGCCGCCTCCCGGCCCCCGGCCGGGACCGCGGATGCTTTAGCAGAAAAGCCATTGCTTGTCCCAAGCCCTGCGGACGCAGGGCGTGGTAGCTCCGCTCCTCCGTTTTTTTCCGACACAACACGTCCCTGGTGCCATGAGCCGGTTTCTCTCGATCCTCTTCGTCCTGCTGTTGCTGGTGATCGCCGGTGGCGTGGTGTTCCTTGCCTCGTGGGATCTGCCGGCTCCGTCGAAAACGGTGGAGAAGGTTCTGCCGGATGAGCGCTTCCCGCGCTGAACCCCGACCATCGGCCGGGGGCGTCCCCCGGGTCGCGGTTCCGCTGCTGGCCGGGCTGCTGGCGACTGGCTGGGCCATGGCCGCCGCCGCCCAGGCCCTCGGCCCGCCGATCCGGCTGACGCCCGACGTGGCGTCCCCCGCACCCGCTCCGGTCCCAGCCCCGGTCGTCGTGCCGGCCTATCCGCCCGCGGTAACCCCGCCGCCCGCCGTCTCCCCCATGGTGGCGCGGCCGGCGCCCGTCGCGAGCGAGTCGTTGGGTGCGCCCGACCCGGACGGGGCCGGCACCCTCAGCGGCATGCGGGGGTTGGGCGGCGACCCTTGGCGCGGCATCGGCCGGGCGGAGCTTCTGCCCCTGATTGCCGCGCTTCCGGTCGACACCCCGTCCCCCACCGTCAAGGCGCTGGAGCGCCGGCTGCTGTTGAGCGCGGGCTCCCCCGCCGTCGCCACGGGTGAGTCGCCACCGCCCCGCCGTTTCGGCGCCCTGCGCATCGAGAAGCTGGCTCGGCTCGGCGACCCCACCGGGGCGGCCGAGCTGGCCGACCTGCTTCCGGCGGCGTTGGCGGCGGACGAACCGGCGGCCAGGGCACTGACCGATGCGGAGCTGGTGCGCGGCGGCCTGGACTGCACGCGGGCGCTGGCCCGCGGCAGGAGCTTCACCTCCGCCTACTGGAGCAGGCTGGCCCTGTTCTGCCGCGCCCGCGTCGGCGATCAGGCCGGCACCGACGAGGCGCTGGCCACGCTGCGCGGCGCCGGCCGGCGGTCCGACCCGTTCCTGATGGTTGCCGAGGCGCTGGCCGGAGCTGCGCCGCCGCCGGCCCGGATGCTGTCCCTGCAGGGCGACGGCGAGGGGCTGCCGCTGCTGCTCGCCGCCATGCGTACGGCGCGGATCGGCGTGCCGTCCGACCGGCTGCCGCTGGACAGCCCGCCGGCGCTGGCCGCCATCGCCACCAACCCCTCCACCGATCCCACCACCCGCGCCGCCGCCGGCGAGCGGGCGGCGGCCTCGCTGTTCCTCGACGCCCGCCAACTGCTGGACCTCTATGCCCAAGTGCCGGCGGTGGGGGACGAACTGCTGCGGGTGCGCGACATCGCCCAGCGCGACCGCAGCGCCCGCACCCGCGCCCTGGTCCATCAGGCGATGGCGGCGGCGATGGACGGGCGGCGCCGCGTCGCCCTGGCCGCTCTGGCGGTGGAGCTGGTCGATCCGCGCCTGCGCGCCGGCCCGGTCGGCAATGCCGCGGCGGGGCTGCTCGACAGCGTGTCGCCGAGCGGCGACGTCGCGGCGCTGGCACCGGCGGCGGCCCGGCTCTATTACGCGCTGGGCCGACTGGATCAGGCGCGGCGATGGCAGGATCTGGCGCTGCGCAGCGGGCGGAGCGCCGACACCGCCTGGCTGTGGCCGCTGTCCGTGGTCGCCACCGGGCGCGGTGCCGAGGATCCGCGCGCGCTGACCGCATGGCTGGACGAGGCGCTGCGCGGTGCCGACGGCCTTGCCCGCAACCGCATCGCCGGCCAGCTGGCGCTTCTCCAGGCCACCGGAGTCGCCATCCCGGACGAGGCGTGGATGAAGGCCACCGATGGCGCCGGCCCACCCAGCGGCAGCGATGCCGGCGTCGACCCGGCGCTGTGGCAGCGGCTGGGCGACGCCGCGGCCGGCGGCCGCATCGGCGAGACGGTGGCCGTCGCCCTGCTGCTGATAGGGGAGGCCGGACCCGCCGCCCTGCCGCCGGTCGTCACCGCCCGCGTGGCGGCCAACCTGAAGGCGGTCGGGCTGGAGCCGGATGCCCGCGCGCTGGTCCGCGAGGCGATGGCCGCCCTCGCCGGCCCGTCCGTGCCCACCTCGACCGCCGACTGACCTCATGACCGGGGAACCCATCACAACCATGACGCCGACACCATGACCGGCAGCAAGCCCCCAGCCAAAGCCACTGCCAAAGCCGCTGCCACAGCCACTGGCAAAGCCGCCGGCAAACCCGGCGCCAAACGCCGCGGCCGGCCGTGCAAGCCGCGCACGCTCGCCACCTCCCCGCATCTGGACGCCTTCCTCGACATGCTGACGGCGGAGCGCGGGGCGGCGGTGAACACGCGGCTGGCCTATGAGCGCGACCTCGCCGACCTCGGCCGCTGGCTGGCCCAGCGTAGCGTGGCGCTGGAGGCGGCCGGGACCGAGGACCTGCGTGCCTATCTGGCGGTGCAAAGCAAGGACGGCGCGCCGCGCACCGTGGCGCGGCGGCTGTCGGCGATGCGGCAGTTCTACCGCTTCCTGCTGTCGGAAGGCCGCCGCGTCGACGATCCCGCCTCGCCGCTCGACAGCCCCAAGCAGGGCCGCCCGCTGCCCAAGATCCTGACGGAGGCGGAGGTCGGCGCCATGCTGTCCACCGCCGAGGCGCGCGGCGGGCCGGAGGGGCTGCGGCTGGTGGCGCTGCTGGAGGTGCTCTACGCCACCGGCCTGCGCGTGTCGGAACTGGTCGGCCTGCCGATGACCGCGATCATGCGCGACGGCCGCGGCCTGCTGGTGCGCGGCAAGGGCGGCAAGGAGCGGATGGTGCCGCTGTCCGACCCGGCGCTGGCAGCGCTGGCCGGCTACATCCCGTTGCGCGGCCACTTCATCCCGCCGGCTGCCGGAGCGGACGCCGGGCACAGCCCCTTTCTGTTCCCGTCACGCAGCTCCGGCGAAGGGCACCTGACGCGCCAGCGCTTCGCCCAGTTGTTGAAGCAACTCGCCATCGACTCCGGCATCGACCCGGAGAAGGTCAGCCCCCACGTCCTGCGCCACGCCTTCGCCACCCATCTGCTCGACCATGGCGCCGACCTGCGTTCCGTTCAGAAGATGCTGGGCCATGCCGACATCGCGACGACGCAGATCTACACCCATGTGGTGACCGAACGGCTGAAGAAGGTCATGCACGACCACCACCCGCTGGCGCGGCGCAAGGTGGACGAGCCTTCGGAGGGGTAGGGGAGGTAAGGATGGGTGGGGAGGTGCGGGCTTCGATTGCCCCCTCCTAACCTCCCCCGCTTCGCAGGGGAGGGACTGCCGCTGCCTTCCCAATCAAGCACTCGCTCCCTCTCCCGCGAGAGCGGGGGAGGGTTGGGGAGGGGGCATCGTCGGCCGACACCTCCCCACAAACCCTTACTTCTTCTCCAGCATCAGCGTGCCCTGGCGGGACACCTTGTTCTTGATCTTGTCGGCCAGCAGCGCCAGCGCCCAGGGTAGCTGCACCTCCATCTCGACGCTGTCGTCCAGCACGTCGATGTGACCGGCAATGGTCTGGGCCAGCGCCACGACGCGGAAGTTCAGGCGGTCGTCGGTCCAGCTGTCGTCGACGCTGGCCGCCACGGCGCTGAGGCGCGCCCGCACCTCGCCCATGCCGTCGACCAACCGGCGCTTGGCCTCCGCCCGGCCGAGCGAGTGGGGGATGGACAGGGTCAAGGGTTTCGGCATGGTCGGCGGCTCCGCACTGCACGGGTCGGGTGTCCCGCCGGTACCGCACCGACGGGACAAGGGTAACGCCCGTGGTGGGCCGATGGGTCCCGTGCCAGCCACCTCAGCGGTCGTGCAGCGGCGCCATCTGGTCCAGGCGGTGGGCGAAGTCGATGTCGGCCTGGGTCACGGCGTCGGCGCTGCGGGTGTAGAGGATCACCTCGACCCGGCCGACGTCGTTGAACCATTCGGGGTGGTGGCCGGTCTTCTCGGCCAGCAAGGCGACCTGGGTCATGAAGCCCCAGGCGGCCGGGAAATTGGCGAAATGGTAGGTCTTGCGGATGGCGTCGCGCTCCAACACCTCCGCCCAGCCGTGCAGTTCCTTAAGCGCCGTCTGGCGATTCGTGCCGACAAGGCGATCGGACATGATGACCTCCCTTTCCTTCGTCACTCTTTTGCCGTCACTCTTTTTGCCGCCCGCAGCTTCTTGGCGAACGGGCAGCGGTTCGCTACCTTCTGCGGCATGATACGGAAACCTTCAGGTCCCCATACGGTTCCGCCCACGGTCGAAGACCTGGAGCGCATGGCCGAAGAGGCGCTCGACACCATCCCGGCGGAGCTGCTCGCCCCGGTCGGGAACCTCGTCATCCATGTCGAGGATTTTCCCGATGAGGATACCGAGCGGGAGATGGAGCTGGAAAGCCCATTCGACCTGTTGGGGCTCTATCGGGGCGTGGATCTGACGCGGCAAAGCGTCGCCGACCTGCGCGGCGGGCCGGACATGATCTTCCTCTACCGCCGCCCGATCCTGGATTACTGGTGCGAGACGGGGGAGGAGCTGCCCGCCATCGTCCGCCATGTCCTGATCCACGAGATCGGCCACCATTTCGGCTTCTCCGACGAGGACATGGAGCGGATCGAGACCATGGAGTAGGCGGGGGGAGTAGGGCGGGGCAGGGCCGTTCAGCCCTCCAGCGCGTCGGCCACCCGGCGGCGCAGTGCCGGCACCAGCTCCTCATCGAACCAGGGGTTGCGGTTCAGCCAGGCGGTGTTGCGCCAGCTCGGGTGCGGCAGCGGCATGAAGGCCGGGCCGTACTCGCGCCAGCTCGCCACCGTCTCCGTCATCGTCGCCTTGCGCCGCTCGCCCAGGTAATGCGTCTGGGCGTACTGCCCGATCAGCAGGGTCAGCCGCACGCCCGACAGCGCGTCGAGCAGCGGCGGGTGCCACAGCGGCGCGCATTCGGGCCGCGGCGGGTAATCGCCGCCCTTCGGCATGGTCCCGGGATAGCACAGCCCCATCGGCACCACGGCGATGCGGGATTCGTCGTAGAAGGCGGCGCGGTCCATCGCCAGCCACTTGCGCAGCCGGTCGCCGGAGGGATCGTCCCAGGGAATGCCGCTGGCATGCACCCGCGCGCCGGGCGCCTGCCCGACGATCAGCAGGCGGGCGGTCGGGCTGCCGCGCACGACCGGGCGGCAGCCATGGGGCAGCACCCCCGCACACAGCGTGCAGGCGCGCACCCTCGCGAACAGGCGGTCGAGGCTTGAGCCGCCTTCGGCAATGTCATCAGACAAGCGTCAGCAAATCCTGGACGAAGGCCGGCACCACCTCGGTCGCCGGGCCGTGGATCGAGCTGTGGAAATAGGAGGCGCCCTCCGACGGTTCCAGGTTCAGCTCGACCGTATAGGCGCCAGCCGACCGCGCCTCCGCGACGAATCCGGCGGCGGGATAGACATGGCCGGAGGTGCCTATGGAGATGAACAGGTCGCATTCCTCCAACGCCCGCTGGATGCGCTCCATCTGATAGGGCATCTCGCCGAACCACACCACGTCGGGCCGCATGCCGCCCTTGCGCCCGCAGGTCAGGCAATGGTCGTGCACCGACAGGTCTCCCTGCACCTCCGTCACCGTGCGGCAATGCAGGCAGAAGGCCTTCAGCAGCTCGCCATGCATGTGCAGCGGCGCAACAGACCCGCCGCGCTCGTGCAGATCGTCGATATTCTGCGTGACCAGCAGGACGTTGCCCTTCCAGCGCCGCTCCAGCTCCGCCAGCGCCTTGTGCGCCGCGTTGGGCTGCACCGCCGGGTCGGCGAGGCCGCGGCGGCGGTCGTTGTAGAAGCGATGGACGAGGTCGGGGTTGCGCGCGAACCCTTCCGGCGTCGCCACATCCTCCAGATCGACCTGGCTCCAGATGCCGCCGGCGCAGCGGAAGGTGTCCAGCCCCGATTCCTTGGAGATCCCGGCCCCGGTCAGGATGACGATCGAGTCGGTCGGACGCAGTCGGTTGGTCAGCGCGGGTGAGGGCATGGGATCCCCTTAGCGGTTCGGAAACCGGTCATGTGGAAAACTGCTGCGGCGTACGCTCGTCGCGCCCGGAAGTAAAGCCGCTGAAAAGAAAGAAGGGGGATACCGCAGGTGGTCAAGGTCCTGTTCGTCTGCACGGGCAACATCTGCCGCTCGCCCACAGCCGAGGGGGTGTTCCGCCATCTGGCCGAACGCGCCGGTCTCGGCCGTCCTGTGATCGCCGACTCCGCCGGCACCCACAGCTACCACGTCGGCGAGCCGCCCGACCCGCGCACCCAACGCGCGGCGCTGGCCCGCGGCGTCGACCTGTCGGCTTTGCGCGCCCGCAAGGTGGTGGCGGCCGACTTCACCCGCTTCGACCACATCCTGGCGATGGACCACGGCCATCTGGCCCAGCTGCGCCGCATCGCTCCGCCGGGCGCCACCGCCGCGCTCCGCCTGTTCCTGGACGACGCGCCCGGTCTGGAAGGGCGGGAGGTGCCCGATCCCTATTATGGTGGTCCCGACGGGTTCGAAGAGGTGCTGGACCTGTGCGAGGCCGGATCGCGCGGCTTGCTGGACCGCCTGTCGCGGGAAAGCACATTTCCGATTCGCGAAAGCATCGGTTAACGTGTCGCAGTTCCCCGGCTGCTTGGTCTATGCTGCCGGGACTAAGCCCTTTCGGAGCATCCGTCAGCCATGACCAGCGCAGCCACCGGCACCACCACGCCCGGCGGGATCCTCGACGGCATCGTCCTGTTCGAGGCCTTCACGCCGGAGGAGCGCGCCGCGGTGGCCTCGCGCGGGCGGGTGTTCGACGCTGCGGCCGGCACGGTGCTGATGCGCGAGGGAGATGTCGCCAACTCGCTCTACGTCCTGCTCGACGGCACGGTGCGGGTGGTGCGCAACGACCCGTTCGGCAGTCAGGTGGAGGTCGGCTTCCGCCGCGCCGGCGACTGTTTCGGCGAGATGGCGCTGATCGACGGCGGCGCCCGCTCCGCCTCCGTCATCGCCGCCACGCCGGTGACGGTGTTCGAACTGGAACGCGACCTGTTCCTGGCGCTGATCTCGCCCTCGCCCGACCTGCTGGCGAAGCTGCTGCGCGAACTCAGCCGAATGATCCGCGAGGTGTCGGAACGGGTGGTGCGCGAGGATCTGGAACGCCGCGCCCGCATCGCCGAATCGGCGCTGGCCCGTCAGCGCGCCATCACTCAGGCGGTGACCGGGCTGGCGCATGAACTGAACACACCGCTCGGCGTCTGCGTCACCGCCGCCAGCCACCTGCAGGATCTGGCCCGGCCCGGCAGCGGCCCGCTGTCGTCCGAGGAATTGCGGGAACCGGCAGCCTTGCTCGACGCCAACCTTGCCCGTGCGGTGGAGCTGGTGGAGGCGTTTTCCGCCATCGCCGCCTGCCAGAACTCCGAACCGCTGGAGGCGCTGGAGTTGCGCCGCATGGCGGAGGATGCGGCGGCCCTGTTCGCCGTCCAGCATCCCGACCTGCCGCTGGTCATCCGGGTCGCACCGGGCCCCGCCTGCCCCTGGATCGGCTGTGCCCCGCATCTGGACCGGGTGCTGCACCACCTGTTCGCCAACGCCGCCGCCCATGGCTATGGCGGCGGTCCGGGCGAAGTCGAGGTGACGATCCGGCCGGCGAAGCTGGACGCGGTCCCGGCCTGGAGCCTCACCGTCCGCGACCGCGGCGCCGGCATTCCGGCCAGCAACCTGCCGACCCTGACCGACGCCTTCTTCACCACCGCCCGCGGCCGCGGCCACAAGGGGCTGGGGCTGGCGGTGGTTTTCAACACGGTGACCGGGCCGCTCGGCGGCCGTCTTGCCTTCGACAGCAAGCCGGGCGCCGGCACCGCCGTGACGATCACGGTGCCGCAGGAGCTGTGACGGGCAGGGGGATCCCTCATCCGTGCAGGGCAAGTCCCTTCACCGTCTTGTCGACCGCCTTCTTCGGCCCGCGCAGGGCCAGCCCGACCAGATCGGGCGCGTTCGGGTCCTCTGCCTGGAAAGCCGCGCGATTGGCGGCGTCGTGGCCGGTGCCGAACATCGCCGCGACATAGGGCACCAGCGTCAGCCCCCGTTCCAGCGCGGCATCGCGGACGGCCCGCAGCTGCCCGCCGTCGGCGGTGAAGATCATCATCGGCTGACCCAGCATCCGGCCATAGCGGCGGTCGGCGCCGTCGACATACTCCTCCCCCAGCGCGTCCGGCGCGGCGGCGGCGATCCCGGTGGCGAGGAAGGCGGCGACGTTCAGCTTCTGCCACACGGCCAGGTCGGCGCGGATGACCAGCGCGACCTTGGTGTCGAAACGAATGGGGGTGTCGAAGCGGACGGGGGCGTCCGCGGGATTGGCTTCGGTCATCAGGCTATCGGGCATGGTGGTCGTCTCCTTTGCCCAACCAGATGCCGGATGATCGCGCCTCAGTCTGGAACGTTCGTGCACAGATCGCGATAGGCGGCCGGCGTCAGGCCATAGGCGCGACGGAACCAGCGGCCGAGATGGCTCTGGTCGGCGAATCCGACCTCCGCCGCAACCAGGGCCGGCGTCTCGCCCTCGGCCAGCCTTCGCCGGGCGGCGCGAAGGCGCAGCCGGACCAGATAGGCGTGCGGCGACAGGCCGAAGGCGGCGCGGAAGGTGCGGTTCAGCCGGAAGCGGTCGACGCCGGCCGCCGCCGCCAGCTCGTCCAGCCCGACATCCTCGGCCATCCGGGCATGCAGCAGCTCACGCGCCAGGGCGGCGGCGCGGTCGGGACGCAGCGGCCGGCGCTCCTGCGGCGGGGCCATATGGCCGGCCAGCCTCGCCGCCAGCCGGTCGACCGACAGGTCGCGGGCCAGCCGCCCCTCGCGCTGGTGCAGGGCCAGGAAGGCGGAGCGGATCGTCGCCGCAAGGCCGGGATCGTCGGCCAGCGTGTCGCGGAAGCCCAGCGGCATGCCGCCACCCCGCGGCATCAGGCTGCGCAGCGCCTCGCTGCGGGCGGACAGCAGCGGCACCGGCAGATAGAGCATGGCATAGGTGAAGCCCTCTTCCCCCGGGCTGTGGCCGTCATGGGCCTCGCCGGGTTCGATCAGGATGACGCGGCCGGGGATGCTGGTGTGCAGCCGCCGCCGGCAGCGGAAGGCCTGCACCCCCTGCTCGGTGACCCCGACCAGCAGCTCGTCATGGTCGTGCAGGTCATAGGCATGGCCGCGGAAATGGGCGCGGATGGTTTCGATGCCGGTCTCCGCATCGCGGCGCACCGCCACCCAGTCGTCCTTTCCGCCGGGCACCCCGTCCTCCCGATCAGTAGATCAGCTCGTTCTCGCCGCCGCCCTCGGAGATGACCAGTTCGCCGCGGGCGGCAAGGTCCTTCGCCAGCTGGACCATGTACATCTGCGCCTCGTCCACGTCGCGGACGCGCACCGGACCCATGGCGGCCATATCCTCGCGCAGGATCTTGGCGGCGCGTTCGGACATGTTGGAGAAGAACAGGTCCTTCAGCGTTTCCGAAGCCCCCTTCAATGCGGTTCCCAGCTTCTGCTTGTCCACGGTGCGCAGCATCGTCTGGACGCCGCTGGGATCGAGCTTCGACAGATCCTCGAAGGTGAACATCAGCGACTTGATGCGCTCGGCGCTGTCGCGATTGCGTTCCTCCAGGGCGGCCATGAAGCGGTGCTCGGTGGTGCGGTCCAGACCGTTGAAGATCTCCGCCAGCATCTCGTGGCTGTCGCGCCGGCTGGTGCGGGCGAGGTTGGTCATGAACTCCGTGCGCAGGGTGCGCTCGACGTCGTCCAGGACCTCCTTCTGCACTGCCTCCATGCGCAGCATGCGCATGATGACCTCCATGGCGAAGCTTTCCGGCAGCTGGGTCAGCACGCGGCCGGCATGCTCGGGACGGATCTTGGACAGGACCACCGCGACGGTCTGCGGATACTCGTTCTTCAGATAGTTGGACAGCACCGACTCGTTGACGTTCGCCAGCTTGTCCCACATCGTCCGGCCGGCCGGACCACGGATTTCCTCCATGATCTGGTCGACCTTGTCCTTCGGCAGGGTCTTCAGCAGCAGGCGCTCGGTCGAATCGAAGGAACCAACAAGAGAGCCGGTGGCCGACATCTGCTCGGCGAACTCGACGAACAGGCGCTCGATCAGGTTGGCCGACACCGTGCCCAGGTTCGCCATCACCTGGGACAGTTCCTTGATCTCCTCGTCGTCCATCAGGGAGAACAGTCTGGTGGCATGCTCCTCGCCCAGCGCGAGCATCATGATGGCGGCCTTTTCCGGGCCGGTGAGGGTCCGGTAATCCTCGCGAACCTTCAACGCCATCTGTCCGCCTCCGCCGCCACCGCCACCGCCCACCTCGCGTTGGGGGCGAGCGGTTCATTCTTACACGTCAGGTTTCCTGATCTTCCGTTTTAATACGATCTTCTGTGGCATTCCATCCCCTCACGGGAGAAAGGCGGGGACAAATTCAGCCCATTCCCCGCCCCTCCTGCCGTCTTCCGCGGCTGTACCGTCAGCCGAACCGCTTGGCGATCACCGCATAGGCGGCGCGCAGGCCCAGCGCCTCGCCGCCTTCCGGACGGCCGGGACGGGCCGAACCGTTCCAGGCATAGGTGTCGAGATGCGCCCAGGGCGTGCCCTTCGACACGAATTCCTGCAGGAACAGCCCGGCGGTGATGGCGCCGGCGAAGCCGTTGGTGGTGACGTTGTTGATGTCGGCCACCTTGCTGTCCAGCCCCTTGCGGTAGGGCGCCCACAGCGGCAGCCGCCACATCGGGTCGTCGACCGCCGTTCCGGCCTCCGTCAGGTCGTTGGCCAGCGCGTCGTCGTTGCACATCAGCGCCGGCAGGTCGGGGCCGAGCGCCACGCGGGCGGCGCCGGTCAGGGTGGCGAAGTCGATCAGCAGCTCCGGCTTCTCCGAATCCGCCTCGGCCAGGGCATCGCACAGGATCAGGCGTCCCTCGGCGTCGGTGTTGCCGACCTCCACCGTCAGGCCCTTGCGCGTCTTCAGCACGTCCTGCGGCTTGAAGCTGTCGCCCGACACGACATTCTCCACCGCCGGCACCAGCACGCGCAGCCGCACCGGAAGCCCGGCCATCATGATCATCCGGCCGAGCGCCAGCGCATGCGCCGCCCCACCCATGTCCTTCTTCATGATCAGCATGGCGGACGACGGCTTCAGGTCCAGCCCGCCGGTGTCGAAGCAGACGCCCTTGCCGACGATGGTGACCTTGGGGTGTTCCGGGTTGCCCCAGCGCAGGTCGATCAGCCGCGGTTCGCGCGGGCTGGCGCGGCCGACGGCGTGGATGGCGGGATAGTCGCGGTCGAGCAGGTCCTGCCCGACGATCACCTCGACCGCCGCGTCGAACTCGGCGGCCAGATCCTGCGCCGCCTGGGCCAGTTCCGCCGGTCCCATGTCGCAGGCGGGGGTGTTCACCAGATCGCGCACCAGCCAGGTGGCGGTCGCCGCCCGCTCCACCTCGCCGTGGTCGGCCTCCGCCGGCCAGACCAGATTGGCGAAGCCCTTCTCCGGCGGCTTCTTGTAGCGGCTGAAGCGGTAGCTGCCGAGCGCCCAGCCCAGCGCCGCCCGCGTCGCCGCCCGCGCGTCCAGCGCCGCGTCGATCCGGTAGGAGCCGGCCGGCAGGGAGGACGGCAGGCCGGCGAAGGCCCACAGGTCGTCGACGGCCGACACGCCGGCCAACACATGGGCGACGGCGCCGTCCGGCCCCGGCAGGAACACGGTCGATCCGGCCTCGCCGGTGAAGCCCACCGCCTTGACCCAGGAGGCGACGGCCGGCGATTGCCCGGCCAGCCAGTCGGCCAGCCCGGCCTTGGTCACGGGGGTGAGGGCGACGGTGTCCGGACCGTCAACGGCAAGCAGGGTGGCGAGCAAGACTGAGGATCCTTCTCACGAGATCACGTCACGCATCCGACACGGATGCCCATCCCCCAAGGATGGCGCGCCGGGCGGCGGCTGGAAAGGGGTGGCATGCGCCGGGCAGGCATGGGCGGGCTGTGAAAGTCGGGGGATGGAACAGGATGGAACGGTTTTCCAGGCATGTTCCACTGTTCCATCGATCGCCATGCCCCATCCGTCGCGTCGTTTCGACGGGCGCGGATGGAACACCGTGAAACAGCTTTCCGGTGATGTTCCATTGTTCCCTGCGCCGGGCGGGTCGCGGTTGGGCGATGCCGCCGGAACGGCATAGGGTGATCGGTTGCAATGGAACGGTGGATCGAAGACATGCCCCTCTCCCCGATTTCATAGGTAAGTTATCCTAACACAGAGAGTGGAGGCCGCCAGTGATTGAATGAACCGGGATAGCGCAGCAAGGAGGGCGCGGCGATGCCGGGCACGTTGCGAGTGTCCCTTGCCGACCACTACGGGATGCAGGCAACTCAGAGCGATATAAGCCCCTGGAATAAAAAGAACTTTGCGTCACCCCCGCGAAGGCGGGGATCCAGGAAGCTCCGCATTGAAGCGGCTGAAACGGCTGGATTCCCGCCTTCGCGGGAACGACGGCCGAATAGACATCATGATTCCAGTGGTTTGAAGGCCCATGAGATCTGCGCATCCCGTTATTGCCGACCAGGGATTTATTCGCTTGTTGGCTGAGGATTGGCCGACGCCTGAGCATCGGCCAGCGTGATTTCGATCCGCTCCTTGCCCTTGCCGGTGTTGCGACGCTTGAGCGTCAGCGCACCAATCTCGCCCGTTCGGCGCAGATGCGTGCCGCCGCAAGGGACCCGGGCGAAGCCGGGGATCTCCCAGAAGCGGCGCTCGGCCGCCTCGTCGCTGAAGCCGCTCAGGATGGGGGTGTCGGCGGCGACGATGCGCGCCGCCTGTTCGGCGAAGCCGGGCAGCAGCGGGGTCAGCGGCTCGTTCCAGGCGAAGTCGATGCGCGCCTTGTCGGCGGCGATATGGGCGCCGACCTTGTGGATGCCGGGCAGACGGGCCATCACCAGTTCAAGCACGATCTCGGCCGCGAAGTGCAGGCGCATCAGCCGGTAGCGGCGCTCCCAGTCGATCGCCACCGCAACGGCGTCGCCGGGGGCGAGGCGGTGGCCGGGCGCAAGCCTGTAGCGGATCTCGCGGCCGTCCTTGCGGGCTTCCAGCACCTCGAAGCCGCCGATGGTGCCGGCATCGCTCTCCTGCCCACCGGAAAGCGCGTAGAGGATGGTGGCCTCCAATATGACCTCGTCGCCGTCCACCCTGGCAATGCGGGTATCCAGGCAGGTGCGGTAGGGATCGTCCCAGAACAGTTTCCGGGTCATCGGGTGCCTCGCGGAAAGCCACAGATCAACGACGTTTTCCAAATGGATGGCCCATCCACCCATTCAGCCGCCCATCCAGCTGCTCAGTATAGCCGCTCCAATGAAACATCCGGAGGAGGTTTGTCGCGCGGGTAGGGCAGATGCCTGCCCCGGCGCAACCGGAAGGCTTGTTGCGGTCCGTGAGGTGGGTCATGCTCACGCCCCCGCTGTTTGCCCGTTTCGAAAGGTGCCGTCCGATGTCCGACCTGACCCTGGTGATTGGGAACAAGACCTATTCGTCCTGGTCGCTGCGCCCCTGGCTGGCGCTCAAGCACACCGGGCTGGCCTTCACCGAGACCGTCATTCCCCTGCGCCAACCCGACACCGCCGCGCGCATCGCGGCGCATTCGCCGTCGGGCCGCGTGCCGTCCTTGATCCATGACGGGCTGACCGTCTGGGACTCGCTGGCGATCTGCGAATATGTGGCGGAGCTGGCACCCGATGCCGGGCTGTGGCCGGCGGACCGGGCGGCGCGGGCGGTGGCGCGGGCGGTGTCGGCGGAGATGCATTCCGGCTTCGTCTCCCTGCGCACCACCATGTCGATGGATCTCAAGCGCGACCGCAAGGGCCAGGGCATGACCGAGGCGACCGCCGCCGACATCGCCCGGATCGAGGCGCTGTGGGCCGATGCCCGCACCCGCTTCGGCAAGCCGGCGGGCGGGCCGTTCCTGTTCGGCGCCTTCACCATCGCCGACGCCATGTTCGCCCCGGTGGTGACGCGGCTGGAGACCTATGGCGTCGCGGTGTCGCCCGAGTCGCGCGCCTATATGGACGCGGTGCTGGCGCTGCCGGCGATGCGGGAGTGGATCGCGGCGGCCAAGGCGGAGCCGTGGGAATTCGAGCCGTGAGCGATCCCGCCTTTACCATCCGCCGGGCGTGGCCGGACGATGCCGGCGCGGTGGATACGGTGTTGGCGGCCTCCTACCCGGCCCTGATGCCCGCCGGCTATCCGCGGGAGGTGATGGAGCGGGTGCTGCCGATCATCACCCGATCGAATCCGGCGCTGCTGGGCGCCGGAACCTATTATCTGGCAGAGGCGGCGGACGGCACGCCGGTCGGCTGCGGCGGCTGGAGCTTCGACTGGCCGGGCGAGCCGACCCGTGCGCCGCAGCCCGGACTGGCCCATGTCCGGCACTTCGCCACCCATCCCGGCTGGCTGCGCCGTGGCGTCGGGCGGGCGCTGCTCGACCGCTGCGTCGCGGATGCCGCCGCGGCGGGCGCATCGCGGATGCTGTGCTACGCCAGCCTGGTGGCGGAGGAGTTCTATGCCTCGGCCGGCTTCGTCGCGACCGGTCGGACTTCAATGGAGGTTCCGCCCGGCAACCGCTTCGACAGCATCGTCATGGTGCTGGAGTTGCCCCCGACCGCCGGTTGACGCAACCGCAAAAGAAAAACGGCGCGCCGTCCTGCCGGATGGCGCGCCGTTTTCATGTCTGACCCTCGACTCCCTCTCCCCCCTGGGGAGAGGGGCGGGGTGAGGGGGATGCATAGCGTGGGTTTTGTGGGGATCGGGGGCGTACGCGGTTCTTGAAGATCCTCGCTGCGCATCCCCCTCACCCTAACCCTCTCCCCGGGGGGGAGAGGGGATTATCCGCTTCATGCGGAAGTTTTCACTCCGCCGGGATGGCGCGCGGCAGGGTCACCGGCACGGCCAGACGGTGCAGCATCTCCTTCGGAACCACCTGCCAGAAGTGGCCGAGTTCGCGCTGCCAGTCGTTGAGGATCTCGGCGGCGAAACGGCTCTGCGTCTCGGCGACGTGCTCCTCGATCAGGGCGCGGAGCTGGGCCTCGTAATGGGACACCTCGATCCGCTGGAAGATGACGCTTTCCTCGTTGATGTGCAGCGGCAGCGAGTCTTCCGGATCGTACAGGTAGGCCATGCCCCCGGTCATGCCGGCGGCGAAGTTGTCGCCGACCTTGCCCAGGATGACCGCCGTGCCGCCGGTCATGTACTCGCAGCCGTTGGAGCCGCAGCCCTCCACCACCACGGTGGCGCCGGAGTTGCGCACCGCGAACCGCTCACCGGCCTGACCGGCGGCGAACAGCTTGCCGGCGGTGGCGCCGTACAGCACCGTGTTGCCGATGATGGTGTTCTTGTTCGACTCCAGCGGGCTGCTGGTCGCCGGACGGACGACGATGGTGCCGCCCGACAGGCCCTTGCCGACATAGTCGTTGGCGTCGCCCATCACCTCCAGCTTGATGCCCTGGACGGCGAAGGCGCCCAAGGACTGGCCGGCGGTGCCGCGCAGGCGGACGGTGATGTGGCCGGGCTGCAGCCCGAACATCCCGAACTTCCGCGTGACCATCGAGGACAGCCGCGTGCCGATGGCGCGCTGCGTGTTGCGGGCGTTGTAGGCGAGCTGCATCTTCTCGCCTTCCTCGAACAGCGGGCGGGCATCGGCGACGATGCGGGCGTCCAGCGTGTCCGGCACCTCGTTGCGGCCCTGCAGCGTGCAGTAGCGGGCGTTCTCGCCCGGATCGACCTGGGCCAGCAGCGGGTTGAGGTCGAGGTCGTCCAGGTGGGCGCCGCCGCGGCTGACCTGATGCAGCAGGTCGGTGCGGCCGATCACCTCGGTCAGCGAGCGGAAGCCCAGGCGGGCCAGGATCTCGCGGACCTCTTCGGCGAGGAAGGTGAAGAGGTTGACGACCTTCTCCGGCGTGCCGACGAACTTCTCGCGCAGCTTTTCGTCCTGGACGCAGACGCCGACCGGGCAGGTGTTGGAATGGCACTGCCGGACCATGATGCAGCCCATGGCGATCAGGCTGGCGGTGCCGATGCCGAACTCTTCCGCGCCCAGCATGGCGGCGATGACGATGTCGCGGCCGGTCTTCAGGCCGCCGTCGGTGCGCAGCCGCACGCGGTGGCGCAGCTTGTTGAGCGTCAGGACCTGATGGACCTCCGACAGGCCCATCTCCCAGGGCAGGCCGGCGAACTTGATCGAGGTCTGCGGCGAGGCGCCGGTGCCGCCGGAGTTGCCGGAGATCAGGATGATGTCGGCATTCGCCTTGGCGACGCCGGCGGCGATGGTGCCGATGCCCGACCGGCTGACCAGCTTCACCGTGACCTTGGCGTCCGGGTTGATCTGCTTCAGGTCATAGATGAGCTGCGCCAGATCCTCGATCGAATAGATGTCGTGGTGCGGCGGCGGGCTGATGAGCATCACGCCCGGCGTCGAGTGACGCAGCCGCGCGATCATCTCCGTCACCTTGAAGCCGGGCAGCTGGCCGCCTTCGCCGGGCTTGGCGCCCTGGGCGACCTTGATCTCCAGCTCGCGGCACTGGTTCAGGTACTCGGCGGTGACGCCGAAGCGGCCCGACGCCACCTGCTTGATGGCGGAGTTCCAGTTGTCGCCGTTCTTGTCGGGACGGAAGCGCGCCGGATCCTCGCCGCCCTCGCCCGAGTCGGACTTGGCGCCGATGCGGTTCATGGCGACGTTCAGCGTGCCGTGCGCCTCGGGCGACAGGGCGCCCATCGACATGCCCGGCGTGATGAAGCGCTTGCGGATGGCGGTGATGCTCTCCACCTCGTCCACCGGGACGGCGACCTTGGTGGTGCGGAACTCCAGCAGGTCGCGCAGCTGCATCGGCGGCCGCTTGTTCACCTGCTCCGAATACTTCTTGAAGGTGGTGTAGCTGTCGTTGGTGACGGCCTGCTGCAGGGTGTGGATGATCCCACCCTCCCAGCCATGGCGGTCGCCCGACTTGCGGAAGCGGTAGAAGCCGCCGACCGGCAGCGGCAGCGCCTCGCCGGCATAGGCCAGCGCGTGCTGCTCCAGAACCTTCTTCTGGATGCCGTTCAGGCCGATGCCGGAGATGCGGCTGACCATCGCCGGGAAATGCTCGGCGACCAGGGCGCGGCTGAGGCCGATGGCCTCGAAGTTGCCGCCGCCGCGGTAGCTGCTGATGACCGAGATGCCCATCTTGGACATGATCTTCAGCAGGCCGTCGTCGATGGCCTTCTTGTAGTTCGTCATCGCCTTTTCCAGCGACAGCGAGCCGAGCAGGCCGCGGCGCTGGCGCTCGGCCACCGCTTCCTGGGCGAGATAGGCGTTGACGGTGGTGGCGCCGACGCCGATCAGCACCGCGAAGTAATGGGTGTCCAGGCATTCCGCCGTGCGCAGGTTCAGCGAGGTGAAGGTGCGCAGGTTGGAGCGGATCAGGTGCGTGTGGACCGCACCGGTCGCCAGGATGGCCGGGATGGCGGCGCGGGCCGGGCCCATCGCCTCGTCGGTCAGGATGACGTGGTTGGCACCGCCGCGCACGGCATCCTCCGCCTCCTGACGGATGCGGCGCAGCGCGTCGCGCAGGGCGTCGGGGCCGCCGTCCACCGGGAAGGTGGCGTCGATCACCGCCGCCGTCTCGCCCATATACTCCCGCATCGCGTGGAATTCGGCGGTGGTCAGCACCGGGCTGTCGAGTTGCAGCAACCGGGTCTGGCTTTCATCCTCGTCCAGGATGTTGCCGAGGTTGCCCAGGCGCGTCTTCAGGCTCATCACCCGGCGCTCGCGAAGCGAGTCGATGGGCGGGTTGGTGACCTGGGAGAAGTTCTGGCGGAAGAAGTGGTGCAGGCCGCGGTACTTGTCGGACAGCACGGCGATCGGGCTGTCGTCGCCCATCGAGCCGATGGCTTCCTTGCCGTCCTCCGCCATCGGGTGGAGGATCAGCTCCATGTCCTCCATGGCGAGGCCGAAGGCCATCTGGCGACGGCGCAGCTCCTCCTTCTCCATCTCCGACGGCTCGCCCTTCAGCGCGGCGGACTTCACCAGCTCGTCCAGGTGCGTGGTGTTCTTGACCCACTGGCCCCAGGGCTTCTGGGAGGCCAGATGGTCCTTCAGCTCACGGTCGTGGAACAGCTTGCCGGCCTGGAGGTCGACGGCGATCATCTCGCCCGGGCCGAGGCGGCCCTTCTCGATCACCTGGTTCTCCTCGATCTTGACCATGCCGGTCTCGGAGCCGGCGATGATCAGGCCGTCGGTGGTGATGGTGTAGCGCATCGGGCGCAGGCCGTTGCGGTCCATGCCGCCGACGACCCAGCGGCCGTCGGTCATCGCCAGCGCCGCCGGGCCGTCCCACGGCTCCATGACGGAGTTGCAGTAGGCGATCAGGGCCTTGTGGTTGTCCGGCGTGGTCTGCGAGCTGGTCAGCGCCTGCGGCACCAGCATCATCTTGACCATCGGCGCGGTGCGGCCGGCGCGGACCATCACCTCGAACACCGTGTCGAGCGCGCCGGAGTCGGACAGGCCGACGCCGATCACCGGCTTCAGGTCGCCCATGTTGGCGCCGAACACCGGATGCTCCATCCGGGTCTCGTGCGCCTTCATCCAGTTGACGTTGCCCTTCAGCGTGTTGATCTCGCCGTTGTGGGCGAGCATGCGGAAGGGCTGGGCCAGCGGCCAGGTCGGGAAGGTGTTGGTCGAATAGCGCTGGTGGTAGATGGCGAAGGACGACTCGAAGCGGTCGTCGGTCAGGTCCGGATAGAAGGTGGACAGCTGTTCGGCCAGGAACATGCCCTTGTAGATGATCGAGCGCGCCGACAGCGAGCAGATGTAGAAGTCGTTGATGCGCTCGTTCTGCACCGCCTTCTCGATCCGGCGGCGGATGATGTAGAGGTCGAGTTCGAACTGCTCGTCCGACACGCCCTTCGAATTGCCGATGATGATCTGTTCGATCTCGGGCCGGGTGGCGTTGGCCTTCTCGCCGATGATGTCGACGTTGATCGGCACCTGGCGCCAGCCATAGATGTAGTAGCCGAAGGCCAGGATCTCGGTCTCGACGATGCAGCGGCAGGCTTCCTGCGCGTCCAGGCTGATGCGCGGCAGGAAGACCTGACCGACCGCCAGATTGTTCTCCGGCGGGGTGTGGCCGATGACCTTGACGTGGTCCTTGAAGAACTTCTGCGGCACCTGGACATGGATGCCGGCGCCGTCGCCGGTCTTGCCGTCGGCGTCCACCGCGCCGCGGTGCCAGACCGCCTTCAGGGCCTCGATGCCTTTCTCGACCACCGAACGGCGGGGCTTGCCGTCGATCGCGGCGATGAAGCCGACGCCGCAGGCGTCGTGCTCGTCGGCCGGATTGTAGGCGTGGGCAGTGGTCAGCGCCGCGGCGTTGGCGCGGAAATCGGCGACGAACTGCTCACCCTGGTTCAACTCGGTGGTCATGGAACGACCCTTTCACAGTCTGGACGTTGACCTGGGGGGCCGAAGGGAAGGCCCCCTGGGGTAGACGGTGGTACTGATGTCAGAAGGAAGGAGTGGCTTACTCAGCCGCGACGGCCAGCTTGGGCGCGCCGACGGTCTGGGCGTAGGCGTGCATGGCATCGGAGGCGTCGCGGCCGTCGCGGATGGCCCACACCACCAGGGACGCGCCGCGGACGATGTCGCCGGCGGCGAAGACGCCGTCCAGGCTGGTCATCTTGGTGCGGTGGTCGACCAGCAGCGTGCCCCAGCGGGTGACGGTCAGGTCCGGCGAGCCGAACATGCCCGGCAGATCCTCCGGCTCGAAGCCGAGAGCCTTGATCACGAGGTCGGCCGGCTCGGTGAACTCGGAGCCCTCGATCACCTGCGGGGTCTGGCGGCCGGTGGCGTCGGCGACACCCAGATGGATGCGGACGGCGCGGACGCCGGTCACCACGTCGTTGCCGGTGAAGGCTTCCGGCGCGGCCTGCCAGACGAACTCGACGCCCTCTTCCTCGGCATGCGCCACTTCGCGCTGCGAGCCCGGCATGTTCTTGCGGTCGCGGCGGTACAGGCACTTGACGGAGGTCGCACCCTGGCGGATCGCCGTGCGCACGCAGTCCATCGCGGTGTCGCCGCCGCCGAGCACCACCACCTTCTTGCCGGCGGCGTTCAGCGAGCCGTCCTCATACGCCGCGACCGAGTCGCCCAGCCCGACCTTGTTGGAGGCGGTCAGGTAATCCAGCGCCGGAACGATGTTCTTCAGCCCCGAGCCGGGGGCCTTGATGTCGCGGGCCTTGTAGACGCCGGTGGCGATCAGGATGGTGACGTGGCGCTCGCGCAGCTCGGCCAGCGAGGCGTCGCGGCCGACCTCGAAATTCGGATGGAAGATCACGCCGGCATCGGCCAGACGCTGGACGCGGCGGGCGACGACGTCCTTCTCCAGCTTGAAGCCGGGGATGCCGTAGACCAGCAGGCCGCCCATGCGGTCGTAGCGGTCGTAGACATGCACCTCGTAGCCCTTGGCGCGCAGCTCCTCGGCGGCGGCGAGACCGGCCGGACCGGCACCGATCACGCCGACCGACAGGCCCAGCTCGCGGGCCGGCTTGCGCGGCTTGACCCAGCCGTTCTCCCAGGCGGTGTCATTGATGTACTTCTCGACCGAGCCGATGGTGACGGCGCCGTGGGTCGACTGCTCGATGACGCAGTTGCCCTCGCACAGACGGTCCTGCGGGCAGATGCGGCCGCAGATTTCGGGGAAGTTGTTGGTGGCCTGGGAGACCTCGTAAGCCTCCTCCAGACGGCCCTCGGCGGTCAGCTTCAGCCAGTCGGGGATGTTGTTGGAGACCGGGCAATGCACCTGGCAGAAGGGAACGCCGCACTGCGAGCAGCGGTTGGCCTGCTCGACGGCGCGCTCGTCGCTGAAGCGGGCGTAGATTTCCGCGAAGTCGTGGCGGCGGTCGGCGGCAGACCGCTTGTCGGGCATCTTCTGCGCGGTGTGCACGAAGCCCAACATTTTCTGGTTCGCCATGACGTCTGCTCCTTCGCTTCGCGGCCCCGCTGTCTGCCACGGGACATCGCCTTGCTGGGCCTGACCGGGGGCTGCGGCGTGGGCCTACACCGACCGGCTGGGTTGAAATCGAACGTCCGCAAAGTGGCGGACGCTCGTCATATAACGCATGAGACGGGCCTGCGAAAGCACAAAAGCGCCGATAGGTCCGGTTTGTTGACCTTTTCCTTCGCAAGGCTGGAATGCGTAGGCGTGGCGGTAGGGTGTCACAAAAACGAGACAGAAAATTAGTCTCGAAACAGGACTATCGCTCGAATAGGAGTACCGAACCCTCGCCATCGCCAAGTGCGGCCATGCCCTGCTATAAGCGCCGCAACATCCAACCTGCCGAAGGCTGCGTGCCGCGATGATGATCGATCAATATCTGGACGCCACACTCATGGGGCTGGTGGAGGGGCTGACCGAGTTCCTGCCCGTCTCCTCGACCGGCCACCTCATCATGCTGGACGAGTTGCTGGGCTTCCAGGGACCGCCCGGCAAGGTGTTCGAGGTGGTGATCCAGCTTGGCGCCATTCTGGCGATCTGCGTGGTCTATTTCCACAGGCTGTGGCGTGTTGCCACAGGGCTGAAGGACGATCCGGGCGCGCGGCGCTTCGTCATGGCGGTGCTGATCGCCTTCCTGCCGGCGATGGTGCTGGGCGCTGGGCTGCACGGCATCATCAAGTCGGTGCTGTTCAACCCGACCGTGGTCAGCATCGCGCTGATCCTGGGCGGCATCGCCATCCTGATGGCGGAGCGGCTGATCCCCGTCGCCCGCTATCACCAGATCGAGAATTTCTCCGCCCCGCTGGCGCTGAAGATCGGCTTCTGCCAGTGCCTGGCGCTGGTTCCGGGCGTGTCGCGCTCGGGCGCCAGCATCCTGGGCGCGCTGCTGATGGGCGTCGACCGCAAGGCGGCGGCCGAGTTCTCCTTCTTCCTGGCGGTGCCGACCATGGCCGGCGCCACCGTCTACGACCTGTACAAGAACTGGTCGGTGATGAGCATGGACAGCGGCCTGCTGATCCTGGTCGGCTTCGTCACCGCCTTCATCGCCGCGGCCCTGGTGGTGAAGACGCTGGTCGATTTCGTCGGCCGCTACGGCTTCACCCCCTTCGGCTGGTACCGCATCGCCATCGGCACCGGCATGCTGGCGTTCCTGTATCTCTAAGCGTCAAACCGCCTGCCGCGGCACCGCACGGGCCGCGGCGGCGGCCATCCCCAGCGCCAGCAGCGCGATCAGCGCGAAGGCGGTGGCGAGGCTGGTCGCTTCGGCGATGAAGCCGACCAGCGGCGGACCGGTCAGCACGCCGGCATAGCCCATGGTGGACACCGCGGCGACCGCATGGTCGGGATGCCCGGTCTCCACCGCGCCCGCCGTGCTGAACAGCACCGGCACCATGTTCGACAGGCCGATCCCGGTCAGCCCAAAACCGGCGATCGCCAGCATCGGCGTCCCGTCCGCGACCATTCCTCCCGCCAATACGAGTCCCAGCCCGGATGCGGCCAGCAGCCCGCCGGCGCGCATCAGCGTCGCCCCGCCGAAGCGGTGGCGCAGCCGGTCGCCGCTGAACCGTCCCACCGCCATGGCGGCGCAGAACACGCCGAACCCCATGCCGGCGATCGAGGCCGGCGCGCCAAGGTCGTCGCGCAGGTGGATGGCGCTCCAATCGAGGATGGCGCCCTCGCTCATGAAGGACAGGGCGGCCAGCAGCCCCAGCAGCAGGGTCTTGCGATCGGGCAGCACCAGTGCGCCGCCGCCGGCATTGCGGTCGGGCAGGAAGCGCCCCTGCAGCAGCAGGAAGGGCACGAGCAGCCCGGCCGACACCAGCGCGGCCTGCGCCGCCGTCGGCATCAGCGGCAGCAGCAGGCCGCCGAGGCCGGCACCGGCCAGCCCGCCCAGGCTCCACATCCCGTGCAGCGACGACATGATCGGCCGGCCGAGCCGCCGCTCCACCAGCGCACCCTGCGCGTTCATGGCGACGTCCATGGTGCCGCCGGACGCGCCGAACAGCGCCAGCACGATGCACAGCGTCACCACGTCCGGCACCAGCGCCGGCAGCGGCAGCAGACCGGCGAACAGCAGGGCGGTCACCCGCGTCACCGGCGCGCTGCCGATCCGCCCCAGCAGCGGGCCGCTGGCGATCATCGCCGTCAGGGCGCCGACGGCAAGGCAGAGCAGAGCCACGCCCAGCACCGCCGGGCTGAGGTCCAGCCGGTTCTTCAGCAGCGGGATCTGAGTCGCCCAGACGCCGAAGACGGTGCCGTTCAGGAAAAAGGCGGCGACGGTCGCCCAGCGCGCGGCGGACGCCTGTTCCACCATCCGCCCCGACACGCCCCGGATATCCTCTGCGCCCGTCATCGCCGTTCCCGCCACAGTTGAACCGCCCACATGACGGCGCCATGCCGGGAATTCAAGCGGCGATGGGGCAGGCGTGCCATGCCGGAAACCGGCGGGAACTCTTCAGTGCCGCCACATCCGGACGGCCGACAGCAGCAGGATCGCCGCCAGCCCCGGCAGCAGCACCCACTCCGGCACCACGCCCAGCAGCTTCCCGCCGATGAGGGCGCCGGCCAGCGATCCCGCCGCCATCAGCAGGACAAAGCCGCGCTCCCGGACCAGCAGGGTCAGGCTGCGGTCGCGGGCGTAGCGGGAGAAGCCGACGAGCATGGTCGGCAGGCTGATCGCCAGCGACAGGCTGCCCGCCAGCTTCACGTCCACCCCGAACAGCAGCACCAGCGTCGGGATCAGCAGCTCGCCGCCGGCCACGCCCAGCAGCGAGGCGACGACTCCGATGCCAAAGCCCGCGGAGACCCCGGCGATGGTCAGCGCCGGCCCCTCCAGCAGCGGACCCGCCCCTCCAGACAGGCCGTGCCCGAACAGCAGGGCGACGGCGATCAGCGCCAGCAGAGCGGCCATCACCCGCTGCAGCCGGGCCGCCTCCATCCGCATCGCCCAGCCGGCGCCGATCCAGGCGCCCAGCAGGCTGCCGGCCAGCAGGGTGGCGACCACCGCGCCATTGGCGGCGACGAGGCCCAGCGGCACCGTCCCGGCGCGCAACGGCAGGGCGGCGGCGACGACGACGAGGCTCATCGCCTTGTTCAGGATGACGGCGTCGAGCGCTTTGAGGCGGAAGGCGCCGATCAGCAGCGGCAGGCGGAACTCCGCCCCGCCCAGCCCGATCAGGCCGCCCAGCGTGCCGATGACCGCCCCGCAGGCGAAGGCGGCCAGCGCGCGCAGCCTTGAGAACGCAAAAGCCCCGGCGCGGGGGCCGGGGCTTTCGGGTGTCATGGACCTTACCCGCCCGATCAGTGGGCGTTGTTGGAGCGGGCGTTGTTGGTCGGGCCGCTGTACTTGCCGCCGACGATGAAGCGCGACAGGTAGGTCGGCAGGATCACCTCGCAGGTCGCCAGCTCGGTGATGCCGAGATCCTTGAAGCCCAGCGCGGTCGGGGAGACGACGTTGTCCCGCTTCAGCAGCGCGACCTGATCGCGGGTCAGCGCCGGGGCCAGCAGCGGAACCTTCTCCAGGATGCCGCCCAGCGATTCGGCGAAGTTCCAGGGGATGGTCACCAGCGGACGGTGGCGCTGGATGTCCTTCTGGGTCAGCTCCAGCAGCTCCCGGAACGTGTAGACGCGCGGGCCGCCCAGCTCATAGGTCTTGCCGCGGCTGCCGTCGCTCTCCAGCGCGGCGACGACGGCGTCGGCCAGATCGCCGACATAGACCGGCTGGAACAGCGTCTTGCCGCCGCCGATCAGCGGCAGGGCGGGAGCCTTCTGCGCCATCGCGGCGAACTTGTTGAAGAAGTTGTCCTCCGGCCCGAAGACGATGCTGGGGCGCAGGATCGTCGCCGCCGGGAAGGCCGACAGCACCGCCTGCTCGCCGGCCGCCTTGGAGCGGGCATAGACCGACGGCGAAGACGCGTCGGCGCCGATGGCGGAGACATGGATCAGCCGGTTGACGCCGGCCTTGGCGGCCAGACGGGCGATGCGCGAGGCGGCGTCGACATGCACGCCCTGGAAGCTCTGGCTTCCGCGCTCGTACAGCACGCCCAGCAGGTTGATGGCGACATCCGCCCCCTGCAGGGCGCGGGCGACCGACACGTCGTCGGTGCAGTCGGTGGCGAACGGCACGATCTGGCCGACGGCGCCGGCCGTCTTCAGGAAGGTGGCCTTGCCCGGGTTGCGGGTGGCGATGCGGATGAGGGCGCCTGACTTGGCGAGGCGCCGGATCAGGTGGCGGCCGATGAAGCCCGAACCGCCGAACACCGTGATAACCTGAGTGCGATAGGACATCGACCGTCTCCCGTGTCGTTGCGCGCCAAATCCAGGGGGGAACCGGGGTTTCCGCGCGGCGGCCTTTCCAGGGCCCGCCTCGCGCCCCCCCGCGCGTCGTCCGACTGTGTGTCGCCTGGATGACTGCTGGAACTGCGGGCATGCTTATAGCGAATGGACCGCCGCCAAGCTAGGGACTGCATCGCCGCGCCCCCTTGCCGTGCGACAAAAAAATGAAGGGGTTGAAAAAAAGCTGTTGACGCCCTCCGGCCGGATCATTAAACAACCGCCCACACACCGAGCACCGAGCCCAGGTGGCGGAATTGGTAGACGCGCAGGTTTCAGGTACCTGTGGCAGAAATGTCGTGGAAGTTCGAGTCTTCTCCTGGGCACCATTTCTTTCTACCCGGCTGCGCCGCATGCACAGCTCCTTCGATTGAGAAGGGGATAGTGCAGAGCGGCGTTCGTCGTTTCTAGGGTCCATGGCCGGGGGCCTGACCACCCGGGAATCGACCATGCCCATCGACCTTCATGACGGCGACCTCCCAGACGGCCTCGACCTCGCCGCCGGCGCCCGCGACAACTGCGTGGCCATCGACACCGAGACCATGGGTCTGAACCCCCACCGCGACCGCCTCTGCCTGGTGCAGCTGTCGGCCGGCGACGGCGCCGTCCATCTGGTCCAGTTCCGCCCCGGCCAGTACGAGGCGCCGAACCTGAAGCGCCTGCTGACCAACCCCGGCGTGACCAAGCTGTTCCACTTCGCCCGTTTCGACGTGGCGGTGATGAAGGCCTATCTCGGCGTCAGCTGCCAGCCGGTCTATTGCACCAAGGTGGCCTCCAAGCTGGTCCGCACCTTCACCGACCGTCATGGCCTGAAGGATCTGTGCAAGGATCTGCTAGGCGTCGAGATCTCCAAGCAGCAGCAGTCCTCCGACTGGGGCGCGCCCGAGCTGACCACCGACCAGATGAAGTATGCGGCCTCGGACGTGCTGCACCTGCATGACCTGAAGGCGAAGCTGGACGTCATGCTGGCGCGCGAGGGCCGCACCCATCTGGCCCAGGCCTGCTTCGACTTCCTCCCCGCCCGCGGCGAGCTGGACCTCGGCGGCTGGGAAACCCCGGACATTCTGGCGCACTGATCGCGCGATCCATGCCCTCTCCCGTCCCGGGAGAGGGAGGGGACCCACGAAGTGGGGAGGGTGAGGGTTGATCCAAGCATCCCGAACCGCATGGCTTCGTGCCTAACCCCTCACCCTTCCCACCGCTTCGCGGCGGGCCCCTTCCCTCTCCCGGGACGGGAGAGGGAGCCACCTGCGACACCTCACCCCCTGACCGGCCGTGGATTTGACCCGGCGTCCGCCGGGGGGCATACTGCACGCCGCGCCTGCCGGGAGTACTCCGGGCAGGCGCCGTGTTTGTGAACGGCCCGCGGACGGGCCTTTTGAATGGAAGGCATGACAGCCTTGACCAGCGTTATCACCTCCAGCCTGACTGGCAGCCTGACCGACAGCTCCACCGCTTCGACGGAAGTGGAGAACCGCGATCTCGCCTGCGCCACCCGCGTCCTGCGGACCGAGGCCGATGCGCTGGTCGCGCTGGCCGGCAGCCTCGACGGGGAGTTCCTGCGGGCGCTCGACATCCTCCAGGGCATCCAAGGCCGCGTCGTCGTTACCGGCATGGGCAAGTCGGGACATGTCGCCCGCAAGATCGCCGCGACCATGGCCTCCACCGGCACGCCGGCCCTCTTCGTCCATCCGGGCGAGGCGAGCCACGGCGACCTCGGCATGATCGCCAGGATCGACGCGGTGGTGGCGCTCTCCAACTCCGGCGAGACGCACGAGCTGGCGGACATCATCGCCTACACCCGCCGCTTCGGCATCCCGCTGATCGGGATGACGCGGCGCGCCGCGTCCTCGCTGGCCGAACAGTCGGACGTGGCGCTGGTGGTCCCCCCGGAGCCGGAAGCCTGCCCGCTGGGTCTGGCGCCCACCACCTCCACCACGATGATGCTGGCGCTGGGCGACGCGCTGGCGGTGGCCCTGCTGGAGCGGCGCGGCTTCTCCGCCGCCGATTTCCGCGAGTTCCACCCCGGCGGCCAGTTGGGCCGCGCATTGCTGAAGGTCACCGACATCATGCACAAGGGCGATGATTTGCCCCTGTGCCGCCTTGACTCGCCGCTGTCCGACGTCATCTTCGAGATGACGGCCAAGCGGCTGGGCTGCGTCGGGGTGACCGACGAAGCCGGGGCGCTGGTCGGGATCATCACCGACGGCGACCTGCGCCGTCATCTGACGCCGGAGCTTCTGGCGGAACGCGCGGACAGCATCATGTCGCCGCGGCCCAAGACCATCCGCCCGAAGGCGTTGATCGTCGAAGCGCTGCGCGAGATGAACGACAAGAAGATCACCACCCTGTTCGTGATCGAGGCAGACCGGCCGCTCGGCATCGTGCACATCCACGATGTCCTGCGCGCCGGTGCCGCCTGACGCCGTTCCCACCCATCATGGAAGCCAAGCGCCGAGCCGGAGGGACGAAGAGTTGAGCCTGGACGACCTGCGCAGCCCCGACCGTACAGCAACCGGCCGCACCGCACCCGCCCCGACCGCCGGCGGGCAGGGTGGGGCCAAGCCCGCCCCGGTTCACGCCCTGGCGGAGCCGCCGGCGGTTCTGCGGGCGCACCGTCGGCGCGACACCCGTCCGGTCAGCCGGGTCTACAGCCGCTTCGTCTCGGCCATGAAGTTCGTGCTGCCGGCGGCGGCGCTGGCGATGGTGGCTCTGCTCGCCGCCTGGCCGTCGCTGAACAGCCCGCCGACGCCGCGCGTCTCCGCCGACGCCGGGCAGAGCGAGATGCTGAAGCCGCGCTATTTCAGCCTGGACGAACACAACCAGCCCTTCTCGCTGGTGGCGGCCAAGGCCGACAAGTCGGCTGACCAGCCCGACATCGTCCTGCTGGACGAACCGCAGGCGGAGATGACCGAGAGCACCGGCACCTGGGTGACGATGCGCTCCGACAAGGGCTGGTACAATCAGAGCACCGGCATCCTGCTGATGCGCGGCAACGTCCATGTCCTGCGCGACGACGGCAACGAGTTCACCACCAGCGAGGCCGAGGCCGACATCCGCAAGGGCAACGCCTGGGGCGAGCAGGCGGTGACCGGCCAGGGTCCGCAGGGCGAGATCAACGCCAAGGGCTTCCGCATGACGGACCGCGGCAAGAACGTCGTCTTCCTCAACCAGTCGAAGGCCGAGGTCCAGGCCGCCGAGCGCCCCGGGAGCAAGAAGCCGTGACGTCCAAACGGTCGCCATTCCGTACCGTCTTGACCCTGTCGGCCATCCTGGCCGGCGGGTTTTTCTCTTTCGTACCTCTGGTTCCGGGGCATGCCTTCGCCCAGGGGCTGCCCGGCATGGGCGGCAAGCAGCCGGTGGAGATCAACGCCGATCAGGCGATCGAATGGCACCAGGACGTCCGCGCCTATGTGGCGCGCGGCAACGCGTCGGCCAAGCGCAACGACTCGACCGTCTTCGCCGACGTGCTGACCGCCTATTACCGCGAGGTTCCCGGCAAGGGGAACGAGGTGTTCCAGCTGGTGGCCGACGGCAATGTCCGCATCGTCAGCCCGACCCAGCAGGTGTTCGGCGACCATGCCGTCTATGACGTCGACAAGCAGGTGGCCGTCGTCACCGGCAAGGACCTGAAGCTGGTCACCACCAAGGACGTGGTCACCGCCCGCGACAGCCTGGAATATTACGAGGCGCAGGACCTGACCGTGGCGCGCGGCGACGCGGTGGCGGTGCGCGGCAACGACCGGCTGCGCGCCGACGTGCTGATCGGCCGGCTGAAGAAGATGCCGGACGGCACCACGCAGATGGAGCGGATCGACGGATCCGGCAACATCGTCGTCACCACGCCCACCGACGTGGCGCTGGCCGACAAGCTGGTCTATTCCGTCGCCGACAACGTCGCGGTGCTGATGGGCAACGTCAGGATCACCCGCGGCGACAACCAGCTGAACGGCGAAGCCGCCGAGATGAACATGAACACCAAGATCAACCGCGTCATCGCCGGCCGCGACGCCGGCGGTCGGGTCAGCGGCCTGCTGATCCCCGGCGAGAAGAACGAGGGCGGCAAGAGCGCCGCCGCCGCGGGCAAGAAGCCGTGACCGTGCTGACCGCGAACGGACCCGGCGCCGCTCCCGCCGGCAGCAGCCCCACGGCATCCGCCCCGACCGAAGGGCTGGTGGCGCAGCATCTCGGCAAGTCGTTCAAGAAGCGGCCGGTGGTGCGCGACGTCTCCATCAGCGTCCAGCGCGGCGAGGCGGTCGGGCTGCTCGGCCCCAACGGCGCCGGCAAGACCACCTGCTTCTACATGATCACCGGCCTGATCGCCGCCGACTCCGGCACGATCACGCTGGACGGCCAGGACATCACGGCATTGCCGATGTACCGCCGCGCCCGGCTCGGCATCGGCTATCTGCCGCAGGAAGCCTCGATCTTCCGCGGCATGACGGTGGAGAACAACATCCGCTCCGTGCTGGAGGTGGTGGAGAGCGACCGCGACGCGCGCGAGGCGATGCTGGACGAGCTGCTGGCCGAATTCTCGGTGACGCATCTCCGCCGTTCCCCCGCCCTGGCGCTGTCCGGCGGCGAGCGGCGGCGCGTGGAGATCGCCCGCGCGCTGGCCGGACAGCCGCACTTCATCCTGCTGGACGAACCGCTGGCCGGCATCGACCCCATCGCCGTGAACGACATCCGCGAGCTGGTCGGCCATCTGCGCGACCGCGGCATCGGCGTGCTGATCACCGACCACAACGTGCGTGAAACGCTCGACCTCGTCGATCGGGCATACATTTTGCACGATGGTGTGGTACTAATGGAGGGACGGCCGGACGAGATCGTGGCGCACGAGGGCGTGCGCCGGGTCTATCTCGGCGACCGGTTCAGTCTGTAGCCCTCCGTTCCCACTGGTCCCGGTTCCACAGCCATGGCGCTTGCTCAACGTCTCGACCTTCGACAAGCCCAGACACTGGTGATGACGCCGCAGCTGCAGCAGGCCATCAAGCTGCTGCAGCTGTCGAACATCGAACTGTCGGACTTCGTCGACCGCGAGATCGAGCAGAACCCGCTGCTGGAGCGCGACAGTGGCCCGAGCGACGGCGGCAGCGACCCCGTCGGCGACGGTGCCGGCGGCGAGGCGCCGGGCGGGCTGGACGGCCCCGGCGGCATGGAGGCGAACGGCCTCAGCGTCGACGGGCTGAACGGCCGCGACGACGGGCCGGCGCTGGCGCCGACCGACGGGCGCACCCGCGACACCGTGGAGATGACCTCGTCGGACACGATGGCCTCGTCGTCGGAGGCGCCGCTCGACACCGATTTCGAGAATGTCTATGGCGACGACCGCTTTTCCGACGGCTCGGACGGCGGCAGCGAGGTCTACGGCTCCTATGGCGAGCGCGGCGGCCGCAGCGGCTTCGACGATGACGACAGCAACCTCGAAGCGACGCTGACCAGCGAAAAGAACCTGCGCGACCATCTGACCGAACAGCTGAAGATCGACCTGCCCGACCTCGGCGACCAGCTGATCGGGCTGGCCCTGATCGACATGCTGGACGAGGCCGGCTGGCTGGTCGGCTTCGACGCCCAGGCGATGGCCGAACAGCTGGGTTGCGGCGTGGAGCGGGTGGAGCGGGTGCTGGCCGCCTGCCAGCGCTTCGACCCGCCCGGCATCTTCGCCCGTTCGCTGAAGGAATGCCTGGCGATCCAGCTGCGCGAGAAGAACCGGCTCGACCCGGCGATGGCGGCGCTGCTCGACAATCTGGAGCTTCTGGCCGCGCGCAACCTGCCGGCCATCATGAAGGTCTGCGGCGTCGATGCCGAGGACGTCGCCGACATGGTCGTCGACATCCGCAAGCTGAACCCGAAGCCGGCGCTGGCCTTCGACCACACGCCGGCCCAGCTGGTCACCCCCGACATCCTGATGCGCGCCAATCCCGGCGGCGGCTGGCTGATCGACCTGAACCCGGACACGCTACCGCGGGTGCTGGTCAACCACCGCTATTTCGCCCGCATCTCCGACAGCGCCCGCAACAAGGCCGACAAGGAATACATCTCCGAACGCTTCCAGTCGGCGAACTGGCTGGTGAAGTCGCTGCATCAGCGCGCCACCACTATTTTGAAGGTGGCGAGCGAGATCATCCGCCAGCAGGATGCGTTCTTCATCCATGGCGTCTCGCACCTGCGACCGCTGATCCTGCGTGACATCGCGGAGGCCATCGGCATGCATGAGAGCACCGTCAGCCGCGTCACCACCAACAAGTTCATGGCGACGCCGCGTGGCGTCTTCGAGCTGAAATACTTCTTCACCTCCGCCATCCAGGGTGCGGACGGCCAGGCTTCCCATTCCGCGGAAGCGGTTCGGCACCGCATCAAGACCATGATCGATGCGGAAAAGCCGGAAGACGTGCTGTCCGACGACAAACTGGTGGAGATTCTCCGTGCAGAAGGGATCGACATTGCGCGGCGGACGGTCGCGAAGTATCGTGAAGCTATGAAAATACCGTCATCGGTGCAGCGACGACGTGCCAAGATGTCACGCATGTAGGCGGGTCGGGCGGGGGAGGGCTCGATTGACAGTCCGGTGACCCTTGCTTATCGTCCCGGCCCGCAAGCGGCGGACCAGCATCTTCGAACCCGGCATCTTAGAACGTCGTGTCTACACCGTCCCCAGCGGACCAATATTGGAAACGTTCCACCATGCAACTCTCCGTCAAAGGCAAGCAGCTCGATGTGGGCGACGCTCTGCGCACCCATGTGGCCGATAGCCTGAACGCCGTGGTCGGCAAGTACTTCGACAAGCCGATCGAGGCGAATGTCGTCCTGACCAAGGACGCGCATCTCTACAAGGCCGACATCCAGGTCCATGTGGGCCGCGGCATCGTCCTGCAGAGTGCCGGCGACGCCACCGAACCCTACCCGGCCTTCGACATCGCCTGCGAGAAGCTGGCCAAGCGCCTGCGCCGCTACAAGCGCCGCCTGCGCGACCACCACGCCGCCGAGAACGGCGCCGCCGTCCCGGCCAGCTACCGCGTGCTGGAAGCCGAGACCGAGGAGCATCACGACGAGGTCGAGGCTTCCGCCGACGGCGTCGCCAACCCGATGGTCGTCGCCGAGATGGAGACGAGCATCGCCACCCTGTCGGTCAGCGAGGCGGTGATGCGCCTTGAGCTGGCGCAGGCCCCCGCCCTGATGTTCCACAACGGTGCGCATGGCCGCCTGAACATGGTCTACCGCCGCGCCGACGGGAACATCGGCTGGGTCGATCCGGCGGAGAAGGCCGGCGCCTGACGGCGCCGACCCGTCCTCCTGGTCAAGAAGCGTCCATGCTCGACCTCATCTCTCCGCACGCCATCCTCCCGAACCTGAAGGCCGGCAACAAGAAGCAGGCCCTGCAGGAGATGGCGCGCAAAGCGTCCGAGCTGACCGGTCAGCACGAGCGGGCGATCTTCGACGTGCTTCTGGAGCGCGAAAGGCTGGGCACGACCGGCGTGGGCCATGGCATCGCCATCCCGCACGGCAAGCTGTCCAGCCTGGACCGCGTCCATGGCGTCTTCGCCCGCCTGGAGCGGCCCATCGATTTCGACGCGATCGATGAGCAGCCGGTCGATCTGATCTTCCTCCTCCTCGCCCCGGAGCAGGCGGGAGCCGACCATCTGAAGGCACTCGCCCGCGTCTCGCGCCTTTTGCGGGACCAGTCCATGTGCGAGAAGCTGCGCGGAGCCGAATCCGGCGACGCGATGTACGCGCTCCTGACCCAGCACGAGCCGACCCCGTCCAACTGACGGGCCGCCGGTGAGGGGCACAGCATGCCGAAAGGGCCGCCGCACGGGATCGTGCGCGGCCCTTTTTCTTTTGCGGCGGATGCACCAAGTGGAGTGGGGCCGGGTGGGCTGGTACACTTGCACCGTGCCGACATGACGGATGGGGGCCAAGGCCATGGCAGGCGTATCGCGCAAGCCCTGGATTACGCCGCAGGATTACCTCGCTGCCGAGCGGGGCGCAGAGGTCCGCCACGAATATGTCGACGGCGAGATCTTCGCCATGGTCGGGGCGAGCCGCCGTCACGCGACGATCGTCGGCAACCTGTTCGTCGCCCTGCGGCAGGCGGCCCGCGCCCGCGGATGTCATGCCTATGCGAATGATGTGAAGGTCCGCGTCGAGGCGGCGAACGCCTTCTACTATCCCGACCTCCTCGCGATCTGCGCCGGTGGCGACGACGACCCCTATGTCGTCAAGGACCCGGTGCTGGTTGTGGAGGTGCTGTCCGACAGCACCGAGGCCATCGATCGCCGCGAGAAGCGGACCAACTACCAGAAGATCCCGTCCCTGCGCGAGATCGTCCTCGTCTCGCAGAGTGAGCGTCTGGTCGAGGTGTACCGCCGCGACGGCAATGGTTGGACCGTCGATGCGGTGCGCGAGGGACCGGTCATGCTGGCCGCGTTGGACCTCTCTCTGCCGTTGGACGCTGTATACGAGGACTGAGCGGCGGTTCGGTGCTCGGCGGCGGTGCGGGAGGCTTGCCTTCGCCTGCTTTCAGAGCATTGAGGCGTTCAAAGATTCTTCCGATCTCCGGGAAGACTTTGGCGATGCCGCTGGCCGGTTCAAGGAGCATCACGGTCAGGTAAGCAGCCGCGATAGGCAGGCCGACGATTGCCTTCGCCGTTCCTTTGACCGCTTCGGGACGGAGTTCCTTACGGACATCCTTGGCAAAGCGCACCAGTTCGTTCGCTGCCCCCTTGCTGGCGCGAAGCAGCGTGGTCAGCAGGTTGCGCGCGGTAAGGCCGAACATCGCGATGCGCCGATGCCGCACATCCTCGGCGTCTGGTTCGGCGCTGTCTTCGGACAGGGTGTCGAAGGCCGCTTGCACGTCCGGCCCGATGATATCGGCGTCCTTGATTCCATCGCGCAGCGCGTCGAGGTGATGGAGCAGAGCCGATGCGCTGTCCGGCGACAGGCTGTTCGCCAACCGCTCGACATCCCGCTGCCACAGGGCGGGCAGGCAGTTGCACAGGCGGCGCGCGGTGTCGGCAAGGTCGCCCAAATCCGCCAGGATGCGGGTCGGAATTTCCGCCGCGTCCTGCGGGTTGTCGAGCGCCTTGACATGGCGTTCGACGGAAATGCTGCGCGAGTCCACCAGCGCGGGGCGCAGGTCGGCGGTGCGGTCTGTCAGAACCTCCCGAAGCCTGCCGACCTTGCGGGCGATGGTGGGATCGGTGTTGCTGCGGGCCAGGGCTTCGAGAAGGTCGTCGGCCTTCTCCCGCGTCTCGTTGAGGTAATCCTGGGCAATCCCGCCATCCTCGGGCAGGGCGTCGGGCGGAAGAACCTCCATGCGCCCGTCGCGCCAGTCAAACTGATAGGGGGCAGGTTGCTGTAGGGGGAGGGCATCCAGGGCCTGGACAAGGTCGTGCTGCGGGTCGGAGCGATTGCCGGACGCGGTTTCCTCACGCAGCCAATTTGCGATGTCGGCGTTGACCTCTTTCGCCGGGCGCTTCCACCACTCGTCGGGCTGGGTGGCGATGCGCAGGGCCAACGCGTCGCTAAACACCGGCCGTGGGGATCGGCCGTCCTCCAGCGAGGCCAGTGCCTCATACCACTGGATCCAGGGTTGGAAGCCATGCTCGACGGCGAAGGAACTATTTGCGAACTGGCTCCATGCGGTACGAAGCGGTTCCGGGGCGCTGCCCTGCCAAAGCGGTTGCCGAAGCAACAGAACGCCACGGTCTGGAGCAGGAGCGTCTTCGGTTGCCTCCAGCCAAGTCGCATCATGGGACAGGGATTGCCAGATGGAGGCGTCGGTTTCGTCGTAGGCGGCTGCTGCCGCTGCTGCTGCGTAGGCGGCGGCGTTAGGGGCATAGGCGGTTGTGGCGGCGTAGTAGGCGGCAATGCCGTAGGCGGCGGCGCCAACTGCGGCGGTGGCGAAGGCGGCGTCGTCGGCGGCGGCGGTGGCGAAGGCGGCTGTATGATTGGCTTTCTGAACAAGTACCACGGTAGTTACAAAATTCGCGCGCGCGACGGCAACGATTCCGCGGCTTGGTGCCCTGTTGTCTTTGAATTTTGAGTCAATGATTCGACCGATCACCGGAAGGGCGCGTAGGGCCGCGCGGATGGCGATCGCCTGCGCCCACGGGTGGGGCTTGTCCTTCAACCAATCGCGCAACGCATCTTTGGAGGTCAAGCGCACGATGCTCGTCATCAGAAACCCTCAGCGTCCGCAGGAGTGCCCAGGATGGGCGACTTACGAACTAAAAGCGCCCCTATAAGGGGAATAAATTAGGAAAACGTGACCTATGCGGGTGTCTTTGGTCAAGTTACGGCAACAAGACGCCCACGGAAATTGCATGTGGCGATCATCGCCCTCTCCCCGCACGGGAGAGGGCGTCATTAAAGAGCCCCCCTCACCCCCGCTCCGCCCAGCCCATGTAGTTCACGTCCAGGTCCCGCGCGTTCAGCCGGAACTCGTCGCTCAGCGGGTTGTACGTGATGCCGGTCAGGTTGCGTACGCTCAGCCCGTACGTGCGTACGGCGGCGTTCAGTTCGGACGGGCGCAGGAACTGGCGCCAGTTGTGGGTGCCACGCGGCAGCCAGCGCAGGATGTACTCCGCCCCGACGATGGCCAGCGCGAAGGATTTCGGCGTGCGGTTCAGGGTCGCCAGGAACAGGACGCCGCCGGGGGCCAGCAGGTCGGACAGCGACTTCAAGAACAGGGGCACGTCGGCGACATGCTCGATCACCTCCATCGCCAGAACCACGTCGAACTTCTCACCGCTGGCGGCCAGAGCCTCGGCGGTGGTGGCGCGGTAGTCGACGGCCGTGCCGGTCTCGGCGGCGTGGGTGGCGGCGGTCTTGATGTTCTTCTCCGACGCATCGACGCCGACCACCGTGGCGCCCATCCGCGCGATCGGTTCGGCCAGCAGGCCGCCGCCGCAGCCGATATCGACCACGCGCAGGCCCGACAGCGCGTTGGGCGCCAGCGGGTCGCGGCCCAACCGCTTGCACACCTCATCGCGGATGTAGGTCAGGCGCAGCGGGTTCAACCGGTGCAGCGGCTTGAACTTTCCGGTCGGATCCCACCATTCGGCGGCGATGGCGGAGAAGCGGGCGACATCCTCCGGGTCCACGGTTCCGCCACTGGGTCCACCGGCCGGAGCGGTTGCGGACGCGTGCGGGAAGGCGGAGGATGAGGCGGTCATGGTGAAAATCCGTAAACTGTGAGGCGGGACGGGTGCGGGCAACTTGCCTCGCTTCCACCGACGGAGTATGGATACGCCGCCCCGCGCCGGCAACGGTGGAGCGGGGGTGCGCTCAGCCGACCCGCATGATCCTGATGGCATGATCCAGATGGCATGACCGGGCGGCCAGACATGGTGTGAGGTATGGCGCGGATCGTCCTGAAGTTCGGAGGCACGTCGGTCGGCGACATCGACCGCATCAAGAACGTGGCCCGGAAGGTCGAGCAAGAGGTGAAGGCGGGGCATCAGGTCGCCGTCGTCGTGTCGGCGATGTCCGGCGTGACCAACCAGCTCGTCAAATACTGCAACGACATCGACAAGCTGCACGACGCGCGCGAATATGACGCGGTCGTCGCCAGCGGCGAGCAGGTGACCTCCGGTCTCCTGGCCATCGCCCTGCAGTCGCTCGGCATTCCCGCCCGCTCCTGGGCCGGCTGGCAGGTGCCGATCCGCACCGACGACACGCACGGCAAGGCGCGCATCGTCTCCATCGACACCACCGAGATGGAAAAGTCCCTGCAGACCGGCGAAGTCGCCGTGGTCGCGGGCTTCCAGGGCGTGTCGGAACAGGGCCGCATCGCCACGCTGGGCCGCGGCGGCTCGGACACCTCGGCGGTGGCGCTGGCGGCGGCGGTGAAGGCCGACCGCTGCGACATCTACACCGACGTCGACGGCGTCTACACCACCGACCCGCGCATCGTCTCCAAGGCGCGCAAGCTCGACAAGATCACCTACGAGGAAATGCTGGAGATGGCCTCGCAGGGGGCCAAGGTGCTTCAGACCCGCTCGGTCGAGATGGCGATGAACCACCGCGTGCGCGTGCAGGTGCTGTCGAGCTTCGAAGCCGCTGCGGGCAGTTCGCTTCCCGGAACCCTGGTTGTTGACGAGGACGAGATCGTGGAAAAGGAAGTTGTTAGCGGCATCGCCTACAGCCGCGACGAGGCGAAGATCACCCTGGTGGGCGTCGCCGACCAGCCGGGCGTCGCCGCCGCCATCTTCGGTCCGCTGACCGACAACGCCGTCAACGTCGACATGATCGTCCAGAACGTGTCGGAAGACGGCAAGTCCACCGACATGACCTTCACCGTCGGCAAGGCCGATCTGGCCCGCGCCGTGAAGGTGCTGGAGGACGCGCAGTCCACCCTGAACTACAAGCGCATCATTTCCGATGCCAACGTGGTCAAGGTGTCGGTCATCGGCGTCGGCATGCGCAGCCATGCCGGCGTCGCCCAGCGCATGTTCAAGGCGCTGGCCGACAAGGGCATCAACATCCAGGTCATCTCGACCTCGGAGATCAAGATTTCGGTCCTGATCGCCGAGGAGTATGCGGAGCTGGCGCTGCGCGCCCTGCACACCGCCTACGGCCTGGACGCCGCCTGAGCGCAGGTGGCGACCCGGGTGCCGGGGATCGCAACAGCAGGGGAGGGCCGGCCATGACCGACGCCACATCATACGCGGCGGCAGCATCGGCCCGGCTCGACCGGCTCTGGAAACGGGGCCGGGAGTTCCTCGGCACCCGCACCGCCGTGATGGGCGGAGCCATGAGCTGGGTGTCCGAACGGCACCTGGTCTCCGCCATCTCCAATGCCGGGGGCTTCGGCGTTCTGGCCTGCGGCTCCATGGCCCCGGACCAGCTGGCGGTGGAGATCGCCGGCACCCGGGCGCTGACCGACAAGCCGTTCGGCGTCAACCTCATCAACATGCACCCGGCGCTGGACCAGCTGATCGACGTCTGCCGCGAGCAGCGCGTCGGCCATGTGGTCGTCGCCGGCGGCCTGCCGTCCGGCGCCACCCTGCGCCGCATCAAGGACGGCGGGGCCAAGGCGATGGCCTTCGCGCCGACGCTGACCGCCGGCCGCCGGCTGGCGAAGCACGGCGCCGACGCGCTGGTGATCGAGGGAACCGAGGCCGGCGGCCATATCGGCCCGGTCTCCACCACCGTGCTGGCCCAGGAAATCCTGCCCGAGCTGCGCGAGGTGCCGGTGTTCGTCGCCGGCGGCGTCGGCCGGGGCGAGACGATCCTCTCCTATCTGGAACTGGGGGCGGCCGGCGTGCAGGTCGGCACGCGATTCGTCTGCGCCACCGAATGCGTGGCCCATCCCAATTTCAAGCAGGCCTTCATCCGGGCGTCGGCCCGCGATGCCCAGCCGTCGGTGCAGATCGACCCGCGCTTCCCCGTCATCCCGGTGCGGGCGCTGGCGAACGAGGCGTCCAAGCGCTTCATGGAATTCCAGCGCGACGTCATCGCCAGGGTCGATTCCGGCGTCATGAGCCGTGACGAAGGCATGCTGGAGATCGAGCATTTCTGGGCCGGGGCGCTGCGCCGCGCGGTGATCGAGGGCGACGTGGAGAACGGCTCCCTGATGGCCGGGCAGAGCGTCGGACTGGTCACCCGCGAACAGCCGGTGGCCGACATCCTGGCCGAATTGATCGCCCAGGCGGAATCGGCACTGGCCCGGCGGACGATGGATGAGGCATCGTTAAGCCTGATGGCGGAGCCGCCCGTGGGAGCGCTGTAGCGATGACCGACACCCTCGACACGGCAACCGGTGGCGGCGGTATGGAGGGGGGAATGGACGTCCGTTTCGACGGCACCTCGTCGCGCCGGCTGCTCGCCCGGCTGCGCGATATCATGGCCGGGTCGGGGTCGGGTCAGGACCGGCTGGACAAGATCGTCACGCTGATCGCGGCGGAGATGAAGGCCGACGTCTGCTCCTGCTACGTCATGCGCGCCGGCGAGGTGCTGGAGCTGTTCTCCACCGAGGGCCTGAACAAGACCGCCGTCCACAACACCCGCCTGCGCGTGGGCGAGGGCATCGTCGGCTACATCGCCGGCCACGCCCGCCCGGTGGCGCTGGACAATGCGCCCTCCCACCCCAGCTTCGCCTACCGCCCGGAGACGGGGGAGGACCCGTTCCAGTCGCTGGCCGGCGTGCCGATCCTGCGCGGCAGCAAGGTGCGCGGCGTGCTGGTGATCCAGCACAAGGACCGCCGCCGCTACGTCGAGGAGGAGGTGGAAACCCTCCAGACCATCGCCATGGTCGTCGCCGAACTGGTGGCCCAGAGCGAACTGGTCAACCCGGTGGAGGTCACCACCACCGGCGACCCCGTGCTGCTGCCGGCCCGCCTGTCGGGCACGGCGATGAGCGCCGGGCTGGCCATAGGCCTTGCCGTCATCCACCGGCCGCAGCTGACCGTCCGCCAGATGGTGGCGGAGGATGCCGATGCCGAGCTGGAACGCTTCAACACCGCGCTGCAGACCATGCACAGCGCCATCGACGATCTGCTGGAAGCGGCGTCGCTGGCGGGCCTCAGCGAACCGCGCGACATCCTGGAGACCTACCGGATGTTCGCCGAGGACCGCGGCTGGCTGTCGCGCATCCGCGAGGCGATCCGCGTCGGCCTGACGGCGGAGGCGGCGGTGCAGCAGGTGCAGAACGACACCCGCGCCCGCATGAGCCACCTGACCGATCCCTACATCCGGGAACGGTTGATGGATTTCGAGGACCTGACCAACAGGTTGCTGCAACATCTGGCCGGCAAGACCACCGGCACCGACAGCGCGACACTGCCGGACGACATGATCCTGGTCGCCCGTTCCATGGGGCCGGCGGAACTGCTGGATTACGACCGCACCCGCCTGCGCGGTCTGCTGCTGGAGGAAGGATCCCCGGCCAGCCATGTCTGCATCGTCGCCCGCGCGCTGAACATCCCGGTGGTGCAGGCGGGCGACGCGCTGAACCGGATCGAGCCGCTGGACCAGCTGATCGTCGACGGCGACCATGGGCAGGTTTTCATCCGCCCGGCCGAAGACATCCAGATGGCCTTCGGCGAAGCGGTGGCGTTGCAGCACCGCAAGGAGCAGATGTATGCGGAGATCCGCAAATTCCCGTCGGTGACGCGCGACGGGGTGCCGATCTCCATGCACCTGAACTGCGGCCTGCTGATCGACCTGCCGCACCTGACCGCCAGCGGGGCGGAGGGTGTCGGGCTCTACCGCACCGAAATCCCCTTCATGGTCCGCGCCTCCTACCCCGACGTGAAGGCGCAGACCGATCTCTATTCCCGCATCATGGACGAGGTCGGCGAGAAGCCGATCGTCTTCCGCACGCTGGATGTGGGCGGCGACAAGATGCTGCCCTACATGACCGGCGGCGAGGAGGAGAACCCGGCGCTGGGCTGGCGCGCCGTGCGCATCGGGCTCGACCACCCGTCGCTGCTGCGCCAGCAGTTGCGCGCCCTGCTGCAGGCCGCCGCCGGCCGGCCGCTGTCGGTGATGTTCCCGATGATCGCCGAGGTCGCCGAGTTCGACGGCGCCCGCCGCCTGCTGGAGCTGGAGCTGAAGCGGCTGGCCGCCCAGGGTATCGAGCCGCCCAGCAGCCTGCGCGTCGGCACGATGCTGGAGGTGCCGTCGCTGTTGTGGCAACTCCCGGCATTGCTGCCCAAGCTGGATTTCCTGTCGGTCGGCTCCAACGACCTGACCCAGTATCTGTTCGCCGCCGACCGCGGCAACCCGCGCACCTCGACCCGCTACGACCCGTTGTCGCCGTCGATGCTGTGCGTGCTGCGCCGGCTGGTCGACGAATGCGCCCGGCACAAGGTGTCGCTCAGCATCTGCGGCGAGATGGCCGGCCGGCCGCTCGATGCCATGGCGCTGATCGGCGTCGGCTTCCGCACTTTGTCGATGTCGCCGCCGTCGGTCGGCCCGGTGAAGACGATGCTGCGCTCGCTCGAGGTGGCGGCGCTGCGGGACTACATGAGCGGGCTCTACACCGGGGCCGACCACAGCCTGCGCGACAAGCTGAAGACCTTCGCCAAGGACCATGGCGTGATCATCTGAGGGGACCGTCGCCTCGGTCCTGTCGAGCCTGTCGCAAAGAAAAAAGGGCGGCGCCGTTGTGGCGCCGCCTTTTTCATGGGCTGCTCCTGCTGAAAAAACAGGCTGAGAAATTCAAAGAGCAGGCAGAGGAGTGCCGGTGTACTCCATTCGCGCTGCAGTGCGACGGGAAGCGAAATCGCGAAAACCTGTATGAGTCCGCGCAAAGTCTGTTAGGCTTTTTCAGAGGATTTACAGCGCAGTCCATGCGCCGGGCGCCCATTCTTTTCCCCCGATCCCTTGCTGCCGCGGGTCGACATCGGCACGCGCCGTCACCGGCATGTTTTTTCATCGGAGGGCCTTCATGCGCATTCGCCTGGGTTACCGGCTGAATTTCAGCTTTCCCGCCCCCACACCGATGATCGTGATGCTGAACGTGCATTACACGCGCGTCGGCGATCTGGAGCGGCCCGACCACATCGTCACCAGCGTGCCGGCGCCGATCCAGGGCTATCGCGACAGCTTCGGCAACTGGTGCAGCCGGCTGGTCGCGCCCGCCGGCCCGGTCACCATCAGCGCCGACAGCATCATCCGCGACAGCGGTGCGCAGGACCCGGCGGACCATGGCGCCGTGCAGCACCGCGTGGACGAGTTGCCGGCCGACACCCTGCTGTTCCTTCTGGGAAGCCGCTATTGCGAGACCGACGTCCTGTCGGAGGAGGCTTGGCGGCTGTTCGCGGGCACCCCGCCGGGCTGGGCGCGGGTGCAGGCGATTTGCGACTTCGTCCACGGCCATGTGACGTTTGGCTACGAGCATTCGCGCCCGACGCGGACCGCGGCCCAGACCTATGCCGAGAAGCGCGGGGTCTGCCGCGACTACGCCCATCTCGCCATCGCCTTCTGTCGCGCCATGAACATCCCCGCGCGCTACTGCACCGGCTATATCAGCGACATCGGCGAGCCGCCGCCCTATGCGCCGATGGATTTCGCCGCCTGGATGGAGGTGTATCTGGGCGGCCGCTGGCATGTCTTCGACCCGCGGAACAACGCTCCCCGGATCGGGCGCATTCTGATCGCGCAGGGACGCGACGCCGCCGACGTGCCGCTCACCCACACCTTCGGTCCCAACACCCTGACGGAATTTCAGGTCTGGACCGACGAGGTGACCGCCTGATCCGCGTCCGTCCTTCCGGTCATGCCTGGCCCACCGCCACTTGGCCCGCCTTGGCGTCCAGCGCCGGGGAGGACGGCGGGACGGGGGTGCGGGCCCGTTCACGGCGCGGCAACTGGGCGATCCGGTGCAGATCGGCCACCCAGGGCGAGGGGTAGCTGTCGGTGCCGAAGACCCAGACGGCATCGACGGCGCCACCCGGCTTGCGCAGCAGCACGCGGGCGTCATGCCCGTCCTTTCCGGCCTGGTTGGCGGCCTGAACCGCAGCGATCAGCGCGCCGGCCTGTCCGTTGACGAAGGGGCCATAGCGCTCCCCCTCGAACCGGATGAACCAGCCGTCCGTTCGGCACGACACGATGTAATGGGCTGAAAGGCTCATGAGATCACTGCTCCTTGAAGGCGGTCGCGCCGGCGGCACGGGCCATGGTGAGACGGGTCAGCAAGGCGCCCCGTGGCAGGCCGGCATTGCCCTGTGGCGGAAAGGCGGGGGGAAGCCGGCCAGCCTCCGTGCCCTGGGGCAGCGGATGCCAGCGGCGCTCGGCATTGGTCCAGCGCAGTTGCTCGCGCAGCAGGTCGGCGCCATGGGGGCATTGCCCCTCGATGGAGTGGAGCGGGGATGTCATGGCCATTCCCCCGGCCGGGATGTCAGAATGAAGAAGGCAAGGCTTGTCCCTGCGTCCATGGGTGCTCTCCGACACTGTTCTCCGACGATGGCCGGATGATCGGCAAGATCGGTGGTCATGCCGTCCGGATGGAGTCACGCCAGGAAAACGCTTCGGATGCACCATCCTCGGCAAAGAGGAAGCAAGCCTGGAGTGGCTTCGGTAAATTTCAAATGGTGATCCGCCGAGAAAATTGCAATGAATGTTTTAAATGTACCGTGAGTTTCTTGGCCGGCCAAATCGAAAGCAAAGGTATTTTTGCCGGGTTTTTATGGGATCATTCTCTGTTTTCATTGTAATTTCCTGTGGAAGACGAGGCTGGTTGTCCGGACATCTGCAGGAGTCCGGACAACCAGCGCGCCTTCGGCCGGCTGCTCCACGCCTGCGTCTGCTGCAACGCCGCGCCGCCGCCGATGCCGCCGCCCTCCTGCCCGAACGCTGGTCTGAACGGGGCGTGATTCTGCCATCAATGACTGAACTCCCCTCTCGCCATGGCGAGGTGGTGCATCTGGTGGTGGCCTCCCTGGGCCATGATGCCGATGAACCCAAGTCCCCGGATATGGGCCGTCTGCTTCGGGTCGGCGGCGGTGACGGTCAGCGAGACGCCGTTCGGCAAAGGCTCGGCCTTGACGGTCCAGCCGTTCGTGCCATCGATCTCGTGAGCGTGCGCCGGCACCATGCGGCGGATCGCTTCCAGGGTCCGCCCGTCGCCGGTGACGGCATAGATGGCTCCGCCGTCCACCGGGGTCGCAACGGCCGTCGCGTTGAGCGTGACTTCGTTCATGTCGACGAGGTGCCGGCGCAGCGCCTCGATGTCCACCCGGGACCAGTCGGTGGCCGGGTCGGCCTCCAGGATGCGGACGATCTCCTGAATGGTGCCGAAGGCATCCTGGCCGGGCATGGTCGGGACCGGGCCGGATGGCGGCATGGCGGTGCCGGCATGCTGGGTGCCATGATGGGCGGCGTGGTCCATCGGCATCGCGGTCTGAGCCGTGGCGCTCCCAAATCCGATGCCAAGTCCAACGGCGGTGACGTGGGCGAGGGTGGCGGCGGTGCGGATCGGCATGGGATCCTCCTGGTGGGTGACTTCCTCGGACGGTAGCCGGACTCCCTGCGACGCCATATGATTGCAATCATATGGCGGAGAATTCCGGGTGAGGCGGTTTTGGGAAAGCTGGGGGCAAGCGCATGGGTCGGACTCGTCGAACCGCAACGGCTCCATCGCCGATGCCTGAAGCTGGGCGAGGTGTTGTTCCGGCAGGGCGATCCGACCGTGGCGGTGTTTCATGTCGGCCGGGGCCGGGTGCGCCTCGTGCGGCACCTCGAAGACGGTTCGTCGGTGACGCTGCACGTTGCCCGCACCGGTGAGAGTTTTGCCGAGGCCGCCCTGTGGGCGGAGGCCTACCACTGCGATGGCGTCGCCGAGACGCCATCCGAGGTCACGGTGATCCGGTATTCGGTAGCAAACACACCCACGCCGCCGTATCAGCCAAGCCATTGATTTAGCTACACTATAGCCCACTCCCTTCCAATGAGGAAGCCATGGGCGACACCTACCTGATCTCCGGCTTGACTGCCAAGCGCGCCGAAGTCTCCGGCATCATCGCCGACCTTGAAAAGCGCATCGCCCAGCACCGGGCGGACCTTGTCCACATCGACGCCGTGCTGCGCCTATGCGCCCCGGATGTCGTCCCCGAAGAGATCGCACCCAAGGCCGTCAGGAAGCGGAACGACTGGTTCAAGCCGGGGGAGTTGGCCCGCATGGTGTTGGACGTTCTCCGCATCGCGCCCGCCCCCATGACTGTCCGAGACATCGCCGTCGAGGTGATGCAGCGCCGGGGGATGGACGCCACCGACGCACGCACCGGGAAGCTGGTTACGAAGCTGGTCCATAACGCCGTCACCCGGCAAGCCAACGATCTGGTGGAGCGGGTGGAGGATGGCAGGGTGACGGAGTGGAGAATATCCGCAAACTAATGCCTGTCTCGGCTACTCATTTCCCATCAGGAAAAGCTGCATGAACCCTATCAAGCCACACCAAATAGAATGTTGTTTCAACTATAGCCCCATGAATTCGAGCCTTGCTCCCAGCTCTTAGTTCGCAAAGCTGCACGTCCTTAGATAATCCACTTGGCCTAGAAAACCCCGTAGCCGGTGGACCCTTGTGACTTTTCCAGTAAAGCCCTGGGTCAGTCTTTATCTCGCTAACGGTAAGTTTTTGCACTTTATCTATTAGCTTACTGAGCTTGCCAAGCTCAGCTTTCTGCCACTCTGATAGACATTGCACTCCTGAATGCCAGTACTTTAACGAGACTGTCACCTTCTCTTTGCTTTCAAGCGTGATCGCTTTTTCGCAATCATCGGCGACAGGAATGTTGAATTTCCCGTTTGCCACGTTAGCCCTTTAATTCAACAAATAATTTTGCAATGTCATCCTTCGATATGACGGTTGTGCATCGAGCTTCCGGCGGCAGGTTGCCGCGGGCTTTCTTCCACGGCATCTCTTCATGAGTTTTCTTTTCAAGAGCTTTCGCAGAATACATGCCATATTTATCGTTTACGGACTCCAATAGGCGCACCGCATCACCAGTTATTTTCCTGGTTATTTTCTGTTCCGGAATAGCTTGATAGCCGCAATCTCGGAAATACTCCCACACGCTCACTGCCACGGGGCCATGTGCCCATGCCTGCATGTCTTCGGAAAACAACGGCTTTCCCAGATAAGCAAGCGACCAACCTTGAGCATAATAAAGGAGCTTCTGCACCTTGAGGTGCGTGATAGCATCTCCGGACTCTCGGTCTGTGGCATTGATGAACCACTTCGCGATATCCAGCGCTGTGTACCCCATGCTGCCTATCGTCATTTTTCTCACCAAGCCCAAAAAGTTCCGGTTACGTTCGCGCAAAAAGTATAGCAGACGGGCGGCGTTTCGTCATGCGCCAGATGTCGCAACGCCAATGCGCCTATTCGAGTTTCCTGTAAATCAAATTTCTTCCACCCGCACTGCCGGGCATCCAATCGCCTTCATGCTGGCGAGGAAGAACCACGTCGGGAATGCGCCACGGTTGATCTTCACCGTGACAGAGCCTTCGGTTTCCTCAATCCCCATGGCGGACAACCGGCGGGCCAGTTCGTCATAGGTCACGTCATGCCGCTTCAATTCGGCCTTCATAAACCGCTTGGCGCGGCCCGCCCATTCGTCCTTCGCTTCCATGCTCGTTACCTCTCGTTAGCGCATGGAAGCTAACATATGTGATAGCTTTTCCGTTGACAAGGGAAGGCACTAAAGCTAACGTATCTGTAAGGAAACACACGGATACGCCGTCATGCCGCAGCACTTCCTCATGTCCGCCACCGCTCGCACCGTCAGCCTGAAGCAGGTTGCGCGCATGACGGACGGGGAAGCCCGCGCGCTGTTCCGCCAAATCCGCTGGCCCGACACCAAGGGCGCCGCCGTCTGCCCATACTGCGATTGCCCGAAGTGCTACGAGTACACCACCCGGAACGTGTTCAAGTGCAAGGCGTGCCGCCGCCAGTTCTCCGAAACCTCCAGTACCCTGTTCGCCTCGCGCAAGCTGCCGATCCGGGATTACCTGATCGCCATCATCATCTTCGTTAACGCGGTTAAGGGCATCTCCGCTCTCCAGCTCGGCCGCGATCTCGACGTGCAGTACAAGACGGCCTACGTGCTGGCCCACAAGCTCCGGGAAGCCATGGCGGCGGAAGTCCGCGGCGTTGTGCTGGGTGGCGACGGCGCCGACGTGGAAGTTGACGGCTGCTATGTCGGCGGTCACGTCCGCCCCGAGAACCGCAAGGAAGACCGGAAGGACCGTCGCCTTGCCGAGAACCAGACGGGCAAGCGTCAGGTGGTTGTCGTGGCCCGTGAGCGCGACGGGCGGACTGTTACCCAGGTCTTCCGCTCCGAAGAGGAAAGCGTTGCCTTCATCAAGGCCCGCGTTGATCGCGCCTCCACCGTCCACGCCGATGAAGCCGCCGGTTGGAACTCCCTGCATGCCCGCTTCAACATGAAGCGCATCAACCACCAAGAAGCCTACAGCGCGGATGACGCCTGCACCAACCAAGCGGAGTCCTATTTCGCCCGTCTGCGCCGTGCGCAGTGGGGTCAGTATCACCGGATCGGTGGGAAGTACCTGAACCGCTATGCCGCTGAAATGGCGTGGCGTGAAGACCAGCGCCGCACCAGCAACGGCGAACAGTTCCGCACCGTGGGCTTCCGCGCTGCCGCGCTGCCGCCGTCCGTGGATTGGTCCGGGTACTGGCAGCGCGGCCGGGCGGCGTGAACCCCGATTGCCGCTAACTCCGGCTAACGCGGAAGCCGTGGGTAACTTTCCGCCGAAGGTAGCCTTGCGATTATCTGTTCAACGAATGGGATCGCCAAAGGGTCTCGTTCCCTGAAATAAGCAATTGCGCGATATGGCAGCCAAGTCATTGTGACAAATTCAATAAACTGAGGCCACACTGAATTATGATACTGCCAAGCATCAACAACCATTCCGTCAGGGAGCAAGTGAGGGTACTTCTTCCGTAAGCCAGCAAGACCAGGGAAGTTTTCTTCCAGCCACCGTGGAAAAGTTTGCCCAACGCTGATATCTGGCCTCAACAGCCTTCCGTCTGGTCCACGTTCAGGTAAGACGTACCCAAGGTGTTCTAATTCACCATGAATTCGCACGTATAGTTCGCCGATGATAGAAAAATACCCGTGGTCGACCCTGTCGGCGTTTAAGTGGTAGCGCTTCATGAAATCGAAGCTTGCCCGTCTTGTCGCCACAGGAGACCCAGCGCCGGACATCCATTCCATGACCCAGCGGGTCACCTTGATTTTGAATTCAGGTGACAACCACTGCGCTAGATCAATGGCAACCTGAGGGTGAACCCAGGTCCCTTGGTTTCTGGCGTCGCCGCCCGGTGTGCCGAATGTTGTGATGGCAAGCTGGGCCTCGGTCACACCGAGGGCCAGAGCGAGCGCGGGTAAAAACTCTTTGGTAGCCTTGAGTTCGCGATACCGACTCCACTCTCTCCCCGCCGCCCGGCACATTGCAGTAGCGTTGATATATCCATCACGCGCCCTTTGACGGATTACCTCCCCGCCATGAACGTGCTCAATCAGGTCAAGCGATAACTGATCAGACATAGCCACTCCCTAAAATGGATTTGCAAGGGAATGGTGATGCACGGCATCATATGAGTCAAAAGGGTTGATCTCTCTGCGTCATTAACTCGCGCAAGGAGTTCCGGAAAGCTATCGGACAGTGGGTGTGTTTGCTACCGAATACCGCGGTGATCCCGAAGCCGGACCTGCTCGCCGCCCTGGAGGACAACCCACAGGCCGCGCTTGCGCTGGCCCGTGGGCTTGCGTCCCATGTCCGCGACCTGCGCAGCCGGCTGGAACTGCGGAACATCCGGTCGGCGCCGGAGAGGGTCGTGGCGTGGCTTCGGCTCCAGGTGTCGGGCGACCCGCCGATGCTGCGGCTCGACCGGCCTTGGACGGAGATCGCCGCAGAGATCGGACTGACGCACGAGGCCATTTACCGGGCCTTGGCCGTCTTGGAGCGCGCGGGGCGGCTGGTCCGTGAGAATGGGGTGGTGACGCTCTCCGCCGGTTCAGGAACGATTGAGGACGCTGCCCGAAAGGATCGGTGAAGGACCGAGCGCCGCCGTACCGTTGCCCAGTCGCCAACCGGGGCCGCCCGTGTTGGAATACGGGGCGCCGTTCAGGCGTCGATCAGGCGGCCCGCATTTCCGCGGACCGCGAAACGGGAGGAACACCATGCTCAGGAACGTCGCTTTGGCAGCCGTCTTCGCCGTCGCCCTGACCGGTCCGGCGCTCGCCAACAGCTGTCCCAAACACATGGCCGCCATCGACCAGGCCCTGGCGGCCAACCCGAAGCTGAGCGCTGACCAGATGACGCAGGTGAAGAAGCTCCGCGCCGATGGCGAGACGTTCCATAAGCAGGGCAAGCATGCCGAGTCGGAGGCGACGCTCGCCCAGGCTGAAACCATCCTCGGCATCAAGAAGTGATACAGGGTGCCATGGGGGGCGGAGCGATGCTCATGCCCCCATGGCGCCTCCTTTTGTGGCACCGTCGTGCAGCGGTTCAGCCCCTGGGCGCCTTCCGGCTGACGGCGACCAGCACTCCGGCGAGCCCCAGGAACAGCACCGCGCCGCCGCCCCAGACCCGGACGTAACCGGGCATCCCAAGACTGGGGACCAGGGCGTAGACGGCGGCGAGCACCGCCCATACGGCGGCGATGACGACAACGAGCCAAAGCTCTTCGTTCAGTTTCATGACGGGTCTCCTGCGCTCAGTGGCCGTCGCTCAGTGGCCGTGCCCGCCGCCGATGACGATGATCGGCAGCGACTGGATCAGCTGGAACGCGACGATGGTGAAGACGTACATGGCGGCGACCAGGGCCGCGACCGACAGCGGCCCGGTCCAGGCCGGGGCTGTGCCGACGCCGCGCGATCCGGTCCGCCAGTCGACCACCGGCGCCGGCTCGATCGACGGGCGCAGCGACAGCAGCGTGCGGACGACGCCGTAGACGCTGACCGAGATGGCGAGGGCGAAGATCGTGGCGCCGATGCCGACCAGGGCCATCAGCACCGGCCAAGCGGCCGGGGCCATGCCGCCGTAGCCGACGTCGAAGACCCGGCGCGGCACCCCCATGAACCCGGCGGTGATGCCGGCTGCGCCGAAGATCAGCAGGCCGAGCGTCACGACGGCCGGCATGCGCCGCAGCAGGTCCGGGCGCCACAGGCTGCCTCCGCCGAGTGCCGGCAGGATCACCATCAGCGCGGCCAGGAAGGTCTGGGTCAGCACGCCAACCGCGAAGAAATGGAAATAGCCGGGCACGAAGAAGGTGTCCGACAGCATCGGCGCCAGCTTCTCCTGGATCAGGACGAAGGCGAAGGTGATGCCCAGCATCATGTTCACCACCGCCCAGCCCATGTTCGCCATCACCGGGTTGCGCCAGGGCAGCCCCCGCATCCAGCCGAAGAAGCCGGTGGCGCCGCGCGCCCGGGCGCTGGCTTCCAGCGAGGAGACGATGATGGCGAAGGCCGCCAGCGTCGGCACCGACACGAACAACGACAGCAGCGAGCCGACGACCCGGACGCTCTCCGACAGGGTCGGCTCCAGGAACATGTGGTAGAGGCTGGTCGGCGGCACGAAGACCAGATAGGCGGCGAAGACGATCTTCGACAGGCGCGCGCCATGGATCGACGTCACCCCGGTCAGGTGTTCGCTCAGCACGTACCACACCAGCACGGTCGCCATCAGCGGCAGGTAATGCAGGTTGTGGAACAGGATGTGCCACTCGGTGCCGTGATCGGCCGGGAACGGTCCCGTGCCGAGCGCCCACAGCAGGCCGGGCAGGAAGGCGTTGGTCGCGGCGATCGCGCTGACCACCAGGAACCCCGCCCAGGCGAACAGGGCGAAGCCGATGGAGGTGAACTCGCTGGCCTCGCCACGCAGCCGGGGCTGGAGCACGGTCGCGATGCCGCTGATGGCGGACGCCGCCAGCCCTGCCGAAAGCAGCAGGTAGCCGAGCGCGAAGACCCCGACGGAGCGCGGGTCGTCCGCGGCCAGTTCGGGGCTGCCGTCGTAGAGCAGCGGCGTGCCGGTGGCGGAGATCCACTCGCTGACACCGAAGCCCGCCAGCATCAGGGCGGCACCGAGCCATGCCAATGGGCGCAGGGCGAGGCCTCGGCCGCTCTCAGCCGCCGCCAGCACCAGCAACAGGGCTGCCTGGATCAGGTAGAGCCAATAGAAGAACACGGACACGCCGTGCAGGGTCAGGATGCGGTAGGCGTCGTCCGGAAAGACGGTGAGCGCCCCGGCGCGGGCGAGCGCAGTCACGAAGCCGCCAACCAACCCCAGCACAAGCGCCAGTAGGGCGGCGCCGAACAGCAGCATGAGAAGGGCCTTGTCGGCCGACGGCAGGGAGGCAACCCGAACCGTGAGGCGCGAGGCCGCGAGAGGTGAGGTCGCGCCGGCCGGGGCGAAGGAGGCCGAGAGGGTATCCATGCTGTGAGTCCTCCCCGGGTCAGCCGACGACGATGCGGCCGTGCATGGCGTCATGCGCCTGGCCGCAATAGACGGTGCAGTAGACGAGGTACTCGCCCGGCTTGGTGAAGGTGATCGTCTGCTCGGTGACGACGTTCGGCCGCAGGCGGATGATGCGGCTGGCGGATCCCAGCTGGATCGACGCACCATGCGTGATGTCGTCCGCCATCATGCGGAACCGGTAGGCTTGGCCGGCCTTGAGGCGGAGGATATCCGGGCTGTAGGCGAATTTCTGCGCCATCAGGTAGACATCGACCGGCTCGGCAGACACCATCTCCACACCGTGGTCATGGCCGGCATCGGCATGACCATGGCCGCTATGGGCGTCCGCATCGGCGTGCGGATTCACGCTGCCGTCCTTCTGCGCGTACTTCTGGACGAAGAAGTCGTGCTCGAAGCGGAACTCCTCGGGCGCCATGCCCTCGGCCGCGCCGTGGCCGCCATGGCCGTGTGCGGCGGCTTCCGGAGCGGCGTCCTTGTGTCCGGTGTGTCCGCCGAAGGGAAGCGGGGCGGCGCCATAGGCTGCCCAAGCGCCGTACAGGGAGACGGCGCCGAAGCCCAGCGCGGCGATGAAGCCGCGGCGGGTCGTGAAATGCCTCTCGGACATGATGAGAGTCCTCTGATCGCGTGGTCGGAATCGCTCGCGCACGCCGCCGGTCAGGCGGCGCATGGCCGGGCGTCCGACGCAGGCGTCAGGGCGCGCGGCCGATCAGAGGCTGGTCTTCGGAGGGGGCGTGTCCGGTGTGATGTCCCGGGCGTTCGGGACGAAGCCGGCCCGCGGGTGCCAGGACGCTTCGACCATGGTCACCGGGATGGCGATGCTGTGCCGAACCGGAGCCTCGGCCGCCGGGCAACAGGTCGCCGCGATGGCGAGGGCGGCCTTGTGGTGGCTCTGTGATGGCGCCGAAGGGGGCGGGGTGTGATGAGAGCCATAATGGCCCGTCGAACCGGCGGGCATCTCCACATTCGCCACGGCTCCGCCCGCCGCGCCCATCAGGAGCGCGAAGGCGAACGCCAGAATGGCGAGGATGTGGCCCAACCGCTTCATGCCGACCATTGCTTTGAACGACCCGGATCCGTCCGGGCCGACACAACCATAGTCCCCCCTGTGGGGGGCGGCCATTGATGTCCGTCAACCGACGCCGCCGATCGACCGGCATTGCCATCGAACGCTTTTGATATTGACCCTCCCACCGCTGGAGGGTCGATGTTCGCCTGACGCGGCCGGTCATCGGGACGAACGTGCCGTTGCAGGGACCAGGGAATGGTCTTACGGTTGCGGGAGGGGCCGGTGGGCGCGCAGGTGCCGTCCGGCCTCGGGCAAGGAAGGCAATCACCATGTGGCGTGGGGATTGGTCGACGGTGAGGAGAGCGGTGGTGAGCCTGCTGATGCTGGCCACGCTGCTCGTCTACGCCGTGCCGAGCCACGCCGGTCTGCCGCCTCACCAGCACTCCCCGGCGCCTCATGAGGATGCCCTGGTCGACACGCAGGACGATGGTGTCGCCGCGGTGGCAGACCATGAGCACAAGCAGGATCTCTGCAAGCACCTGGGTGTGCGCGGTGACGATGCCTGCTGTAGCGTCATCCAATGCGCGACCATGCACTGCGCCCTCCCCGTCGATGCCGTCGCAGCCTTCATTCCGGCCATTGACCGGGCGGACCATCTGCCGGCCCTGGCCACGCCCGAAGGCGTCGACAGCGACCCCGCACTGCGTCCACCCTCTCTGATCCTCTGACGCCACGAGTCTGTCCGCGTCCGACCTGAGCTTCGGCTCGGCAACGGGTGCCGGTTCCAGTCCTCGTGCGCTCGGCCCTTTTCATCCCGGCGCTCCCGCGTGGAGTCCGACCGGGACGGCTCGAACCATATGATCAGGAGGACGCCATGTCGTCTTTCACCCGCAAGATGCTTCCGGCCTTTGCGCTCGTCGCCATGATGTCGGCTGCCCAGGCCCAGACCGCCGCCACTCCCGACCAGGGCCAGGATCACCAGGCCCACCACCCAGCCGGCGCCACGACCACCCAGGCCCAGCCCGCTCCTGCCCCGACGCCTGCCCAGCCGTCCCAGGGCGGCCAGCCCGCGATGCCCGGCATGATGATGAACATGGACCAGATGCGCCCGATGATGGGCGGCATGATGGGTCAGCAGAGCGGCCAATCCAACATGATGGGGTCTGGCATGATGGAGCAGATGATGCCCATGATGCGCCAGATGATGATGGGCCAGCAGGGCGGCATGGGCGGCATGGGCCTGCCGTTCGAGCATGTCGAGGGCCGCATCGCCTTCCTGAAGGCGGAACTTGGGATCACCGACGCCCAGGCGCCGCAGTGGAATGCCTTCGCCGACACCCTGCGGTCGAACGCCAAGGCCCATCAGGCCATGCACGAGCAGATGACCAAGGGCGGCCTGCCGTCCGCGTGGCCGGACCGGCTGGCCGTCCAGCAGAAGGTCCTGGAGACCCGGCTCGACGCCATGAAGGCCATTGAGGCCGCCGCCAAGCCGCTCTATGCCGTGCTGACCGACGACCAGAAGAAGGCCGCCGACCGGCTGTTCGCCGGCCCGATGGGAATGATGTGAGGGGCCGCCCGGCACGGGCCCGTCGCCGCGGTTGGGGCGAGGACCCGGAAGCCGTTACGGTCGTCATGGTCGATGCAGGGATCGAGCAGCATGCCGATGGTCCGTCTCAATGAACGGCAGCGCCGCCGCCACAAGTTCCGGAACCTGGGGCAATCCATCCTGCTGGTGGGCAGCCTGGGTCTGCTCGTGGCGGCGATCGGCTGGCTGCTCTCCGGATGGTTCGGCGTCGTCTGGTCAGCCATCCTCATCGGTGCGACGGTGGCGTTCAGCCCGACCGTATCGCCGCGGACGATCCTGCGGCTTTACGGAGCCCGGCGCCTCGGCCCTTACGACCTTCCCGAGGTCCAGCAGGCCACCCGGCTGCTGGCCCGGCGCGCCGGGCTGCCCAGCGTTCCCGAGTTGCACTATCTGGCGACCCCGGTGCCGAACGCCTTCACGGTCGGCTCCTCGCGCGGCAGCGCCATCGTCCTGACCGACGGGTTGCTGCGAGCGATGAGCCTGCGTGAACTGGCGGGGATCCTGGCCCACGAGATCAGCCATGTCCGCAACCACGATCTCTGGACCATGGGTTTGGCCGACATCATCAGCCGGGTCACCAGCGCCATGGCGACGACCGGAGTCGTCCTTCTGCTCCTGAGCCTGCCGCAGACGATGGAGCGGCACGGCACGGTCAACTGGCCGCTGATCGTGCTTCTTTGGGCGGCACCCCCCATCAACACGCTCATTCAACTGCGGCTCTCGCGCACTCGGGAGTTCGACGCCGATCTGGATGCCGCCGACTTGACCGGCGACCCGGAGGGTCTGGCATTTGCCTTGGCGAAGCTCCAGCGATACGATCCCGGCTTCTGGGAGCGTATTCTCTGGCCAGGACGGCGAAATCCGCATCCGTCCGTGCTGCGCACCCATCCCGAAATCGAGGAACGCATCGGGCGCCTGCTCTCGCTTCAGCAGGCCGACGAGGCGTTCCCCACCTCCGAAGCCCGCATGGTCGGGCTCCCCACCCATTGGGCGCGGCCGGCCCATCGGCCCCGCTGGCGCGCATCCGGTCTTTGGCATTGAGGTTCAACATGCGTTTTTCCAGAACGGCGGCGATCGGCATCGGCTTTGCCTTGGCCGCCGTGGTCGCGGTGGCCGGCGCGATCATGCTCGTCGGCCCGAAGGCGGGCGCCGATCCGGCGGATGCCGCGCAGGTCGCCCGCGGGAAGGTGGTGTATGCCGACCAGTGCGCGTCGTGCCACGGGGTCCGGCTCGAAGGCCAGACGAACTGGCAGAGCCGCAAGGCCGATGGCCGTCTGCCCGCGCCGCCTCACGATGCGTCCGGCCATACGTGGCACCACCCGGACGCGGATCTCTTCAAGATCACCAAGCAGGGCATCGCGGCGTTCGCCCCGCCCGGCTACAGCAGCGATATGCCTGCGTTCGGCGCCAAGCTGAGCGACGCCGACATCTGGGCGGTTCTCGCCTTCATCAAAAGCTCCTGGCCGGAAGACATCCGCCGCCGCCACGCCGCCATGAGCGAGCGGTCGAAGAACTGAGGAGAGGCAGCGCAAACAGAAAGGGCGGAGCCTTTGCGGCCCCGCCCTCTTCTTGCTCTCCGGTTACGGAGAGCGAACCGACCACACCACCCGCATCACACGTCCAGGTTCGACACCTTCAGCGCGTTGTCCTGGATGAACTCGCGGCGCGGTTCGACGATGTCGCCCATCAGGGTGGAGAAGACCTCCTCCGCCTGATCGGCATGGCTGACGCGGACCTGCAGCAGCGAGCGCTTGGTCGGGTCCAGCGTGGTCTCCCACAGCTGGTCCGGGTTCATCTCGCCCAGGCCCTTGTAGCGCTGGATGGTGACGCCGCGGCGGCCCAGTTCCATCACCGTGTCGAACAGGGCGACGGGGCCGGTCAGGGCGCGGGTTTCCTTCTGCTTTTCGAAGGCCTTGCCGGCGGTGCCGAACACCCGCTTCAGGTCGGCGGCCAGACCGTCGAGACGGCGGGCCTCGCCGCTCTTCAGCAGGTCGGCGTCGAACAGGTGGCGATGGGTGACGCCGCGCCGGGCGCGGATCACGGCATAGCCGCCCTGGGGCAGCGCCTCGCCGCGCCAGCCGCCGTCGGCGTCCATCGTGTTCATCCGCTCGGCGACCGCCTTGGCCGCGGCCTCCGCCGCCGCCTTGTCGTCGGCCAGGGCGGCGGACAGGGCGCCGGCGACCGCCGCCTGTTCCACCACCATGGCGCTGCCGACCTTGCGCGACAGCGTGTCGATCGCCGGACGCGCGGTGCGGGCCTGATCGACCAGGCCGGACAGCTGATCGCCGATCAGCAGGGTGCCGTCGGACAGCTGGACCGACAGGTCGCTCAACGCGGCCTCGACCAGATACTCTTCGAGCGCCCGGTCGTCCTTCAGGTAGCGTTCCTTGGCGTTGCCGCGCTTGATGCGGTAGAGCGGCGGCTGGGCGATGTAGAGATAGCCGCGCTCGATCAGGTCGGGCATCTGCCGGAAGAAGAAGGTCAGCAGCAGGGTGCGGATGTGGCTGCCGTCCACGTCCGCGTCGGTCATGATGATGATCTTGTGGTAGCGCGTCTTGTCGGCGTTGAACTCGTCGCGGCCGATGCCGGTGCCGAGCGCCGCGATCAGCGTGCCGATCTCCGCCGAGCCCAGCATCTTGTCGAAGCGCGCCCGTTCCACGTTCAGGATCTTGCCGCGCAGCGGCAGGATGGCCTGGAACTGGCGCGAGCGGCCCTGCTTGGCCGAGCCGCCGGCCGAGTCACCCTCGACGATGAACAGCTCCGACGACGCCGGGTCGCGTTCCTGGCAGTCGGCCAGCTTGCCGGGCAGCGACGCCATGTCGAGCGCGCCCTTGCGCCGGGTCAGCTCGCGCGCCTTGCGGGCGGCCTCGCGGGCGGCGGCGGCTTCCACCACCTTCTGGACGACGCGGCGGGCGTCGGCCGGATGCTCCTCGAAATACTGGGCCAGCGCCTCGCCCACCACCGCCTCGACGACGGGACGGACCTCCGACGAGACCAGCTTGTCCTTGGTCTGGCTGGAGAATTTCGGATCGGGCACCTTCACCGACAGGACGCAGGTCAGGCCTTCACGGGCGTCGTCGCCCGACAGGTTGACCTTCTCCTTCTTGGCGATGCCGGATTCGTTGGCATAGTTGTTGATGGCACGGGTCAGCGCCGCGCGGAAGCCGGCGAGGTGGGTGCCGCCGTCCTTCTGCGGGATGTTGTTGGTGAAGCACAGCGTCGTCTCGTGGTAACTGTCGTTCCACTGCAGCGCGCATTCCACCGTCACCACGCCGCCATGTTCGGTCGGGCGTTCGTTCTTCAAGGTGATCGCCGGCTTGTGCAGCGGCGCCTTGGAACGGTCGAGCCAGTTGACGAAGGCTTCCAGGCCGCCTTCGTAATGCAGGTCCTGCACCTTCGGCTCCACCCCGCGCGCGTCGGTCAGAACCAGACGGACGCCGGAGTTGAGGAAGGCCAGTTCGCGCAGCCGGTGTTCCAGCGTGGCGTAATCGAACTCGATGTTGGTGAAGGTCTCGGCCGAGGGCATGAAGGTGACTTCGGTGCCCGACAACTGCTTGCCCTTCTCCGGCACCATCGGCGCCTCGCCGACATCGGCCAGCGGCGCCTCGGCGACGCCGTGGCGGAAGCGCATGGTCCAGGTGCGGCCGCCGCGCCAGATGCGGAGATCCAGCGTTTCGGACAGAGCGTTCACCACCGACACGCCGACGCCGTGCAGGCCGCCGGAGACCTTGTAGCTGTTCTGGTTGAACTTGCCGCCGGCATGGAGCTGGGTCATCACGACCTCGGCCGCCGAGACGCCTTCCTCCGAATGGATGTCGGTCGGGATGCCGCGTCCGTTGTCGCGCACCGTGACCGATCCGTCGGCGTTCAGCAGAACCTCGACCTTGTCGCAATAGCCGGCCAGCGCCTCGTCGATGGCGTTGTCGACCACCTCGTACACCATGTGGTGCAGGCCGGACCCGTCGTCGGTGTCGCCGATGTACATGCCGGGGCGTTTGCGCACGGCATCGAGCCCGCGCAGAACGGTGATCGACTCCGCCCCATAGTCCGCCTGTTGGGGCTCCGACTGCGGGAGGTCGTTCTTCAGTGCTTCCTGTGCCATGCGTCGACTATAACAGATTCGGTTGTGGATTCGGCGGTTTAGCGTGCGTGAACACGGCTTTTTTTTGGGTCTTGGCCCGAATTTCCACCCCTATCCGGGGCGGATGTGGGCGTCTTCGATGCGGAACCGGCGGGCATCCTCGCCGAGCGGGTCGAAAACCCCCTCGTCGGTGCCGGTCATCCAGGCCTGGGCGCCCAATGCCAGGATTTCGCCGAACAGCGCGGCGCGCCGTTCGGGGTCGAGATGGGCGGCCACTTCGTCCAGCAGAAGGATGGGTGCCGCCCCGCGTTCGGCCGCCAGCAGCCGGGCATTGGCCAGCACGATGGCAATCAGCAGGGCCTTCTGCTCGCCGGTGGAACACAGCGCCGCCGGCATGTCCTTGGGCGCATGGCGGACGGCGAGGTCGCTCTTGTGCGGTCCCGCCAACGCGCCGCCGCCATCGGAATCGGCGCGACGGCCGATGCGCAGACTGTCGCGCAACGCATCCTCCGCCGCCAGCGCCGGGCCTTCGTCCAGCCAGCGCTCCACCGTGCCGGCGACGGCGAGGTCGGCGCCGGGGAAGGGACCGACCGAGCGGGCGCAGGCGGCACGGAGCCGCTGCACCACCTCCCGCCGGGCCGCGGCGACGGCGATGCCGGTGGTCGCCATCTGGTCCTCAAGCGCGCCGAGCCAGCCCTCGTCGAAGCGGCCGTCGCGCAGCAGCCGGGCGCGTTCGCGCAGCGCATGTTCATAACGGGACAGCCGCCCGGCATGGGCGGGATCGAAGCCGAAGACCAGCCGGTCGAGGAAGCGCCGCCGTCCGCTCGATCCTTCGAGGAACAGGCGGTCCATCTGCGGGGTCAGCCAGACCATGGCGACATGGTCGGCGAGTGCCGTCTGGCCTTTGGCCGGATGGCCGTCGATGCGGACCAGCCGGCGGTCGCGGTCGGAGGTGCGGTTGCCGTCATGGGGTTCGCGGCCGGTGCCGATCTCCACCGGACCCATCGGGGTGTCGAGCATGGCCGCCACCGCCCAGCCGGCGCCGGGGGGCGATCCCAGCCGCTCCACCTCGGCCAGCCGGGCGCCGCGGATGCCGCGGCCGGGGGCGAGGAAGCTGACGGCCTCCAGCAAATTGGTCTTGCCGGCCCCGTTCGGGCCGATCAGGGCGACGGGCCGGCGGTCGGGTTCCAGCCGCGCGGAGTCATAGCCACGGAAGCGCGTCAGCGTCATCCGCCGCACCGCCAGAGCCGGGGCCAAAGCCTGGGTTGGGGCGGACACCGGGGTACCGCCGCTCATCGAAACTGCCGTGTGCTGCAACTGGTCCGTTCCGCCTGGGGCGGGGACGATCCCCGCAGCCCCATCACACACGCATCGGCATCAGGACATAGAGCGCGGTGGAGTCGGCGACGTCGCGGATGATGGTCGGCGACGCGGCGTCGGCCAGCGTGAACTGGGCGCCCTCGCCCTCGATCTGCTGCGTGATGTCCAGCAGATAGCGAGAGTTGAAGCCGATTTCCAGCGGGGACTCGGCGTAATTGACCTCCAGCTCCTCGGTGGCGCTGCCCGATTCCGGGCTGGTGGCCGACAGGGTCAGGGCGCCGCGGACCAGGGACAGCTTCACCGCCCGGCTCTTTTCGGTGGAGATGGTGGCGACACGGTCGACGGCGGCGGCGAACAGCTTGGCGTCCACCTCCATCACCTTGTCGTTGCCGACCGGGATCACCCGCTCATAGTCGGGGAAGGTGCCGTCGATCAGCTTGGAGGTGACGACGACGCTGTCGAAGCCGAAGCGGATCTTGTTGTCGGACAACGACAGCTCGATGCGGTCGGCGGCCTCGTCCACCAGCTTGCGGATTTCGGTGACGGTCTTGCGCGGGATGATGACGCCGGGGATGCCCTCCGCCCCGTCCGGCAGCGGCATCTCGACCCGGGCCAGCCGGTGGCCGTCGGTGGCGACGGCGCGCAGGACCGGCGTCTCCAGGCTGCCCATCTTGCTCTTGGCGGCGTGCAGGTAGATGCCATTCAGGTAATAGCGCGTCTCCTCGGTGGAGATCGCGAAGCGGGTGCGGTCGATCAGCCCGCGCAGATCGGCGGCGGCGACCGAGAAATTGTGCTTCAGCTCGCCGCTGGACAGCTGCGGGAAATCCTCCACCGGCAGGCAGGACAGCTTGAACTGCGACCGGCCGGCGCGCAGCGTCAGGATGGTCCCGTCGCCGCCGATGTCCAGTTCGACCTGGCTGCCGTCGGGCAGCTTGCGGACGATGTCGAACAGGGTGTGGGCGGGGGCGGTGGTGCCGCCGGGGCGCCCGACCGTCGCCGGGACCGTCTCGACGATCTCCAGATCCATGTCGGTGGCGGCCAGCGACAGTTCGCCGTCGCCCGCGCGCAGCAGGACGTTGGACAGGATCGGAATGGTGTTCCGCCGCTCGACCACACTCTGCACGTGACCCAGGGAACGGAGAAGGGCGGCGCGTTCGATGGTGATGTTCATGCTGGCGTCGTCTCGGCGGGAGGAGTGACTGAAAAGCGGGACCACCGGGGTTGCGGGCCGTTGTCCGGCCGTCCCGCCCCGAGCGGGCGCGCATCATACCACATCGATGGTTGCGTCGAACCAAATTGTTGCGGCCAAGGCCTTCGGCCGAGAGGGAGTCAGCCCTCCCCCCGCCGCCTGCCCTCATGCAGCCGCAGGATGTCGACGAAATCCGCGCTCTGCCAGTTGCGCGACCGGCTCAGTTCGCTGCGGACGCTGGCGACGAAGGCGTCGATCACCGCCCATTCGTCGTCGGCGATCTCCCCGACATCCTCAAGATAGCGGAAGACGACCCGGTGCAGGCCCTGGCTGACCGGGCTGATCCAGCCGTCCACCGTCTCGCCCATCGCCGCCATCAGCCGGCGGATGCGCAGCATGTGCGCCATGCGGTGGGCGGGCTTCTCCTGCGGTTCGGCCTTCATTGCCTGGATGAAGGCGAGGCGGCCGGTCTCCACTGCATAGAGGCGCAGCGACTTCAGCTCCGGGTTGGCGTAGCCGGCATTGCCGAGATAGCGGCCCCAGCGCCAGACCAGTTCCAGCAGCCAGACGATGTCCTCATGGTCGGGCACCGGGGCATGGCGGGCGTTCATCGCCGCCTGCAGCCGGGCGGCCAGCGCCGGCATCACCGTGCCGGTCAATTCGCGGCTGACCGCCGCCAGCTCCGCCCGCAGCGCCGGGCCGGTGGAGCGGCTGGCGAGGAAGCCGGTGCCGGACAGCGCCGTCAGCGCCCGGTCGAAGCGCTCCACCGCTTCGTGCAGCAGGGCGCGGGTCGGGGCGGGGGCGGACAGGACCCCGCCGTCCTGGATGTCCATGTCGCCGAACATGCCGTCCACCACCTCGCGGATGGTGGTGCAGGCGGCGTTGAAGTGGCAGAGCAGGGCGCGCAGCAGCGGGTGCGACTCGCGCACCGCCGGGCCGCCCGAACCGACATGCTCGCGGACATGGCGCAGGAACACGTCGTAGCGGCGCTTGACGTTCAGCCCGTAGAGCGGGGCGAACCAGGCCAGCACCTGCGACTGGTCGCGGAAGGGCAGGCCGAGATCGCGCACCCGGCGGACGAAGCCGACCATCAGCGCCGACTGGCAATCGACCTCGGCGGACCGGGGATCGCCGGCGCCCTGCATCTCCTCAATGTCGCGGCGCATCCGCTCGGTCAGCGGCACCAGCACCTCGTTGTGCTCCAGCAGGGCGCGGACGAAGCCCAGCAGGTCGCCGTCGATCGGCGCCTTGCGGCCGAGATACTGGGTGCGCAGCCGGGCGTCGTGGTGCGCCTCCTCATTCGCCAGCGCCAGGAAGCGGTCGGTCAGCTTGCGGTCGCCGACCATGGTGTAGAGGAAGTCCAGCGCCTCTTTCCGCATCAGTTCGCGCATCACCATGGCGTCGGGGCTGGCCAGCACGGCGTCCAGCATCGCCTCGCGCGCCATCGCGTCCAGCCGGCTCTGCACCTCCGCCGCAAGGCCGGGAAAGGCATAACGGGTCAGCGCCGCCCAGATGCCGCCCATGTCCACCCGCTGGATCAGCGCCGGCACCGACTCAGGCGAGCGGTAGAGGATCGGGTCGTCGACCAGGAAGGGTTCGAACAGGCTGGTGAACAGCCGCCGTGCCTTCATCGGCCGCAGCCGGTTGAAATGGTCGACCAGCGCGTCGCGCAGATGCCGTGCCCGCTCGCCGTTCGGGCTGGGGGCCCCTTCAACCGCGTCCAGCACGGATCGGATGGCGTGCATGGGGATGCGGGCGACGACCTCGTCCATCTGGCGGCGGAAGGCGGTGGCATCCATCATGTCCCTGGCCGCCGGAAGACCGGCGGAGGGGAGGGAGGTCGTGACCGTCGGCGTGCTGCTCATGCGCCCAACACCTCGCAGGATCGTCGTCGCCTGGACGCTCATGATCCCGGGAGATTATTAAATAACCTTTGCTATTTCCATGCGTGTCTTCGGCCGAGTTTTATGATTATCGGAATATGACGGGCAATTGCTTTGTAATCTCAGGTTTACCTTTTTCCCGAGTCTTCGACTAAAGTCCGGCCGCCAGCTGCGCCTCCAACCCGGCGCGGTAGTCGGGATAGGTCAGGGTGACGCCAAGCTGGCGCTTGATGCGGTCGTTCTTCACCCGACGGCAATCGGCGTAGAAGCTGGCGGCCATCGGCGACATTTCCGCCTGATCGAAGGGCACCAGCGGCGGCGGCTCCACCCCCAGCAGGCGGCAGGCATATTCCACCACCTCGTGCGACGGGCTGGGCAGATCGTCGGCGACGTTGTAGATGGCGCCCAGCGTCGGCCGCGCCATCGACGCGCGCAGCGTGTTGGCGATGTCGTCGACATGAATGCGACAGAAGACCTGACCCGGCTTGTCCACCCGCTTGGCGATGCCGTCACGCACGGAATCGATGGCGCTGCGGCCGGGGCCGTAGATTCCGGCCAGCCGGAACAGATGCATCGGCACGCCATACTGGCGGTACAGGTTCAGCCAGCCGCGCTCCGCCTCCACCCGCCGCTTCTGCCGCTCGCCGGTCGGCTTCAGCCAGGACGCCTCGCTGACCCACTCGCCGCCGGTGTCGCCATAGACGCCGGTGGTGGACAGGTAGCCGGCCCAGTCCAGCGTGCGCAGGTCGGCCAGATCGCGGGCATGCTGGTCCAGCACCGGGTCGCCCTTGCCGTCAGGCGGAATGCTGACCAGCAGATGGGTGGTGCCGGCCAGCGCCGCCTTGGCATCGGCCAGCGGCCGGCCGCGGTCGAACAGGAAAGGCTCGATGCCGTGGGCCTCCAACTCCGCCTTCTTCTCCTCGCTGCGGCAGGTGGCGGCGATGCGCCATCCCTCGGCGCGCAGCCGGTCGGCGAAGACGCGGGCGGTATAGCCGGGGCCGAAGACGAACAGGCGGGGATCGGTCATCGCGGGCGTTCCGGTTGGGGCGGTGAACGGTGTAACGCCGGGCTCGGCCACCGAATTGGTGTGGGGGGCTTGCACCCTGCCCGGCGATGGCGGAGTGTAAAGGCACCATGACCCGACGCAATCTTTACCTTTCCGCCGCCCTCGCCCTGGGGCTTCTCGCCGTCCTGCCGGCGCCCTCGCCGGCCGCGCAGGCGGCCTCCTCCGGGCCGTCCTCTGGGCCGTCCTCCGGCCTCGACCGCAACCGCGAACTCCAGGCCTGCGCCGCCAAGGCGGAGGCCAATCCCGACGGCGCCAAGGCCGACGCCAAGCGCTGGCAGGAGCAGGGCGGCGGCGACTTCGCCAAGCTCTGCTACGCGCTGGCGCAGTTCCATGCCGGCGAGTTCAAGGCGGCCGGAACCCAGATGGAGGCGCTGGTGCCGACGCTGGGCAAGGACGACCCCAGGGCCGCCGCGTCGCTGCTCGGCCGGGCCGGCTGGGCGTGGCTGCGCGCCGGCGACCAGGGGAAGGCGGAGCGGCTCTACAGCGCGGCGCTCGACAAGACGCCCGGCGACGTCGACCTGCTGATCGACCGCGCCTTCGCCCGCGCCGAGGGTGAACGCTTCTGGGACGCCATCACCGACCTCGACGCCGCGCTGGCCCGCGATCCCCGCCGGGCGGACGCTTATCTCTACCGCGCGACCGCCAATAAGGCGCTGTCCAACTACCGGCAGGCGCTGTCCGACATCGACCATGCGCTGGAACTGAAACCCGGCGATCCGGAGGCGATCCTGCTGCGCGGCAACGTCAAGGCGCTGGGCGGCAACCTGCCGGCGGCGCGCGACGACTGGTCACTGACCCGCCGCGTCTCCCCCGACAGCGAATGGGGCCGCGCCGCCGCCGACAACCTCGCCCGCACGGCGGAGCTTGCCGGGGGCAAAGGCAAGGACGCAGGTAAGGATACGGGAAAGCCAAAGTCTCCCTGATATGAAGTCCCCCTGGTAAGGGGCGTCCGCTGAACGACGGGTGGCCTCAAGGCTTATCCGATGCAGGCACGGGCTGTCGGAGACCTTCCGGCGGCCCGTTTCGCCGTCCGGCTTCCGCCGTCCCGACTTTGCCCGCGGGAGGAACCCCGCCGCCCATGCCGCGGTTCTCCCAGGCAAAGCCGGGGAGGGCACGATGTTCGAAGGATTCATGCTGGAGACCGTCGAACTGCCGGACGCGACCCTGCGGGTCCGTCATGGCGGGCAGGGCAGTCCGGTCCTGCTGCTCCACGGCCATCCGCGCACCCATGCGACCTGGCACCGTGTGGCGCCGCTGCTGGCGGCGTCCCACAGCGTGGTCTGCCCCGATCTGCGGGGGTTCGGCCGGTCGTCGAAGCCGGCGGACCGGCCCGACCATGCCAACTCCTCCAAACGGGCCAAGGCGCTGGATTGCCTCGCCCTGATGCGGCACCTCGGTTTCGAGCGCTTCGCCGTCGTCGGCCACGACCGTGGCTCCTACACCGCGTTCCGTCTGGCGATGGATCATCCGGCCGCCGTCACCCGCCTCGCCCTGCTCGACGGCGTGCCGATCCTGGAAGCCCTGGAGCGGTGCGATGCCCGCTTCGCCCAGGCATGGTGGCACTGGTTCTTCTTCGCCCAGCCGGACAAGCCGGAACGCGCCATCCTGGCCGATCCCGACGCCTGGTACGGCGGTTCGGCGGAGGCGATGGGGGAGGAGGCCTACCGTGATTTCCGCGCGGCCATCCATGATCCGGCCACCGTGCATGGCATGCTGGAGGATTACCGCGCCGGGCTGGGCATCGACCGCGACCATGATGCGGCCGATCGCGCGACCGGCCGGCGGCTGAGCTGTCCGGTGCTGGCCTTATGGTCGTTGCGGGACGATCTGGAGGACCTTTACGGCGACGTTCTGGCGGTCTGGCGGCCCTGGGCGCCGGACCTGCGCGGGCGCGGCCTGGATTGCGGCCACCACATGGCGGAGGAGGCGCCCGAAGAGCTGGCGCGGGAGCTTCTGGAATTCCTCGGCACCTGACCGGACAAACGAAAAAGCCCCGCCGCGGTGACCGCGGGCGGGGCTTTTCCTTGAGCTGGACCTGTATCCGGACCTGTCGGACCGCTTACAGCGCCGAGTCGACCCACTGGAACAGCGCACCCTTGGGCAGGGCGCCGATCTTCGTGGCGGCGACGCTGCCGCCCTTGAACAGCATCAGCGTCGGGATGCCGCGCACGCCGTACTTGGTCGGGGTGTCCGGGTTCTCGTCGATGTTCAGCTTGGCGACGGTGACCTTGCCGTCATACTCGCCGGCCAGCTCGTCGAGCGCCGGGGCGATCATCTTGCAGGGGCCGCACCATTCCGCCCAGAAATCGACCAGGACCGGGCCGGTGGCCTTCAGGACGTCCTGCTCGAAGCTGTCGTCGGTAACCTTGATGGTGGTGCTCATGTGACCTCTTGCCTGGATTCGGAAGCGCCGCGGACCGGTTGTGGAAGGCCGGCGGCCATCGCCCCGTCAGTGGAATTGAGCAAAATGTAGGGCGGAGGCGCCCGGCCGGTCAAGTCACCCCATCTTTCGGGGGACCCGCCGGCCGCTCCTCATCCCACCCTTGGTGCCAGTCCGGCCGCCGCGGCGTCCAGCACCGAGGGCGGCAACTCCATGGTGTAGGGGCCATCGGTCCACAGCAGCACGCAACGCACCCGCCGCCCCGGATAAACGGCGCGCAACGCCTCGCGGTAGGCCGCCATCTGGCGCCGGTAAACCATTGGCACGTCATCCAGATCCCGTGGCGGCGGCCGGTTGGTCTTATAGTCGACGATCCACACCGTATCGCCGGTCAGCGCCAGCCGGTCGATGCGGCCGGCCAGCGCCCGGCTGCCGTCGCCCAGCGCCACCACGCCGACCAGCGGCACCTCCGCCCGCGAGTCCGGGCCGAACAGATGCGCGAACTCCGCATGGCTCAGCACCGCCAGCGTCTCGCGCGCGATGGCGTCCTGCTGCTCCGGCGTCAGCTTGTGCGCCGGCCGGGCCAGGAAGCGGCGGCAGGCGGCATCCCGCGCCTCCCCGGCCAGATTGGGCAGGGTCTGCAACAGCCGGTGGACCAGCAGGCCGCGGCGGAAGCGCTGGCCGTCGTCGTTGCCGAGCGGGGAGCGCACCGCCGGTTCCTCGCCATCCGGCCGGGACGGTGTCAGCGGCCGCGACGGTTCCGGCTCGCCCGGCGCCGGTTCGGCGATCCAGGGCGGCGGCGGCTCGGCCGATGCGCTTTCCTCCGTCTCGACATGGCGGGGCACCGCGGCGGTCTGGGGGCCGATCAGCCGCCAGCCGTCGCCGGCCCAGCCGTCGGGGCAGAGGCCGGTGAAGTCGAAGTCGTGCGGCACGCCGTTCTCGCGCATCGCCTCCTCGACCAGCCGGTACCAGCAATCGTCGGACGGCTCGCGCTTGCCCTGGTGGCCGCAGATGTAGAGGCGGTCCTCCGCCCGCGTCAGCGCGACATAGAGCAGCCGGCGGTATTCCTGGTCGCGCCGCCGGTTGGCCCGCGCCCGCGCCTCGGCGCACAGCGCGTCCTCCTGGGACCGCCGGGCGGCGAACAGCGGCACCGGGCAGTCGTCGTCCGGCCACAGGATCGGCGGGCTCTGGGTCGGGCTGCCCAGCGTGTCGGGCAGGAAGACGATCGGAGCCTGCAACCCTTTGGAGCCGTGGACGGTCATGATCCGCACGGTGCCGCCGCCCTGCTCCAGCTCGCGCTTGATCTCGGCGTCGCTGGCGGCCAGCCAGGCGAGGAAATTCTGCAAGGACGGCGGCTCGGTCTTCTCGAAGGCGAGGCAGACGGCCAGGAACTCCTCCAGCGGGTCCTGGGCGTCGGGGCCGAGCCGCTTCAGGATCGCGCGCCGTCCCGACCGCCCGTCGGCCGGGCAGGGCCGGTTCAGCAGCCCGGCGAACAGCTCATACGGGGCCGAGAAGTCGGTGCGGGCCAGCAGGTCGCCCAGATAGCGCCGGGCCGGGCGGAACTCCGGCTCCGTCTCCGCCAGCGCCACCAGCGAGCGCCACAGCGTGCCGCGCCGGCCATGGGCGACGCGGAACAGCTCCTCCTCCGTCAGCCCGATCAGCGGCCCCTTCAGCACGGTGGCGAGCGTCAGGTCATCGTCGGGCAGCAGCAGGAAATCGGCCAACGCCACCAGATCCATCACCGCCAGCTGTTCCGTCAGCACCATGCGGTCGACACCGGCGACCGGCACGCCGCGGTCCTTCAGCGCGCGGACCAGTTCGGTGACGAAGGCGGTGCGGCGGCGGACCAGCACCATGACGTCGCCCGGCTGCACCGGCCGGCCCTTGGCCTCCAGCGTCTCTCCGCTGTCGATCCAGCGATGCACCGTCGCCGCGATGACCGAGGCGAGGCGGGCCGATGGCGAGTCGGCGGACTCGCGCGCCACCGGCGGCGCCCAGGCCGGCGCCTCGATGGCCTCGGCCGGCTTCACCGGCGGCCACAGCTCGACCAAACCGGCCTGCCCGCGGCGGAAGGCGCGGTGGCGGATGACCGGGCTGGCGTCGGACGCCACGCCGTCGCGGGCGCGGTCGATGGCGAAGACGGCATCCACCGTTTCCAGCACCGCGGCGGTCGAGCGGAAGGAGATATCGAGATCGACCCCGGCCCACAGCCGCTCGGCCGATTCCGCCTTGTCCTGGAAATGGCGGCGCATGCGGGCGAATTCGGCCGGATCCGCGCGCTGGAAGCTGAAGATCGACTGCTTCTCGTCGCCCACCGCGAAGACGGTGCGGATCTTGCCGTCGGGGGCGGCGGCCTCCAGTTCGGCGAAGAACTCGCCGGCCAGCGACGCGACGATGGACCACTGGTCGGGGTTGGTGTCCTGCGCCTCGTCGATCAGGATATGGTCCAGGCCGCCGTCCAGCTTGTACAGCACCCAGGGCACCCGCGGTGCCATGCCGTCGCCGCCGCTCAGCAGCCGGTTGGCCGCCAGGATCAGGTCGTCGTAATCCAGCAGCGCGCGCGCCGCCTTGCGGTCGCGATAGGCGTCCAGCATCGCCTGCGCCAGCGTCAGCAGCGCGGTGGTCGAGGCGGCGACCCCGGCGGCCTTCACCCGCTCCGAAATCTCCACCAGCCGCTCCGCCTCCTTCTGCAGGGACAAGAGCGCCTGCGGGTAGGCGGTGGCCGGCTTCTTGGTCATCAACGTCTTGCGCGGGCTGCCCTCGGTGGTCAGGAACAGGCGCTTGTAGGCCTCGAAGGCGCGCACCCGGCGGTCGGCGGCGTCGAGCCAGTGCTGGATGGCGATGCCGCGCTCCTGATCGCCGGCGCTGCCGCCCGACAGCGCCCGGCAGGCCTCGCGCAGGGCCGGCGGGTCGCACTGGTCGTCGTGGCAGGCATGGGTCAGGATCGACTCCTCGGTCACGCCGGGGGGCACCCCCAACCTGTCGTGGATGGCGTCGATCAGCCCATCCAGCCCGTGGAAGTCCTTCAGCAGCCGTTCCACCTGCCCGCGCTGGCTCGCCAGCTCCGCCAGCAGCCCGGCGAAATCCTCGGCGTTCAGGTCGCCGGTCAGCCGGCCCATGGCGCGGCCGAGCGGGCTGTCCGGTTCGGTGCGGCCGGCATGCAGCACGGCGTCGCGCGCCTCGGTCAGCAGACCGTCGGCGGTGCGGTCGTCCATGACGTCGAAATGCGGCGCCAGTTCGGCTTCCAGCGGGAAGCGGCGCAGCAGCGACTGGCAGAAGGCGTGGATGGTCTGGATCTTCATGCCGCCGGGGCAGTCCACCACCTGGGCGAACAGCCGCCTTGCGTTCAGCCGCGCCTCCATCGACGGCCGCTCGCCGCACAGGTCGGCCAGCCGGTCCTCCAGCGACTCGTCGGGCAGGGTGGCCCACAGGCCGAGCGTCCGGTTGATGCGGATCGCCATTTCCGCCGCCGCGGCCTTGGTGAAGGTCAGGCAGAGGATGCGCGCCGGCGGCGTGCCGGACAGCATCAGCCGCAGCACCCGGTCGGTCAGCACCTTGGTCTTGCCCGACCCGGCGGACGCGCCGACCCACACCGACGCCGTCGGATCGGACGCCCGCCGCTGCGCCACGTTGGGATCGAGCGGCAGGGTACGGGGGGGCAGGTCGGTCATGGTCATGGGTGATGCTTCCGGTGCCGGGGCAGGGCCGGATGCTGGTCCAGATGCCGGTGCCAGGGCAAGGGCGAAAGATCAGGTGAGCGGATCGGGCGCCGAAAGGGCAGGGTTGCCGCCTTTCATCACGGTGCCGCGGGCAAACATCTCGCCGGTGATTTCTGGTATTTCGTCGTATTCAGAAAGCTGGATGACGTGCCTATCGATCTTCGCCAAATCACTTCCCAGATCACGCTTGGTCTCGGTCATTGGGCTTCCTCATCGAAATAATGCGACGCCTGCCAAGATCGGATCGCCGTCGGAAATGTCTATGATCCAATTGGTGAAGAAGTGGCCAGCGCTTCTCACTCCCTCTCCCGTCCCGGGAGAGGGAAGGGGCCCATGGCATCGCCATGGGAAGGGTGAGGGGTGAGGCAAGGAGCCATGCGGTTCTCGCCTTTTGGGCCACCCCTCACCCTCCCCACGCCTGCAGCGCGGGTCCCCTCCCTCTCCCGGGGCGGGAGAGGGAGGTTTCACGCCAACACCACCCTGCCTCACTCTCCCTCCCCGCCACCGGACGACCATTCCTGGACGCGGGCGAGATGCGCATAGTCGGTGTAGCGCGGCGCCATTGCCGGGCGCGGGCGGGAGCGGTAGGGGGTGTTCGGGTCGTCGAACTGCGCGATCAGCGCCTCCAGACCGGCCCGTGCCTCTTCGCCCAATGCCGCCGGGTCGCCCTTCACAGGCTTTTCCTCGCCGGCCGGGTCGCCGCCGGACAGGCGCCAGAAGGTCAGCTCCGCCACCTCGCCCTTGTCCACCCCGCTGAACCCGCCGGTTGCCGCGATGGCGGCCTCCAGCGGCAGCTGCGGGGCGAAGCCAAGCTCGATCTCCCGCGGGGTCGGCGGGGTGCCGGTCTTGTAGTCGATCACCACCAGCCCGTCGGGGCCGCGGTCGATGCGGTCGGCCTTGGCGGTCAGGGTGAAGGGGCCGCCGGGGCCGGACAGCTCCAGCCGGCCCGGCACCTCGGTCGCCAGCGGGCGGATGCGGGGGCGGCGCTCGCGCTCCAGATCGACGAACCAGCCGGCGACCCGCTCGAAGCGCGGCCACCAGAAGGCCCAGACGTCGGGATGGCTGCGCAACAGCGGCCCGAAGTGCTCCCGCCCCAGCGCGATCAACCGGTCGAGCGCGTCATGCGGCAGCGGGCCGGGATATTCGCGGACGAAGGCGTCGAGCGTGTCATGGATGATCTGGCCGCGGTCCGACGCCCCCGGATCGGCGGCGATAGGGTCGAGCGCGCGCAGCCGCAGGGCGTGCCGGGCATAGATGGCGTAGGGATCGCGCATCCACGTCTCGATCTCCGTCACCGACAGCTTGCGCGGCCGGGCGGTCAGCGGCGGGCGCGGCTCGGGCGCGGCCACCGGCTGTACCCGCTCCGGCTCGTCCAGCCCGCGCGCCCAGCCGAGCCAGCAGGCGCCGCGCTCCTCGATCACGCCGTCCAGATCGAGCGCCTTCAGCACCGTCTCCAGCCGCAGGAGCCAGCGCGACGGCACGGTCGGCGTGCCCTCCACCCGCGCGGCGCGGGTCAGCACCACCTCCGGCGCGCCGCAGGCGTGGGCGAAGTCGTGGGCCGACATGCCGACCAGCCGTTCCGGGCTGGGCAGGCCGAAGTCGCGCCGCATCGGCCGCGACATCCACGGATCGGCGGATGCCGCCGGCGGCCATGTCCCTTCGTTCAGCCCGCCCAGGATGGTCAGGTCGAGATGCTGGAGGCGCGCCTCCATCGGACCCAGGATGAACAGGCGCGGATGCAGGCCATAGCGCGGACGCACTGCCCGCGCGCTCATCAGCGCATCGAGCAGCGCCGGGTAATCCTTGGCCGGGATCGCCGGGAAGCCTTCGGCCGCGTCGAGCAGGTCGTGGACGAAGCGCGCCGCCTCCTCGCCGTCATCCTGGCGCCACAGCCGCTCCGCCCCGGTCAGTTCGTCGTCGGCGGCCAGCGATTCGCAGAAGGCGACATGGGCGCGGACGAGGTCGGCCAGCGGCGTGTCGGCGGTCAGCGCCTCCAGGAAGGGCGCGGCGCGCTGGCCGATGTCGACCAGCCATGTGCGCAGGAACTCCTGCTGCTCCTCATGGTCGAAGCGCTCGGCCTGCTCCAGTGCGGCGAGCACGCCGTCGAAGCCCTCCGCCGGGCGGGGACCGCGCAGCACGACGCGCTCCAGCGCGCGGGCGGCGGCGCGGAAATCTCCTGAGTCGCGGCCGCCCGCCGCCATCGGGTGCTTGGCGAGCGCCAGCAGGGCCAGCGGATGGACGCGGCTCGCCACCAGCTCCGCCGTCAGCCGCAGATAGGTGCCGACCGCGGTGTGGGCGAGCGGCTGGCCGCCCGAGTCGTTCACCAGAATCCCCCAGCGCGCCAGCGCCATGGCGACCCGCCGGCCCAGGTTGCGGTCGGGGGTGATGAGGGCGGCGGTCCTGGTCGGCGTTTCCAGCGCATGGCGCATCAGCAGAGCGATGACCTGCGCCTCCTCCTCCGAAGTGGCGGCGTCGATGCGGGTCAGCCCGTCCAGCGCCGAGGCATCCACGCCCGACAGCTCGCGCCAGCCCTCGGTCGTCGCCGCCGGGCGCATCGCCTCGGCGATCAGACGGGCGCGGGCGCCGCGCGGCTCGGTGGCGTCGGTCCAGGGCTGCACCTCGTCGCGGGTGACGCCCAGCAGGCGGATCAGCTGCGACAGGCCATGCTGCGGGTGGGATTCGTCTTCCGCGATGGCATCCCAGATCGTGTCGTCGGCCCCGGTGTCGAGACCGGGCAGCACCACCGCCCCCTGCGGCAGCCGGGCGATGACCGACAGCAGCTCCGTCGTCGCGGCGATGGAGCCGGTGGAGCCGGCGGCGATCACCATGCCCGGCGGCGGGGCGGCCTGCCACAGGGCGGCCTGCGTCTCCAGCGCCAGATTGCGGCGCTTGGCCGGGTCGGTCTCGCCGGTCGACTCGAGGATGGCGGGCCAGACCTCGGTGATGATGCGCAGGAATTTCAGGGTGACCTGCCAGTGCTCGGCATAATCCTCCGGCACCAGCGACTCGAGCTTCTCGAAGCCGGCGCGCTCGGTCCACACCGCGTCGATCAGCCGGCCAAGGTCGGCGCCCAGCCGCACCGCCTGCGCCGTCGTTGCCGACAGCCCGTCGGCCCCCAGGATCAGCCGCGCCAGCGTCATCTGCCGGTTGAGCGGCGAGATCGCTTCCGGCAGGTCGAGCGGGACGTCGGGCAGTTCCTCCTCGGTCAGGCTGAGGTCGCCGGCATCCAGTTCGCCCAGCGGCGCCATCCGCGGCAGCAGCGTCGGCTGCCCGCCGGAGCGACGCAGGAAGGCCGCCTGCAGCGCCCGGCAGGCGCGCCGCGTCGGCAGCAGCACGGTGACCCCGGCCAGCGCCATCGGGTCGCCGCCCACCCGCTCCATGATCCCCGCCGCCAGCATGTCGACGAAGGGAGCGCCCGCGGGGATGCTGTAGACTTTGGGGGTGGAGCTATCGGGAAGCATGAAAGGTCCGTGTATCGCTTGCCCCCACCCCAACCCTCCCCCGCTCTCGCGGGGGAGGGGGTAAGTGCTTGGGCGGGAGAGTGGCGGCAGTCTCCCCCCCCGCCCAGCGGGGGAGGATCAAGGTGGGGGCAAAACTCCCCATCGATTGTACCTTATTCTACTCCCTCAATGCGCCACCGCCCGCACGCCGCCGATGGCCAGCAAATCCTCCGCTTCCCGAAGTCCGGCGGGCGTGCCGATGTGGAACCACAGCCCGTCATGGGCAAGGCCGAACAGCCGCCCCGCCTGCTGCGCGCGGTCCCAGATCAGGTTGGTGGAAAAGGCACCGTCCGGCGTGTCGGCCGCGAACAGCTCCGGCTTGACGATCTGCACCCCGGCATAGACGAAGGGCGCCAGCTCGCGCTCGCCGCGACGGGTCAGGCCGCCCAGCGGGTCCATGTGATAGTCGCCGAGCCCGTCATAGCCGACCGACTTGGTCGTCGCCATCAGCAGGAGCAGCGCGTCCATCTCCGCCGGGTTCCAGTGCGCGGCGAGGCGGCGCAGGGCCGGTACCGGCCCGTCCAGCCAGAAGATGTCGGCATTCACCGTATAGACCGGCGCCGTACCCAGATGGGGCAGGGCCTTCTTCACCCCGCCGCCGGTCTCCAGCAGCGTGTCCTCCGGCGACAGGGTGATGGCGGGGGAGGTGCGGTCCTTCAGATGCTCGCCGATCATCGCGCCGAGATAGTGGCTGTTGACCACCGCGCGGCCGACGCCGGCCGTGGCCAGCCGGTCCAGCGCATGGTCCAGCATCGACTTGCCCAGCACCGGGATCAGCGGCTTCGGGCGGTCGTTGGTCAGCGGGCGCATGCGCAGGCCCTGGCCGGCGGCCAGAACCATCGCTGTCTGGGGAATGGTCACGGTCATCTCAGATCGACTCCGGTACGACGAAGGCGGCGCGGGTCTCGGGCGGCAGATGGCGGTCGAACCAAGCGGCGACCGGCGCCAGCTCCGGCTTCGCCAACTGGGCCTCCAGCAGGCGCCAGACCCGCGGCAGATGGACAAGGTAGGACCGCCGGCCCTGGCTCAGCGCCAGACGGACGAAGATCGCGACGATCCGCGTGTGGCGCGCCGCCCCCAGCACCGCCATGGCGCGGCGGAAGGCGGCGGCATCGGTTTCGGGGAAGGCGGCGAGATAGCGCGCGACCATCGCCTCCGCCAACTCGGGCGCCACGTCGCGCCGCGCATCCTCCAGCAGCGACACGAGGTCGTATGCCCGCGGCCCCCAGCCGGCGCTCTGGAAGTCGATCAGCCCGGCGGCCTTCACCCCCGGCCGATCCAGCCGCATCAGATTGTCGACGTGGTAGTCGCGCAGCAGCAATGACGGCGCACCGGCGCAGACCGGCTCCAGCACTGCCCGCCAAGCCGTATCGAAATCGGAACGATCCTCATCGCTCAAGGCCCGTCCCAGCACCACCGGCACATAGGCGTCGATGAACAGCCGGGTTTGCGCGATGAACAACGCCGGATCATAGACGGGCAGGGCCAGCCGCTGTGCCGCCCCGTCCGGCCAGCCGCGGTGGATGGTGATCAGCGCGTCGGTCGCCATCTCGTAGAGCGGCTGCGGATCGGCGCCGTCGGCCAGCAGGCGGGAGAATGTTTCGCTTCCGAAATCATCCTGGATCGCCAGTCCCCGCTCCACATCCGCCGCAAGCACGGCGGGAACCGACAGCCCGATGGCCGCCAGTTCGGCGCCGATGGCGATGAAGGGCACGAGGTCGTCAGTGGGGGCGGGCGTGTCGACCAGGATCAGGGTTTCGCCATCCGCCTTGCGGAGGCGTTCGTAGCGGCGGGCGGAGGCATCGCCGGCCAGCGGCTCCCGCGCCGCGCCGGACAGGCCGTTGGCGGCGAGGAAGGCGGCGATCTCCGCTTCCCGCGCAGAAGAGACGACGGACATTACAGGGGGCATCACAGCGTCCAGTCGGCGGCGGCCACCCGCGCCGCCAGCGCGCCATGGCCGGTCAGCGTGGCGCGGCGGGCATCGGGGCCGTCATGCTCCATGGTCACCTCGACCCGGTCGGGCGGCAGCAGCGGACCCAGCCGGTCCGGCCATTCCACCAGTGCCACCGCCTCGGCCCGCGCGTCGTCCCAGCCCAGCTCATACACCTCGTCCGGCCCCGACAGGCGGTAGAGGTCGAAATGCCAGACCGGGCCGATGGCGGTGTCGTAGGTCTGTACCAGGGTGAAGGTGGGGGACGGCACCTCGGCGTCCTCATGGGTGACGCTGCGGATCAATGCCCGCGACAGCGCCGACTTGCCGGCGCCGAGGTCGCCGCGCAGGGCCACGAGGTCGCCCGGCCGCAGCATCGCGCCCAGCCGGCGGCCCAGCGCCGCGGTGGCGGTCTCGTCCGGCAGCGGGAGGGTGACGGTATGGTGGGGAGTGTCCGACATGGCGCGGATACTGTGCGAAGCCGCCGCCCGCCCGCAAGCCGGAAAGAGGGGTGGGTCGGCGGCAGGCCTACCGACCGATCCTTACCGGCCGATCCGCCGCTTGGGCGACAGCCGGTCGGCCGCTCCCGATCCGGCGCCTTCTGCCGCGCCGGCCACCACCAGCCGCGGCGCCTTGTTGAAGTTCATGGTGATCATCAGCGTCAGCGCGCCGTTGATCAGGTGCAGCATCTTGTCGGACGCCACCGGCAGGGGGATGCGCCGGCCCATGCAATAGCCGACCAGCGCCGCCGTCACCTCGGTTTCGGCCAGCACCAGCTCGGTCACCGCACCGTCGTCGTCGGTGATGCTCAGGCGGGTTTCGATGCCCTCCTGCTCCGGCCCCTCGTTGCGGTGATAGACGATCTTGGACACGGTGCCGACCGGCAGTGTGTCCTTCACCCGCCGCCGGCGGTCCAGCACCGCCCGCACCACCTCCTGGTCGGTGAAGACCAGACACCGAAGTTCCTTCATTCCGGGCCTCCACCCGACCGGCCTCCAGGCAAAGAAAGCCCGGTCATCCGCCGCCGACCTTCACTTTCCGCTTCGCCACCGCCGCGTGCAATCGACAAATTTAAGCGAATTTATGCGAAATTGTTTCCCGGCTTCGACGGTCCGTCGTTCTGCCTCGCACGCGACACAGCACCGCTTTCCCCTTGCGGGGGGTTGACCCGGCCGGGAAATGCGGACAATGGAAGGACCGTTCGCCGACCCTTCCGCATCATCCTCCACCCGGCACCCCGTCTCAAGGAATTGGCTTTCATGTCGCAGACCGCCTCCAGCCACGATGTCCTCACCACCGATGTCGTCATCGTCGGCGCCGGCCCCGTCGGGCTGTTCGCCGTGTTCGAATGCGGCATGCTGAAGATGCGCTGCCATGTGGTGGACGCGCTGGACATGGTCGGCGGCCAGTGCACGGCGCTCTACCCGGAAAAGCCGATCTACGACATTCCGGCCCATCCCTCCATCGAGGCGGCCGACCTGATCGACCGGCTGGCGGAGCAGGCCGCCCCCTTCTCGCCCACCTATCACCTGGGCCAGCAGGTGGAGAAGCTGACCCGCCAGGACAGCGGGCGCTGGCTGGTGGAGACCAGCATCGGCACCAAGATCGACACCCAGGCGGTCATCATCGCCGCCGGCAGCGGCGCCTTCGGCCCCAACCGCCCGCCGCTCGACGGGCTGGAGGCGTATGAGGGCAAGTCGGTCTTCTACATGGTGCGCCGCCGCCAGGACTTCGCCGGCAAGAAGGTGGTGATCGCCGGCGGCGGCGACAGCGCCGTCGATTGGGCCATCTCGCTGGCCGACGTGGCGGAGCGCGTCTATGTCGTCCACCGCCGGCCGAAGTTCCGCGCCGCGCCCGAAAGCGTCGCCCGCATGGAAGCGTTGGTGCGCGAGGGGCGGGTCGAGATGGTGGTGCCCTACCAGCTGTCCGGCCTGGACGGCGAGAACGGCCAGCTGAGCGCGGTGCGCGTCGCCACGCTGGACGGCGAGGAAAAGGCGCTGCCGGCCGACGCGCTGCTCGCCTTCTTCGGACTGTCGATGAATCTCGGTCCCATCGCCGACTGGGGCCTGGATCTGGAGCGCAGCCACATCGCGGTGGCCCAGCCCGGTTGCGCCACCAACGTTCCGGGCGTCTTCGCCATCGGCGACATCGCGACGTATCCGGGCAAGCTGAAGCTGATCCTCTGCGGCTTCGCCGAAGCGGCGCAGGCCGCTCACGCCATCCGCCCGCTGGTCTATCCCGGCGAGGCGCTGCACTTCGAATACTCGACCTCGAAGGGCGTGCCGGGCGCCGCGTGAGTGAAATGCCCTCTCCCGCCCCGGGAGAGGGAAGTATCTTACTCCGCCTTCACCCCGTTCACCGGGGCCCGCACCGGCATGATGCAGCGGACATGGGCGCTGCGGTAGACCCCGGCGGCGCCGGTCTCGTCCAGCTCCAGCCGGCCGCCATGCAGTTCCACCACGTTGCGGGCCAGCGACACGCCCAGCGCCGCCGCCCCCTGCGGGTCGGCGTCGGGCGCGGCGGCGCCGCTGACCGACAGGGTGATGCTGCCGTTCAGCCGTTCGCCGGCCAAGCGGATGCGGCGGTCGGACGGCGGGTTGCGGATGGCGCCCACCACCAGGGTGAACAGCGCCTGCTTCAGCCGCTTGCCGTCGCCCTCCATCTCGCCCAACGCCTCCGGCGCCACCACCTCCAGCCGCAGCCCCTCGCGCCGCGCCCAGTCGCGGGTCAGGCCGGCCACCGACTCGAGCAGGTCGGGCAGGTTGACCGCGCCGCGGTCCAGCGTGGTGACGCCGGCCCCCAGGCTGGTCAGGTCGACCACGTCGTCGATCAGTTCCAGCAGGCGCTGGCCGGCCGTCAGCATGCTGCGGACATACTCCATCTGGCGGTCGTTCAGTTCGCCGAAATACTGGTTCGCCAGCATCTCGGCGAAGCCGATGATGCCGTTCAGCGGCGTGCGCAGATGGTGGGAGACGTTGGCGATGAACTCGCTCTTCAACTGGTCGGCGGCCTCCAGCGCCGCGTTGGAGGCGCGCAGCGCCGTCTCCAGCCGGGCGCCGTCGGTCACGTCCAGATAGCTGTTCAGCACAGCCCCATCGGGCAGCGGCAGGGTGGAGAACTCCACCACCGACCCGTCGCTGCGCTCCACCCGGCCGGAGCGGACGCTGCGCTCCAGCGTGGCGCCGATCAGCTCCTCCTTCAGCGCCTCCCAGGTGGCGGCCTCGCCCGGCCGATCCGCACCCTTTTCCGCGATCTTGTCAGCAACCTTGTCCGCAGGTGGCATCTCCAGCAGCGGGCGCATTCGTTCGATCACGTCGGCGATGTGCGGTGCGCTGTGCAGGTCACCGTCGGCCAGATCCCAGATGCGGGCGAAGGCCGGGTTGGACAGCTTCAGCCGGCCGTCGCCGCCGAACACGGCGATGCCTTCCGCCAGATTGTCCAGCGTCTCCTGCTGCACCGCCATCAGCGTGTTGTAGGAGGATTCCAGCGCCAGCGTGTTGGTCACGTCCTCCAGGATGGTGATCAGCCCGCCCTGCGGATGCGGCGCCGCCAGATGGCGCAGCGTGGTGCCGTCCGGCAGGTGCAGCATCTCCTCCACCGGCTCGACCAGATGGGTGTAGCGGGTCAGCCGCTCGCGCTTGAAGGTCTGGTAGTCGGCATATTCCGGCAGGCGTCGGCGGGCGCGCAGCTCCTCCAGCAGTTCGGCGTTGGTCGGTTCGGTGCGCAGCCACGCCTCGTCCAGCTCCCACAGCCGGGCATAGGCCTGGTTGAAGAAGGTCAGGCGGGTGTCGGGGCCGAAGATGGCGATGGCGGTGCCCAGCCGCTCCAGCACCTCGGCATGGGCGGTCAGGTGGCGGTCCAGCTCGCCGCGCAGTTCCTCCAGCGGGGTGAGGTCGAGGGCATAGCCGACCACCAGCGTGCCGCCGCCGTCGGTCAGCGGCAGCGGCGCCTCCGTCACCTCCAGCAGGCGGCGCTCGGTGCCGATCACCACGGGGGCGCGGTCGGACTGGGCGAAGCCGCCGCTGCGTGCCCGTTCGGCCAGCGCCCGGCCGGCGGCGGTCAGCTCCCGCCCCTCCGTCACCACAATGTCGGGATCGCCGTCGACGGCGCGGGCATAGGCGCGGTTGCACCAGGACAGCCGCAGCGAGCGGTCGCGCATCCACACCGGCACCGGCAGCGCATCGGCCATCGCCTGCAGTTCTGCAAGGCGGGAGCGCGCGGCCCCCGTCGCCTGCTCCTGACGCCGCGTGGCATCGCTGGCGGCGTCGCGGGCGACGGTCACATCCTCGATCCACACCACGTCGCAATGGGTATCGCCGGCCCGTCCGCGCCGGCCGGTCAGCACCAGCCGCCGCCCGTCGGGCGCCGCCGCCTCGCAGCGAAAGGGCTCGCCGTCCCGGCGCAGGCGGGAGAGGGCGGGGCCGAGGTCCGGCACCGTCAGGCAATCGCTCAGCTCGTCGGCACTGGAAATGCCCAGAAGGGCCGCGGCTTCGTCCGATAACGCGCTGTCGCCCTGGTCCGTCCAGACGCACCAGGGGTGCGGCGCGGCGGCCAGCATGGCCCGCCAACGGTCACGGTCTGCTGCGGCGTGATCGGCTTGGCGCCGGGATTCCTTGTTCCAAAAGAAGCCAGCGAGACCGACCACGCTTTTCACCCCCGGGACCGCCGGGCTTGTCGCTGGCCCGGTCGAATCTGTCGAAATGAATCAAGAGGCGCAGAGTAGTTCAGCCCTCTCCCACCGACAAGCGAACACCCGTCCGCTTTGCGCCTTTTCGAGGTTTCCTTCCCGCCCAGGTAGTTTTCGCTCCGGCACGTCCGGTTACGCCATGGTCTCTTCCGGGCTGGGCACCGTCTCATTCGTGTGACGCAGGTCGTGAATCGCCTTTTCGACCTTCGGGAAGGCGGCGGCCATCGCGCGGGCGTGCCGTTCCACATCCGACGCGCGCGCCTCGACGATGGCGCGTTCCAGCGCGCTGCAGGCGGCGGCCAGCGCCCGCGCCCCCGCCGTCCGCGCCGCACCCGCCGCCGAATGGACCGCGGCCCGCGCCTCCTCCATGTCCCCGGCATCGAGGGCCTGCCGCACCCGCTCCAGCGTCGGCCGCGTCGTCTCGATGAAGAAGTCCATCATGTCGAGCGTGCCGGCATCCAGCCCGCTCCCTCCCATGCCGCCGCCGCCCGTGCATCCAAAGGTCTCGCGCACATGGTCGAGGTCGAGCACCGGCAGCGCCTCCTCCTCTGTCGGTGCCGGCGACGGCTCCGGCGTCCGCGGCTCCGGAGCCGCGCGGGGGTCGAGCCAGCGGGCGAGCACACGCGAGAGCTGGGCCAGCGTCACCGGCTTGGCGAGGTAATCGTCCATGCCGGCGGCAAGGCAGCGCTCCATCTCGCCGGACAGGGCGTTGGCGGTCATGGCGACGATGGGGGTGTGCCACTGTCCGCCGTCCCGCAGCCCGTCATCCTCTTCCGCCCGGATGCGGCGGGCCAATTCATAGCCGTCCATCGCCGGCATGTGGCAGTCGGTGATGACCAGCCGGTGCCGTCCACGCCGCCATGCCTCCAGCGCCTGCTCGCCATCGGCCGTCAGCTCCGCCGCATAGCCCAGGCGGCGCAGTTGGCGCAGCACGACCTGCTGGTTGGTCGGGTGGTCTTCCGCCACCAGGATCGGGCCCGATTCGGCAGGAACCGGCGACGGCAGACAGGAGGGCAGACAGGGGGCCTCCACGGCGGGGCCGGCGGCGTCGGGTGCGCTGCGGCCGGTCAGGATCGCGGCGGCACGGATCAGGGCGGTGCGGTGGACCGGCTGCACCAGTCCCGCCATCTGGCCCGAAACCGTGTGGGGAGAGGCGACCGTACCGCCGCCTGCCGGCCCCGCCCCGGAGGCTCCCTGCCGCCCGTCGCCCAGCAGAAGCCGCGGCAGGCCGGGACAGCGGGCGCCGGCCAGCGGCTCCAGCCGCCCGGCCAGCGCCGTGGTGGTGACCAGCAGCCCGAATCCGCCGCGCCCAAGCTTCGATGCGGCATCGGCCATCATGGCGGCGGTCGTCACGGTCGCGCCGCCCTGCTCCAGATAGCGGGCCAGCACCGCGCGCTGCACCTCGTCCTCGTCGACGACCAGAACGGACAGGCCGTCCAGCGGCGCCGGAGCGGGCGATGGGGTGGGCGCCGGCTCCACCGCGCGCGGCAGGTCCACCGAGAACCAGAAGGTCGACCCGCGGCCGGGCGCCGATTCGACGCCGATCCGCCCGCCCATCCGTTCGACCAGCCGGGTGCAGATCGCCAGACCCAGCCCGGTGCCGCCGAAGCGCCGGGTGGTGGAGCTGTCGGCCTGGCTGAAGGGCTGGAACAGCCGGGCCTGCCCCTCCGGCCCGATGCCGATGCCGCTGTCCTCCACCGCCACATGCAGGCGGACATGGTCCGGATCGGATCGGGTGGTGTCGGCCCCATGGACGCGCAGCACCACCCGGCCGCGGTCGGTGAACTTGATGGCGTTGCCGGTCAGGTTGAACAGGATCTGGCGCAGCCGGCCGGAGTCGCCGCGCAGCCGCTCCGGCACCGAGCGGTCGATGTCGCAGATCAGCGCCAGCCCCTTCTGGTGGGCCTGCGGCGCCAGCAGGTCGGCCACTCCCTCCACCAGCTCGGCCGGGCGCAGGTCGAGATCCTCCAGTTCCAGCTTCCCCGCCTCGATCTTCGACAGGTCCAGGATGTCGTCGATGATCCGCAGCAGCGCCGCCCCGCTGTCCCGCATGGTGGAGACCAGCGTGCGCTGCTCCTCGTCCAGCGGGGTCAGCGCCATCAGCTCCAGCATGCCCAGCACGCCGTTCATCGGCGTCCGGATCTCGTGGCTCATCGTCGCCAGGAATTCCGCCTTGGACCGGGCGGCGATCTCCGCCTGCTCCTTGGCGGCGCGCAGCGCCTCTTCCGCCTGCTTGCGCGCGGTGATGTCGTAGCTCCAGGCCAGCACCGCCGGTTCGCCCTCGAAGCTGGTGCGCTGGAGCGTCTTCAGCGCCCAGACCCGGCTGCCGTCGGGACGGACCACCGCCGCCTCGGCATCGCGCACCAGCACGCCGCCGCTCTCCGGCTCCCGGCCGCCCTGGCCGCCCTGACCGATTGCCCCGGCGGGCAGGGCCGGCGCATGGCGGCTGCCGACGAATTCCTCCAGCGGCCGGCCGGCCAGTTCGGCGGCGCGGGCGTTGGCGAAGGCGACGGTGCCGTCGGCGCGGCGGATGGAGACGCCGACCGGGCTCTGCTCCAGGATGGTGCGCAGCCGGCGCTCGCCCTCGGCCAGCGCGCTTTCGCGGGCGCGGATGGCGGTGACGAAATAGGCCAGCGCGCGGGCCATCTCGCCGATCTCGTCCCGATTATCGGCCCGGCTGCCGGCCGGGGTGACGGCGGGCAGGTCCAGATCGGGCAACGGATCCGACATTCCTGCCGGCTCGGCCGTCTCCACCGCCTGCATCGCGCTTCGCAGCCGGCGCAGCCGCGCCACCACGTTGCGGTGGATGTAGGCGAAGATGGCGGCGGCCCCCAGGATCGACAGCACCGCCATGGCGATCACCGCCCGCTTGCCGTCGCGGATCACCCGCTCGAACTCGGTCGACCGGCGGGCGACGTCCTGCTCCACCGCCAGGAAATAGTCGGACACGATGCCGACCAGCTGGTCCGATACCGCCTGGTTGCGCGCGGCCGACCGCTTGATCGCCCGTTGCAGCGACAGCTCCGCCTCGCGCAGAGTGAACAGGGGGGACGGGCCGAATGCCTGCTCCGCCACCTCGCGCTGCAGCGGTTCCAGCCGCGCCGCCCGCTCCGCCGGCAGCAGGGCCAGCGCCTCGGCGGCATTGTCCAGCGCCGTGCGGGTGTCGGCCCGGAAGCGGTCGAGCTGGCCGTCGCGGTCGGACCTTAGCGCCGCCAGCAGCGTGGTCGCCGCCCCGGTCAGCTCGCTGCGCCAGCGCTCCAGTGCCGCGCGGCTGCGATCAGCCGCCTCCGCGTCCGGCAAGCCGGCCCGCAGCTCCATCGGCCAGGATGCGTCGGCCTCCCGCGTGCCGGCCGCCGCCAGCCGGGCGGTCAGGGCGGCCAACGCCTGGGCGCGGGCGCCGGTCTCGGCGTTGAGGGACAGCTGTTGCCGGACCTGGGCGTTCAGGGTCAGCAGCGTGCCGACCAGTTCGTTCTTGCGGCGGTCCAGCTCGCCCAGATCGGCCCTGCTGCTCTGGGCGTGGCCGTTCCCGGCCCGGTCGGCATGGCGCACCGCGCCTCCCCCGGGGCCGCCCCCGGTGCTGCCAAGGGCGATCAGCCGGGCCGTCAGCTCCTCCAGCCGCGCCAGCTGCCCGTCCATCCGCGCCATCACCGCGTCGCGCGCGTTCTGGTCGGGCGCGGCGACCAGGGCCGGGGCGATGGCGGCGACGGCGCCGCTCTGCTGCACCAGCTGGGCAGCGGCGACCAGCCCCGGCACCTTGGCGGTGGCGATCTGCTCGTATCCCTGGTGGAAGCGCGAGAACAGCGAGACGGCGACGACGCTGGTCGCCGCGGCCAATCCGCCGATGACCGTCAACCCCGCCAGGATGCGGAACGCCACGCTCCGCCCCAGGAACCGCCGGGGACTCCGCATGCCCACCCCCTCGCCCGCTGCCGTTCCTACCCCGACCGGCTGGGTGATCATGCCCCGACCGGCTGGGTGATCATGCCCCGATCGGCTTGCCGATCATGCCATAGAAAGCGGGGCGGGGGAGGGGGAAGTCAGGCGACGCCGGTGGAGCCGAAGCCACCCGCGCCGCGCGCGGTCTCGTCCAGCGAGGCGACCTCGACCAGCGCCGCCTGCGGCGCCTCGGCGATCACCGCCTGGGCGATGCGATCGCCGCGGGCGATGGTGAAGGGCTCCTCGCCCAGATTGATCAGGCAGACGCCGACCGGGCCGCGGTAATCGCAATCGACGGTGCCCGGCGTGTTCAGCACCGTGACGCCGTTCTTCACCGCCAATCCGGAGCGCGGCCGGATCTGCATCTCCCACCCCGCCGGCAGCCCGACGGCGAAACCGGTCGGCACCAGCACCCGCCTGCCGGGCGCCAGCACGACGGGAGCGTCGGCCGGCACCGCGGCGCGCAGGTCGAACCCGGCGGCTCCTTCAGTGGCGTAGGAGGGCAGCGGCAGGTCGTCGTTGCCGGGCAGGCGGAGGAAGGCGACGGTGGGAGGCATGGGTAGGTCCTGTGGTGTTGACGTTCAGGCTTACGATTGCCCCCACCTAACCTCCCCCGCTGGGCGGGGGAGGGACTGCCGCCGCTTTCCCGTACAAGCGCTTGTCCCCTCCCCCGCCTAGCTCTCGCACAAAGCTTTGCTTTGTGCTGACGCGGCAGGCGGACCGTAGGTCCGCTGAGAGCGGGGGAGGGTTAGGGTGGGGGCACCGCAGAGTGGGGGCTCTAAGTAGACGCTACTTCCCCGTGAAATACTCCGCCACCGCCTCGGCCAGCCGGGTGGCGACGGCGTCCTTGGGCATGGTCGGCCAGGACTCGACGCCGTCGGCGCGGATCAGGTGGACGGTGTTGTCACTACCGCCGAAGGTGCCGGTGCCGGGGGAGACGTCGTTGGCGACGATCCAGTCGCAGCCCTTGCGGGCGCGCTTGGCGGTGGCATAGGCCAGCACGTCGCCGGTCTCCGCCGCGAAGCCGACCACCAGCGCCGGGCGGCGCTCGCCGGGCCTGGACAGGGTGGCGAGGATGTCGGGGTTTTCGGTCAGGGCCAGGGCCGGCGGAGCGCCGCCGTCCTTCTTCAGCTTGCGGTCACCGGCGCCGTCGACGCGCCAGTCCGCCACCGCGGCGGCGCAGACCGCGATGTCGGCCGGCAGCGCCGCCTCGCAGGCCGCCAGCATCTCCCGCGCCGTCTCGATGTGAGCGACGCGGCAGCCGGCGGGGTCGGGCAGGCGGGTCGGGCCGCTGACCAGCGTCACCTCGGCCCCCAGCGCCGCCAGCGCCGCGGCGATGGCGTGCCCCTGCTTGCCCGACGAGCGGTTGGCGATGTAGCGCACCGGGTCGATCGGCTCGTGCGTCGGACCGCTGGTGACGATGGCGCGGCGGCCGGCCAGCGGACGGTGGGACTCCGCGGCGAAGACGCCGGCGATGGCCTCGACGATCTCCATCGGCTCGGCCATGCGGCCGGGGCCGTATTCGTTGCAGGCCATCACCCCGTCGTTCGGGCCGATGCGCCGCACGCCACGGCTTTCCAGCAGCGCCATGTTGGCCTGGGTCGCCGCATGCTGCCACATGCGCACATTCATCGCCGGGGCGACCAGCACCGGCTTGTCGGTGGCCAGCAGCACGGTGGCGGCGAGATCGTCGGCCATGCCGGCGGCCATGCGCGCCAGCAGGTTGGCGGTGGCCGGCGCCACCACCAGCAGGTCGGCCTCGCGCGACAGGCGGATGTGGCCCATCTCCGACTCGTCGGTCAGCGACCACAGGTCGCGGTAGACGGTATCCTCGGTCAGCGCCTGTACCGACAACGGGGTGACGAAGCGGGCGCCGGCCTCGGTCAGCACCGCGCGCACCGTCACGCCGCGTTCGCGCAGGCGGCGGATCAGCTCCAGGCTCTTGTAGGCGGCGATGCCGCCGGCGATGACCAGCAGCACGCGCTTGCCGGCCAGAATGGCGTGATCGGCCATGGCGAACCCCCTCTTCCCGCCGCCCGTATTCAGACGCCCGTTTCCCGACGTCTCCTGCCCGCTGCTGATAGTTCATCGCGGCGCCCCCGGCAAGCGGCGGAGCCGCGACACACTCTTTCCGACAGCGATTTCGATGTGTTCGCGCGGCCGGCCATGCGCGTAAGGGTGGGATTTTCAGAATTATCTGTTAGACAATAGGAGCTGCCCCGTCCCACCTCTCGCGTGTCGCCACCAGCATGCCGCCCGGTGCCATTCCCGTCCTGCTGATCGAAGACACGCCGTCGCTGGCCCGTGTCTATGCGGAATACCTGAAAAAGGAATCCCACACCGTCATTTCGGTGGAGACCGGGGCCGACGCGCTGGCGCAGCTGAACGACGGCGCGCCGATGGTCGTGCTGCTGGATCTGCAGCTGCCGGACATGAACGGGATGGAGGTGCTGAAACGCATCGACGCCCAGGCGCTGCCCTGCGCCGTCATCGTCATCACCGCCCACGGTTCCGTGAAGGCGGCGGTGGAGGCGATGCGCTACGGCGCCTATGATTTCCTGGTGAAGCCCTTCTCCGCCGACCGGCTGGTGGTGACGGTCCGCAACGCGATGGAGCGGCTGCGGCTGGCCCAGCTGGTCGACACCTTCGAGAAGGACCTGAACCGCGCCCGCTATCACGGCTTCATCGGATCGTCGCTGGCGATGCAGGCGGTCTACCGCATCGTCGACAGCGCCGCCTCCTCGCGCGCGACCGTCTTCATCACCGGCGAATCCGGCACCGGCAAGGAGGTCTGCGCCGAGGCGATCCACCGCCAGAGCCAGCGCGCCTCGCGCCCCTTCATCGCCATCAACTGCGGCGCGATCCCGAAGGATCTCATGGAAAGCGAGATCTTCGGCCATGTGAAGGGCAGCTTCACCGGGGCGGTGTCGGACCGCGAGGGCGCGGCCGCGCGCGCCGACGGCGGCACCCTGTTCCTGGACGAGATCTGCGAACTGGCGCCCGACCTGCAGACCAAGCTGCTGCGCTTCATCCAGACCGGAACCTTTACCCCCGTCGGCGGGTCGAAGCTGGAGAAGGTCGACCTGCGCATCGTCTGCGCCACCAACCGCGATCCCCTGCGCGAGGTGGAGGAGGGGCGGTTCCGCGAGGATCTGTACTATCGCCTGCACGTCATCCCCATCCACCTGCCGCCGCTGCGCGAGCGCGAGGACGACGTGCTGGAGATCGCCCGCCACTATCTGGCGGAGTTCGCGAAGGAGGAGAAGAAGGGCTTCACCCGCTTCTCGCCCGAGGCGGAACAGGCGCTGCGCCATTACCACTGGCCGGGCAATGTCCGCCAGCTGCAGAACGTCGTGCGCATCGTCGCCGTGCTGCATGATGGCGACACGGTGATGCCGGAGATGCTGCCGCCGCCGCTCGGCACACCGCAGCCGGTCCCGGCCCATGCCGCCGCCGCGCCGGCCGGCGCCCTTCCGGTTCCACGCCCGCATGTCCCGCCCTCCCCGGACTCCATCAAGCCGCTGTGGGAGGTGGAGAAGGACGCCATCGAGGACGCCATCGCCGCCTGCGACGGCAACATCCCGCGCGCCGCCGCCCTGCTGCAGATCAGCGCCTCGACAATCTACCGCAAACGCCTGGCCTGGCAGGCGGAAGGGAAGCTGTAGCGTCCCTGGTCGATCGGAGACACGCCTCGGATCGATTCCGATCTCCCGCGAACCGATCTAAGCCTTTATTTCGGCAAGGGTTTCTTGCTTCACCGCGCACACATACAAGAAACGGGCTAATACTCTTCGACCAAGCCTTGCCGCCTTGGTCGTAATTCCACTCTGAAGTCGGCCGTCGTTAGACCTATGCCGTGAGATGGAATTGCCCGCAACCACAGCATGCGGCTAGCCTCCCCGCACAATGTCTTGGTTCCGCTTGCCCGGCAGGCCTCACGGCGCGGCCGATGCCGGCGATTCCGGACCCATGGTTTGCCAAAGATCCGCTTCGCAGTGACTAGGGGGAGGCCCATGACAAACGGCACCGTCAAATGGTTCAACACCACCAAGGGGTACGGCTTCATCGCGCCGGAGGCCGGTTCGAAGGACGTGTTCGTTCACATCACCGCGGTGCAGCGCTCCGGCCTGCATGCCCTGTCGGAAGGCCAGCGCGTCCAGTTCGAGGTCGCCCGCGGCACCAACGGCAAGGATTCCGCGGTGAACATCAGCGTCGTCGAGTGACCTGTCCGAACTGAGTCAGACCGGATATCCGGCGGCGCGGTAGGCCGCGATGGCGTCCCCGGCCAGTTGGGGAATCTCGCCGCGCAGCCTCTCCACCGCGTCCGCCGCCCCGTCTCCCGTGCCATCTTCCTTTGCCCCCTTCGCCTCCGCGACGGATGCCCGGCATGCCATCTCCAGCGCGCGGGCGGCGCTGCACAGGGCGCGGGCGCCGAAGGTCCCGGCGGTGCTTTTCAGCGTGTGCGCCTCGCGCGTCAGAACGGCGCGGTCGGTCTCCCCGGCGATGCGCGCCACCCGTTCCCGCGTCTCCTCCACGAACTGCCGCAGCACGTCGGCCAGCAGCTCCGCATCCAGATCCTGGGCCAGCTGGGCCAGCACCTCGCGGTCCAGCACCTCGCCCGCCGCCGCCGGCGCCGCCTGGGCGCAGGGGCCGAAGCCGGCCGACCGGTCCGGCGGCGCCCGCAGCCACTTCTCCACGGTTTCCAGCAGCAGCACCCGGTCCACCGGCTTGGCGACATGATCGTTCATGCCGGCATCCTGGCAGCGGACACGGTCGGCCTCGTCGGTGTCGGCGGTCATGGCGACCACCGGAACCCGGCCGGCCGGTCCCGGCAGGTCGCGCAGCAGCCGGGTGGCGGTCAGCCCGTCCATTTCCGGCATCGACAGATCCATCAGGATCAGGTCATAGCCGCCGGCCTGCGCCGCCATCACCGCCTCCAGCCCGTTGTTGGCGGTGTCGGTCCGGTGGCCGGCCTGGGCCAGGATGGCGGTGACCAGCATCTGGTTCAGCGGACTGTCCTCCACCACCAGAATCCGGCAAGGAACCGGCTGGACATCCGTGGGGAGAAGCGACGGCGGCGTCCGCTGCGTCATCGGAAGAAGGCTCCGCAATAAAGGAGGCGCCAGTGTAAGGGTGCGGCCTTGCCGCTGCAAAGCCCCGCTCCATGTATGCAGACTGATCCGGGCGGGTCGATTTCGTGGGGGCTCGCGGCCCGGCGCTTCAAATCGGCGCGTCCCGCCGGTATGGTGTCGCGCTTGGCCGGTGTCCGGACCCGATGCCGCCCACTTGACTCCAGCTTCCCTTCGACTTCAGGCAGTGCCGCAGACGATGACCAAACTGAACACCTACCGCTCCGGTCCCGACGAGCGCGGGCATTTCGGAATCTTTGGCGGCCGCTTCGTCGCCGAGACGCTGATGCCGCTGATCCTGGAGGTCGAGAAGGCCTATCGCGAGGCGCGGGCCGATCCCGCCTTCGAAGGCGAGATGCGCCAGCAGCTGAAGCAGTATGTCGGCCGCCCCAACCCGCTCTATTACGCCGAGCGCCTGACCGAGCAGCTGGGCGGCGCCAAGATCTACTTCAAGCGCGAGGAGCTGAACCACACCGGCGCGCACAAGATCAACAACTGCATCGGCCAGATCCTGCTGGCCCGGCGCATGGGCAAGACCCGCATCATCGCCGAGACGGGCGCCGGCCAGCATGGCGTGGCGACCGCGACGGTCTGCGCGCTCTACAACATGCCCTGCGTCATCTACATGGGCGAGACCGACATCGCCCGCCAGCAGCCCAACGTCTTCCGCATGAAGCTGCTGGGCGCCGAAGTCCGCCCGGTGACGTCGGGCAGCGGCACGCTGAAGGACGCGATGAACGAGGCGCTGCGCGACTGGGTCACCAACGTCTCCGACACCTTCTACATCATCGGCACCGCCGCCGGCCCGCATCCCTATCCCGCCATGGTCCGCGACTTCCAGTCGGTGATCGGCGACGAGGTGCGCACCCAGATGCAGGAGCAGGAAGGCCGCCTGCCCGACAGCCTGGTCGCCTGCGTCGGCGGCGGATCGAACGCCATCGGCCTGTTCCACCCCTTCCTCGACGAGCCGTCGGTGCAGATGATCGGCGTCGAGGCCGCCGGCCGCGGCATCGAGAAGGGGCCGCTCGACCATGCCGCCTCGATCAACGGCGGCCGTCCGGGCGTGCTGCACGGCAACCGCACCTACCTGTTGCAGGACGAGGACGGCCAGATTCTGGAAGGCCACTCGATTTCCGCCGGCCTCGACTATCCCGGCATCGGGCCGGAGCACAGCTGGCTGCATGACGTCGGCCGCGTCGAATACGCCTATGCCACCGACCAGGAGGCGCTGGACGCCTTCCAGCTCTGCGCCCGCACCGAGGGCATCATCCCGGCGCTGGAATCCGCCCACGGCCTTGCCGAGGTGATCAAGCGCGCACCGAAATTGCCCAAGGACCACCTGATGGTGCTGTGCCTGTCGGGCCGCGGCGACAAGGACATCTTCTCCGTCGCCAAGCATCTGGGAGTGGAACTGTGAGTGCCGACATCTTGGCCGATGGCCGCATCGCCCGCCGGTTCAAAGCGCTGAAGGCGGAGGGGCGCGCCGGTCTGGTCACCTTCATCACCGCCGGCGACCCCGATCCCGCCGTGTCGCAGGCAGTGCTGAACGGCCTCCCGGCCGCCGGCGCCGACCTGATCGAGCTGGGCATGCCCTTCACCGACCCGATGGCCGACGGCCCGGCGATCCAGGCCTCCTCGCTGCGCGCGCTGAAGGCGGGGATGACGGTGCGCAAGACGCTGGAGATGGTCCGCGGCTTCCGCAAGCAGGATGCCGACACGCCGATCATCCTGATGGGCTATTACAACCCGATCTACGCCTATGGGGTGGAGCCCTTCCTGGCCGCCGCGCGCGAGGCCGGGGTGGACGGCCTGATCGTCGTCGACCTGCCGCCGGAAGAGGATGAGGAACTGTGCATCCCGGCGCTGAAGGCCGGCGTCAGCTTCGTCCGCCTGACGACGCCGACGACGGACGAGGCGCGCATGCCCATGGTGATGCGCAACACCTCGGGCTTCGTCTATTACGTGTCGATCGCCGGCATCACCGGCACCGCCAGCGCGTCGAACACCGCCATCGACGCGGCGGTCGCCCGGCTGAAGCGCCACACCGACCTGCCGGTCGCCGTCGGCTTCGGCATCAAGACGCCGGATCAGGCGGCCGAGGTCGCCCGCGTCGCCGACGCCGCCGTGGTCGGCTCCGCCATCGTCACCCGTCTGGCCGATGGGCTGGACGCGTCCGGTGGTGTCAAGCCGGGCACGGTCGAGGATGTCCTGGGCTTCGTCGGCGAACTGGCCGCCGGGGTGCGCGCGGCGCGGGGCTGAGGGACGGACGGTTTACAACGACGGCAAACAGCTTTACGACACCTGCAACACGATCGCTCATGGCGACGAACGGCTGAAGAGCCCGGTGCGGCACGGACCAGAAGTCCAGCCGCCGCCGGGCTTCGGCGTACCGCCATGTCGTTGAAAGGCGTTCCATGAACTGGCTTACCAACTACGTCCGTCCCAAGATCCGCGCGCTCTACGCCCGCAAGGAAGTGCCCGACAACCTCTGGCACAAGTGCCCGAGCTGCGAGTCGATGCTGTTCCACCGCGAGCTGGAAGAGAACCTGCACGTCTGCCAGCATTGCGGCTTCCACATGCGGCTCGACCCGGTCAAGCGGCTGGAGTCGATGTTCGACGACGGCGCCTATGAGGGTGTCGAGCTGCCGAAGTCGGTCGCCGACCCGCTGAAGTTCCGCGATCAGAAGCGCTACACCGACCGCCTGAAGGAAGCCCAGACCAAGACCGGCCGCACCGACGCCATTGTGGTGGGCGAGGGCCGGATCGGCGGCCATGCCGCCGTGGTCGCCGCCTTCGACTTCGGCTTCATGGGCGGGTCGATGGGCATCGCCGTCGGCGAAGGGCTGCTGACCGCTGCCCGTCTGGCGGTGGCGAAGAACGCGCCGCTGATCGTCGTGCCGGCGTCGGGCGGGGCGCGCATGCAGGAAGGCATCCTGTCGCTGATGCAGATGCCGCGCACCACCATCGCGGTGGAGATGGTCAAGGAAGCCGGCCTGCCCTACATCGTCGTGCTGACCGACCCGACCACCGGCGGCGTCACCGCCAGCTTCGCCATGCTGGGCGACATCCACATCGCCGAGAAGGGCGCGCAGATCGGCTTCGCCGGCGCCCGCGTGATCGAGAGCACCATCCGCGAGACTCTGCCGGAAGGCTTCCAGCGCTCCGAATATCTGATGGAACACGGCATGGTCGACATGGTCGTCCACCGCCGCGACCTGCGCCCGACGCTGGTCCGCACCATCGGCCTGCTGATGACGCCGCGCCTCGACGCGGTGGCGGAGGACATCGATCTGTCCGCCGCCCAGGCGGCCGACGGCGAGCCGGCCCAGTTGCCCCAGTCGGCGACGCAGCCGGTCACGCAGCCGGCCACCCAGGCGACCGCGGCCCAGCCGGCGGCGACGCAGCAGGCGTCCTCCCAGCCGGCGGCTCCCGTCCAGGCCGGCGACGACTGACCGGCACCCCCCGTCCATCCGACCAGAGACGATCATGATCGATGCCGCCCTTCCACTCACCCGCCCAGCCGCGACCCGTTCCGACCCGGTGCTGGACCGACTGAAGGGGCTTCATCCCAAGGTCATCGACCTGTCTCTGGACCGGGTGCGCCGTCTGCTGGCGGCGCTGGACCATCCGGAGCGGAAGCTGCCGCCGGTGGTCCATGTCGCCGGCACCAACGGCAAGGGATCGACGATCGCCTTCCTGCGCGCGATGCTGGAGGCCGCTGGATACCGTGTCCATGTCTACACCTCGCCGCACCTCGTCCGCTTCCACGAGCGCATCCGCCTGGGCGGGCATCAGGGTGGGCGGCTGATCGACGACGACCATCTGGCCGCCCTTTTGGAGGAGTGCGAGGTTGCCAACGCCGGCAACCCGATCACCTTCTTCGAGGTGACGACGGTCGCCGCCTTCCTCGCCTTCTCCCGCGTGCCGGCCGACGTGGTCCTGCTGGAAACCGGGCTGGGCGGGCGGCTGGACGCCACGAACGTGGTGGACAAGCCGGCGGTGACGGCGGTCACCCGCATCTCCTACGACCACCGTCAGTTCCTGGGCGAGTCGCTGATGGAGATCGGCAGCGAGAAGGCCGGCATCTTCAAGCCCCACGTCCCGGTGGTGCTGGCCCCGCAGCCGGAAGCCGACGCGCTGAAGGTGCTGAAGCTGCGCGCCAACGCCATCGACGCGCCGATCCAGAGCTGGTCGGTGGAGGAGCGTCCGGACGGCTTCCGCTTCGAGAGCGCGAAGCGCAAGCTCGACCTGCCGATGCCGGGGCTGGCCGGCGTCCACCAGATCACCAATGCCGGCGTCGCCATCGCCTGTCTCGACCATTTGCCGCTGGCGGTGGACGACGACGCGGTGCGCCGCGGCCTCGCCACCGTCGAATGGCCGGGACGTCTGCAGCGCCTGACCCGCGGCCCGCTGGCCGAGAGCCTGCCGCCGGGCTGGGAACTGTGGCTGGACGGCGGCCACAACGATTCGGCCGGCGAGGTCCTGGCCCGTCAGGCGGTCGACTGGTCGCGCGGCCAACCCAATGACGGCCGGCCCAATGAGGGATCGGGCGGCAGCCCCGCCCTGCCGCTTCTGCTGATTTACGGCATGCTGTCCAGCAAGGACCCGTTCGAGTTCCTGGGCCCGCTGGCTCCCTTCACCCATGCCCTGCGCGCGGTGGCGATCCCGGGCGAGGAGGCCAGCTTTACCGCCGAGGAGTCCTGCGAGACCGCCAAGCTCTGCGGCATCCGCGACCACGGCGCCGCCGACAGCGTGAACGCCGCCCTGGCCGATCTGGTTGCCGGCCGCAATGGCCCGGCGCGCGTGCTGATCTGCGGCTCGCTCTACCTCGCGGGATCGGTGCTGGCGGAGAACGGCTGAGGATGTAACCGGGGCGACCGAACTCACCGGCGGGCCATCCGGTCCGCCGGCGCGACCTGCTGCCGGCCTGACGCGCGAACACAAAAAAGCGGGCCAGATGCCGTTCCCGGTAACGCCCGCTGACGATCCATCAACTTGTCTCACCCTTCCGGAGAAGGGGAAAATGGTGGAGCCGAGGAGGATCGAACTCCCGACCTACGCATTGCGAACGCGTCGCTCTCCCAGCTGAGCTACGGCCCCACACTCACACCGTGGCGTCTTCGTCGCCCCGGCGTGGCGCGGATATTGTCCATGACGGGGGGTGCTGTCAAGCGCTTGATTCAGAAAAAATGAAGTGGGTGTGGGATGGCGCAGGAAGGGGCATAGGACGGCCGATCCGCCGCAGGCCGCTCGGGCGATCGGCGGGCCGCCGTACTGGACAGGCCTCCGCGCTTATGCTTAGGGTGCCCGGAAAAGGCTGGCGCCCGTCGCGCAGTGCGCTGCGCGCGGCCGTCGCAAAAACCGCACTGGAGCTGGCCCGGCATGATCGCGCTGTATTTGCTCATCAACACCATCCTGGACCTGTTCTTCTGGGTCCTGATCCTGTCGGCGATCCTCAGCTGGCTGGTGGCCTTCAACGTGGTGAACACGCGCAACCGCGCGGTCTATCTGATCGGGGATTTCCTGTACCGCATCACCGAGCCGGTGCTGCGCCCGATCCGCCGCGTCCTGCCCAACATGGGCGGGCTGGACCTGTCGCCGATCGTCGTGCTGCTGGCGATCTCCTTCATCCAGAACCTGCTGGCGCAATACTGGCCGCGCTTCTGACCGTGGCGGCATCCTCCCCCATCGAGGCGGTGGCCGACGGCCTGCGCGTCGCGCTTCGGGTGACACCCAAGGCGTCGCGCAATGCGGTGACCGGTACGGCCGACAAGGCTGGTGGGGGGAAGGTTCTGAAACTGGCGGTCACGACGGTGCCGGAAAACGGCAAAGCCAACGAGGCCGTCATAAAACTGTTGTCGAAGGCATGGAAACTGCCCAAGACCAGCCTGACGGTGGTGGCCGGCGCCACCGACCGGAACAAGATTCTGCATGTGGCGGGCGACCCGGCGGCATTGCTGGCGCGGCTGTCGCCCCTGATCGACGATGTGGGTAGCGAGGGTGGAGAGTAGCATGGCGGACGCGAAGATCATCGACGGCAAGGCCTTTGCGGCCGGCCTGCGTGCGCGGGTGGCGGACGGCGTGGCGGCGCTGAAGGCCAGCCATGGCGTCACCCCCGGTCTGGCCGTCGTGCTGGTGGGCGAGGATCCGGCCAGCCAGGTCTATGTCCGCTCCAAGGAGCGGGCGCTGGTCGAACTCGGCATGAACAGCTTCGACCATCACGAGCCGGCCGACATGGCGGAAGCCAACCTGCTGGCGCTGATCGACCGGCTGAACGCCGATCCGGCGGTGCACGGCATCCTCGTCCAACTGCCGCTGCCCAAGCACATCGACACTCAGAAGGTGCTGGCCCGCATCGTTCCGGAAAAGGACGCCGACGGCTTCCACGTCGTCAATGCCGGCCTGCTCGCCACCGGTCAGCCGGGCGCCATCGTGCCCTGCACCCCGCTGGGCAGCCTGCTGCTGATCCGCGACACGCTGGGCCGCGACCTGAAGGGCAAGCGGGCGCTGGTGCTCGGCCGCTCCAACATCGTCGGCAAGCCGATGGCCCAGCTTCTGCTGCAGGCCGACTGCACGGTGACGATGGCCCATTCCCGCACCGTGGATCTGCCGGCGGAATGCCGCCGCGCCGACATCCTGGTCGCGGCGGTCGGCCGGCCGGAGATGGTGCGCGGCGATTGGATCAAGCCCGGCGCCACGGTGATCGACGTCGGTATCAATCGCGTCGCGGCGGCGGAGCCGGGCAAGACCCGTCTGGTCGGCGACGTCGCCTTCGACGAGGCGGTGAAGGTCGCCGGCGCCATCACGCCCGTCCCCGGCGGCGTCGGCCCGATGACCATCGCCTGCCTGATGCTGAACACGCTGGCCGCCGCCTGCCGCGCCGCCGGCGCACCGGTGCCGGCAGAGGCTCTGATCGGGGCTGCCCTTTGATCACCGTCCATGCCCGTGCCGAAGACGGGCGGGTGGTGCGCCAGCCGCTGGAACTCGGCGAGGACTTGCCGGTCGGCGCGGTCTGGATCGATCTTCTGCGCCCGACGGAAGCGGAGCGAGCCCATGTCGGCACGCTGATCGGCTGCGACCTGCCGACGCGCGAGGAGATGAAGGAGATCGAGGCCTCCAGCCAGCTCTATGTCGAGGGGGAGGGGATCTACATGACCTCTCCCATCATCTCGCGCGCCACCTCGCCCCATCCGGAGCAGGGCGAGCTGACCTTCGTGCTGACCCCGCGCCAACTCATCACCCTGCGCTACACCGAACCGCTGCCGGTCATCACCTTCGCCGCCCGCTGTGTCCGCCAGCCGGAACTGCTGGCGACGGGGGAAAGCGCGCTGTTCGGTCTGCTGGACGCGGTGATCGACCGGGTGGCCGACGTGCTGGAACTGGTCGGCGGCCGCATCGACGAGCTGTCGGCCCGTGTCTTCGACGATTCGCTGGATGGCGGCGGCTTCGGCAGGGCGGCCAAGAAGCCGGACGAGTTGCAGGACGTGCTGCGCGGCATCGGCCGGGCCGGCGACCTCACCCACAAGGTGCGCGACAGCCTCGCCGGGCTCGACCGGCTGGTGGTGTTCATGACCTCGGTCAGCGGCGGCCGGCTGAACAAGGAACAGAAGACCGCGCTGAAGACGATGACGCGCGACTTGCGCTCCCTGACCGAACATGCCGGCTTCCTGGCGCATGAGGCGAATTTCCTGCTCGACGCCACGCTGGGCCTGATCAACATCGAACAGAACGCCATCATCAAGATCTTCTCGGTTGTCTCGGTGGCGCTGATGCCGCCGACGCTGATCGCCTCGGCCTATGGCATGAATTTCAAGCACATGCCGGAACTGGACTGGGACTTCGGTTATCCCATGGCCATCCTGCTGATGGTGCTGTCGGCGGTGGTCCCGCTCTGGTACTTCCGCCGGCGCGGCTGGCTGTAAGGGACGGGTAGGCCGCCGCCGCGACGGCGTGCCGCAGCCCCTAAAATACCTGATTTTGCGAGCGAAAGCGCTTCCGCAATACCTATGCGTGCGCCACAGTGGCGGCGCGGACGGGATGGCGGACTGGCCGCCATCCCCGCCGCTTACGAGGAGTGAAGAGGATGATCCATATCCTCAAGCTCCTGATCCTCGTGCTGGAGATCGTCAAGCGGTTGCTTGACCTCTTCCGGTAAGGATCGGGCCGGCGGGCAGGGGATTGCAGCCTCTGCCCGCCAAGCCTGATATTGCCTCATCCCGATCCATAGTCAACCGCCGGTATAAGAACCCTCAGGCAGCCAGCCCGCCACCCAGCTCGATCCGCACCTCCACCACGCCGGGCTCGTCCAGGTTCTCCTTGCGGACAAAACCCAGGGCGCGGCACATGTTCAGCATGTTGGTGTTTTCGCGCAGAACCTCGCCATAGACCTCCCGGATGCCGCGCGAGCGGGCATAATCCAGGATCTTGTTCATCAGGATATAGCCCAGCCCCTGGCCCTTCATGTCGGACCGCACCATCACCGCATATTCGGCGCGGCGGTTGTCGGGGTCGGCGGTGATGCGCACCACGCCATACATGATGGTCTCGCCGGTCTGCGGGTCGGGGCCGACGGCGATCAGCCCCATCTCGCGGTCATAGTCGATCTGGGTCAGCCGGGCCGCCGCCTGGTGCGACAGCCGTTTCAGCGGCGCGAAGAAGCGCAGGCGCAGGTCTTCGGCCGTCTGGTTCTCCACCAGATGATGCACCAGCGGCTCATCCTCTGGCAGGATCGGGCGGACGAAGAACTGGCGGCCGTCCTTGATGGTGATGCGGTCTTCCAGCGACTTCGGGTATGGCCGGATCGCCAGCCGCGCCGCCCCCGCCAACACGGGCACGCCGACCTTGATGCGGGCGTCCAGCGCCAGCACGCCGTCGGCGTCGGCCAGCAGCGGGTTGATGTCCATCTCCGCGATCTCGGGGAAATCGACCACCAGCTGGCTGACCTTGTTCAGCGTCAGCGCCACCGCGTCCAGATCGACCGCCGCGCGCGAGCGATAGCCCTGCAACTGGCGGTGGATGCGGGTGCGGCTCATCTGCTCGGCCGCCAGCTTCATGTTCAGCGGCGGCAGGGCCAGCGCGTAATCCTCCACCACCTCCACGCCGATGCCGCCCTCGCCGAACAGCAGGACCGGGCCGAACATCTCGTTCTCGGTCATGCCGACGATCAGCTCATAGGCGTCGGGGCGGACGGCCATCTCCTGCACGGTGAAGCCTTCGATCCGCGCCTCGGGCGCCAGCTCGGCGACGCGGCCCAGCATCGCCTCGGCCTCGGCCTTGACGTCCTCCGGGCTGGTCAGCCCCAGCGCGACGCCGCCGACGTCGGACTTGTGGGTGATGTCGTGCGACAGGATCTTCAGCGCGATCGGCCCGCCGATGACGCGGGCGGCGTTGGCCGCCTCCTCCGGCGTCTCGGCGACGCGGGTGTCGACCACCGGGATGCCGTAGGCCGCCAGCACGCGCTTGGCCTCGAACTCGCTCAGCCACTCGCGCTTCTCGGCCATGACGCGGGAGACCACCTTCTTCACGGTGATCTCGTCTGGCTGGAAATCCTCCGCAACCGACGGCGGGGTCTCCATCAGAAGCTGCTGGCTGCGGCGGTAGCGCACCAGATGCATGAAGGCGCGCACCGCGTCGGACGGGCCGTTGTAGGTCGGGATGCGGGCATCGGCGAACAGCTTGCGCGCCTCCATCGCCGACTGGTCGCCGATCCAGCTGGTCAGCACCGGGTGGCGGCGCCCCTTGTTGGCCTGTACCGTCTCCGCCACCGCCTGGGCGATGGCCTCGCTATCGGTCAGGGCGGACGGGCAGTGCAGGACCAGAACCGCGTCGTTGCCGGTGTCCTGCATCAGCGCGTTCAGCGCCTCGGCATAGCGTTTGGGCGTGGCGTCGGCACCGATGCGCAGCGGATTGCGGAAGGGCGCGCCGGCCGGCTGCGGACCCAGTGCCTTGGCCAGCGCCTCCTGCGTCTCCGGAGCCAGCGCGGCGAGCTGGCCGCCGGCCTGGATCAGCTTGTCGGTGGCCATCACGCCCATGCCGCCGCCGTTGGTCAGGATCGCCAGCCGGTCGCCGGTGATCGGCACCCCGGTGCCCAGCGTGCCGGCGGCGTCGAACAGCTCGGCCAGATCGTTCACCCGCAGCACGCCGGCCCGGCGGAACACCGCGTCATAGACGGCGTCCGACACCGCCAGCGCCCCGGTGTGCGACGCCGCGGCCTCCTGCGCCTCGTCGGAGCGGCCGGCCTTGATGACGATCACCGGCTTCTGGCGCGAGGCGGAGCGGGCGGCCGACATGAATTTGCGGGCGTGGGTGATGCTCTCGATATAGAGCAGGATGGCGCGCACCGTGACGTCGGAGGCCAGATAGTCCAGCAGATCGCCGAAATCCACGTCGCCGCGGTCGCCCAGCGACACCAGATGCGAGAAGCCGATGCCGCGCGACGTCGCCCAGTCGGCGACCGAGGTCAGCACCATGGAACTCTGCGCCACCAGCGCCACGTCGCCCTTGCGCGGCGCCACCGGCGCGAAGCTGGCGTTCATGCCGCGGCCCGGTACCATGGCGCCCAGGCTGTTCGGTCCCAGCACCCGCATCAGATAGGGCTTCGCCGTTTCCAGCATCGCCTGCGTCTGTTCGGCCGACATGCCGTTGGTCATGACGATGGCGGCCTTGGTCCCGCGCTTGCCCAGCGCGTCGATGGTCGCCGCCACCGTGTCGGGGGCGGTGCAGATGACGCCCAGGTCCGGCGTGATCGGCAGGCTGTCCACCGTTTTGTAGGTCAGCACCCCTTCCACCGCGCGCTCGGTCGCGTTGACCGGCATCACCGGGCCGTCGAATCCGGCCTGGAACAGGTTGCGGGCCACCACGGCCCCCACCGTTCCGGGCTTGCGGCTGGCGCCGATCAGGGCGATCGAGGCGGGCTTGAACAGCTTGTCGAGGTTGCGAACGGTCATGACCGGATCCGGTGCTGGGAAAAGGCGCCGGCCCCAGTCTGCCACGGGATGCCGACGATTTTGATGACGAACAGCGCAAGCTCGGACTTTCATCCCCGCCATTTGCTGCGGCGCAACATTACGGGCTGGTATGACCATTGGGCAAGGGGGCGTTTCGTCGCGCCCGTTGAAAACGAGCAGAGGGACGAAAACAAGGGGGAGTTGGCGCCTTGCGCCTTGCGGTGGGGCACCGACCGCCGCCAAGCTGTCCGCCGGACCAGTCGTCAACCTGCGCAAAGGAGCCTGTTCATGAAGGTCGGAATCGTCGGGGCCGGGTTCGTCGGCAGCACCGCCGCCTTCGCCATGGTGACCACCGGTGCGGCGAGCGAGGTCGTGCTGGTCGACATGAACGAGGCGCTGGCCCAGGCCCAGGCGCAGGACATCGCCCATGCCGTACCCTTCACCCATGCCGTCACCGTCCGCGCCGGCTCCTATGCCGCGCTGGAGGGGGCGGGGGTGGTCGTGCTGTCGGCCGGCGTCGCCCAGAAGCCGGGCGAAACCCGGCTGGAACTGCTGGAACGCAACGCCAAGGTATTCGGCGCCATCATTCCGGAGGTGCTGAAGGCGGCACCCGACGCCGTGCTGCTGGTCGCCAGCAACCCGGTCGACGTGATGACGCAGATCGCCACGCGGATCAGCGGCCTGCCGCGCAACCGGGTCATCGGCTCCGGTACCGTGCTGGACACCGCGCGCTTCCGCGCCCTGCTGGCCGAACAGCTGGCGGTGACGCCGCGCTCCGTCCACGCCCATGTGGTGGGCGAGCATGGCGACTCGGAGGTTCTGCTGTGGTCAAGCGCCACCGTCGCCGGCTTGTCCGTCGAGCAGGCGGCCGCCCAGCTCCGCCGCAGCCTGACGGCGGAGGACCGTGCCGCCATCGACGAGGGGGTGCGCCGCGCCGCCTACCGCATCATCAACGGCAAGGGCCACACCGCTTTCGGCATCGGCGGCGGGCTGGCCCGGCTGGTGTCGGCCATCGGTGCCGACGAACGGCTGGTGGCGACCTGCGCCATGCTGACCGACGATGTCTGCGGGGTGCCGCAGGTGGTGTTGTCACTACCGCGGGTCATCGGCGCCGGCGGCGTGGTGGACACCGTCCTGCCCAACCTGTCGGCGGAGGAGGAAACGGCCTTGCGCCGCAGCGCCGAAATCCTGAAGGAGGCCGCCGACGGCGTCGAGCGCCGGATGGGCTGGACCAGTTGACGCTACGTCGTGTGATCCGCTGACACGTGATCCCTCAGCCCCGCCGCCAACCCGTCGAAGACGGCGCGGCAGCGCGGGGTGGAGCGCAGATCCTCGTGCATGGCGACCCACATGCCCATCGGCATGTCGAAGGCGTCCGCCAGCACCCGCCGCAGGTCGGGGTTCCGGCGTGCCAGCGGGACCTGGCAGATGCCGATGCCGAACCCGGCCTCGACGGCTGACAGCTGAGCCAGATGGCTGTCGGACCGAAGAGCGAAGCGGGGCAGAGCGATGGCCGGCATCCGCCGCATCATGGCGCGGATGTCGGGCGTCTCGCGGTCGAAGCCGATCAGGCTGTGGTGGCCGAGATCCTCCAACTGCCGTGGAATGCTGTGGCGGTCGAGGTAGTCGCGGTGGGCGTACATGCCGAGCGCGATGCTGCCGATCCGCCGCACCAGCAGCGCCTGCTGGTCCGGCTCCACCATGCGGACGGCAACATCGGCATCACGCCGCAACAGGTCATCGACCGAGTTGGACAGCACCAGTTCAACCTCCAGCGCCGGATGGCGGGTCCGCAGGCCGGCAAGGATCGCCGGCAGGATGCGGGCGCCCACCACCTCGCTGGCCGTGACCCGCACGGTGCCGCGCACATCGGCTCCCAGCCCGGCCCCAAAACCCGACGCCGTGCGCCACAGGCTGGCCGCCGCCCTGTCCAGCGCCTCCGCCTGCGGCTTCAGGGACAGGGCCGCGTCGGTCGGGTCTAAACCGCGCGGCGAGCGCACGAACAGGGAGCCGCCGACCGCCTCCTCCAGCGCCGCGATGTGGCGGGCCAGCGTCGGTTGTGTCAACCCCAGGGCGCGCGCCGCCGCCGACAGCGATCCTTCACGGATCACGGCCAGGAAACTGCGGTAGAGGTCCCAACTGGGTGGCGGCGGGTTCATCGATTTCAGTATAGCCGATAGCCGCAGTTCGACAATTCCGTTCATCCTTCTCCCGGCCCATTCTCCTCCCATCACGGACCGCAAGAGCGATGGAGGCAGCGATGGTACGGCAGGCGACCGGCACGGACAGGACCGCCCTGGTTCTGGGGGCGACCGGCGGCATCGGCGGCGAAATGGCGCGGGCGCTGGCGGCGCGCGGCTGGACGGTGCGCGGCCTGCGTCGCAAGCCGGCGGTGTCGCCGCGGTCGGAGGGTATCGACTGGATCGTCGGCGATGCGATGAACGCCGCCAATGTGCTGGCTGCGGCCGAGGGGGCGGCGCTGATCGTCCATGCGGTGAACCCGCCCGGCTACCGGGATTGGGACCGGTTGGTTCTACCCATGCTGGACAACAGCATTGCCGCGGCCTGTGCCAACCGCGCCCGCGTCCTGCTGCCCGGCACCGTCTACAACTATGGCCCCGACGTCTTCCCGCTGATCCCGGAAACGGCGGCGCAGAACCCGCTCACCCGCAAAGGCGCCATCCGGGTGGAGATGGAACGCCGCCTGCACCGCGCGGTGGGGCAGGGGGCGAAGCTGCTGATTCTGCGCTGCGGCGACTTCTTCGGCCCGCGTCCCGGCGGCAGTTGGTTCAGCCAGGGCCTGCTGACCCCCGGCAAGCCGCCGACCCGGATCACCCAGCCCGGCCGGCCGGGGATCGGCCATCAATGGGCCTATCTGCCCGACGTGGCGGAAACGGCGATGCGTCTGCTCGACCGCGAGGCGGACTTGGGTGATGACGCGATGTTCCATATGGATGGCCATTGGGACGCCGACGGCGATCAAATGGCCGCTGCCATCGCCCGCGCTCTTGGCGAACCCGACGTGCCGGTGCGGCGAATACCCTGGTGGCTGCTGCGGCTGGGCGGTCTGGCGGTGCCGCTGCTCCGCGAGATCAGCGAGATGCGCTATCTGTGGCAACAGCCGGTGCGGCTCGACAACCGCCGCCTGCGGGCCTTCCTGGGCGAGGAGCCGCACACGCCGCTGGACCTTGCGGTGCGCCGGACGCTTGTTGGATTGGGGCATCTCCCCGCGCAGCCGGCGGATATGCCGGAGGCGGGGAGATGCATGCCCGACCGTGTGGCCCTAAGCCGACATGGCTGAGGCCGCACGGTTCAAACCACTACCCTCAGACCACCGGACCCGGGGTGCCCTTGTTGGCTTCCAGGGCGCGGGCCAGGCCTTCCTCGATCTTCTTGGCGGCCTCTTCGGCGTTGCCCCAGCCGCGGACCTTCACCCACTTGTTCTTCTCGAGATCCTTGTAGTGCTCGAAGAAGTGGGCGATCTGCTCGGTCACGATGGCCGGCAGGTCGGTGTAGTTCTTCACGTCGGTGTAGAACGGGTGCAGCTTGTCGACCGGAACGGCCAGCAGCTTCTCGTCCTCGCCGGCCTCGTCCTCCATGTACAGGACGCCGATCGGACGCGAGCGCAGGACCGCACCCGGGACGACGCCGTGCTGGCCGACGACGCAGACGTCCACCGGATCGCCGTCACCCGACAGGGTGTGCGGGATGAAGCCGTAGTTGCAGGGATAGAACATCGCGGTGTGCAGGAAACGGTCGACGAACACCGCGCCCGAGTCCTTGTCGACCTCGTACTTCACCGGCTGGCCGCCGATCGGAATCTCGATGACGACGTTCACGTCCCAGGGCACGTTCTTGCCCGCAGCGAGCTTGCTCAGATCCATGTATCGCGTTCCTTCGACTGGCGTATTCAGGGCACGTTCTTGTTTTGGCGCCGATGCCCGGTCCGGCGCCACGCGGGGCGGGAGTTTAGGCGGAACGCACCCTGAGTCCAAGGAACTTGCGCGGGCTCTTGCGCAGGTGCGGCAAAGCGGCAACCCTGACGGCCATGGCCCGCCCGATCGTCCTTCTCCTCATCCTTCTGGCTCTGCTGGCGCCCCTTCCGACGGTAGCTGAGTCCCCCCATCACGGCATTGCCCACCACGGCATAGCCATGCATGGTGACCTCGCCTTGCCGCCGGACTTCACCGCCTTCCCTTACGTCAACCCAGCGGCGCCGAAGGGCGGCACCATCCGGCAGGCGGTGACCGGCAGCTTCGACAGCCTGCATCCGCACATCGTCAAGGGGGTGCCGGCGCTGGGGATGGGCTATGTCTTCGAAACGCTGCTGACGCGGTCGTGGGACGAGCCCTTCTCGCTCTACGGCCTGCTGGCCGACCGGGTGGAGGTGGCCGACGACCGCTCCGCCGTCACCTTCCACATCAACCCCAAGGCGCGCTGGCAGGACGGCACGCCGGTGACCGCCGCCGACGTGCTGTTCTCGCTGGAGGCGCAGAGGCAGCACGGTACTCCCAACCGCCGCCTGTTCTACGCCAAGGTCACGGCGGCCGAGGCGCCGGATCCGCAAACGGTCCGCTTCGCCTTCGCCGCCAACCCCGACGGCACCATCGACCGCGAGATGCCGCTGCTGATGGGGTTGATGCCGATCCATTCCAAGGCCTTCTGGGCGAACCGCGACTTCAGCCGCACGACGCTGGAGCCGATCATGGGCAGCGGTCCCTACCGCGTCGCCTCGGTCGATCCCGGCCGCCGCATCGTCTACGAGCGGGTGCGCGACTATTGGGGCCGCGACCTGCCGGTCCGTGTCGGCCAGTTCAACGCCGACCGTCTGGAGTTCGACTATTACCGCGACGATTCCGTGGCGCTGGAAGCCTTCAAGGCAGGGCAGGGCGACGTTCGTTACGAAAGCGATCCGGCCAAATGGGCCACTGGCTACGACGGTCCCGCCCTGCGCGACGGCCGCATCGTCCGCGAGGAATTGCCGAACCACCGGCCCGAACCGGCGCGCGGCCTGATCTTCAACACCCGCCGGCCGATCTTCGCCGATGTCCGGGTGCGCCGGGCGCTGGGGATGGCGACCGATTTCGATTGGATCGGCCGCAACCTGTTCCACGGCCTGCTGACCCGCACCGCCAGCTACTATCCCAACTCCGAACTCGCCGCCCGCGGCCTGCCGGAGGGTGAGGAGTTGCAGGCACTTGAGCCCTTCCGCGACCGCCTGCCGCCGGACCTCTTCACCAAGCCCTTCGCCCTGCCCGGAACCGGCGGCGGCCCCGCCGGCCTGCGGGCCAACAGGCGCGAGGGGCTGCGGCTGCTGGAGCAAGCCGGCTGGCGGGTGCGAGACGGAAGGCTGACCGATGCGGCGGGCAATCGTTTCGCCTTCGAAATCCTCCTGTCCGATCCGGCGGAGGAACGGGTGGCGCTGGAGTTCGCCCGTTCGCTGGAACCGCTGGGGATCGAGGCGGGCGTCCGCACGGTGGACAGCGCCCAGTTCCAGGCCCGGCTGGACGGTTTCGATTTCGATATGACCATGCGCTGGTGGGCGTCCAGCCTGTCGCCGGGCAACGAGCAGCTCTATTATTACGGATCCGATGCGGCCGGGCAGGAGGGTAGCCGCAACCTCGCCGGCATCCACGACCCGGCGGTCGATGCGCTGGCCCGTTCCATCGCCGCCGCCACCACGCGGGAGGCGCTGGTCGGCCGGGTGCGGGCACTCGACCGGGTTCTTCTGTGGGGGCATTACATGGTTCCGCTGTTCCACAGCCCGGTGGACCGCATCGCCCGCTGGTCGACCCTGCACCGTCCCGCCGTCACCCCGCTTTATGGTCCGATGCTGGAAAGCTGGTGGGTGGAATAGCGTGGCGGCTTCGCTTGCGCTCTCCCTCGCCGCACCGCATCATCGCGGCAAAGAGAACGTCGATAACGACGAGACGGGGGAGTTTGCCAACCATGTCGACCGCCAAGCAGCGTTTCACCCTGGTAGCATCAGCAGCGCTGGCGCTGGCCGCCACATCCCTGACGGCAACGGCCCAGCCGCGCACCGACCTCGTCGTCGGCATGGCGCTGGAGCCGCCGCATCTGGACCCGACCGCCGGTGCGGCCGGCGCCATCAAGGAAGTCACCTACGCCAACCTGTTCGAACCGCTGCTGCGCGTCGATGCCGACGGCAAGCTGGTCCCCGGTCTGGCGGAACGCTGGACCGTGTCGGACGACGGGCTGACCTACCGCTTCACCCTGCGCCCGAACGCCAAGTTCCATGACGGCACCACCGCCGATTCCGCCGACGTGAAGTTCACGCTGGACCGCGCCCGCGCCGCCGATTCCGTCAACGCCCAGAAGGCCTATTTCGCCCCGATCGCGTCGATCGAAACGCCGGATCCGCAGACGGTGGTCGTCACCCTGTCGCGTCCCGACGGCCTGTTCCTGTTCCACATGGCGAGCGGCGACGCCGCCATCGTCGCCCCGGAATCGGCGGCGACCAACAAGCAGAAGCCGGTCGGCACCGGTCCCTTCAAGTTCGACCGCTGGGTCGCCGGCGACCGCGTCGTGCTGGTCCGCAACCCCGATTATGACGGCATGAAGCCGACGCTCGACCGGGTGACCTTCCGCTTCATCAGCGACCCCGCCGCCCAGGTCGCGGCGCTGAAGGCCGGAGACATCGACGCCTTCACCCTGTTCAGCACCTACGAGGCGCTGCCGGAGTTCCGCAACGACCCGAAATTCTCGGTGATGGTCGGCTCGACGGAAGGCGAGACCATCCTGTCGACCAACAACGCCCGCAAGCCCTTCGACGATGTCCGCGTCCGCCGCGCCATGGCCTATGCCATCGACCGCAAGACGCTGATCGACGGCGTGCTCTACGGCAACGGCGTCGCCATCGGCAGCCATTTCCCGCCGCACCGCGAGGGCTATGTCGACCTGACCGGCATGTACCCCTACGACCCGGCCAAGGCGAAGGCCCTGTTGGCCGAAGCGGGATATCCCAACGGCTTCGACACCACCCTGCGCCTGCCGCCGCCGCCCTATGCGCGGCGCGGCGGCGAACTGGTCGCCGCCATGCTGGCCGAGGTCGGCATCCGCGCGAAGATCGAGCCGGTGGAATGGGCGGCGTGGCTGGAAAAGACGTTCAAGGGCAAGGATTACGACCTGACCATGATCGCCCATACCGAGCCGCTGGACATCGACATCTACGCCCGGCCCGACTACTACTTCAATTACAAGAGCGAGCGCTTCAACGCCCTGAACGACGAGCTGAACCGCACCCAGGACCCGGCCAAGCGCAACGCCCTCTATGGCGAGGAGCAGAAGGTGCTGGCGGAGGATGCGGTCAACGGCTTCCTGTTCATGCTGCCGTCGGTGACGGTGCAGAAGGCCGGCCTGACCGGCATGTGGGTGAACCGCCCGATCCAGGCCAACGACGTCACCGGCGTTTCCTGGAAATAAAACCAAGCAAGGTAAGGATAGACCCGCGTGCTTGCGTTCCTGCTGCGACGGCTGGTCAGCCTGATCGTCACCGTCTGGCTGGCCAGCATCGTGGTCTTCGCGGTGCTGCAACTGGTTCCGGGCGACCCGGCCCTGCTGATGCTGGGTGTCAACGCGCAGCCCGACACGCTGGCGGCCCTGCGCAGCCAGATGGGTCTCGACCAGCCCATCCTTACCCGCTACCTGCAGTGGGCCGGCGCGCTTGCCCGCGGCGACCTCGGCGTCAGCCTGACCTACGCCCGCCCGGTGGCAGAACTGGTGGCGGAACGGCTGGCGGTGACCCTGCCGCTGGCCCTGCTGTCGCTGGTCATCAGCACGGTGCTGGCATTGCCGCTCGGCCTGCTGGCGGCGGCGCGGCGGGGCAGGGGCGGGGATTGGGCGGTGCTGGGCTTCTCGCAACTGGGCGTGTCGATGCCCAGCTTCTGGATCGCCATCCTGCTGATTCTGCTGTTCTCCCTGACCCTGCACTGGTTCCCGGCCGGCGGATTCCCTGGTTGGACTGGGCCCGGCTGGGGCGGCGGCATCGGCCCGGCCCTGCATGCGCTGCTGCTGCCGGCCCTGGCGCTGGCGTTGCCGGAGGCCGCCATCCTCGCCCGCGTCACCCGCACCGCCGTGCTCGACACGCTGGCCGAGGACCACATCCGCACCGCCCGCGCCAAGGGAGTCAGCCGCACCGCGGTCCTGCTGCGCCATGCCCTGCCCAACGCCCTGATCCCGGTGGCGACGGTGCTGGGGCTGCAGATCTCCTTCCTGGTGGCGGGGGCGGTGGTGGTGGAGAATGTCTTCACCCTGCCGGGGCTGGGCCGGCTGCTCTATCAGGCCATCGGCCAACGCGACCTGATCGTGGTGCAGGGGGTGGTGGTACTGCTGGCGCTGTTCGTCGTGGTGGTGAACGCCCTGGTCGACATCGCCTGCGCGCTCGCCGATCCGCGTCCGAAAGGGGTGTCGTCGTGAGACGGCGCCTTCCGCTTTCCCTTCATTTCGGCGCCGTGCTGACCCTGCTGCTGGTCGTCATGGCGCTGCTGTCGCTGCTGTGGACTCCCTATCCGGCGGAGCAGGTGCGGGTGATCGCCCGGCTGAAGCCGCCCAGCGCCGCCCATTGGCTCGGCACCGACCATTTTGGGCGCGACGTGCTGTCGATGATCATGGTCGGCGCCCGCAACTCGCTGGCGGTCGGGGCGGCGGCGGTCGGGCTCGGCTTGCTGGTCGGGGTGCCGCTGGGGCTGCTGGCCGCCGGGCTGGGCCGCTGGGGGGACGAGGTGGTGGCGCGGCTGGGCGATCTGGTCTTCGCCTTTCCGGCCGTGCTGACGGCGATCCTGCTGACTGCGGTGCTGGGCGCCGGAGCGGTCAACGTCGTGCTGGCCCTGGCGCTGTTCAATGCCGCGGTGCTGGCCCGCGTCACCCGCGGCGCGGCGCTGGCGGTGTGGCGGCGGCCCTTCGTCGGGGCGGCGCTGGCGCTGGGGCGTGGTCCTGCGTCGGCGACGCTGGTGCATGTGCTGCCGAACATCGCCGGGATCATCGTGGTCCAGGCCACCGTGCTGTTCGCCGTCGCCATCGTCAACGAGGCGGCGCTGAGCTATCTCGGCCTCGGCATCCAGCCGCCAAGCCCCAGTTGGGGCCGGATGCTGGGCGACGCCCAGACCTACCTGTTCACCGCGCCGCTGCAGGCGGTGTTTCCGGGTGTGGCGATCGCGCTGAGCGTGATGGGACTGACGATGCTGGGCGACGGGCTGCGGGATTGGCTCGACCCGCGGCATCGGTCGTCTGGGGTGATGTAGTCGGCTAACGGTGAGGTTAGACCCCCACCTAACCTCCCCCGCTGGGCGGGGGAGGGACTGCCGCCACTCTCCCGCACAAGCACTGGCTCCCTCCCCCGCTCAGCTCTCGCACAAAGCTATGCTTTGTGCTGACGCGGCAGGCGGACCGTAGGTCCGCCGAGAGCGGGGGAGGGTTGGGGTGGGGGTTCTAACGCCGCAAGGAACAGCCGACGCCCCCCTCACCCCACCGACCGTGTCCGTTCCGACAGTTCGATCAGGTCCATCAGCTCATTGCTCTTCCAATAGCGCGATTTGCCGACTTCGGTGCGCGCGGTGGCGACGAGGTCGTCGATGATCGCCTGCTCCTCCGCGCCCAGTTCGCCGCCGCGCTCCAGCCGGTGCGACAGCAGGCGGGTCATGTTGTGGCTGAAAGTGGGGATCCAGGCGCTGACGCGCTGGCCGAACACGCCGGCGATGCCGTCGATGCGCAGGAGATGCTCCATCCGCTCGTCCAGCGGATCGGTCTCCTCGAACTTCATCGCCTTCTCGACATTGGCGCGCAGCTCCTCCAGCAGGCTTTCGCGCCACTTCACCAGATCGTAGGTCTCAAAACCGAAATCGCGCGACATCGCCTGCCAGCGCCACAGCAGCCGGTCGAGCCAGACGATGTCGGCATGGTCGATCACCGGCTGGCGCCGGGCGGCTGCCGCCTGGGCGGAGCGTTCCATCGCCACCGCGGCGACACGCGACCCGATGATCTTCGCCGCCTGGGTCCAGGCGTTGCGGAAGGCCGGCTCGCTGCGGCGGTCCTCCATCAGCCCGGCCGAGGTGGCGGCGTGGACCAGTTGGTCCAGACGCTGCACCAGCGCTTCCAGCCGCGCCTTCTCCTTGGCGCTGGGCCGGATGGCGGAGCCGGGGACCCGGTCGTTCAGCTTCAGGATGACGGTCAGCGCCGCGGTCAGCGCGCGGGTGACTCCGATGAAATGGCCGGTCAGCGCCGCGGTCATGGCGTCGCCGCGGCCGGGATCGACGCCGCTCTGCCGGATATACAGCGCCGCCACCGGATAGTTGCGCTTCACCGTCAGCACCGACAGCGGAAGCAAATTCGCCAGATCATCGCCGCAGCGGTCGCGCAGCTGGTCCGTCGCGTCCAGCAGCCGGTCGGCCAGCCGGTTCGCCTCCGCCTCGCCGCCGCAACTGGCGGGAAACTCCTCCAGCCGCTCGGCGACCGGCTTGCCCGCCCCCTCGGCATGGGTCAGCACCAGATGCATCAGCCGCAGCGTGTTGACATCGATGGTCGGCGTCTTTTCCAGGAAGCCCGACATCAGCCGGGTGCGGCGCGGCCGGTTGCGCGACATGCCGGCCAGCAGCTCCTCCATGGCCTTCTTGTTGGCCAGCACGGCATCCAGATGCTTCACCGCGGCGACGCGCATCCGCTCCTTCATCACCATGGCGACCGGGGAGCGCAGGATACGGTCGATCACCTCGCCGCGCGCCATCTCGTCCAGCGTTTCCTGCGCCTCCACCGCCAGCAGCGGAAAGGCGTCGCGGCTCAGCGCCTCCCACAGGGCGCCGACATCGACGCGCTGCAGCATGCCGGGGACGGCGACGCCGCCGTGATAGAGCACGTCGTCGTCGATCAGGAAGGCTTCGAACAGGTTGGTGAACAGGCGCCGGGCGCGGTTGGTGCGCTGGCGGTTCAGATACTCGATGACATATTGGCGGACGAGCTGGACACGGTCGGTCGGCTCGCTGTCCATGCCCTCGATCTCGCTCAGCAGGCTGTAGACGAGGCTGGCCGGCAGCCGCGCCACCAGGGCGTCGATCTTGTGCCGCAGCTCGTCCTGGTGCAGCTCTTCCGGGCGTATTTCGTCGGTCATGCGCGGGCCGCCACGCGATGTTGGGAAGCGATGGCGGGCGCAGAGGCGCCGCCGCGCGTCATTTAGGACGCAAACCGTAAATTTTTATGTAATGAACCGGAGAAGACGCAGGCTTGGGCGCGGCCCCCGCCGGCAGCGGACGGCCACGCCGAAACCCGTGGGCGCTCAGCCGTTGCGCAGCTTGGCGATCGGCTGCGAGAACTGCAGCTCGATGTCCCAGGGGAAGTGGATCCAGGTGTCCTGGCTGACTTCGGTGATGAAGGTGTCGACCAGTGGCCGGCCGGCCGGCTTGGCGTAGACGGTGGCGAAATGTGCCTTGGGCAGCATCTTGCGCACGACTTCCGCCGTCTTGCCGGTGTCCACCAGATCGTCGATGATCAGCCAGCCCTCGCCGTCGCCGGCGTTGGCGCCCTCGACACCCTTCAGCACCGTCGCGTTGCGCTGCTGCTGGTGGTCGTAGCTGGAAACGCAGACGGTGTCGATCATGCGGATCTCAAGCTCGCGCGCGATGATCGCCGCAGGAACCATGCCGCCGCGCGTGATCGCGATGATGCCCTTCCACGGGCCGCGGTCGATCAGGCGCCAGGCCAGCGCCTTGGCATTGCGGTGGAGCTCTTCCCAGGACACCGGGAAATGCTTGTTGAAGGGGGCTTCGGCCACGGGACTGACTCTCCAAAAACAGCAAGCGGACTGTATAACCCAGCCGCCGCCGCCGGGCAATCGGGGGCTATTTGTATGCTCATGCCCCGCTGCCGCAGGGCTGCCGAAATTTCGTGAAAAAAGCGCTTGCGGGGCAGGGGGGCTTTGAGTATGTTGCGCGCCTCGACGCCGACGGCCCGCCGCCGACGCCGGGATGGATGGACGGTAACACTGCCGACCGTCGCAGAATACACAGCGCGCCCGTAGCTCAGCTGGATAGAGCATCAGACTACGAATCTGAGGGTCAGGAGTTCGAATCTCTTCGGGCGCGCCATTCTGCTTCGAATACAGGTCCTGAAAATTCGATGATTTGACAGCAGGCGGCCTTTAGGCCGCTTTTTGCGTTTTCAGGCTTGGCCGCTCTGGCGCCACTGCCAACTTTCACCGGGCCATCTTGCGCCGGACTTGGATCGCCGGTTCCCGCCCGCCCGGCATTCGCCCCTTGAAATTACTGTTGCGTCTTCGGTTGCTCCCTTACTGTCGATCTGCGATCCGTTTTTTAGCGAGCAGAAGAGAGGGGCATGGCAACCGGTCTCACGCTTTCGGACCGGCAGGTCGAAACGCTGGCGGTGGAAGGGTTCCTGCGGAAGATGATCCGCATCCTGACACAGTCGGATCCCAAGGCCGGCCCGGTTCTCGACACTGCCGAGGGACAGCAGACCCTGCGCCAGCAATATGAGCGGGCGCGGGGATACGGGCTGGAGACGGAGCGCGACCTCGGCCGCTACATCGTCACCGCCTGGACGATGGGGATCGACTTCGACCGCCGCTTTCCGGCCATGTCCCAAATCCTGAACGATCCGGCGCTGACGCCGACCGAAAAGGCCGATGGGGTCGAGCGCACCGCCCTGACCCTCTTCGCCCTGTTGGCGGAAGGCCCGAAGGACGGCGCGGCATGAGCTGGGGTGATGCTCTGGCCGAGGCCTACGCGGCGGCCTCCGACGCCGCCCGCCAGGCTGCGGTGCGGGCCGCCTCCTCCGCACAGGCCGCGATCTCGGCGGCGGCCGATATGGCCAAATCGGCGGCCGGTGCCGCAAGCGATGCGGTGGTCGAGACCGCCAAGGCCACCGGCCGCGTTGCCGGCTTCGGCATGCGCGCCGCCGCAGAGACCGGAAAGGCGGCGGTCCAGGGCACCGCTTATCTCGCCGACAAGGCGATGGAGTCGCAGCCGGTGGTCGGCCGCCTCTACAAGGCGGCGAAAGAGCAGCTGTCCCCGGCCCGCGCGCCGCGCCAGCGGGTGGTCGAGGCCTGTCCGAACTCGGTCGAGGCCAAGGTCGACCGGCTGAACCAGCGCCAATCCCTGATCGACAAGGGGCGCGGCGCCGGCAGCACCCCGGCGCAGAAGGCGGCGGCCGAACGGCTGGCCCGCGACAACCGGGCGGTCGAACTGGCCCGCCTGTCGGGCGACACCTACGACCAGTACGGCAAGCCGCCCAAGAACGATCCGCCGCTCGGCTGGACGGCCATGAGCGACTCGGAACTGAACAAGGCCGGCATCGATCCGGCGCTGCTGCGCGACGCCAAGGCCACGATCTACCGCACGCCGGCGGACTGGCCGGGCGGACAGCAGACGGTCCTCGCCTTCCGCGGCACGGTGCCGAGCGAGATGGAGGATCTGCAGACCAACATGGATCAGGCGCTGGGGGGCGAGACGATCCAATACAAGGCTGCCGCCCAACTCGGCGCCAACGTCGCCAACAAGCTCGGCCCCGACGTCATGGTCACCGGCCATTCGCTCGGCGGCGGCAAGGCGCAGGCGGCGGGCGTGTCCGGCGGCCTGACCGGCATGATGTTCAACGCGGCCGGCCTCAATCCCAAGACGGTCGGCGGCGACACCGGCGATCCCTCCGACTTCCTGCAGTTCCGGACACCGGGCGATCCGCTGACCGGCGTCCAGAATTCGGCCGCCCTGCAATCGGGGGTCGGGCTGCTGGCCGGCGGCCTGGGGTCCGGGATCGGCATGCCCGTGGCCGCCGGCAACTTCATCGCCGACAAGCTGGGCTTCCCGTTCCTCTCGCCCGACACGCGCCAGCTGGTGGAAGGCGGAACCACCGCTTTCCCCCGCGCGTTGAAGAATCTCGTCAGTCAGGGCAACCTGCTGCCGCCGGCCATTGGGCCGGTCGTCACCGTCCCGGCGCTCGACGATGCGGGCAAGCCGGTGCCGATGACCAGCCCGGGCGGGCAGCATTCCATCATCAGCGTCATCAACGGCATCGAGCGCGAGAAGAGCGAGGACGTCGCCACTCTGCAGGATTCACCGGGGCAGGGCGCGTCCGGATGATCCGCCGCCAGGTCTTCCGTGTGATGCTGGCGGTCGTCCTCGCCGCCGGATGTGCAATGAGTCAGGAGAGCAATGCCATGGGCGCCACCGCCCGCAGACTGGACACCAGCCGCTATTTCGACGATCCGAAGCTGGCGGCCCTGGCCGACGACGTGCAGGAAGGCCGCGTTTCCAAGGTGGTCGAGGCTTTGCGCGGCGGCGTCGACCCCAACGGCGTCGGCCGCGACGGTTTCCGCCCGATCTTCTTCATCTTTCCCGCTCCGACGAACGAGACGGCCAAGGCGCTGCTGGCCGCCGGTGCCGACGCCAACGTCAAGACGGCGGGGGGCGAGCCGCCGCTGATGTATGCGGTGCGGCTGGAGGACCCCGCCTTCACCCGCGTCCTGTTGGCCGGACGGGCCGATCCCAATGCCCTTGGGAGCAACGACAAGCCGGTGATCCACGAGGCCGTGCGCTCCGACCAGCCGGAGCATCTGCGGCTGCTGGCCCGCGCTGGGGTCGATCTTAATGTCGTATGGGGCAATGCGACGCCGCTCCTGGCGGCGGTGGAGAGCATGAGCTGGGCGAGCGCCACGGCGCTGCTCGAGCTGGGGGCCGGCACCGACTGGCGCAGCCCCGGCGGTCGCACCCAGTTCACCGCCGGCGAGTCCTTCTGCAATTTCTTCACCAGACAACGCCCCTTGCGCATTCCGCCGGCCCATCGCGAGGCGGTGCGCGGCCTGTTCGCCGCCTTCGCGCGACGCGGCGTGGTGCTGGATTGTGCCGGCCTGGCCGACCGGCTGTAGGCGGAAACGGGCCGGGCGCCGCGCCGGAAATTTTTTGAAGAAAAGCGCTTGCGCCCGGTGAAGCTTTTGAGTAGGTTGCGCGCCTCGACGCCGACGGCCTGCCGCCGACGCCGACAGGGAAGACGACACAGCGCGCCCGTAGCTCAGCTGGATAGAGCATCAGACTACGAATCTGAGGGTCAGGAGTTCGAATCTCTTCGGGCGCGCCATCTTCTCCAGAAAGATATGATCGACACGCAAGGCCGCCTCCGGGCGGCCTTTGTCGTTTCGCGACTTCGTCGCGCTGGCGCAAGCCCCGGTGGCTCCTCTACACTTGTGGCCCGGACCACTGGATGCATGGCCATGCCCCGCAGCGACTTCTATCCGCCCATCGACCCGTTCCAGACCGGCACCCTCGCCGTCGACGGGATCCACACGGTCTATTGGGAGCAGGCGGGCAACCCGCGCGGCGTGCCGGTGATGTTCCTGCATGGCGGGCCGGGGGCCGGCGCCTCGCCCACCCACCGCCGCTTCTTCGACCCCGCCCATTACCGCATCGTCGTGATGGACCAGCGCGGTGCCGGCCGTTCCACGCCGCTGGGCGAAACGCGCGAGAACACCACCGAACGGCTGGTCGAGGACATCGAGACCCTGCGCCGGCATCTGGGCATCGAGCGCTGGCACCTGTTCGGCGGCTCCTGGGGTTCGACGCTGGCGCTGGCCTATGCCCAGACCCATCCCGACCGCTGCCTGGGCCTGATCCTGCGCGGCATCTTCCTGATGCGGAAGGCGGAGATCGACTGGTTCCTCTATTCCATGCGCATCCTCTTCCCCGAGGCCTGGGCCGCCTTTGCCGGCCATATCCCGGAGGACGAGCGCGACGATCTGCTGGAGGCCTACTGGAAGCGGCTCGATTCGGCCGACCCGATGGTGCGCATGGCCGCGGCGCGGGTGTGGAGCATCTATGAGGGCAGTTGCTCCTCCCTGCTGCCGTCGCCCGACCTGATTGCGGCCAGCGGCGAGGACCGCCACGCCCTGGGGCTGGCGCGGATCGAGGCGCATTATTTCCGCTCCAACCGCTTCACGCCGGAGGACAAGCTCCTGCGCGACGTCTCCCGCATCCGCCATCTGCCGGGGGTGATCGTCCAGGGCCGCTACGACATCGTCTGCCCGGTGATCTCCGCCGACGCGCTGCACCGCGCCTGGCCGGAAGCCGACTACCGCATCGTCCCCGACGCCGGCCACTCCGCCATGGAACCCGGCATCCGCGCCGCCCTGATCCAGGCGACGGAGCGCTTCAAGGAGTATCGGTGACGGGAGTTTCGGGGAGACGCTGGATCGGAGGACAAGATTGACACGGATGTCACGGATTTTTCTTGAGCGTGGCGGTGCGCCGGCCAGACCCGACAGCAGCTGCTTCGGAACGCCACATCCGTGAAATCCGTGCTGCAATCCGTGACATCCGTGTTCATCTTGCCCGCAACTCCCGAACCTCCCGTCCCGCCGACCGCCTCGCGCCCTTGCACCCGTCCCCCACCCACCCCACACTCTACCGATGCCTGAACTTCCCGAAGTCGAGACGGTGTGCCGGGGCCTTGCTCCGCATCTCGAAGGCCGGCGGCTGGTCCGTGTGGAGCAGCGGCGGCCCAACCTGCGCACCCCCTTTCCGCCGCGCTTCTGCGAGCGGCTGACCGGCCGGCGCGTCGAGTCGGTGCGGCGGCGGGCCAAATACATCCTGATGCATCTGGATGACGGCGGCGTGCTGATCGCCCATCTCGGCATGTCCGGCCGCATGATCATCGCGCCGGAACGGCCCGAGTCCTTCGACAAGCACGACCATGTGGTGTTCGAGACCGATACCGGGACCGTCGTCACCTTCAACGACGCCCGCCGCTTCGGGTTGATGGACCTGACGGTGGCCGACGCGCTGGGCGACCACCCGATGCTGCGCAACCTGGGACCGGAGCCGCTGGGCAACGAGTTCTCCGGTCCCGAACTGGCCCGCCGGCTGGCCGGCAAGATCACCCCGATCAAGGCTGCCCTGCTCGACCAGAGCATCGTCGCCGGGCTCGGCAACATCTATGTGTCGGAGGCGCTGTACCAGTCCGGCATCCTGCCGACCCGCACCGCCGCCAGCCTGACGGCCGCGGAGGTCGACCGGCTCGCCAGCGCGGTGCGCGAGGTGCTGGAGCGCGCGATCGCCGCCGGCGGCTCCTCCTTGCGCGACTACCGGCAGGCGTCGGGGGAGCTGGGCTATTTCCAGCACCAGTTCGCCGTCTACGACCGGGAGGGGGAGGGTTGCCCCGATTGCGACTGCGACCGTGCCCGGACGGGGGGCGTTCAGCGGATTGTACAGTCAGGCCGCTCGACTTTCTTTTGTGCGGCGCGCCAACGGTGATATAGCTGGGGCATGACGGCTCTACCGGCCATGCTCCGGGCGGCGTCCGCCGCTTTCCTCCTTGCCGGCCCCGCGGTCGCGGGCCTGGGGAGCTTCCTCGTTCCCATTCCTCCGGCTCAAGCGGCCCCACCGGCTTTTGCCGAGTCCGGGCCGTTCGTCCCCGGCTTCACCGACGTTCCGGTGATGCCCGGGCTGGCGACCGCCGAATCGGAACCGCTGGTCTTCGACAAGCCGGGCGGGCGGATCGTCCAGGCCGTGCTGTCGGGCGAGGTGCCGCGTCAGGCGGTGCTGGCCTTCTACGACCAGACCCTGCCGCAGCTTGGCTGGCGCCGGACCGCCGACCGCGTCTTCGTCCGCGAGGGTGAGGAATTGCGGCTGGAGTTCCCCAAACCAGCCGGCCGGCAGGTCGCGACCGCCGTCCGCTTCACTTTGACGCCGCGCTGATCGCGGGGACACCCGCCATACTCGCGCCGGTTCAGGATCGAACATCTCAACAACCACGAGTCCCGGAGGCAACCGGGCTCGCCCCATCGGGAGAGTGCTGCAGCCATGTCCTATGAAACCATCCTCGTCGAGACCCGCGGCCCGGTCGGCCTGATCACGCTGAACCGTCCGAAGGCGCTGAACGCGCTGTGCGATCAGCTGGTGACCGAGCTGGGCCAGGCGCTGGACGCCTTCGAGGCCGATTCCGCCATCGGCGCCATCGTCGTCACCGGGTCGGAGCGCGCCTTCGCCGCCGGCGCCGACATCAAGGAGATGGCCGGCTTCTCTTATATGGATGTCTACAACTCCAACTTCATCACCGCGAAGTGGGAGCGGCTGGCCAAGTGCCGCAAGCCGACCATCGCCGCGGTCGCCGGCTTCGCGCTGGGCGGTGGCTGCGAGTTGGCGATGATGGCCGACTTCATCCTGGCCGCCGACACCGCCAAGTTCGGCCAGCCGGAGGTCACCATCGGCACCATCCCCGGCGCCGGCGGCACCCAGCGCCTGACCCGCTTCGTCGGCAAGTCCAAGGCGATGGAGATGGTCCTGACCGGCCGCATGATCGACGCCGCCGAGGCCGAGCGCTGCGGCCTCGTCTCCCGCATCGTCCCGGCCGCCGAACTGGTCGAGGAGGCGGTGAAGGTCGCCACCAAGATCGCCTCGCTGTCGCAGCCGGTCATCGCCATGGCGAAGGAGGCGGTCAACGTCGCCTATGAATCGACCCTGGCCGAGGGCATCCGCTTCGAACGCCGCCTGTTCCATTCGACCTTCGCCACCGAAGACCAGAAGGAAGGCATGGCGGCCTTCGCCGAGAAGCGCCAGCCCGGCTGGAAGAATCGCTGAGTCGCCGACACAGCGCCAACCCGGCGTTGACTCTGCCTGCTGATCCGTCCCCTGCATCTTGCGGGGGACGGACCAGATCCCATCAAGATGTCGTTTAGCTACGATTAGTCAAAATCAACGGGCGACCACGCCTTGACTCGGGGTGCGCTGCCGCGTATAAGGCGCGCTCGCATCACGACAGCCGTGTCGTTCGGAGTAGGGTTTCCATGGCCAATCATAAGTCCGCTGAAAAGCGCATTCGTCAGACCGAGCGTCGCACGGAAGTCAACCGTGCCCGCATCAGCCGCATCCGTTCCTTCGTGAAGAAGGTCGAGGGCGCGATCCAGAGCGGCGACAAGTCCGCCGCCGCCGAGGCGTTCAAGTCCGCTCAGCCGGAAATGATGCGCGGCGTGTCCAAGGGCGTGCTGCACAAGAACACCGTGTCGCGCAAGCTGTCGCGTCTGTCGGCTGCGATCAAGGCTCTCTGATCGAGTCTTCATCCGCTGCTTTCAAAAAGCCGCGCCCGTGACTCGGGGCGCGGCTTTTTGCGTTTAAAGTAAATATGCGGATGCTCGACAATTGTCTTAGATTGTTCTTACGGTCGCGTATGAGATTCGGGATCGGTCTTGTGGTCAAAGCGAACGTTTTTATCTTTTTGGGCCGTTCGCCATCTGTCCCATTGCCAGATTTCCGCAGCCTCGTTAGACTTTTGATCCATTCGGCCGGGCGAATAAGGGTGATGCAACACTCTGTGTCCGGTTGAACACAGCAGTGAAATACTGAAGGTCTTACGCCGGATCAGGGCTTGTTGAGTCCCGGTCGTTCGCACGATCTTCTTTTACTTACAAGCTGTCGTGCTTGGGGCGGGATTTACGATCCCGTCGACTCTTGCGCGTGCTTTTTTGGGTATGGTGTTCCGTTCGGGGTTATCCTTGCCCGGAGTCTTCCGGGCTGGACCAGACGGGCGGCTATTCCGGTTGCAGAACCGGATTTGGGGCCGGTTGCGGGGTGATCCCGCGCCGCCACGGCGGTGGGGCCGGCCGGCGGAAGGAGCGGGAGTAAGGGAGCATGTCGGTCGGCGTGTCGTTGGATCAGCAGTGGGCGCGCATTCGCGGACGCCTGAAGGAAGAGGTGGGCGAGATCGCCTACCGGAGCTGGCTTCAGCCGCTGTCCGTCGCCAGCCTGGTCGGCGGCGAGGTGTGCATCGTCGTGCCCACGCGCTTCATGCGCGACTGGGTGCTGACCCACTATGCCGACCGCATCCGCGCCCTCTGGTCCGGCGAGAATCCGGAAGTCCAGTCGATCGACGTCATCGTCGCCTCCACCAACCCGCCGGCGGCGCTGGTCGCCGACAACGACGACCGTGATGATGGCCGTGATGGGGGCCGCGACGATGGTCGCGCCGCTCCGCCCCAGCGTGGCTTCGAATCGCGTGCCGCCGATTCCCGCCCGGCTCCCCGTCCGCTGCCGCCGTCCTCTGCCGAACCGGCGCCGTCGACCGTCTACACCTCCGCCTCCTATGGCGGGGCGTCGGACGAATCGCCGAACGCCGTCCCCGCGATTCTGGAGGACCGCTCCGACCTGTCGGCGGCGTTAGATCCGCGATTCACCTTCGAGAATTTCGTCGTCGGCAAGCCGAACGAGCTGGCCCATGCCGCCGCCCGCCGCGTCGCCGACGCCACCACCGTGACCTTCAACCCGCTGTTCCTCTATGGCGGGGTGGGCTTGGGCAAGACCCACCTGATGCACGCGCTGGCCTGGCAGATCCGCAAGAACGACCCGAACCGCAAGGTGCTGTACCTGTCGGCCGAGAAGTTCATGTACCAGTTCATCCGGGCGTTGCGCTTCAAGGACACGATGGCCTTCAAGCAGCAGTTCCGCTCGGTCGACGTGCTGATGATCGACGACGTTCAGTTCATCAGCGGCAAGGACTCCACGCAGGAGGAGTTCTTCCACACCTTCAACGCGCTGGTCGACCAGAACCGGCAGGTCATCATCTCCGCCGACAAGAGCCCGTCCGACCTGGAAGGCATGGAGGAGCGGCTGCGCTCCCGCCTCGGCTGGGGGCTGGTGGCCGACATCCACCCGACCACCTACGAGCTGCGGCTGGGCATCCTCCAGGCCAAGGCCGACGCGCTCCAGGCCAGCATCCCGCTGAAGGTGCTGGAGTTCCTCGCCCACAAGATCACGTCGAACGTGCGCGAACTGGAAGGGGCGCTGAACCGCATCGTCGCCCATGCCGAGCTGGTCGGCCGTTCCATCTCGCTGGAGACGACGCAGGAGGTGCTGCACGATCTGCTGCGCGCCAATGACCGCCGCGTCACCATCGACGAGATCCAGAAGCGGGTGGCCGAGCATTACAACATCCGCGTCGCCGACATGCATTCCGCCCGCCGCGCCCGCGCGGTGGCCCGCCCGCGCCAGATTGCCATGTATCTGGCCAAGCAGCTGACCGCCCGCTCCCTGCCGGAGATCGGCCGCAAGTTCGGCGGCCGCGACCACACCACGGTCATGCATGCGGTGAAGAAGGTGGACGAGTTGCGCGCCACCGATCCGTCCTTCGCCGAGGATGTCGAACTGCTGCGGCGGATGCTCGAAAGCTGAGGTTCGTTCGGTCCGCGAATTAATCGCCCGATTTATCGCCAAAGCAACCGCGACGTGTCGCCACGCCGCTATCCCCTCGCGACGGGAAGTTTGCTAAGGTCCGCGCGCACGGAATCTTTGCGGACGGCGTGGGTGTTGTGGTGGAAACGAATATTCTTGTCGTCGATGATTCCAATTTCTTTCGCGACCTGATCCGGACAGATCTGGAAAGCAACGGTTACCGTGTGTTGCTTGCGGAGGATGGGGCGCAGGCGCTGTCGCTCTACCGCAGCCACGACATCCACATCCTCATCACCGATCTGGAAATGCCGGTGATGACCGGGCTGGAGCTGTGCTGGCATGTCCGGGCGGAGGACGACCAGCACCGCACCTTCACCATCCTGATGACGGGCGACACCGAAACGGCCCGGCGGATCGAGGCCTTCGATTCCGGCGCCGACGAGTTCCTGGCCAAGCCGATCGACCTGTCGATGCTGCGCGCCCGCGTCCGCGCCGGAGAGCGCATCACCCGCATGCACCGGGTGATGGTGGAGATGCTGCACACCGATTACCTGACCGGCGTGCTGAACCGCCGTTATTTCATGGAGCGGCTGGAACAGGCCTACCGCGCCGCGAAGGAGACCGGCTCGCCGCTGGCGGTGGCGATGTTCGACATCGACCATTTCAAGACGATCAACGACACCCATGGCCACAGCAACGGCGATTTGGCGCTGAAGCGCTTCGCCGACCATTGCGCCGCCCAGTTGCCCGACGGCGGCTTCCTCGGCCGGCTGGGCGGGGAGGAGTTCTGCCTGTGCCTGCCCGCCGCCGACCTGGATGCGGCGCTGGTACGGGTGGAGGCGATCCGCCGCTCCACCGCGGAGTTGATGGTGGAGACCGGCAGCGGGTCCAGCTTCGGCTTTACCGTCAGCATCGGCATGTGCCTGGACCAGGACACCGACTCGGTCAACGACCTGATGGCCCAGGCCGACGAGGCGCTCTATTTCGCCAAGCGCAGCGGCCGCAACCGCACCGTCCTGCGCGGCGCCGAAGGCGTGACGGTGAAGGCACGCTTCTACGTGATGTGACGGCTCTATGAAGTTTGGCGGAGCTTCATCTTCCCCCATGGACGGACGGCTTTTGTCTCAGGCACACTTTCCGCCTTAAACGGGGCTGCGCGAAGCCGCCGCCGCGGGAACCTGACAAAACGCCATTCAAGAGCCAGGGAGACCGGACGTCATGTCCAAGATGGATCACGCCCAGACCGAGTCCCAGCGGTCCAGCGCCGAGACCCAGCGCGCCGCCAAGAGCTTCACCCGCCGCCTGCTGCTGCAGAGCGCTGCCGTCGCCGCCGGTGTCGCCTCGGTCGGCCCCTTCATCCTGCGCGAGGGCCGCGCGGCGTCGGGTTCGGTGAAGATCTTCTCCTGGGCCGGCTACATCAGCCCGGACATGCTGGCCGATTTCGAGAAGAAGACCGGCGTCAAGGCGACCCTGACCGAATACGGCACCAACGACGAACTGCTGAACCAGCTGAAGGCCACCGGCGGTGCCGGCTTCGACATCATCCACCCCACCGTCGACCGCGTGCCCAACTACGTCGAATACGAACTGGTGCAGCCGATCGACGAATCGAAGGTGAAGTGGGACGGCTGCCTGAAGTCGTCGGTCGAGGGTTCCGCCGGCATGGGCGGCGTCGTCGGCGGCAAGCGCTATTTCGCCCCGGCCGACTGGGGGACGGAGGCGCTGGCCTACGACATGAAGAAGGCGCCGCTGACCTACGGCACCGCCAGCTACGGCGACCTGTGGGCGCCGGCCAATGCCGGCAAGGTGACGGTGCGCGGCCATTCGGCGCTGATCGGCATCGCGCTGTGGCTGGAAAGCCAGGGCAAGCTGCCGCACCCCGTCCGCGACCAGTTCAAGGACGAGGCGAAGGCGCGCGCCAACTTCGACGCCATCCTGAAGGTGGCCGCCGCCAACAAGAAGTCGGTCGCCCAGTTCTGGACCAACGAGAACGAGGCCCAGGGCGCCTTCCGCACCAACGGCTGCGTCATCGGCCAGACCTGGGACAGCAGCGCGGTGGCTCTGCGCAAGGAAGGGCTGCCGATCCGCTTCATCGCGCCGAAGGAAGGGGCGCTGGCCTGGATGGAAGGCTTCGCCATCCCGAAGAAAGCGGAGAATCTGGAGAACGCCTATGCCTGGATCAACTGGTTCTACACGCCCCAGGCCGGCGCGCTCTACACCAACCATTCCGGCATCTCCAGCACCGCGGTCGGCGCCGAGGCCCACCTGACCGACCTGAACAAGCAGTTCTTCGCTGATGCCTATCCGGGCGACGCGCTGCAGAAGCTGTGGTGGTGGCCGATCCAGGAGGCGTGGTACGTCTCGATCCGCAACGAGTACCAGGACCGCTTCCTGGCGGCGTGACCCGCAGACAGAAGAGGCCATGAGCCAAGACGTCCAACTCGACCACGTCACCATGCGGTTCGGCGACACCGTCGCCGTTCGCGACGTGTCGCTGACCATCGGGGCGGGGGAGTTCTTCAGCTTCCTCGGCCCCTCGGGCTGCGGCAAGACCACCATCCTGCGCATGATCTCCGGCTTCATGGAGCCGACCGACGGCGTCATCCGCATCGGCGGCCGGGACATGCGCGGGATCGGGCCGAACAAGCGGCCGACCGCGCTGATCTTCCAGAACCTGGCCCTGTTCCCGCTGATGACGGTGGCGGACAACATCGGCTTCGGGCTGGAGGTGCGCGGCGTGCCGTCGGCCGCTCGCCGCCGCCGGGTGAGCGAACTGCTGGAACTGGTGGCGCTGCCCGACACGGCGGACAAGCGGGTGACCGACCTGTCCGGCGGCCAGCGCCAGCGCATCGCCATTGCCCGCGCCCTGGCGGTGGAACCGGCGGTGCTGCTGCTCGACGAGCCGCTCTCCGCGCTGGACCTCAAGCTGCGCCAGCATATGCGTGCCGAACTGCGCGAGCTGCAGAAGCGCACCGGCGTCACCTTCATCTACATCACCCACGACCAGGGCGAGGCCCTGACCATGTCCGACCGCATCGGCGTGATGTCGCGCGGCGTGCTGGAACAGGTGGGCGACGGCAAGACCATCTACGACCATCCGGAGACCGCCTTCGTCGCGTCCTTCGTTGGCGAGTCGAACCGCTTTTCGGGTTCGGTCACCCAGGCGACGGATGGCTGGGCGGTCCTCGACACCGCCTTCGGACCTCTGCGCGGCCGCAACCCGCGCGGACTTGGCCCCGGCGACCGCGCCACCCTCTATGTCCGGCCGGAACGTCTGGCGCCCGGCGACAGCGACAACAGCCTGACCGCCCGCGTCAGCCACAGCGACTTCGAGGGCGCCTTCGTCAACGCCTTCCTCGACGGCGGCCTGACCGTGCAGATGCCGCATCTGGGCCAGGAGCCCGCCTTCGTTCCCGGCGAAACCGTGCGGCTGGGCTTCCGGGCTGCCGACGCGGTGGTGCTGCCGACGGCATAAGACTCCCTCTCTCGTCCCGGGAGAGGGCACGAATCGCACAAACGAAAACGCCCCGGCCAATCGGCCGGGGCGTTTCGCATTGGGAAGACCGAGTCGTCAGTGCGTCTGCTGGATCGCCGACAGCTGCCACTGACCGCCGCGCGGGCGGACGAAGGTCCACAGCTCCGTCGCTTCGGTCGGCTGCGAGGCGTTGCCCTCGATCACCCGGCCGCTGGCGCGGTCCACCGTGACGTCGATCAGCGAGAAGCGCATGGCGACGGTGGCGTATTCCTGCGCCCCCTCGCGCCAGCCTTCGGCCAGATCGCCCTGCAGCAGGCGGACGTCGCTGACCTTGTTGACCACGCCGCGGTTGCGGTTCTCCGCCAGATCATCGCCGAAGTAGGCGAACATCTCCGGCGTCGTCGCCGCGCGCAGAGCGTCGGCATCCTCGCGCCCATAGGCGGTCTGGACGGTGACGAGCAGCCGCTCGAACGCCTCGAAGTCGGCCGGCTGGATGCCGATCTCGTCGGCCGCCTGACGGCGCTGGGCCGGGCCGGCGTTGCCGCCGCCCATACCACCAACCGGGTTATAGCCGACATCCGCCGAGTCGCGGTTCATCTGTCCACCCTGCGGACCACCAGCATAAGCCGGCCGGTTCCCGCCCAGCGGACCGCCGGACGCCGCGGTGTTGGCGGTCTGCGAGCGGTTGCGGAAGAAGCGCATGGCGAGCCGGACCAGGAAGACGACCAGCAGGATCTGCAGGATGAAGCCCAGGATGCCGGCGAAGCTGCCCAAGCCCTCGAAGAAGCCGCCGCCGAACAGCATCGCGCCGATGCCGGCGCCAATCAGGCCGCCCATCAGGCCCGACATGAAGCCGCCGCCGAAGAAGCCGCGCGAGGGCGCCGCCGCCGGGGCGGTGGAACCGGGGCGCTGCATGCCCGGCGACGCCGCCGGGGCGGCGGAGCGCTCCATCGGCGAGACCGCGTTGGGCGCGGTGGAGGTGGCGGCCGGCGCCTCGGTCGTGCGGCTGCCGCGGCTGCCCGAAGAGCTGCTCTTGCCGGCGCGGGCGTCGGCGGTGCCGGCGGCCAGCGCCATAACCAGGGCAACCGCCACCGCCGTGGCAGCGCGGGCGCCCCGCATTCCGGTGGAGGTGGCGGAAAGGCTCGAAGGTCGGGTCTTCTCGCTCATGATCGTGCTCGCTTGTCGCATCTGGTCTGTTGTCCAGCTTTGCCAGATGGGGGTGGTCCCGCCTCCGTTTAAGAGGCGGTCTCACTTTTTTCGAGCAACAATCGGAACGGCCGCCTAATCGGTCTCACTTTGCAGAGCATCGATCGCCCGGCGGTCGCGCTTGGTCGGCCGCCCGGCGCCCGGCGCGCGGTAGGGGTCCTGCAAGCGCTCTTCCGGTACCGGCGGGGCGAGATCCTCGTACAGCGCCTGGGCTTCCGGCGCCGGCCCGCGCCGGATTCCCAGCGCCACCACCTTGATGACGCGGATGTGCCGTCCCTGGGCGAAGGTCAGCACGTCGCCCGGCTTCACCGCCGCATGTGCCTTGGTCACCACCGCTCCCGACAGTCGCACGCCCCCGTCGTTGCACAGCTTGGCGGCAAGGCTGCGCGTCTTGAAGAAGCGCGCATACCAAAGCCACTTGTCGATCCGTAGCCGGCCGGGGGTGGAGTCTTCGGTGTCGGTGTTGCTCATGGGCGTTTCCGTTTGGTGGTTTCGTTAGTCATGTGTGAGGTCGTCATGCCCCTTCCCTAACCCTCCCACGCCTTTGGCGGTGGAGGGGACTGCCGCCGCTTTGCGGAAGGCACCCTCTCCCGCGCTAGCGGGGGAGGGTTGGGGATGGGGCACCCGTCGCCATCCCCCTCACATCCCCGACAGTTGCCGCAGCTTGGCGAACGGGTGGTCCTCGTTCGTCGGCGGCTCCCGCCGCTGCCGGTTTCCCTGCTGCTGCCTGGAGGACCTCTTCCGCTTCCAGGTCACCGCCCCATCCTCGGCGACGATCCGCACATAGCCCAGCCCGGTCAGCACCACCCCCAGCTCCTCCGCCGACAGGCCGACGCGCTGGCCGAGCGCCACCTCGCGGATCGGCGCATTGGCCTTGGATGCGGTCAGCAGCTCCGTCTCCAGCCGGTCGAGCATATCGACGCGCAGAGCCCGCCCGCCGGCCAACGGATAGCCGATGGCCTCCCAGAAGGCCGGCGGCGCGCCACCCTCCTTTACAGGCGGCGCCTCCACCGACACGCGGCCGGGCGGCGGGATCGGCACCGGCAGCGGATGACCCTGCGCCACCGCCCACAGCAGCCCGCGCAAACTCACCGCCGCCGGCTTGGCCAGCGCCGTCAGATAGAGGTGCGACACCCCCAGCCGGACGCCCAGCTTGGTCAGCGCCCTGCGGTCCTCGCGCTCCAGCCGCTCCACCATGTCGGCGACCGGCGCCCGCGGCAGCACCCCCAGCCCCTCGACCAGTTGGAAGACCAGCCCGCGCCCGGCGCCCGACAGCCCCTCGGCGGCGGACAGCGCGAACAGCGGCTTCAGCCGGGCGGCGATGTGGTCCTTCAGCCAGCGGTCCAGCCGCGCCCGCACCCGCTCGCGCTGGGCCTGATCCAGCATGCCCTCGTCGAACGGCATCACCAGCGGCGCCAGCACCGACGGCCCGGCCGCCAGCCGCGCCACCGGCAAATTGTCGGCGCTCAGCACCCCGTCCGGCCCCAGGGCGAAGACGTCGTCCGGCTCGGCCTCGAAGGCGCGCAGCCGCTTGGCGAGTTCGTCGCGCAGCGCCCGCCGGGCGGCCGTCAGCAGCGACTTCGCCTCGTCGGAGCGGTCGGGCGCGTCGGGGACGAAGCGGAAGCCCTCCAGCCGGCCGACGACATGCCCCTCCACCACCACCTCGCCGTCGGCCCGCACGCCGCCCAGCAGCGACCGTCCATCCTTCAGCGTCCGCGCCAACGTCGCCGACCGCCGGTCGATGAAGCGCTGGGTCAGCCGCTCGTGCAGGGCGTCGGACAGCCGGTCCTCGATGGAGCGGGTGCGTTCCTGCCAGTGCAGCGGGTCCTTCAGCCAGGTCGGCCGGTTGGAGATGTAGGTCCAGGTGCGGATGTGGGCGATGCGGGCGACCAGCGCGTCGATGTCCCCCTCCGTCCGGTCGAGCCGGGCGATCTGCTTCGCCACCCAGTCGTCATCCAGCCGGCGCAGCGGCCCGCGCAGGCTGCGGAAGACCTGGGCCAGCAGCTTGGTATGGGCATCCGACAGCACCTTGCGGAAGTCGGGGACCTGGCAGACCTCCCACAGCAGCTTGACGGCATCCCGGCCGCGCGCGAGGTCCATGATCTCCGGATCGCGCACCAGCGCCTGCAGCGCCAGATGGTCGTCGGCCTCGCGCACGCGGGACAGTTCCTGGATCGGCGCCCGTTCCTCCAGCGACTTCAGAAGGAAGCCCGGCGTGTCGAAGCGCAGGTCGCTGTTGCGCCAGGACAGCGTCTTGACCGTCTCGAACTCGTGGTTCTCGACGCGGGTGACCAGATCGGCGTCCAGTTCCCCCACCTCGTCGGTGGTGCCGAAGGTGCCGTCGCGCATGTGGCGCCCGGCGCGGCCGGCGATCTGGGCCACCTCGGCGGGGCGCAGGCGGCGCGGGGCGAAGCCGTCGAACTTGACGATGCGGGCGAAGGCGACATGGTCGACGTCCATGTTCAGCCCCATGCCGATGGCGTCGGTCGCCACCAGATAATCGACCTCGCCCGCCTGATAGAGGCCCACCTGCGCGTTGCGCGTGCGCGGGCTGAGCGCGCCCAGCACCACGGCGGTGCCGCCGCGCTGGCGCCGGATCATCTCGGCGATGGCATAGACATCGGTGGCGGAAAAGGCGACGACGGCCGAGCGCGGCGGCAGGCGCGTCAGCTTCTTGTAGCCGGAATAGGTCAATTGGGAGAAACGCGGCCGGCTGATGAACTCTGCCTTCGGCACCAGCCTGCGGATCATCGGCTGCATCGAATCGGACCCCAGCACCATTGTCTCGACCATGCCGCGGGCGTTCAGCAGCCGGTCGGTGAAGATATGGCCGCGCTCCGGATCGGCGCAGAGCTGGATTTCGTCCACCGCCAGGAAATCAACGGCGCGGTCCAGCGGCATCGATTCGACGGTGCAGACCCAGTAGGACGGGTTGGGGGGCAGGATCTTCTCCTCCCCCGTCACCAGCGCGACGGCATTCTTTCCCTTGATCGAGACGATGCGGTCGTAATTCTCCCGCGCCAGCAGGCGCAGGGGAAAGCCGATCATGCCGGACCGGTGACCGAGCATGCGCTCGATCGCCAGATAGGTCTTGCCGGTGTTGGTCGGCCCCAGCACGGCGACCACACGGCCCCCCCGCCCGAGACCGCCGCCCGCCGAAGCGTGAGAGGACGTCATGGAGTTAAGCTTTGGGGTGCGCAGGCCCGCAATGCAAGCGGCGGCTTGTCTTTTGCACCCTGCCCAAACCGCAAGAGGTCCCCTCTCCCCCCGCTCTCGCGCGAACTTCGTTTGCGCTGACGCGACAGGCGGACCTGTGGTCCGCCGAAAGCGGGGAGAGGGTTAGGGTGAGGGGGAAGCATCGTGGGATGCCGACAAAGGTCCGGCATGTGCGCCCCCCTCACCCTCCCCACTTCGCGGGTCCCCTCCCTCTCCCCGGGGGAGAGAGGGCGTTTTTTCCCCAAACGACAAGGGCCGCCGAAGGGGGATTCGGCGGCCCTTAGTCTCACGGCGGCTGCGTTGGGGGGCTTGGGGGCGCCGCCGGGAGCCTGTCTGTTACGTCCTTACTTGGGCTGCTCCTGCGGTGCCGGCGCCGGACCCTTTCCCGGAGCCATACCGCCCGGCCCCATTCCACCCGGGCCCATCCCGTGATGGCGCGGGCCGTCATGGTCCCAGCCGCCCGGACCGCCCATATGGCCGCCATGGTGGCCGCCCATCCGGCCGCCCATGCCGCCCGGTCCCGGGGTCAGCATGCGGTCGGCCTGCTTCTGCTGGTCGGGCGTCAGCTGGCCGTAGAGGTCGGTCAGCGCCGGGCGGACGGTCTGCAGTTGCTGCAGGTGGGCCTGCATCATCTGCTCCATACGCTCAAGGCGCTGCGGCAGGGCGGCGGGCGGCGGGGCCTCCTTGAACTTCACGCACAGGTCCTGCGTCGGCTTCAGGCTGGAGCGGGCGGCGTCGGCGAACTTGGTCCAGGCGGCGCGCTGCTGTTCGGTGATGTTCAGCTTCTTTTCCGCATAGGCCAGCTTGCCGGCCAGACGGGCCTCCTGGTCCTCGCACATCCGGGCGAAGTGGCGGTCGGGTCCGCCGGCGCCGGGACCCATGCCGGGACCGCCGGGCTGCGGGCCACCCTGGGCGAAGACCGGAACGGCCACGCCGAGACCGGCGACCAGCAGGGCGGACGTCAGAAGGGCGCGTTTCATGGTGACAACTCCTCAGTGTTTGGACCGTGGGTCACGGTGCTGATTAAACCCCGATGGAGGGGGCTTATTCCGTTGGGACCGTGCCGGCCGCGTCGCCGGCGCTGTCCCGATGACCAGACAATGGGCGCCGAACGTTGCGGTCGAATGTCCGCAAACCGGTCATTTGGTAACAGAGTGTAACCGCCGGCCGCCCCGTAACCGGGCGTTACACATTTCCCCTTCACGCCCGCGGCGCCTCGCCCGATCATGGGGCCATGGACCGCACGCCCCACCTCCTCGTCGTCGACGACGACCGCGAAATCCGCTCCCTCGTCGCCCAGTTCCTGACCAAGCACGGCTACCGGGTCACCGGGGTGCGGGACGGGGCGGAGATGATGCGCACGCTCGACGGCGCCCGCGTCGACCTGATCGTTCTCGACCTGATGCTGCCGGGGGAGGACGGGCTGTCGCTCTGCCGCCGGCTGCGCGCCACGCCGCAGACGGCGCAGACCCCCGTCATCATGCTGACCGCCATGGGGGAGGAGACCGACCGCATCGTCGGGCTGGAGATGGGCGCCGACGACTACCTGGCGAAGCCCTTCAGCCCGCGCGAGCTGCTGGCCCGCATCAAGGCGGTGCTGCGCCGCGTCTCCGCCCCGCCGGTGGCGGGCGCCCCGGCGGCGGCCGGCACGGTGCTGCGCTTCGAAGGCTGGTCGCTCGACCTGACCAAGCGGGAACTGCGCTCGCCCGACGGTGTGCTGGTCCAGCTGTCGGCAGGCGAATACGACCTGCTGGTCGCCTTCGTCGAGCATCCGCAGCGGGTGCTGACCCGCGACCAGCTTCTCGATCTGGCGCGCGGCCGCTCGGCGGTTCCCTTCGACCGTTCCATCGACGTGCAGGTCAGCCGCCTGCGCCGCAAGATCGAACCCGATCCGGCAGAGCCGACGCTGATCAAGACGGTGCGCGGCGGCGGCTATCTCTTCACCCCGACCGTCAGCAGCGGCGGATCGGCATCGTGACCGCGCAGCCGGAAGAGATGACGGCGAAATCCCGGCTGGCCCGCCGCCGCAGCCTCCGCCGCCTGCGGCTCGGCTTCCCGGACAGCCTCGCCGCGCGCATCGCCCTGACGGTGGTGCTGGCGCTGCTGCTGACCCAGGCGATCAGCGCGCTGGTCTATCTGACCGACCGCAGCGAGGGGCCGCCGATCCACGGCCCCAACGTGCTGATCCAGCGCATCACCGCCATCGTCCAACTGGTGGAAAGCACGCCGCCGCCGGGCCGCGAGCGGGTGGTGCGCGCCATCGACGACCCGGTCCTGCGCGTCGAATGGCGCCCCGACCGCCCGCCGCCGCTGGCCCCCAACGCCATTTCCAGCGGCCGGTTCGAGGGGCTGAAGCGCCGGTTGAGCGAGCAGCTCGACACCGCCGACCGCAATATCCTGGTCGAGGTCCAGCGCCCGCCCCGTGGCGATGTCCGGGGCGACGACCACCCGCATCCGCCCTTCATGGGCGGCGACGAGCCGCGGCGCTGGGGGCCGCATGTCCGGCTGTCAGTGCGGCTCGGCGACGGGTCGTGGCTCAGCTTCACCGGCGGCGATCCGCTGGCCGGTCCCTTCGGCATCGTCCGCTTCCTGTTGTGGATGGGTGCGATCGTCGCGGTGATCCTGCTGGTGTCGCTGCTGGCCGCCCGCCGGGTGACGGCGCCGCTGGCCGGCTTCGCCGCCGCCGCCGAGCGGCTCAGCGTCGACGGGCAGGCCGATCCCTTGCCGGAGGAAGGCCCGCGCGAGCTGCGCGCCGCCACCCGCGCCTTCAACCGGATGCAGGCGCGGCTCGCCCGCTTCGTCGCCGACCGCACCCAGATGCTGGCGGCCATCAGCCACGACCTGCGCACGCCGATCACCCGTCTGCGCCTGCGCGCCGAGCTGGTCGACGATCCGGAGATGCAGCGCCGGATGCTGGCCGACCTCGACGAGATGGAGGCGATGATCTCCGCCACGCTGGCCTTCGCCCGCGACGACGCCCAGCGCGAGCCGCGCGGCCGCTTCGACCTTGCCGACCTGCTGCAGAGCCTGTGCGACGACCGCGTCGACGCCGGCCACCGCGCCCTCTACGACGGCCCGGCCCATGTGGTGGCGGAAGGCCGCCCGGTGGCGCTGCGCCGGGCGCTGGCCAACCTGATGGACAACGCCATCAAGTATGGCGGCGGCTTCATCGTCCGGCTGGAGACCGGCGCCGACGGCACCAATGCCGCCAATGCCCTGATCCACATCGACGACGACGGCCCCGGCATCCCGGAGGCGGAGTTCGAGAAGGTCTTCGCCCCCTTCTACCGGCTGGAACGCTCCCGTTCCCGCGACACCGGCGGCGTCGGCCTGGGCCTGTCCACCGCCCGCAGCATCATCCGCGGCCACGGCGGCGACGTGACCCTGGCGAACCGCGACGAGGGCGGCCTGCGCGCCACGGTGACGCTGCCGCTCTGACCTTCCAGCTATTGCAAAGAAAAAGGGCCGCTCCATCGGAACGGCCCTTCTCTTTCAACTCCGCGACCGCTTAGTAGCGGTAGTGGTCCGGCTTGTACGGGCCGGCGGCGTTGACGCCGATGTATTCGGCCTGCTTGTCGCTGAGGACGGTCAGCTTGGCGCCGATCTTTTCCAGATGCAGGCGGGCCACCTTCTCGTCCAGGTGCTTGGGCAGGACGTAGACCTTGTTCTCGTAGTTGGCGGCGTTGGTCCACAGCTCGATCTGGGCCAGCACTTGGTTGGTGAAGCTGGCGCTCATCACGAAGCTGGGGTGGCCGGTGGCGCAGCCCAGGTTGACCAGACGGCCCTGGGCCAGGACGATCAGGCGCTTGCCGTCGGGGAACACGACCTCGTCGACCTGCGGCTTGACCTCTTCCCAGACCAGATTGCGCAGGGCGTCGATCTGGATCTCGCTGTCGAAGTGGCCGATGTTGCAGACGATGGCGCGGTCCTTCATGGCCCGCATGTGGTCGAGCGTGATGACGTCGACGTTGCCGGTCGCCGTGACGAAGATGTCGCCCAGCGGAGCGGCCTCGTCCATGGTGATGACCTGATAGCCTTCCATCGCGGCCTGGAGCGCGTTGATCGGGTCGATCTCCGTCACCATGACGCGGGCGCCCTGCGAGCGCAGCGAGGCGGCCGAGCCCTTGCCGACGTCGCCATAGCCGGCGACCACGGCGACCTTGCCGGCGACCATCACGTCGGTGGCGCGCTTGATGCCGTCGACCAGCGACTCGCGGCAGCCATAGAGGTTGTCGAACTTCGACTTGGTGACGCTGTCGTTCACGTTGATGGCCGGGACCTTCAGCGTGCCCTTCTTCATCATCTCATAGAGACGATGGACGCCGGTGGTGGTCTCTTCCGACAGGCCGCGGACGTCGTTCAGCATCTCCGGATACTTGTCGTGCATGATCTGGGTGACGTCGCCGCCATCGTCCAGGATCATGTTCGGGGTCCAGCCGTCCGGGCCGCGCAGGGTCTGCTCGATGCACCACCAGAATTCCTCCTCCGTCTCGCCCTTCCAGGCGAAGACCGGGATGCCGGCGGCGGCGATGGCGGCGGCGGCCTGATCCTGGGTCGAGAAGATGTTGCAGGAGGACCAGCGCACGGTGGCGCCGAGCGCGGTCAGCGTCTCGATCAGCACGGCGGTCTGGATGGTCATGTGCAGGCAGCCGACGATGCGGGCACCGGCCAGCGGCTTGGAGTCGCCGAATTCGGACCGCAGGGCCATCAGGCCCGGCATCTCGGTCTCGGCGATGGTGATCTCCTTGCGGCCCCAGTTCGCGAGGCTGATGTCCTTGACCTTGTAGTCCGTGAATTCGGCGGCCATGAGGGATGACTCCTGGTGGGCAGTGATGATTGGGGCAGCGATGATTGGCGCCGGCCGGATCGAATCCCCGGCCTTGCCGCTGTAATTTGCCAAGGGTGTATCAGCGGTATCGGAACCATGCAAGCATAAAGATATCTTTATGTTTGTTGGGTAGGGTGATGGAAAGCCCGGTGATCGAAAGACCGGCCACACCCCTTTCTGTTCGCTTTACGTTCCCATCTGCCGCGGCTAAGCTGCGGGCATGGACGAGATACGGCGATCCCCGATCAAGGGCCGCGGCGCGGTCAGCAACGCCACCGGGCGGTTCGAGCGCGAGACCCGCGTCCTGACCGACGACGGCTGGACCGGCTATGCCGAGGGTGGGAACGAGGCGCTGTCCGATCCCGTCCGCACCATTGTTGCCCCGGCGTCGGCCAAGTCGATCATCACCGGCAACCAGTCGCCCGACATCCCTTTCGACCGGTCGGTGAACCCGTACCAGGGCTGCGAGCACGCCTGCATCTACTGCTTCGCCCGGCCGACCCATGCCTATCTCGGCCTGTCGCCCGGATTGGATTTCGAGACCAAGCTGTTCGCCAAGCGCAACGCGGCGGAACTGCTTGCGAAGGAGTTGCGGGCGAAATCCTATGACTGCCGGCCGCTGGCGCTGGGGGCCAACACCGATCCCTACCAGCCGATCGAGCGGACGGAGGGCATCACCCGGCGGGTGCTGGAGGTCTGCCGCGACTTCAAGCAGCCGGTCAGCATCATCACCAAATCGGCGCTGGTGCTGCGCGATTTGGACATCCTGGCGCCGATGGCGGCGGAGGGGCTGGCATCGGTTGCGCTCTCCGTCACCACGCTGGACCGCGACCTCGCCCGCGTGATGGAGCCGCGGGCCAGCACGCCGCCGCGCCGGCTGGAGGCGATCCGCAGCTTGACGCAGGCCGGCGTGCCGGTGGCGGTGCTCGCCAGCCCGATGATCCCCGCCCTGAACGACCATGAGCTGGAGGCGATCCTGGAGGCGGCGGCCGGGGCCGGGGCGAGCGCCGCAAGCTATATCCTGCTGCGCCTGCCGCTGGAGATCGCCGGGCTGTTCGAGGAATGGCTGCGCGTCCACGCCCCCAACCGCGCCGACCGCGTGCTGAGCCTGATGCGGCAGAGCCGCGACGGCGCGCTCTACCGCTCCGGATTCGGCACGCGGATGAAGGGCACCGGCCCTTACGCCGAACTGCTGCGCCATCGCTTCAAGCTGGCCTGCCGCAAGCATGGGCTGGGCGATCGGAGCTGGCAGCTCGACTGCAGCCGCTTCCGGGTGCCGCCGGCCGTGGGGGATCAGCTGTCGCTTCTGTGAGGGGCGGGAGTTGGAACAGCGTGGAACAGGGGTGCGGATGGTGTTTCATCCGCCGCCTACCGGCGCCGGGAGAAGGGACCGGCGGCGCGGCGGCTCACCGGGCCGGGGTTGAGGTTGGGGTAATGTTCGTACTGGTTGGCGGTCCAGGGGAAGACACCCTTCGGGCCTTCCCCTTCCGGCCGGGCCAGGATGGCGGCGACCATGGCCGGATCGGGCGGCGTGCGCTCGCGCAACGCGCCGGGGATGTCGTCGTCGAGTTCGGGGACGGTGACGGCGGGCGGATCTTCGGGACGGGGCGATTGCAGGCCGGGCGGTTGCGTTTTGGTGTCCGGGAGATCTCTCGGGGTATCGAGACCGGCGAAGAGGCCGAGGCGTTCGGCCAGCCAGCGGACGGTGGAGGGATCGCCGGCGGAGACCAGCCGTTCGATCTGTTCGGCCACCAGGGCGCGGAGCGAGGACAGGCGCAGTTCGGCCTCGCGGTTCAGGGATTCACGCTCCCACCAGACTCGGACACGGAAATCCTTGGAGTCGTAATAGGCGCGCCAAAGCGTGGTGCGGCTGCAGCCCATGGCGCGGGCGACCTGGAGAAAGCTGTTGCCGCGCGCCAGCATGCCGGCGGCCATGATCCACTGTTCCTCGTGGAACTGCGATCCGGGGACGAGAGAGCCTTCGGATGGCACCGGCGGCTCCTCCGCCCAGCAGGGGAAACGGTCGTCTTTCAGCGTACGGGGATCGACGGGCATGGGGCGGCTCCGCGGAAGGGTGGGTCCTGCGGAGAGTTTATGGGAATAATTTCCGATTTTGGAGATTTTATGCAAAGACTGCCGGCGTCCGGGGAGGTCGCGGCGTCCGTGGCAACATTTCCACGGATGTCACGGATTAAGACACGGATGACACGGATTTTTTGGTCTTGTGGACGCTCCGGCTTCGACCGGAAGCCATGGCTTCGGAACGCCACATCCGTGACATCCGTGTCTTAATCCGTGACATCCGTGTCGATCTTGCCCGCCATCTCCGCGGCTTCCCGCCCGGACGAGGTGTCGTCAGGATCGGCGGATCGTCTTGCTCCAGGGCGGCAGCGGGGCGGCGGGCTTCTGCCCGGAGGACGACAGCGCCGACAGCGGCAGGCGGCCGGTCGCCAGCATCGCCATCACCAGGGCCGGATGGGCCGGACCTGCGTTGGTGGTGTCGTGGTCGGTCTGCCCGGTCTCGGCCGGTTCGTCGTTCAGCGCCTCGTTGATGCGGGCGAAGGCTTCGATGTCTTTGATGTGCAGCATGGTCCGTGCCCCTCGGCTTCGACATTTGTGCGTCGCAGCAAAAACGAAGGTAACAGCTCTGCCCTCGAATGATCTCACGTGCGGCGCTTTGACGCGGCCCTTTTTCTAACGGGCCGGTTCGCGAACGGCCAGCATAAGCCCGAAGCCGATGACGAAGAAAGCCAGAACCGTCGCCATGCCGGCGCGCTGGCTGTCGAAGGCCTGGGTCGCCAGCCCGAACAGCAGCGGCCCGAAGAAGCCGACGAAGCGGCCGGTCAGGCCGTAGAGCCCGAACATCTCGCCCGCCATGCCGGGCGGGGCAAGCCGCGCCATCATCGACCGCCCGGCCGCCTGCGCCGGCCCGAAGAACAGCCCCAGCCCCAGCGCGAAGATCCAGAACCACAGCCGCTCGGTCGCCAGCAGCAGCGGCAGGCCGCACAGCGCCATGCCGGCCAGCGCGATCAGGATCACCGGCTTGGCCCCCGCCCGGTCGTCCATCCAGGCGAAGCTGATGGCTCCCGCCCCCGCCACCACATTGAGCGCGATGGCGAAGACCAGGATCTCCTCGAAGCTCATGCCGAAGGTGCCGGCGGCGAAAATGCCGCCGAACATGGTGATGGTGTTGATGCCGTCGCGGTAGAAGGCGCTGGCGACCAGGAAACGCGCCACCTCGCGGTAGCGCCGGACCTGACGCAACGTGGCGACCAGCGTCGCCACCCCCTCGCGCGCCGCCCGGATCAGGCCTTGGCCGGTGGACGGCTCGTCGGGCACCCAGAGGAAATAGGGCAGCGCGAACAGCCCATACCAGGCGGCGGCCAGCAGGGCGGTGGCGCGGACATTGGCCTGCGGCCCCCAGTCGGCCCACTCCATCCCGAACAGGCCGAACAGCGGGGCCGGCGCCTTGACGAAGCCGACCAGCGCCAGGACGAGGCAGGCCAGCCCGCCGAAATAGCCGATGCCCCAGCCCCAGCCCGACACCCGGCCGAACAGCCGCTCCGGCACCAGCCCCGGCAGGGTGGCGTTGTAGAAGACGTTGGCCAGCTCGAACGCCACGGTGGCGACCACCACGCAGGCCAGCGCGAAGGCGGCGTCGGCCGGATCGGGACGCACCCACCACAGGGCGGCGGTGAACAGGACGGTGACTAGCGTAAACAGCGCCATCCACGGCTTGCGCCGCCCGGCTCGGTCGGCGATGGCGCCCAGCACCGGGCTGAGCAGCGCGATGGCGACACCGGCCACGGTCATGGCGGCACTCCACCGCGCGGTGCCCTCGACCGGATCGCCGACGACGCCGCGGGCGAAATAGACCGCGAAGACGAAGGTGGTGATGATGGTGTTGTAGGCCGAATTCGCCCAGTCGTAGAGACACCAGGAGGCGATGGCGCGGCGGGAAGGGGCGTTGGGGGAGGCTTCGGTCACGCCCGCTTACCCCTGCTCGCCCCCCGCCAACCCGTCCACACCGAAGGAGATCTGGTTGTTGTCGTAGCGGGCGACGATGCGCAGGCGGTCGCCGGCCGACAGCGCGATCGGCTTTTCCAGGAAGGTCATCGCCTGCTTCCAGTGGTTGGTGCGCGACCGGCTTTCCGACTTGTAGACCACCTCCTCGTCCATGAAGAGGTCGAACCAGAAGGCGACGCCGTGGCAGGTGCCGGCGGTGACGATCGTCACGTCGATCACCCGCTCGCCCTCCTCCGGCATGTTGCGGGTGAAGTCGAAATCCAGCGCGGTGAAGGGCTTGGACAGCGGGGTGTGGGCGTCGGCGCCGAGGTCGATCTGCTGGTAGCCGGGGGAGCGGAAGACGTCGAAGCTGCCCATGTCGAAGCCGTCGATCGTCTCCACCGGGTTGATGCGGGCCAGTTCCGGCGTCTCCACCAGCATGGCGTAGACGGTGGAGGCGCGCGGGATGATGGCGCCGCCCGGCTTCACCAGATGGGTGCGGGCATGCTGCAGCACCGACAGCATGCGCGGGGCCAGCATGCCGATGTTGATCAGTTCGGAGACGAAGACGTCGGCCTTCTCCGGCAGGTCGCCCCCCTCGCCAACCGTCAGCTGGGTGGACAGGCGCGGCACCACGTCGATGCGGCCGGCAAAGCCGTTGCGCGCCACGGTTTCCTTGGCGACGCGGGCGAGGATCGGGTTGACCTCGCAGGTCACGACCTTCTTGGCGCCGGCGCGGGCCGCCATCATGGCGACGATGCCGGAGCCGGTGCCGATCTCCAGCACCAGCGAATCGGGCTTCACCGCCCGTTCCAGCGACTGCTTGTAGGCCTCGTTCCGCTCGAAATCGTTGATCATCGGCAGGTGCCAGCCGGGTACCGCGTTGGAGTAGATCAGCCGGCGGGTGAACTTCACCATCGGGTGGTCGGGCGCCTGTTCGCGCGCCGCCTCGATCACCTCGATGGCCTCCGCCGCGCGGTCCAGGCTCTGCAGCACATGGGCGAGGCCGACCTGGGCGGGGATGAAGCGCGGGGCGGCGGCGAGCACGGTGCGGAACTCCGCCTCCGCCTCGGCCAGCCGGCCGCGGGTGGAGAGAAGCTCCGCCAAGCTGTAATGGACGTCGAGATAGTCGGGGGCCTGCTCCAGCGCGGTGCGGAAATGCTGCTCCGCCTCCTCAAGCTCGCCCAGCTCGCGCAGGGTGGCGGCGAGGAAATGGTGCATCTCCGGCGCTTCGGGGCGGAGGTCGAGCGCGGTGCGGAAGCAGTCCGCCGCCTCGTCCAGCCGGCTCTGCGCCTTCAGCGCGTTGCCGAGGTTGCCGTGCAGTTCGGGCAGGCGCGGGTTGATGGCGAGGCCGGCGCGGAACGCCTCCTCCGCCTCCGCCGGGCGGGCCTGCTGGAAGAGCAGGCTGCCGCGGCTGTTGTGGAAGGACGGGTCGTTGCCGTTCTCCGCGATGGCCTGGGCGAATAGGGCCAGCGCGTTTTCCGGATGGTCGGTGTGGGCGGCGACCAGCCCCAGCAGATGCAGCGCCTGGGCATTGTGCGGATCCGTCGCCAGGATCGCCCGGCAGTCCTGTTCCGCCCCCGCCAGATCGTTGCTGCGGAATCGCTTGGCCGCGTCGAGCAGGGTCGGGGCGGGGGTGTCGGTCATCGCTGCGGCTCCAAAGACGGCGGGTACGGCGGGAACACGAAAAGATCGCCGCACCATACCGGGAATTGCCGCCCCGCTACAGCCTTTCGATCCGCACCCTTTCACCGGGCTCGGCCATTGCGCCTGCGCGATTATCACGCCATCCATACGCGCAAAAGGAGAATAAGGAGTCGGGTGCATGTCGGACACGGGAATGATCGGGCGCGTGAAGGGCGGCGTGACGGGCGGCGTGATGGGGGCGCTGGCGGCGACGCTGCTGCTGGCGGGCTGCGCCACGGCGGAGATGGGCGGCGCGGGCGCCGGAGGGGGCGATGCCGCGGGATCGGCGGCGGCGCGGCGGTTCGAGGCGGTGCGGACCAGCCCGCCGGAACTGCGCGCCTTCCTGTACCGCATGCCCAAGGGGGCGGACCTGCACAGCCACCTGACCGGTGCGGTCTATGCCGAGAGCTACATGCGGATGGCGGCGGATGCCGGGCTGTGCTTCGACGTCAAGGCCAACACGCTGGTGGCGCCGACGGCGCAGGCGCCCTGCGACGCCAAGGCCGGGCGGCCGGGTGCCGCGGCGGTGACCGCCGACAGCGTGCTGTATCCGGTGGCGCTGGACGCGCTGTCGACGCGCGACGCGCTGCCGGTCTCCGGCTACAGCCTGCATGACCAGTTCTTCGCCACCTTCGGGCGGTTCCGTGCCGCCGCCAACGCGACCCCCACTTCCACCGGCGATCTGCTGGCCGAGGTGGTGGACCGCGCCGGCCGGCAGGGCGAACGCCATGTCGAGCTGATGGTGTCCTTCGGCACCGGCCCGGCCGCCGCCATCGGCAAGGCGTTCGCCTGGACGCCGCAGGTGGCGGCCGACCTGTCGGGCACCGCCGACCGGCTCATCGCCGCCGGCCTGCCGGCGCTGGTCGCCCCGGCCCGGCAGGAGATCGACGCCGCCGAGTCGCGGATGCGCTCCGTCCTGGGTTGCGGCACGCCGGCGGCGCGGCCGGGCTGCGCGGTGTCGGTGCGCTACCTCCAGCAGGTGGCGCGGACGCAAGGACCGGGGCCGGTCTTCGCCACCACCCTGTTCAACGCCCTGCTGGAAGAGCAGGAGCCGCGAATCGTCGGCCTGAACTTCGTGGCGCCGGAGGACAATCCGGTGGCGCTGGACGACTACGACCTGCACATGCGCATGGTGGCGGAGGCGGTACGGCGCCATCCCGGCACCAACGTCGCGCTGCATGCCGGCGAACTGACGCTGGGCCTCGTCCCACCGGAGCGGCTGCGCGACCACATCCGCAAGGCGGTTGAGGTCGCACGCGCCAAGCGCATCGGCCATGGCGTCGACGTGATGTATGAGGACGATCCCCAGGGCCTGCTGCGGACGATGGCCGGGCGCAAGGTGGCGGTGGAGATCAACCTGACCAGCAACGACAAGATCCTGGGCGTCAGCGGCCGGAACCACCCGCTGCCGGTCTATCGTGCCGCAGGCGTGCCGGTGGTGCTGTCCACCGACGACGAGGGCGTGAGCAGGATCGACCTTACCAACGAGCTGCAGCGCGCGGTGGAGGAGTTCGGGCTGGGCTATGCCGATCTGGTCGGGCTGGCGCGCGCCAGCCTGGAGCACAGCTTCCTGCCCGGCGACAGCCTGTGGTCGGCCCCCGGCTGCGCCCCTCCGGTCCGCGAGGACTCCTGCCGCGCGGTGACGGAGCGCAGCGAGAAGGCGCGGGTGCAATGGGGGCTGGAACAGGCGCTGGCGCGGTTCGACCGCGAGATGGCGGGGGTGCGGTAACGCCCGGCCGGACGCCCGCCCGCGGCGATGGGAAGCGGCGGGCGGGTTGCGCGGGTTGGAACAGCGTGAAACAGACTCCGGCACCCTGTTCATCCGTTCAACGGAGCGGACAAGGGGGGCGGGCCGCCGTCGGAGCCCCGGAATGGCGCGGCGGATGGAACACCGGACCGGGCGGGTGGTGTTGCAGGACCTGCCGCCCGACGGCCAGCAAGGCCCGATATCCCGGAGCCGCACGCCGATCCGGCAGTGAAGCGGGCAGGACGAAAAGCGGACGACAGGCCTCATGTACGGCCTCCGGGATTGGAGATGGGTACGCAGTCCTATCACGACGGATGGCTTCAGACCAGCGCGGCCCGCGCAGTTCCGGTGGAAAGCCGTGGGTGAATGCCTTCGCCAAGGGATCGGGCCGTAATGCCGGGAGTGAAAAGGCTGTTCGGCATCACCGACGATCACAACGAGCTGTTTCAATGAGGCCGGAGCAATTTTGCTCCGGATTACGACCGAGATCGTGCTGCGCCCGTACGCCGGTGAACTGCTTCAATGAGGCCGGAGCGTTTCTGCTCCGGATTACCGCGCGCGACCACGGTGTCGAGGTCCGCCCGGTCGACGTGCTTCAATGAGGCCGGAGCATTTCCGCTCCGGATTACCAATTCGACCCCGCCCCGTCGGGCGACGAGCCGTTCTTGCTTCAATGAGGCCGGAGCATTTCCGCTCCGGATTACTCTTGTCGCCGGCTCGATCCTCCGCGCGAAGGCCGGGGTGCTTCAATGAGGCCGGAGCATTTCCGCTCCGGATTACGGTCACCACCGCGGCGCCGTAGCTCGGCCGCCAGATGTCGCTTCAATGAGGCCGGAGCATTTCCGCTCCGGATTACCCGGCCGCGGTGATGGAGACCTGTCGTCCACCGACGTGCTGCTTCAATGAGGCCGGAGCATTTCCGCTCCGGATTACCAGGACATTCCCGCCGGCTGTGGCCTCATGGCGCGTGGTCCGCTTCAATGAGGCCGGAGCATTTCCGCTCCGGATTACGCAGCATGACGGATGTCAGGGTGAGGCGAACCATGTGTTGCTTCAATGAGGCCGGAGCATTTCCGCTCCGGATTACGGGGCCGGCGCCATGACCATAGCCGCGATCCACGACACGCTTCAATGAGGCCGGAGCATTTCCGCTCCGGATTACCAGCGAGCCGGCAGGAATGCTGTGCCAGACCCCCATCCGCTTCAATGAGGCCGGAGCATTTCCGCTCCGGATTACTAGTCAGACACGATCACCCCCACAGCGTAAGAGAAACTGCTTCAATGAGGCCGGAGCATTTCCGCTCCGGATTACACGCCACCAATGCCGTACTCTCGGTCCCCGCCCTCAACCATGCTTCAATGAGGCCGGAGCATTTCCGCTCCGGATTACCCGTGCGGAAAGCCGCCAGCAGACGCGGCGACGCGTTGCTTCAATGAGGCCGGAGCATTTCCGCTCCGGATTACAAGTCGAAGACGACATCAACGAGATGCTCCGCGCCCAGCTTCAATGAGGCCGGAGCATTTCCGCTCCGGATTACTGCCTTGCCCTCAAACCGTTCAAAGTCCACAGCGATTCGCCCTGGAATCGAGCGGTGAGGGACTCTGTCGGCTCGGTCAGGTCCTTGGGTCCGTTTTCGTTCTGAACGATGTCAAAGAACCCAGGAAAAACAACGGCTCCGCCCTTGCGAGCGGTGACGGGGGTTTCGCCTGTGCCGGACCGCTCGCGGCGGCGGTGGGAAGGATAGCATGGGGTGGGGGGGCAATGCCATCGCAGGGGGCTGGCCACCCTCTCCCGACCCCCCCTTACCCCTCCTCCGCGTTCTCCCAGCCCCAGCGGGTCCAGGCGCCGTCGAGGAAGGCGGTCGGGCGGGGGGCGGCGGGGAGGCCAGGGCAGGACAGCAGGGACGGAGCGATGCGGCCGGCGCCGCGGGTCCACCACAGGCTGGCATCCGCGGGCAAGGGGCCGGACAGGCGGCCGAGAAGGGCGCGGGTGGCGGCGCCGACGCGCTCCGGCTCGGGACGGCCGAGGATGGCGAGGCGGGCCGGCAGGCCTTCGACATCGGCACCGGCGCGGCAGGCGTCGGCGGCCAGCGACTCGGCACGGGCCAGCCAGGGGGCACAGGCGGCGGGGGCGTCGGCGATGTCGAAGCCGGCGGGCAGACCGGCGGCGATGGTGAAGGGATAGGGACGGCCGACGCGGTCGGCGCTGGACATCCATACGCCGATCAGCGGGGTGGCGCCGCACAGGCCGGCCGCCAGGGCGAAGCGCCAGACCGGGGCCTGGGCGAACAGCGACTCCCACTCGGCGCCGAGCTGGCTGGCGGCCTCGCCCAACGCCGCCGACAGCCAGCGGTCCCATGGGCCGACCACGGCCGGCGGCAGGCCGTGGCCGACGAAATCGCCGCGCGCCGGGACCTTGCCGTGGAATCCCATCACCGGATCGGCGCCCATCCCAACGCCCGGCCCGGCGGCAAGGCCGCGCGGCGTGCCGAAGGATCCCATCATGGCAGGGCGGCCCGGCTGGCCGGGGTCGGTTGTGGAGGTGGCTGGGGCGTCGATTCGGCCAGCACCTCGCGCACGCGGGCGACCAGGGCCTCGTCGGGCGGGACCGGGGCGAAGCCGACGGCGAACAGGGCGGCCAGATGGTCGCCGAGGGCGCGTCGTGCCGCCTCGTTGGCCGGGCCGGGAAGCGTGCGCTGCCAGTCGAGCGCCAGCCATTCCGCCAGCGCGCCGGCATCCATCGGTTCGGCCCCGCCGACCATGTGCCCAGTGATCATGTGATACAGGCGCAGGGTCCGGCGCAGCTGGTCGGGCAAGGCCCAGTCGGCGCGCAGCCGCTCCTCCAGCCTGAGGGCGATGCGGGCGAGGAACTGGCTGCGCAGGGCGCGGCTGTAGGCCTCCCGCGCCGGGACGGCGATGCGGGCGCCCTGGTAGAGGCCGCCGGCCAGCGCCGGATCGGCCCAATTTTGCGCCTCGTCGAAGGCGTGCGGCAGGGCGCGCAGGGCGTCCAGCGCCGGCAGGATCGCCGCCGGGTCGGCGTCGTCCACCCGCGTCAGCGCGCGCGGCGGCGTGTCGAGCGGGCGCAGCGCCGCCTCCACCGCCGCGGCGCCGGCGTCGGCGCGGTCCAGCAGGGCGGCGTTGCCCCGCGCGCTGACCAGCCACCAGCCGCCGAGCGCCGCGCCCAGCAGCAGGGCGGCGGCGGCGGACAGGGCGTTGCGGCGGCGGCGGGTGCGCTCCAGCACGCGGTCGACCTGGGCGAGGTTGGCTTCCGGAAAGACGATGTCGGGCAGCAGCCGGTCGAGGAAATAGGTGGAGGCCGGACCGTCGGTCTCCGGCTCCAGCAGGCCGAGCGGGCCGCCGGTCTGGGTGGCGCTGGTCAGGTAGAGCCCGCGCAGGCGCGGCGTCTCCTCGCCCTGTTCGGAGCCGAAGACGGTGTCGACGATGTCGGCCAGCGCCGGTTCCAGCTCCGCCACCCGCAGCGGCAGGGTGAAGGCGTCGCTGCGGCGGCGGATGTCGGGTTCCTGGTGCAGCCGGTCGAGCAGCCGCTCGTCCAGCCGCCGCACCAGACCGGCATAGAGGTCGCGGAAGAGCGGCAGCGGGCTGGCGGTTTCCGGTTCTGCGGCCGGCAGGGTCAGGCCCCAGATCTGGCTGCGCGCCTCGCGGTCGAGCGGATCGAAGAAGGTGGCGAAGCCGTCCAGCAGGTCGGCCTTGGTCAGCAGCAGATAAACCGGCAGGCGGACGCCCAACTGCACCCGCAGCTCGTTCAGGCGCTGGCGGATCAGGATGGCGTGGTTGCGCCGCTCGGCATCGGTCCAGCCGGTCAGTTCGGGAATGCTGACGGTGAGAAGGACGCCGTTGGCGGGCTGGCGCGGGCGATGCTCCTTCAACAGGTCGAGCAGGCCGGACCACACCCGGCCGTCGACCGCGCGCCGGCTGTCCTGGGTGGTGTAGCGGCCGGCGGTGTCGATCAGCACGGCGCGGTCGGTGAACCACCAGTCGCAGTTGCGGGTGCCGGCCAGGCCGGCCAGCGGCCCGGTGACCGTGCCGTTGAGCAGCGGGGTGGCGAGGCCGGTGTTGGCCAGCGCCGTGGTCTTGCCCGAACCGGGGGCGCCGATCACCAGATACCAGGGCAGCTGGTAGAGATAGCGCCCGCCCCGCCGCTTGCGCAGCTGGGCCAGCACGGCGTCGAGGCGCTTGCGCACCGTGCCGATCTCCTCCAGCGAGGCCTTCAGTTCGGGATCGCGGCCGGCGGCCAGCGCCTCCAGCAGGCGGGCGTTGGCGGCGCGCTCGCGGCCGTCGATGCGGCGGTTGACGGCGATCCACACCGCCAGCGCCAGCAGCAGCGGCAGCAGACGGACGCTCCAGTCGGCCTGGATGGTCGGCAGCAGGTGGGGGGCGGCGGATGCGGCCAGACGCGGCAGCAGCAGCCAGCCGGCCAGCCCCAGCGCCAGCGCGCCCGCCAGCGAGGTCGCCCAGCGGGCGCGGGCGGAGCGGTGGGGCGAGGGCGTGGCGGCGGGCTTGCGGCGCCTGACGGGCGTCTTCGCCACGGTCTTCTTCGCCGCAGTCTTGTTCGCCACGGGCTTCTTCGCCGGAGTGGCGCCGGCCTTCTTGGGACGGGGATCGGCCATGGCGGGCGCCCTATTGCGGATAGAGGCGGATGTCGATCCGCCGGTTGGCGTCGCGCCCGGCGGGCGTGTCGTTCAGCGCGACCGGCTCCTGGTCGCCATGGCCCTCGGCTGACAGGCGGGCGGGGGCGACGGTGTGCTCCAGCAGCTTGCGCACCGCTTCGGCGCGGGCGTCGGTCAGGGATTGCGCGGTGGCGAGGCGGCCGGTGGGCGGGGTCTGGTCGTCGGTGTGGGCGACCACCAGCACGCCGCCGGACTCGGTCGCCAGGGTCTGGCCCACCCGCTCGACGATGGCGCGGTGGCGGGCCTTCACCGCGTCGCCGCCGGTGGCGAACATCGCCGCCGCCGGGATGCGGATGACCAGGGCACCGTCCTCCCCCGCCAGCACCTCGACGGAGCCGGTGCGGATCTCCGGGGCGAGTTGGCCGGTGATGCGGGCGATCAGGGCCGGGCCGGCGGTGGGCGGCGGCGGTGGGACCAGCCGGGCGATCTCGATCGGGCGGTCGGGCAGCAAGGCGGCGATGCGGGAGGTGACCGGCTCCGCTTGCCGGTCGAGGGTGCCGGCGAGATGGACGTAGAGGCCGGACAGGCCCAGCGCCACCGCCGCCCAGACGAGCCAGCCGGGCAAGCCGCCGCCAAGGGTATTGCGAACTGGGCGGAACGGCTCCGCCACCCCGGTCCAGGCCGGCGACAGCTCCGCCGGCACGTCGCCGCGGGCGCGGCGCAGGATACGGTACAGCTCGTCGCGCAGGCGGGCGAGGTCGTGGGCGCCGCCGGGCTTGTCGCGGAAGCGGCCTTCGAAGCCCAGCGACAGGCAGGCGTAGAACAGCTCCAGCGCATGACGGTGGCGGCGCGGGTCGCCCAGCATGCCGTCGAGCAGGTCGAAGAAGCGCACCCCGGCACCGGGCTCGGCCACCGCCGCCCCGCCATGGCCGGCGGCGCGGGCGACGTCGTCCAGCGTGGCGGCCAGCGCAATGCGGGCGGCGCGGATGTCGTCGGGGTCGAGGCCGGCGCTGGCGGCGGCGCGGTCGAACCGCTCCAGCGCCGAGGCGGCGGCGGCGCGCGGCGGGTCGGACAGGGCACGGTCGCGCAGCGAGGTGGCCAGCGCCAGCACCGGGGCGGCGACGCTGAGCAGCGGGTTGAGGGCGTCGCGGGGGCGGGCAGGCGGAGCGGGGGTGTTGGCGGCGGCCGGCGGGGGCGCGGCCTCCGCCAGCAGGTCCGCTCCGTCCGATCGCTCGTCCGCTTGCCGCTCGTCCGCCTGCATGTGTCGTCCGCCGTGGGGAAAGTCGGGGGAGGTATAGCAGGGTCGGGGCGGTGGGGGGAACTTGAAGCCCTCTCCCGTCCCGGGAGAGGGAGGGGACCCGCGCCGTCAGGCGTGGGGAGGGTGAGGGCGCAGCCAAGTATCCCGAAGCCCATGGCTCCGTGCCTCACCCCTCACCCTTCCCATGCTCCGCATGGGCCCCTTCCCTCTCCCGGGGCGGGAGAGGGAGCCTACCGCACCCCGGTGTTGCTGTAGTCGTGCTGCACCTTCGGCGCGGCGCCGGAGCTGCCGGCGATCTTTTCGATCAGCGAACCGATGGCGCCGCCGGGCGGGGCGTCGGCCGAGGCCATCGGGACGCCGTTCGGTATCGTGCTTCCCGGCGGCGGCGTCCAGGCGGGGGCGCCGTCCAGGCCGGGGAGTGGGCGGGCGGGCTTGCCGGCATGGGCGTCCAGCATGAACTCGCGCCACAGCTTGGCCGGCAGGGTGCCGCCGGTGACCTTCTTCATGGCGTCGTTGTTGTCGTTGCCGAGCCAGACGCCGGCGACCAGATCGGCGGTGAAGCCGACGAACCACGCGTCGTGATAGTCCTGGGTGGTGCCGGACTTGGCCGCCGCCGGGCGGTTCAGCCGGGCGCTGCGGCCGGTGCCGTAGTCGAGCACGCCGCTCATCATCCGGGCGAGTTGGACCGCGTGGGCGGGGTCGACCACCGGCGCGCCGCCGCCGCCCTGGCGCCGGTAGAGCACGGCGCCGTCGCGGCTCCTGATCTCGGTGATGGCATAGGCCCAGACGGGGACACCGCGGTTGGCGATGCCGGCATAGGCGCGCACCAGCTCCAGCGGCGTCACCTCGCTGGTGCCGAGCGCCAGCGACAGGTCGCGGGTCAAGGGCGAGGAGATGCCGAGGTTCGACGCGATCCGCCGCACCCGGTCGGTGCCGACCCGGTCGATCAGCCGCGCCGTCGCGGTGTTGGACGAATGGGCCAGCGCCGAGGCCAGCGTGATGCTGCCGCGGTACTTGCCGTCGTAATTGCCGGGACTCCAGGTGCCGAGCTGGACCGGGGCGTCGTCGATCAGGCTGTCGGGGGTCCAGCCGGTTTCCAGCGCCGCCAGATAGACGAAGGGCTTGAAGGCCGAGCCGGGCTGGCGCAGCGCCTGGGTGGCGCGGTTGAACTCGCTGCTGTCGTAATCGCGGCCGCCGACCAGCGCGCGCACGGCGCCATCGGGGCTCATGGCGACCAGCGCGCCCTGGCGGACGTTGGCGGCGGCGCCGGGGCCGGCGAGCAGAGCCTCCATCCGCTGTTCGGCGGCGCGCTGCATCCGCAGGTCCAGCGTGGTGCGGACGATGACGTCGCCATGGTCGGGGCCGGCGAAGCCCGGCACCAGATCGGTCACCCAGTCGGCGAAATAGCGGCCGTCGCCGCCGGGCCTGCGCCTGGGCGAGGGCTTGGCGGTGCGGGCGGCATCGTACTGCGCCTGGGTGAGATAGCCGGCGTCGAGCATCGCCGCCATCACCACCCGCGCCCGCTCCGCCGACTCATCGGGGTTGGAGCTGGGGGCGTAGCGCGATGGCGCCTTCAAGAGGCCGGCGAGGACGGCCGATTCGCGGATGTCGACCTCGGTCGCCGGCTTGCCGAAATAGGTGCGGGCGGCGGCGTCCACCCCGAAGGTGCCGGCGCCGAGATAGACGCGGTTCAGATAGGCGGTGAGGATCTGGTCCTTGGTGAAGCGGCTCTCCAGCCACAGCGCCAGCATCGCCTCCTGAATCTTGCGCTTCAGCGACTTCTCGGGCGTCAGGAACAGGTTCTTGGCGAGCTGCTGGGTTATGGTGGAGCCGCCCTGCACCGCCCGGCCGGAGCGCCAGTTGACGTAGATCGCGCGGGCAAGGCCCAGCGGGTCGATGCCGAAATGGCTGTAGAAGCGGCGGTCCTCGATCGCCAGCACGGCGTCGACCAGATGCGGCGGCAGGTCGCGCACGCTGAGCGTCGTGCCCTGCAGGTCGCCGAAGCGGGCGAACTCGCTGCCGTCGGCGGCCAGAACGGTGATCGAGGCGCGGCGTTCGAACTGCGCCACCTTGGAGATGTCCGGCAGGTCGAGCGCGAACCAGGCCAGCACCGCGCCAAGCCCGATGCCGCACCAGATGGCGGCGACGAGGCCCCATTGCAGCAGTTGCCTCATCCAGCCGCCGCCCTTGGCCCTATTGTTCTTTGGCGGCTGCGGCGGCTGCGGCGGCTGGGAACCGCCGGACCGGGGAGCGGACGGCTTGGACGCTTTTATCTTGGGCAAGGAGATCCTTGGCAGGGTGAAGGGCGGCAGGGTGAGGGACGGCAGCGTGAAGGACGGCAAGCCGCGGCGGCGCGGCCGGCGCGGCTGCTTGTAGGGCGTCGGCGGCGGGGCGGCGGAGGGAGGCGGCTGCCTGCGGCGCGGCTTGTTCCGGCCGAGTCTCTGGCCAAGGGTAGCCAGCCGGTCGCGGGCAATCCCGAACGCCTTGGCGGCCAGCGCACGGGCGATCCCGCCCGCCGTCAGCCGGTCGAGCGGCGACGGGTCTTCGCGGGTGCGGATCGGGCGCGGACCGGCGTAGAGCTGGCCCGTCCTCTGGTCCCTTTGGTGGTCGGGTCGGTCGGCGGTCACGGCGCGCTCGCTGAAGCCCCATCGGGTCGATGCGGTGAGTGCGGGAAACGTTCCCGCTTCGGTCCTCATACGCCTACATCCCCGCCGCCGGAAGACCGGTGGCGGGCCGACGATTATTTGTCTCCCGACCGTGGCGAAAGGATGACGCTATCCGAAATTGCGGAGGGGTTCTCCTCTCACCGCAGCCACTCCACCATTCCCTTGCCGGCCGCCACGCCCATGGCGAAGCAGCCCTGCAGAAGATAGCCGCCGGTCGGCGCCTCCCAGTCCAGCATCTCGCCGGCCAGGAACAGGCCGGGGCGGCGGGTCAGCATCAGCCGGTCGTCCAGTTCCGACAGGCGGACGCCGCCGGCGCTGGAGATCGCGCGCTCGATGGGACGGACGCCGGTCAGCACCACCGACAGCCCCTTGATCTGACGGGCCAGCGCCACCGGATCGGTGAGTTCGGCGGCGGGGGCGAACTCGCGCAGCAGGGCGGCGCGCGGGCCGGTCAGCGACAGCGACTTCTTCAGGAAGGTGGACAGCGACTCGGCGCCACGGCGGCGCAGGCGCTTGACCAGCTCGGCCTCGGCCATGTCCGGCAGCAGGTCCAGCGTCAGGGTCGCCCAGCCCTCCCTGGTGATGGCGTCGCGGAGCGGGGCGCTCAGCGCATAGACGGCGCCGCCTTCGATCCCGGTCCCGGTGATGACGAACTCGCCCTTCAGGCGGCGGCCGGCAGCAGACAGTCCGACGCTCTTCACCGGCTGGCCGGCGAAGCGGTCGCGCAGGTGATCGGACCAGGGCACCTCGAAGCCCATGTTGGACGGCACCAGCGGCGCCACCTCCACCCCCAGCCCCTCCAGCAGCGGGACCCAGCCGCCGTCCGACCCGGTGCGTGGCCAGCTCGCCCCACCCAGCGCCAGCAGCGTGGCGCGCGGGGCGACGGTGACGACGTCCTCTCCGGTGCGGAAGGTCAGCGCGCCGGTGTCGTCCCAACCGGTCCAGCGGTGGCGGCTGTGCAGGGTGACGCCCAGCCCGTCCAGCCGCCGCAGCCAAGCCCGCACCAGGGTGGAGGCCTTCATCTGCACCGGGAAGACGCGGCCGCTGCTGCCGACGAAGGTCTCGATGCCCAACCCGGCCGCCCAGCCGCGCAGGTCGTCCGGCGAGAAGCCGGCCAGCAGGCGGCGGAACAGCGGCTCGGCGGCGCCATAGCGGGGCAGGAAGCGGTCGAGCGGTTCCGAATGGGTCAGGTTCAGCCCGCCGCGCCCGGCCAGCAGCAGCTTGCGCGCCGGGGTCGGCGCGTGGTCGAACACGGCGACCCGCAGGCCGGCGGCCGCGGCGATCTCCGCCGCCATCAACCCGGCGGGGCCGGCGCCGATGATCGCCACGTCCGGGATCACGTCAGGGGTGGGATGGGGCACTTGGCGGGGCTTTCACAAAAGGACATGCCCCCGCCGTTCCCATGCAGCGCGGGGAAGGGCGGGGGCATTCCGGTCTCGACCTCGGTCCACAGGGTCAATCCCTTGGGGGTCAGTCCCTTGGGGATCAGTCCTCGTAGTCGTCCTGGTCCTGCGATACTTCCTCGGCCAGGTCGGCGGCGAGGTCGGCGAAATAGCCGGCGTCGACGTCCAGGCCGTTCTCCTCGCAGATGCGCATGAAGATGCGGTAGGCGTGCAGGATGGCGACGTCGAGGACGACGAGGTCCCCCTCCTCGCTGTGGCGGTCGGCGACGTCCCGCTCCTGAAGGGTGGCGACGATGTCGTGCGCGGCGGCCTGCAGGACCGCGTCCATGGCTTGTTTGTGTTGGGTCGACATCGTGTGGATCCTTGTCCCGGTCGTGCTTCGCGCCCCCGCCCGGCCTGACCGGCGCCGCATGGCCGGCGGGGGTGGTCGAACCGTCGGACGGGGCGGGCACCCCCCGGCTCACGTCTGAAGGGGCACCGTTCGTCCGCGAAAGTTCGGCCTCCCCCTTGTTGTAGAATCCTTTTTCACGGCCGAACAAGCCCCTTCACGGGGGGCCAGGGCGCGTCCTTCCGGGTAGCCTCGTACCGGTTCCCCGGCGTTGCCCGTTCAGCGCTTGAGGGGCGCCAGCAGGGCGGCACCGACATAGCCCAGCGCCTTACCCTTCCGCCCGACCTTGTACCAGCCGTCGGCGGCCTCCAGCACGGTGACGCGCTCGCCGGCGTCCAGCACGTCCAGCACCTTGGCGTCGCAGACCGGGGCGACACGCAGGTTGCCGGCCGCGCGCAGCCGGGCGACGGTCCCGCCGGGCAGGCGGGGGCGTTGCGCCCGCTCCGGCAGGTCGTCGGGCAGGGCGCAGCCACGGTCTTCCGGATCGGCCTTGGCATAGCGGCCGGGCTTTGGCGCCGCGGTGGGCGCCGCGCTGGGCGCTGCGTTTGTCGTGCGGTTGGCGGCGGCTTCCGCCAGATAATCGCCGGCGACGTAGCCCTGCGGCTTCCCCTCCCGCCCGACCCGCTGCCAGCCGTCGACGGGCGGGCCGTAGGCCGTCACCTGCTCGCCCTTCTCCACCGTATCCAGAACCCGGCCATCGGCGTCCGGTGTCGCCCGCAGATAGATGCCGGCGGTGGCCGTCACGCTGCGCCGCGCCGGAGCGGCCGCAGGCGGTTTGGCGGTCGGCTTGGCAGGCCGCTCCACGGCGATCGGCTTTTCAGCCGTCGCTGCGGGGGCCGGCTGGAGCGCCACGTCGCCCAGTGGATTGATCGGCGGCTTCACGGGCGGCAGGGGCGGAAGCGCGACGGCCGGGGGCGCTTCGGCGGGTTTGGCGTCGGGCGGCTTCACCGCGGCGGGCGGTGCCGGCGCCCGGCTGGCGGCGGGCTCGGCCGGGGCGGGGCGTGGGTCCGGAGGCGACAGCGGGGCCGGCGCTTCCGGCGGATGCTCCCAGACCACGCCCGGGGTCAGCGGCGGCGAAAGGAGCTGTGTCGGCGTCAGCCGGGGGAGGGCGACGATGGGGCCGGCGGCAGGGGTCAGCCGGTCGGCCGGCGTTTTGGCCGGCGTTTCGGCCAGCGCGCCGGCCAACGCTCCTGCCGTGCAGGCGCTCAGCAGCAGGGCGGACGCCGCGAACCGCAGGATGGAGTTCCGCCGCACTCGGCCCATCGCATCCCCCCTCAATCGAGCGTGATGCGGGCGATCAGCGTCGGCAGCGTCTGGCAGCGCAGAAGCCCGTCCAGCGTCCGGTGCTCGGCCAGCCGCAATGTCAGGGCGCAGCCGAAGGAGTTCACCGCCAGTTCGGTCTGCGCCAGGGTGCCGACGATGCTGGACGGCCGGGCGATGCTGTAGCCGGGCGCCCCCAGCTTGCCGGCCAGCGCGCCGTTGACCGGGCTGAAGCCGTCGATCTCCAGCGTCATCGGCCCGAGATTCTGCACCACCACCTCGGAACTGGGGTCCTCCTTGGTGGCGTAGAGCTGGACCGGAACGGCGCGGTGGCGGGCGATCCAGTCCTTCAGCGCCAGATTGGCGACCACCGGATCGCGGCTCTGCAGCGCCGCGTCCATCGCCGTCTGGCGCAATGCCGGATCGTTGCCGCCCAACGCCGCTTCGAAGGCGGCCAGCCGCGCGGCACGGTCCGGACCGGACAGCTTGCCGCGCAGGTCGGCGACCTGGGCGATGCGCGCCTCGACCGCCCGGCGCTCGGTTTCCGCGCGGGCGGCTTCGGCCTTCGCCGCGGCGGTCTGCTGGGCCAGCCGTTCCTCCTCCCGCCGGCGGCGTTCGGTGTCCTCGGCCAGCCGTTGCGCGGCGTCGCGATCCAACTGCTCGCGCAGGCTTTTTGCTTCCGGCGTGCCGAGAACCACCGTGCGGCCGGGCAGCTCAGCGGCCGGCTTGCCGATGCCGTCGAACAGGCCGGGGCTCTGCGGCGTCAGCGCGACGGTCCAGCCGCCGGCCCCGTGGCTGGCGAGCGCCGTCGCGACCCAGCTCTTGGTCAGCCCGGCTTCGGCCGCCGGACGCAGGAAGGTCACCGGCCCCTCGCGGCTGTCCACCAGATAGGTCGGGCCGCCAAGCACCACTGTCGCGGTCACCCGCGCCGCCAACCGCGGTTCCGCCGCCCGAGCCTCCGGGGACGGCGGGGCGGCCAGCGGCTCCACGGTCAGCGATTCGATGCGCCAGGGAGCCGGCAGCAGCGCTTCGATCCGGCTGCGGAGAAGGGAGTCCGGGATGGTCTCGGCGGGAACGGCCGTGGCGGGCCCGGTGGCATCGGCAGCCCAGGCGCTCGGTGTCGCGGGGGCGATCCAGGGGGCCCAGGAAGCCAGGAGCCCCATGGCGAACCCGGCTGCGATGCGGGCCGCGAATCGTCCGTTCTCCGGTCGCGTCATCGCCGATCCTTCCCCTTCTTCCGCCGTCCGGCACTGGTATAGCGAAGGTACAGGCCAAAGGAAGCGGCTTTTCCCCGCAATCTGCCGATCTGCGGTTGGAGGCAATACCCGCCTGCGCTCGATTGTCGCGCCGATCCGCAGCCATGGGTCGAATTGAGCTTGGACGGCACACGCCGCTTGCAATATGGTCACACAAATGGATGTATTGCCCGCAACGAGAGATCGGGGCGTGTAACGGATGGAGAACGGGGTTTCCGATGGGGGGAACGGGCGCGAGCAGGGGTAAGGAAGGACCGGGGCTGCTCTGCCGCAATGTCAAGGTAAGCGGTCGCCGTACCAGCCTGAGGATGGAGCCGTACATCTGGGACTCGCTGAAGGAAATCTGCGAGCGCGAAAGGCTGACGCTGAACGAAATCTGCACGCAGATCGACGAGCGGCGGGGCGAGGCCAATCTGACCGCCTCCATCCGCGTCTTCATCGTCAGCTATTACCGCACCGCGATCGGCAATCGCGGCTTTGCCGAAGACGGCCAGTCGCCCCTGCTCGGCAAGGCGATGGACGACGCCGTCCCGCTGGATTGAGACGGGAACGCGGGCAGGACGCCTGCGCGCTCCCGTCTTCGAAGATTTACCAGCGCAGGCTGGGCACCGCGTAGGTGGGCATGTGCCCCGACGCATCGGCCAGGGCGCGCAAATTGACCGGATCGACCGCGGCCCCCCAGGCGGCGCCCCCCAGTTCCTCCTGATGGATGCCGGATGTGACCAGCGCCACGTCGATCCCGGCGGCATTGGCGCCGGCGACATCGGTGCGCAGGCTGTCGCCCACCGCCAGGATGCGGCTGCTGTCGTCGATCCCCAGCAGCTTGAAGCAGCGTTCGTAGACCGGGGCATGGGGCTTGCCGTGCTGGCGCACGTCGCCGCCCATCTCCTCGTAGCGGGCGGCCAGCGTGCCGGCGCAGATCACCAGCATCGGACCGACCATCACCACCAGATCGGGGTTGGCGCAGATCATCGGCAGCCCGGCGGCGAGGCAGGCATCCAGCTGCGGCTGATAATCCGCCACCGTCTCGCCGAAGGTGACGATGCCGGTGTTGACGACGAAGTCGGCCTCCTCCGGGGTTGCCGCGATCCGGTAGCCGAGCCCTTCATAGACGTCGGTGTCCCGCTCCGGCCCGATGTGGTAGAGCCGGCGGCCGAGGGCCGCGTGCCAGGGATCGTCGCGGTCGCGCAGCGCCTCGTAGGTCGCCTCGCCCGAGGTCATGACATGGTCGTAGCGCTCGCGCCCCAGCCCCATGCCGTCCAGCTTCTCGATCACGCCGGTGGTGCGGCGCGGCGCGTTGGACAGCAGGCACAGCGTCTTGCCGGCGGCGCGCATGCGGTCCAGGCAGTCGGGCACGCCGGCATAGGGCCGTTCGCCGTCATGCAGCACGCCCCACAGGTCCAGGATGAACCCGTCATACTGGTCGATGACTTCGGCGATGCCGGAAATCTGTCGGATGTCGGCCATGGTGTCCGGTCGGTTTGATGGAAGGGGTAAGGATCGGATTGCGTTCGATCGGATTGCGTCGACAGGCCGATCTCAGCGTGGTTGCAGCAACTCCGCATAGACCGCCAGCGTGTCGGCGCACATGCGATCCTTGGTGTAGCGGTCGGCGACGAAGGCGATGGCACGGGCGCCGATGGCCTCGCGCTGCTCCGGGGTCAGCGATAGCGCCTCGTCCAGCGCACGGGCCAGCGCGTCGGGATCGTCGGGCGGCACCACCCAGGCGGTTTCGCCGGGAACGACGGTTTCCTGATAGGCGCCGATGGCCGAGACGATCACCGGCTTGCCCATCGCCTGCGCCTCCACGATCACCCGCCCGAAGGCTTCCGGCTCGCGCGAGGCGGAGACGACCACCGTCGACAACAGGTAGGCCGCGGCCATGTCGCTGCAATGGTCGGTCATCCGCACCACGCCGCGCAGGCCGGCGTTGGCGATGCGGTTCTCCAGCTCCTCCCGGTAGCCGGTGCGGCCCTGGTCGGAGCCGACCAGCAGGGCCAGAACGTCCTTGCGCCCCAGCCTGGCCAGCGCGTCGATCAGCACGGTCTGGCCCTTCCAGCGGGTCAGCCGGCCGGGCAGCAGGATCACCGGCCGGTCGTCCGGCAGGTTCCATTGCTTGGCGAGCGTCACCAGCCGCGTCGGGCTGACCCGGTCGGGGGCGAAGACGCCGCGGTCGATGCCGCGGTGGATAACGCGCACCCGCTGCGGATCGACCGGGTAGTTGCCCAGCACATGGTCGCGGATGAAGCCGGAGATGGCGATCACCCGCTCGCCGCGCGCCATCACGGAGTTGTACCAGCGTTTCAGCCGGCCGCCGACCGGACCCGTGCCGAAATTGTAGGGGGCGTGGAAGGTGGTCATGTAGCGGGCGCCGGTCTCCCGGCAGGCCAGCCACGCGCTCCAGGCCGGCGCGCGGGAGCGGGCGTGGACGATGTCCACCTTGTGCTCGCGGATGATGGTGGCCAGCCGGCGGGCGTTGCGGCGGATGACCAGCGGGTTCTTGGAGGCCAGCGGCAGCGTCAGGTGGGTGATGCGGGCGCGGTCCAGCTCGCGCACCATCGGCCCGCCCTCCGACGCCACCAGCGGCCTGCCGCCGGCGGCCTGCAGGGCGAGCGCCATGTCGATGCAGCCGCGCTCCGCCCCGCCGGTGACCAGCGTCGGCACCACCTGCAGCACCGTCGGCGCCCGCCCACCCGGCCAATGCTCCGGCCAGTTGGGGACAGCGGTGTCCTGATGGGCGTCCGCGTTGCGCGGGGAGTGGTCGGTGGTAAGGTGGGGGTCGAAATCCATGATGCCGGCTGCTCGCAAGGGGCGGCCCGGAACCGGCCGCGGGCCCCGGCATGCCGGATCGCCGTCGAGTCCGGTGCCCGACCGCGTGCCGGTGTCCGTTTGTCGAAGGTGACCGTATGACCGAAACCGCAGCCCATCCGGGCGGCGCGCACCATAGCCTAACGCGCGGTGCCGCGACCATAGCCTATCACCACACCCCTGCCGGCCCGTCCGGGCAGGGCAAGCCGGGCGTCATGTTCCTGGGCGGCTTCATGTCCGACATGACCGGCGGCAAGGCGACGGCGCTGGAAGCCTGGGCGGTGGAGCGCGGCCTGTCCTTCACCCGCTTCGACTATCAGGGCCATGGCGCCTCCAGCGGGCGGTTCGCCGACGGCACCATCGGCCTGTGGGCCGACGACGCGCTGGCGGTGCTGGATCAGGTGACGACGGGACCGCAGATCCTGGTCGGATCCTCGATGGGCGGCTGGATGATGCTGCTGGCGGCAACGCGCCGGCCGGAACGGGTGGCCGGGCTGGTCGGCATCGCCCCGGCCCCCGACTTCACCGAAGACCTGATGTGGGACATCTTCGATGCCGATGTCCGCCGCCGGATCATGGAGGAGGGCGTCTGGAACCGCCCGTCGGAGTACGGACCGGAGCCGCAGCCGATCACCCGCGCCCTGATCGAGGACGGCCGCAACCACCTTCTGCTGCGCGGCCCCATCGCCTTCGGCGGCCCCGTCCGCCTGCTGCACGGCCAGCGCGACCCGGATGTCCCCTGGCAGCTCAGCCTGCGCATCGCCGAGGCGCTGACCGGCGACGACGTCCGCGTCACGCTGGTGAAGGACGGCGACCACCGCCTGTCCCGTCCCCAGGATCTGGACCTGCTGTGCCGCACCGTCGGCGCCCTTGTGGATGAGATTGGCGGATGAAACTGGATCGGTTTAGCGCGCCGCCAAAAAAACGTCGTTTGCGTGAAACGGAGGCTTGCATAGCCGCGAACCTCTGGCTATAACGCGGGCCTCTACGGAGGGGTGGCCGAGCGGTTGAAGGCGCACGCCTGGAAAGTGTGTATACGTCAAAAGCGTATCGAGGGTTCGAATCCCTCTCCCTCCGCCACGAATTCAGCCCAAGCAACTGGTTTGCTTGGGCTTTTTCGTTTCTGGAAAATGCTTTCCCCACTTCACCCCACATTTTTCAGCGGATTGACGCCGCTGTTGGCGGACGTTTGTGGACGGAAGCTCCTTTACAGAAGGACATCGCTACCGTAAGAATTGCAATCCTAGGAAGCGAAAATATGGTGGGATGATATGAAAAGCATAGATTATATGCAGGTTACTAAGCTTATTGATGAGAGAATTTCTGTTGTTTTGAAAAATGAACAACCAAAGAATCCCGCACAACGTAACGGAGTTATCAAGTCCGCTTTTTCAAAAATGGCAGCTGATTTGGGAATTGATTGTCGGTGCAGTCAGCCTAAAGGGCGTGGAGAGTTTATGGTTGATGTATGTTGGCTTGAACGAGACAAGACTAGTCTAATTCCAACTTTAAGCGCGTGCCATATGGCGGGTGAAATAGAACTAAACCCGTATGCTGACATGAAAGATATGTACAAGCTTCTGTTAATGAAGAGTCCATTGAAAGTATACGTTCATTCTCCGGCAAAATATATGTCAGGAACGAACGTATTGCGATTTGTAAGAGCCATTCAAGATTACAATCAGCATAGTTCGAATGAAATTTACCATTTCATGGAAATTAGTAAAGACAACCGTGTTGTGACAACAGCTACATATATTCACGAAGAGAGAAAATTAAGCTTGGGAATAGAGCAAAGTAAGCAATTCGATGAAATAATGAGAAGAATTGGCGATGATTATGGAGATGAGCGCGACGAAGTTGTGAGGGAATCACTGAAAAGAAGAGTCCCAACAGATATAAATTTTATGAGAAGGTAGATGGCTTTAGGAGCAAGCAATATGCTTGAAAGTTTTGTAATTCTATAATGTTCTGGAGGCTCATTAGTTCCCCAAATTCAGAGATATCTCGTGTCATTATGGAAATAGTATCTGGCATTGGCATGGGTGAGCTTGGGAATTAGATGAAGAACTCATCATCCAGCAGGTCCAGATCGTAGATTGAGCCTTCCGCCTCGCCGTGCTGCGCCAGCGACACGGCGATGGCGCAGGCAACAGTACCCTCGATCCGCTCCCGCGCCTTGCCCTTGCTGAACAGCCGGTTGCCGGCCCGGTCGGTCTCGACCTGGATGTTGTCGAAGCACCAGCGCAGCACATCATGCCCGCCGTGCTGGAACTGCCGCGCGATGATGGCGCGCTCCAACTCCTTAATCGCCGGCGCCATCGTCACCCACCCCTGCCGCACCTCCACAGCCGGATAGCCGTCTTCGGTCAGCGTGTTCAGCGTCGAACGGGCAAGGTGCGGGTCGATGCCCACCGACACTACGTTGAAGCGGTCGCACTGGTCGCGGATGCAGTCTTCCACCGCGCGGAAGTTCACCACGTTGCCGAGCGTCGGCTCGATCAGCCCGTTATCGGCCCGGCGCACATAGGGCGCCCTGTCCCGGTCCTGCTGAACAAGCAGGTTGTCGCCCGGACACATCTCAACGAAAGGATCCGTCGGGTGAGCCATTTTCATTTTGTGCTGTTCTTCGGCATGCAGCGGAGACTTGCCCCGCTTCACCCCAAATAGAAAAGCCCGCCCCACATCGGCGCATGCCGGTGCGGGGCGGGCTGTCAGTCTTTTCCGGTGCCTGGAACGGAAGGGGCGGTTCCCCTTACTTCGACCGCGACACGCGGCGCAGGAAGTCGATGAACTGTGCCTGCTCTTCCGGGGACAGGTCCTTGACCATGCCCTGGTCGTGCGCCTGGACGCGCGGGATCAGGTCGTCCATCAGCGTCTGGCCTTCCGGCGACAGGCGCAGCGCGTAGGAGCGGCGGTCGTTGGGCGAGGGAGCGCGCACGACGAGGCCGCGCGACTCGAGACGGTCGATCACAGCGACCATCGTCGACCGGTCGATGCCGACCGCCGTGCCCAGGTCGGACTGCGACAGTCCCTCGTTCTCCCGGATCATGATCAGCACGCCGAACTGGCCGGGCGTGATGTCATGCGGAGCGACCGCATTCTGAAAGCTCTGGAACACCGCAACCTGAGCCTTGCGCAGGTTGTAACCCACCAGCTCCGGAAGGGGGCCAAGGGCGAGCTTGCCGTTCTTGCCGGGCCGCAGACGCGACCGCCGGTCGGCGGGGGTGGAACGCTCGTTGTCAGTCACCGTGGATGCCATATTTTGGATGAATTATCGGATGAACGGATAAAATGCGGGCAAGGCTTTCGTTTGTCAGCAAGAACCGCACAGACAACAGGCTATGCATACCAGATATGCGTTGAGCGTATTGGTGGGAACGCGTGCAAATTCCATCTTGAAGAGTCAAGAAGTGATCGACGCCGATTCGACGCCGATCGCCCGCCCAGCGGTTTCCCCTGCCGCGCGCGGGTTCCCGAATCGGAGCTTCCGACGCCCGGTCCCCCCCAGACCGGGCGTCTTCGTTTTTGGCCGACCCCTGCTTGGAACGCTGGACCGATTTGCAGGGCAGGGCGGATGGTTGGGCGCTTGGTCCGTTGCCGGCTTTCGGGTTAGCTGTGGGTAAGCGTTCCAACCAGAGAGCCGATGCCATGGCCTTCGCCATTCCCCTGTGGTCCCAGCCGGCCGTCCCCGTCGTGGGCGGCGATCCGTTCCCGGTGCGCCGCATCTACTGCGTCGGCCGCAACTATGCCGCCCATGCGCGCGAGATGGGCGCCGATCCCGACCGCGAGCCGCCCTTCTTCTTCATGAAGCCGGCCGACGCCATCGTCGCCGACGGCGCCACCATCCCCTATCCGCCGAAGACCGCCAACCTGCATCACGAGATCGAGCTGGTGGTGGCCATTGGTGCCGGGGGCGGCACCGGCGGCCGCGACATCCCGATCGACCGGGCGCTGGACCATGTGTTCGGCTATGCCGTCGGCCTCGACATGACCCGGCGTGACCTGCAGGCCGCCGCCAAGAAGGAAGGCAAGCCCTGGGACATGGGCAAGGGGTTCGACCAGTCGGCACCCTGCTCCGCCATCCGCACCGTCGCCGACATCGGTCATCCGGCCAAGGGCGCGGTCACCCTGCAGGTGAACGGCGAGCCGCGGCAGAAGGGCGACCTGTCCGACCTGATCTGGTCGGTGGCGGAGACGATCTCCTACCTGTCCGGGTTCGTCGAACTGCAGCCGGGCGACCTGATCTACACCGGCACGCCGGAGGGCGTCGGCCCGGTGGTGGCCGGCGACGTGCTGACCGGCGCGGTCGAAGGCGTCGGCACCCTGACCCTGACCATCGCCTGAGCCGCCGGCAATGCGCATCGCGACCTGGAACATCAATTCGGTCCGCATGCGTCTGGACCTCCTCCTCCGTCTGATGGAGGAGGAGCGGCCGGACGTGATCTGCCTGCAGGAAACCAAGGTGGTGGACGCCGACTTCCCGCTCGGCCCGCTGGCGGAGCGCGGCTATGTCCACGCCCACATCCACGGGATGAAGAGCTACAACGGCGTCGCCATCCTGTCGCGCCTGCCCTTCGAGTCGCATGACGTCCAGCACTGGTGCGGCAAGCAGGACTGCCGCCACGCGCTGGCCCATCTGCCGGGCGGGATCGAACTGCATTGCGTCTACATCCCCGCCGGCGGCGACATCCCCGACCCGGCGGTGAACGACAAGTTCGCCCACAAGCTCCAGTTCCTCGACGAGATGACCCACTGGCTGGGCACGGAGCGGAGGTCCGACCGGCCGATGGTGCTGGTCGGCGACCTGAACATCGCGCCGCTGGAACAGGACGTCTGGAGCCACAAGGAACTGCTGTCCGTGGTCTCCCACACGCCGATCGAGGTGGAAAAGCTGGCGGCGATGCAGGCCTCGGCCGGCTGGGTCGACGCCATGCGCCGCTTCGTTCCGCCGGAGGAGAAGCTCTACACCTGGTGGAGCTACCGGGCGAAGGACTGGGCCGCCTCCAACCGAGGCCGGCGCCTGGACCACATCTGGGTGACCCCGCCGCTGGAAGGGGCGCTGACGGGCATCAAGGTGCTGCGCGACGCCCGCGGCTGGGAGCCCAAGCCGTCGGACCATGTGCCGGTGATCGTCGATCTGAACGTTTGAGATCTGGCCGTGTGATGGGGGAGGGGGCGGTTGCGCCCCCTTACTCCAGCGAACCCTATTCAAGCAGGCTGATGTTCAACCGAACCAGCTCCGGTGCGCCGCCCTTGGCGATGCGGAACAGGTGGGCGCAGCCGTTGCGCAACTCCTCCGCCGGGTCGTCGCGCATGTCCCAGCCGGTGGCGAGCGAGTAGAGCGCGCGCAGGATGCCGTTGTGGGCGACGGCGCCGGTCGGATGCCCCTCCGCCGCGAGGTCGGCGAGCCAGGAGCGCAGACGGGCCTGAACCTCGCGCGGGCTTTCGCCGCCGGGCGCCTTGAAGTCCAGACCCAGCCGGTCGTGGCGGGCCGGCATGCGGCCCTCGGCGCGCAGGTCCTCGGTGCGCTGGCCTTCCCACTCGCCCCAGTCCATTTCGACGATCCGCGGCTCCGGCGTGGGATCGAGGCCGAGCAGGGTGGCGGTCTCCCAGGCCCGGCGCTTCGGGCTGGCGACCCAGCGCAGCCCGGCCGACTCGGGCGGCAGGCGATAGCGGGCGACCCGTGCCCGGCCGGCGTCGGACAGCGGCTCGTCGATGCTGCCCTGGATGCGCCCTTCGGCGTTCCAGGCGGTCGGGCCGTGGCGGAGGATCAGCAGGGTGGTCATGACGGTACCGGTGCGCGGGTGACGGGACAGTGCCCCGAGTTTAGCGCTTCGCCGTCTTCTGCACCGGCATTTCCTTGACCTGGGCAAGCGCCACGCGGACACGCGACAGATCGGGGGCCGCCGCCCGGATGGCGGATTTGGCCGGAGCCTTGGCCGGCTTTGCCGGCGACTTGCCCGGTTTGACCGCCTTGGCCGCCACCTCGGCCACCTGCACGCGGCCCTTGCCGCCGCCATGCTTCATGGCGAGCGCCTGGGCCCTGGCACGGGCGCGGGCCTGCGCCTCCAGGATCTGCGGCGCGCGCGGTTCGCCGGTCTTCGGCGTCCAGGTGCGGAAGGGGCCGGTGTCGACATGGACATGGCCGGTGTGGGCGTACATGGCGTAGCCGCCGCGCTGCATCGCCGCCGCTTCCTCCGCCAGCCGCGAGGGCGGGATGCCGGCGATGGAGAAGTCCGCCGCCTGACCGCGCATGTGATAGGAGTTCTCGGCGACGTTCGGGTTCGTCCGGGCGAGGCTGGCGTTGGTCGCGCTCGACCGGTAGCCGGAGGTGAGGCGGATCGGCGACTCCGCCGACGCGCCGACGCGCTGGCGCAGCTCCACCAGCATATCGACCAGGGCCGGATCGACCGGGATCACCTCGTCGCTGCGGCGGTCGCGGAACAGGACGGCGATCTCGCGCATCGCGGCCGGGTCATAACCGTCGCCGGGGCGCCAGTAGGTGACGGACGCCGTCTCCCCGCTGGCGGGATGCTGCAGGACCACGCTGCGCGGTTCGCCGTCGAACTTGGCGCTTTCCAGCGGCGGCGCGGTGGCGCAGCCGCCAAGCTGCGTCGCGACGGTCAGCACGGCGAGAATACCCAAGGCACGACCGGTCATGCGCATCGCTCTTCCCCCCAAGCTTTGCACGCATCAACGACCCCGCCCGCCCCAATCGTGGCGGGGTTGCACACCGATCTAATACCAAGATTGTCACAGGAGGCCAGTGTGACAAAGCAACCTGTGGCGTAATGAACACGCACAAGCGCTTTTGCTCAGTGGAACCGATTGTTCGGGATTCAACCGATGCGGATCGCGCCGATCCTACAGGGACAGCTCCATCCCTTCATAGGCCACCAGGGCTCCGGGGCGCATCGCCGCCGCCTCGGCTGCGATGGCGTCCAGCGCGTCGTCGGTGCGGGCCGGGTCGTGGTGGAAGATCACCGCGCGGCCGACTCCGGCCGCCTCGGCCAGCCGCAGACATTCCTGCCAAGTCGAATGGCCCCAGCCGACGCGCGACGGGTATTCGGCGTCGGTGTAGGTGCTGTCATACACCATCACGTCGGCGCCGCGCAGCAACTCCAGGATCACCGGGTCGCGCCCTTCGGCCGGATGCTCGGTGTCGGTCAGGACGCACAGGCTGCGGCCGCCATGCTCCACCCGGTAGCCGGTGGCGCCGTCGGGATGGTTCAGGCGGCAGGTGCGCACCACCACTCCCGCTGGCACTCCCGACGCCAGCTCCAGCGTCTGGCCGGCCTGGAAATCGCGGAACTGGCAGTCGGCACGGAAGATCTCGACCGGCACCGGGAACAGCGGCGCCGTCATCATGTCGGCCAGCACGGTGCGGAAGGGTCGTTCCGGCGGCAGATGCCCGGACCACAGCCGCAGCCGGCCGGCCGGGTCGAAGGCCGGCGCGAAGAAGGGCAGGCCGCTGATATGGTCGAGATGGCTGTGGGTCAGCAGCAGGTCGATGTCCACCGGCCCGCCGTCGCGCGCCAGCGACTCGCCCAGCGGCCGGATGCCGGTGCCGCAGTCGAAGACGATGTGGGTGCCGCCGCAGCGCACCTCGATGCAGGCGGTGTTGCCGCCATAGCGCACGGTGGCCGGGCCGGGCGACGCGATGCTGCCGCGCACGCCCCAGAAGCGCACGGTGAAGGGGGACCCGCCGCCGGACTCCTCAGGAGCGGGCGGTTGCGCGGAATTGGTGGTTGAACGAACGGTCATGACGGCGCCATCGTGGCGGCCCCGCTTGCCCAAGTCTAGAGCTTCCTGCGTTTGATATGAAACGCAGGAAGCTCCAGCCTTATGTCTGGCGATCGGATTCACGCTTCAAATCGATACCGATTTTCGCGATCCGATCTGGCAAATCCGAACAGGCCGTGTCGCGAGTCGACACCCTACGAAGGGCATCTGTCCAAACCCATAAGATGTGGTAGGTTGGGGCTCGTCGCGCATTGCGCGGCATGACTCCCAAAGGGTCCCCGCGCGGGTGGGGACCGGCTCCGGCGGAACCCGACGCGGATGGATCCTGACAAGCTCGCCAAAGTCCTCGCCATGGCCGAGTCGGAGCATCAGGGCGAGGCGCTGTCCGCCCTGCGCGCCGCCCGCATCATGCTGTCCCGCGCCGGGCTGTCCTTCCGCGATCTGGCGGAGCGCGCCCGCACGCCGGTGCCGACCGCGGCCGAGCCGCCGCCCGCCGCCCAACCTGCCGAACCCGCCGGTGCGCCGGCCCCGCCGCCGCCGCCGGACGAACTCGTCCGCGGCCTGCGCCGGCAGGTGAAGGACCTGGAACTGGAACTCGCCACTCTGCGGCGGCAACTCGACAAGGCGGCGGGCGATGCCGACCGCCAGCGCGAGGAGGCCGACCGCTGGCGCACCCTGGCGCGCGAGACGGCGGAGAAGCTGTGGGACATGGGCAAGGCGCTGGAGCGCAAGCACTCCCGCCATGCCGACAGCGACAAGCGCCGCGCGGTTCTGGACCTGCTGCAGGACCCCGGCAGCGCGCTGCTGTCCGACCGCGAGATCGCCCGGCGCGTCGGCGTGTCGCCGCACGACGTCGCCCACTGGCGCCGCCGGATGGCCATCGTCGGCCGCAAGCTGCGGCTGCTGCCGGTGGTGCCGCGCGGGCGCGGCCTGTGGGGCGGCCCCTCGGCCTGCGGACTCGGCGTGGCCCGGCTGGGCAAGCTTTCGGGTGGGCCGCAGATGGGCGAGCGTCGCCGCTGGCTGGGCTTTGCCGGCGAGGTCACCATCGCCGAACGGGGAAGCCGGCGCGAGCTGGCCTCGGTCGGCCGGCGCTGATCGGGGAGCCGGCCAGGAGCCGGCTCAGGGCACCAGCCGGTAGCCGCCGGGTTCCGTCACCAGGATGCGGGCGTTGGACGGATCGGCCTCGATCTTCTGGCGCAGGCGGTAGACGTGGGTCTCCAGCGTGTGTGTGGTGACCGCCGCGTTGTAGCCCCAGACCTCGCCCAGCAGGGTTTCGCGCCCGACCACCAGATCGCCGGCCCGGTACAGGTATTTCAGGATCGCCGTTTCCTTCTCGGTCAGGCGGATCCTGCGGTTGGTGGCCTCGTCCAGCAGCAGCTTGGCGCCGGGGCGGAAGCTGTAGGGGCCGATGGCGAAGACCGCGTCCTCCGTCTGCTCGAACTGGCGCAGTTGGGCGCGCAGCCGGGCGATCAGCACCCCCAGGCGGAAGGGCTTGGTCACATAGTCGCTGGCACCGGATTCCAGCCCCAGGATGGTGTCGGCATCGCTGGCCGATGCGGTCAGCATGATGATGGGACAGCGCACCCCCTCGCGCCGCAGCAGCTTGCAGACGTCGCGCCCGTCCATGTCCGGCAGTCCGACGTCGAGCAGGATGGCGGAGAATCCGGTTCCGGCCTCGGCCGCCTTGCGGACCGCGTTCAGCGCGCCGGCGCCGTCGCCGGCCTCCTCCGTCTCAAGCTCCTCCAGCAGGCGAAGCTGCTCCGCCAGCGACTGGCGCAGGGCGGTGTCGTCGTCGACCAGGAGGATGCGCTTTGCGATTGTCATGGTCCGCGGCACGAAGTCGGAAGTCGAAGATTGACGCCGGCAGGGCCGGGGGCGGCGCCTTAGTAGCATGGCGCCGGTGGATTGTCGTGATGGCTTGTGGCGAAGCGGATGGGCCTTCCAGATGGGCCTTACTACAGAACCGCCAGCAGCGTCGCCGCCCCATCGGCGTCCGCGGCGGCGAGGACGATCCGCTCGGGCCGCACGCCCAGGTCCCGCAGGGTGGCGGCGACGGCCTCGTCCGGAACCGCGACATGGCGCATCAGCGACAGCGCCCCCTGTTCCAGATTGCGGCGCACGGCGGCCTCTTCGGCGGTCAGACCCGGCTCGGTCCAGTGCAGGCGTTCGATCAGCGCGGTGAAGCGCAGGCGCCGGCTGTCGGCCGGCAGGCTGGCGGCGAGGTTGGGCAGGGCGTTGCCGTCCAGCAGGACCGGCGCGCCGTCGGGCAGACGCGACAGCGCGACGTCGGCCGCCAGGATCGCCGACGGATCGACCTGCGGGTGCGGGCCGGGCAGGGCGTGGAGCATGATGCCGGCCCCGGCGGCGCGCAGGGCCTCGACCATGCGGCGGCCATAAGCATTGGCGGCAAGATCGGCCGGCATCACCAGATGCACGGACACGGTCGGATCAGGGGGCGTCGAAAGGGTGGTCACAGGGAACGGGCTCCCGGTTGAAGGGCTGCGGTCGCCATCCCGGCGCCCATGGTCAAGGGCGGCGGAGCGGCCCGTTGGAGGGGCCGACTCCGCCCGGCCGGCGGCCCGGGATGGTTCCCGCGCCGGGCAGGCTAGCCGGATCGTTGTGTCCCCGGCAACGGTGTGGCGCGCGGGAATTGCTGGACAGGGGCGCGCCACCTGCGCTTTGCTTCGCCCGCCGAACGCACCATGTCCCGTTTTACGCGCCGTATCCGGCGCACCCGCTACGCAAAGCCGCTGACGATGCAAGCCGAACGCTCCTCCGCCACCACCACGGTCACCCTGTCCACGCCCGCGGCAGCCGCCGCGGCGGCGCCAATCGACGAGGCCGCCGTGCGCGCCGTCGACCGGGCGCTGGCCGCCCTGCGCCGGGGCGAGGTGGTGGCGATCGAGACCGCCGACGGCACGGTCGGCGCCGCGGTGTCGGTGGAGTCGGTGGCGCTCGACGCCGTGGAGCGGCTGAAGGCGCTGACCGGCGGCACCCCGCGGCTGGTGGTCACCCGCCGCCGCGCCGTGGTGCTGGGGCTGGCCGCCGCCGCCGCGGCGCAGCCGGTGAGCGACATCGCCGACGATCAGGCGCCCGGCGCCGCGGCGGAGGCGTTCGGCGCCATGACGCTCGACCGGCCCGGCGGGCTGACCGCCGACCAGGCCCACGCGCTGGCCGATCCCGAACAGCATCCGCAGGCCCAGGATTCGCTGCCCGCCGGTCTGGCCGCCGTCGAGGCTTGCCCCGGCAGCCGCGAGGCCGCGGCGGTGGATCTCGCCCGGCTGGCCCGCCTGCTGCCCGCCGCCATCACCGCCGACCTGCCGTCGTCGGCCCGGATCAGCGCTGCGGAGTGGGCGGCGGAGCATGACCTGCTGCTGGTGCGGGCGTCGGACGTCGCCGATTACCGTGTCCATGTGGTGCGGACCCTGCGCCGCGTCGCCGACGCGCGGGTGCCTCTGGTCGGGTCGGAAAACACGCGCATCTACGCCTTCCGCCCGGCCGACGGCGGGCCGGAGCATCTGGCCATCGTCATCGGCGACCCCGATCCGCAGCAGCCGGTGCTGGCCCGCCTGCATTCGGAATGCTTCACCGGCGATCTGCTGGGGTCGCTGCGCTGCGACTGCGGCGACCAGCTGCGCGGCGCCATCGCCGAGATCGCCCGCCAGGGCAGCGGCGTGCTGCTGTATCTGGCGCAGGAGGGGCGCGGCATCGGGCTGGTCAACAAGCTGCGCGCCTACCGCATCCAGGACCGTGGCTTCGACACGGTGGACGCCAACGAGATCCTCGGCTTCGAAGCGGACGAGCGCGTCTATCTGCCGGCGGCGGAGATGCTGCGGCAGCTTGGCTTCGAGTCCGTGCGGCTGATGACCAACAACCCGGAAAAGCTGCGCCAGCTCGCCCGCTGCGGCATCGCGGTGGTGGAGCGGGTGGCCCACATCTTCCCGGCCAACGGCCACAACGAGGCCTATCTCCGCACCAAGGCGGAACGCAGCGGCCATATGTTCTGACCAAACGGCCGGGGCGAAAGGCCGGGGCCGGCGGGGCAGGAATCGCCATGCCGGCCCGGCAGTTCTTGCCGGCCTTTCGCCGACCGGGCCGCGCTGGGAATCGGATTCCGGGTGCTGACCGTCCGGATCCTCCCGAATCGGTCGATTCCGCTTCGGATCGGGCGCTCCGGCTTGGCACGCCGCTTGCTGTACCTGTCGTGACCACCGAGCCGGGAGACCGCCCATGGCCATCGACGCCACCATGATCGACAGCAGCGCCGTCCAGCGTCCGGCGCCGCGCGAAAAGGCGTCGCCGGTCATCAGCGACGGCCACAATGGCGGCCCGGTGGAAATCCAGGGCGACATGTCCTTCTGGGACTTCCTGGACATCATCAACCCGCTGCAGCACATCCCGATCGTCAGCACCATCTATCGCGAGATCACCGGCGACACCATCCAGCCGTCCATGCGGATCATGGGCGACATGCTGTATGGCGGCGTGATCGGTGGCATGGCCTCCATCGCCAACGCGGTGGTCGAACAGGCGACGGGTCAGGATGTCGGCGAAACGGTCATGGCCTCGCTCGGCTTTGGGGACGGTGACCATCCCGCCGCCTCCACCGCCGTCGCGGACGCCTCGGGGGGGCCGGCGGCGTCCGGCTCCCCCGCGGAGCCGCAACAGGCGCAGCAGGTTGCCGCCGGCGGTCTTGCCGCCGCGCTGGCCGCCGCCAAGCCCGCCGATCTCGGGTCGGCGCCGCCGCAGCCCGCTGCCGGGCAGCCGGTCCGGCTTGCGGCCGCCACCTCCGCCGCCAAATCCGCAGATGCCTCGCCGGTCCTGACGGCGCAGCTCGCGGCCGGGGCGGTTCCTCATCCCAGCAAGATGCCGGCGCGCGACACGCCGCTGGCCAGCTCCGCGCTGGCGAAGCACAGCGTGCCCCGCTATGCGGCGCCGGTCCCCGGGGCGGTGACCGCCAACGCGCGCGCCGCCGGTGCGACCGCGGCCAATGGCGGCCAGCCCCAGCCCGCTGCCGGGCAGGCAGGCGGCCAGCCGGCCGAGGCGGCCCCCGCCGCCGGCCTGACTCCGGTCGCGCCGGACATGCTGTCGGAGACGATGATGCGCAACCTCGCCAAGTATGAGCAGTCGCGCAAGACGGCGCAGAGTGCCGCGAGCAGCACCACACGGGTGACGGGATGAGCATCGAGATCACCGTGACGCCGGATGCCGGCTGCAATGACGGCGCACCGGTCACCACCGGCCGGCTGCGCTGGCCGGGCGGCGAGGTGCCCTGTGTGCTGGGCCGCGGCGGCGTCCGTGCCGACAAGCGGGAGGGCGACGGCGCCACTCCCGTCGGCCGCTTCCCGCTGCGGCGCGTGCTGTGGCGTGCCGACCGGCTGGCTCCGCCGGAGACCGGGCTGCCGCTCCAGACCATCGCCGAGCAGGACGGCTGGTGCGACGCGCCGGAGGATCCCGCCTACAACCGTCCGGTCATCCGGCCCTATCCCGCCAGCCACGAGGAGATGTGGCGGGACGATCACGTCTACGACGTCGTGGTGGTGATGGGGCACAATGACGACCCGGTGGTGCCGGGGATGGGCAGTGCCGTGTTCCTGCACCTCGTCCGCCCGGACCGCGCGCCGACCGCCGGCTGCGTCGCGCTGGCGCCCGACGACATGCTGCGCCTGTTGAAGGACTGCGGGCCGGGAAGCGCGCTGAGCGTCGCCGGCCCGGCCGCCTGATGCTGCGGCCTGTTGTCGGGCCAGGGCGTTTACCGGGCCGTTTATTGGGCCGGATAGGGGCGCGCGCCGAAAATCGCCGTGCCGACCCGCACATGGGTGGCGCCGAAGCGGACCGCGGTCTCGTAATCGCCGCTCATGCCCATGCTGATTTCCGACAGACCCAGCCGGCGCGCCATCTCCGCCAGCAGGGCGAAATGCATCGCCGGCTCCTCGTCCACCGGCGGGATGCACATCAGCCCGGTGACGGGCAGCCCCAGCCGGTCGCGGCAGTCGGCCAGGAAGGCCTCCACCTCCACCGGGGCGAGGCCGGCCTTCTGCGGCTCCTCGCCCGTGTTGACCTCGATCAGGCAGCGCGGGCGGCGGCCGGATTTCGCCATCTCCTCCGCCAGCGCCTCCGCCAGCTTCGGGCGGTCCAGCGTCTGGATCACGTCGAACAGGGCGACGGCATCCCGGACCTTGTTGGTCTGCAGCGGACCGATCAGGTGCAGTTCCAGCTCGGGGAAGCGCTCCTTCAGCGCCGGGAACTTGGCCTTGGCCTCCTGCACCCGGTTCTCGCCGAACACGCGCTGGCCGGCGGCGAGCGCCTCCTCCACCGCTTCGGCCGGATGGGTCTTCGACACGGCGACCAGCGTCACCGAGCCGTCGCCGCGCCCGCAGGCCGATGCGGTTTCCGCAATGGCGCGGCGCACCGAGTCGAGCCGTCCCGCCACGCTGTCCGCGTGGGCGGAACCGCCTGCTTCGGCGCCGGTTTGCGTATCTCTGCCAGTGCCCTGCGTCGTCGTCATGGCCGCCCCCAATCCGGTCGCTGCGGGTGTACAGCGCTTCCGCGGCGTGTTAGCGGACGGTCCGCGGAAACGCAAGCGCCCCAAGCGACCATGCCCTTTGCGTCCGGATCGCCGGTGCGGGGGATCGTCATCGTTTTTGCACATCGAGGAGACCTCCGCATGCGGAGTCCGTATCGTTCCCTGCTCTCCGTCCTGACGTCGGTGGCCCCCGCCGGCCTCCTTGCTGCCGCGGTCGCCATCTGGTCCGTCGCCACTCCCGCCCACGCCGAAGACCATGCGAAGCCGGCCCCCAAAACCGCAACGCCGAAAGCCGAGGGCAAGGCGAAGCCCGGCGCCAAGGACGGCAAGGCCAAGCTGATGCTCGGCTCGCCGATGACCAAGGTGCGCTTCAGCGAGCCCGCCTTTCCGCTGACGGACGACGGCACCTATCGCAGCTTCATGGACAGGATTCTGGACGAATACGGCCGCCGTTGCGTGCGGCAGGAGCAGTTCGGCTGGGAAATCGCGAAGGACGATCAGGAGCGGCTGGACTTCATCTTCCAGGGGACGATGGCGAATTACGGCCGTCTCGGCTTTCTGCTGGGGGAAATCCATCCCAAGTCCGTGACCGATCCGGAAACCCTCGCCTTCCTCGCCGACCGCAACAAGGAGCGCTACCTGCTGGTCTGGACGCCGCTGGAGTCGTCGGTGCTGTTCATGATGTGCGATACCGCGGCCAAGGATGCCAAGGCCGACCAGCCGAAATCCGCTCCGAAGAAATAGGGGCGGTCCGGAATGACGGAAAAGGCGGCGGATGTCTCCGCCGCCTTTCGCGTTCGTGCCGTCCGGGATCGCGGGCGCTCAGAAAGCGAAGCGGGTGTCCCACAGGACGATGTTGGCGTCGTTGTTCACACCGCCGACCTTGTTGTCGAGATAGCTGTATTCCAGACCCGTGGTCAGGCCCGGCGCCACGGTGTAGGTCACGCCGGCCTGCCAGACATGGGCACGGGAGTTCAGCCCGGCGAAGTTGCTGTCGATGCCCTTGGCGTCGGTGTAGGTGGCGGCCAGGATGACCGGACCCATCGTGTAGTTGGCGCCGACGATCCACAGCTGCTGATCGTCCACGCCGCGGGTGCCGGTGGCATAGCCGCTGTCGCCGCTGAAGGCGTAGCTGCCGCCGACCTTGAAGTTGGCGTAGGACACATTGGCGCCGACATGGACCGAGGACAGGTCCTCGAGCCCGCTGGCCGCCTTGGCGAACTGGTAGGCGGCGCTCGCCTCCACGCCGAAGCCGCCGAACGCGCCCTTGTAGGTGGCCTGGACCTCGGCCATGTCGTGATAGGCGGTGGTGTTCTTGCGGCGGTTCACGTCGGTGTTGCTGCTGCCGTACACCGGGGTGTAGGCGGCGCCGACCTGGAACCCGGCGAAGCTCGGCGTCAGGTAGATGATCTTGGTGCTGGCGTCGCCCGACTCCAGCGTGCGCAGGCTGCCCAGCACATAGGGAGCGCCATTGGCGTTCACGTAGTAGTTCAGGAACTGGGCATCGGGCGAGCCTTCGATGCCTTCGACGTTCGGCCCGATGATGCCGTATTCGTCCGACAGGCCGTTGATCACGCCGGCCTGCACCGTGCCGAAGCCGCCGTTCACGAAGATGAAGGCGCGGTCGCTGTCGGTGCTGCGGTTGTTGGCGGTGCCGCCGGAGGCGCGCAGGCGCAGGCGGGCACCGTATTCCAGGCCGTTGTCGGCCTTGGCCGTCGGTGTGATGTTGAGGCGGAAGCGGTTGGCGAACTCGGTCTGGCGCAGCCCGTTGTCATTGTCCTGGTCGACATAGGCGCCTTGGAAATAGGCGTCGCCACCCAACAGGATATCGAACTTGGCCTGGGCCGAGGCGGTGCCGCAGCCGGCGGCGAGGGCGACGGCTGCACAGCCGATGACGAGAGAGCGCTTCATGGCATGTCATCCCGGATGCATGCGCCCCATCGGAGAGAGGCGCGAGCGGTGTCTTATGCTCCAAAACTTAATCCCGTCACCGGTCGACCGGCAAGTGACCGATATGGTGGAAGTCTCCGCATCCCGAGGACAGTGATGGGAAAAACACGCACTCCCGGATCATGTGAATTCATATAATAAGTATTTGGCGATTTTCTGGCGATTGCTTGCAAGGAGATCGCCGCTTTGTCACCGGAAAGGGGTAACCCCTTCGCTGGGCGCGTCGTGATGGTCCTGTACGCCGGCGGGCATAGCGGGGCACGGCATCCGGGGGAACAAAAAAAGAGGCGGCGGATTTCTCCGCCGCCTTCGCGTCTGCTGCCAGGAGCCTGCTTCTTAGAAAGCGAAGCGGGTGTCCCACAGAACGATGTTGGCATCGTTGTTGACGCCGCCCGACTTGTTGTCGACGAAGCTGTACTCCAGGCCCGTGGTCAGGCCGGGGGCGACGGTGTAGGTCACGCCGGCCTGATAGATGTGGGCGCGGGCATAATCGGCGGCGGTGGCGGCACCGGTGCCGACATTGGCGCCCTTGGCGTCGGTGTAGGTGGCGGCCAGGATCACCGGACCCAGGGTGTACTGGGCGCCGACCAGCCAGACCTGGTTGTCGTCGACACCGGTATGGCCCTTGCGATACCCGCTGTCGCCGCTGAAGGCATAGCTGCCGCCGAGGGCGAAGGCGCCGTAGGAGATGGTGGCGCCGGTGTGGATCGACGACAGATCTTCGAAGCCGGTCGGAGCCTGGGCGAACTGATAGGCGACGCTGGCTTCCAGGCCGACGCCGCTGAAGGCGCCCTTATAGTAGGCCTGGATTTCACCCATGTCGTTGTAGGTGACGTTCTTGCGGCGGTTCACGTCCGTGCCGCTGCTGCCGTAGGTCGGCGTGTAGGCGGCCGACAGCTTGAAGCCGGCGAAGCTCGGGGTCGAGTAGACGATCTTGGTGCTGGCGTCGCCCGACTCGAGCGTGCGCAGCGAACCCGTCACGTACGGCAGCGAGGTGACGCCGTAGTAGAGGCCGTAGAAGCCGTCCGGGCTGCCCGAGATGCCGTCGACGTTCGGGCCGATGACGCCCGAGTCGTCCGACGGGCCGTTGGTCACGCCGGCCTGCACCGAACCGAAGGTGCCGTTCACGAAGATATAGGCGCGGTCGTAGTCGGTGCTGCGCGCGTTGTTGGTGCCGTTGCTGGCACGCAGACGCAGGCGGGCGCCGTATTCCAGGCCGTTGTCGGCCTTGGCCGTCGGGGTGACGGTCAGGCGGAAGCGGTTGGCGAACTCGGTCTTGCGCAGGCCGTTGTCATTGTCCTGGTCGACATAGGCGCCCTGGAAGAAGGCGTCGCCGCCCATCAGGACGTCGAACTTGGACTGGGCCGAGGCGGTGCCGCAGCCGGCGGCGAGAGCGACGGCTGCGCAGCCGATAACGAGAGAGCGCTTCATGGATTGCCATCCTTGTGCGTACGCCCCGTTTGACCGGGAGCGGCGGTTGTCTTGTCGGCCGTGACCTTCCGGCCGGGGCCCTTATGGGAATGACTTAATCGCGAGTTGCTCGGCGCCACAAGGGGGAAACCGACGTGCTTTCACGCATCCGCAACACAGTTGCGGGAAAACCACACCGGTAACTCTCTGAAAAGAAAAGGAAAATCGATTATGCCGCTTTTTTGGCGCATGAGCGGCCCAGGATTTGGGCGTCCTGCCCACGCCGCGGGCATAAAATTGGGCATAAAAAAAGAGCGGTGGCCGAAGCCACCGCCCTCTCTTTCCGTTTCCGGACGTCTGATCGGAAGACCGATTAGAACGCCAGGATGGTGCGGACGAGCACGACGTTGCCCTTGTCGCTGAGAGCCGAGGTCTCGGCATCCAGGTCGAAGTAGTCGTACTGAGCCTGCAGGGTCAGGCCCGGAGCGACGGTGTAGCCGACGCCGATTTCGTAGACCTGCAGCTCACGATCGCCGGAGATGGCAACCGAGCCGGCGTCCTTGCCGTTCTTGTAGTTGGCGCCGACGACGATCGGGCCGGTGGTGTACTGAGCACCGATAACCCAGTTGCGGGTCGACTCGGTGAACAGGCCGGTACGGTCGTTCAGGCCCGACTTGCCGAAGTCGGTGTAGCTGCCGCCGATGCTGAAGCCGGCGTAGCCGACGGTGGCGCCGACCTGCCAGGCGTTCAGGTCCTTGTAGTTCGAACCGGCGACGTTGTCGACGGCCTGGCCCCAGTAGTAGCCGGCGCTGCCCTTGACGGTCACGCCGCCGAAGGTGTTGTTGTAGTTCGCGCCGACTTCGACCATGTCGGTGTAGGTGCCGTTGCCGCCGCCGGCGAAGGTGCCGACCGGCTTGACGCGGTTCACGTCCGTGCCCGAGCTGTCGTTACGCGGGGTGTAGCTGGCGCCCAGCTGCAGACCGGCGAAACGCGGCGAGAAGTAGACGATCTTGGTGGAGTTGCCGTCCGGGTTCAGCGACGGCCAAATGATGCTGTTGCCGGTAACGGTCGCGGCCGGGCCGTTGCCACCGATGTTGGTGTTCGGGCCGAAGTAGTTCTGGACCTGATCGACCAGGGCCAGCGGCAGGTAGTCGGTCGGCGCCGAGACGTAGGTCTCGTCGTTGAACGAGTTGGTCACGCCCATGCGGACCTGACCGAAGGTGCCCTGCGCGAAGATGTAAGCGCGGTCAGCGTCGGTGGTACGGGCGTTGTTGGCGCCGGAGTTGGCGCGGATACGCATGCGGGCACCGTACTCCAGGCCGTTATCGGCCTTGGCGGACGGGATGATGTTGATGCGCATGCGGTTGCGGAATTCGGTCGAGCGCAGGCCGGAGTCCAGGTCCTGATCGACGTAGCCGGCCTCAAAGTAGGCGTCGCCACCGACCTTGACTTCGAACTTGGCCTGGGCGTTGGCGGCGCCAGCGCCGAGGGCGAGAGCGGCGGCAGCGGCGCCGGCCAGCAGATAACGGTTCATGATTGTTGCCTCCATCCTGGCAGCAGATGTTTCAGCCTGGTTGACGTCCTGGCTGAGACTTTCGTACGCACCCCCGCCCTTGCCAGCAAGCGGCAAATCTCCCCGATTGCTGCATTGGGGGGACAGTGTGTCGCACGGAGCACACTAAGAAGACCCCCCTGTCCGCCCCGCCACAGTCGAAGCCGGCAGGCCCCGCCTGTTGTCGTCCTGTTGTCGCGAGGCGGGGCAAAGACGCTTCCGCTGTTGCGTGGGGCCGTCCACTTATGGTCTGTTCACCGGCATTCCGCGCGTGACTCGCGCGCGGCATCCCCATTTCTGAACCGGGTTCCCGACCATGCGCCGTTCGACCGCCCTTCGCCTTGTCCCTGTACTGCTCGCGGCTTCCGTCTCGATCGCCGGCTGCGCAAGCTGGGGCGGCAAGACCGAAACCGTCGAAGAGCAGATGAAGAACAAGGACTACAAGTTCGGCAGCCTGCTCGGCACCGACGGCGGCCTGAACCTGTTCGGCAAGAACAAGCGCGGCGGCGACCAGGACAGCGCCGGCGGCATCGGCGTCAACAGCTTCCTGTGGCGCGCCTCGCTCGACACGCTGTCCTTCATGCCGATCGCCTCGGCCGATCCGTTCGGCGGCGTGATCCTGACCGACTGGTACACCCCGCCCGATTCGCCGAACGAGCGCTTCAAGGTCAACCTCTATATCATGGACCGCCAGCTGCGCGCCGACGGCGTCCGGGTTTCTGTGTTCAAGCAGCAGCGGACCGGCAACGACTGGCGCGAGGTCGCGGTCGGGCCGGAGACCGCCGGCCAGCTGGAGGATGCGGTGCTGACCCGCGCCCGCCAGCTTCGCGTCTCGCAGAACGCCGCGGTCCGCTGACGCGGCGACCGGCCTCCCCGGGCGACCCCCAGGCTGCCCCTGGGCGGTCCCCCGGGCTTTCGAGCATCTGGTACAACGGAAAACGGCGTCGCGCTCATGTCGCGTTACAATGTCAAGGAAACCGAGGCGAAGTGGCAGGGCGTGTGGGACGGCAAGGGCTGTTTCACCGCGCGCGAGGACGCCTCCCGGCCCAAATACTATGTGCTGGAGATGTTCCCCTATCCGTCGGGGCGCATCCACATGGGCCATGTCCGCAACTACACCATCGGCGACGTGATCGCGCGCTTCAAGCGCGCCAAGGGCTTCAACGTCCTGCACCCGATGGGCTGGGACGCCTTCGGCCTGCCGGCCGAGAACGCCGCGCTGGAGAAGAAGGTCCACCCGGCCGCCTGGACGCGCGAGAACATCGCGACCATGCGCGGGCAGCTGAAGACGATGGGCCTGTCCATCGACTGGGACCGCGAGATCGCCACCTGCGACGTGGAGTATTATCGCCACGAGCAGAAGATGTTCCTGGATTTCCTGAAGGCGGGCCTCGCCTACCGCAAGGAATCCTGGGTGAACTGGGACCCGGTGGACAACACCGTTCTCGCCAACGAGCAGGTGATCGACGGCCGCGGCTGGCGCACCGGCGCGCTGGTGGAAAAGCGCAAGCTGTCGCAGTGGTTCCTGAAGATCACCGCCTATGCCGAAGACCTGCTGAAGGGCCTGGAGACGCTGGACCGCTGGCCCGAGCGCGTCCGCATCATGCAGGAGAACTGGATCGGCAAGTCCACCGGCGTCCGCTTCCGCTTCAAGATCAAGGGGCGCGAGGAGGAGCTGGAGGTCTTCACCACCCGTCCGGACACGCTGTTCGGCGCCTCCTTCGCCGCGATCTCCCCGAATCACCCGCTGGCCGCCGAACTGGCCGCGTCCAGCCCGGAACTGGCCGAGTTCATCGCCGAGTGCAACCGGCTGGGCACCAGCGAGGAAGCGATCGAGACGGCGGAGAAGCGCGGCTTCGACACCGGCCTGAAGGTCGTGCATCCCTTCGATCCGTCGTGGGAGCTGCCGGTCTATGTCGCCAACTTCGTGCTGATGGAATACGGCACGGGCGCGATCTTCGCCTGCCCGGCGCATGACCAGCGCGACCTGGATTTCGCCCGCAAGTACGGTCTGCCGGTCCGTCCGGTGGTGATCCCGGCCGATGCCGACCCGGCGGCCTTCGATGTCGGGACCGAGGCCTACACCGGCCCCGGCGTGCTGCGGAACTCCGCCTTCCTCGACGGACTCGACACCGAGTCGGCCAAGGACGAGGCCGGCAAGCGGCTGGAGGCGGCGGGCCAGGGCGAGCGCACCACCCAGTACCGCCTGCGCGACTGGGGCGTGTCGCGCCAGCGCTATTGGGGCTGCCCGATCCCGGTCATCCATTGCGAGTCGTGTGGCATCGTCCCGGTTCCGGACGACCAGCTGCCGGTCGTGCTGCCGGAGGACGTGACCTTCGACAAGCCCGGCAACCCGCTGGCCCACCACCCGACCTGGAAGCACACCAGCTGCCCGACCTGCGGCAAGCCGGCGCTGCGCGAGACCGACACCTTCGACACCTTCATCGAGTCGTCCTGGTATTTCGCCCGGTTCTGCTCGCCGAAGACCGAGGATGCCGCCTTCACCCGCGACTCGGTCGACTACTGGCTGGGCGTCGACCAGTATATCGGCGGCATCGAGCATGCGGTCCTGCATCTGCTCTACAGCCGCTTCTGGACGCGCGCGCTGAAGACCTGCGGCTATCTGGATCTGGAGGAGCCGTTCACCGGCCTGTTCACCCAGGGCATGGTCAACCACGAGACCTACAAGGACGCCGGCACCGGCGCCTGGCTGGCCCCGACCGACCTGACCAGGAACGACAAGGGCGAGTGGGTCCGGGCCGACAGCGGCGCGCCGGTCAATGTCGGCCGCGTCGAGAAGATGTCGAAGTCCAAGAAGAACGTGGTGGACCCGGCGCACATCATCGGCACCTATGGCGCCGACGCCGCCCGCCTGTTCATGCTGTCGGACAGCCCGCCGGAACGCGATCTGGAATGGACCGAGGCCGGCATCGACGGCGCGTGGCGCTACATCAACCGCCTGTGGCGGATGGTGACCGAGGCGCCGGTGGAGCTGCCCGCCGCCGGCACGCCTAGACCTGAGTCGTTCGGCCCGAAGGCCGACGCCGCCCGCCGTCTGGTCCACAAGACCATCGCCGGCGTGTCGGAGGATCTCGACAAGTTCCGCTTCAACAAGGCGGTCGCCCGTGTCCGCGAGCTGTCCAACGCGCTGGGCGAGCTGGACGGCAAGGGCGAGGGCGAGGCCTGGGTCCTGCGCGAAGGCTTCGAGTCGCTGGTCCGCTTGGTCGGCCCGATGATGCCGCATCTGGGCGAGGAGCTGTGGGCGCAGCTCGGGCACACCACCCTGCTGGCCGACCAGCCCTGGCCGGAGGCCGACCCCGCCCTGGTGGTGGAGGACAGCGTCAAGGTCGCGGTCCAGGTCAACGGCAAGCTGCGCGCCACGCTGGAGCTGCCGCGCGACATGGACAAGGACGCGGCGGAGCAGGCGGCGCTTGCCGATGCCAACGTCCAGCGCGCCATGGACGGCAAGCCGGCGCGCAAGGTCATCGTCGTCCCGAACCGGGTGATCAATGTCGTCGTCTGATACCAGACTGTTCCGCCAGACCGTGGCGCGGGGGCTGTTCGCCCTCGCGCTCGGTCTGTCCGCCCTGTCGCTGTCGGGCTGCGGCTTCCAGCCGCTCTACGGTGGCCAGGGGGTTGGAGCCGCCGCGGCCGACCGGCTGATGGAGGTCGACATCGCGTCGATCCCCAACCGGGAAGGGCAGAAGCTCCGCAACCTGCTGATCGACAACTTCTATCCGTCGGAGCGGCCGAGCAATCCGCGCTACCGGCTGGATGTGGCGCTGTCGGCGTCGGAGCAGAAGCTGGCCCTGCAGAAGGACGCCACCGCCGTGCGCGCCCAGCTGCTGGTCAACGCCCCCTACCGGCTGACCGACACCCAGACCGGTCAGGTGGTGTTCCAGTCCAGCTCGCGCTCGATGATCAGCTACAACACGCTGGAACAGCATTACGCTGCCATCGAGACGGTGCGGAGCGCCTATGACCGGGCGCTCGAGGACATTTCCAACGACATCACCACCCGCGTCGCCATGTATCTCGGCCGCGGGTCCTGACCGGCCGGGGATGCACGGGTGAAGCTCCAGCCCAAGGCGATCGACGGTTTTCTGCGCAGCCCGGACCGCAAGGTTCGGGCGGTGCTGCTTTATGGCCCCGACTCGGGCCTCGTGCGCGACCGCGCCCAGACGCTGGGCAAGACGGTGGTGCAGGACCTGTCCGATCCGTTCCGCGTCGCCGAGTTCCTGGGGCGCGCGATCGCCGACGATCCGGCGCGGCTGGCGGACGAAGCCGCGGCGATCTCCTTCACCGGCGGCCGGCGCCTGATCCGTGTCCGCGACGCGGAGGACAACAGCACCGCCGCCTTCACCGCCTTCTTCGAGAATTTGCCGCCGGGCGACAGCCTTGTGGTGGTCGAGTCGGGCGACCTCTCGGCCCGCTCCAAGCTGCGGCTTCTGTTCGAGGGAGCGGACGCCGGTGCCGCGATTCCCTGCTATGTGGAGGAGGAGGCGTCGCTCGGCCGCGTCATCGCCGACATCCTGCATGGCCATGGGCTGACCGCCGATCCCGACGTGCTGAGCTTCCTGGCCGCCAACCTCGTCGGCGACCGCATGGTGGCCCGTGGCGAGGCGGAGAAGCTGGCGCTCTACATGGGCAGTGAAAAGCGCGTGCGGCTGGAGGATGCCCAGGCCTGCATCGGCGACAGCGCCGCCCTGTCGATGGACGAGCCGGTGTGGGCGGCGGCGGAGGGCGATTTCGCCACGCTCGACCGCTCGCTGGCGCGGCTGTTCGCCGAGGGCACCTCGCCGGTGCCGATCCTGCGCGGCGCCCAGCGCCATTTCCAGCGCCTGCAACTGCTCACCGCCCAGGTCGCCGCCGGCAAGTCGGCGGAGGCCGCCGTCGAGTCGCTGCGCCCGCCGGTCTTCTTCAAGCTGAAGACCCGGCTGGTCAAACAGGCGCGCCACTGGTCGCCCAACCATGTCCGGCAGGCGCTGGAACGGCTGGTCGATGCCGAGGCCGACTGCAAGCGCACCAACATGCCGGACGAGACGCTGTGCGCCCGCGTGCTGTTCCAGCTGGCTTCGCTGGGCGCGCGGCGTTAACGGGCGCTGACTTGACCATTGGGGGCCGCGCGCTATCTGGCGGGGCATGAGCCACGCCATAGACACCGCGCCACCGCCCGCCCCCTTCCGGGTGCGCTGGTGGCAACCCCTGCTGTTCTGGGTCATCGTCAACGCCTGGGGCTTCGTCGAACGCGGCGGCCAGCCCTTCGCCGGGCATCAGCCGTCGCCCTTGCAGCCGCCGGGCTGGGTGTTCCCGGTGATGTGGTTCACGCTGAACGTCTTCCAGATCTGGGGCGACATCCGCCTGCTCGACCCGGCGCGGCGAATCCGCAGCCGTGGCCTGCTGATCGGCCTGCAGGCGGTGACCTGGGTGATCTACGCCACCTTCAGCCTCGTCTATTTCGCGCTGGGCAGTTCGATCCTCGCCGCGGCCTGGACGGTGTCCTTCTTCGTCATCACCTCCTTCTGCATCGCGCTGGTGGCGCGGGACGACCGCAGCATCGCGCTGATCTGGACGCCGCTGATCCTGTGGACCGGCTTCGCATCGGTGGTCGGCATCCACAACGCGCTGATCAACCCCGATCCGCTGTTCGGCACTCCGGCCCTCTGGGGATAATACCCGGATAAAAACCTTGCATCGAATATCACCCGGGTATAACCAGTCGGGAACGATGATGCATGCGGTGAGGCTGGACGTGGTTGGCAAAGAGGATCGCAAGGCGGCGGTGGCGGCCTACAAGGAGCGCAAGAGCGTGGCCGGCGTGTTCGCCGTCCGCTGCGGGGCCGCCGGTGCGGTGTGGGTGGGCGGCGCGCCCGATCTCGACAAGATCCAGAACCGCCTGTGGTTTCAGCTGAAGATGGGCGGCTGTCCGCACCGCAGCCTGCAGGCGGCATGGAACGCCCATGGGCCTGAGTCGCTGGCCTTCGAAATCGTCGAGCGGCTTGAGGACGAGGACCTTGCCTTCGCCCGCACCGCCGCGCTGAAGGCGCGGGTCGCCCATTGGATCGCGGCGATGGGGGCGGAGGCGATCTGAGCGGAAGGGCTCAGCCCCGGTAATCGTGGACCCGGCCGGTGAAGTCGGTCACGCGATAGCGGCCCTCGCCCTGCTCCTCGATCCAGGCCGCGGCGGCGGGGGCCTTGCCATGGCCGCCGGGAATGTCGAGGACGTAAGTCGGCTGGCACAGGCCGGACAGCCGGCCGCGCAAGCCGGTTACCAGCGCCTGCCCCTCCGCCAGGGTGGGGCGGAAATGGCTGGTGCCGGCGGCGAGATCGGGGTGGTGCAGATAGTAGGGCTTCACCCGGTTGCGCACCAAGCCGCGGAACAGCGCCTCCAGCGCCGCATGGCTGTCGTTGATGCCCTTCAGCAGCACGGTCTGGCCGACCAGCGGGATGCCGGCCTCCACCAGCCGGGCGAGGGCGGCGCGCACCGGCGGTGTCAGCTCGTCGGCGTGGTTGATGTGGACGGCGACCCAGGTGGCGAGGTCGGGGGCGGTCAGCGCCTCCAGCAGTTCCGGGGTGACGCGCTCCGGGTCGGCGGCGGGGATGCGGCTGTGCAGGCGGACGATGCCGACATGCGGCATGGCCGACAGCGCCTGGACGATTCCGCGCAGCCGCCGCGGCGACAGCAGCAGCGGATCGCCGCCGGTGATGACGACCTCCCACACCTCCTGGTGATCGCGGATGTAGGCGAGTGCCGCGTCCAGCTCGTCGGCGGTCAGCGCCTCGCCGCCCGGACCGACCATCTCGCGGCGGAAGCAGAAGCGGCAATAGACCGCGCAGGCATGCAGCGGCTTCAGCAGAACCCGGTCGGGATAGCGGTGAACGATGCCCTTCACCGGGCTGCGCGCGCCGTCGCCGATCGGGTCTTCCAGCTCCTCCGGCGTGCTGTACGCCTCGGCGGGGGAGGGGACGTACTGGGCATAGAGCGGATCCTGCGGGTCCGTACGTCCGGCCAGCGTCTCGCGCAGGTACGGGGTCAGCGCCACGGCATAGCGGTCGGCGACCGTACGTACGGCCTCGCCGGCTTCGGGAGTCATCAGCCCGGCGGCCACCAGATCGGAAACGCTGTGCAGGGCCTTCATCGCTCTTTCCCGCTTCGACGGAATGGGTCATGTAGGAAAGCGACCGCTCTTACTCCTGCGAGACCCATGCTGTCGACTCTTCCCCGCCTGATCGGCCACCGCGGCGCCAAGGAAAGCGCTCCGGAAAACACCCTCGCCTCGATCCGCGAAGCCGCCCGCCAGGGCGCCCGCTGGGTGGAGGTGGATGTCATGCTGACCCGCGACCAGCGGCCGGTGCTGATCCATGACGATACGCTGGACCGCACCACCACCGGCACCGGTGCCGTGCCGCTGCTGGATCTGGCGGCGTTGCAGCAGCTCGACGCCGGACGCTGGTTCGATGCCGCCTTCGTCGGCGAACGGGTTCCGACGCTGGAGGAGGCGGTGGATCTGATCCGCGAGCTGGGACTCGGGCTGAACCTGGAGATCAAGCCCTATCCGGGGCAGGAGGAGATCACGGCGGAGGTGGCGCTGAACACGCTGCGGCCGTTGTGGCCGTCCGACCGGCCGCTCCTGCTCTCCAGTTTCGAGGTTCCCTGCCTGGAGGTGGCGCAGCGGCTGTGGCCGGAGATCCCGCGCGGCTATCTGCTGTGGGACCCGCCGGCCGATTGGGCCGCCATCGCCGACCGCATCGGGGCGGCAACCCTGAACGTCGACCAGAGCCGCCAGACCGCCGACAGCGTGGCGGAATACCGTGCCACCGGCCGGCCGGTGCTGTCCTACACCGTCAACGACGCCGATCGTGCCCGGACGCTGTTCGGCTGGGGCGTGTCGGCGGTCTTCACCGACGCGCCCGGCCGGCTGGCGCGGGAGCTGGGGCCGCTCGCCTGATCGGGCGCCTGATGGTCCGCCAGATGATCCGCCGGGTGACCGGTCGACACGCTGACGCTTCCGTTCGCGACTGCGGCAAATCGTGAACGTTTTTTGCGCGGGGGGATGAATCCGCTCGTAGGGCGCGCCAATTCCTCATATATAGAACCGCACTGGCGATCCCGCCGGAACCCACGCGGATTCCGGTGGAGCCTTTCGTCGTCTGGTATCCGCCGCTTTGGTCCGGCGTCCCACGGGATGCCACGTTCGGTCTTTGGAGGGTTCGTTGAAGGCGTTGAAGCCGTTGCCGATGTCCGGCCGGGAGGTTTTGCCGCTCGTCGAGGGTGGCAAGGGTATTGCCGTGTCCAACGGCGAAAGCTCCGGCGCCTGGGCGGCGGCCGGCGGGATTGGCACCTTCTCGGGTGTCAACGCCGACAGCTATGATGAGAACGGCAACCTTCTGCCGCAGATCTACAAGGGCAAGACCCGGCGCGAGCGCCATGACGAGCTGATCGCCTTCGGCATCGAGGGCGGCATCGCCCAGGCGCGCATAGCGCACGAGACGTCGAACGGCCAGGGCCGCATCCACATGAACGTCCTGTGGGAGATGGGCGGCGCCGAGCACATCCTGCACGGCGTGCTGGAAGGCGCCCAGGGTCTGATCCATGGCGTCACCTGCGGCGCCGGCATGCCCTACAAGGTGGCCGAGATCGCCGTGCGCTACGGCGTCCATTACTATCCCATCGTGTCGTCGGCCCGCGCCTTCCGCGCGCTGTGGCTGCGCGCCTACCACAAGTTCCGCGACCATCTGGGCGGCGTGGTGTACGAGGATCCGTGGCTGGCCGGCGGTCACAATGGCCTGTCCAACTCGGAAGACCCGCAGAAGCCGGAGGATCCGTTCCCCCGCGTCCTGGCCCTGCGCCAGATGATGAACAGCTTCGGCCTGAACGACACCCCCATCGTGATGGCGGGCGGCGTCTGGTGGCTGTCGGAGTGGGAGGACTGGATCGACAACCCCGATCTGGGTCCGATCGCCTTCCAGTTCGGCACCCGTCCGCTGCTGACCCAGGAGAGCCCGATCTCCATGGCGTGGAAGCGCAAGCTGGTCGCGCTGCAGCCGGGCGACGTCTTCCTGAACCGCTTCTCCCCCACCGGCTTCTATTCGTCGGCGGTGAAGAACCCGTTCCTGCTGGATTTGATGGGGCGGTCCGAACGTCAGGTCGCCTATCTGTCCAAGCCGGTGGGCGAGCATTCGGCCGAATTCCCGGTCGGTCCGCGCGGCCGTCCGGTCTATGTGACCGAAAGCGACAAGCAGCGCGCCGAGGGCTGGCTGTCCCAGGGCTTCACCACCGCGCTGAAGACGCCGGACAGCACGCTGGTCTTCGTCACGCCCCAGCAGTCCGAGAAGATCCTGCACGATCAGGTCGACTGCATGGGCTGCCTGTCGGCCTGCGGCTTCTCCAACTGGGCGCAGAACGAGGAGGGGACGACGGGCAAGCGTGCCGATCCGCGCTCCTTCTGCATCCAGAAGACGCTCCAGGCGGTCAGCCACACCGACGACTGCGAAAACCAGCTGATGTTCGCCGGGCACAACGCCTACCGCTTCGCCAGCGATCCCTACTACAACGACGGCTTCATCCCCACGGTGAAGCAACTGGTTGAACGGATCGCCACCGGTTACTGACCGGGCGCATCATTGGACGGGCAAGGCCGACGGCGGGAGACTGCCGGCGGCCTTTGCATTCGCCCGCCGCGCGTGTGCCGTCCGGTTGACGTCGGTGCGACAATGGCTTGCGCGGCCTTTCCGAATGGTTTTACAGTTGAACGGATTGCGGCCATGTGCCGCGGTTCTGTCCCGGACCATGTGTTCGATCCCGATGTCGACAGTACGGGGGCCACGCCCATGATGACCGCCGAACGTCCCTTCAAGCGAGTCCTGGACCGGCTGAACGGTGCCGGTCTGCGCCCGACCCGCCAGCGCCTCGGCCTTGCCCGGCTGCTGTTCGAAGGTTGCGACCGGCACGTCACCGCGGAACAGCTGCATGGCGAGGCGCTGTCCGCCGACCTGCCGGTGTCGCTGGCGACTGTCTACAACACGCTGAACCAGTTCACCGCCGCCGGCCTGCTGCGCGAGGTGGTGGTGGAGGCGGGGAAGTCCTACTTCGACACCAACATCAGCGATCACCACCATTTCTTCGTCGAATCCACCGGCCGGCTGGAGGACATCCCCGCCGACCGGGTGATGGTGCAGAACCTGCCGGCCGCTCCCGCCGGCACCCGCGTCGCCCGCGTCGACGTGATCGTCCGCCTGATCCAGGACGATTGCTGAACCTGCTTTTACCGATCCCGTTCCGCGCTCAGTTCCTGTCGGCCGGTCCCGGTTCGGCGGCGTTGGGCGCGCGGTCGACGAAGGGCCAGCGCATGAAGGCGAAGGCCCACACCGCCAGGACGTTGATGTAAGGGAACAGCAGCAGCAGGATCCACAGCGGGCTGCGCCCGGCCTTGGCCAGGACCCAGCCGCCGGCGATCAGCATGTACATCGTGACGATCGAGCCGATCAGCAGTTCCCAGAAGCCCAGATGGATCACGGTCTCCGTCATGCCGTCCTCCGTGCCTTGACCTTGCGCGCCTGACGCGCCGGCAGGACCGGCCAGCGGCTGTGCGCCATCACGCCGATGGGGACGACATGCCCGAGCGGAACCAGCGAGAACAGGGCCCACAGCGGCGAGAAGCCGGCCCGCCGCAGGATGCGCGACAAGGGCCAGACGATGGCGATCTGGAACAGCATCAGCCCCAAGAACGGCCCCTGACTCAGGCCATCGATGAAATCCTGCAGCATGCCGGTCCGGACCCTCCCTTGCATCGTCGTCGGGCAGAGAAGCGCGGGCGGGCGGCTTTGTCGAGCCAAACTTTTCCCGAACCGGGCATCATGCACCGCGTTGCAGGTTCTGCACGGATCAGGGGTGTGCGAACGTGAAATGCCCCGCATCGGCATGCTACAGTTCGCCGCGTCCGGCCTTTCCGGCTTGACGCCATCTCAGAATTCAGATGCGGCGGACCATTCTCTTTGACGGATCTCTCCGAACCGGACGGTGGCGCACGCGGGAGACGGTGGCGCTTATCGTCCCTGCCGCCGGTCGCCGCGTTGCGCATCGGCCTGCTTGTGGCGGTGATCGCCGGCTTCTGGCTGGTCGCCTACGCCGACCTTGACCGCGCGCGCGACCGGGCGATCCAGGACGGGCTGCGCCAGACCGTCAACCTGTCGATCCTTCTGGAGGAGGATGCCCGCCGCGTCATCGTCGTAGCCGGCTATTCCCTGCATTCGATGGCGGAAAGCGGACGGATCGCCGCTCATCTGCTGAGCGACACGGCAGGGCCGCCGGGCGCCGATGCCGGTCCCGGACCGGCGCTGCGGAGCATGCTGATCGTGGAGCGGGACGGGCGGGTGCGGCAGGCCGCCGGGCTGGACGCCCCGGCCTCGGTCGCCGGGACCCCGCTGGCCGATGCGGTGCGCGACGGTTCGGCGGCCTTCGTCGGGCCATACCAGACGGCCGACGGCGGCTGGCGGGCGGCCATGACCCGGCCGTTGACGGACGGCAGCGGCGTGGCGGTGGTGGTGCTCGACCTCGACCGCTTCACCCGGCTCTACGCCAGCCAGACCATCGGGCCGCTCAGCATCATCCTGCTTTATCGCGAGAACGGCGCGGTCCTGGCCTATTCGCGGACCGGCCTGCGATTGGACCAGGATCGCGCCGCCTTCGCCGCCTTTCTGCCGCGGCTGCCCGCCGGGGAAGCCGCGCGGACGCTGTCCGGCTTCGACCCGGCGGAAGGGCGCGAGCGCATCGGCACGGTCCGCCGGGTGGCGGGGTTGCCGCTGTACGTCTATGTCCGCATCCGCACCGACGACGTGCTGGCCGGCTGGTACAACGACCGCTGGAAACGCGTCCTGGAGACCGCGGCGGTTTCGGTGGTGGTGACGCTGCTGGCCCTGCTGGCCTTGCGGCAGCTCGGTCGGCTGGAGACGACGACGCAGGCGTTGCGGGCCAGCGACCGGCGGTCGCAGGCGCTGTTCGACAGCAGTTTCCAGATCATGGGGTTGCTGTCGCCGGATGGTCGGGTTCTGGCGCTGAACCAGCCGGCCTGCGCGCTAGCCGGGTTGCCGGCCAAAGCCCTGGTCGGGCGCCGCGCCTGGGAGTTCCGCGGCTGGGCCCGCACCGACGAGCTGGCGGCGGGATTCCGTCAATCCATCGAAAAGGCGGCGTCGGGACGATTCGTCCGCTATGAGACCGACGTGGTCACCGACGGCACGACCCGCGTGATGGACGTGACGATCAAGCCGGTGTTCGACGACCGGGGCGCCGTGACGGTGCTGGTGGTCGAGGCGCGCGACATCACCGAACGGGTGGAGGCGGCCGCGCGGCTCGCCGCGGCGCTCGATCAGGCGGAGGCCGCCAACCGCGCCAAGAGCGCCTTCCTGGCGACCATGAGCCACGAGCTGCGCACCCCGCTGAACGCCATCATCGGCTTTTCCGACATCATGCTGCACGAGCTGTTCGGCCCGCTGGGCAGCCCGCGCTACCGCGACTATGCCCGCCATGTGCAGAACAGCGGCCGGCACCTGCTCGACCTCATCAACGACGTGCTGGACATGTCGAAGCTGGAGGCCGGGCGCTACACGCTGGATGAAAGCTGGCTGGAACCGGCTGGGGCAATCGAGAATTGCCGGGCGCTGGCCGCGGTGCCGGCCGACGCCGGCGGCGTGCTGCTGGCGGTCGACTGCGCCCCCGGCCTGCCCGGCCTGCTGGCCGACGAGCGCGCGTTGCGGCAGGTGCTGCTGAACCTGCTGTCGAACGCGGTGAAATTCACCCCGCGCGGCGGCCGGGTGACGGTGAGCGCGGTGCGGGAGGAGGACGGCGGGATCGCCATTGCCGTGCGCGACACCGGCATCGGCATTCCGGCCGAGGCGCTGACCCGTATCCTGGAGCCCTTCCAGCAGGCCGACAGCAGCATCCCCGGACGGTTCGGCGGCACCGGGCTGGGGCTGTCGATCTGCCGCGACCTGATGGCCCTGCATGGCGGAAGCCTGTCGATCGAAAGCGAACCGGACCGTGGCACCACCGCCACCATCCGCTTTCCGGCGACCCGCGTCGGCCCGCCGGTTGCGGCGGACGGGTTGCCGGCGTAAGCCTGTCGCCAATCAAGCCTGTTGGCTTTGAGGCGGATCGAAAGGCGGACGAGATGATCGGGAATGACGGGAAGCCGGTGTCCAAGGAGGAGGTGCGCAAGCACATCGCCGCCTACAACGGCCAGTCGCGCGGCTCCAAGGAATTCGCGGCGATCCCGCGGGCGCTGGTGACCATCCTCGACGGGCTGAAGCCGGGCAAGACCGGCTACGTCAAATGCCTGGACGGGCAGGTGCAGCTGTCGCGCCGCAAGGACAACAGCGTTTCGGCGGGCTGACAAAAGAAAAGCGCCCTTCCCCGAGGCTGGGGAAGGGCGCCCTTCATTGGACCGTCAGGCCGTCAGTGCTTGGCCGCGGCGGCGGCACCGATGCCGGTCTGGGAGCGGACGAACTGGTCCTCGAAAGCCTCGCGCTCGGCACGGGCGGACGCGCTGCTGTCCAGCTTCGACACGATGATGGTGACGAGGAAGGCCAGCGTCATCGAGAACAGGGCCGGCTGCTCGTAGGGGAAGATCGGCGCCGGGTTGTTCAGCACCACGACCCACACGGCGTTCGACAGGATCACCAGCGTGACCGCGGAGATCAGGCCGGCGATGCCGCCCGCCAGTGCGCCGCGGGTGGTCAGGCCCTTCCAGTACATCGACAGGATCAGCACCGGGAAGTTCACCGACGCCGCGACACCGAAGGTCAGGCCGACCAGGAAGGCGACGTTCTGCTTTTCGAAGGCGATGCCCAGCACCACGGCCAGCACGCCCAGCACCAGCGACGCGATCTTGGACACGCGCATCTCCTCGCGCTCCGTCGCCTCGCCCTTGCGGATGACGCGGGCGTAGAGGTCGTGGGCGATGGCCGAGGCGCCGGCCAGCGCCAGACCCGACACCACCGCCAGGATGGTGGCGAAGGCGACCGCCGACAGGAAGCCCAGGAACAGATCGCCGCCCAGCGCCTTGGCCAGATGCATCACCGGCATGTTGCCGCCGCCGATCAGCTTGCCGCCGACCTTGCCGCCTTCGAAGAACTGCGGGTCGGTGCCGACGATGGTGATCGCCGCCATGCCGAGAACGCAGACGATCAGGAAGAAGAAGCCGATGAAGCCCGAGGCGTAGAAGACCGACTTGCGGGCCTCGCGCGCGTTGGGGACGGTGAAGAAGCGCATCATGATGTGCGGCAGGGCGGCCGTGCCGAACAGCAGGCCCAGCGACAGCGACACCGCCGACACCGGGTCGGCCAGCAGCGTGCCCGGCCCCATGATCTTCACGCCGTCCTTGTGCGCGGCGATGGCGCTCTTGGCGATGGCCTCCAGGCTGAAGCCGAAGCGCGACAGCGCCAGGAAGGCCAGCAGAATGCCGCCGCCCAGCAGCAGCACCGCCTTGATGATCTGCACCCAGGTGGTGGCGATCATGCCGCCGAAGGTGACGTAGACCACCATCAGCACGCCGACCACGATGACCGCGATGTTGTAGTCCAGCCCGAACAGCAGCTTGATCAGCTGGCCGGCGCCGACCATCTGGACGATCAGGTAGAAGCACACCACCGTCAGCGAGCCGATGGCGGCGAAGGTGCGGATCTTGCCCTGGTCGAGCCGGTAGGACGCGATGTCGGCGAAGGTGAAGTGGCCGAGGTTGCGCAGCCGCTCCGCCAGCAGGAACAGGATGATCGGCCAGCCGACGAAGAAGCTGATGGTGTAGACGAAGCCGTCATAGCCCTTGGCGAACACCAGGCTCGACAGACCCAGCAGCGTCGCGGCCGACATATAGTCGCCGGCGATGGCCAGACCGTTCTGGAACCCGGTGATGCCGCCGCCCGCGGTGTAGAAGTCCGACGTGGAGCGGGTGCGGCTGGCCGCCCAGTAGGTGATGCCCAGCGTCATCAGCACGAAGGCGATGAACATGCCGATGGCCGACAGGTTGATCGGCTGTTTCTCCACCTGACCGACATCGCCGGCGGCCAGCGCCGGCAGGGCGAACAGGGTGGCGGACAGGGTGGCGGCAGCCGCCGCGAGGAGGATCCGGCGGGAGGTCATTGCAGCGTCTCCCGCGTGATCTCGTCGGTCAGGTCCTGAAAACGGCCGTTGGCGAAGTGGGAGTAGACGCCGGTCAGCAGCCAGGACAGGATGATGATCCCCGCCCCGATGGGAAAGCCGACGCTGAGCGACGACTCGTCGGAGATCGGCTTGTGCAGCAGGTCCGGCGCGAAGGCGACCACCATCATGAAGCTGTAATAGCCGACCAGCACGACGGCCGACAGGACCAGGGCCAGCCGGCTGCGCTGGCGGACCAGCTCGTGGAATTTGGGGTTCCGGCGAACCCTCTCGTAAACGGGATTGTTGGCGGGGGAGTGCATGTTTCCTCCAGACGCTGGACGTCCTTGTGGTGCCCGACCCAAATTGATGGGATTCGGCTTATGGCTTTTCGGCTAACAAAACACTGTTTCGCAAATTTCCCGGAAATATGACGAATTGTTTCAGCGCAATTCAGGTAACAATCCCACCGATTCGCATTGAGGCGCGGCGGCGAAGCTGGGATGATGGCGGCAACTCCCCAATTCCCGCATCCTGCCGTCCCCGTCCGGAAAATGATCCGCTCGCCCCTGTTCCTCCGGCTGTTCTCGGCGATCCTGATCTCGCTCGGGCTGTTCTCCGCCGCGGCCTATGTCTTCTCGGTCCCGTTCATCGAGGAGAAGGCTTACGAGATCGAACGCGACGCCAGCCGCACCATCCTCGACAACGTGTTCGAACTGGTCAGCCGCATCCGCGTCGGGCTGGAGGAACAGCGGACGTCGACGGTGGAGTCGTACAAGACCCGCCTGCGCGATGTGCTGGAACTGGCGGTCGGCTATATCGAGCATGTCTATGCCCGCGCCGACCGTGGCGAGATCACGATGGAGGAGGCCCGGCGCGAGGCGATGGAGGGGCTGCACGCCTTCCGCTACGGCAACGGCGACTATGTCTGGGCCATCGGCTACGACTCGGTGATCCTGTCCCACCCGTCGCCCGACTATGAGGGGCGGAAGTCCGACGATTTGCGCGACAATCTGGGCCGCCACATCCTGCCCACCATCGTCGCCACCGCCAAGCGCGAGGGGGAGGGGTTCCAAACCTATCCGTGGTGGCGGCCCAACGGTGACGAGCGGGCGCCGAAGCTCAGCTTCTTCAAGGATCTGTCGAAGCGCGGCATCATCGTCGGCACCGGCGCCTATCTGGCCGACGTCGATGCCGAGGTGGAGCGGCGCAAGGCCGAAGCCATCGAGGATCTGCGGCAGGCCCTGCGCAAGCTGCGCATCGCCCGCACCGGCTATCTCTACATCTTCGATTCGGCGAACCGGATGATCATCCACCCGAATTCGAACATCGAGGGCACGGCCTTCGGCGACCGCCTGAATTCGGCCACCGGGCGCCCGATCGCCGAGGATCTGAAGGTTGCCGCGGCCAAGGGGGAGCCGCTGACCTACCTGTGGGACAAGCCCGACGATCCCGGCAACTACGCCTACGAGAAGATCAGCTGGGTCCGGCATTTCGAGGGCTTCGACTGGTACATCGCCTCGTCGGTCTATGTGGACGAGCTGCGGCGGTCGTCGGTGGTGCTGGGCAACCGCATCCTCGCCATCGGCATCGCGCTGATGGCGGCGGGCAGCCTGCTGGGCTACATCGCGGTCGGTCGGCTGGTCCGGCCGCTGCGCCGTCTGGCCGACACCGCGGCGCAGGTGCGCGCCGGCGATCTCGACGCCCAGAGCGGCATCCGCCGCGGCGACGAGATCGGGCTGCTGGGAACCGCCTTCGACGGCATGGTCCGGCAATTGCGCGATACCGTCGCCACGCTGGACAGCCGGGTGCGCGACCGCACCGCCGCGCTGGCGGAGGCGGAAACCCGGCAGCGCGTGATCCTGGACGCCATTCCCGCCTGCATCGCCGGGCTGGACCGCGACGGCCGGCTGACCTTCGCCAACCTGCGCTGGGCCGAACTGGTCGGGCGCGACAAGGCCGAGGTGATCGGCCGCGACCTTGCCGCCGTGGTCGGCCGGCGCGCCATGGCGGCGCTCGGTCCCCATCTCGACCGCTGTTTGTCGGGGAGCGTGGTGACCTTCGAATACGCCTTCCCGCGCGACGGTCGCGACATCGTGACCAAGACGACGCTGATCCCGCATCGCGGCGAGGGCGGACTGGAGGAGGGCGCCGTCACCGGCCTGTTCGTCCTGACGCTGGACATCACCGACGAGAAGCAGACCGAACGCCAGTTGGTGGAGGCGCAACGGCTGAAGGCGGTCGGGCAGCTGTCGGGCGGGCTGGCGCACGACTTCAACAACCTGCTGTCGATCATCATCGGCAACCTGTCGGCGGCGCGCGACCGCTACGCCGCGGTGGAGGGGCTGGACGCCTATCTGGAGCCGGCCCAGCGCGCCGGCCGCCGCGGCGCCGACATCACCGCCCGGCTGCTTGCCTTCTCGCGCCAGCAGCCGTTGAAGCCGGAACCGATCGAGCTGTGCGGCCTGTTGCGCGACATGGCGGTGCTGCTGCGCCGCTCCTTCCCCAGCTCCATCGCCATCGGCGTGCCGGAGGAGGGGCGGGAGTGCTGGACCATCGCCGACCAGACCCAGTTGGAAAACGCGCTGGTCAACCTCGCCATCAACGCGCGCGACGCCATGGCCAACGGCGGGCGGCTCGACATTGCGGTCGGCATCCGCAGGGTGGAGGGCGACCAGTCCTTCGACGAGCCGGTCCGGCCCGACGATTATCTGGAAATCCGCGTCAGCGACACCGGCACCGGCTTCACGGCGGAGGCGCTGGCCCGCGCGGTGGAACCCTTCTTCACGACGAAGGCCTTGGGGTCGGGGCTGGGTCTGTCGATGGTCTACGGCTTCGTCAAGCAGTCGCGCGGCTATCTGCGCATCGACAGCCGGCCGGGGGAGGGGACCGCCGTCACCCTGCTGCTGCCGCGCGCCGAGCCGGTGCCCCGGTTGCAGGAGGCCGATCCGGCTTCGGCCGAACCGCAGCCCGGCGGCTGGTCCGGCCAACTGGCGCTGGTGGCGGAGGACAATGACGACGTGCGGCAGGTGATGCGCCAGCAGCTGGTGGATCTCGGCTTCTCGGTGGTGGAGGCGGCCAGCGGCGACGAGGCGGCGGAGCTGGTGGAGCAGATCGACGGGCTGTCGCTGCTGGTCTCCGACATCGTCATGCCCGGTCTGTCGGGGGTGGAGCTGGCGCGGCGCGTCCGGCTGCTGCGGCCGGCGATGCGGGTGGTTCTGGTCAGCGGATTCGCCGTCGAGTATGGCGACGTCCCCGCCGATGCCGTCATACTGCGCAAGCCATGGGACAAGCGGGACCTGGTGGCGGCCATCGGCCACGCCGCCGAACCCGCGCCGGCCTGATATGATCGGGTCCAGAGAACGCACCTAATAGAACGCACCTGAAAAAATGCAGGGCGACGAGTGCCGAGGGGAAACGCGCGTGGGACAGAAGAAGCGCATCTATGTGGTCGAGGACGAAGCCGACATCCGCCGGCTGGTGACGGAGGTTCTGGAGGGCTACGGCTATGACGTGTCCTGCTGGGCCAGCGGGCGGGAGGCGCGGGCGGCGATCCAGCGACAGGCCCCCGACCTGTGCCTGGTGGATCTCGGCTTACCGGACATGGACGGGCTGACCCTGGTGCGCGAGCTGTGGGAGGATGTGCGGTTCGGCGTCATCATCCTGTCCGGGCGCGGCGGCACCTCCGACCGCGTGCTGGGGCTGGAGCTGGGGGCCGACGACTATATCGTGAAGCCGTTCGAGTCGCGGGAACTGGTCGCCCGCGTCAACAGTGCCATCCGCCGCCGCGAACAGCTGTCCAGCGCCGCCGCCCCGGCCGAGACCGCGCGGGCGCGCTTCGGCCCCTGGGTGTTCGATCTGGGCAACCTGACGCTGACCGCCGACGATGGCCGGCAGGAAAGCCTGACGGCGGCGGAGGCCTCGCTTCTGCTGATGCTGCTGAAGGCGCCCAAGCGCGTGCTGTCGCGCGAGCATCTGCAGGGTCCCGACCAGGACCGCGACGACTTTCCCTATGACCGCAGCATCGACGTCCGCATCTCGCGCATCCGCAAGAAGATCGAGGAGGACCCGCGCGCGCCGCGGCTGATCAAGACCGTTTACGGCGCCGGGTACCTGTTCGCGGGAGACGTGACGTGGCTGCGGTGACGGGGCACCCCCTCGCGCCGCCGTGAAACAACGCCAATAACAATTGGTCATAATCCTGAGAAAGTTGCGCAAAGCTGATCTGGTAGAGGCTGTTTCCAACACCGCCGCGCCCAATGTCGGCGCGCAACAAAGAACCCCTGGGGAGAACGGTCCGATGAGTGAAACTGCCGCCGCGGCGAATCAAAGCGTCGATGTCCGCGTCAATCCGTACGAACGCGATCTCGACCGCAACGCCGCCAATTTCGTCGCCCTGACGCCGCTGACCTTCCTGGAGCGCGCCGCCGCGGTGTGGCCCGACCGTCTGGCCGTCGTCCACGGCCCGGTCCGCCGGACGTGGGCGGAGACCTTCGTCCGCGTGCGCCGTCTGGCCGCGGCGCTGGCGAACCTGGGCATCGGCACCGGCGACACCGTCGCCATGCTGGCCGCCAACACGCCGGAACTGTTCGAGGCGCATTTCGGCGTGCCGCTGGCCGGGGCCGTGCTGAACGCCATCAACACCCGCCTGGACGCCGAGGCCATCGCCTTCATCCTGAAGCATGGCGAGGCGAAGATCCTGATCGTCGACCGCGAGTTCTCCGGCGTCGCCAAGAAGGCGCTGGCCCTGCTGGACTCGCCGATCCCGGTGGTGGACATCGACGACCCGACCTACACCGGCGGCGAGCTGATCGGTGACCGCGATTATGAAGCCTTCATCAGCGACGTCGGTGCCGAACATGCGTGGAGCCTGCCGGCCGACGAATGGCAGGCCATCGCGCTGAACTACACCTCCGGCACCACCGGCAACCCGAAGGGCGTCGTCTATCACCACCGCGGCGCCTATCTGAACGCGGTGTCGAACGCGCTGTCCTGGAACATGGGCGACGCGCCCGTGTATCTGTGGACGCTGCCGATGTTCCACTGCAACGGCTGGTGCTTCCCCTGGACCATCGCGGTCACCGCCGGCACCGCCGTCTGCCTGCGTCAGGTCCGTCCCGACGCCGTGCTGACGCTGATCCGCGACGAGAAGGTGACCAACTTCTGCGGCGCGCCGATCGTCCTGAACATGCTGAACAATGCCCCGGCCGAGTTGAAGCAGGGCATCGAGCAGAAGGTGAAGGTGATGGTGGCGGGCGCCGCCCCGCCCGCCGCCGTCATCGCCGGCATGGAGCGCATGGGCTGGGAAGTCACCCACGTCTACGGCCTGACCGAATGCTATGGCCCGACCGTGGTCTGCGTCTGGCATGACCGCTGGGACGGCCTGTCGCTGGATGAGAAGGCGGCGATCAAGGCCCGCCAGGGCGTGCGCGGCCCGATGCTGGAGGCGGTGATCGTCGCCGATCCCTTCACGCTGGAGCCGATGCCGAAGGACGGCCGCAGCATGGGCGAGATCATGATGCGCGGCAACAACGTCATGAAGGGCTACCTGAAGAACCCCAAGGCGACGGAAGAGGCCTTCGCCGGCGGCTGGTTCCACACCGGCGACCTCGCCGTCTGGCACGAAGACGGCTACGTCGAGATCAAGGACCGGTCGAAGGACATCATCATCTCCGGCGGTGAGAACATCTCGTCGATCGAGGTTGAGGATGTCCTCTACAAGCATCCCGAAGTGCTTGAGGCGGCCGTCGTCGCCCGCCATGACGAGAAGTGGGGCGAGACGCCCTGCGCCTTCGTCACCCTGAAGGACGGCGCCACCGCGACCGAGGCCGATATCATCGCCTTCTGCCGGTCGCACATGGCCCACTTCAAGTGCCCGCGCACGGTGGTGTTCGGCCCGCTGCCGAAGACCTCGACCGGCAAGATCCAGAAATACGTCCTGCGCAAGCAGACCGAGGGGCTGTAACAGCCTAAGCCGCTACCCCCACCCTAACCCTCCCCCGCTGGGCGGGGAGGGGACTGCCGCCGTCCTTTGCGATGTCTCTGCAAGCATCCGCCCCCTCCCCGCCCAGCGGGGGAGGGTCGGGGTGGGGGCAAGTCCCCCCATGCCCACACGCTGCCCAATCCTTAGGGGACCCGCGCCATGAAGATCCTCTGCGCCGTGAAGCGCGTCGTCGATTACAACGTCAAGATCCGGGTGAAGACCGACCAGTCCGGCGTCGAGACGTCCAACGTGAAATTCTCGATGAACCCCTTCGACGAGATCGCCGTCGAAGAGGCGGTGCGGTGCAAGGAAGCCGGCACAGCGACCGAGATCGTGGTCGTCTCCGTCGGCCCGGCCCAGGCGCAGGAGACCCTGCGCACCGCTCTCGCCATGGGTGCCGACCGTGCCATCCTGGTGCAGACCGACGTGACGACCGAGCCGCTCGCCGTCGCCAAGCTGCTGAAGGCGCTGGTCGAGAAGGAAGCGCCGGGGATGGTGATCCTCGGCAAGCAGGCGATCGACGACGATTGCAACCAGACCGGCCAGATGCTGGCCGCGCTGCTGGGCTGGGGTCAGGGCACCTTCGCCTCGAAGGTCGTTGCCGGCGACGGCAAGGTCGCGGTGACCCGCGAGATCGACGGCGGGTTGGAGACGGTGGAGCTGAAGCTGCCGGCGGTGGTCACCGCCGACCTGCGCCTCAACGAGCCGCGCTATGCCTCGCTGCCGAACATCATGAAGGCGAAGAAGAAGCCGCTGGAGACCGTTGCCCCGGACGCCCTGGGTGTCGACGTCACGCCGCGCCTGACCACGGTGAAGGTGGCCGAGCCGGCGAAGCGTCAGGCCGGCATCAAGGTGCCGGACGTCGCCACGCTGGTCGACAAGCTGAAGAACGAGGCGCGGGTGATCTGAGGACTGGTTGTACCGGGTGCCCCCTCCCTAACCCTCCCCCGCTTCGCGGGAGAGGGAACTGCCGCCGCTCCGCGAATAGAGTTCATGTCCGCAAGCGTCCACCCCCTCTCCCGCGAAGCGGGGGAGGGATGGGGAGGGGGCAATCCGCAGCCCATAGCCAGCAGACCTCACCACCCGCCAACCAAGGACCCGCCCCATGCCCATCCTGATCCTCGCCGACCACGACAACGCCACCCTCAAGCCCGCCACCGCCCACGCGGTGACCGCTGCCGCCAAGCTCGGCAGCGACGTCCACCTCCTCATCGCCGGCCGCAACGCCGCCCCGGCCGCGGAGCAGGCCGCCAAGCTGGCCGGTGTCGCCAAGGTGCTGCTCGCCGACGATGCCGCCTACGAGCATGCGCTGGCCGAACCGGTCGCGGCCCTGCTGGTCTCGCTTGCCGCCGGCTACAGCCATGTCCTCGCCGCCGCCACTTCAGCCGGCAAGAACGTGCTGCCGCGCGTCGCCGCCTTGCTCGACGTGGCGATGATCTCCGACATCACCGCGGTGGTCTCTTCGGATACGTTCGAGCGGCCGGTCTATGCCGGCAATGCCATCGCCACGGTGCAGTCGGCCGACGCGGTGAAGGTCGTCACCGTCCGCACCACCGCCTTCGAAGCGGCGGCAGCCACCAACAGCGCCCCGGTCGAGAACGTCACCGCCGTGGCCGATCCCGCCCTGTCGAGCTTCGTCTCGGCCGAGCTGTCGAAGTCGGAGCGTCCGGAGCTGACCTCCGCCCGCATCGTCATCTCCGGCGGGCGCGGCATGCAGTCGGGCGACAACTTCCACCTGCTGGAGGCCATCGCCGACAAGCTGGGCGCCGCCGTGGGCGCCAGCCGCGCCGCCGTCGATGCCGGATTCGTGCCGAACGACTATCAGGTCGGCCAGACCGGCAAGATCGTGGCGCCGGAGCTGTACGTCGCCGTCGGCATCTCGGGCGCCATTCAGCACCTCGCCGGCATGAAGGACAGCAAGGTCATCGTCGCGATCAACAAGGACGAGGAGGCACCGATCTTCCAGGTCGCCGACTACGGCCTTGTCGCCGACCTGTTCAAGGTGCTGCCGGAGCTGCAGCAGGCCGTCTGATCCCGTTCATTTCCTCCGTTACCCGAAGAGGTCCCCCATGACCGCCGCCGCGATCCCCTACACCCCGCCGCTGAAAGAGATCCGCTTCGTCCTCGACCACCTCGCCGGCATGGCCGACGTGGCGGCTCTGCCGGGCTTCGAGGATGCCAGCCCCGACATGGTGGACAGCATCCTGGGCGAGGCGGCGAAGATCGCCGAGAATGTCCTGGCTCCGCTGAACCGCATCGGCGACGTCCAGGGTGCCAAGCTCGGCGCCGACGGCATCGCCCGCACGGCGGAAGGCTGGGGGGCGGCTTGGCAGGCGCTGGTGGAGGGCGGCTGGAACGGGCTGCCCTTCGACCCGACGCGCGGCGGCATGGGGCTGCCCAACCTGCTGAACACCGCGGTGCAGGAGATGTGGCATTCCGCCAACATGGCCTTCGCGCTCTGCCCGATGCTGACGCAGGGGGCGGTGAATGCGGTGCAGCTCTATGGCTCCGACGCGCTGAAGGACATCTACCTGCCCAAGATGATCTCGGGCGAGTGGACCGGCACCATGAACATCACCGAGCCGCAGGCGGGGTCCGACCTTGCCGCCACGCGGTCGCGTGCGGTGCCGAACGGCGACCATTACCTCGTCAGCGGGCAGAAGATCTTCATCACCTACGGCGACCATGACCTGACGGAGAACATCGTCCATCTGGTGCTGGCCCGCCTGCCCGACGCGCCTCCGGGCGTCAAGGGCATCAGCCTGTTCGTCGTGCCGAAGTTCCTGGTCAACCCCGACGGCAGCCTGGGCGCCCGCAATCAGGTGAAGTGCGTGTCGCTGGAGCACAAGCTGGGCATCCACGGCAGCCCGACCGCCGTGCTGTCCTTCGGCGACGAGGGCGGGGCGACCGGATTCCTGGTCGGCGAGCCGAACCGCGGCCTGGAATACATGTTCACGATGATGAACCACGCCCGGCTGAACGTCGCCATGCAGGGCCTGTCGATCGCCGAGCGCGCTTATCAGCAGGCTTTGGCCTATGCCCGCGACCGTGTGCAGGGCAAGCCGCTGGGCTGGACCGAGGGGCAGTCGAAGGGCATCGTCAACCACCCCGACGTCCGCCGCCTGCTGATGGGCATGAAGGCGCGGATCGAGGCGATGCGCGGCATCCTTTATACCGCCGCCGCCGCGGTCGACGTGGCGCACCATCATGCCGACGAGGCGGCCCGCGGCCGGGCCGCCCTGCTGGTCGATCTGCTGACCCCCATCGCCAAGGGCTGGTGCACCGAGACCGGCCAGCAGCTGGCCTCGGACGGTGTGCAGATCCATGGCGGCATGGGCTTCATCGAGGAGACCGGCGCTGCCCAGCATCTGCGCGACGCCCGCATCACCACGATCTATGAAGGCACGACCGCCATCCAGGCCAACGACCTGATCAACCGCAAGATCCTGCGCGACGGCGGGGCGACCGCCAACGGCCTGCTGGACGAAATCGCGGCGCTGGGCGGCGAGCTGTCCGGCCACGCGGACGAGTCGTTGCGGGCCACCGGCGCCGAGCTGGCCGCCGCCGTGCTGGAGGCCAAGCAGGCGGTGGCCTGGGTGCTGAGCGTGGCGAAGCAGGACCCGCGCCTGCCGGCCGCCGCGTCGGTGACCCTGCTGGAGCTGATGGGCGTGGTCGCCGGCGGCTGGCAGCTTGCCCGCGCCGCCAAGGTGGCGGCGGAACGGCTGGCGGCGGGCGATGCCGACACCGCCTTCCTGTCGGCCAAGCCGCTGACCGCCCGCTTCTTCGCCACCCATGTGCTGCCGAAGGCGGCGGCGCTGCGGGCGACCATCGTCAACGGCTCCGCGAGCGTGATGGCGCTGAGCGAGGAGCAGCTGTTCGGCGCGGCTTAACGGGGGCGCGCTGACCGGTTGGTGCCGGGGCCTTTGGCCCTTTGCCGGGTGTCGCGGGCGGTTGGGGGACCTCCCGCCACTGCCCCGGCGCCAACCCATCCAATGTCCAATCGCCGATCGACCAGCGGATCAGCCGCAGGGTGGGGAAGCCGACCGCCGCGGTCATGCGGCGGACCTGCCGGTTGCGCCCCTCGCGCAAGGTCAGCGCGATCCAGCTGGTGGGGATGGCGGCGCGGTAGCGCACCGGCGGATCGCGCGGCCACAGCGATTCCGGCTCCTCCATCCGCCGCACCTCGGCCGGCAGGGTGGGGCCGTCTTTCAGCGTGACGCCGCGGTGCAGAGCCTCCAGCGCCTCGTCGGTCGGGATACCCTCCACCTGCACCCAATAGGTCTTCGGCATCTTGTTGGCCGGTGAGGCGATGCGGGCGATCAGCGGGCCGTCGTCGCTCAGCGCCAGCAATCCCTCGCTGTCGCGGTCGAGCCGGCCGGCGGCATAGACGCCCTTCACCGGCACCAGCTCCGCCAGGGTCGGGCGGCCCTGATCGTCGGTGAATTGCGGCAGCACGCCATAGGGCTTGTTCAGCAGGATCAGGCGCGGCACGGGCATGCGTCCTTGCGGATTGCGGAGTTTTGGAAAGGCGCTATCGTTCGCGCCCCAAACACTCACCTACATAGCAGGGGTTCGGCCGTGACGCTTCTGTTCTGCTCCGCCAGCGACAGCGCCGAGGATTGGCGCCGCGAGATCGCCCGCCATCTTCCCGGCGTGGAGATGCGCGTCTGGCCCGAGACCGGCGACGTCGCCGACATCGAGGTGGCGGTGGTGTGGAAGCCGCCGGCCGGCATGCTGGCGACGCTGCCCAACCTGAAGCTGATTGTGTCGCTGGGCGCCGGGGTGGAGCCGATCCTGCAGGATCCAACCCTGCCCGACGTGCCGCTGGTCCGCATGGTGGCGGACGGGCTGACGGTCGACATGGCCGGCTATGTGGCCTTCCAAGTGCTGTATTGGCACCGGCTGATGGATGGCTATGCCGCCCTCCAGGCCGAGGCGCGGTGGGAGCAGAGGGACCATCGCCCGGCCTCCGAGGTGACCGTCGGCTTCCTGGGGCTGGGCGAGCTGGGGGCGGCGTCCGCCCGCACCCTGCGGACCCTGGACTACCGCCTGATGGGCTGGAGCCGCAGCCCCAAGAGCATCGAGGGGGTGGAGAGCTTCTCCGGTCCCGACGGGCTGGCGGCGATGCTGCCGCAGTGCGATTTCCTCGTCTGCCTGCTGCCGCTGACCGACGAGACCCGCGGCATCATGAATGCGTCGCTGTTCGCCGCCTTGCCCAAGGGGGCGGTGGTCATCAACGCCGCCCGCGGCGGGCATCTGGTCGAGTCGGACCTGCTCGACGCGCTGGAGAGCGGGCATCTGCACGGCGCCAGCCTGGACGTCTTCGCGACGGAGCCGCTGCCGGCCGACCATGCGCTCTGGCGTCATCCGCAGGTCCGCATCACCCCCCATGTCGCCGGAATCACCCACCCGTCGCGTTGCGCCGTGCAGGTGGCCGACGCGGTGAAGGCCCTGCGTGACGGCCGGCCGCTGCCCAATCTGGTGGACCGTAGCCGGGGCTACTGAGAAGAAAGCCTCTCTCGGCCGTCATCCCGGCGAAGGCGGGGATCCAGGCTTCCGGCTCAGACACTTGGAAAGTCTGGATTCCCGCCTTCGCGGGAATGACGGTCGACGAACGCTTCAGCGCGGTCGCGGCCCTTACAGCATCTGAACCGCGATCACCGCCAGCAGGGCCGCGATCACCCACAGGGCAATGCGGTCCGAGCGGCGGCGGGTTTCCCAGCCGTTCAGCATCTGGCGGACGGTCTGGGGATGCAGGCGCACGCCGCCCTCCGCCATGTCGCGGGTCACCCGTTCCGCCTCGCTGACCAGGGCGGGGATGCGGCGGACGGTGGACAGGATGGCGCCGGCATCGTTGATGAACTGCGCCTCCGGCCCGCGATTCTCGCGCATCCACTCCTCGATCAGCGGACGGGCCAGTTCCCACATGTTGATGTTGGGGTTCAGCAGCCGGCCGACGCCCTCGGCCGTCAGCATGCTCTTCTGAAGCAGAAGCAGCTGCGGCTGGGTTTCCATCTCGAACTGTTCGGTGACGGCGAACAGCTGGGCCAGCAGACGGCCGACCGAGATGTCGGCCAACGGCTTGTTCTGCAAGGGCTCGCCGATGGCGCGGCAGGCCTGGGTGAAGATCTCGATCGACTGGTGGCGCGGGACGTAGCCGGCCTCGAAATGCACGATGGCGACGCGGCGGTAGTCGCCGGTCAAAAAGCCGATCAGCATGTCGGCGAGGTAATAGCGCGTCTCGCGGTCCAACCGGCCCATGATGCCGAAATCGACGGCGGTGATGGTGCCCTGTTCGTTGATGAACAGGTTGCCGGGATGCAGGTCGGCGTGGAAGAAGCCGTCGCGGAACACCTGATTGAAGAAGCTGGCCGAGGCCATCGCCAGGATCTCGTCGCGGTCGAAACCGGCGGCGGAGATGCGGGCCGGCTCGTCCACCTTGAAACCGCGGATGCGCTCCAGCGTCAGCACGCGGCCGGCGGTGCGCTCCCAATCGACCTTCGGCACGTTGAAGGTTTCATCGTCCTTGAAGTTCGACGCCAGCTCCGACGCGGCGGCCGCCTCCATCCGCAGGTCCATCTCCAGGCGGGAGGTGCGGGCGAAGGTGTCGACCACCTCGACCAGCCGCAGGCGCTTCAGCCTGGGCAGCACCCATTCGGCAAGCCCGGCCAGCCGGTAGAACAGGTCGATGTCGCGTTCGAAGGCCTGCTCGATCCCGGGACGCAGCACCTTGACCGCCACCTCCTGCCCGTCGGCGGTGACGGCGAAATGCACCTGGGCGATGGAGGCGGCGGCGACCGGCTTGTCGTCGAAGCTCTGGAACAGGGCATGGACCGGCTGGCCGAACTCCGCCTCGATGATGGCGCGGGCCTGATGGGCGGGGAAGGGCGGCAGCTTGTCCTGCAGTTCCGCCAGATCGACGGCCATCCGCTCGCCGACCAGATCGGAGCGGGTGGACAGAAGCTGCCCCAGCTTGATGTAGGTGGGGCCGAGTTCGGCCAGCGCGCGGGCCAGCCGCTCGCCCTCGCGGCCGGGCACGCCCTTGCGGGCGACCCGGCGCCACAGCCAGAGCAGGCCGGGGGCGGTGCCGAGCAGGCTGGTGGGCAGGGCGTCGTGACGGGCGACCGTCCGGCCGATGACGGCCATCCGGATCAGGTTGCGCAGGATGCGGAACACGGGAGCCTAGATCCGCCAGCCGGAATGGATGGCGGCGATCCCGCCCGACAGGTTGCGCACGCGCACGGCACCGAAGCCTGCGGCCTCGATCCGCTTCGCCAGATCGGCCTGCTGCGGGAAGCGGCGGATGCTCTCGGCCAGATAGCGGTAGCTCGCCTCGTCCTTCGCCACCACGCGGCCCATGAAGGGCAGCACCTGGAAGGAATAGACGTCGTACAGCTCGCGCAGGACCGGCAGGACGACGTGGCTGAATTCCAGGCAATAGAACTTGCCGCCCGGCTTCAGGACGCGGTGGGCCTCCTTGATCGCCTCGTCGATGCGGGTGACGTTGCGCAGGCCGAAGGCGATGGTATAGGCGTCGACCGAGCGCGAGGCGATGGGCAGCTTTTCCGCGTCGCCGACCGTCCATTGCACGCCGGACAGGATGTTGCGGTCGATGGCGCGGTCGCGGCCGACCCGGACCATCGCCTCGGTGATGTCGCAGACCACCGCCGCGCCACCGCCCTTCTTCAGGAAGCGGAAGGCGATGTCGCCGGTGCCGCCGGCCACGTCCAGCAGGGTCATGTCCGGCTTGGGCGCCACCAACTCCATCAGCGTGTCCTTCCACAGCCGATGGATGCCGCCCGACATCAGGTCGTTCATCAGGTCGTAGTTGGTCGCCACGCTGTCGAAGACGGCGCGGACCAGCCCGGACTTGGCGGACGGATCGACGGGGGTGAAGCCGAACCAGTTGCCTTCGGCACCGGAGACGGGCTTTTGCGGGTCGGCGGAGGATGGGGGGGTGCGGTCGCTCATGGCCGGGAACATAGCGCGGGCAGGGGCCATGCGCCAGCGGGGGCGTGCGATGCGGAAGACGCTGCGGCGAATGGCGTAGGGCGGGGGGCGGGGGGGCGGAAGTTTGGAACGACTGGATTCCCGCCTTCGCGGGAATGACGGCCGAAGAGGAGCCTCGGGTCCAGGGCGTTGCAGAAAGCCTTTCCGCCACATCCCCCTTGCATCCCGCTGCCCCCGCGCGTATAAGCGCATCCTTCCACGGGCGGCGAGGCTGGGCCGTATGGCTCAGGGCATGCCCAACCGTCCGATGGAATTCCGCCTCATTTCCCTCTAGGAAACGAAAATGCCCAAGCTGAAGACGAAGAGCGGCGCCAAGAAGCGCTTCAAGGTGACCGCCACGGGTAAGGTCCGCGCTCAGGCCGCCTACAAGCGCCACTGCCTGGAACAGAAGTCCCCGAACATGAAGCGCAACGCGCGCGGCATGATGACCCTGTGCGACTCCAACGCCCGCACGGTGCTGAAGAACTGGCTGCGCAACGCCTGATCTCGGCACATTGTAGAATTCGGAAGGACCTGAACCATGGCTCGTGTTAAGCGCGGCGTCACGACGCACGCCCGTCACCGCAAGATCCTGAAGCTCGCCAAGGGCTACCGGGGTCGCAATTCCAAGAATTTCCGTATTGCGATCGAGAAGGTCGAAAAGGCGCTTCGTTACGCCTACCGCGACCGCCGCAATAAGAAGCGCGATTTCCGCGGCCTGTGGATCCAGCGCATCAACGCCGGTGTCCGTCAGTACGGCCTGACCTACTCGCGCTTCATCAACGGCATCAAGCTGGCCGGCATCGAGATCGACCGCAAGGTCCTGTCCGATCTGGCCGCGCGCGAGCCGGAGGCCTTTAAGACCCTGGTGGACAAGGCCCAGGCCGCGCTCGCCTCCAAGGCCGCCGCGTAACGCCCAGCGCTTCCCGTCCCAGGGAACGCTTGCCGTCACGGCGTCAGTTGTAAGAGAAGGGAGCCGGGCCGCTGGGCCGGCTCCCTTTTTCTGTTTGCACCGATTTTTCCCCACGCTTGCCGGGAACCGCCATGCTCGACGCGCTGAAAGACGAACTTCTGTCGCAGGTCAACGCCGCCGCCGACCTTTCGGCGCTGGACGAGGTGCGGGTCTCCGCGCTCGGCAAGAAGGGGCGCATCACCGGCTTCATGAAGGTGCTGGGGAACCTCACCCCCGACGAGCGCAAGGAGCGCGGTCAGGCGCTGAACGCGCTGAAGGACGAGATCGCCGCCGCCATCGACGCGCGCAAGGCCGACCTCGCCGCCGCCCACCTGAAGGCGCGGCTGGAGGCCGAACGGGTCGACGTGACCCTGCCGGTGCGCCCGGAGACCGAGGGGCGCATCCACCCGATCAGCCAGACGATGGACGAGATGATCGCCATCTTCGCCGAGATGGGCTTCTCGGTCGCCGAAGGGCCGGACATCGAGGATGATTTCCACAACTTCACCGCCCTGAACTTCCCGCCCGGCCACCCGGCGCGCGACATGCACGACACCTTCTATCTGCCGGATGCCGGCGATAAGAAGATGCTGCTGCGCACCCACACCAGCCCGGTGCAGGTCCGCACCATGCTGAACAACAAGCCGCCGATCCGCATCATCGCGCCGGGGCGGACCTACCGCTCCGACTACGACATGACCCACACCCCGATGTTCCACCAGATCGAGGGGCTGGTCATCGACGAGGCGACCAACATGGGGCACCTGAAGGGCTGCCTCGTGGAGTTCTGCCGCGCCTTCTTCGATGTGGACGACCTGCCGCTGCGCTTCCGCCCCAGCTTCTTCCCCTTCACCGAACCGTCGGCGGAGGTCGATATCGGCTGCTCGCGCAAGGGCGGCGAGCTGAAGCTGGGCAATTACGGCGACTGGCTGGAGATCCTCGGCTGCGGCATGGTCCACCCGAACGTGCTGGAAGCCTGCGGCATCGACAGCACCCGTTACCAGGGCTTCGCCTTCGGCATGGGGGTGGAGCGCGTCGCCATGCTGAAATACGGCATCCCCGACCTGCGCACCTTCTTCGAAGCCGACCTGCGCTGGCTGAAGCATTACGGCTTCGCCGCGCTCGACATTCCCAACATCGCCCACGGCCTGACGCGCTAAGGAGCCGGATCCATGAAGTTCACGCTGTCCTGGCTGAAGGACCATCTGGAGACCGACGCCTCGCTCGACCAGATCACGGAGAAGCTGACCGCCCTCGGGCTGGAGGTGGAAGGCGTCCATGACCGGTCGAAGGAGCTGGCGCCCTTCCGCGTCGCCCATGTCGTCTCGGCCGAGAAGCACCCGGACGCCGACAAGCTGCGCGTGCTGATGGTCGATACCGGCGCCGGCACCCTGCAGGTCGTCTGCGGCGCCCCGAATGCGCGCGCCGGGATGAAGGGCGTCTTCGCGCCGGAGGGGACCTATGTCCCGGGTTCCGACATCACGCTGAAGAAGGGCGTCATCCGCGGCGTCGAGTCGAACGGCATGATGTGCTCCAAGCGCGAGCTGAAGCTGTCCGACGAGCATGAGGGCATCATCGAGCTGCCGGACGACGCGCCCGTCGGCGCCGGCTTCGCCGATTATGCCGGGTTGAACGATCCGGTCATCGACATCAACCTGACGCCCGACCGCGCCGACTGCGCCGGCGTGCGCGGCATCGCCCGCGACCTCGCAGCATCCGGCATGGGCACGCTGAAGCCGCTGACCGCCGGGCATCTCGACACCACCCCGGTGGAAGGCCGCTTCGCCAGCCCGATCGGCGTCAGCATCGCCGCGCCCGAGGCCTGCCCGCTGTTCGTCGGCCGCTATATCCGCGGCGTGAAGAACGGCCCGTCGCCGAAGTGGCTGCAGGACAAGCTGGTGTCCATCGGCCTGCGCCCGATCTCGGCGCTGGTCGACATCACCAACTACCTGACCTTCGACGCCGCCCGTCCGCTGCACGTCTTCGACGCCGACACGGTGAAGGGCAACATCACCGTCCGCATGGGCCGCGAGGGCGAGACGCTGGCGGCGCTGAACGGCAAGGAATACGCGCTGGACGGCGCCATGACCGTGGTGGCCGACGACGAGCGGGCGGAGGCTCTGGCCGGTATCGTCGGCGGTGAGCCGACCGGCTGCACCGAGGCGACCGTCAACGTCTTCGTCGAGGCCGCGCTGTTCGACCCGGTGCGCACGGCGCAGACCGGCCGCCGGCTGGGCATCGATTCGGATGCGCGCTATCGCTTCGAGCGCGGCGTCGATCCGGCCGCGGTGTTTGCCGGCATGGAACGCGCCACCCGCCTGATTCTGGAACTGTGCGGCGGCGAGCCGTCGGAACTGGTGGTCGCCGGGGCCGAGCCGGACTGGAAGCGCAGCCTGACCCTGCGCGCCGGCCGAGTCGCGGCGCTGGGCGGCGTCGACCTGCCGCGCGAGCGTCAGGAGCGGATTCTCACCGATCTGGGCTTCACCCTGGAAGGCGAGGATGAGGAGGGCCGGCTGCGCGTCGGCATTCCGTCCTGGCGCGCCGATGTCCATGGCGAGGCCGACCTGGTCGAGGAGGTGCTGCGCGTCCACGGCTTCGACGCCATCCCGGCGACGCCGCTGCCGCGCGAGACGGTGCTGACCCGTCCGGCCCTGACGCTGAAGCAGCGCCGGGTTGCGCTGGCCAAGCGGACGCTGGCCGCCCGCGGTTTGTCGGAGGCGGTGACCTGGTCCTTCCTGTCCGGTCCGGTCGCCGAGCTGTTCGGCGGCGGCCAGCCCGGGCTGCGGCTGGTCAACCCGATCAGCAGCGACCTGGACGTCATGCGCCCGTCGATCCTGCCCAACCTGATCCAGGCCGCTGGCCGCAACGCCGACCGTGGCTTCGCCGACGTGCGCCTGTTCGAGGTCGGGGCGGCCTTCCGCACCCCGGCGCCGGACGGGCAGGACAGCGTCGCCGCCGGCATCCGCGCCGGGGCGGCGGTGCCGCGCCATTGGGCGGAGAAGGCGCGCGGCGTCGATGTGTTCGACGCCAAGGCCGACGCGCTGGCGGTCCTGGAGTCGGTCGGCGCCCCCGCCGGCAATCTGCAGGTCACCACCGACGCGCCGGGCTGGTACCACCCCGGCCGCTCCGGCGTGCTGCGACTCGGCCCCACCGTGATGGCCCGCTTCGGCGAGATCCATCCGTCGGTGCTGGAGGCTCTGGGCGTCAAGGGTCCGGTCGTCGGATTCGAGGTGATGCTGGACGCCGTGCCGCTGCCCAAGAAGAAGGGCGGCACCGCCAAGCCGATGGTCCAGCTCTCCGCCTTCCAGCCGGTGGAGCGCGATTTCGCCTTCGTCGTCGACCGCAAGGTCGAGGCCGACAAGATCCTGCGCGCGGTGAAGGGTGCCGACAAGGCGCTGGTCAAGGATGTCGCGGTGTTCGACGTCTATGAGGGGCCGGGCGTGGGCGAGGGGCGCAAGTCGGTCGCCGTGTCGGTCACCTACCAGCCGACCAGCGCAACCTTGACCGATGAGGCGATCGAAGCGGTCGGCCAGAAAATCGTCGCGGCGGTGGTCAAGGCGACCGGTGGAAATCTCCGCGCCTGAGACTGTCACCCAAAGGTTGAAGTCTCTGCTGTTCAAGAAAAGAGCCTCCGTTCCGACGGGGGCTCTTTTTTTGTCCTCGCCGAAGGCGTCGCGAAAGAGTCCTTTCAAACCGCCGACTGCCCAATCATATGCTGAATCGCTGATTGAAGAGTCTTGAGTGCATTCGCTAAGGGAAAAACCTGATGCCGATTGTTGCAATTCAGTGTTAGACGGCTATGCAATGTTTTGTGGGAAGATCGGCCCCTGGGATTGTTTGCCCGTCGTAAGCCTATGATGTGTCCGATGTCACGGTTAGGCCACAGGCGGCGCTTGCATTGCCTTGGCATGCCCGATGTCCAATTTGATGCAAGCGACAGACCGGGAGAAATCAATGGCTGATCCTACAGGCAGTCAGGCAACCAAACCGGAGTCCGTCAGGCCGCTGATCCTGGTGGTCGACGATGACCGCTCGATTGTCGAGGGGCTGGCGATCCTGTTGGACGGCTGGGGGTACGAGGTGGTGAAGGCGCTGAGCGCCGCCGCGCTGGAGGCTCAACTCGGCGGTCTGGGCCGGGCGCCGAACCTGATCATCGCCGACCATTACCTGCCGGCCGGCCGTACCGGGCGGGAGGTGGTGGAGCGCGTCCGCGCCGAAACCGGGCAGCAGATCCCGGCGATCATCCTGACCGGCGACAGCACGCCCGAGCGGCGTGACGAGGCCGAACTTCTGGGCTGCCAACTGCTGCTGAAGCCGGTGCAGGTCGGGCCGCTGCGCGAGGCGGTCGAGGCCCTTTGCAGCCGATAGGACGAAGGAAAAGGGGGCGGGGGTAGGGGTGCGGCATCCCGCCTGTCTGGCCGCCCGTCAGGTTGCAGGACCTGCCCCGGAACCGGGCCGGTCGATCTCCGGCAGCACGGCGAGGAAGGCATCGACCACCGCCGGATCGAAGCGCAGGCCGGCCAGCCGCCGGATTTCCTCCACGGCGTGAGCACGGTCCAGCGCCGGACGATAGGGACGGTCGCGCGTCATCGCGTCATAGGCGTCGGCGACGGCGACGATGCGGGCGCACAGCGGGATCGCCGCCCCGGTGCGGCCGTCGGGATAGCCGGTGCCGTCCCAATTCTCGTGATGCCAGCGCGCAACCGCCGCCCCCAGATGCAGATGGGTCGGACCGTCGGCCAGATGGCTGGCATGGTGCAGCAGGGCGGCGCCGGCCACCGTGTGGGTCTGCATGGCGCTGCGTTCCGTCGGATCGAGCGGGCCCGGCTTCGACAGGATGTCCGGATCGACCGCGGCATTGCCGATGTCGTGCAGGATGGCGGCGAGCCCGATGATCTCCAGCGTCGACTCGTCCAGCGACTCGGGGAACAGGCCGTCGGCATGCAGGCGGCGGGCGATCCGTTCGGTGATCGCGGCAATGCGCAGCGAGCGGCTGAAGCGGCTGTCCCCAGTTATCTCGGCCGCCATATCGGCCGTCTTCTCCGCCGCCGCGCCGTCCGTGCCCAGCGCGCCGCGGCCGCGTTCGGCCAGATCGGCCAGCGCCGCCAGCGTGCCCTGCTGGGCGCGGTAGAGCTGCTCGTAATGGTGCAGATTGTCGAAGCCGACGGAGATCTTGCCGCAGAACACCTCGATCAGCTTGCGGTCGAGTTCGGACAGCGGCCGGTTGGAGCGCAGATAAACCACGGTCTCGCGGTCGTTCGGCGTGCGGATGTAGAGCGTGCAATGGTCGCCGGCATAGCCATGCGCCTGTCTTTCCAGGCAGGCGGTCACCGCGTCCAGCACGGCCGGGTCGACATGGCCGGCGGCGGGCTCGTTGATCAGCGCCTCAAACCGGCCCGACCCGGCCAGCACATAGAGGCTGGTGGGACATCCCGATGGGGCGCATCCCGACGGGGTGCAGCCCGCCGCGCCGGCGCCGCCGCGCTGCATGCAGAGGATGGCGTCCGGCCCCACCCCCAGCAGGCCCGACAGCTGGGTCAGCACGCCCGCCGCGAACAGCTTCATCGAGCGGGCGCGGAACAGCGACGACGACGCCTCGATGATCTTCTCCAGGCCACGGCGGTTGGCGTCGATCGTTACGATGTCCTCGTAGGAGCGCAGGGCCGCGACGGTGGTGGTGAACAGCTGCTGGGCGGTCAGCTGGGTCTTCGCCTTGTAGTCGTTGATGTCGTAATCGAGGATCACCGCCCGTTCCGGCGCCTGTCCCGGCTGGCCGGTGCGCAGGATGATACGGACGTTGCGGTTGCGCAGCTCCTCGCGGATGTGGTGGACCAGCCGCAGGCCGGCGTCCTCCGTCTCCATCACCACGTCGAGCAGGATCAGCGCGATGTCGCTTTCCCGCGCCAGGATGCGCCGCGCCTCCGCCGCCGAATGGGCGGACAGGAAGCGCGCCTTGCGCCCCTTGTAGGCGAAGTCGGACAGGACGAGCTTGGTGATCGCATGGACCTCCGGCTCGTCGTCGACGATCAGCATGGTCCAGCGGCTGCCGGGCTGCTCCTCCGCGCCCCCGCCTGATGCATCCCCGTCCGGGGCGGCATCGTCGAGGAACACCAGATCCTCGTCACCGCTTTCCGGTGCCGGATCGGTTCGGGCCTCGTCCTCTGGTCCAGTCGGGTCGGCGTCGGTCATGGCTCTTCGATCGTGAAAGCGTCATGAGGGTGGGCGTGGCCGGCCCATTGGTGCAAACTATCAGAACGTATCCAACTCGATCACCGTACAATCGAGTCCGCGTTGCGCCAACGTGCCGCAGGCGGTGTCGACCTGCAGCCGGGTGAAGGGGGCCACCCCGACCTCGTACAGCAGGCGGCCCTTGCGGAACACCGGCCAGACCATCGGCGGCAGGTCGCGATAGGCGCTGCCCGGTCCGGCGGTGAACTCCTTCCAGGCGCGCAGGCCCTCGGCGTAGCTGACATATTCGCCCAGCTTGATGCCGTAGAGCATGCCCGGCTCCACCGGCGGCATGCCCGGCAGCGGGTAGGGTGCAACCACCCCGACCAGCCCCTGGACCGGCGCCAGCGCGCGGGTGCCGGCGGGCAGGGCCAGAGTGGCCTCGCCGTTCGCCGCACTGATCAGCGCCACCACGTCGCCCTGGCGCAGGGTGAAGGGGCGCCGCTTGCGGTTGCTCAGGATCTCGGTGGCGGAGATCGGGCCGGCGGCGACGACATAGCCCTCCGCCGGGGTCTGCGCCGCCTTGTCCCAGGCCGCGCGCGGCACGACGGCGGCGCTGCGGTGGGGCAGGGGAGCGTCCGCCGCCGGCTTGCCGGAGCCGGGTTTCGCCGGGTCGGCAGGCTTGTGCGCCCGTGGCCCCTCGCCGCCGATGGCCGGCCGGCCGGTGACCATCAGCGCCGGGTCCAGCGAATCGGCGGGAACATAGCCGATGGGCTGGCCGCCGATGGCGACCTCCGTCCAATAGGTGCCGCGCGGGGTGCCGAGCGCGTTCAGCGCCTTGCCCTGCTTCAGCGTCATGACGATGCGCGCATCCTCGCTGGGGCCGATCCGCACCTCGATGTCGCGGTTCAGCACCACCTCTCCGGTCAGCGGGGCGCCGATGGCGACGGGGCTCTGCGCCCGCGCCGATGGGGTGGCAGCGATGAACCCGACACAAGCGAGGGCGACGGCGAGCGCCGGCAGCAGGCGGCGGGTCGGCACGGCTTTCATGTGGCAACTTCCTTCGCGGACACCGGTGAAGCAAGGCCCGGTTCCCGCCGGCCAAGCAAGTCATGGCCGACAAGGTCGTGAATGGCGTCGGCCAGCAGCCGCACCGGCTTGGGCGCCGTGCCGCGGGCGCGGTGCAGGGCGATGTCGACGTCCGGCAGGCCGGGAAACCCCTCCGCGGCGCCGATGCGGCGCAGGCTGGGCGGAACGGTGCAGCATTCCATCGCCGTCACCCCCAGCCCGCCCATCACCGCGCCATGGACGGCGACGACGCTCTTGCTGGTGAAGGCGACGCGCCAGTCGCGGCCGATCCCGTCGAGCGCGGCGACCGCGAGGTCGCGCACGACGCAGCCCTTGGGGAACAGCGCCAGCGGCAGCGGGTCCAGGCTTTCCACCGGGCGATGTCCCGGCGGCGACACGGGATCGAGCGGCGGGGCGACCCAGGCCACCGGCTCCTGCCGCACCAGCTCGCCGCCGGCCTCGCCGGCCTTGCGGGTGACGAGCGCGAGGTCGTAGCGGCCCTTGTCGATCTCCGCCACCAGATCGGGGCTGTTGTCGCAGATGACCTCGACCATCACCTCGGGATAGGCGGCGTTGAAGCGGGCCAGGATTTCCGGCAGCAGCATGGTGGCGTAATCGTCGGGCGTGCCGATGCGGACGCTGGCCACCGTCGGGCTGCGGTGCATCAGGGCCAGCACCTCGTCGTTCAGGGTCAGCATGCGCCGGGCATAGGTCAGCAGCACCTCGCCGTCGCGGGTCATGCGCACGCCGTGGGTGTCACGTTCGAACACGCGCTTGCCCACCGTGTCCTCCAGCCGGCGCACCTGCTGGCTGACCGCCGCCTGGGTGCGGCCCAGCCTTTCGCCGGCACGGGTGAAGCTGGCGCTGTCGGCGACGGCGACGAAGGCGCGCAGCAGGTCGGTATCGAGATTGGCGGGCATGGCGGGGAACCGGAAGTTGCCGCTTATTCAAGCAGAGCGCCCGGCCGTCCGCAACGGCGCGGTCATTACGAATCGTGATGACGGCATAATGCCTATTCGTTTCCAAGGGAATGGCGCCCGCCCCATTGTCGGTCTCCGAACCCTTTGGAGTGTCCGATCATGTCGCTGTTCGCCGCCTGGACCGGTGCGGTTCTCGGGGCCGCCCGCATGGAGTTGCCTGTCATGCCTGCGCCGTCGGTGCCGGAGCCGCGGCGCTTCCGCCTTGCCTACAACCCGGTGCCGTCGGCCCTTCCCGTGTTCGGCCATCGCCTGATGGCGGAACAGGCGCCGTCGTCGGTGCGCTCGCCGCTGGCGGTCCGGGACCGGCTGCGGCTTGAGAAATAGGCGGGCGCCAGCCTATCCTGCCGCCGACAAGAATGCCGGGAGGAACGGGCGATGTCGCGGGTCTATGTGCTGTATACCGGGGGCACCATCGGGTGCGTGACCAATCCCGACGGGGCGCTGGCCCCGGTGCCGGGCGCGGAGTTCGAGAAGCTGGTGCTGGCGGTGCCCGGCCTGTCGGGCCACCGGGTGCAGGATTACCCGGACCTGAACTGGACCATGGACTGGTTCGACCGCACGCTCGACAGCTCCAACATGACGCCGGCGGACTGGGTCGCCATCGCCCGGCGACTGCTGTCGGTCTATGACCAGTATGACGGTTTCGTCGTGCTGCACGGCACCGACAGCATGGCCTACAGCGCGTCGGCCCTGTCCTTCCTGCTGCCCGGCCTGTCGAAGCCGGTGGTGTTCAGCGGGTCGCAGGTGCCGCTGTCCTTCACGCTGAGCGACGCGCCGGCCAATCTGGTCGGCGCCATCGTGGTGGCGGGGACCCTGCCGGTGCCGGAGGTCTGCGTCTATTTCGACACCAAGCTGCTGCGCGGCAACCGCTCGTCCAAGGTCGACGCCAACCGTTTCGCCGGCTTCGATTCGCCGAACTTCCCGCCGCTCGCCAGCGTCGGCAGCGTGGTCGCCCGCAACGAGCCCCATTGGCTGCCGATGCCGGACAAGAGCGTTTCACTGGCCGAGCCGGACAACCGGGCCAAGCGGCTGGCAACGTTGGACGCCCTGCCGGCGGCGCTGGCGGGGTTCTCCGTCGTCATGCTGTGGCTGTACCCCGGCATTCGGGCGAGCACGGTGTCGGCGATGCTGACCGCCACCAGCCCGGCGGCGAAGGGGGCGGTGCTGCTGGCCTTCGGCGAGGGCAACGGCCCGACCGATCCGGAGTTCCTCGGCGCCCTGTCGGCGGCGGTGACGGCCGGGGTCGTGCTGATGGACAACACCCAGGTGCAGCGCGGCGCGGTGCTGCCCGGCGCCTATGCCACCGGGTTGGGCGCCGTCGGTGCGATCGGCGCCTATGACATGACGCCGGAGGCGAGCTACGCCAAGCTGGTCTGCCTGCTGGCCGGCGGTCTGGACGCCGCCGCGGTCAAGGCGGCGATGCCGGTGCCGCAGGCGGGCGAACTGACGGTGATCGGGGATTGAGAGTTGTTGTCCGGAGGCGGGGGCGTCGGTTGGACCCTCCGCCTCCGGCAGACGGTTACTGGCCCATGCCGGGCTGGTTCGGCGACATGGTGCCGCGGTTCATCGTGCCGTTGCCCATAGTGCCCTGATTCATGGTGCCCTGATTCATGGAGCCTTGGTTCATCGACCCGCGGTTCATGGTGCCGGTGCCCATGGAGCCCCGGTTCATCGAATCACTGTCCATTGCCCCGCGATTCATGGCGCCGGAGCCCATGCCGCCGGCGGAGCCGCCCATCTGGCCGCCCATGGTCCCGCCCGTCGAGCTGCCGTAGCCGGTGTTGGCCTGGTTGCTGTATTGGGCGAGCTGCTGCAGTTCGCTGGCGTCCTGCATGACGATGATCTGCTTGCCCCGCCGTTCGAAGGAGGCCGGGGGAAGCATGACGGTCTGGCCAGACTTGGCGAGCTTCAGCTCGACCATCGTCTGGCCCTGGGCGTCGGTGGTGACGTTCTGGACGGTGCCGGCGACCGGCCCGCCATGGCGGTGGACCACCCGTTTGCCGATCATGGCGCGGCTGGCCTGGACGTCGCGGGCGCCGCTGTCCATCGTGCCGTTGGCGACCGCGTTGGCCCTGGCGGAGCCGCTGGTCTGTGCATGGCCCGGCGCGGCGGCGGCCATCAGCATCAGGGCCGGAACCGCGGCGGCGAGAAATTTGCGCATGTCATCCTCCCGGACTTCAACCGAATGTGGGGGGACCGCGACCGCCGACGGCGGCATCTGATCCCCCTTCGCAGGAGATGACACCTCAGCCGTGGGTTTGTTTCGCCGGTAAGCCGCTATTTCTCAGGTCTGTCATCAGATAGACAGTTCGGTCGCAGGGCTGAAACCACAGTTCGCTTTAAATGCGAACTAATTTCTGAGAGTCTCCTTCCCGCAGAATCGGCAGTCGCGAGGCTTCAGTCATGGTGTCCCTTTCCCCGGCCTATCGTCCCGGCGACATCATCATCGCCGATGGAACGGTGTCGCACTGCGCCATCGTGATCGGCGAGAAGGTCAAATACAGCAGCGGTGTGCGGACCGACTGGATGGTGCTCCATGCCACCGGCTTCGGCAGCGAACAGCCGCGCGACGGCATCAAGAAGTCCGACGTCATCAATATGGGGGCCGGGCGGCTGTTCCGCCCGCGCGCGATGAGCGATGCCCAAGCCCAGGCGGTACAGGACACCGCGCTGAGGCTGCACAAGGCCTCCTCCTCCTACGGGACGGCCAGGGCGGTGTTCGCCTGGGCGGGAAGCACCGGCTTCGGCACCGGCGCCTTCGGGCGGCTGCAGAAATACAAGGAGCGGCTGTCGCACACCGAACATCAGGGGGCGGTGAAGAACGTCTTCTGTTCGGAATTCGTGATTCTCTGCTACCAGCTTGCCTTTCTCGACGAGGCGCAGAAGACGCGGCAGACCAATCCGCTGTTCATCAACCTCGACGCCAAGCACAGCTATCCCAAGCACCTCCGCCAGTATCTGCGGACCAACGCCACGGTCTGGGAGGAGGGCGATTTCCCGCCCTGAGCGGCGACCGCCGTCAAACAAAAAGGCGGGCCGAAGCCCGCCTTTCCGTATCCTTACTCGTCGCCCATCTTGAGCGCCGCGATGAAGGCGCTCTGCGGGATTTCGACCTGGCCGAACTGGCGCATGCGCTTCTTGCCTTCCTTCTGCTTGTCCAGCAGCTTGCGCTTGCGGCTGATGTCGCCGCCGTAGCACTTGGCGGTCACGTCCTTGCGCATGGCGCTGATGCTCTCGCGGGCGATGATCTTGCCGCCGATGGCGGCCTGGACGGCGATCTTGAAGAGCTGGCGCGGGATCAGTTCCTTAAGGCGTTCGCAGAGCTGACGGCCGCGGCGTTCGGACTGGCTGCGGTGGACGATCATCGACAGGGCGTCGACGGGCTCGGCATTCACCAGGATCGACAGCTTCACGAGGTCGCCTTCCTCATAGCTGTCCATCTGGTAGTCGAAGCTGGCATAGCCGCGGCTGATCGACTTCAGCCGGTCGTAGAAGTCGAACACCACCTCGTTCAGCGGCAGGCGGTAGACCAGCATGGCGCGGGCGCCGGCGTAGGTCAGCTCGATCTGCTGGCCGCGCCGCTCGGTGCAAAGCTGCAGGACGCCGCCGAGATACTCGTCGGGCAGCATGATGGTGGCCTTGATCCACGGCTCGTCGATGTGGTCGATCCGCATCACATCGGGCATGTCGGCCGGGTTGTGCAGGTCCCGCACCGTCCCGTCGGTCATCGTCAGCTTGTAGACCACCGAGGGGGCGGTGGTGATCAGGTCGAGGTTGAACTCGCGCTCCAGCCGCTCCTGGATGATCTCCAGATGCAGCAGGCCGAGGAAGCCGCAGCGGAAGCCGAAGCCCAGCGCCGCCGATGTCTCCGCCTCGTAATGGAAGCTGGCGTCGTTCAGCTTCAGCTTGCCCAAGCTGTCGCGCAGCCGCTCGAAATCGGCGGCGTCGACCGGGAACAGGCCGCACCACACCACGGGGATGGACGGCTTGAAGCCGGCCAGAGCCTCGGTCGCCGGCTTGCGCTCGTCGGTGATGGTGTCGCCGACCTTGGTCTGGGTGATGTCCTTGATCGCGGCGGTGATGAAGCCCATCTCGCCCGGCCGCAGCTCACCGGTCAGCAGCGCCTTCGGCGTGAAGACGCCGACGCGGTCGACGTCATGGGCCGAGCCGGCGGCCATGAAGCGCACCTTCTGCCCGACCTTCAGCACGCCGTCGACCACGCGCACCAGAATGACGACGCCGAGATAGGGGTCGTACCAGGAATCGACCAGCAGGGCCTTCAGCGGCGCGTCGGCATCGCCCTTGGGCGGCGGCAGCCGCTTGACCACCGCCTCCAGCACCGCGCCGATGTTGAGGCCGGACTTGGCCGAGATCTCCACCGCGTCGGAGGCGTCGAGGCCGATCACGTCCTCGATCTGCTGCTTGATCCGCTCCGGCTCGGCGGCGGGCAGGTCGATCTTGTTGAGGACCGGGATGATCTCGTGATTGTTGTCGATCGCCTGATAGACGTTGGCGAGCGTCTGCGCCTCCACGCCCTGGGAGGCGTCGACCACCAGGATCGAGCCCTCGCAGGCGGCGAGCGACCGGCTGACCTCATAGGCGAAGTCGACGTGGCCGGGGGTGTCCATCAGGTTCAGCGTGTACTGCTTGCCGTCCTCCGCCTTGTAGAGCAGGCGGACGGTCTGGGCCTTGATGGTGATGCCGCGCTCGCGCTCGATGTCCATGCTGTCGAGCACCTGTTCGCGCATCTCGCGCGCGTCGAGGCCGCCGCACTGCTGGATCAACCGGTCGGCAAGGGTGGACTTGCCATGATCGATGTGGGCGATGATCGAGAAATTGCGGATGTGCGAGAGGTCAGTCATCGGGGCCCGGACAAGCGATAGTTTGCCGGGAACATAGGGCGGACGGGGGATGGGCGCAATGATGGTGTGGTGGGGCGGGCGGATGCGAAGCCCCAGGGGGGCCTCGCCGGGGCCTCACCGCCCAGCGATCCCCCGGTACAGCTCCATGTACTCCTCCGCCGGCCCGTGCCAGCCGAAGTCCCGCGTCATGGCGCGGCGCTGCATCGCGTGCCAGCGCTCCGGCTTGCGGTAGACGGTCAGTGCGCGCCGCAAGGCCCACACCAGTTCCTGGCCGGTGGCGTTGACGAACTGGAAGCCGGTGGCGCTGCCGTCGGCACTGGCGGCGGGGTTGGCGTCGATCACCGTGTCGGCGAGGCCGCCGGTGCGGCGGACAAGCGGCAGGGTGCCGTATTTCAGGGCGTAGAGCTGGGTCAGGCCGCAGGGCTCCGAGCGGGACGGCACCAGGAACAGGTCGGAACCGGCCTGGATGCGGTGGGACAGCGGCTCGTCATAGCCGACGCGGACGCCGATCGAATGCGGGTGCCACTGGGCGAGGTGGCGGAAACCGGCCTCGCTGGAGGCGTCGCCGCTGCCGAGAACCACCAGCTGGCCGCCCCAGGACACCCATTGGCTGGCGGCCTCCAGCACGAGGTCCAGGCCCTTGTGCCAGGTCAGGCGGCTGACCACGGCGGCGAGCGGGGCGTCGGGGCGGCGGTCCAGGCCGAAGGCGGATTGCAGGTCGGCCTTGCAGGCATCCTTGCCGCCCAGATCGTCGGGGGTGTAGCGGGCGGGGAGGTGCGGGTCGGTCGCCGGGTCCCACACGGCGTAATCGACGCCGTTCAGGATGCCGGTCAGCACGTCGGAACGGGTGGCGAGCAGGCCCTGCAGGCCGGTGCCGTGTTCCGCCGTCTGGATCTCGTTGGCGTAGGTCGGGCTGACCGTGGTCAGGCGGTCGGCGTAGAAGCAACCGGCCTTCAGGAAACTGATGTTGCCGTAATACTCGACGCCGTCGATGCGGAAGCTGGAGGAGGGCAGGCCGATGTCGCCCATCATCCAGGGGCCGAAGACGCCCTGATAGGCGATGTTGTGGATGGTCAGCACGGTGCCCGGCCGGAAGGGGGCGGCGAAGCGGTCGGGGCGCAGGGTCAGATAGGCGGGGATCAGCCCGGCCTGCCAGTCATGGCCGTGCAGGATGTCGGGCCGCCACCAGGGATCGTAGGAAACCTCCGACGCGAAGCCGGCGGCGACCCAGGCGAGCGCGGCGAAACGCAGGGCGTTGTCGGCCCAATCCTTGCCGTCCGGACCGAGATAGGGGTTGCCGGGACGATCGTACAGCGACGGCGCGTTCAGCGCATAGGCGAGGACCCCGTCGGCGGTGCGGCCGATGCACAGCTGGGCGCGGTCGCAGCCGGGCAGGTCGGTGATCAGGTCGCCGACCTCGTGCAGGTTCTGCAGGCTGTTGAGAACGGCGGGATATCCCGGCAGCAGCAGGCGGACATCGGCGCCGGCGGCGTTCAGGGCCGGCGGCAGGGCGGCGGACACGTCCGCCAGCCCCCCCGTCTTGACCATCGGGTAGCATTCGGACGTGACGTAAAGGACGCGCATCGGGAAGGCACTCGGGTGAAAGGCGGGAGGGGCGAAAGGCGGGGGAAGGCTGGCCTGTAGCTCACCTGGCCGTCATCCCCGCGGGAGAAGGGGATCCAGGCTGTTCCGAAGATCGGCTTCGGGAACTGGATTCCCGCCTTCACGGGAATGACGGCCGCAGGGGTGAGGGGTCGGCTTCGGTCGGAGGGGGAGGAGGCTTCCTACTCCTTCGGCAGCTTCTCGATCATCTCGCGGGTGATGAGGACGACGCCGCCTTCCGAGCGGTGGAAGCGCTTGGCGTCCAGCTCCGCATCCTCGCCGACGACGAGGCCGTTGGGGATGCTGACGCCGCGGTCGATCACCACCTTCTTCAGGCGGCAATGACGGCCGATGTCGCATTCCGGCAGGACCACCGCCTCGTGCAGCTCGCTGTAGGAGTTGACGCGGACCGAGCTGAACAGCAGCGACCGCCGCACGGTGGAGCCGGAGATGATGCAGCCGCCGGACACCAGGCTGTCCACCGCCATGCCGCGGCGGTTCTCGTCGTCGAAGACGAACTTCGCCGGCGGCAGCTGTTCCTGATAGGTGAAGATCGGCCAGTCGCGGTTGTACAGGTTCAGCTGCGGCGTGACGTGGCAGAGGTCGAGGTTGGCTTCCCAATAGGCGTCGATGGTGCCGACGTCGCGCCAGTAGGGGGCGTCGTCCGGCGCGTCGATGATGGCGCTGTCGGCATAGTCGTGGGCGATGATCCTGGCACCGGTCTTCACCAGATGCGGGATGATGTCCTTGCCGAAATCGCGGCTGGAGCCGGGGGTGGCCACGTCGCGCTCCAGCTGGTCGTAGAGGAACTGGGCGTTGAAGACGTAGATGCCCATGCTGGCCAGCGCCAGATCGGGGCGGCCGGGCATCGGCGGCGGATCGGCCGGCTTTTCCACGAAGTCGATGATGCGGCGGTCGTTGTCGATGTGCATCACGCCGAAGCCGCTCGCCTGTTCGCGGGGAACGGCGATGCAGGGAACGGTGACGTCGGCCTGCCGGTCGATGTGGTCGAGCAGCAGCGCGCCGTAATCCATCTTGTAGATGTGGTCGCCGGCCAGGATCAGGACATATTCCGGCTCGTGGTCGCGCAGGATGTCCAGGTTCTGGTACACGGCGTCGGCGGTGCCCTGGTACCACTCCGTCTCGCTGACGCGCTGCTGGGCCGGCAGCAGGTCGCAGAACTCGTTCATCTCGCCGCGGAAGACGTTCCAGCCGCGCTGGAGATGGCGGAGCAGGCTGTGCGACTTGTACTGCGTCAGCACGCCGATGCGGCGGAAGCCGGAATTGACGCAGTTGGACAGCGCGAAGTCGATGATGCGGTACTTGCCGCCGAAATAGGTGGCCGGCTTGGCCCGCCGGTCGGTCAGTTGCTTCAGACGGCTTCCGCGTCCCCCGGCCAGCACCAGCGCCACCGCACGTCGCGGTGCGAGGCGCAGATCGCGTTTGTCGAGCATGGCCGTTACCCCCTTTGCCTTATTCTTGCGGCCGCGGGCGAGCGGCCAATCCAATTGGAGGCGTTGACGGTGCCACATCTCGCCGCCATGTCCAATAGGCCCGGCGTCGGGTTTGCCTCGGCTTACCCGCCGGATCTTCAACCCGCGGTCCTAGGAGGAAAGCGGTGGCGAAAGCGGGGCAAGCCGAAAGGACTGGATGGACGGGGTAGGGTGCTGCCCGATGTCGCGCCCCCGATGCCGTGCCCCAGATGCCGCTCCAGTGACCGCCGCGCGGGCCGATCTCTGCCTAATTTTTCATCATCTGCCGGAATGGCAGCCAGAATGCCGGGCCAAATCGGGGCGTCCGGTCCTGCCAATCGGTCGAAAGCCCGAAAATTGCAGCAGAGTGAGGGTTCCGGAGCCTGCCTGTTTTCTGTGCAGACACCGGGTGCGACTCGTCCGGGGCTGCCCGTTCGGGGGTCCGGTCCTGGGACAACCCTGACGATTCCAAGCCGTTTTCGACTGGCACGCTTCTTGTAACGCTGGAGGCGTCCTTGGTCCCGTCCGCCGCCCCGTCTTTGCCGGGGACGGGGCGACCGGGACGGGGTCGCCCCAGTGCGGTGCCCAGCGCGCGGAACACCTCCGGTGCCGCGCCGGCCGTATCGGGGCGGGAGCGATTTTGGAGAAAGAGGAGCCTCGATGAACCGTCTGTTCCTTCTGGCCGCACCGATGATGGCGGTTGCTCTGGGCACGGTCGGCATGCCGGCCGCAGCCCTTGCCCAAGATGCGGCCGCGGCCGCCGCTGCTGCCGCGCCGGCGCTGAATGGCGGCGACACCGCCTGGATGCTGATCTCCACCGCGCTGGTGCTGATGATGACCATCCCCGGCCTGGCGCTGTTCTACGGCGGCATGGTCCGCAAGATGAACGTGCTGTCGACGGTGATGCAGAGCTTCGCCATCACCTGCCTGATCAGCGTCCTGTGGTACGTGATCGGCTACAGCCTGGCCTTCACCGGCACCGGCGCCTATGTCGGCGGGCTCGACCGGCTCTTCCTGAACGGGCTCGACTTCTCGAAGGCCTTCGTGCTGGGCGAGGCGACGGGGTCGGGTGTCGCGACGACGATCCCCGAGCCGGTCTTCATGATGTTCCAGATGACCTTCGCGATCATCACCCCGGCCCTGATCACCGGCGCCTTCGCCGACCGCATGAAGTTCTCCTCGCTGCTGGTCTTCACCGCCCTGTGGTCGATCGTGGTCTATGCGCCGATCGCTCACTGGGTCTGGTATCCGTCGGGCTTCCTGTTCGGCCTGGGCGTGCTGGACTTCGCCGGCGGCACGGTCGTGCACATCAACGCGGGTGTCGCCGGTCTGGTCGCCGCGCTGGTGATCGGCAAGCGCAAGGGCTACCCGAAGGAAGCCTTCATGCCGCACAACCTGGTGCTGTCGCTGATCGGCGCCTCGCTGCTGTGGGTCGGCTGGTTCGGCTTCAACGCCGGTTCGGCCCTGACCGCCGGTCCGCGCGCCGGCATGGCGCTGGCCGCCACGCACATCGCCACCGCCGGTGCCGCCATGGGCTGGCTGTTCGCGGAGTGGATCGTCAAGGGCAAGCCGTCGATCCTCGGCATCATCTCCGGCGCCGTCGCCGGTCTGGTCGCGGTGACCCCGGCCGCCGGCTTCGTCGACCCGACGGGCGCCATCATCATCGGCATCGTCGCCGGCGTGGTCTGCTTCTGGTCGGCCACCAGCCTGAAGCACATGCTGGGCTATGACGACAGCCTGGACGCCTTCGGCGTGCACGGTGTCGGCGGCCTGATCGGCGCCATCCTGACCGGCGTGTTCGCCAAGATGTCGGTGTCCAACAGCGAAGGCGGCTTCGCCTCCGTCCTGCAGGCCGACCCCAACGCCACGCTGGGCCTGCTGGAAGGCAACGCCGCCGCCGTGTGGATCCAGGTCCAGGGCGTGCTCTACACCATGGTGTGGTGCGCCGTCGCCACCTTCGTCCTGCTGAAGGTCGTCGACGTGGTGATGGGCCTGCGCGTCGAGGAGGATGTGGAGCGCGACGGTCTCGACCTCGCCCTGCATGGCGAGAGCATCCACTAAGACAAATCCCTTTCCCACGGGTCTCTTCGAGAAGGCCGCCGGTTCTCCGGCGGCCTTTTTCGTTTGGATTGTTGCACGGGCGGAAACGCTGTGGCGCGGGCGGGCCGGCTTCACGGCGGGGCCGGGGCGGACTACCTCTGGTGCAACGTCATTGTGCTTTGCCAGGAGTTGCCGCCATGTCTACCAAGCCCGCCACCCCCGGTGTCCGTCCGGTGCTCGCCGCCGTGGAGGGCATGGCCACCTCCGACGGGGCCGGGGTCAGCATGACCCGCATGCTGGGCACGCCCCGCCTGCGCACGCTCGACCCCTTCCTGATGCTTGACCTGTTCGGCTCGGACCAGCCGACCGACTATCTCGCCGGCTTCCCCGACCATCCTCACCGCGGGTTCGAGACGGTGACCTACATGCTGGCCGGCCGCATGCGCCATGCCGACAACCATGGGCATGAGGGCGTGATCGAGACCGGCGGCGTGCAATGGATGACCGCCGGCCGCGGCCTGATCCATTCGGAGATGCCGGAGCAGACCGAAGGGCTGATGCGCGGCTTCCAGCTGTGGATCAACCTGCCGGCCCGGCTGAAGATGACCGACCCGCGCTATCAGGAGTTCCCGGCCGCTTCCATTCCGGTGGAAAAGCGCGAGGGTGGGGCGACCGTCACCGTCATCGCCGGCGACACCGCCCGCGGCACGGCCGGGCCTGTGCGGGCCGAGGCGACCGACGCCCGCTATTTCGACGTGACGCTGCCGCCGTCGGTGTCCTTCGCCGAACCGCTGCCGGCCGGCCACACCGCCTTCCTGGTGCTGTTCGAAGGCACGCTGGATGTGGGCGGGGAGGGAGCTTTGTCGGGGCCGCGGGTGATCGTGCTGGGCGACGGCGAGCGGGTGGAGGCGGTGGCCGGGCCGGACGGCGCCCGCTTCCTGCTGCTGGCCGGCGAGCCGATCGGCGAGCCGATCGCCTGGGGCGGTCCCTTCGTCATGAACACGCGGGAGGAGGTGATGCAGGCCTTCCGCGACTTCGAGGAAGGGCGCATCTGATCGCCCGATGCTGCGCGGGGCCGGTCCTCATGGTCTGCCCCACGCGGCATCTCGTGCCTTGCACCCCCGCCGTCCCCGGTTATCATGGCGCATTCCGTATTAACACCAACGATGGCGGGGAGCCGGGGCGATGCGAGCAAAGGGTCTGATGGGCGGCTTCAGGGCGGCTGCGGCTGCGGCACTGCTGGCTCTGACGCTTGCCGGGGGACTTTTCTCCGCCAAGCCGGCCGCCGCCGTGGACTTCTCCAAGGCCGCCGCCGATTTCGGGCCCGAGGGCGCCTGGACCAACCAGTGCGACATCGACCGGATGACCGACAGCAAGACCTGCCGGCTGATGATCTACCGCCTGTTCGACGACGGGAAGGATGTCGGCTTCATCGCGCTCAGCATCATTCCGACCGGCAACGACTTCCACCTGTTCCTGACCACCAGCCAGGGCCTGATCGACCGCTGCGCCATCCGCGTCGACCGCCAGCCGCGCATCGAATCGCATGTGGCGACGCTGAACATGTGCATGTTCCCGAACTTCGTGTCCGGCCGCGTCGCCGACCAGTTCCGCAACGGCTCGTCCATCCTGGTCCGCGTCAACTCCCCCCACATGGGCAAGCGCGACATCGACTTTCCGCTGAACGGCTTCTCCCGCACCTTCGAGGAGATGCAGCGCAGCCTGCAGTGAGGGGGAGTGATGTCCCCCTCTCCCCTCCGGGGAGAGGGTCGGGGTGAGGGGGATGCATGGGGTGGATTTGGTGCAGGGCGGAGAGTGCGCGATGCTTGAAGATCCTCGCCGCGCGTCCCCCTCACCCTAACCCTCTCCCCAGGGGGGAGAGGGGATTGTAGGCGGGAGAGGGAGCGCTGACGCCTACCCCGGCAGGCGGTAGCCCGCAGCCGGTTCGTGCATTGGGCAGCCGTTGCGGTCCATGCGGAATTCGGCGGAGCGGTCGTAGGCGAGGCGGCGGGCGCGCATGATCGAACCCAGCGGCCGGTGCGCCGCCAGACCGTGCCAGGGGCTGAAGGACAGCCGGTCGTCGCCGGCGCGCGACCGTTCCTCGCTCCACGCCGTCTGCGCCGGCACGGTGAGGCGGGCGACGGTACGGTAGGGGCTCAGCTCCTCCGGCCACAGCACGCTGGCATCCTCCACCGGCATGCGCTCCTCGTCGGTGCGCAGTTGGGCGCGCAGTTCCCAGACGGCTTCGTTGTCGCGGAAGAACTCCACCACCGCTTCGCGCAGGCCGTTCGGCTTGCCGTTGACGGTCAGCGCCGCGCCGGCCAGCGCGGTCAGTTCCGGAGACACCGGAACGATCTGCAGCTTGGCGATATGGTCGCCGAAGCGCAATGCGGCCTGACTGTAGAAGGTTTCGCCCAGGATGTGGGTTTCCGGGTGGCCGCCCAGCGTCTTCAGCGTGGCGCTCTCGCCGCCGAAGGCCTCCACCACCCGTTCGGCGGCACGCAGGCCGGCCGACAGCACCGTCTTCGCCGTCTCCGCCCGGTCGGTGGTGGCGGCCAGCAGCTTCAGCGTCGTCAGGAACCGCTTGGCGTCGGGGGCCGAGAAGACAGGGGCGTTGGCCATGACGAAATCCTGCGTGGCCTCGTCCTCCGATCCCGGCAGCCGGTCGCCGGACACGCCCAGCACCTTCACCGCCAGACCACGCGGGGTCGATACGCTGTCGGGCAGGATGTCGCCCGGCGTGGTCGACAGCCGCAGGATCGCCGGATAGCTCTCCGGCCGCGCGAACAGGCCCTGGGCAAGCTCCGCCGGCAGATCGTCCAGCACGTCCAGCCTGCCGATCAGCAGCCCGTGGCTCTTGGCGTGGACGCTGCGGTTCGCATGGCCGCTGTCCTCGAAGGTCTTGGCGCTGATCGACAGCAGCGTTTCGGCCAGTTCCTCGAAGATTCGGGCTTCGTCGGGACCGGGATTTTCGACCGACGGGGCGTAGGGCAGGGGCTTGGCAGTGGGCTGGGAAAAGGCAGCGGACAAGGGGCCGGCTCCGGATTGGGGAAGGGGCGGGGTGCAGCCGGGACAACAGCCGGATTGTGTCGTCCGTTCCGCAACGATTCGCCGGAGCCGGCGGAGGTTAATGACCAGGCCCGGCATCCGCCTTTGCTGTTCGCACTGCACAAAAAGAGGCGGGATTGCAAATAATCAAGCACGACCCATGCGGGTGTGGTTTGGGAGTATTCCAATCTTCTATGGAAATTAACCCAAGAGTATTGGAAGATCCCTTATAAGAAGTCTGTGGCGCTGAGGTGCCTTGCCTGCTTATCCTTCAAGGTGGGAGGGTCGGAGATTTTCGATCACTTTGCGGAGTTCGAAGAGTCCGGCCGGATCGGCGACTGAAGGATGCTCCATGACCAGCTGGCCTGCGATACGTCCCATCAGGTGGGTGCGCGGCTGCGTCCTGCTGCTGGGACTTCTGCTGGCGGCGATGGCGTCCTCCGCCGCCGGACGGCCGTCGGCGGCGAACCGGACGGTGCTGGTCCTGCATTCCTACCACCAGGGCTACGAGTGGACGCATGGTCAGGCCGACGGTATCACCAAGCTGTTGGAGGTGGAGGCGCCGACCGCGATCGTGATTGCCTATTACCTGGACTGGAAGCGCTTTCCGGACCGGAGCGGCCTGGAGCTTCTGCGGGCACTGATCGCCTTTCGCCATCCTCAGGGCACCGTCGATGCAATCATCACCACCGACGATGCGGCATTGGAATTCGCTCTCGACCTGCGGCGGGAATTGTATGGGCCGGTGCCGCTGGTGCATGGCGGCGTGATCGCGGCAACGGCACGCAAGCTGACCGCGGGCGAGCGCAATGTGGTCGGGGTGGACGAGGGCAAGGACATCGAAGGAACCGTCCGCATGGCGGCTGCGGCCAACCCGAAGCTGCGCCACCTGTTCCTTCTGCGCGACCAGACCGAATCGGGACTTGCCCTGGATGTCGAGGTCGAGGCGCTGGCGGCGGCCGGCCGTCTTCCCGCCGGGCTGGAGCGGCATGTGCTGCCCGACCTGCCCTTCGCCCGGCTGGAGGATCGGCTGGCGACCCTTCCGCCCGACAGCGCCGTGCTGCTCGGGAGCTATGCTTCCGATGCCGACGGGGTGGTTCTGCCGCCCGAGGAGTTCCTGGACCTGATGAGCGAGCGGAGCAGCGCGCCGATCTATGGCCTGCAGGACTTCCTGCTCGGCCACGGCATCGTCGGCGGCAGCCTGCTGAGCGCACAGGAGCACGGCCGGGCGGTGGGAAGGCTGGCCGCCAGGATGTTGAACGGGGACGGGGTGTCCGATCTGCCGGCGGAGGCGAACCGCTCCGTTTCACGCGCGGCGGATTACCGGCAGGCGGAGCGGTATGGCATCGACGCCATGTCGTTCGGGCCGCTCGACCGGCTGATCAACAAGCCCTTCTCCTTCATGGAGACCTACCGCTGGCTGGTGGTGACGGTCGGCGGCGTGCTGCTGCTGCTGTTCGGCATGGTGCTGGTGCTGTCCTTCGCGCTGCGCGAACGCCGGATGGCCGAGGCGGCGCTGCGGGTGAGCAACGATGCGCTCAGCGACTCGCGCCGGGAGCTGCAGGCCAAGGTGGAGGAGCTGACCGCCAGCAAGGAGGCGTTGCGCGGGCGTGAGCGGTGGATGCGGCTGGTGGCCGAGGCGTCGCGCGACATCATCTGGACCTGGGACGTCGTCAAGGACCGCCGGGTCCTGTCCGGCCGGGTCGAGGAACTGCTGGGGGTGGATGCCGTCAGCATCAATTCGCTGGCGGCCTGGTACGACCGTGTCCACCCGGACGACCGCGCGCATGCGGAAGAGGAGCTGTGCCGCCACCTGTCGGGCGAACTGCCGGAATACCGGGTGGAATACCGCGTCCGTCACCGCGACGGCAGTTACCTGTGGCTGTACGCCACCGGCAAGGCCCTGTTCGACGAGCAGGGGCATCCGACGATGATGGGCGGCTCCTACACCGACATCACCGCCCAGAAGCAGCAGCAGGCGCGGCTGGACCATCTGGCCCATTATGATTCGCTGACCGGGCTGCCCAACCGGCTGATGCTGGAACGGCATGTCGACCGGCTGATCGCCGACAACAGGGCGTGCGGCAAGGCCGGGTCGCTGGCGCTGCTGTTCCTCGACATGGACAATTTCAAGTTCATCAACGACGGGTTCGGCCACAAGGCGGGCGACGAGCTGCTGGCGATGATGGGCCGGCGCATCAGCGAGGGAGCGGGCGAGGGGCTGTTCATCGCGCGGCTGGGCGGCGACGAGTTCGTGGTGGTCGTCCAGGGCGGCGACGCCGGTGCCCCGGCGGAGGTGGCGCGGCGGGTGGAGCAGGCTCTGGCCGCGCCCTTCCTGGTCGAAGGGCAGCATTTCTACGTTTCCTGCAGCATCGGCATCGCGCGCTATCCCTGGGACGGCCGCTGTTTCGACGATCTGCTGCAGAATGCCGACACCGCCATGTACCGGGCCAAGGACAATGGGCGCGGAAGCATCTGCACCTTCACCGCCGACATGAACCTGAACGTGGTGGAGCGCATGCAGCTGCTCAGCCGCGCCCGGCTGGCCTTCGACCGCCAGTCCTTCAGCCTGCATTACCAGCCCCAGGTCGCGACGGCCGACGGCCGGGTCCGCGGCTTCGAGGCGCTGGTCCGCTGGACCGATTCGGAACTGGGGCCGGTGTCGCCGGACCGCTTCATTCCGGTGTGCGAGGATTCGGGCCTGATCGTCCCGCTCGGGCTGTGGGTGCTGGAGACCGCCTGCGTCGAGGCGGTGGGGCTGGGCTGCCGCGGGGCCGGCGACGTGACGATGAGCGTCAACATGTCGGCGGTCCAGCTGGCCCAGCATGATTTCGTGCCGCGGGTGCTGGAGATCCTGGCCCGCACCGGATTGCCGCCGCACCGGCTGGAGCTGGAGATCACCGAGTCGCAGATGATCGGTTCGCTCGACGCCGCCATCGGCAAGCTGAACGCGCTGCGGCAGGCCGGCATCCACATCGCGCTGGACGATTTCGGCACCGGCTATTCGTCGCTGACCTATCTGCGGACGCTGCCGATCAACACGCTGAAGCTGGACAAGGCCTTCATCGACGACGTCCACCGCCGCCCCGACGCGCGCAGCATGGTGTCGTCCATCTCGCGCATCGCCCACGACCTCAGCCGCAGCGTGGTGGCTGAAGGGGTGGAGGAGGCGGCCCAGTGGGAGGTGCTTGCGCAGATGGGCTGCGACCTGATCCAGGGCTATTTCATCAGCCGGCCGCTGCCGGCCGACCGCATCGACGCCTTCCTGGCGGCCTGGGAGGGGCGGCGGGCCGGCTTGCCGCTGATCGACGGCGATGATGTGGTGGTCGGCATGCCCTGCGCCGCGGCGACCCGGCCGCCGTCGCCGGTGTCATGATTTGGGGAAGGGCCGTAAACGCAAAACGCCCCGCAGGCGGACTGCGGGGCGTTTTCGGAGGCTGGGCTGACGGGACCGGAGGAGTCGCGTTCAGTGCCGCGTGCGGGCCGGGGTGATGTAGACGCCGTCCCAATCGACGCCGAACAGGGCGTCGTCGCCGGCCTCTTCCACCAGGTCGTCATATTCGTGGGCCTCGATCAGCCCGAAGATGGAGGCGGTGCCGGAGGCGTCGAGGTCGCAGGTCACCACATGGCCGCCCACCTCGACGGAGGTGAAGAACACTTCCGGCAGCTCCATGCTGTCCAGGTCGGCGGTGACGGCGGCTTCGATCTCGTGGATGGAGCGGGACGACAGCGACACGCGCAGCTTGGCCGCCTGGGAGGCCCAGACGATGCGCTTGACGTGTGCCGGCTCCTTCATCTCCGCAACGCCCGCCGCTTCGTCGCCTTGGCCGGCCATCGCGATCATCCGGGAAACCAGGGTCGAGGTGCTGCTGGGTGCGCGCATTGAAGCCTCCGCTCGTTCGATGACGACAGATTTGCGCGCAGGCGGTTAACGGGGTCTTAAGCCGGCACCGGGGCTAAAGCCTTACCACCGCAGGAGTAGGCTTATCCGTTCGGTTCTAGGGGGCGGCAAGGGCGGCGGCGACCCCTGCCGCGACCCGCGCGTTGTTGCGGATCAGCGCGATGTTGGCGGTCAGGCTGCGCCCGCCGGTGATGCGCTCCAGCGCCGCCAGCAGGTGGGGGGTGATGTCCTTCCCCTTGATATTGTTGGCTTCCCCATCGGCCAGCGCCTGGGTGACCGCGGCTTCCATCAGGTCGGCGTCCAGTTCGTCGGCCGGTGGGATGGGGTTGGCGAGCAGCACGCCGCCTTCCAGGCCAAGCTGCCATTTCGCCCGCAGGATGTCTGCCACCTGTCGCACGTTGTCACAGCGATGATCGACGGGCAGGCCGCTGCGGCGGCTGTAGAAGGCGGGAAATTCGTCCGTGCCGAAGCCCAGCACCGGGACTCCGCGGGTTTCCAGCACCTCCAGCGTCTTGGGCAGGTCGAGAATCGACTTGGCGCCGGCGCAGACCACGCAGACGGAGGTGCGGGCCAGCTCGTCGAGGTCGGCGGAGATGTCGAAGCTGCTCTCCGCCCCGCGATGGACGCCGCCGATGCCGCCGGTGGCGAAGACGGAGATGCCGGCCAGCCGCGCCCCGATCATCGTCGCCGCCACCGTGGTGGCGCCGATGCCGCCGCCGGCGAGCGCGATGGGCAGGTCGCGGCGGCTCAGCTTGCGCGCCTTGTGGCCGGCGATGGCCAGCCGTTCCAGCGCCGTGTCGTCCAGCCCGATGCGGATGCGGCCGTCCATCACCGCGATGGTGGCGGGGATGGCGCCGGCGGCCCGCACCTCCGCCTCCAGCGCGCGGGCGGTCTCCAGATTCTGCGGATAGGGCATGCCGTGGGAGATCACGGTCGATTCCAGCGCCACCACCGGGCGGCTCGTGGCAAGCGCGTCGGCAATCTCGGGGGTCGGCAGCAGGATCGGGTGCATGCGCTGGGTCTCCGGTTGTCGCGCCCTATATTAGGACGCATGTCCGCTGCACAACAATCCAATCAGGCTGGGTCCAAACCCGATCGCCCGCATCCTGACAAATGGATCAGGGTCCTGCCCGAGGGGCTCTATGTCGAGCCGGGAGGCTTCTACATCGACCCGGTGCGCCCGGTGGAGCGCGCGGTCGTCACCCACGGCCATTCCGACCACGCAAGGCCGGGCAACCGCCATGTGCTGGCGACTCCCGGCACGCTCGCCATCATGCGCCAGCGGATGGGCGAGGGGGTGGGGGGAAACCTGCAGCCGCTGGAGTATGGCGAGAGCTTGCGCATCGGCGACGTGGCGGTGCGGCTGGTTCCGGCCGGCCATGTGCTGGGCAGCGCCCAGGTGGTGCTGGAGCATGCCGGGTCGCGCGTGGTGGTGTCGGGCGACTACAAGCGCCGGCTCGACCGTACCTGCGCAGCCTTCGAGCCGGTGCCCTGCGACGTCTTCGTGACCGAGGCGACCTTCGGCCTGCCGGTGTTCCGCCACCCGCCCGACCTGGGGGAGGTGCAGAAACTGCTGCATTCGATGGCGCTGTTCCCGGAGCGCAGCCATGTCGTCGGCGTCTATGCGCTCGGCAAATGCCAGCGGCTGATCACCTTGCTGCGGGCGGCGGGATACGACCGGCCGATCTGGCTGCATGGCGCGCTGGAGCCGCTGTGCCGGCTCTACAGCAGCCTGGGGGTGGAGTTGGGGGAGCTGCGGCCGGCGACGGTGGCGGCGAAGGAGGATTTGAAGGGGGCGCTGGTGCTGGCCCCGCCGGCGGCGGTGGCCGACCGCTGGGCGCGGCGGCTGGCCGATCCGGTGGTGGCGGTGGCGTCGGGATGGATGCGGGTGCGCCAGCGTGCCCGCCAGCGCGGGGTGGAGCTGCCGCTGGTGATCTCCGACCATGCCGATTGGGACGAGCTTTGCCAGACGCTGGAGGATGTCGGTGCGCCGGAGGTCTGGGTGACCCATGGCCGCGAGGAGGCGCTGGTCCATTACGCCACCAGCCGCGGCATCCTCGCCCGCGCGCTGGCGCTGATCGGCTTCGAGGATGAGGATTCGGAAGGGATTTCGGAGAAGGCCGGAGAAGGGGAGGCGTCGTGAACCGCTTTGCCGCGCTGATCGACGCGCTGGTCTTCATGCCGTCGCGCAACGGCAAGATCCGCCTGCTGGTCGAACATTTCGCCACCGCGCCGGACCCCGAGCGCGGTTGGGCGCTGGCTGCGCTGACCGGGGCTCTGAGCTTCCGCGAGGCCAAGCCGGCGGCGATCCGCGAACTGGCGGCGACCCGGGTCGATCCGCAATTGCTGGCGCTGTCCTACGACTATGTCGGCGATCTGGCGGAGACGGTGGCGCTGATCTGGCCGGAGCGTGCTGAACGCGCGAACAGTCTGCCGCCGAGCCTGGACGAGGTGGTGGAGGGGCTGCGGGCCGCCAAGCGCGGGCAGGTGATCGGGCTGGTGGAGGGCTGGCTCGACACGCTCGATTCGTCGGGGCGGTTTGCGTTGCTGAAGCTCATCACCGGGGCGTTGCGCATCGGCGTCTCGGCGCGGCTGGCCAAGACGGCGCTGGCGGAGTGGGGCAGGACGGCCCGGCCGGAGGTCAGCGTCGATGACGTGGAGGAGGTCTGGCACGGGCTGACCGCCCCCTATGCGGAGCTGTTCGCCTGGCTGGAGGGGCGGGCCGAGCAGCCGGCCACCGGCTCCGGTGCCGGCTTCCGCCCGATGATGCTGTCCCACCCGCTGGAGGAGGAGGACCGCGCCGGGCTCGACCCCGCCGCCTATGCCGCCGAATGGAAATGGGACGGCATCCGCGTGCAGATGGTGGCGCGCGGCGGGGAGCGGCGGCTCTACAGCCGCACCGGCGACGACGTGTCGGGCGCCTTTCCCGACATCGTCGACCATATGAGCTTCGACGCCGTGCTGGACGGCGAGCTGCTGGTGGCGCGCGACGGGGTGGTGGCGCCCTTCAACGATCTGCAGCAGCGCCTCAACCGCAAGACGGTGACGGCGCAGATGCTGCGCGACGGGCCGGCCTGGGTGCGGCTCTACGACATCCTGTTCGACGGCGATGAGGATTTGCGCGGCCTGTCCTTCGTCGAGCGGCGCGCCCGGTTGGAGCGCTGGTTCGAGGCGGTGCAGCCGCGGCGGATGGACTTGTCGCCGATGGTGCCCTTCACGGCCTGGGACGAGCTGGTGGCGTTGCGCGAGGGCGCGCGGGAGAACGGCATCGAGGGGCTGATGCTGAAACGGCGCGACAGCGCCTATCTGGCTGGGCGGCCGAAGGGGCCGTGGTTCAAATGGAAGCGCGGGGCGCTGACGCTCGACACCGTGATGATGTACGCCCAGCGCGGCCACGGGAAGCGGTCGAGCTATTATTCCGACTACACCTTCGGCGTCTGGCGAGGGGAGGAGCTGGTGCCGGTCGGCAAGGCCTATTCCGGCTTCACCGACGCCGAACTGATCGAACTGGACCGCTGGGTGCGCAACCACACCACCCGCCGTTACGGCCCGGTGCGCGAGGTGGAGGCCGGGCTGGTGCTGGAAGTCGCCTTCGACAGCGTGCACCCGTCGACCCGGCACAAGAGCGGGCTGGCCATGCGCTTCCCCCGCATCCACCGCATCCGATGGGACAAGCCGGCGCATGAGGCGGACCGGCTGGAGACGCTGGCGGCGATGGTGGTTGGGTAAGATTCCCTCTCCCGCCCCGGGAGAGGGAAGGGGCCCATGCGAAGCATGGGAAGGGTGAGGGGTAGTGCAAGGAACCATGCGGTTCGGGTTTCTTGGGTCACCCCTCACCCTCCCCGCCTTTGGCGGGTCCCCTCCCTCTCCCGGGGCGGGAGAGGGCATCTGCCATCATCGCAAATAGCTGGTGGAGGCTTTACCGCAGCGGCGCGGTCACCACGTCGACGGAGGTTTCCGCCACGGTGCCGACGACATCCACGGCGGTGCCGGCGATGCTGGCCGCACCGCTGGCCACGCCGGTGACGGCACCGCAGCCGCTCAGCGAAGCGCCCAGCAGCAACAGGGCGGCGAGCGGGAGACAGCGGCGGGAAGCGGGGCGGCGGGACATGCTGTCCTCCAGAAAACCAAGGGGCTGGAACGAAACCGAGGGCATTGCAGCACGCAATCCCCACCGAAAGGTTAATTCGGGCATTTGGCACAACAGCCGTGAAATCCGCCGTCCTGCGAAGAAGCGATCACTGATCCTGAATATTACAAGTAATTAATAGTGGTGTAATACCTTGATATAGGTTTCCGCAAAGATAGGGCGGACTTAAAAGAAATCGGCATGGCTGCCATGAGTATTCAGCCGACTTTGCGGAATGTTTCTGCGTGGCCGCGTTCATTTCCGGCCCCATATCAGGCCTGCCGAGCGACGAATGACGTCTGCGAGCAATCGACTGGTAGGGAAAGACACCGATGCGCGACGGATCCTTTGCCGATCTCACCGCCCCCTACGACCGGGTGGCTCTCGTCCTGCAAGGCGGCGGAGCGCTGGGGGCCTATCAGGCGGGCGTCGTCGAGGGGCTGTTCAAGCACGACATCCATCCGACCTGGGTGGCCGGCGTGTCGATCGGCGCCGTCAACGCGGCGCTGATCGCCGGCAACCCGCCGGAGCGGCGCTGCGCCGCGCTGGCGGAGTTCTGGGCCCGCGTCGCCCCGCCCTCGCCCTGGGAGCATGCGGAGGCGCTGTGGCGGCGGCTGGATCCCGACGGCCCGTCGATTTCCATCCTCAACCAATGGAGCGCATGGCGGACGGCGCTGTCCGGGCAGCCGGGCTTCTTCCGGCCGCGGCCGGCGGTGGAATGGGCGGCGGCCGGTCCCTTCGCCGGGCCGACCAGCGTCTACGACACCGCGCCGCTGAAAAGCACGCTGGAGGACCTGATCGACTTCGACAGGATCAACCGGGGCGATGTCCGGTTGTCGCTGGGCGCCGTCAATGTGCGGACCGGCAACTCCATCTATTTCGACACCGAGACCCACCGGATCGGCCCGGAGCATGTGATGGCCAGCGGCGCCCTGCCGCCCGGCTTCGCCCCCGTGGAGATCGACGGCGAGTTCTATTGGGACGGCGGGCTGGTCTCCAACACGCCGCTCGACCATGTGCTGGAGGACCAGCCGCGCCGCGACACGCTGGTCTTCCAGGTCGACCTGTGGAGCGCCAGCGGTCAGGTGCCGCGCGGCATGTCGGAGGTGCTGGAGCGGCAGAAGGACATCACCTATTCCAGCCGCACCCGCTTCAACACCGACAAGGTCACCTACGAGCAGACCCTGCGCAACCAGCTGGTCACGCTGCTTGACCGGCTGCCCGGCGATCTTCGCGACACGCCGGAGGCCAGGGCGCTGCGGCGCGCCGCCTGCGGGGCGGCGATCAACATCATCCACCTGATCTACCGCCGCAAAAGCTACGAGCGCGACAGCAAGGACTACGAGTTCTCCAACGCCGGCATGCGCGAGCATTGGGAGAGCGGCCTTGCCGACACCCTCGCCACGCTCGCCCACCCGGAATGGCTGGCGATGCCGTCGCGGCTGGACGGTCCCGTTACGCACGATTTGCGGCGCGCGGCCGTAACCGAAATCCCCACCGATGCACCCTGAACGATGCAGCTTGAACGAAGGAGCGGACCCATGTGTTTGCAGGACAAAGTCGCCGTCATCACCGGGGCGGCGAGCGGAATCGGGCTGGAAATCGCCCGGACCTTTGCCGGCGAAGGCGCGCTGGTCGTCATCGCCGACCTCAACCAGGCCGGTGCCGACGCCGCGGCGGCCAGCCTCGATCCCACCGCCAAGCGGGCGCTCGGCGTCGCCATGGACGTGACCGACGAGGCCCAGGTCGAGGCCGGCATGGCCCGCGCCGTCGCCGCCTTCGGCCGCATCGACATCCTGGTCAGCAATGCCGGCATCCAGACGGTGGCGCCGGTCGAACAGTTCGAGTTCGCGAAGTGGAAGCAGCTTCTGTCCATCCATCTGGACGGCGCCTTCCTGACCACGCGCGCCGCCCTGCGCACGATGTACAAGCAGGGAAGCGGCAGCATCATCTATATGGGGTCGGTCCATTCCAAGGAGGCGTCGCCGCTGAAGGCGCCCTACGTCACCGCCAAGCACGGGCTGATCGGGCTTGCCAAGGTGGTCGCCAAGGAAGGGGCGGCGCATGGCGTGCGCGCCAACGTGATCTGCCCCGGCTTCGTCCGCACCCCGCTGGTCGAGAAGCAGATCCCCGAACAGGCCAAGGAGCTGGGCATCTCCGAGGAGGAGGTGGTCAAGACCGTGATGCTGAAGGAGACCGTCGATGGCGAGTTCACCACGGTCGAGGACGTCGCCCAGGCGGCCCTGTTCTTTGCGTCCTTCGGATCGAACGCGCTGACCGGCCAGTCGCTGGTCGTCAGCCATGGCTGGTTCATGCAATAGGCGGAACGCCGCCGGACTGAAAAAGGCGTCGGGCCAATGGCCCGACGCCCTTTCGTTTGAAGATGAGTTGGTTCGCTGAGAGACCATTATCGGCCGTCATCCCCGCGGAGGCGGGGATCCAGGCTGATTCGCTTCTAAACCTTTGGAACCTCTGGATTCCCGCCTTCGCGGGAATGACGGCCGAGAGATGCTCATGACGTGAGCATCAAACCTCGTGAACTCTCAGAACTCCTTCCAGTCGTCGTCGTCGCTGGTGCTGTGCTTCAGGACCGGGACCGCAGCGGCGCCGCGCGCGGGGGAGTCGGTGCGGGCAGACGGCTTGGTCGTCGCGACCGCGTGGGCCGTGCCGTTGCCGCGGGCGGCGGGCTTCGCCGTGGGCTTGGCGGCGGTGCGGGTCGGGGCCGCGGCGGCGCGGCGCGTGGTGGCGGCCGCTTGGGCGGTGTGGGCAGCGGCATGGACGGCGACCGGCGCGCGCGGAGCCGCGGCGTAACCGAAGCCGGCCGCCTGTTCGAACTTGAAGAAGCCGACCAGCGACTTCAGGTCGCCGGCCTGACCGCTCATCGCCTGGGCGGCGGCGGTGGTCTCCTCCACCAGGGCGGCGTTCTTCTGCGTCATCTCGTCCATGTTGGCGACGGTCGAGTTGATCTCGTCCAGCGCCGTCGCCTGCTCGGCCGAGGCCGACGCCATCTCGGCGATCAGGGTCGCCACCTGCTGCACGCCGGACACGATGCCCTGCAGCGCGTCGCCGGCCTTGCTGACCAGATCGACGCCGTCCTTCACCTGGGCATCGCTGTCCAGGATCAGGCCCTTGATTTCCTTCGACGCCTGGGCGGAGCGCTGGGCGAGCTGCCGCACCTCCTGCGCCACCACGGCGAAGCCGCGCCCGGCGTCGCCGGCCCGCGCCGCCTCCACCGCGGCGTTCAGCGCCAAGAGGTTGGTCTGGAAGGCGATCTCGTCGATCACGCCGATGATGTCGGTGATCTTGCGGCTCGATTCCTCGATCCGGCGCATCGCCTCGATGGCCGAACCGGCGACGCCGCCGCCGGATTCGGCGGAGCCGCGGGCCTGGGCGGCCATCACGTTGGCGCGCTGGGCGTTCTCGGCGTTGGAGCGCACGGTCGCCCCCAGCTCTTCCATGCTGGCCGCGGTCTCCTCCAGCGAGGAGGCCTGCTGCTCGGTGCGGTCGGCGAGGTCGGAGGATCCCAGCGACACCTCGGCGGCGGCGGCGGCGATGGTCTCGGCCGCCTGGGTGATCTGGCCGACGATCTCGGCCAGCCGGGTGGAGGTGGCGTTGACGTCGGTCTTCACCCGCTCGAAGGCGCCCTGGTAGTCGCGGGTGACGCGGCGGTTCAGGTCGCCCTGGGCCAGTGCGCTCAACACCTCGCCCAGGTCGGCGATGACCGCCTCCACCGTGTCGGTCAGGCGGTTGATGCCCTGCGACATGGTCTTGTAGAAGCCGTCCTTGCCGGCCAGATCGATGCGGCGATCGAGGTCGCCCTTCGACACGGCGTCGATCAGGCCGGCGATCTCCTCGCCGATGGCCTGCTCGCGGGCGCGTTGGGCCTCGGCGGCGCGGCGCTCGGCCTCCAGCCGCTCGCGCTCGGCCTCGTCCATCCGCTTCTTCTCGACGGCGTTGTCCTTGAACACCAGCACGGCCTTGGCCATGCTGCCGATCTCGTCGCGGTTCTCCAGGGCGGGCACGTCGACGGCGAGGTTGCCGGCGGCCAGCTCCGTCATGGTGCCGGTCATCTGCACCACCGGGCGGACGATGGAGCGCGCAGTGATCAGCGCCACCAGGATGCCGAGCACGAAGGCGCCCACCGCCATGCCGATCAGCAGCTTGGTGGTGGTCTCCATGTCGCTCTGCGCGCCGGTCAGCATCGCCTTGCGGACTTCGCTCTGCGAGGCGACGGTCTTCGTCACCAGATCGCCGAATTCCTCCGCCTCCGCGCTCATGGTGGTGAAGGCCAGCGTCTGGGCCTCGTTCACGGCGGTGACGACGCGGTTGAAGCTTTCCAGGTAACGGCCGGCAGTCTGGGCAGCCTCTTCGGCAGCGCGCTTGTGCGCCGGATCCGTGAGGGTATCGGCCAGTTTGCGGGCGGCCTTGATGAAGCCGTCCATCTGGCCGCGCACCTCGTCCGCGGCCTTGGCCGACGGCTCGGTCAGGAAGCGCTGCGAGCCCAGGCGGGCAAGGATCAGCGTTTCCTGCGCCTGTCCGGCATGGGCGGCGGCTTCGAAGTTCCCGGTGGCGATACCCGTGGTCATCACTTGGCTCAAGGCTTCGCGCGCCTTCATGCCCAGCGGCATCAGCTCTTCCGGCACCAGCCGGTCGCGCAGCTCGCGCGCCTTGACCAGCTGGCTGAAATTGGCGCTGTAACTGTCGATCTTCTGGATCATCCGCTCGATGTTGGCACGACGGCCATCGTCCAGCGTCGCGTCGCGGGCGGCACGCAGCATCTCGCCCAGCGTCCTCTGTTGCGCCTGGGTCGGTGCGATCAGCGCGTCGTTGCCGGAGAAGGAATAGTTGACCACGTTGCGCCGCATGTTCGCGACCAGGCTGTCGATGTCGGAAATCCGGATCGAGTTGTCCGAAACCGACCCATAGCGGGTGAATCCGTCCTCCACCGTCGACAGCGACCGTACGCCGAGTGCTGCCACCAGGGCGAGGAGGACGAGGATCAGAAGGAACCCCACCTGGATGCGGGTGCCCACCTTGAATCGGCCGGCGAAGCTGGCGTTCTGCATGGTCAAATGCCTTGGTCTGCGGTGCGGATCGAACGCGATACGCCCGGCAGGGTAGAGGAAGATGGTTTCCAGTCCGTTGCCATGGCGCAAGGAAATGCAGGGAAAGCGTCCCTGGGCCGCGGCAAAATCGTGTCAAAGTCGCGGCGCGGGGCTTTGACGATGCCGCACCGGTCCCTAGGTTAGGTCGCCTGAACAGCATTTCGGGGCGGTGCCATGGTCTGGCCCATTCCCTGGGCTGGTTTCCCGAAACCCGCAGAGACCACCGAAGAAGAAGATGCGCCGCAGCCTTCCGCCGACCTCCGAAAACAGCGCCTTCACCCGCCCGTCCGGCGACCTGCGCGCCGCGATGCGCTCGCTGGCGCCCTATATCTGGCCCAGCGATTCCCTGGAAACCCGGATCCGGGTGGTGGCGGCGATGCTGCTGCTGATCGGCGCCAAGGTCGCCAACGTCTATGTGCCGATCTTCTACAAGCATGCGGTGGACGCGCTGACGCCTGCCTCTGCGGGCGGGAGCGTTGGGCCGGGCGCGGCGGTGACCATCCCCCTGGGACTGATCGTCGCATACGGCCTTGCCCGTGTGACCTCGCTGATCTTCGCCGAGCTGCGCGACGCCGTCTTCGCCACCGTGGCGCAGCGGACCATCCGCCGGGTGGCGCTGTCGGTGTTCCGGCACCTGCACGCCCTGTCGCTGCGCTTCCATCTGGAACGCCAGACCGGCGGCCTGACCCGCTCGCTGGAACGCGGCACCCGGGCCATTGAGTCGCTGCTGCGCTACACCCTGTTCTCCATCGTGCCGACGCTGGTGGAGATCGCGCTGGTCTGCGCCATCCTGTGGAAGCTGTTCAGCATCTGGTTCGCGCTGGCGACCTTCGTCACGGTGATGGGCTACATCCTCTACACCTTCTTCGTGTCGGAATGGCGCATCAAGTTCCGCCGGCAGATGAACGACACCGACAGCAAGGCCAACACCAAGGCGATCGACAGCCTGCTGAACTACGAGACGGTCAAGTATTTCGGCAACGAGGAGCATGAGGCCCGCCGTTACGACGGTGCGCTGCAGAGCTACGAGAAGGCGGCGGTGCGCAGCCAGCAGAGCCTGTCGCTGCTGAATGTCGGCCAGTCGGCGATCATCTCGCTGGGGCTGGCGGTGGTGATGGGCATGGCCGCCAAGGGCATCGTCGACGGCAGCATGTCGCTGGGCGACTTCGTGCTGGTGAACACCTATCTGCTGCAGCTCTACCAGCCGCTGAACTTCTTCGGCGTCGTCTATCGCGAGATCAAGCAGTCGCTGATCGACATCGAGTCGATGGTCACGCTGCTGGCGGTCGACCGCGAGGTGGCCGACGGCCCAGAGGCGAAGCCGCTGGCGGTCGAGGGGGCGGAGCTGCGCTTCGAGGGGGTGGAGTTCGGCTACGATCCGCGCCGGCCGATCCTGAAGGATGTCAGCTTCACCGTGCCGGCCGGCAAGACGGTTGCCATCGTCGGCCCGTCCGGGGCGGGCAAGTCCACCATCAGCCGGCTGCTGTTCCGCTTCTACGACGTCAACGGCGGCCGGGTGCTGATCGACGGGCAGGACATCCGCGACGTCACCCAGTCCTCGCTGCGCGCGTCCATCGGCATCGTCCCGCAGGACACCGTGCTGTTCAACGACACCGTCTTCTACAACATCGCCTATGGCCGCCCCGGCGCCAGCCCGGCGGAAGTGGAGCGGGCGGCCCGGCTGGCCCACATCCACGACTTCATCATGGCGCTGCCCGACGGCTACCAGACCACGGTGGGCGAACGCGGGCTGAAGCTGTCCGGCGGCGAGAAGCAGCGCGTCGCCATCGCCCGCACCATCCTGAAGGATCCGGCGATCCTGCTGTTCGACGAGGCGACCAGCGCGCTCGACACCCACACCGAACGGGAAATCCAGGCCAACCTGCGCGAGGTCAGCCGCGGCCGCACCACGCTGGTGATCGCCCACCGGCTGTCCACCGTGATCGACGCCGACGAGATCCTGGTGCTGGAGGCCGGCCGGGTGATCGAGCGCGGCCACCATGCCGACCTGCTGGCCGCCCGCGGCGCCTATGCCGCCCTGTGGACGCGGCAGCAGGAAGCCAGCCAGGGGGCCAATGGGGCGTCCAATGGGGCGTCCAACCAAGCGCCCGATGGCGGCGGACCCGCGCCGTTGTCCGGCGTGCTGGCCTCGACCTGAGCGGAAGCGCGGAGCACGATTGATGGGACCGGCAAGGCAGGCGCTGCGCGCCGCGACGCGGGAGAGTCACGACCGGCTGGACAAGGCGGCGGTGCTGCAGCCGCTGGTCCGGCCGGACATCACCGCCGACCAGTATGCCCGGGCGCTGGCCGTGCTCTACGGCTTCAACGCGCCGGTGGAACGGGCGCTGGGGGAGGGGCCGGGCGCGGCGCGGCTGGCGCTGCTGCGCGAGGATCTGCGGGTTCTCGGCACCGATCCGGACGGGCTGGCGGAGATGACGGACCTGCCGCCGCTGGACAGCGCGCGGGCCCGGTTGGCGGCGCGCTATGTGCTGGACGGCTCCGCCCATGGCGGGCGGGCGATGCTGCCGGGGATCACCCGCGCGCTGGGTTACGACGCCCGGCGCGGCGCGCGCTTCCTGGCGTCGGATGGGCTGGACATGGCCGGGGCGTGGAAGGCGCTGATGGGGCGGCTGGAGGAGGAGCTTGCCGATCCGGCCGCGCTTGCCACCGCCTGCGCCACCGCCGCCGCGCTGTTCGCGGCGCTGGAGCGCTGGACGGCAGAGCAGTGGATGGGGGAGCGGAGGGGTTGAAACTGGCGTACCGCCCCATCCCTTGCTAGGGTGCCGGACCATTCGCATTCGGGTTCTGGAGACCGCCTTCCCATGACCGCGCCAGCCTCGCGCATCTATTGCTCCGTCGACACCACCGAGATCGACGCCGCCCGCCGCATCGCCGGGCAGGTGGCGGGGGCCGTCGGCGGCATCAAGCTGGGGCTGGAGTTCTTCATCGCCCAGGGGCCAGCCGGCGTCCGCGCGGTGGTGGGGGAGGATGGGCCGCCGCTGTTCCTCGACCTGAAGCTGCACGACATCCCCAACACGGTGGCGGGCGGCGTGCGCGCGGCGCTGCCGCTGAAGCCGGCCTTCATGACCATCCACAGCGCCGGCGGGCCGGCGATGATGCGCGCGGCGGCGGAGACGGCGGCCAGCGCCGGGGCCGACCGGCCGAAGATCCTGGCCGTCACCGTGCTGACCAGCCTGGACGAGGGTGACCTGGGGGCCGTCGGCCAGTCGGTGCCGGTGGCCGATCAGGTGGTGCGGTTGGCGAAGCTGGCCAAGGCGTCGGGGGTGGACGGCGTAGTCTGCTCCCCGGCCGAGGTGGCGCTGGTGCGGGCGGCCTGCGGTCCCGACTTCATCCTGATGGTGCCCGGCATCCGCCCGGCCTGGGCCGCCACCAACGACCAGAAGCGCATCATGACTCCGGCGGAGGCGCTGGCCGCCGGCGCCGACCATCTGGTCATCGGCCGGCCGATCACCGCCGATGCCGATCCGGCCGCCGCCGCCCGCCGCATCGTCGCCGAAATTGAGGGGACCGCATGACCGTCGCCGCCAAGATCTGCGGGCTGAGCGAGCCCGAAAGCCTGCGCGCCGCCGTCGCCGGCGGGGCGCGCTATGTCGGCTTCGTCTTCTACCCGCGCAGCCCGCGCGCCATCGCCCCGCCGATGGCGGCGGAACTGGCGCGGCTGCTGCCGACCGGCGTTCGCTCCGTCGGGCTGTTCGTCGATCCCGACGACGAGTTCCTGGAGCATGTCACCGGGCAGGTCCCGCTCGACCTGATCCAGCTGCATGGCGCCGAGACGCCGCGCCGCATCGTCGAGATCAAGGGCCGCTATGCCCTGCCGGTGATGAAGGCGGTCAAGATCGGCGGGCCGGAAGACCTGACCACGGCGATGGAGGCGGCGGAGGTCGCCGACCGCCTGCTGTTCGACGCCAAGCCGCCGGCCAAGGTGTCGGCGCTGCCCGGCGGCAACGGCATCGCCTTCGACTGGACGATCCTGGCCGGGCGCAGCTGGCCGCGCCCCTGGATGCTGTCGGGCGGGCTGACGGTGGAGAATGTCGCCGAGGCGGTGCGGGTCACCGGCACCAGCGAGGTCGACGTGTCGTCCGGCGTGGAGGATCGCCCCGGCCACAAGGACCCGGCGCTGGTCCGCGCCTTCCTGTCGGCGGTGGCGGCGCTTTGAGGCCGTTTTTCGGCGAAAGCGCCCTGTTTTAGACGAATGCTGCGGCTTATCTTGGTCGCATGGCGGGACCTTGCGCCGTCGGGTAGGATGCGCCCATGAGCGATTCGACCACTCCGTCCACAACCGAGGCGCTCGGCGCCGTGCTCGACGAGCATCTGCGCTGGATCGGCCAGTGGCAGCGCGCCGTTTTCTACCGTGAGGGGCGTGGCGGGGAGCGGTCGTCGGCCCCGGCCTCTTTCCAGGCCTGGTGTCAGGCCGCCAGCCGCGACGACCTGCTGCAGCAGCCGGCGGTGCAGAAGCTGGCGACCCTGCACGAGCAGATGCACCGGCAGGCCCGGCTGATCCTGCTGAAGGCGTCCGGCGGCGAGCTGCCGACCGAGGCCGAGTTCGAGGGGGTGGTCGGCCGCTTCGAGGAGTTCATGCTGCACCTGCGCCGGATGGAGCGCGCCTTTGCCGCCGCCGCCTCCGGCCTGGACCCGCTGACCGGCCTGCGCACGCGGCGCGGCATGGGCGAGGCGCTGGAGCGCGAGCACAACCGCTACCGCCGCACCGGACAGCCCTTCTGCGTCGCGCTGTGCGACATCGACAAGTTCAAGGGCATCAACGACAGCTATGGCCACGACATCGGCGACCGGGTGCTGGCCGCGACCGCCGCCGTCATCAGCCGCGGCGTCCGCAGCTTCGACGAGGCCTTCCGCATGGGCGGCGAGGAGTTCCTGGTCTGCCTGAAGGAAACCCGGCTGGACGAGGGCTATGAGGTGATCGAACGGCTGCGCGTCGACCTGATGCGCTCGCCGGTGGTGCTGCCCGACGGCCGGATGATCCCCGTCACCGCCTCCTTCGGGCTGGTGGAGGCGGTGTCCGACCTGACCGTCGACGATCTGGTGGTCTGCGCCGACCGCGCGCTCTATCAGGCGAAGAATTCCGGCCGCAACCGCGTGATCCGCTACGGCATCGACCGTCCGGAACCGAAGCCGGCGGCGGCGAAGGCGGGGCGGGGATAGGGACAAGCGACGCCCCGCCGGTCAGCCCCCTTGGCCCCGGCCCCCCTGACGCGCTAGGATCGCGATAACCTTACCGTCAGCCGTGATCCGGATTCCATGCGCACCCTGCCCGAATTTCCCAACCTGTTCGTCCTCGACCATCCGCTGATCCAGCACAAGCTGACCCATATGCGGAACAAGGAGCGGTCGACCGGCGGGTTCCGTACCCTGCTGCGCGAGATCTCGCTGCTGATGGGCTATGAGCTGACGCGCGACATCCCGCTGACCACCGAGCGGATCGAGACGCCGCTGCAGCCGATGGACGCGCCGGTGATCCTGGGCAAGAAGCTGGCGGTCGTGCCGGTTCTGCGCGCCGGGCTCGGCATGTCGGCCGGGCTGCTGGAGCTGGTGCCGTCGGCGCGCGAGGGGCATATCGGCCTCTACCGCGACCATGACACCAAGCAGCCGCACGAATATCTGGTGAAGCTGCCGCCGGCCGAAGGGCGGCTGTTCATCGTCGTCGACCCGATGCTGGCGACCGGCAACTCCGCCGCCCATGCCTGCGACGTGCTGAACCGCCATGGCGTCGACGACGACAACATCCGCTTCATGGCGCTGGTCGCCGCGCCCGAGGGCGTGCGCCGTTTCCATGAGTCGCACCCGGACGTGAAGGTCTTCACCGCGGCGTTGGACAGCCATCTGAACGAGGACGCCTACATCGTCCCCGGCCTGGGCGACGCCGGCGACCGCATGTTCGGCACCAAGTAAGGACCGCTCAAGCGACCGGTAAACGGGGCGGGCGCCGGAGGACGGCTCCGCCCCGTTTTTCGTTGTGATTTCGGCAATCAGGTGCCGAACTGCACCAGCGCCTTGCGGAAGCCGACATTGGGCGGCGCATAGCCCGCATCACCTGCGGCGCGTTGCGGCACCGACTCGTGCAGGTTTTCCTCGCTGTAGGGCAGGACGCAGACCGGGCGGTAATGGCGCGGCTCCGACAGCCTGCCGAGGCCATCCAGGAACTCGGCATAGGAATCGACGATCTTGCCCAGCGCGTCGTCGGGCGTCACCCGGGGCATCCATTCGGGATCAAGCGCCAGTCCGCACTCGGCAGCCCGCTCCATCATCCATTGCAATGCGATGTTCGACAGTTGGTCGTCCTCATAGCCGCCGCCGACATTCGAATGGCAGCCGACGAACCAGCGCTGCTCCACCCGCTGTGCCGGCTTGTCCTTCGGATCCCAGACGGAGGCGGCGAAGGTCTTGCGGTGCTCGTCGATCGCCAGGGCCTGAAAGGCGTTGCGGACCAGACCGCTGAGTTCGGTGTCGTGGAAGCCGTAAAGCTTCTCGTCCAGATGTTCGCAGATGCCAAGCGGTATGCCCAGCGCACCGACCGTGTCCCAGACGCCGAGGAAATGGATTGGAATCAGGCGGGAGCCGTGGGTGTCGCGGAACTGCTTCGCCTCGTCTACATCCGGACCCTCATCCCGCGTGCGGTAAAGCTCATAGGCGGCGTCCGTCTGGTCCAGCTTGTCGGCGGGCAGCAGGCCGGCGTTGCGGATCAGCCCGACAAGGCTGCGGGCGGTGTAGGCTCCGCGAGAGAAGCCCAGGATGAAGACCTGATCGCCGTCCACATACTGTTTGGCGAGGGTGCGGTAGCCGTCCTTGATCTTCTGGTCCAGACCCAGACCGAAGGCACCGCCAAAGATATGATTGAGCCAGTCGTGGATGATGTTGCCGTTCTCGTCGGCGCCGACGCCGGAATCGTAGAAGCTGTATTGCGTCGTGCCGTCGTCGGCGCCGGGCCGTACCGATTTATAAAATTTCCAGACGTTGGTCGATTGCCTGTTGTTATCAGGGTTGTCGCCGCTGCCCGGCGTATTCCAGGTGCCGTCGAAACACAGGACGATCCGCTTCGCCATCTTGCCCTCCCTGCTGGCATGCGCGCGGGAGATGATGGCAGTGATAGTTTTTCTCCTTCAACAGATTTGTTGAAAAAGCCCGCAACCCCGGAACGTGTCGCTGTGCATACCGCAACCGGGTCCGGCCGCCGGGGATCGGCGCAGGCATACGCACGTATTTCCAGACTGCAGCCATGGTTATGCGGAAAGTTCCCGCCCATACAATTGCCGCTTCGGTCAAGTCATCGCCGTGCGGCCGGACTGTCGGCGGGAAGCCGATATGCGGCATCCGCAGGACATGGGAGCCCGCCACTTGTGCGAAGGTCCCATATGACATTGGCTTGATTTCGATCAATGCCGGGTGGCGTGACGGTAAGGATCATGCCATCCTATTCGATGCGCCGACCGAATGGCCTAGCCCATATGCCTTCAACCGGTGCAGCCGATCCTTAGTGGATGAACGCGAACGGGAACGCGCGATGGATTACGAAACTTTCTTCCGCAACCAGATTGCGACCCTGAAGCAGGACGGCCGCTACCGGGTGTTCGCCAATCTGGAACGCCATGCGGGCAATTTCCCGACGGCGACCTTCCGCGATTCCAACGGGCGCGAACGTCCGGTCACGGTCTGGTGCTCCAACGACTATCTCGGCATGGGCCAGCACCCCAGCGTGATGAAGGCGATGCACGACGCGCTGGATCAGGTCGGCGCCGGCGCCGGCGGCACCCGCAACATCTCCGGCACCAACATCTACCATGTGCTGCTGGAGCGCGAACTGGCCGACCTGCACCACAAGGAAGCGGCGCTGCTCTTCACCTCGGGCTATGTGTCGAACGACGCGACGCTGACCACGCTGGGCAAGATCCTGCCCAACTGCGTGATCCTGTCGGACGCGCTGAACCACAACTCGATGATCACCGGCATCCGCAATTCGGGCGCCGAGAAGCACATCTTCCACCACAACGACCCCAAGCACCTGGACGAGCTGCTGTCGGGCATCGCCCCCGGCCGGCCCAAGGTGGTGGCGTTCGAAAGCGTCTATTCGATGGACGGCGACATCGCCCCCATCCATGACCTGTGCGACGTCGCCGACAAGCACGGCGCCATGACCTATCTCGACGAGGTGCACGCCGTCGGCATGTACGGAGCCCGCGGCGCCGGCGTGGCCGAGCGCGACGGCGCCATGGACCGGCTGACCATCGTCGAGGGCACGCTGGGCAAGGCCTTCGGCGTCCAGGGCGGTTACATCACCGGCTCCACCGCGCTGATCGACTGCGTCCGCAGCTTCGCCGCCGGCTTCATCTTCTCCACCTCGCTGTCGCCGGTGCTGGCGGCGGGTGCGCTGGCCTCCATCCGCCACCTGAAGAACAGCCAGGTCGAACGGACGCAGCACCAGGAGCGCGCCGCCACGCTGAAGCGGATGTTCGCCGATGCCGGCCTGCCGGTGATGCCGTCGGTCAGCCACATCGTGCCGCTGATGGTCGGCGACGCCCACCGCTGCAAGCGCGCGTCCGACGAGCTGCTGGACCGGCACAACATCTATGTCCAGCCGATCAACTATCCCACCGTCCCGCGTGGGACGGAGCGGCTGCGCTTCACCCCGACCCCGCTGCACACCGACGCGCAGATGGGCATGCTGGTCGAGGCGCTGCTGGATGTCTGGAGCCGGCTGGACCTGCGTCTCGCCGCCTGAGTCGCACCCCCTCGGAAAGCCCGGGAAAGACCCTTTCGGCGATAGGGGCCTTTTGTCCTCTGGACAGATGGCGTGTGCACCCCTATTTTGAGGGATAGCGTTGCGATCGGTTCGCAGCTTCGTTGCTGCGGGCCGGCCGTTGCGCTTGCCGTCCATCCTTCAATCCAGGGCATCGCCCAGGGGGTTCGCCATGTACCGTGACAACTCGCTGATGCCGAAGGAGGCCGTGCGCCTCGTCGTCCTGGGCACGCTGATCCAGGGCGGTCCGTTGCGTTACGCCGATCTGGCCGGCTCCGTCCGTCATTTCCTCGATCGTATGATGGGTCCGTCGCTGGACCTGATGGGCACCTCGCTGGAGATGCTGCGCTACGAGGGGCTGATCGAGGCGCTGGACGGCAGCGGCATGGAAGACAACGCCCTGCTGGGTCCGACCGAGACCGGCCGGGCGGAGTTCGACACGCTGATGCGCGCCAATGTCCGCGCGCCGTCGGCCGACGGGCTGAACAAGCTGGTCACCGCGCTGAAGCTGCGCTTCCTGCATCTGCTGGATGTCGAGTCGCAGCGCGACCAGATCGACAATCTCGTGGCGCTCAGCGAGACCGAGCTGGCCCGGCTGGGCGACCTGAAGCGGGCGGATGTCGGCAGCGACGGCCATTTCGCCTCCTGGCTGGACCGCGACATCGCCCAGACGGAAGAGCGTCTGGCCTGGTTTCAGGAGCTGCTCTCCCGTCTGTAATTCCCTGCGGGACCTAAGGTTTTATTTCGCGCGGCGCGTCCTTATCGAATAGGGGCGCGCCGCGTCTGTTTCGGCGTGCGGTTTTGGTGTACCTTCGGGGTACCCCTTTTCCCAGCCGGAATCCTCTCCATGGCCTCGTCCCTGTCGACCGACGACCTCGAAGACCGCTTGCGCATGGAGTTCGTGGACGACGCGCGCGATCGGCTGGAGCTGATGAACGCGGCGCTGGCGGACCGCGTGAAGGGCGAGCGCAGCGACACGGACACCATCGGCGTCCTGCGGCTGGAAGCCCACAATTTCAAGGGCATGGGCACCAGCTTCGGCTATCCCACCGTCAGCCTCGTCGCCCACCGTCTGGAGGATTACCTCAGCGGCCTGAAGCGGCTGGACGAGAAGCAGCTGGTCGACGCCCAGATCTTCATCGACCGCATCGCCGAACTGGTCGACCGCGCCGAACAGCCGCTGCTGGCCGAGACCAACCGGATCATCCGTGCCCTGCCGGTCCGCTACGAGTTCCAAGTCACCGACGTCGATGTCCGCAACGTCGAGATCATGCTGGTGACCCCGTCCAAGGTCGTCGCCAAGAAGCTGGGGACGGAGCTGGCGGCCTGCGGCTTCCGCACCATGACGGTGACCGACCCGATCGAGTCGATCAGCCTTGCCGTGCGCGTGCCGCCGGACATGGTCATCGCCTCGATGGTGATGGACGGGCTGTCCGGCCTCGACCTGATCCGCGGCCTGCGCGCCATGAGCGTGACCCAGCATGTGCCGATGGCGCTGCTGACCTCGCTGAACCTCGACCACCCGTCGCTGAAGGAGATTCCGTACGGCGTCTCCGTCATCCGCGTCGGCGAGCATTTCGGCGACGACTTCGCCGCGGTGGTGGCAAAGCACAATCTGGGCTGAGCCTTTTCCGGCCGTCATCCCCGCGAAGGCGGGGACCCAGGCTTCCCGGTCAAGCGCCTGCATCGGCTGGATTCCCGCCTTCGCGGGAAAGACGGCCGAGGGGCGTGGTTGCTGGGGCTGCTGTATCGGGACACCGACCACTCCATTCGGCTGAACGTCATCGTCATATAGCCGCGCTTGCGCCGGCGGGAATCCCCATGTTAGGCGTCAAACCGGTCCCACAGGCTGGAGCAGCGCCCGAATGACGGAGGTTCTTCGCCGGTACGGCCCGGTTCTGACCGGAGTGATCCTGCTGGCGGTGGCGTTGTGGCTGGCGCTGCTGGTGGTGCTGCCGCAGCTGATGATGATCGGCTTCTCCTTCCGGCCGTCGCTGCCGCCGTCCAAGATCGGCGGGCCGGAGGATGTGTTCACGGTCAGGAATTACCTGACGCTGTGGACCAACAGCATCCACCTGTCGATCTTCCTGAAGACGATCTGGGCCAGCGCGCTGGTCACCGCGACCACGCTGGCGGTCTGCTATCCGGTCGCCTTCTATCTGGCGCAGGTGGCGCCGAAGCGGCGGCTGCCGCTGCTGATCCTGATGCTGGTCGTGCCCTTCTGGATCAACGAGCTTCTGCGCACCTTCTCCTGGTACATCATCCTGGCCTTCAACGGGCCGCTGAACGCGATTCTGCTGGGGCTGGGCATCATCGACGAGCCGCAGCGCTTCCTGGGCGGCGACGGCGGGGTGATCGTCGGGATGGTGTATGTCTACATCCTGTTCATGGTCTTCCCGCTCTACAACGCCATCGAATCGCTGGACCGCAACCAGATCGAGGCGGCGCGGGATCTGGGCGCCGGCTGGCTGCGCATCCATCGCCGCATCGTGCTGCCGCACGCGAAGCCCGGCATCGCCGTCGGCTGCATCATGACCTTCATGCTGGCCGCCGGCAGCTATGCCGTGCCGGCGCTGCTGGGCGGGCCGAACAGCCGCTGGTTCACCGAGATCATCTACAACTGGTTCTTCGAGGGTGGGAACTGGAACCAGGGGGCGGCCTACGCCTTCATCCTGCTGGTGCTGTGCATCGGCTTCATCCTCGGCGCGATGCGGCTGTTCCGCGTCGGGCTGGCCGATATAGCGAAATGAGCCATCGTGAAGTGAGCCTCAAGCCATGACCGCCGCCCGACTCCGCCGCCTGCTGACCGGCGCCTATCTGGTGCTGTTCTTCGGCTATCTGTTCCTGCCGCTGGGCATCATGGCTGTGGCGACCTTCAACAGCAGCCGCTTTCCCACCGTGACGCCCTGGATGGGCTTCACGCTCGGCTGGTTCCAGGCGCTGTGGGAGGACCAGCGCATGTGGGCGGCGCTGGGCACCAGCCTGATCGTCGGGGCGGGGGTGATCGCGCTGGCGGTGCCGCTGGGGCTGGCGGCGGCGCTGCTGCTCGACCGGCTGCACAGCCGGGCCAAGACCTTCCTCTACGCGCTGATGGTGTCGCCGCTGCTGACGCCGGGGGTGATCGTCGGCATTTCGACGCTGGTGTTCTGGCGGGAGTGGTTCGGGGTCAGCGGCGGGCTGTTCCTGACCGTGGTGGCGCAGTCCAGCTTCATCGCCGCCTATGCCATGCTGCTGTTCTCGGCAAGGCTGGAGCGGTTCGATCCGGCGCTGGAGGAGGCCGCGCTCGACCTCGGCGCCACGCATGGGCAGGTGTTCCGGCGCATCACGCTGCCGTACCTGATGCCGGCGATCCTGTCGGCGGCCCTGCTGGCCTTCCTGCAGAGCTTCGAGAACTACAACACCACGCTGTTCGTGCGTGGGCTGGATACCACCCTGACCGTCTACATCGCGACCAAGGTGCGCACCGGGCTGACCCCGGCGGTCAACGCGCTGTCGCTGGTGCTGATCGCGCTGACCATCCTGGGCGCCGTCGTCTACGAGATCCTGCGCCGGCGCGAGGCGCGCCGGCAGGCAGGGTCCGTTACAGCGTAATCCTCAGTCCTCTTCCGCCTCGTCGGCGTCCGCCTCGATCTGGGCGGCGAGGTCGCGCAGCATGTCGATGACGTCTTCGTGGCTGGTCTCGTCCACGGCGGCGTTCACCGCGGCCTCGATCATGGCGACGGCGATGTAGGGGCCGAGCGGGCCACCTTCCTTGATCGCCTCATCCAGATGCCTTTCGGCGATCGACAGCGCCTTTTCGAACAGCGCTTCGGCCGTCTGGTTGGTGGTGTCCTTGCTCATCGTCCGGTCCGTTGCGGAGGGTTGGTCCGACTCCAATAACACGCCCAATCGGCGATTGGCGCGGGAATTCGCTGTCGCGGCCGCAAATAGAGGCCGCGAAACGGGAGGCCGGGCTTGCGCCGCCCCGGACCATACGCCACAGTCCGGAGACGCGTTGACCTATACGGCAAGAGAGACAGCATGACCGGGACGCCCGACCTGACCAGCCCCGACCTCTACCGCTTCTGGTGGGAGGAGCGCGTGCGCTTCAACGACCTCGACGCGGTGGGGCATGTCAACAACAACGCCCTCGGCGTCTATTTCGAACAGGCGCGCGTCGCCCTGATCCATCAGGTCGGCGGCTTCACCGACGAGGTTCCGTGGACCGTCGTCCTGGCCCGCAGCGTGATCGAGTACAAGGCGGAACTGCTCTATCCCAACACGGTCCGGATCGGCGCGCGGACGCTGCGGCTGGGCAACAGTTCGATCACGCTGGGCTGCGCCATCTTCCTGGGCGACCTCTGCATCGCCACGCAGGAAGCGGTGGCGGTGATCGTCGACAAGGCGGCCCATCGCCCGACCCCGATCCCGGAACCGTTGCGCGCCAAGCTGCTGGAGGCGTAAAGGGAGGCGCCGCAGCCCCGTACCATCGGAACCCCGACATATGACGCGCTCACCCCAGCGCCCTTCCGGCAAGCGCCCCTTCGCCAAGGGACGCCCGCCCGCCCGCAAGACCGCCCAGCCGCCCACCCATGCGCCTACTGAGTTGCGGGAAATTGAGGTCGCCATCGCCGATGTCGGTGCGCGTGGCGACGGGATCGCGTTCGCCGAGGGTCTTCGCCTGTTCGTGCCCTACACGGTGACCGGCGACCGCGTGCGTGTACGTGTCGCCGAGGGCGACGGGAAAGGGGAGGGCGTACGGGCAGACCTGCTTGAGGTTCTTGAGCCCGGCCCCGGCCGCCAGACCCCGCCCTGCCGCCATTTCGGCCGCTGCGGCGGCTGTACGCTGCAGCAGATGGACGATGCGACGTACGCCGCCTGGAACAGCGGGATGGTGCGCGGCGCGCTGGAGCGGGTCGGGCTGGACGACGTCGTGTTGGAACCGCTGGCGCATACGCCCGCCGGTGCCCGCCGCCGCGCCCGCTTCGCGGCGCTGAAGCGTGGCAAGCGCGTCTGGTTCGGCTTCAACGAGCGGCAGAGCCATCGGCTGGTCGATCTGGAGGAGTGCCCGATCCTGGCGCCCCGCCTATTCGCCCTGGTGGAGCCTCTGCGCGCCGTGCTGGCGGCGATCCTGCCGGACGGCGGTGACGCCGACGTGGTGCTGACCGATCTTGAGGGTGGCGCCGACCTGCTGCTGGTCGGGCCGCGCAGCCTGGATCGTGGTGCCCGCGAGGCGCTGGTCGCTTTCGAACCGGAGCGCATCGCCCGCATCGCCTGGCAGCCCACCGACCGCGCGGCGGCGGAGCCGGTGGCGAACCGCAGACCGGCCTTTATCCGTTTCGCAGGCGTTCCGATCCAGCCGCCGCCCGGCGCCTTCCTGCAGGCCAGCGCAGAGGGCGAGGCCGCCCTGGTCGCTGCGGTGCGCGAGGCGGTGGGGCAGGCATCCCGCATCGCCGACCTGTTCGCCGGCATCGGCACCTTTTCCATTCCGCTTGCGCAACGGGCCGCGGTTCATGCTGTGGAAGGCGACGAGGCGGCGGTGGCGGCGCTTGGCCGCGCGGTGCAGGGGCTGCGGCTGACGGTGGAGCGGCGCGACCTGTTCGAGAATCCGCTAGGGGTGAAGGACCTCAACCGCTATGACGCGGTTGTGTTCGACCCGCCGCGCGCCGGGGCGGCGGCCCAGGCGGCGGCGCTCGCCGGCAGCAAAGTGCCGCGGGTGGTGGGGGTGTCCTGTAACCCAGCCAGCTTCGCCCGCGACGCGCGGGTGCTGGTGGATGGCGGCTATCGCCTGGTGAAGGTCTGGCCGGTCGACCAGTTCCTGTGGTCGGCCCATGTGGAACTGGTCGGCCTGTTCGAGCGGTGAGGAGGCTGTCGCAGCCTCCCCGTCGCATCAATCCAGCTGCAGAACGATCGCCTTCAGATAGGCCGACTCCGGCAGGTGCGGGTGGACCGGGTGGTCGGGGCCGGCGCCGGCGCTGCGCAGGATGCGGCCGGTGCGGCCGGCGTCGTGCAGGCCGCGGGCAACCTGCTCGGCGAAGGTCGGCGGATCGACATTGTGGCTGCACGACCCGCAGAGCAGAAAGCCGCCCGGCGCCGTGATCTTCGCGGCCAGACGCGCCATCTTGCGGTAGGCGCGGGAGCCGGCCGCCAGATCCTTCTTCGACTTCACGAAGGCCGGCGGATCGGCGACCACCACTTGGAAGGTCTCGCCGGCCTCGCCCAGCCGTTCCATCTCCTGGAAGGCGTCGGCCTTGCGCGCCTCGAAACGGTCGGCGACGCCGTTCGCCTCGGCGGCGCGGGTGGCGTTCTCCAGGGCCAGGGCGGAGCGGTCCACCGCGACCACATGGGTGGCGCCGGCCACCGCGCACTGGATGCCGAAGCCGCCATTGTAGCTGTAGAAGTCGATGGCCCGGCCGCCCTTGGCCAGCGAGGCGATGAAGGCGCGGTTGTCGCGCTGGTCGTAGAACCAGCCGGTCTTCTGGCCCTCCAGCGGGTTGGCGAAGAAGGTCACGCCGTTCTCTTCCAGCCGGATCGGGCCGTCGATCTCGCCCTTGACCAGCCGGGTCTCCTCGCCCAGCCCTTCCAGCGCGCGCTGGCTGCCGTCGTTGCGCAGGATGACCGCGCGCGGCGCCATTACCTCGTCGATGGCGGCCAGGATATCGTCGATCCGGCTGTCCATGAAGACGGAGTTGGCCTGGACCGTCACCACATCGTCGAACCGGTCGACGATCAGGCCGGGCAGCCCGTCGGCCTCGGCATGGACGACGCGGTAGAAGGGACGGGAGAACAGCCGGTCGCGCAGCTCCACCGCGCGGCGCAGCCGGCCGGCGATGAAGGCGTGGTCCACCACGGTCGCCGGGTCGTTCGACAGCAGCCGGGCGGCGATCAGCGTGTGCGGATTGAAGGTGTAGATGCCCAGCGGCGTCCCGCCGGGGTCCAGAAGCCGCACCGGGCTGCCGGGCGGCACCGCCTTGGCGATGCTGTCCATCTGGACTTCGTTGGAATAGACCCAGGGATGTCCATGCATGACGCGCCGCTGGCGGCCGGCCTGCAGATGGATCGGGGGGTATTTCTTGACGGGTTTGGTGCCGGTGTCGCTCATGGCCGCATCCTAGCGGCAATTCGCTGGCGCGCAATGGCCGGCTGTCCTGTCCACCTACTCGGCGCGCAGGCTGCCGTCCGGCAGGTCGGGGGCGTTGTCGTTGACCACGACCAGATCCTTGCAGAAGCGGACGGTCTCCTGCCGGTGGCCTTCGCTGTGGAAGCAGTCGGGGATCGGGTTGCGGCGGGAGTCCCGGGGCAGGTAGCGCTCCGGCAGGGTGGTGTGGATGGCGGTGCAGCCGAGCCGCCGGGCCAGCCCCTCCATCGCCTGCAGCAGAGTCTCGGCGGGGCCGGCGACGTCGAACAGGTCGAGCACGACGAAGTTGTCGACGCACAGCGTCCGGCCATGGAGGAGCTGCGGTTCGACCGCGTAGGAGAACAGGCCGTGCATGTACCCTTGCGCGTTCTGCACGGTCATGATGCCCCTGGCCGCGGGCAGGCCGTCCGTCCCGGCATCTCCCCTGCCCCCGCCCTTGGGGCTGCTGCCCATGGTTGCGCTGTCGAGCAGCGCTGCGGCAAATGCGCGCCATTGGTCGATCCCCAGGCCCGGCGCGATGGCGCAGACCAGCGGATAGGCTTGGTCGATCTGGCGCCGACCAAGGGGTTTGGCGATGAAACTGTCGTCCATTTCAGTCCGGCCGATTGCAAGGACACTGAACGATGGCAGCCCCGGGCCGCAAGGGTCGTTGACGTAGATCAATGTTGCTGAACCCCCCCATACACATAGTGGCGTCCATTGGAGACAGGCGCGCCCGGCGTCCCTTTCGGCATTTCCGAGTGCAACCTGTCCCGCTCCTTAACAGTACGTACCCAGTGGTGGTGCAACCCAGAAGGCGCGGCCCCACGGCCGCCCGGGGCAAACGGGAGAGATTGTATGACATCAGCGACTCTGACTTCAGGGGCCACCCTGGGCAGCCAGCGGGTGTCGGAAGACGTGCGTTACAATGAGGACGCCATCCGACTCTTCGTTATCGCTGCAGTGTTCTGGGGCGTGGTCGGTTTCCTGGCCGGCACCTTCATCGCTCTGCAGCTGGCCTTCCCGGCGCTGAATCTCGGGCTGGAGTGGACGAGCTTCGGGCGCCTGCGCCCGGTCCACACCTCGGCCGTGATTTTTGCGTTCGGCGGCAACGTGCTGCTCGCCACCTCGCTCTATTCGGTCCAGCGGACTTGCCGCCAGCATCTCTTCGGGGGCGAAGGGCTGGCGAAGTTCATCTTCTGGAACTACAACGTCTTCATCGTGCTCGCGGCGCTGAGCTACGTCCTGGGCTTCACCCAGGGCAAGGAATACGCCGAGCCCGAGTGGATCCTCGACCTGTACCTGACGGTCGTCTGGGTGCTCTATGCGGTCCAGTTCATCGGCACGGTGATGACGCGGCGCGAGTCGCACATCTATGTGGCGAACTGGTTCTTCATGGCGTTCATCCTGACCGTTGCCATCCTGCACATCGGCAACAACGTCAACGTTCCGGTGTCGCTGTTCGGCATGAAGTCCTACACCTACGTGTCGGGCGTGCAGAGCGCGATGGTGCAGTGGTGGTACGGCCACAACGCGGTCGGCTTCTTCCTGACCGCCGGCTTCCTGGGCATCATGTACTACTTCGTGCCCAAGCGCGCCGAGCGGCCGGTCTATTCCTACCGCCTGTCGATCGTCCACTTCTGGACCCTGATCTTCCTCTACATCTGGGCCGGCCCGCACCACCTGCACTACACCTCCCTGCCGGACTGGGCGCAGACGCTGGGCATGACCTTCTCCGTCATGCTGTGGATGCCGTCCTGGGGCGGCATGATCAACGGCATCATGACCCTGTCGGGCGCCTGGGATAAGCTGCGCACCGACCCGGTCCTGCGTTTCCTGGTCACCTCGGTCGCCTTCTACGGCATGTCGACCTTCGAAGGCCCGCTGATGTCGGTCAAGCCGGTCAACGCCCTGTCGCACTACACCGACTGGACCGTCGGCCACGTGCACTCCGGCGCTCTCGGCTGGGTCGCCTTCATCTCCTTCGGCGCGATCTACTATCTGGTTCCGGTGCTGTGGAAGCGCTCGCAGCTCTACAGCCTGCGTCTGGTCAGCTACCACTTCTGGACCGCCACCATCGGCATCGTGCTGTACATCACCGCCATGTGGGTGTCGGGCATCATGCAGGGCCTGATGTGGCGCGCTTACGACAACCTGGGCTTCCTGCAGTACTCCTTCGTGGAGACCGTCGCGGCGATGCACCCGTTCTACGTGATCCGCGCGATGGGCGGCGTCCTGTTCGTCACCGGCGCTCTCATCATGGTCTACAACCTGTGGCGCACGGCGAAGGGCGATGTCCGCATCGAGAAGCCCTATGTCACCACGCCGCACAAGGCGACGGTCGGCGCGGCCTGACGCTAGGGAAGGATGCGAGAAATGGCTCAGGATAAAAAGGGCTTCAGCCACGACCTGATCGAGCGGAACACCCTTCTGCTGATCGTGCTCGTGCTGATCACCGTGTCGATCGGCGGTCTGGTTCAGATCGTCCCGCTCTTCACGATCGAATCGACCATCGAGAAGGTGGAGGGGGTCCGTCCCTACTCCCCGCTCGAGCTGGCCGGGCAGAACATCTACTTCCGCGAAGGCTGCTACAACTGCCACAGCCAGCAGATCCGTCCGTTCCGTGACGAGGTCGAACGCTATGGTCATTACTCGCTGGCGGCGGAGTCGATGTACGACCATCCGTTCCAGTGGGGCTCCAAGCGCACCGGCCCGGATCTGGCCCGCGTCGGCGGCAAGTACTCCAACGACTGGCAGGTCGCCCATCTGGTGAACCCGCGCGCGGTCGTGCCGGAGTCGATCATGCCGACCTACGGCTGGATGAAGGACCGTCCGCTGAGCTACGGCGACATCGCCGACCACCTGAAGACCCTGAAGATCGTCGGGGTGCCCTACACCGACGAGCAGATCGCCAACGCCAAGGCCGATCTGGAAGCGCAGAAGAACCCGGACGGTGACACCGCCGGCCTGACGAAGCGCTACCCGAAGGCCGTGGTCGCGAACTTCACCGGCAGCAAGACCGTCACCGAAATGGACGCTCTGGTTGCCTACCTGCAAGTGCTGGGCACCATGGTGGACTTCACCAAGTACCAGTCCAAGCAGCTGCAGCAGTAATCGGGGGAGGAATCCATGGACTTGGATTCGATCACGGTGATGCTTCGGTCCTTCTGGACGGTGTGGTTGATGCTGCTGCTGACGGGCATCCTGGTTTACGCCATGTGGCCCGGCAACCGCCGCACCTTCGACGACGCCGCCCAGATCCCGCTCAAGGATGATGGTCAGGAGCTTTAGACCATGGCACAGAATTACAAGGACGAGCTGTCCGGCGTCGAGACCACCGGCCACGAGTGGGATGGACTGCGCGAGCTGAACAATCCGCTGCCCAAGTGGTGGCTGTATCTCTTCTACGTCTGCATCGCCTGGGCGATGGCCTATTACGTGTTCTACCCGGCCTGGCCGCTGGGCAAGACCTACACGAAGGGCATCCTCGGCTATTCCCAGCGCGAAGAACTGGATACCAAGCTGGCGGAAGCGAAGGCCGGCCAGGCCAAGTACCTGACCGCCATTGCCGCAAAGTCGGTCGACGAAATCCAGAAGGACAAGGACCTGCTGGGCTTCGCGATGGCCGGCGGCCGCTCCTACTTCAACGAGAACTGCGCCGCCTGCCACGGCGCCGGCGGCCAGGGTGCCAAGGGCTTCCCGACGCTGGCCGACGACGTGTGGCTGTGGGGCGGTGCCTCGGCCGACATCTACAAGACCATCCAGCACGGCATCCGCTCGGATGACGGCGACACCCGCGGCACCCCGAACGTCGGCATGACCGCCTTCGGCAAGGACGGCATCCTCACCCGTGATCAGATCGATCAGGTGACGGACTATGTCCTGTCGCTGAACGGCAAGCCTGCCGACGCCGGCAAGGTCGCCAAGGGCAAGACCGTCTATGACGAGAACTGCGCCGCCTGCCACGGCGACGCGGCCCAGGGTGCGGTTGCCGCCGGCATCGACGGCGTCGGCGCCCCGCCGCTGAAGCAGGCCAACTGGCTCTACGGCGGCGACAAGGCGACGCTGATGGAGACGGTGACCAACGGCCGCGCCGGCGTGATGCCGGCCTGGTCCAAGCGTCTGGACGACGCGACGATCAAGTCGCTGGCGGTCTACGTCCACAACCTGGGCGGCGGCAAGTAAGCCGTCCGACTGGGGAACTGGTTCGGAACTGACCGGAAAGGCGTCGGGGGGGCAATCCCCGGCGCCTTTTTCTTATGCGTAACTGGCGGTCGGACGGCCGCTTCGTTAACTTCCTGTCATTTGATCCATCGCAATGTACCTGCGGCAATCGGTCGCCATAGTGCCTCCCGACCGGCCACACACATCGTCGATCGAACGCCGCCGATCGAAAGCAGCCGACCAGTCGAAGGGCAACCACCGACCATGAGCATCAGCACCGCCACCGGAAACCGCCCCGTCCCCCCGAAGCGTGGCAAGGCGCCGCGCCAGCCGGGATGGTACATCCCCTGGATCTTCGTCGGCGTCTTCATGATCGTCCTGGCGGTGAACGGGGTGATGGTCCATTTCGCGATGTCGAGTTGGACCGGGGTGGAGACCGAGAACCACTTCATCAAGGGTCTCGGCTACAACAACGACCTCGCCGGCGCCCGTGCCCAGGCGGAGCGCGGCTGGCAGGTCGAGCCCCAATTCACCAGCACCGAGCCGCGCAAGGCGGTGATCGCCATCACCGCGCGTGACAAGCAGGGTCAGGTCCTGAAGGACGCCACCGTCTCCGTGACGATGATCCGCCCGACCGCGGAAGGGCACGACAAGAGCCTGACGCTGCCCTATCTGGGCGAGGGCCGCTATGGCGCCCCGGTGGAGCTGGATCTGGAAGGCCAGTGGGACATGCGCTTCGTCATCACCCACGCCACCGGCGACTATCAGGACCAGAAGCGCGTCTGGGTGCAGTGACGGCGGCGACACCGCCGCGACCGGGACAGCCAGGGTGACGTTGAGATGACCGTCTGCCTCCATTGCGGACAAGAGCTGGGCGAAGGCGCGCAGAACGGGACGATCGCCGGTGCCATGACCGCCGGTGACGGCGCCGGTCCCTTCTGCTGCACCGGCTGTGCCGCCGCCTACGACCTCGTCCGCGGGCTGGGGCTGGAGCGCTATTACGAGCGCCGCAGCGTCGATCCCACCGCCCGCCCGCTGCGCCCCGACGAGACCCCGGCCGCCGATTACGAGCCGCATGCCCGCGAGGAGTCCGACGGCAGCCGCAGCCTGCACCTGATGGTCGACGGCATGCAGTGCGCGGCCTGCGTCTGGCTGATCGAATCGGCGCTCAGCCGCCAGCCGGGCATCGGTCAGGCCCGCATGAACATGACCACGCGCCGGCTGACCGTGCGCTGGGACCCCAAGGAGACCGACGCCAACGCGGTGGTCGGCACCGTGGCGCAGCTGGGATACCGCGCCGTGCCCTTCGACCCGGAGCGGCTGGGCGGCGCCCAGGCGAAGAGCGAGAAGGAGCTGCTGCGCGCCATGGCGGTGGCCGGCTTCGCCATGGGCAACGTCATGCTGCTGTCGGTGTCGGTCTGGGCCGGCCACAGCCAGGGCATGGGCTCCGCCACCCGCGACCTGATGCACTGGATTTCGGCGCTGGTCTGCATGCCGGCCATCGCCTATGCGCTGCGGCCCTTCGCGCGTTCGGCGCTGTCGGCGCTCAGCCATGGCCGCACCAACATGGACGTGCCGATCACCATCGGCGTCCTGCTCGCCACCGGCATGAGCCTGTTCGAGACGATCCACAGCGGCGAGCACGCCTATTTCGACGGCGCGGTGATGCTGCTGTTCTTCCTGCTGATCGGCCGTTATCTCGACCAGCGGGCGCGCGGCCGGGCGCGGTCGGCGGCGGAACAGCTGCTGGGCCTGCGCGCCAACGCCGTCACCATCCTGAACGCGGACGGCACCAGCGCCGTGGTCGCGCCGGAGCAGGTCGGCCCGGGCAGCACCATCCTGGTCGCCGCCGGCGAGCGCATTCCCGTCGACGGCCGGGTGTCCGACGGCGTGTCCGACCTCGACACCGCGCTCATCACCGGCGAGACGGTGCCGGGCACCGCGCGGCCGGGCGATCAGGTCTTCGCCGGCACCCTGAACCTGACTGCTCCCTTGCGCCTGACCGTCACCGCGGTGGGGGAGGGCACGCTGCTGGCCGAGATCGTCCGGCTGATGGAGGTGGCGGAGCAGGGCCGCGCCAAATATGTCGCCATCGCCGACCGGGTGTCGCGCCTCTACGCCCCCGTCGTGCATCTGACCGCGCTGACCACCTTCGCCGCCTGGATGCTGCTGGGCGGGGTGGTGTGGCAGGACGCGCTGATGAACGCCATCGCCGTGCTGATCATCACCTGCCCCTGCGCGCTGGCGCTGGCTGTGCCGGTGGTGCAGGTGATCGCCAGCGGCCGGCTGATGCGGCAGGGCACCCTGCTGAAAAGCCCGACCGCGCTGGAACGGCTCGCCGCCATCGACACGGTGGTGTTCGACAAGACCGGCACTTTGACCGAGGGGCACCCGGTGCCGCAGCTCGACGGGCTGCCGGCGGAGGATCTGGCGCTGGCGGCCTCGCTCGCCGCGGCCAGCCGCCATCCGCTGGCCCGCGCGCTGGCCGCCGCCGCGCCGGAGGTGCCGGTGGCCGCGGGCGTGCGCGAGATCGCCGGCGCCGGCCTGTCGCTGCAGACGGCGGACGGCGAGGTGCGGCTGGGCAGCCGCCGTTTCACCGGCGCGCCGTCGAGTGCCGAGGATGCCGCCGGTCCGGAGCTGTGGCTGGCCCGTCCGGGCGAGGAGCCGCGCCGGATCGTCTTCCTCGACGCCCCGCGTCCGGATGCCGCCGCCGTGGTGACGGCGCTGAAGGCGCGCGGGCTGGAGGTGAAGCTGCTGTCGGGCGACCGCAAGGGCGCGGTGGCGGCGGTGGCGGAGCGGCTGGGCATCGCCGATTGGCGGGCAGAGCAGACGCCGGCCGACAAGACCGCGGCGCTGGCCGACCTGGCGGCGGAGGGCCGCACCGTGCTGATGGTCGGCGATGGGCTGAACGACGCCCCGGCGCTGGCCGCCGCCGCGGTGTCGATGTCGCCCTCCACCGCGGTGGACGTCAGCCAGACCGCCGCCGACGTGGTGTTCCAGGGCCGGCTGTTGCGCCCGATCGTCGAGACGGTGGAGGTCGCCCGTCGGTCCGGCCGTCTGGTGAAGCAGAATTTCGGCATCGCGCTGGTGTATAACCTGTGCGCCGTGCCGCTCGCGATGGGGGGGCTGCTGACGCCGCTGCTGGCGGCGCTGGCCATGTCGTCCTCGTCGCTGATCGTCATTCTCAACGCGCTGCGGCTGGCCCGCGGCGCCGTCGTCAAGGATCTTCCCGTGCGGGACATCGCCGCGCGGGAAGCGTCGGGTAAGGATTCGGGTGATGGACGAGCTTCTCTATCTGATCGCGATCGCGCTGAGCCTGGGCGGTCTGGGGCTGGGGGCCTTTCTGTGGGCGCTTAAATCCGGCCAGTTCGACGATCTGGACGGGGCGGCCCACCGCGTGCTGTTCGACGATGATCTGCCGCCGCCCGCCCGCGCCGGACATGAGGCTGCCAAGCCGGCGGAGGCCGGGCGCGGGCAATAGGCCCACATTCTGTACGGGCAATGAAAGGGACGTATGCGTGCGAGGTTGCGATTCCGAGCGATTGCCACCAATATGAGCGCATGCGGAATGAAAGGCTGGGTTCGTCCATGCCACCCTTCGATATGGTCCGCGCTCGCGATAAGAGCGCTGCGACGGAAATGAATCCCTGCGGGGCCTGTCCCGTGCGCAGCCTGACGGTGTGCGCCGCGCTGGAACCCGAGGAATTGCGCCGTCTTGCCGACATTCTGCAGAATGTGCGCATCGACGCCGGCCACACCCTGTTCGCCGAGGGTGACGCCGCCGACGCGCTCTACAACGTCACGTCGGGCACGGTGAAGCTGTACAAGCTGCTGCCGGACGGGCGTCGCCAGATCACCGGCTTCCTGGTGACCGGCGATTTCCTGGGGCTGGCCGTCAACGACAGCTATGCCTACACCGCCGAGTCGGTGACCAGCGCCTCGCTCTGCCGCTTCCCGCGCAAGAAGATCGACGCGCTGCTGGAGGAATTTCCCAAGATGCAGCGGCGCCTGTTCTCCATGGCGTCGAACGAGCTGGCCGCCGCGCAGGACCAGATGCTTCTGCTCGGCCGCAAGACGGCGAAGGAGAAGATCTGCTCCTTCCTGCTGATGCTGTCGCAGCGCGCCGCCCGCCGTGGCCACAAGGAAAACCCGGTCTTCGTGCCGATGAGCCGCGCCGACATCGCCGACTATCTGGGCCTGACCACCGAAACCGTCAGCCGCACCTTCACCCAGCTGAAGACCGCCGGGGTGATCTCGCTGCAGGAAGGCAACAAGGTCCTGATCGCCGACCTCGACGCGATGTACGATCTGGCCGAGGGGGCGTGACGCGCAGCCTCGCGCTTTTGCGGGGTGCGGGCGTGTTCGACAAATTCTCCACGGATGTCACGGATTTAAACACGGATGTCACGGATGTTCTTCCGCAAGGCCTTGGCCTTCCGAAGAGCAGCCGCCTTGGCAAGTCATGAAAAAATCCGTGTAATCCGTGTATAAATCCGTGACATCCGTGTAGATCTTGCCAGGCATCTCTGCGCGCTGGCAAGAATACAGCCAGCGCGCGTTACTCCCTACCGATCGACCGCAGTTCGAACAGCAGCCACACCAGCATCGACACCACGAGGATCGCGCCGGCCTGATGGGCGGCGGCGATGGGAATCCACACCACGGTCAGCAGCGTGGCGATGCCCATGGCGATCTGCAGCAGGACCATGGCGCCCGACGCCAGCGCCGCGCGGCCGGCGCGGCCGGGAAGGCGGGCATTGAGGACGCGGGCGGCCAGCACCAGCACCACCACGCCGGTCAGGATCGCCAGCACGCGATGGATCAGCTGGATCGCCGCGGTGTTCTCGAACGGATTGATCCACCAGGGGGTCAGCGTGTCGACCTCCGGCGGGATCCAGTGGCCGGCCATCAGCGGGAAGGTGTTGTAGGCGAAGCCGGCATCCGATCCGGCGACCAAGGCGCCCCAGACGATGGTCACGGCGACCAGCCCCAGCGCCCAGCGGGCGTGGCGGCGCAACGGCGCCGATTCCGGCCGCCAGCCGGCCAGCGGCAGCGGATCGAGCAGGCCCAGCGCGGTGCGCAGCAGCAGGGCATAGATCAGGATCGCGGTGCTGAGATGCAGGGCCAGCCGGTAATGGCTGACGTTCGGCGAATCGACCAGCCCGCTCTTCACCATGAACCAGCCGATGCCGCCCTGGAGGCCACCCAGCAGGAACAGCCCGGCCAGCTTCGGCCACAGCTCGGCCGAGATGCGGCCCTGCATCCAGAAGCGCAGGAAGGGGATCAGGAAGACGAAGCCGATCAGCTGGCCCCACAGCCGGTGGAACCATTCCCACCAGAAGATCGACTGGAAACCGGCCAGATCCATGTGGCTGTTGTAGATGCGGAATTCCGGCGTCGCCTTGTACAGGTCGAAGACGCGGTTCCATTCCGCCGAAGACAGCGGCGGCAGGATGCCGATCAGCGGCTTCCACTCCACCATCGACAGGCCGGATTCCGTCAGCCGGGTGATGGCGCCGATCACGGCCATGGCCAGCACCATGGCGGCGCAGACCAGAAGCCAGACGGCGATCGGCCGGTTCGGGTTGGGGCGAGTTGCGGCGGCGAGGCTGTCGGAGGCGAAGGCGGTCAAGGCGGCATTCCGGAGCACGGCGGTGGGATGTTCGCCAATGTGGTGCGAACATCCCGTCCCGTCAAACGCCTCTTGTCAGGCGCCTCTTGCCCCGTGCCCGCCGGGACGGCGGATCAGACGGTGCCGTCGGCGGTGGTCACCCCGGTCTGGGGCTGGGCGGTCTGGCCCTGGAACAGCGCCTCTTCCGCCGCGCGGCGGGCGACGAGGCCTGCCAGCTTGGTCGGCTTGCCGGCCACCGTGGCATAGACCCAGCGGCCGAACTGGTCGGCGGCCCCGGCGTAGTCACCGGCATTCAGCAGCTTCAGCAGGGTCGAGCTTTGCAGGCTGCCGGCGCCCAGATTGAAGACGAAGGAGGACAGGGCGCCGCGCTGGTCGTCGTTCAGCGCCACCTTCACCAGCCCGTCGACGCGGCCCGCCGCCTCGGTCAGGTCGGAGGCGAGAAAGGCGTCGGCCTGCTCGGCGGTGATGGTCTGGCCCATCTTCACCCCGGCGGTGTGGCCGTAACCGATGGTGGGAACGCCGGCCGGGCAGAGATAGGCGTTGAGGTACAGGCCCTCGAAATGCTTCACGAGATCGACCGCGGCTTGGCAGACCGGCTTGGTGGTCATGGATGCTAACTCCCGGTTGGCGCGCCGGGCGGACACCCTCCGCCCGCAACGGGGGTGATCCTATGCGAGATACGCGCTTAGCGGGAAGGATGGAATGCAAATTGTCGTAATTCGCCGAAAGTCCATCGGATGGGCTGCCGGAGAGTCAGGGTGTCAGCGTCTGCGCGGCGCCGAACAGCACGAACAGGGCGAACAGCAGCGCGAACAGCCCGGCAATGGTCGTGACCTCCAGCAGCGCCTCCACCAGCCGGCTCTCACGAGTCCGCCAGTCCACCGCCTTCCGCTTCGCCGCCATCGTCCCCTCCACCTCTGCAGCCCCGGTATTCGCTAAAATTTTAGCGAATACCGGGGCGTGGTGCTGTGACGGCAGTCACAGGGGGGGTGAAAGGGCGCCGGCCGGGATCAGTGAAGGCGGAAATCGGCGGCGACGTGGCGAAGCTCGCCGGGGGTGATCAGGGTCTGGCTCGCCAGCCGCACCGAATGCAGCTTGCCATCCAGATTGCGCTGCCAGAAATCGAGGAAACGGCGCAGCACCGGATAGTCCGGCGCTTGGTCCAGCTCCTGCCACAGGTAGCACTGCAGCAGGCCGGGATGGTCCGGCATATGGTAGAGAATCTCGGCGGTGGTCAGGCGGAAATCGCGGAGCTGGAGGCTGAGGTCGGCCATGCGCGGTCTCCCGTTCGGTGGGGGGATCGGGTGGGTCTGGCGGTGTCCGGTTCCTTCCGGTGCCGTTCCGGCATGGAGGCAGGCGCCGGAACGGTCGGGTCCTTCGTGACCGTTTGAAGAAATCTTGCCGCGGAGCGGGTCGGGGTGCAACGGAAAATATCAAACACTTTCAGTGTGTTAGCAGCATGCTTCGGTGAGTGCTGCCGGCATTCGCGACAAATTCCGAAATGAGCCTCTTGAATCCCCAAACCGCTTCTATTAGCTGTCTGGCACTCGCCGGGTGGGAGTGCTAACAGCCGCCGCCCGCGCCAATTCACGTCAGTCAGAACCAAGCCTTGATCCAAGGAGGCATTCCATGAAGTTCCGCCCGCTGCACGACCGCGTCGTCGTCAAGCGTCTGGAGTCCGACACCAAGACCAAGGGTGGGATCATCATCCCCGACACGGCCAAGGAAAAGCCGCAGGAAGGCGAGATCATCGCCGTCGGCCCCGGCGCCCGTGACGAGTCGGGCAAGGTCGTGGCGCTGGACGTCAAGGCCGGCGACCGTATCCTGTTCGGCAAGTGGTCGGGCACGGAAGTGAAGATCGAAGGCGTCGATTACCTGATCATGAAGGAATCGGACATCATGGGCGTCATCGAGGCCTAAGTCCTCCGCCCTTATCCTTCGAAATTTACAAGTTAAAGGAATCGAGACATGGCTGCCAAAGACGTCAAGTTCGGCCCCACCGCGCGCGAAAAGCTGCTGCGTGGCGTTGACATCCTCGCCGACGCCGTGAAGGTCACGCTGGGCCCGAAGGGCCGCAACGTCGTGATCGAGAAGTCCTTCGGCGCTCCGCGCATCACCAAGGACGGTGTGTCGGTCGCCAAGGAAATCGAACTGTCGGACAAGTTCGAGAACATGGGCGCCCAGATGGTCCGCGAGGTCGCCTCGAAGACCAACGATCTGGCCGGTGACGGCACCACCACCGCCACCGTGCTGGCCCAGGCCATCGTCCGCGAAGGCGTGACGAAGGTCGCCGCCGGCCTGAACCCGATGGACCTGAAGCGCGGCATCGACATCGCCGTCGCCGCCGTCGTCGCCGACATCCAGGCCCGCGCCAAGAAGGTCACGACCAACGACGAGATCGCCCAGGTCGGCACCATCTCCGCCAACGGCGAAGCCGAGATCGGCAAGATGATCGCCCAGGCGATGGAGCGCGTCGGCAACGAGGGCGTCATCACGGTGGAAGAGGCCAAGAGCCTGGACACCGAGCTGGACGTCGTCGAGGGCATGCAGTTCGACCGCGGCTACCTGTCGCCGTACTTCATCACCAACGCCGACAAGATGATCGCGGATCTCGAGAATCCGTACATCCTGCTGCACGAGAAGAAGCTGTCGGGTCTGCAGCCGCTGCTGCCGGTCCTGGAGTCGGTCGTGCAGTCGTCGCGTCCGCTGCTGATCATCGCCGAGGACATCGAGGGCGAGGCGCTGGCCACCCTGGTCGTCAACAAGCTGCGCGGCGGCCTGAAGATCGCCGCCGTGAAGGCCCCGGGCTTCGGTGATCGCCGCAAGGCGATGCTGGAGGACATGGCCATCCTGACCGGCGGCCAGGTCATCTCGGAAGACCTCGGCATCAAGCTCGAGAACGTCACGCTCGACATGCTGGGCACCGCCAAGAAGGTCGTGATCTCCAAGGAGACCACCACGATCGTCGACGGCGCCGGCGAGAAGGCCGACATCGAAGCCCGTTGCGGCCAGATCCGCGCCCAGGCCGAGGAGACCACCTCGGACTACGACCGCGAGAAGCTGCAGGAGCGTCTGGCCAAGCTGGCCGGCGGCGTCGCGGTCATCCGCGTCGGCGGTGCGACCGAGGTCGAGGTGAAGGAGCGCAAGGACCGCGTTGACGACGCCATGCACGCCACCCGCGCCGCGGTGGAAGAGGGCGTGGTCGCCGGCGGTGGTTCGGCCCTGCTGTACGCCGGCAAGGCTCTGGACAAGCTGGTCCCGGCCAACGACGAGCAGCGTGTCGGCATCGACATCATCCGCCGCGCCCTGCAGGCCCCGGTCCGTCAGATCGCCTACAACGCGGGCACCGACGGTTCGATCGTGGTCGGCAAGCTGCTGGACCAGAACGACGCCAACTTCGGCTACGACGCCCAGAAGGGTGAGTTCACCGATCTGGTCGCCGCCGGCATCATCGATCCGGTGAAGGTGGTTCGCACCGCCCTGCAGGACGCGGCCTCGATCGCCGGCCTGCTGATCACCACCGAGGCGATGATCGCCGAGAAGCCGGAGAAGAAGGCTGCTCCGGGCGGCATGCCGGGCGGCATGGGCGGCATGGACGACATGGGCTTCTAATAGCCCGCAGTCCGTCTGTCTGCCGACCATTCAATGGTTCGGAAAGGGGCGCCTCCGCAAGGGGGCGCCCTTTTCTTTTGCCCGGAGGGATGTGGGGGAGCGGGTCGCGCCGAATTGCGGTCATCGCGAAAAGCCCCAACCCTGAAATGTCAAGGCGAACTCCGCCTTGCTTTGCCGCGGTCGCCTCCCAATAATCCGCCCCTCTCTTGCCGGGTGCCCCAGCGTGGGGCGCCGGCCTCCTGACTTCCGTATATTTTAACGAGGGCCTGTTCCATGCGCTCCTTCGAGGGCCAGCATTCCGACAACGTCGCCATCAAGCGCACCCGCGAGCAGAAGCAGCGCCAGCTGGTTCAGCTCAAGGAGCAGCTGGCGACGCTGAAAGCCCACGCGGCCCCCGCCATCCGTGAAGCGTTGGTCAAGCGCATCGCCGAACTCGACGCCGAACTGCGCCAGCCCGCCAAGCCGCCCCGCGAAGGTCGTGAGGGCCGCGAAGGCCGCGAGGGTCGTGGTGGCGAGGGCCGTGAAGACGCGCCGCGCCATCCCCGCCGCGAATCCCGCCCCAGCGTCTTCCGCGCCGAAGACAGCAGCGACCGCGCCGGCGCCCTGTCCGCGTCCAGCGTCTTCGCCTCGCCCCGCCGCCGCAGCTGAAGCACGGACAGCCCGATGCCCGCCGACCGCGTCGCCTCCGCCAAAGGTTCCCGTCTGGCCGATCAGGCTTGGCTGCTGATGATGCTGCCGCCCCTGTTCTGGGCCGGCAATGCGGTCCTCGGGCGCGCGGTCGCCGGGGCGGTGCCGCCCATCGGGCTGGCCTTCTGGCGCTGGTGCCTGGGCATGCTGGTGGTGCTGCCCTTCGCTTGGCCGCATCTGCGCCACGACATCACGCCGATCCTGGCGCGGTGGAAGAGCGTCCTGCTGCTGGGCACGCTGGGCATCGGCATCTACAACACCTTCCAATACATCGCGCTGAACACGACGACCGCGCTGAACTGCGTGATGCTGCAGTCGTCGATGCCGGTGATGATCGTGCTGATGAGCCTCGTCCTGTTCCGCGACCGGATCGGGGCGATGCAGGGGGTGGGGATCGCCGTCTCCCTGGTCGGCGCGACGACGCTGATCTCGCACGGCGATCCGGCGACTCTGCTGGGGCTGGAGCTGAATGCCGGCGACGTCTGGATGCTGGCGGCGGTGGTGATCTATGCCGCCTATACCACGCTGCTGCGCCGCCGGCCGGCGATCCATGGCCTGAGCTTCGTCGTCGTCACCTTCGCCATCGGCGCGGTGGAATTGCTGCCCTTCTACATCTGGGAGAGCCTGAGCGGACACCCGGTGCAGGCCAGCGGCATCACGCTGCTGGCGGTCGGCTATACCGTGCTGTTCCCGTCCATCGCCGCCTATCTGTGCTTCAACCGGGCGGTGGAGCTGCTCGGTCCCAACACCGCCGGTCTCGCCATCCATCTGGTGCCGGTCTTCGGCAGCCTGCTGGCCATCCTGTTCCTGGGCGAGCAGCCGCATCTGTATCACGGGGTCGGCATCGCGCTGATCGCCGCCGGCATCGTCCTGGCGACCCGCCGCCGGGCCTGAGCGGGGGCGGGGGCAGGCGCAGCAATAAAATTACCGGAAAAGAGAAATTTTCGGAATGTGCCGGCGAAATAAAAAGCTGGGATTTGATTGTTTCACGTGGGACAAAGTTGGGAGGGCGTTTTTCCGCGGGCTGGTATCGGTCCAGAAGAAGAACTTGCGAGTTTTCTCGCGAAGTTCGCCATCCGGTTTTTCCCGCGCCACGGGATAGCGTCTTGATTGGGCTTCTTGTTCGGGTGTTCGCCCGTATAATATCCCCGATATCCTTTTAGACACCCCCACTATCCCTCGCGCCTGCGGCGGTCAATAAGGGACGACCGCTAAAATATGGGTCATGGCGGCGGTTCGGTGTCGGATCGATCGTCATGTGGAGCCGGCGCTGTTCGCCGGTCCGATGTGGTGGAGGTCCCAAGATGCCCCTGCAAATGTCCGCGCCCGCTTACCAGCAAGCCGCCTGCCTGGTTCATATCGTCGACGGCGACCTGCTGTCGCGCAGCACGCTCTCGCGGGCGCTGGGCGCCGTCGGCATCGCCTGCCGGGTCCACAGCACCGCCGCCGATGCGCTGGCCGTGCTGGGCACCGCGTCCTCCTGCATCGTCCTGCGCAGCGACCTGCCGGACATGACCGCCATCGAATTCATGTCCGAGGCCTCGCTGCACGGGCATGACCTGCCGGTGCTGGTGGTGACCGAGCAGGGCGACGTCGATGCCGCCGTGGCCGCGATGAAGGCAGGCGCCATGGACTGCATCGCCCATCCCTTCGCCATCCCGGCCTTCCTGGAGCGGCTGCGCGCCTGTCTCGCCTCCGGCAATCCCCATGCCCAGCAGCGCGACCGCAGCCGCGACGCCGTCCGCCGGCTGGCTCTGCTGAGCCGCCGCGAGTCGGAGGTTCTGGAACTGATCGTCGAGGGCAAGCAGAGCAAGACCATCGCCTGGGAACTGGGCATCAGCATCAAGACGGTGGAGGTCCACCGCGCCCGCATCATGGAAAAGACCGGCTGCCGGTCCATCGTCGGGCTGGGCCGCCTGTGGGAGGCGGCGGAGATGCTGCGCGGGCGCGACCTGCTCCATGGGCTTCCCGTCCGCCAGCCGGCCCAGCCGGCACTGATGGAAGTGGCAGCATCCTGACGCAGGGCACGAGGCGGAATCCTGGAAGTTGCGCTTCTTCCGGTTCCGGCCGGGCGAAAAATGAGACGAGACGTGTCCTTTGCGTGGGCTTGACCACAAGAGGATTGTAATGTTCTGGCGATGAGCAACCAGAACGCCGACAGGAGCGGTCCGATGTTCCCCGATCATGGTCACCGTCGCATCGCCGTGGCGTCGCCCGACGACATCGCCACGGCGCGTCGGATCGCGGCGGAGCGGGCCGAGGGCGTTCTGGCGGCCGACGAGGCGGCCCGGCTGGACCGGCTGGTGGCCGCGCTGGCCGAGCATGCGCTGGGCCGGCCGGACGGCACGCTGCTGATCGCGCGGATGCGATCGGGCGCCGGTGTCGAATGCCTGGCCTACGATCGCGATCCCGCCACTGCCGAACTGCCGGCGCCATCCGGGGGCGATGCGGGTCTCGGCATCGCGCTGGAAACGGTTCGGGCGCTGGCCGACCGCTTCCACATCCATGTGACGCCGGGCATTGGCTCGGCACTGCTGGCCCGCGTGCTGCGGCCCGGGGTGGACGACGCGCCGACCGCCGACGCCATGGTGCAGACCGGGGTCGTCATGGTCGAGCGGAGCGGGGGCGAGGCCGCGCGGGGCGGCCCCTTCATCGACCATTGCTTCGTCGGCTGCGCGCCCGCCCGCGGCGAGTACGGCCCCTGCGGCATCGCGCTGATGATCGACGGCGACACGGTGGCCGGCGGCAATGCAGGCGTGGCTGCCGGAGCCGGATCCGATGCCGGGGGAGGTGAGGTCTATGGTCCTCCTCCCTATCCCCCCACGGTGATGACGCCCGCAGTGATCCGGCAGGTGGAGACGGTGGTCGCCGCCACGGTGCCCGGCCTGCCGGCGCCCATGGTGGTCAATGCGATCCGGCGCGATCTGAAGGGGCGGCCCGAACTGGGGCTTTCCGAGGACAAGACCCTGGCGCAGATCGGACGGGCCGCCGTCGCGGTTCTGCGATTCGACGCCAAGGCCGTCGACTATACCGCGCTCGGCACCGTGGCCGGGGCGGTGGTGCGCCCGCAGGAGCTGACGGCGCTCGGCGCGCGCTGGGCGATGATCGGCTTCAACCCGCTGGCACCGGCCGCCGTCCATCTGCTGTGGGGACCGGGCGACCATGTCGTGCTCTACACCGGCGGATGCGCCCGGCTGCCCGCCCTGTTCATCCGCCGTGACCTGCGCACGGTCGACCCGACGCTGGCGGCGCTGGTCCTGCTGCGCGACGGCGCGGTGTGCGACGACGACCACACCATCCTGGTGCTGCGCAACCGCGCCGATCAGGTTTCGGCATCGGCCGCCTGACGAGGCTTATCGGCCCCAGCCATGCGGACCGCCGGGGCGTTCCCAGGCATGGGGGTCGCCGTTGTGGTCCCGCCCCCGCTGGTGCCAGCCGCGATCGCCCCAATCGTGATCCCCCCGGCCGCGATCCCTCCAGCCGCGATCCCTCCGGCCGTGGTCGCCATCCCACGAGCGGTAGCGGTAACCGGGCTGCACGATGACCGGCGGCGGCACCGCATAGACGGTGGGCGGCGGCACCACCACCGGCCCGCCGTAAGCGGGATAGTAGGGATCGTAGGGGTCGTAGCCATCGTAGGCGACGCAGCCGGACAGCGCGGCGGCACCCGCGGCCAGAAGCAGGGCGGTCAGCATCTTCGGCAGGATCATCGGACGAATGGTGCGCATGGCCTTGCTTCCTGTCTTGCGGAGGACCGGGATCGGTGAGGAAAGCGGTCATCGGTACAAACAGCCCAACCCACCCGGCTATTCCATACCTCTTTGGCGTCACCCTGTCCGGAGCAGGTGCGGCGGCGGATCGTCCATCGCGGTTTCTGATGGATGAAACAAGAACTATGAATTTCACATATCCGATTGGCGCCGTCATCCTGTGTCTCGACTTCCTCCACAGCATGAAGACGAGGCCATCATGAAAGCCATCGGCTACCGCAAGTCCCTGCCCATCACCGATGCCGACGCGCTGATCGACGTCGAGATCGACCGCCCGGCCGCCGCCGGCCGCGACCTGCTGGTCCGGGTGGAGGCGGTGTCGGTCAATCCGGTGGACACCAAGCTGCGCCGCAACGCCTCGCCGGCCGAGGGTGACCTGCGCGTCCTCGGCTTCGATGCCGCCGGCATCGTCGAGGCGGTCGGGCCGGACGTGACCCTGTTCCGCCCCGGCGACGCGGTGTTCTATGCCGGCGCCATCGACCGTCCCGGCACCAACAGCGAATATCATCTGGTCGACGAGCGCATCGTCGGCGCCCGCCCGGCCAGCCTGAGCGTCGCCGAGGCCGCCGCCCTGCCGCTGACCGCCATCACCGCCTGGGAGATGCTGTTCGACCGGCTGGGGCTGCCGCGTGATGGTGGTGCCCAAAATAATGGTGAGGGCAAGTCGCTGCTGATCGTCGGCGGGGCCGGCGGCGTCGGCTCCATCGCCATCCAGCTGGCCCGCCGGCTGAGCAAGGTCCGGGTGCTGGCCACCGCCTCGCGTCCGGAGACCGCCGACTGGGTGCGCGAACTGGGCGCCCATGACGTGATCGACCACAGCCGGCCGATGGCGGAGCAAGTGAAGGCGCTGGGGCTGTCCGGCGTCGATTACGTCTTCTCCACCAACGCGACCGACCGCCATTTCCAGGATCTGGTCGAGCTGGTGGCGCCGCAGGGCCATATCGGCCTGATCGACGATCCGGAGCCCATCGATGTCCGCCTGCTGAAGCGCAAGAGCGTCTCGCTGCATTGGGAGCTGATGTTCACCCGATCGCTGTTCCAGACCGCCGACATGATCGCCCAGCACGAGCTGCTGACCGAGGTGTCGCGGCTGGTCGACGCCGGCACCCTGCGCACGACGCTGACGGAAACGCTGGGCCGCATCGACGCCGCCACCCTGCGCAAGGCCCATGCCCTGATCGAGTCGGGCAAGGCCCGCGGCAAGGTGGTGCTGGAAGGCTTCTGATCCGCGTTCCCCCGCCGCTCTACCCCGCCAGGGCGAGCGGCGGGCGGGCCGGGCGCATCGCCGCCAGGCTTTCCACGATGAAGCCGACCAGCGGTTCGGCGAGACGGCGGTTGCGCGGCGTCTCGCCGAAGATCGCCATTTCGACATTGCCCAACTCGGGCAGGCCGTCCTCCACCCCCAGCCGGCGCACGCCGTCGGGCACCGAGGATTCGCTGAGCACCGCCACCCCCAGCCCGGCGCGGACGGCGGCCTGCACCCCCATGACGCTGGCGCTGGTGTAGACCACCCGCCAGGACCGCCCGGTTTCGCCCAGCGCCGCCAACCCGCGGTTGCGGAAGACGCAAGGGGCCGGCAGGGCGCAGAAGGGCAAGGGGCCGTCGGCCGGGATTTCCAGGCCGGGGGCGGCGATCCAGCGCATCGGCTCGGTCCAGATGGCGCGGCCGCGGCTGTCGCCGGCATCGCGGCGCGAGATCACGAGGTCCAGCTCTCCGGTATCCAGCGCCGTGACCAGATCGCTGCACAGGCCCACCCGCACGTCGATGTGCAGGCGCGGATGCAGCTTGGCGAAGCGGCGCAGCACATGGGGCAGATGGTCGGACAGGAAATATTCGGCGACGCCCAGCCGCAGCTCGCCCTCCGCCGCCGGTTCGGTGAAGCGCCGCACCGTCTCGTCGTTCAGGTCCAGCATGCGGCGGGCATAGCCCATCAGCAGTTCGCCGTCAGGGGTCAGCGCCAGCGACCGGCTGGTGCGCTCGAACACCCGGCGGCCGAGCATGTCCTCCAGCTTCTTGACCTTGACGCTGATCGCCGACTGCGTCCGGCCCAGCCGTTCGGCCGCCGCGGTGAAGCCGCCGGCCTCCGCCACGGTGACGAAGGCGCGCAGAGCGTCGATCTCCAGATCGGGCAGGGACATGAGGATGCATTCCGGACGGTAATCAGTATGGCTCATCCTATCGCGATCGTTCATGGATGGCGAGCGGCGCATCGGGGCAGCCTGTGGGACAAGCGGCGGCCGGGCCGTTGAAGCCGGGCGGGAGCGTCCTCATTGTCAGCCTCCGGACCTTGCCGTCCGGATGCCTGACGTTGCTTGAGGAGAGAGACGCCCGATGATCCGCTTTTCCGCGCCGGCCGGCAGCTTGGCTCTTGCGCTTGCCGCTGCCGCCCTGCTCGCCGGTTGTCAAATGCCGGGTTCCATGCCGCCGCCGCAACAGACCGCCGCTCTTCCGCCGCCGGCCGTGCCCAAGCCGCCGCCGGAAGCCCGCGGCATCTGGATCGTCGGCAGCCCGGCCCTGCGCGGCACCGTCGATCAGGCGGCGGCCAAATATAACGGCGGTCCCGACACCAAGCCGCATCTCGATGCCCGTGGCACCGCTGCCGGCTTCCGCTCCTTCTGCGCCGGAGTCGGTCTGGACCATCCCGACATGGTGGCCTCCGACCGTCCGATCAGCGCCGCCGAGTACAAGCGCTGCCGCTCCGCCGGCATCACGCTGACCGAGTATGATTTCGGGCCGAAGCGCTTCGTCTACGTCAAGGATTCGCACATGATGGCGGTGCCCGGCGTCAACGACTTCGTCACCAGCTGGAGCCAGAGCGGCAAGCCGGTGAGCGCGCCGACGGCGGGGAGTTGACGGGCGGGGAACTGATGGCGGATCAACCCGCCGCGAACAGCCCGCCCTCATCGGGGGCGTCGGCCGCGTCGTCGGCATTCGGGTCGCCCAGCGCGGTTTCCCAGCCCAGCGCCGGCAGGGTGATGGCGCGGGTGTTGCCCAGGCCGCTGCGGCTGGTGATGAAGCCGCGCTGTTCCATGTAGGTCAGCAGGCGGCGGCCACGTCCTTTGGACCGGCTGCCGCAGGCGCGCGCCACGTCGGCGTCGGACGGGCAGGGGGCATGGTCCAGGGCGGCGCGGGCCAGCAGCAGGAAGACCGGCTGGATGTCCTCCGCCAGGGTGGCGGCGACCTCCGTCGCGCGCTGCCAGGCGGGATCGTCGCCGCTGCCGGCCCCGGCGCGGGCGGTCGCCAGACGGCGGCGGAAAGCGGGCAGGGCCAGCCGGTCGCCATCCACCCCGCGACCCCGGCAGCGCACCAGGAAATCCTGGTACAGCACGGCCAGCGAGCGGTAGGGCGCCTCCGGGTCGGCCAGTACCTCGGCCAGCACCTCGTCATAACCGGCTTCGCGCTCAGCCGCCTGTTCGGGCGTTTCCTCCGGCTCCAAGGGCAGCAGGGCCGGCTGTTCGGCGGCGCTTTCGTCGGTTGACGGCGGCGGGGCGGCGGGACGGCCGCGCGCCAGCTGCGCCATCAGGTCGGCGCTGGCCGAGGTCGAGGGGCGGCGGACGTAGCGCGGCGGCTCCGGCTCGGTGGTGGTGAAGATCAGGTCGCGGGCATCCGCCGCCGGGGTGGCGGGGGGCGGCATCAGGGTCGGGCTGCCCGTGCGGCCCTGGGTCTCCACCGCGCCGATTCGCAGCGGCAGCGGCCGGCGCGACAAAGCGGGGCCGAGCGCGATGAAGTGGCCGCGCTCCAAGTCACGGAACATTTCCGCCTGCCGACGCTCCATGCCCAGCAGGTCGGCGGCGCGCGCCATGTCGATGTCGAGGAAGGTGCGGCCCATCAGGAAATTGGACGCCTCGGCCGCGACGTTCTTCGCCAGCTTCGCCAGACGCTGGGTGGCGATCACCCCGGCCAGCCCGCGCTTGCGCCCGCGGCACATCAGGTTGGTCATGGCGCCGAGCGAGACCTTGCGCGCCTCGTCCGACACTTCGCCGGCGGCCGAGGGGGCGAACAGCTGCGCCTCGTCCACCACCACCAGCATCGGATACCAGAAGTCGCGGTCGGCATCGAACAGCCCGCCCAGGAAGGCGGCGGCGTGGCGCATCTGCATTTCCGCGTCCAGCCCTTCCAAGTTCAGGACGACGGAGACGCGGTGCTGGCGCACGCGGGCGGCAACGGATTGCAAGGCCGCCTCGCTGTGCTCGTCGGCTTCGACCACCACATGGCCGAAGCGTTCGGCCAGGGTGACGAAGTCGCCTTCCGGGTCGATCACCGCCTGTTGCACCCATTGGGCGCTCTGTTCGATCAGCCTGCGCAACAGGTGCGACTTGCCCGAGCCGGAATTGCCCTGGACCAGCAGACGGGTCGCCAGCAGCTCCTCCAGGTCGAGCGTCGCGGCGCTGCCCGCGTTCGTCGCCCCCATGTCGATGCCGACCTTCATCCCGCTCGCCTCCCACTCACCCGAACCGCCCCCGTGAAGAAGGGGGACTTCCTATAGCGCAGGCGGGCGCGGCGATACGAGGATTCGATTCGGGACGGCCGGGCGGCGGACGGGGAGCCACTCTCCGCCCGATTGAGCGGCAGCGGCCCGGATGAGCGTTCCGGTGGTGGGGTGGGTCTTGCGGTGGAGGGCGGTTTTGCCCATATTGTTGCGGACAGGAGGGTGCGGCTGGCACCGCACCCCCCGTCCGGTCCGGTTACTTCAGCAGGTCAAGGATCGCCTTGATCAGCTGCAGCACCAGGACCAGGAGGACGAGTGCTTTTTCCACTCTGTGCTCCCAGGTAGGTGGGACGCGGGCGGTGGCCATTCCGCCGCCCGGTTCCCACCATTGCATGCATAGCGATGCGCGGTGGTGCGGGCAATGCGCATTCCACCGTACCGTGTGTGCGATGGAGCTGTGATCAACCGAAATTCGGATCCTGCCTGTTTCCCCGCGTCTGCGGCGGGAGGGCGCGTTGCGCAACAACGTGGCGCTGCGGTCACGAAACCGCAAACAAGCTCTGTTACAAGCGGATGCTGATCTCATGCCGGATCGGCGCTGGCGGACCGAGCGATGACTGTGCTGACCACGACAAAAGCCGGGACCATGGCCGGCGCCAAAACCGGACGGACGGCGAATGATGCCGCCGAATCTTATGGCGCGAACTGGACCGCCGTCCGCTCCGCCGAGAATGCCGCCGCGGCGTTCGATTGGGCATCGGCGGTCGGGCTCTTGCGCTATGCCTTCCAACCCATCGTCCAGCTGCGGTCCGGCCGCTGCCATGGCTATGAGGCGCTGCTGCGCGGGTTCGAGCGCACCGGCTTCGCCAATGCGGGCGAGTTGCTGGACGCCGCCGATGCCGCCGGCCTGCTGGCGACGGTGGAGACGGCGCTGCATGCCAAGGCGGTCGCGGCCTATCGTGCGCTGTCGGGCTGGAGCGAGGCGAAGCTGTTCCTGAACCTGGACGCCCGGCTGATCGGCCGGCCCGACTCGCCCTGGCTCGCCCGCGATCCGGCAGCCGCGCGCAACAGCGGCATCGTGCTGGAGCTGTCGGAAAGCCGGCCGGTGCCCAGCGGCGTCGCGGTGGATGCGGCGGTGGACCGCTACCGCCAGAGCGGAGTCGGGATCGCCATCGACGATTTCGGCGTCGGCCATTCCGGCCTGCGCACGCTGTACGAGGCGCGGCCGGATTACGTGAAGATCGACCGCTTCTTCATCGCCGGCATCGATGCGGACTCGCGCAAGCGGGCGCTGGTGGCGGCGCTGGCCGGCCACGCCCACGCGCTGGGCATCCAGATCGTGGCGGAGGGGGTGGAGACCGCGACCGAGTTCTACACCTGCCGCGATCTCGGCTGCGACTTTGCGCAGGGCTTTTTGATCGCCCGGCCGCGGGTGGATCTGACCGGGCTGCCCAACCGCTACGCGATGGTGGAGGACCTCAACCGCCAGGACCGCCGCCAGCCCAGCGAATCGCACCGCCGCCTGTCGGAGGTGATCGAACGGCTGCCGCCGCTGCGGGTGGATTCGCGCAAGACCGAGTTGCTGGACTATTTCCGCCGCGACGGCAGCGCCCCCATCGCGCCCATCGTCGACGAGCATGACCGGCCGCTCGGCCTGATCCGCGAGCGCGACCTGAAGCGTTACGTCTATTCCCGCTTCGGCGGGGAACTGCTGCGCAACCGCGGCCTGGGCGACCGGCTGGACGATCTGGTCATCCGTTCGCCGGTCTGCGACATCTCCACCCCGCTGGACCGGGTGATCGAGGCCTTCTCCACCGAATCCGCCGCCGACGGGATCGTCATCGTCGAGGGCGGCGCCTATGCCGGTGTGCTGTCGAGCGGCGCGTTGCTGCGGCTGGTGCATGAACGCAATCTGGCGATGGCGACCGACCAGAACCCGCTGACCCGGCTGCCGGGCAATGCGGCGATCCTGCGCCACATCGAAGGGGCGCTGGCCGATGGGGGCCGTGGCCATGTGCTGGCCTATCTGGATTTCGACAACTTCAAACCCTTCAACGACAATTTCGGCTTCCGCCAGGGCGACCGCGCCATCCTGATGTTCAGCGAGCGGCTGAAGGCCTGGGCCGGCAGCGCCGGGGCGGCGATCGACGCCGACGCCTTCGCCGGCCATATCGGCGGCGACGACTTCTTCCTGGGCGTCAGCGGCGGCGAGGAGGGCGAGGTGCTGGCCCGGCTGGTGGAACTGCTGGCGCTGTTCCGTTCGGATGCCGAGAGCCTGTACGACGCCGAAACGCGGGTCAGCGGCGGGTTTCTGGCGAAGGACCGTTATGGGGCGCTGCGGCGTTTCCCCTTGCTGGCGGCCAGCGGGGTGGCCGTGGTGATCCCGCCCGGCGGCGGCCAGTTGACCCCCGACGCCGTCAATGCCGCGATCGCCGACCACAAGGCCGCCGCCAAAGGGGCGGACGACAAGCTGTGCGTGGTGCGGCTGGGGTGATGTGATATCTCTCTGGCGCGGACTCCGTCAATGACGTAGCATGGCCTTCCATGGGTGAGCCATTCGATCCGGTCAAGAACCTGCTCAATCGCCGCAAGCACGGCTTGGACCTGTCCTTTGGGGCCGAGGTCCTTCGCGACCGTCACCTGATCGAAGCGCCCGATCTGTCCATGGATTATGGCGAGGAGCGCTTCAACGCGCTGGGCATGGTCAACGGCAAGGTCTACGCCGTCACCTACACTGAACGTACCGAGGGGGTAAGATTCATTTCAGTGCGGGAGGCCGACAAACGCGAGGCGGCCCACTATTTCAAGGCCAACTCCTGAGCAACGGCATCCTAGACCCATGGTGATCCCGATGAGCGACCACGAAACCTTCACCGATGAGCAACTCGCCGCCATGAGGCACCCGCCTCTGGCGAAGCGGGTTCGCCGTTCGACCGGTCTGTCGCAGGAGGCATTTGCCGAGCGCTTCGGCATTCCGCTGCGCACGCTACAGGAGTGGGAGCAGGGGCGGCGGGAGCCGGACGCCGCCGTTGCCTCCTACCTGCGGGTCATCGAAAAGCAGCCCGATATGGTCGCCCAGGTTCTGGCGGCGGAGTGATCTCAACGCGGGGGCGCCTCCCTCACGCATAATCCCGGAAGCTCTCCGCCGTTGCGCGGTCATAGCCCAGGCTGGCGCGCAGGAGTTGCAACGTGTAGGGCTCGCGTGCCGCACCCCGGCGCAATTCCTCGACCGTCATCTCCTCCACCAGACGGCCGCGGTTCATCACCGCCAGCCGGTCGCACAGGTTGGCGACGACGGCGAGGTTGTGGGTGACCAGCACCATGGTCAGGCCGTGCTCCGCCCGCAGCCGGCGCAGCAGGTTCAGGATTTCCGCCTGCACCGACACGTCGAGCGCCGAGGTCGGCTCGTCCAGCAGCAGGACGCGGGGCTCCAGCACCAGGGCGCGGGCGATGGCGACACGCTGGCGCTGGCCGCCCGACAGCTGATGCGGGTAGCGGAAGCGGAAGGCGGGGCCAAGCCCGACGTCGCGCAGCACCCGGTCGATGCGGGCGTCGGCATCGCCCAGCCCGTGGATGGCGATCGGTTCCGCCAGGATGCGGTCCACCGTGTGGCGCGGGTGCAGCGAGCCGTAGGGGTCCTGGAACACCATCTGGCAGAGCTTGTAGAAGCCCTTTTGCCGCTTCGGTCCCTGCTCCGTGCCGGCGACGGCGATGCGGCCGGTCCAGTCGTCGTTCAGGCCGCTGACCGCGCGCAGGACGGTCGATTTGCCGGAGCCGGACTCGCCGACCAGCCCGAAGCTTTCCCCCTCGCGCACCGACAGGGTGACGCCGTCCACGGCGGTGACGGCGTCGGCGCCATCACCGAAACTGACCCGCAGGTTCTGGATGTCGATCATCATCGTCCTTACGCCTCCAGCCAGGCGGGGTCGCGGCTCAGCACCGGCAGGTCGCCCGGCGGCTCGTCGATCTTCGGCAGGCTGGCCAGCAGGCCGCGGGTGTAGGGGTGCTGGGCGGCGTGCAGGTCCGACGCGCGGCAGCTTTCCACCACCCGGCCGGCATACATGATGAGGATGCGGTCGCAGAAGGAGGCGACGAGGTTCAAATCGTGGCTGACGAAGATCATGCCCATGCCGCGCTGGGAACAGAGGTCGTCGAGGATCGCCAGCACCTGCATCTGCACGGTGACGTCGAGCGCCGAGGTCGGTTCGTCGGCGATCAGCAGGTCGGGGTCGGGGATCAGCATCATCGCGATCATGATGCGCTGGCCCATGCCGCCCGACACCTCGTGCGGATAGCGGTCATAGACCCGCTCCGGATCGCGGATGCGCACGGCGGCCAGCATCTCCAGCGCGCGGCGCTTGGCCTCGGCGGCGCCGGCCTTGCTGTGGACGCGGTAGGCCTCGGCGATCTGGCGGCCGACGGTCATCACCGGGTTGAGCGAGTATTTCGGGTCCTGCATCACCATGGCGATGCGCCGGCCGCGGATGTCGCGCATGCGCTTGGGCGACGCCGCCAGCAGATCCTCGCCATTGAAGGCCAGCCGGTCGGCGGTGACCCGGCCCGGCGGCGGCACGAGGCGCAGGATCGATCGGCCGGTCATCGACTTGCCGGAGCCCGATTCGCCGACGATACCCAGCTTCTCCCGCCCCAGGGTGAAGGAGACGCCGCGCACCGCCTCGGCCATGCCGGTGCGGGTGGGGAAGGCGACGCGGAGGTTGGAGACTTCCAGAAGGGGAGTGTCGTCCGCCATCTTTTGGTTGGTCATCGTCAATCCCCCTTCGGGTCCAGCACGTCGCGCAACCCGTCGCCCAGCAGGTTGAAGCCCAGGCTGACGATGAAGATGGCAAAGCCCGGCATGGCGGCGACCCACCATTGCTCCAGCACATATTGCCGGCCGCTGGCGATCATCGCCCCCCATTCCGGCAGCGGCGGCTGGGCGCCGAGGCCGAGGAAGCCCAGCCCGGCGGCGGTCAGGATCACGCCGGCCATGTCCAGCGTCGTCCGCACGATCAGCGAGGCGACGCACAGCGGCATGATGTGGCCGAGGATGATGCGCAGGCTGGACGCGCCCTGCAGCCGGGCGGCGCTGATGAAGTCGGCGCGGCGGACGGTCAGCGTCTCCGCCCGTGCGATGCGGGCATAGGGCGGCCAGGAGGTGATGGCGATGGCGATAACCGCATTCTCGATGCCGGGGCCGAGCGCGGCGACGAAGGCCAGCGCCAGGATCAGCTTGGGGAAGGCCAGCGCGATGTCGGTGATGCGCATCAGCACGGTGTCGACCCAGCCGCCGAAATAGCCGGCGACCGTGCCGATCACCAGCCCGGCCAGCGGCGCCGTCGCCGCCACCAGCGCCACGATCATCAGCGTCAGCCGCGCGCCGTGGATCAGGCGCGAGAGGATGTCGCGGCCGAAGGCGTCGGTGCCCAGCCAATGGGCCGCACTCGGCGGCATCAGCCGGTTGTCCAGATTCTGGGCATAGGGATGGTAGGGCGCCAGCACCGGGGCCAGCGCCGCGACGACGACCAGGGCCAGCACGATCAGCAGCCCGGCGACGGCCAGCCGGTTGCGGCGGAAGGCGGTCCAGCCGGCCCAGGCGCGGCCAAGCCGGGCCTGGGCCCGGGACTGCGGCGTGTCGGTGGTCAGCCAGTCCCGCCAGCCGGCGGTTTGGGTATCGGTGCGCGCGGTCATCGGGCCCGGGGATCCAGAAGGCGATAGAGCAGGTCGGACAGCAGGTTCAGCGCGATGAAGACCGCGCCGACCACCAGCGTCCCGCCCAGCACCGCGTTCATGTCGGCGCTGAGCAGCGAATTGGTGATGTAGAGTCCAAGGCCGGGCCAGGCGAACACCGTCTCGGTCAGCACCGACCCCTCCAGCAGGCTGGCATAGGACAGGGCGATGACGGTGACCAGCGGCACCGCGATGTTGCCAAGCGCATGGCGCCAGACCACGCGGGTCTCCGACAGGCCCTTCACCCGGGCAGTGGTGATGTATTCCTGGCGCAGCTGGTCCAGCATGAAGCCGCGCGTCATCCGCGCGATGTAGGCGACGCTGTAGAGCCCGAGGATGGCCGACGGCAGAACCAGATGCTGGACGGCGTTCCAGAACATCTCGGTCTCGCCGGCCAGCAGGGCGTCGACGGTGACGATGCCGGTCACCGGATCGACCATGCCCTCGTAGAATACGTCGACCCGCCCCGGTCCCGGCACCCAGTCCAGCTTGGCGTAGAACAGCAGCAGCGCCATCAGCCCGAGCCAGAAGATCGGCACCGAATGGCCGATCAGGCCGAGCAGGCGGATGGCATGGTCGGGCCAGCGCCCGCGGTGGGTGGCGGCGAACACGCCGGCCGGCACGCCCAGCAGGGCACCGAGCACGACGGCGACCGTCGCCAGCTCCAGCGTCGCCGGGAAGACGCGCAGCACATCCTCCAGCACCGGGCGGGAGGTCAGCACCGAGGTGCCGAGGTCGCCCTGCAGCACATCGCCGACATAGCGGAGGAACTGCTGCCACAGCGGCAGGTCGAGGCCCAACTGCGTGCGCATCTGCGCATAGCTTTCGGCGTTCGCCCGATCGCCGAGCGCGGACAACACCGGGTCGATCGGCACGACGCGGCCGATCAGGAACGTGACCAGCAGCAGGCCCAGCAGGGTGGCGGCGACCGTGACCAGCAGGGTCAGGCCGCGTTTCAGCGTAGGCAAGAGGACTCCCTCGCGATTTGGAGGCGCTAGGGAATCACAGTCGGGGCTTTCTGCAAAGCCCGTCAAGGGCATAGGGGGTAATCTCCCTCTCCCGCCCCGGGAGAGGGAAGGGGCCCGCCGCGCAGCGGTGGGAAGGGTGAAGGGCTTGGCACGGCGCCATGCGGTTCGGAATTCTTGGATTCCCCCTCACCCTCCCCACTTCGTGGGGCCCCTCCCTCTCCCGGGGCGGGAGAGGGCCTTTTCTCAGTTCACCAAGTCCCCGCCGGGCTGGGATCGCCATGCGCGCCGGCGGCCGGCTCGTGGTGGGCGAGCCAGCGTTCGGCCTCCAGCGCGGCCATGCAGCCCATGCCGGCGGCGGTGACCGCCTGACGATAGACCTTGTCCTTCACGTCGCCGGCGGCGAAGACGCCCGCAATGTCGGTGGCGGTCGAATCGGGGGCGGTGATGATGTAGCCCGACTCGTCCATCTTCACCTTGCCCTTGAAGATGCCGGTCGCCGGCTCGTGGCCGATGGCGACGAAGACGCCGGTCACTGGGATGACGCGCTCCTCGCCCGACTTGACGTTCTTCACGCGGACGCCGGTGACGTTGCGCGGGTTGCCCATGGTGCCGTCGCCCTCGCCGACGATCTCCTCCACCGTGCTGTCCCACACCACCTCGATCTTCGGGTGGCGGAACAGGCGGTCCTGCATGATGCGTTCGGCGCGGAAGCTGTCGCGGCGGTGGATGACCGTCACCTTGGTGGCGTGGTTGGTCAGGTACAGCGCCTCTTCGACCGCCGAGTTGCCACCGCCGATCACCGCGACCTCCTTGCCGCGGAAGAAGAAGCCGTCGCAGGTGGCGCAGGCCGACACGCCGAAGCCGCGATAGATCTCCTCAGTCGAGATGCCGAGCCAGCGCGCCTGGGCGCCGGTGGCGATGATGACGCTGTCGGCGGTGTAGGTGTCGCCGCTGTCGCCCTTGCAGACGAAGGGACGCTGGGTGAAGTCGACGTCGGTGATCAGGTCGAACACCATCTTCGTGCCGACATGCTCCGCCTGCTTCTGCATCTGCTCCATCAGCCAGGGGCCCTGGATCGGATCGGCGAAGCCGGGGTAGTTCTCCACGTCGGTGGTGATCATCAACTGGCCGCCCGGCTGCATGCCCTGGACCATCAGCGGCTCCAGGTTGGCGCGCGCGGCATAGATGGCGGCGGTGTAGCCGGCCGGGCCGGCGCCGATGATGAGGACCTTGGTGTGGTGGGTCGTGGCCATGGGTCTGATCCCGCTGTGTATCGGCAAATGACGTGGTGCGTTTTGGAACGGCTCTAGAAACCGAACATATGGTCGAGGCTGAAGGCGCTGTCACCGGCAGCAAGGCAGCCATGGTAGCCGAACAGGCGGCAGGTGGTGTCGCGAATCAGCACATAGGCATGCTCGCCCGCCGCCAACCGTTCCGCTTCCGAAAACATCTCGTGATAGCGCCAGAAACGCGAGCCGCCGCAGGGGATCGCCAGCCGCTTGCGCGCCACTTCGACACCGTCGCGCCGCACCAGGATCAAGCTGGTGTCGGAGGTGTCATGCCACCGGGTCGAGGCAGGGTAGACGAGGTGGCAGAGCGTGTCCCACGGGTCGGTGCCCAGCCGCAGGAACAGGCGGGTCGACAGGCCGGGCGGGCGGCCATGGTAGCTCTGCGGCTCGTCGCGATAGACCATCGCCATGTTGAACATGTGGCTGCCGAAGCTGGTCTCCGCCACATGGCCGGTCGTTACGTCCTCGTAACGGACCAGTGCGTGCAGCCAGCCGTCGGCAATCGTTCCGGCTTCGAAATCATAGACCAGTTCGACATGGCCCCAGCCGTCAACGACGCTTTTGTCGGCGACCAGCCCGGTCACGTCCAGCGCCACGCTGTCGGAGCGCTTCAAGTTGCCGAAGCGGTGTTCGGCCACCGCGGCGCCGTTGCGGTCGTAGACCACCGCCTTCACCGGCAGTTCGGTCTGCGCCGTGCTCATCGGCGTCGGCAGCAGAATGGTGCGCCAGCGGCCCATGGGCAGCAGCGGCGCCGGCAGGATGTGGCCCTTACCGACGACGCCCTTGTCCATGGCGCCACCGGTCAGTTGCGGCAACTTGGGGTCGGGCTTCAGGTCGGTGCGCTCGACATTGGCATGGGCCATGCGGCGGCGGCCGTCGGCGGCGACGATCTCATAGCGCGGCCGGACGAAATGCTTGCCGGCCTGCACCTCGAACTGCTGGGGCCAGCGCGCCTCGGGGAACAGGCTGGCGACGTCCAGCTCGACGGTGGCGAAGGCCGGGACCGCCTGGTCGAGCCTGCGGATGTCGGCCGAGCCCATCAGGTTCAGGCCGACGGCACCGGCCGGGATCGGGGTCGGGTGGCTGTTCTGGATCCACAGGGTCACCCGCTCGCCCTCGCGCGGGGCGGGCAGGCCGGCATAGAGGTCGGCCGGCCAGGCGTTGGCGTCGTGGGTGCAGGACAGCACGCTGTCGTCGTCGCCATAGGTGTCGAGCGCGTATTTGACCACGTCATGCCCGGCGGCGCCGATGACGTGCAGGAACAGCGAGCCGCAGAAGTCGGACAGGTTGAAGCGCTCGCGCACCTGCCGGCTGTCGATCACCACGGTGCCGTCGGTCGGCGGCATCGGCTCCGTCCAGTCGGCGATGGGGCGGCCCTCGCCGTCGAACAGGCAGGCCCACAGCCGGGTGCCCTTGGCGCCGTAGCGCGGCCAGTAATTGGCCGACACCACGCGGGTGTGGTGGCCGTCGCCGTCGCGGAACCAGGCGAAGTTGGTCGCCCAGTTGAACTTGGACAGGTAGTGGCCGGGGTCGTTCAGCATGTCCTCCGGCACGCGCATGGCGTCGAGCGAAACGACGCCGGCCTGCTTCGGGATCAGATGCGCGATGTGGCCTTCCAGCCGCTGGGAATCGAAGGCGACGACGAAGACGGTGCGGGCGCCGCTGGACGGCAGGTCGGTCACCGGACGGGCGGCGTGGCCGAACACCTCGCGGCCGACCTGCTCCACGTCCTGGACATAGATCCCGCCGATGTCGATCGACGACAGGTCATAGAACTCCGCCAGCCCCGACAGCAGGCCCAGCGGGTCATAGACCGCCACTGGTCCGAAGGAGGCCAGCCGCGCGATCAGGATCGCGGCCTTGGGCGCCGCCAGCGGGTGGCCCACCGCCTTGAAGAAGCTGGAGCCGCCGGTGACGTTGGAAAAGGTCTCGATCCGAAGGGGCATGAGGACACACACACGCGAAAGCAATGCCAGGGCGTCGGTTATAGCCCCTTCGGCCGGGCGGGCGACAGAGATTTGCGGACCAACCCGATTTGTCCGGGGGCCGGGCGTCACCTGAGGGCCGCAGGGGCGCCGCATGGGGCGCCGAATGGGTCGCCGCCGGAGCGTCCACCCGAAAATCGCCTCTTGTCTAAGAGCGGGTTTCGATATATCTAAGTTTTCGTTATATCGAAACTGCATCAAGAGAGGGTTCCATGTTTCGGCATCTGTTTCACAATCACGGCCGCCGCTTCTCGCGTCCCGAGTTCGACGACGAGGCTCCGGAAGGGCGTGGCCGGCACGGGCGCCACGGTCACCGCGGCGGCTGGGAAGGCTGGGGCGGCCATGGGAAAGGCGGCCGGGGAGAACGGCGCATCTTCGACCATGGCGACCTGCGCCTGGTCCTGCTGTGGCTGATCGCGGAGAAGCCGCGCTCCGGCTACGACCTGATCAAGACGATCGAGGAGATGGTCGGCGGCGCCTACAGCCCCAGCCCCGGCGTCGTCTACCCGACGCTGACTCTGCTGGAGGAGCAGGGCCACATCCGGGTCGGCGCGACCGAAGGCAACAAGAAGCTCTACGAGATCACGCCGGACGGCACGGCGGCGCTGGCGGCGGCGGAGCCGACGGTGGCGGCGGTGCGCGAGCGCATTGCCCATGCCAAGGCCTGCCGCCAGCGTGAATCGTCGCCGCAGATCGTCCGCGCCGTCGAGAACTTCAAGATGGCCCTGCGGATGCGCCTGTCGCGCGGCGACCTGACGACGGAGCAGACCCAGGCCATCGCCGACATCATCGACAACGCCGCCCGCAGCGTCGAACGCATCTGACCGGACAGGAGACGATGACCATGGCCGCATCGACCGCGCGCATCGCGACGCCGAACGGGCGCCACTACATGACCCAGCTGTGCAAGCATTGGGCGCACAAGTTCGAGGTCACCTATGACGAGACCCAGGGCCTCGTCCCCTTCAGCCCCGACAGCCGCTGCCGCATGGCGGCCGACGACGCGGGGCTGACGCTGACCCTGGAGGTGGCGGAGTCCGGGCAGATGGAGCGGATGCAGGGGGTGGTGATTGACCATCTGAAGCGCTTCGCCTTCCGCGAGGATTTGGGCGAGGTGGCCTGGACACCAGTGGGGTGAGTGTGGGGTGAGGTGCATTTTCCCGAATCTGTCTGCGACAAATCCTGTTGAGAATTACCGCGTTGGCGGTGTAAAACGGCTCTTAACCAACAGGCGGGAATGGGAGAGAAGGCGGTTTCCCACCGCCGGGCCGCCCATGGACAGATCACCGGGAGTCGTTCGTGATGCTCCGCATCTCCAAGAAGCTGATGTTCGCCATCGAGGCGGTCCTCGACATCGCCTATAACGCGGGCACCGAGCCGGTGCAGTCGGGGGAGATCACCCGGCGCCAGGGCATCCCGAAGCGCTATCTGGAACAGGTGCTGCAGCAGCTGGTGCGTGAAGGCGTGCTGGCCGGGGTGCGCGGCCCGCGCGGCGGCTACCGGCTGGCGCGGGAACGGCGGCGCATCACGCTGGGCGAGATCGTCAAGGTCGTCCGCGCGATGGAGACCGCCACCGATCCGATCGAAGAGCCGGCCGGCTCCGTGCTGGGCCATCAGGTGGTGCGCCCGCTGTGGGGTGAACTGCAGGAAGAGTGCATGGCGAAGCTCGACACCATCACCATCGAGGATCTGTGCATGCGCGCGCGCCGCGCCGGGGTGGAGAGCGAGACCGAGGACCGCATCGACTTCACCATCTGACGCCCTGATGTGGTGCCACGGCTGACTCGCTGGGGGTCGTTCGGACGGCCCGGCAGCACCACTTCCTGTTTGACAGGGTCCCGGGGCTGGATAATGCTCCACTTGTGGTGTTGAACTTACTTATAACACAAATCTCAGAGGTGGAATCATGGCTGCACCGGAGTTCCGCGGCAAGATCTACGACAGCATCCTCGACACGATCGGCGCCACGCCGCTGGTGCGGCTCGACCGTCTCGCCGCCGAGGCGGGGGTGAAGGCCCAGATCATCGGCAAGCTGGAGTTCTTCAACCCGCTGGCCAGCGTCAAGGACCGCATCGGCCGCGCCATGATCGAGGCCGCCGAGGCCGCCGGCACCATCGCCCCCGGCCGCACGACGCTGGTCGAACCCACCTCCGGCAACACCGGCATCGCGCTGGCCTTCGTCGCCGCCGCCAAGGGGTACAAGCTGATCCTGACCATGCCGGAAAGCATGTCGGTGGAGCGGCGCAAGATGCTGAAGCTGCTGGGCGCCGAACTGGTGCTGACCCCGGCGGCGGAGGGCATGAAGGGCGCCATCCGCAAGGCGGAGGAGATCCTGGCCGCCGACCCGAACGCCTATCTGCTGCAGCAGTTCAAGAACGCCGCCAACCCGGCCGTCCACCGCGCCACCACGGCGGAGGAGATCTGGAAGGACACCGACGGTCAGGTCGATTTCCTGATCTCCGGCGTCGGCACCGGCGGCACGCTGACCGGCACCGCCGAGGTCATCAAGGCGCGCAAGCCCTCCTTCAAGGCGGTGGCGGTGGAGCCGGAGGACAGCCCGGTCCTGTCCGGCGGCATGCCCGGCCCGCACAAGATCCAGGGTATCGGCGCCGGCTTCGTGCCGGAAATCCTGAAGAAGGAGCTGATCGACGAGGTGGTGCGCATCTCCAACCAGCGCGCCTTCGAGACCGCCCGCGACGTCGCCCGCCTGGAAGGCGTGCCGGTCGGCATCTCGTCCGGCGCGGCGCTGGCCGCGGCGCTGGAGATCGGCGCCCGTCCGGAGAATGCCGGCAAGCAGATCGTCGTGATCCTGCCGTCCTTCGCCGAACGCTACCTGTCGACCGCCCTGTTCGAAGGGCTGGAGTAACACTGCGCCCGTGCGGGTGGGGGCGATCCTTGCCCCCCACTCGCAGCTTCGGTTCGCAGCTTGGCGGCGAAATTCCGGCCCGAAATTTGACGGAATTCGCCCTTTCGGCTAATCTTCCCGGTGACCGCACCGCCGTTCCGTCCGTGCCGCCGCCGGGGAGTGACCGCCATGACGGATATTACCGCCGCCACCTACGTTCCGAACCTGTCGAGCAGCGCCTTCTCCCAATTGAAGGGGAAGACGACCAAGATCGGTTCGGACGGTGCCAACGCCGACACCCAGACCTTCACGGTCAGCAAGTCCGGCGAGTTCAATTTCAAGATCAACAACACCTTCACCAACGTCGAGATCCGCAACGACCGCAACGAGGTGGTGACCACCATCCGGTCGAAGGAATCGGCGGCGGACGCCAGCGCGCGGCTGGGACCCGGCACCTACACGGCGACCTTTTCGCAGGCCAACCGGGCCGCGGGCGTGCGCGACTATTCGATGGACGTCACGGAGCGGCAGAACGTCCTGGTGACCGGCGGCGGCGCGACCTTGAAGGGCACTGCCCAGCCATCCGGCAACGGCGATACCGGCATTCAGAAGCACACCTTCAACGTCGTGCAGGGCGGCACCTTCACCGCCGACATCTCGCTGCCCAACACGCGCTGGGCGATGATGGACAAGGACGGCAAGGTGGTGGCCGCCAGCGACTCCGGAAAGCCCGACGCGCAGCAGACCTTCCTGCAGAAACCGACCTACAAGCTGGAACCCGGTCAGTACACCATGGTTGTGGTGCCGCCGTCCGACCTGAAGAGCCCGACCGATTTCCGGCTGAGCTTCGTCCCGCGCAATCCGGACCTGACGGAAAGCGGCCTCAACCAGGAAAGCGCCATCCAGAAGACGCTGCGCGAACGGCAGGACCGGCTGCGCCAGTGGGCGTCGGAAGCGAAGCCCACGACCTCCTCGACAAAGGCCTAGCGGTTTCCGGCGGCACTGCCGGCCTGCGGAAAACGCGGCATCGAATGTTGCTGCAACGGCGCGTCCTTGCGCTATGCTGCGGGCCATGGACTTCACGGATACCCAGCTTCACCGCTATTCCCGCCACATCGTGCTGCCGGAAGTCGGCGGCATCGGCCAGGAAAAGCTGTTGCGTTCCAAGGTGCTGGTCGTCGGTGCCGGCGGCCTGGGCGCGCCCCTGCTGCTCTATCTGGCGGCGGCCGGCGTCGGCACCATCGGCATCGTCGACGACGACACGGTCGACCTGTCGAACCTGCAGCGTCAGGTGATCCACGACGAGTCGTCGCTCGGCCGCCCGAAGGTGGAGAGCGCCGCCGCCCGCATCCGGGCGCTGAACCCGGATGTCCGGGTCGAGACGCACCGGACGCGGATCAGCCGCGACAACGCGATGGAGCTGATGGCCGGCTATGATCTGGTCGCCGACGGATCGGACAATTTCGCCACGCGCTTCCTGCTGAACGACGCCTGCTTCCTGGCCGGCAAGACCCTGGTGTCGGCGGCGATCCTGCGCTTCGACGGGCAGTTGACCACCTTCAAGGCGCATCTGGGCGCGCCGCACCCCTGCTATCGCTGCCTGTTCCCGGAACCGCCGCCGCGCGGCGCCGTGCCGTCCTGCTCGGAAGGCGGGGTGCTCGGGGCGCTGGCCGGCTCCGTCGGTTCGCTGCAGGCGACGGAGGTGCTGAAGGAACTGCTGGGGCTGGGCGAGAGCCTGTCGGGCAGCCTGCTGATGATGGACACGCTCTATGCGTCCTATCAGCGCATCTCCATCAAGCGGGATCCCGACTGCGCGCTTTGCGGCGATCATCCGACGATCCACGACCTCTCCGCCCATTGACGGGCGCCACGGCAACGACGGGAGGCGGCCATCATGTCCACTGCCCTGCCTGAAACCATGTCTATGACGGGAGCCGGCGGCACGTCGGCCCTGTCTATCGTCTTATTCGCCGGCGGCTTCGACCGCGTCCATTACGCGCTGGTGATGGCCAGCGCCGCGGCGGCCACCAACCGCAAGGTCACGCTGTTCTTCACCGGCCGCGCCCTGCGCGCCCTGGTGCATGAGACGGAGCCGGGGGTGCTGGGCTGGCACGATCTGGACCCGGCCGACGACGGCAGCACGCCGGTGGCGCGCGACCGCTATTTCGCCACCCACGGCCTCGCCACCTTCGAGGAGCTGCTGGAGGCCTGCGTCGCCATGGGCGTCACGGTGATGGCCTGCGAGATGGGGCTGCGGGCGCTGGGGCTGCCGCCGGGCGTCTCGCTGCGAGCCGACGTGCCGGTCGCCACCGGCGGAGTCGTCACCTTCCTGAACCATGCGTCCGGCGGGGCGCCGGGCGGCGGCGCCATGCTGTTCATCTGAGATGGCTGGAACGGGCATGAGCGACAACCGCGAGATCCTCGACCTCGCCAACCGGTTCGAGTCGATCGCCACCGACGGGTTCGAAGGGCGCCCCTACCGGCCGGCGCTGTCCGACCTCGCGACCCGTGTGCGGGAGCGACCGGGCATGGCGCCGCGCGTCGCCCATGCGCTTGGGATCATGATCCAGCTGATCGGCGAGAGCGATCCCGAGGGGCGGTTCGCCGCCAAGATCGCCATCCTGCGCGAGGCGGTGGGGCTGCTGAGCGACGCCTGAGCCAAGTGCAAGGCAGCCATGCGTCACGCTGGAGATGTGTGCCCCGTCATGGGTGCGATGACACTCCAAACGAGGATGAACACCATGGCTTTCCGTTTCACCGTCGCCGCCGATGCTCCGTCCCTGTACGCCACGCTGTTCGCCACCGCCAAGGCCATCCGCGGCAGCGGCCTGCCGACCGGGCTGGTCCACCTGATCGACCTGCGCGTGTCGCAGATCAACGGCTGCGCCTATTGCATCGACCTGCATACCAAGGAGGCCCGCCACGACGGCCAGTCGGAAGAGCGCATCGCCGCCCTTGCCGAGTGGGAGCGGTCGGACCTGTTCCTGCCTGACGAGCGCGCCGCCTTCGCCTGGGCCGAGGTGCTGACCCGCACCCAGCATGATCGCATCGACGACGCCTACCGGGCGCTGCAACGCCATTTCAGCGCCGAGCAGATCGCCCAACTGACGGTGACGGCGGCGCAGATCAACGCCTGGAACCGCATCGGCATCGCCCAGCATATCGAGGGCACCGCCGTCGGGATGGCGGCGTGACGGCGCTGGCCGACCCGGATACCGCGCTCGCCGCCTTCGCGGGCGAGCGGGCGCGGCTGCGCGCCTTGGCCTACCGGCTGCTCGGTTCGGTGGCGGAGGCGGAGGACGCGCTGCAGGACGCCTGGCTGCGCTGGTCCGCGGTGGCGCCCGGCAGTGTTGGGTCGGCCCCCGCCTTTCTGACGACGCTAGTGACGCGGCTGGCGCTCGACCGGCTGCGGTCCGCCCGCGTGGCGCGGGAGCGCTATTACGGGCTGTGGCTGCCCGAGCCCGAGGTCGCCGGTTGGGATGACGGGTCGGAGGACGGAGCGGAGTCCGAGTCGGTGCCGATGGCGATGCTTCTGCTGCTGGAACGGCTGGCGCCGGACCAGCGGGCGGTCTTCGTCCTGCGCGAGGCCATGGATCTGGATTACGCGGAGATCGCAGGCATGCTCGGCAAGTCGGTCGAGGCCTGCCGCCAGATCATGCGGCGCGCCCGCGCCCGGATGGCCGAGCCGTCCGCCGCGATGGCCGATCCGGATGCCGGGCGCCGTCTGGCCGCCGCCTTCGCCGAGGCCAGCGTGCGGCGCGACTATGCCGCCATCGTCGCCCTGCTGTCCGACGACGCCCAGTGGCTGAGCGACGGCGGCGGGATGGTGCGGACGGCGGTCAAGCCGCTGTTCGGTGCCGACCGCATCGCCCGCTTCCTGATCGGCGTCCAGCGCAAGCGCGCCGTCAGCTTCCGATTCGTGCCGGTGCGGGTCAATGGCGGGCCGGGGCTGCTTGCCGAACTGAGCGGGTCGTTCCGCAGCGTGCTGGCCTTCGACGTTGCTGACGGCCGGATCCTGCGGGTCTATCAGGTGGCCAACCCGCAGAAGCTGGAGCGGGTGCGGAGCTTTTAAGCTGTCCGGTTTTTAGCCTGCCGCCTCGTCTAGCCAGCGGTCGAGCGCGGTCAGATCGACCGGGCGGGGCAGGATCGGGAAGGGCAGGTTCGGCATCCGCGGGCCGGTCATCAGGATGCGCGTCTGCGGATAGAGCATCGCCGCAAGCGCCGCGGCGCGGTCGCCCTCGTCGCCCTCATGGTCGAGCGGCAGCAATGCCACGACCGGCGCCTCCGCGCCGATGAGGGTCAGGGCCTCCAGCGCATCGGCGGTCTGCGAGACCTGGAAGCCGCGGCCGGACAGATGGCCGGCCAATGCCTCGCGCTGGATGCGGTCGGCATCGGCGACCACGGCGCGGCGCCCGCCGTAACCCGGCATCCGGATGTCCGCTTCGATGCTGAAAGCCACGTTTCCCCTCCGTCCATCATGTTTTTGTTATGGACGGAGGGAGTATGCGGGCGGGTGGGCGGGTTGTAAACGGCCGCTACCTGTGGTTCGACCTTCGTCGAATACGGACCACTTCGCCCTTGTGCATCAGCGCCAGCATCGGCAGGTCGCTGGGATGGTTGCCATAGCCCCAGGTGGCGGCGACCGGGCCGTTGTCGGCGATCCAGCCGGTCACCCGCTCCGCCTTGTCCAGCCGCACGCAGTTGGCGGTGCTGAGCCGGCCGGTCAGCGTGCCGTCCACCACCTCCATGCCCGTCGCCAGCAGGTCGTCCACCTCCAGCTCGCGCAGCAGCGCCGGCATGTAGAGGTCGAGCGCGCCGGTGGCGACCACCACGCGGCGGCCCTGCCGGCGATGATCCTTCAGCACGTCGAGCATCGGCTGGTGCCAGCGCACGCGCGGGATCATCCGCTCCGCCGCGGCCAGCGCGTCGGCCACCGGCAAGCCGCGCAGGGTGCGCTTCAGGTAGATCGCCTTGACCGAGCCCGGAAAATCGCAGCCCGGCCCGCGGCCGCGGACATGGCGGTGCAGGGCCGACCGGATGGCGTCGGCCAGCGCCAGGGCGGCGCGGCGCCGGCCGATCACCTCGCCGACGAACATCGGCAGGCTGTCGCCATGGATCAGCGTTCCGTCGAAGTCGAAGAAGGCCACGCCGGCCGGCCCGGAAACCAATGGCCCGGAAACCGGCGAATCGGGAGCCGTCGCCAGCAGCGGCGCGGGCGGCGTGAGGCTGATCCGGGGCTCGATGCCGCGGGGCGGAACGGACGTCGTTTGCATGACCATGGTTATCCGGCCGCCGCGGGGCGGCAGGCAAGGATTTTCAAGCGGACTCCGGCCAAGCCGGCCCCGGCAGAGCCGATCAATGCAGCATGGTGGGGCCGCAGGGCGTTTCGAAGAGCGGTCCGTCCTCCGCGCCATCCTCCGACCCGTCGCCGGATGCGAAGTCCGGCCCGGCGGTGTCGTCCACCTCCTCCAGCTGGGCGATCAGGTCGCCTGACGCTTCCTCCAGCCCGGCCTTGACGGCGATCAGCAGGTTGATGATCTCGCCATTGTCCTGCTCCAGGCTGCGGACCCGCTCTTCCAGCCGGTCGATGCGGCGCAACAGCAGGTCGGACAGGCGGTCCAGCCGTTCGAGGACGGGGTCGGGACCCGAGCCTGCGGCGTTGGCTGCGGTCTTGGGAATGTCCGGCCCGGCCGTGCTTGGCGGGCTTTCGGGCCGGGCGTCGGGGCGTCGGTCTTGGCGATTGTCGGGACGATCATCCATGGTGCGGCCGGTTCCGGTCAGTGAGGTTTGCTCCTCGCCTAACCTTGGGCCAGCGGCCGGCAAGGTCCAGCCCGGCACCCGATGCACCCCGCAAGCGATGGCTGCCTGACCCGCCCGTCACGCGTGTGGAGATTCCGGGGAAGGGAGAGTCAGCCGGCACCCCTTGTGCGCATCGCCAGCAAGTTCCGTATACAGTTAAGACTCAGATTTGTCAGTGCGGCGTTTGCGCGGAACACCGTACAGTTCCAACCGATGGCCGATCAGGTCATAGCCAAGTTCGCGGGCTATGCTTTCCTTCAGCCGTTCCATTTCATCGTTGGTGAACTCGATCACTTCTCCTGAGTCGACATCGATCAGATGGTGGTGATGATCGGTTCTGGTCTCTTCGTAGCGTGCACGGCCGTCACCGAAATCAAGCCGGTCGATGACGTGCGCCTCCTCGAACAGCCGCATCGTGCGATAGACCGTGGCGATGGAAATGCGCGGGTCGATGGCGGATGCACGGCGGTGCACTTCCTCCACATCGGGGTGGTCCGTCGCCTCCGACAGCACGCGCGAGATCACGCGGCGCTGGTCGGTCATCTTCAATCCCTTCTTCACGCACAGTTCTTCAAGGCGCGAGGGCATGGACATCCCCTGTATTCCTGTCTTTGTTTGATGGGCGACGCTTCGCCCCTCCGGTCTCCCTGATCCCCGGGACGCCAGCACCAAACGCCGACCGGACGTTCCATCCCGGCCGGCTCTTCGCGGCACCCCGAATATCCGAGCAATATACTGTGTTTCGGACGCATTCTCAAACACCCACGCCCCCGCCGGACGGCCGAGCGGAAGATGCTTTGCCGGCCAAAGCCATAGTACTTTCAGGCTATCGTTCGGCGGGGACGGATGGTTGGAACGGAAACCAATTGCTCATAATCCCCTGCTAGGTTTTGTCGGACGGAGCGCCGTGCAGTCCGGGACGGCGCCTGATCGGACGTGACCATGCCGGATGGGGAGGGGGAGGAGCCGCAATGAAGCCATTCGATGTCCCGCCTCCCGTCCTGAAGAATCCGGCGGAGCCGGCCATGGACGAGCCTGCCTTCACCGCCGCGGGGCTGGCCGTTCCGGTGCCGCCGCTGACCCTGGACCAGGAGTGTGACGCCGCGCTCGCCCGCTTCCAGCGCCAGCCGGAGCTTGCCGCCCTGCCGGTGGTCGACGGCGACGGCCGCGTCGCCGGGCTGCTGGAGCGTGGCCGGCTGCTGCCGGACGGCGGGGGAGAGGGGGGTGGCCGGCGGCTGGTCTCCGCCGCGATGGATCCGCATCCGCTGCTGATCGAAGGGGCGACCCCGCTGGCGGAGATCGGGCGACGGCTGGCCAAGCTGAAGCCCGCGGCGCTGGTGACGGGATTCCTGGTGGCGGAGCAGGGCCGCTATCTCGGCGTCGGCACGGTGACCGGGCTGATGGCGCGCTCGGCCGAACAGACGGAACTGCGCGCCCGCCAGTTGGAGGAGGCGCGCCGGCAGGCCGAACAGGCCATCCGGGCCAAGACCGCCTTCCTCGCCAACATGAGCCACGAGATCCGCACGCCATTGACCGCGATGATGGGCTTCGCCGAGTTGCTGGAGCAGGAGGTGCTGGGGCCGCACGCCATCCCGCTCTATCGCGAATACGCCCGCGACATCGCCGAGAGCGGCCGGCACCTGATGGAGCTGATCAACGACCTGCTCGACCTGTCCAAGGCCGACGCCGACCGGTTGGAACTGGTGGATGGCACGGTGGACGTGGTGCGGGTGACGATCGGCACGGCGCGGCTGCTGGCCGAGCGGGCGTCGCGCCATGGCGTGAGCATCGCCACCGAGGTGCCGCTGGACCTGCCGCCGCTGCGGGCGGACGAACGCAAGCTGCGCCAGATGCTGCTGAACCTGCTGTCCAACGCGGTGAAGTTTACCCCGATCAATGGCGTGGTGACGCTCGGCGCCCGCATGGCGTCGGATGGCGCGTTGTGGCTGTCGGTGCACGACACCGGCATCGGCATGACCGGGGAGGAACTGGGCAAGGCGCTGGAGCCCTGGGGGCAGGTGGACAGCGCGCTGGCCCGCAGCCAGATCGGCACCGGCCTGGGACTGCCGCTGACCAAGCGCCTGATCGAACTGCATGGCGGTCGCCTGGACGTCGTCAGCCGCCGCGACGAGGGCACCACCATGTCGCTGGTCTTCCCGGCCGAGCGGGTGGGGCGGGGGTAGAACGGAAAAGCCCCTATCCCGCATTGCCCTCTCCCGTCCCGGGAGAGGGAGGGGACCCGCCGAAGGCGGGGAGGGTGAGGGGTGATCCAAAGATCCCGAACCGCAGGGCTTCGTGCCTAACCCCTCACCCTTCCCATGCTCCGCATGGGCCCCTTCCCTCTCCCGGGGCGGGAGAGGGAAACCGTTGCAGGTCGAACCTTACGCCAGACCCTTCTCCATCGCGCTTGCCAGACGGCGGGCGAAGGCGGCGGGGTCGGGCAGGGCCTCGCCTTCGACGATGCGGGCCTGGTCGAGCAGCAGCCAGGCGGCATCCTCCAGCGCGTCGGTGGCGCCGGTGCCCTTGGCCCGTTCGGCCAGACGCTTGATCAGGGCGTGGGACGGGTTGATCTCCAGGATGCGCTTGCCGACCTCGCCGTTCAGCTGCTTGTGCTGCTTCAGCAGGCGTTCCAGGTGCATGTCCATATCGTTGTCGTCGGCCACCAGACAGACGGCGCTGTCGGTCAGGCGTTCGGACTTGCGGACATCCTTCACCGCGTCGGACAGGGTCAGCTTCAGCAGGGCCAGCAGGTCGGTCAGCTCGCCCTCCGGCGTCTTCTCCTCCGGCTTCTCGGCCTCTTCGCCCTTGATCTTGCCGAGATCGGCGCCGCCGCGGGTCACCGACTTGAAGGGCTTGCCGTCATAGACGCCGACCGACGGCATCCAGAACTCGTCCACCGGGTCGGTCAGCAGCAGCACCTCGACGCCCTTGGCCTTGAAGCCTTCCAGCTGCGGGCTGCGCAGCAGGGTGTCGATGTCGTCGCCGCTGATGGTGTAGATGGCGTCCTGGCCCTCCTTCATGCGGGCGACATACTGCTCCAGCGAGACGAGTTCCTCGCCGGCGGTGGTGCGGAAGCGCAGCAGCTTCAGCAGCTCGTCCCGGTGCTCGTAGTCCTCGTAGAGGCCTTCCTTCAGCACCGCGCCGAAGTTCTCCCAGAAGCTGTCGTATTCGGCCGCGTTCTCGGTGTCCTTGGCCTTCTTCGACAGTTCCGACAGGACGCGCCGGGTAATGCCGGCCTTGATCTTGGCCAGCATCGGGTTGTGCTGCAGCATCTCGCGGCTGATGTTCAGCGGCAGATCCTCGCTGTCGACCACGCCGCGCAGGAAGCGCAGGTAGGGCGGGATCAGCCCTTCAGCCGCGTCGGTGATGAAGACGCGCTTGACGTACAGCTTCACCCGGTGAGCGCGCTTGGGGTCGAACAGGTCGAAGGGCTTGGTCGAGGGCACATAGAGCAGGTTGGTGTATTCCAGCGCCCCTTCTGCCCGCCAGTGCAGGGTCAGCCACGGATCGTCGAAGGCGTGGCCGACATGGTGGTAGAATTCCTTGTACTGGTCGGCGGTGATCTCCGACTTCGACCGGGTCCACAGGGCCGACGCGCTGTTCAGCGCCTTGGCCTCTTCGCCCTCGCCGAACAGGATCGGGATGGCGATGTGGTCGGAATATTTGCGGACGATGCCGCCGAGACGGGCTTCGTCGAGATACTCGTCGTCGCCTTCGCGCAGATGCAGAACGATCTTGGTGCCGCGCGACAGGCCATCGGTCTCGGCGATGGTGAACTCGCCCTTGCCGTCGGATTCCCAGCGCCAGCCGGTGGCCTCGCCGGCCTTGCGGGTCAGCACGGTGACCTTGTCGGCGGCCATGAAGGCGGAATAGAAGCCGACGCCGAACTGGCCGATCAGGTTGACGTCCTTCTTGCCGTCGCCCTTCTCCGCGCCTTCCAGCGACTTCATGAAGGCGGCGGTGCCGGAGCGGGCGATGGTGCCGAGATTCTCGACCAGATCCTCACGGTTCATGCCGATGCCGTTGTCGGCGACGGTCAGGGTCCGCGCGTCCTTGTCGACCAGCAGGCGGACCTTGAGGTTCGGATCGTCGGCCGAGAGTTCGGGCTGGGTCAGCGCCGCGTAGCGCAGGCGGTCGCAGGCGTCCGACGCGTTGGAGACCAGTTCGCGCAGGAAGACTTCCTTCTCGCTGTAGAGCGAGTGGGCGACGATGTCGAGCAGACGGCTGACCTCGGCTTGAAAACTGAGCCGTTCCTCGGTCATGGGGGCACCTTCGTTGGTTTTGCACGGGTGGGCGTCAAGACGGCGGAGATATGTGAAAGCGTCTCCGCCGTTCAAGAGGCTTGTGGCGTGCAACCGCGGGAGGTGTGCGGCGGGGTGTCGCGGGGGGGGGGCGACGGCCCCCCCACCGCGCGCCCCCTTACTTCTTCTTCTTCGGCTGTTCCGCCGGGGCCGGGGCCGGTTCGCCGCCGCCGGCCAGCAGCGGGGTCATGTCGGCGCCGTTCAGCAGGAGCTGGCCGGCCTCCGTCACCTCGAACTTGTAGCTGCGGACATCGGCGCCGGTGTCGTCCTTGCCGGCCTGACCCATGGCCTGGACCATCGCCAGACCGCCCAGCAGGTCCTGGGTCTCCTTGTCGGGCTTGGCGCCCGGCGCCGGCTGCATCGCCTTCACCGCGGCGTCGATGCCGCGCAGCAGGACGGTGGCGCCGCCGGTGACGCCGAAGGCGGCCTGGGTGGCGACCTTGACCGCGCCGGTGGCGGTGCCGGCCGTCGCCGGGGTGTCGAGGTTCAGCGCGTCGATCCGCAGCTCCGTCCCGGCCTCGCCCATGGCGGCCATCGCCTGCTGCATCACCATCTCGGAGGAGGGCGGCGGCGGGGCGGCCTTGGCCTTGGCGCCCTTCTTCGGCTGGGTCTCTTCGGCCTCGGCGGCCTTGGCCAGCTCGGTGAAGGCCTTCCACAGGGCGCTGTTCGGCAGCTTGGCGACCGACAGCTTCATTTCGAAGGCGCGCGGGGTGAAGGCGGCGGGCGCCGGCGACGGCGTCATGGAGAAGTCGCGCGCCTCCATGCCCATGCTGACTGTCGACATCGCCTGGTCGAGGTCGGTCAGGCCGCTGCGGAAGGCGAGCTGGCCGAGAGAGACCTGGGTGCCGTCCTCGGGATTGACGAAGGACAGGTTGGACAGGCGCATCGCGCCGCTGATGCCGCCGAACATCCCCTGGAGCTTCGGCAACAGTTCCGCGCTGGTCGGCGCCACGCCCTTGGCGGCGGTCTGTTCCGACAGCTTCTGCAGCGCGCTGACCTTGGTCAGGTCGACCCGGGTGTAGGTGGCCTCGGCGGTGACCCCGCCGATCTTGACCAACTCCTTCTTCTTCTCGTCCTGCACCGACAGGCCGCCGAAGGCGAAGGCGGCCGGGCCGCTCCACAGGGTGGCGCCGCCGGTCCCCGCCTCCGGCTTCAGGTCCTGGACCATGGTCATGGAGGCGACGGAAATCTTGCCCTTGCCGTCGGCGGCGCTGACCGCAATGTCGTTGTAGGCGGCATCGACGGCCAGCAGCGTCTCCAGCGCACCCGACCAGGTGCTGGTGAAGGACTGCTTGCCGATGGAGATGGTGGCGGCGTCGACATACTCGTCGTTGTCGTCGAGGTTCTGCACCTTGATCGCGCTGGGCAGCGTGATCGCCACGCCATACTGGCCGTCGTCCTTTGGCGTCACCGACAGCAGGACGGTGCCGATGTCGAACAGCGTGCCTTCGGCATCCTCGGCCGACAGGCGGGGCAGGGCGACGTCGTAATGGTCGCCAGCCGGCTTGACGGTGGGCTCGCCCTGCCATTCGAAGCCGACGCCCTCGCCATCCTCGCTGGGCGGCGGGAACCAGCGGGGCAGGTCTTTCTTCAACGAGGCGGCGAGCGCCTTGGCCCCGGCGTCGTCGACGGCGGGGGCGGCCTGGACGGGCGACCAGCCGGCGACCAGCGCCAGCATGCCGCCGGCGATCAGGGCGGGCCTCAGGGAACGGACCGGCAGGGCCGGGACGGGCGAAAGACGGCTGAGACGCATCGAGGAACTTCTCCCAGGTACGATTTGGGAGCACGTTAAGCTTGATACGCGAGGCCGGTCCATGCCCCTGATGGGCCAAAACCCAAGAGGCGGTTAAAAATCCAGGTCGGCGTAGTGCTTGGGCGGCGGGCAGCCGGTGATGTTGTCGGCCAACAGGGCGCGGAAGCTGGGACGCGACTTGATCCGGGCGTACCAGTCCTTGGCCTCCGGACTGCGGTCCCACGGCACGTTGTCGATATAGTCCAGGCAGGACAGCTGCGCAGCGGCGGCGATGTCGGCCAGGGTGAAGACCGACCCGGCCAGCCACGGCCGCCGTTCCGACAGGAAGGCGATGTAGTCGAGATGATAGGTGACGTTGGCCAGCCCGGCGCGAATCGCCGGGGCGAAGGGGTGGCCCTGGCCGGACAGCCGCTTGATCAGCTTCTCGCCCACCAGATTCTCGGTCACCTCGCGGTCGAACTTGTTCAGGAACCAGTCGGCGACCCGCCGCACCTCCGCCCGCGCCGCGATCTCGCGCGGCAGCAGGGGGGTGTCGGGATAGGCCTCCTCCAGATATTCGATCACGGCGAGGCCGCCGGCGACGACCGTCCCGTCCTCCTCCACCAGAACCGGAACCTCGGCGGCCGGGTTCAGCTTCAGGAAATCGGTGCGCCGTTCCCATGGCCTTTCGACCACGGGTTCGAAGGGCAGGGCCTTCTCGGCAAGCATCACGCGCGCGGTGCGCGACAGGGCGTGGATCGGGTGGTGGTACAGGGTTCGCATGGCGGCGCGACTTTACCGCAACGCCGCAAAGGAAAACAGCCTGCGCATCCGGGCCTGCGGGTCTCGTTGGGGGTGGGTCGGCGGGGCAGGCGGCAAGCGGTTCACCCCATCCGCGACAGGCGGTAGAGCACCAGCGTGTCCGGCTGGTCGGAGGGGGGAGCCACCGGCGTCCAGCCGTTGCGTTCGTAGAAGGCGCGGGCGGCGGCGTTGCGGGCGGCGCAGGCCAGCTCGACCGGGTGGGGGCCGCCGCGCAGCAGGGCCAGCGCCTCGCGCAGCAGGGCGGAGCCGATGCCGCGCTTGTGCCATCCGGGGTCGATGAACAGGTTGTGGATGACGCCGGCCTGGGGATCGAGCGAGACGAAGCCGACCACCGTCCCGGCCCCGGTCCCACCCTCGGCCGCCTCGGCGACCAGCACCGCATCCTCGCGCACGCAGTCGTAATAATCGTCCAGCCCGAAGCGGTCGGCGGGTTGCCAGGAGAAGGCCTGGCGGCGGCCGTGCAGGAAGATCTCGGCACAGCGTTCGGAGTCGGCGCTGCGGGCGGAACGGATCGCGATGCGCACCCCTTCCCCGGCCGGCATGCCTTCCTCCTTCTGCCCGTTGCGCCCGATCCTGAGGATCAACCGGATCTCCGGTCAGAGTATTCCACCGGCGGGGCGTCCGGGAACGGTCCTTTCGTCCTGTCCGGAGAATGGAGCGTTCAGCGCGTCGCCTTGTCCCCGGCCGCCTTCCCGGTGGCGGTCTTTTCGGCAGGGGCCTTCTCGGCAGGGGGCTTCTCGGCGGGAGGCGTGTCGGCGGGGGGCTTCCCGTTCACGGCCTTCTCGCCGGCGGCGGGGGTGGTGTCCGTGCCGGTCCCGCCGGTGGGCGCCCGTGCCGGTTCGTTGGCGGCGTTGCCGAGCAGGCCGGCCTCGCGGTAAAAGCGCTCCGCCCCCGGATGCAGGGGAACCGAGACGTTGGCGACCGCACGGGCGGGATCGAAGTTGCGGCCCTGCGGGTGGCCTTCGGCCAGGACGCGGCGGGTGTTCTCGTGCCACAGCGCGCGGACGATGCCATAGATCAGGTCGGGATCGCGGTCGGCGCGGGTCAGCAGCTCCGCCCCCAGGCTGAGCGTCGGGGTGGGGGCGCTGCCGGGGTAGGCGTTGGCGGGGATCTCGTGCTCGATGTAGAAGCGCTGGGTCCGCAGCAGCCGGTCGGCGGGCTCGCCGTCCAGCGGCACCAGCCGGATCGGCACCCGCGCCGCCACGTCGGCGACCGCCGCCACCGGATAGCCGCCAACCATGAAGAAGCCGTCCAGCTCGCCCTTCGCCAGCCGGTCGGCCGCCATGCCGGGCTTCAGGTAGAGCGGCGTGATCGTGCTTTCCGACAAACCGTAGGCGTCCAGGATCAGCCGCGCCTCCACCAGCGTGCCGGAGCCCTCCTCGCCCAGCGAGATGCTGCGGCCCTTCAGGTCGGCCATGCGGTCGATGAAGCCGTCGGAGCGGACGACGACCTGGATCGCCTCCGCATAGAGCATGCCGAGCGAGCGCAGTTCGGCGAACGGGCGCTTGCCGGTGAAGCTGCCGGTGCCGCTGTAGGCCCAATAGGCGACGTCGGCCTGGGCGAATCCGGCCTCCACCGTGCCGGCGCGCAGCATCTCGACATTGTCGACCGAGCCGTTGCTGGCCTGCGCCACCACGATCAGGCCGGGAATGCCGCAGCTTCCCCCCTTGTCGCAGGGGCGGGAGCCCGGCGGGTTGGAGATGGCGTTGGCGATCAGCCCGCCGATCGGAAAATAGGTGCCGGCGGTGGTGCCGGTGCCGATGCGGAAATAGCGCAGATCCTGCGCGGCGGCAGGGTCACTCAGCAGCAGGCCGGCGGACGGCAGCAGCGGCGCCAGCGCCACCCCGCCCAGCAGGCGGCCCAGCAGACGGCGGCGGGTCAGGGCGGACGTCTGGGGGGCGGACATGCCGGGGCCGTCCCGAAGTCCCGGTGAGGGGAACCCCGGCGGGGTAAGGCAGGCTTTGGCGACTGCGCGGGGCACCGGGGCGTTCCGTTCGTCTGGCCCGTTGGTCCCGGAAGGGAGGGGCGGGGCGGGAAGGAGGGGCGTGTCTTCAAAGATTTCCGCGCAACCCCGTCATTTCAAGGCGCAACCGGTCAAATCACGCCGACGAGGTCAAGAACGCCGGCGACTGCTACCGCACCGCCACACAGCCGCACCGCGCGCTCCGACTCGGCCTGCGTCACCGCGACCGACAGCCCCAGCCCGCCGCAGGCGACCAGCATCAGCCCGGCGGCGAAACCGGCCCAATAGAGCGGCGGTCCCTGGTGGGCATGGCCGTGGAACACGGCAGCGACCGCGGCGATCAGCACCGCCAGCACGGCGGGCGCCCGCACCCCCAGCGCCACCAGCGACCCGACCACCAGCAGCGAGGCGGCCAGTCCCGGCCCGGCATAGGGCAGCCGAACCCCCATCTGAGCGGCGAAGCCGGCCGCCAGCGCGGCGGTCACGGCGGCGGCCGGCACCTGCCACACCGCGGTGCCGCCGGTTTGCCCCGCCCACATGCCGATGCCGAGGATGCCCAGCAGATGCTGCAGCACCCACACCGGCGTGGTCAGCCCGGTGCCGAAGGCCCCCGTCAGCGTCGTCATGCGCCCGCATCCCCCATCCCGTATCGGTCCGGCAGCCGGTATGGCGGCTGAGGCGGGGCGGGGTCAAGCGGTCAGGCTCCAGGTCGGGGAGGGGAGAAGGCTACCGCGCCAGCGGGTCGCCCCACTGCCGCAGGTCGTTCTCGCGCTTCATCAGATCGCGCTGGCCCAGCGGGTCGAGCCGTCCCATGGCGTCGTCGGTGCGCATGCGGTCGACCTCCGGCCGGATCAGGTCGCGCTTGAAGGCGTCGGTGGCGCTCTGGGACGAGGGCGGCGGCGGCACCGGGATCGGACGCGGCGGCTGGGGCAGGACGGCCGGGTCGGGCGGGGGCGACGAACTGCCGCGGCGGCGCTTGGGTGGCGGCCGGTCGGTGTCTCCCGAGTCGCGGCGTGCCTGCGGCTCTTCGGCCTGCCGGGCCTGGGGAGCGGGCTTCGAGTCGGCGCGCGACTGCTCCGCCTGGATCTGGCTCCAGGTCCGCCGCTCCCCGCCGCCGGGAATCACCGTCTGCTCGTGGATCGGCGGAAAGGCCTGGGCACGGCCGGGCATGTCGTCGCGCAGGTCCGGCTGCGCGCAGGCGCCGGCCGCCAGCAGGAAAGCCAGCGGAGCCAGACGGCGGGCGAGGGGCGGGAGATGTGGGGTCATTGATGGAATGTCGGCACTGCTGATCGTTTCGGCAAGATGACCCCAAAGGAGGGACTCGCCTCAAAGCCAAGCCAGCGCTAGATTGTTCTTTGTTTGTTCTGGATTGTTGGTTCTCGTATGACGCACTTGTCCTCACACCCCGGCGTTTCCCCCTCTCCCCCCCGGGGAGAGGGTCGGGGTGAGGGGGATGCATCTCAGGATTTCCCCAAAAGTCCCGCCACGCCACCCCCTCACCCTAACCCTCTCCCCGGGGGGGAGAGGGGAACGTGGAATGGTGGAGAGAGAAGCCGCCGCCGCATCCTCGCCCTGTGGCTCCCACGCCTATCCACCGACGCGCGGGAGCGGCTCATGCCGCCGGAGTTGCGCGCCCGTCCCCTGGCCCTGCTGCGGACGGAGCGCCAGCGGCGGATGGTGGTGGCGGTCAACCGGGCGGCGGCGGTGCTGGGCATCGTTCCCGGCCAGACCCTCAGCGATGCCCGCGCGCTGGAACCGGCGCTGGAGGTGGCGGAGGCGACGCCGGAGGCCGATTCGGCCCTGCTCGGCCGCATCGCCGACTGGGCGCGGCGCTACAGCCCCTGGACCGCGGCGGACGAGCCGGACGGGGTGGTGATCGACATCACCGGCTGTGCCCACCTTTTCGGCGGCGAAGCGGCGCTGGCCGCGGATTTGACCGGGCGGCTGCGCACCGCCGGCTTCGCCGCCCGCGCCGCCATCGCCGACACCCCCGCCGCCGCTTGGGGGCTGGTGCGGTTCGGCAGCCCGGAAGAGCGGAAGCGCGAGGCGCTGGACGGTCTCCCGCTTGCCGCCCTGCGGCTGCCGGCGGAAACGGTGGAGGGGCTGCATGCGCTGGGCCTGCGCCGGATCGGCGACCTGCATGCCATGCCGCGGGCGGGGCTGGCCGCAAGGTTCGGGGGCAGGTTGCTGCAACGCTACGATCAGGCCTTCGGCCGGCTGGACGAGCCGATCTCGCCGCGACGGCCGGTGCCGGACCACCGCGAGCGCCTGACCTTCGCCGAACCGATTTCCACGCCCGAGTCGATCGCCGGGGCGCTGCGCCATCTGCTGGGCCGGCTGTGCAAGGGGCTGGAGGCGGCGGGGCAGGGGGCGCGCCGGCTGCGGCTGGACGCCCACCGCACCGACCAGCGGGTGGATGACGAGCCGCAGAGCCTGTCGCTCGGCACCAGCCGCCCGACCCGCGACCCGGCGGCGCTGGCCCGGCTGTTCACCCCGATGCTGGAGCGGATCGAGCCGGGGCCGGGGCTGGAGACGCTGGTGCTGTCGGCGACGGAGACCGGGCCGCTGTCCGCCGTGCAGACCGGCATGGATGGGGAGGAGGTTGACGGTGGATTGGCAGAACTGGTGGACCGGTTGACTCTGCGGCTGGGGGAGCGGGCGGTGCTGCGGTTGGTGCCGCGGGAAAGCTGGCTGCCGGAACGCTGCGTGGCGCCGCATCCGCCGCTGGAGAGTTTGCCGCCGCCGAAGCCCTGGCCGGCGGGACAGCCGCGCCCGTTGCGCCTGCTGACCCCGCCCGAACCGGTGGAGGCCACCGCCCCGCTGCCCGACGATCCGCCGCTGCAATTCGTCTGGCGCGGCGTGCGCCACCGCGTCAGCCGGGCCGAGGGGCCGGAGCGGATCGAATGCGAATGGTGGCGTGGGGAAGGATCGCTGGGGCTGGCCGTGCGCGATTACTACTGCGTGGAGGATGGCGACGGCCGCCGTTTCTGGCTGTTCAGGGCCGGGCTGTACCGGCCGGGGGAGACCCCGCGCTGGTTTCTGCACGGGTTTTTGGGGTGAGGGTGGTGGGGAATGGAGAAGTTAGACCCCCACCCTAACCTCCCCCGCTCTCAGCGGACCTTCGGTCCGCCTGCCGCGTCAGCACAAAGCGTAGCTTTGTGCGAGAGCTGGGCGGGGGAGGGGATAAGTGCTTAAGCGGGAAAGCAGCGGCAGTCCCTCCCCCGCCCAGCGGGGGAGGCTAGGTGGGGGCAACACGGACCAGGAACTTACCCCAGCCCCTTCTGCCCCATTTCCAGGAACTTCTCGCGGCGCTTGGCGCGCAGGGTGGCGCCGTCCAGGCCGTCCAGCTCGCCCAGCGACTCCTCGATGCAGTCGCCCAGCTTCTTGATCGTCTCGGCCGGGTCGCGGTGGGCGCCGCCGATCGGCTCGCTCACCACATGGTCGATGACGCCCAGTTCCTTCAGGTCCTGGCTGATCAGGCGCAGCGCGATGGCCGCCTCGCCCGCCATGTCGGAACTGCGCCACAGGATCGACGCGCAGCCTTCCGGCGAGATCACCGAGTAGATGGCGTGTTCCAGCATCAGCACGCGGTCGGCGGTGGCGATCGCGATGGCGCCGCCCGAGCCGCCCTCGCCGATCACCGAGGCGACCATCGGCACGTTCAGCCGCAGGCAGCGCTCGATGCTCTTGGCGATGGCCTCGGCCTGGCCGCGCTCCTCCGCCTGGACGCCGGGGAAGGCGCCGGCGGTGTCGACCAGCGAGACGACCGGCAGCTTGAAGCGGTCGGCCAGATCCATCAGGCGCTGGGCCTTGCGGTAGCCTTCCGGCTTCGCCATGCCGAAATTGTGGCGGACGCGCGATTCGGTGTCGTTGCCCTTTTCCTGGCCGATCACCACCACGGACCGGCCGCGGAAGCGACCGAGCCCGCCGATGACCGCGCGGTCCTCGGCGAAATGGCGGTCACCGGCCAGCGGCGTGAAGTCCTCGATCAGGCCGTTCACATAGTCCAGGCAGTGCGGCCGATTGGGGTGGCGGGCCACCTGAACCTTCTGCGCGGGCGTGAGCTTGGCGTAGGTCTGCCGCAGGAGCTTGTCGACCTTGGCCTGCAGCTTGGCGACCTCGTCGGCGATGTTGATGTCGCCGGCGTTGGTCAGGTGCCGCAACTCCTCGATCTTGCCTTCAAGCTCGGCGATCGGCTTTTCGAATTCCAGGAAGGTCTGCATGCCGGACACGGGTGGTTGGCGAGGCGCACAAAAAAGCGCGCGCTTGGTAGCACGCCCGGCGCGCCTGCGCCACAGCGGAAAGATGCGGGACAGCCTGGGAAGGGTTCCGCGACGAACCCACAGGGTTTATCCTTAACCGCCGGGAAATTCCAAGCCTAATCGTTGCCCGGATCGTGCAAGGCGGATCGCTGCATGCCCTCATTCCCCCAATCCTTCCCCCAATCCTTCAAGGACCATTTTTCCGGCCATGCCGGCGATTACCGTGCCTTTCGTCCGACATATCCGCCCGGTTTGGCCGCCGCCCTGGCCGATGCGGCGCCGGCCCGCGAGCTGGCCTGGGATGTCGGTTGCGGCAACGGGCAGTTCTCCGTTTCGCTGGCCGACCACTTCGCGGCGGTCCACGCCACCGACGCCAGCGCGGAACAGATCGGGCAGGCGGAAGCGCATCCGCGGGTTCGCTATGCCGTCGCCCCGGCGGAGGACAGTGGATTGCCCGACGGCTGCTGCGACCTGATCGTCGCGGCGCAGGCGGCGCACTGGTTCGACTTGCCACGCTTCTATGCCGAGGTGCGGCGGGTGGCGAAGCCGGGGGCGGCGGTGGCGCTGGTCTGCTATGGCCGGCAATGGCTCGACCATCCCATGCTGGATCCGGTGGTGGAGCGGTTCCACAACGGCACGCTGGGACGGTATTGGCCGGCCGACCGCTGGAAAGTGATCGGGGGCTATCGCGGCATGGAGTTCCCGTTTCCGGAGCTGCCGGTGCCGCCGCTGGCGATGGAGGCGGTTTGGACGCTGCCGCGGCTGCTTGGCTACATGAACACCTGGTCGGGGGTGAAGGCGGCGACCAAGGCGCTGGGGCGCAACCCGCTGGAGGACTTCGCGGAGCAGATCGCGCCGCTGTGGGGCGATGCCGAAGCCGAGCGGCGGATCCGCTGGCCGCTGACGGTTCGGCTGGGAAGGGTGGAGTAGGCGTCGGCTTCGAATGCCCCCACCCTGACCCTCCCCCCCAGGGCGGGGGAGGGGACTGCCGCCGCTCTGCAAATCCTCCCTCCCCTGCCCAGCGGGGGAGGGAGGGGACCCATGCGCAGCATGGGGAGGGTGGGGGCAAACGGGCGAGGACCCTTACGCCCCCTCCGCCACCACGCGCTCGTAGGCCGGCAGGGTCAGGAAGTCGGTGAAGTCCTCGCGCGCGACCAGATCGCGGAACAGCGACGCGGCGTCGGCGTAGCGGCCCTTGGCGTAGGTGTCGGCGCCGACGCGGGCCTTCCAGGCCGACAGCTCCTCGGCAATCACGCGGTCGACGAGGTCCAGCGTCACGGCCTGCCCGTCGTCCAGCGCCGTGCCGGTGTGGACCCACTGCCAGACCTGGGTGCGGCTGATCTCCGCCGTGGCGGCATCCTCCATCAGGTTGAACAGCGGGACGCAGCCCTGGCCGCGCAGCCACGCCTCGATATAGCCGATGCCGACCGCCACGTTGTTGCGCAAGCCCCCCTCCGTCTTCGGCCCGGCGGGCACCGCCAGCAGGTCGGCGGCGGTGACGGTCACGTCGGTGCGCTTGCGGGCGATTTGGTTCGGCGTCGGCATGTAGGCGTCGAACACCTCGCGCGCCACCGGCACCAGGGCGGGATGGGCGACCCAGGTGCCGTCATGGCCGTTGGACGCCTCGCGCTCCTTGTCGGCGCGCACGCGGGAGAAGGCGGCCTCGTTGGCTTCCGGGTTGTCCTTCACCGGGATGAAGGCGGCCATGCCACCGATGGCCGGCGCGCCGCGGCGGTGGCAGGTCTTGACCGCCAGCTGGCTGTAGGCCGACAGGAAGGGGGTGGCCATCGTCACCTCCGCCCGGTCGGGCATGACGGCGGTGGGGTCCTTCCGGAACTTCTTGATGAAGCTGAAGATATAGTCCCAGCGGCCGCAGTTCAGGCCGGCGGAATGCTCGCGCAGCTCATAGAGGATCTCGTCCATCTCGAAGGCGGCGAGGATGGTCTCGATCAGCACCGTCGCCTTGATCGAGCCCTGCGGCAGGTGGAGATACTCCTCCGCCACCAGGAAGACCTCGCGCCACAGCCGCGCCTCGAAATGGCTTTCCAGCTTGGGCAGGTAGAAGTAGGGACCACTGCCGCGCGCCAGCAGCTCCTTGGCGTTGTGGAAGACATGCAGGCCGAAGTCGAACAGCGCACCGGAGATCGGCTCGCCGTCCATCAGCACATGGCGCTCCTCCAGATGCCAGCCGCGCGGCCGGACCTTCAGCACCGCCGGCTGGTCGTTGAGGCGGTATTTCTTTCCGCTGGCCGGGTCCTCGTACGAAATGGTCCGGCGCACGGCGTCGCGGATGTTGATCTGCCCCTCGACCAGATTGGTCCAGGTCGGGCAGGTCGCATCCTCGTAATCGGCCATGAACACCTTGGCGCCGCTGTTCAGCGCGTTGATGACCATCTTGCGGTCGACCGGGCCGGTGATCTCCACCCGGCGGTCGAGCAGGTCGACCGGCAGCGGGCTGATGGTCCAGTCGGCCTCGCGGATCGCACGGGTTTCCGGCAGGAAATCGGGCTTGTGGCCCTGGTCGAGCAGCGCCTGCCGCTTGGTCCGCACGTTCAGCAGCCGCAGCCGTTCGCTGCCGAAGCGCCCCTCCAGCTCCGCCAGGAAGGCCATCGCCTCCGGCGTCAGGATTTCCTCGAAACCGGGCTTGATCGGACCGCGAATCTCGAGACCGGACATGCTGGTGGCCATCGTGCTGCTCCCCTTCCCGTATCGTAATGAACCGCTCTGCGACGGTTGAGGACCCGGTATAGCACGGGACACCCGCAATCCGGGGACGGCCTAAGGTCGCAGAGGGGCGGGCGGGATCAGCCCGTGCTTCTTCAGCATGCCGCGCAGCTGGTGGTAGCCCAACCCCAGCGCCTCCGCGGTCTGGCGCTGGTTGAAGCGGTTGCGCTCCAGCGCCTCGCGCAGTCTGGCGGCCTCGAAGGCGCGGACCTGATCGAGGATGCCGCCGTCGAAGATGGGGGCGGGAGCCTGCGCCGGGACAGGTGCCGCCTCCTGCCGCGCCGCCGGCGCCGTGGCCCAAGCGGCTATGGGGCGCCAGGGCGATTCGAAAGGGTCGAGGATGATGTGGTCGAGTGGCTCGTCGGGATCGGCGGCGGCGACGGAGCGCTCCACCGCGTTGCGCAGTTCGCGCACGTTGCCGGGCCACTCATGGCCGCGCAGCCGGTCCAGCGCGGCGGCGGTGAAGCCGGGGAACAGCGGGCGCCGCAGCTCGCGCACCATGCCCAGCGCGAAATGCTCGGCCAGCGGCGGGATGTCGTCGGGACGGGCGCGCAGCGGCGGCAGGGTCACCACGTCGAAGGCCAGCCGGTCCAGCAGGTCGGCGCGGAAGCGGCCGGCGGCGGCCAGCGCCGGCAGGTCGGCGTTGGTGGCGCCGACCACCCGGACATCGACGGTGGCGGTGCGGCCGCCGACCCGCTCGATCTCGCCATACTCGACGGCGCGCAGCAGCTTCTCCTGAACGGCGGGGGAGGCGGTGGCGATCTCGTCCAGGAACAGGGTGCCGCCGTCGGCCTGCTCGATCCGGCCGATCTGCCGGCGGGTGGCGCCGGTGAAGGCTCCGGCCTCATGGCCGAACAGCTCCGAATCGAGCAGCGACTCCGGCAGGGCCGCGCAGTTCACCTTGACGAAGGGGCGGTCCCACCGCTGCGACAGGTAGTGCAGGCGGGCGGCGATCAGCTCCTTGCCGGTGCCGCGCTCGCCGATCACCAGCACCGGCCGCTCCAGCGGCGCCACCCGCGACACATGCGCCAGCGCCGCCAGGAAGGCCGGCGATTCGCCGAGCAGGGAGGGGGGAGTGATGGTCATTGTGATTTTCACCACTGTTTCGCCGGATTGGCGATTGTATCGTCGTGTAAACGAAGCGGCAATCCGGGGCATGCAGGGGCGTAAGCTTGGCAAGTCCAGGCTTTCCAACGGTTTGGCGCCGATCCGTCGGAATTGGCACGACGGTTGCAATACCGGTGGCATGGCAAGGAGGTCATCCATGAGCGACTTCAGCGATTTCCGCCGCCGCTATGGCGGTGACCGCTTCAACACCACGCAGGGCCGCCCGCTGGCGCGCCGCGTGCGCAACTATCTCGCCACCCGGCCGGCGGAAAGCTGGCTGTTCTTCTTCGCCGGCATCGTCGCCGGCGCCATCCTCGGCTGATTCACGGGACATCCATCATGAGCATCTTTTCGCGCCTGACCGACATCGTGCAGTCGAACCTGAACTCCCTGCTCGACCGCGCCGAGGAGCCGGAGAAGCTGATCCGCCTGATCATCCAGGAGATGGAGGACACGCTGGTCGAGGTGCGCTCCTCCACCGTCAAGATCATCGCGGAGAAGAAGGAGATCGAACGCCGCGTCGCCGACCTCCACCGCGAGCGCGACGAGTGGGACCGCAAGGCCGAGGTGGCGCTGACCCGCGACCGCGAGGATCTGGCCAAGGGCGCGCTGATGGCGAAGTCCAAGGTCGCCGAGCAGGCCGACGCGCTGGCCGAACAGCTGGTGCAGGTCGAGGCCGCGCTGTCCAAGGCCAATGAGGACATCAGCCGCCTGCAGGCCAAGCTGACCGACGCCAAGACCCGCGAGAAGGCGCTGGTCGCCCGCACCCAGACGGCCAGCAACCGGGTCAAGGTCCGCACCGTCCTGCACGACGAGCGCATCAACGACGCCCTGTCGCGCTTCGAGCAGGTCGAGCGTAACCTTGACGAGATGGAGGGCCGGGTCGAGGCCTATGACGTCGGCCGCAGCAAGAGCCTGACCGAGGAGATCGCCGAGCTTGAGGCGACCCACAAGGTCGAGGAGGATCTGGCCGCGCTGAAGGCCCGCATCGCCGCCCGCCGCAACGGCTGACGGCGGATCGGACCCGGCTGCCGGGGTGGGGCGGTGACGCCCCGCCCGCTCTTCTCACGACAATAAGAAGGCCCGACGACCATGGGGTTCCTGGGTTTCGTCCTCGCGGTGCTGTTCATGGTGGTGGTGGCGCCGGTCTGGATCGTCTTCCACTACATCACCAAATGGCGCTCCCAGCGCGGGCTCACCGCGCAGGACGAACGGCTTCTGGCCGAATTGTGGGAGATCTCCAACCGGCTGGAGGCCCGCGTCCACTCGCTGGAGCGCGTGCTGGATACCGAGGCGCCGAACTGGCGCAACAAGGTGTGACGGCTGTTTGCAGGCGGGAACGCGCGTTTTCAGGCGGTGTCCTCCCCGCGAAGGCGGGGATCCAGCCTTCGCCATAAGTGTCGTTCCGCCAAATCCGGATCCCCGTCTTCGCGGGGATGACGCAAGCCATTCAATAATTGGGAGGAGTCATGGACCGCGCGTCCCCCTACGACTCGCCGAATCCGCACCGCCTCTATCGCGATCCGCAGCGCGGGGTGCTGGGCGGGGTGTGCACGGGTGTTGCCGATTATTTCGGCGTGCAGCCGGCCGTCGTCCGGCTGGCGATGCTGTTCGCCCTGTTCTTCTTTTCGGTGCCGCTGGTGATCGCCTATGTCATCGCGCTGTTGGTGCTGCCGGTGCGTCCGGCGCAGCTGTATCGCGATGCCGAGGAAGAGGCCTTCTGGCGGACGGTGTCGACCAAGCCCGACCGGACGCTCGCCGGTCTGACCCAGCGCTTCCGCGACATGGAGAAGCGGATCGTCGGAATGGAGGCCTATGTCGCCTCGAAGGAATTCGAACTGAACCGCGCGATCCGCGATCTGGATCGCTGATCCCCGACCGTAAAGGCCGGGGGCCGGTGTCGTCAGCGCCGCTGGCGGCGCCGGTCGCGGACGCGGATCGGGATCGGTTTCGGTGTGGGCATCGTGGCGATCAGACCGGCCAACGCCGCAGCCGTCGCCACCGCACCACCGAGCAGAACGAGATCCATCATAGGCCCTCCACCATCGAGATCCCCGTGTTCACCCACATGGTGAAGCACTTGGTTAGAACATGGTAGCGAAAAGAGAGACTGACAACATCTCTCCCATCGGGGCAGCCCCCCAGTAGACGCCGTCGAACATGGCGTCATGGGACACCCTCCGCGTCGCCCGGGCCTTGATCCAAATCACGAGCCGGGCCGTTATTGGTCGAAGGAACAGGGTGCGGTCCTTTCCAGATGGGAAGGGGCCGGCCCTTTGTCGAATCCCCGGCCTTTGACGGAGCACCGCCCCGATGTCCGATACCAGTCTTCGCCAAAGCGCCCCCCGCCGGCGCAAGTCCCTGGTGCTCCGTGCCCTGATGCTGAACGGGGCGTCGGCGGTGGTGACGGTGCTGCTGTTCGTCCTGCTGCTGTCGCTGGTGGCGCCGCCGATGGGCGTCAATGCGCCGGGCGCGCGGATGGCGCTGTGGGCGCGGCTGATGGTCTGGCCGGCGCTGGTCCTGTTCGGCATGGTCGTCGGCGTGATGGCGATGCGCGGCCGCACCCAGGCCTTCAACCCCATCGAGGATCCCGAATCGCGTGGTCAACGCGTCGCCCAGCGGGTGCTCGCCAACAGCGTGGAGCAGACCGCCATCTTCGTCCCGGCGCTGGCCGCCCTGGTCGCCACCCTGCCGCAGCCCTCGCTGGGGGCGGCGGTGGCGGCGACCGCGCTGTTCGTGCTGGGCCGGCTGCTGTTCTGGGCGGGCTATCTGGTGCATCCCTTCGCCCGCGCACCGGGCATGGCGATGACGCTGACCGTCAATCTGATCGTGCTGGGCTGGGCCGTTCTGCTGCAATTGGGCGGGATGCAGCCCGGCTGACGGGCTTCTCGGCAGGTGGGGCACTGGCGGGGGCCGCCGTCTTCGCCAGATGCATCCAGCGGCGGTAGGCCTCGGCGCTCACCGGCGCGCGGTGCTTCAGGCCGATGCGCAGGATCTGCGGCAGGGCCAGCAGCACCTTCAGGTCGGTCATCCGCGGGCCGTGGCGCAGGTTCTTCCAGCTGTTGCCGGCCCAGGATCGCGCCAGCCGCCACGCCATCAGCGAGGACGGGCAGCGCGCCACCTCGCGGATCAGGTCGTTGCGGTGGTTGTAGAAGCGCTCCATCCCCGGCTTGCGGCCCTTCTCGCTCTTGTCGTGGTAGACCATGACGTCGGGCAAGGCGACGACGCGATAGCCGGCGCCGACCAGCCGCAGGCAGCGGTCCTTCTCCTCCCCCTGGCGGTAGAGTTCGGGCATGTAGAGGCCGACCTGTTCGACGGCGCTGCGCCGCAGCAGATGGCCGCAGCCGACATACCAGGGCACATCGAAGGGGGCGGCACCCTTGGGGAAATAGACCAGCCCGTCGCGCGTCTCGATGTTGCAGGCGACGGCGGCGACCTCCGGGTTCTCTTCCAGATAGGCGACACAGCGGGCCAGCCCGTCCGGATCCTCGAACCAGCTGTCGTCGTCCACCGACAGGATGCAGTCGCCGGTGGTGTTCACGAAACCGAAGTTGCGGGCCAGGATCAGCCCGCCATTGTGCGGCTGGCGGACATAGCGGACGGTCGGGAACTCCGCCCGCATCATCGCGCCGGTGCCGTCGCTGGAGCCGTCGTCGATGACGATGATCTCCATCGGCGGGGTGGTCTGGTTCATCAGCCGGGTCAGCGCGATGCGCAGTTCCGGCCCGCGGTTGTAGGTGGCGATGACGGCGCTGACGGTCAGCGTCATGACGGCTCCCTTCTGGCGAGATTGGGCCGGACAAGATTGGGTGGCGCCACCACCGGGCGCATCGGGTCGTCGTCCAGGATTCCCCAGGCGCGGAGCGCGCGGGTCAGCCCGATCCACAGCAGGATCGGCAGCAGCGAGAAGAAGCCGAACTTCACGATGGTGATGTTGCCGTCGCGGAACCACTGCAGGCACAGCGGCAGGAAGGCGCAATAGAACAGCACGGCGTAGCGGTTGCGGAAGCCGCTGGTCCAGAACCAGCGGTGCATGCGGCCCAGGATCAGGCCGACCACCACCATGGTGACGATCATGCCGATCCAGCCGGCGCTCATCCAGCCGTCGCCGGGCAGCGAGGTGGTCAGGTTGTAGAAGACGCCGTAGTCGTTCAGGTCCACCCACTTCACCGGCGCGCCGACCGGCTTGCCCGGCCACAGCAGGCGGGGGATCGGTTCGGTGAACAGCTGCAGATACTGGGTGAACCAAGTGTAGGTCGCCGACTGCTTCGGCACCACCCACAGGATGTAGGCGAGGAAGTCGAAGTTCGCCAAATCCTGGCCGGCCAGCGCGTCCAGCGCCCGGCCGCTGCCGCTGCCGCCGTTGAAGCGCAGCAGGACGGAGAACGGGGCGTCGCCGGCCATCACGTCGCGGAAGGCGTCGCGGTTGTTGCCCAGCACGGTGAACAGGCCCATCACCGGGATTGCGGCCAGCACATGCCACAGCCGGAACCAGCGCGTGCGGGTGCGGTACAGCATCAGCAGCACCAGCCCCAGGATGCCCATGATGATCGCCCAGCGTCCCCAGCCCAGATAGGCGCGGTAGGCGACGAAGCCGGCGAAGGGGATGAAGGACAGCGGGTGGAAGCGGCAGACCCAGATCAGCCCCAGCGTCAACGGCAGACCCATCGAATGGGCCTCCGCGATGTAGCCGGTGGTGTTGGTGTAGATCGGCTGGCCGGTCAGCGGATCGCGCTCCATCTGCACGTCGCCGGTGCCGTCGAAGCTGGCGCCGCCCTGACGCTGGATCGCCGAATAGATGGCGAGCGGACCCAGCAGCAGGGCGGTGGTCAGGAAGGCCACGATGTCGACGCGGTCGAAGGAGAAGGCCGGTGCCGGCTCGCCATTCGGGGTCCAGTCCGGCTTGATCAGGCCGGCCCACATGCAGGCGGCGGCGAAGGCGATCAGCCCCACCGAACTGACCACCAGGGTCATGACGAACTGCTGCTCGTTCGGCCAGAAGCCCATGAACAGCCAGACATCGTCGAAATTCTGGGTGTGGACCAGGATCGGCCGCATGACGAAGACCAGGGCGTGGAAGATCAGGTACAGCGTCAGCGGATGGAACATCGATGCGCTGCCGGAGCTGAGGAACACCACGGTTACCAGCACCAGCACCAGGACCTGCGCGATCAGCGCCATTTCGATCATCGGCAAACAGTCCCCGGTAATTAGGCTCCGCCTGATGACGGACGCGACCCGCGGGCAAGCGGGTACGACCGGCCGGTCAGGCTAGGATGAAAAGCCAGCCTATACGCCCCGTCCCGGTCGGGCAGGTGTGCAGAGGGCGTGGCCCCTTCGCACCCGCACACCCCCTTCGCGCTTTTGCCGGTTGCTGTGGGGTTGGGTCAGTCTCCCCCCTTCGGCGGCCTCGCCGCTGTCTTGGAGGAGGTTCTCCCATGTTCCGTTCCCAACCTCGCCTTCGGAGTGGAGCGGCCCAAATCCTGCCTCGGATTTTGCTGACATCTGCGTTTCTGCTGACCGCTGCCGGATGGGGGCCGGCGGTGGCAGCCCAGACCACATCCACCGAGACGACCTTCTATGTGTCGCCGACCGGCAACGACCGCTGGTCGGGACGCCTGTCCCAGCCGTCGGCGGACGGGCGCGACGGCCCCTTCGCCACCCCGGCCCGTGCGCTGGCCGCCGCCAAGGGAAGCGGCCCGGCCACCGTGCGGCTGCATGGCGGGACCTATCGGCTGACGGCGCCGCTGGTGGTGGATGCCTCGCTGCCGGGGCTGCGGCTGACCGCGGTGGAGGGGGAGCAACCGGTGCTGTCGGGGGGCGAGGTGGTGGGCGGCGCCCAGCTGGCGAACGGCCTGCTGTCGGCGCCGCTGGCGCGCGATCCGGGGCTGGATGTCTCGATCGGCGGCCCCGGTGAAAGGTTGCGCCTGGACGCCGCGCGCAGCGGCGACGTCACGCCCGGCGACCCGCGCAGCGGCTGGTTCCCGGTCAAGGCGGTGCAGTCCGATCCCAAAAGTCCGGGGAGCAAGCGGCAGATGCGGCTGCCCCCCGGCGTGCTGAAGGCCGGCTGGGCCGGGCCGGGGGTGCGGGCGCAGGCGCTCGACCGCGAACGGCTGTCCGATGACCTGCTGGGCGTAGCGTCCGCCGATCCGAACGGTCTGCTGACCCTTGGCGGCGATGGGCAGTATCCTTACCGCGACGGCTCGACCGTACGGCTGCTCGGCCATCCCGATTTCCTGACGCGGCCGGGCGAATTCGCCTGGGACGCCAAGGCCAAGCGTCTGCTGGTCAAGCCGCCGACCGGGCTGAACAGCGCCGGGGCGGAGCTGGTGGTGGCGCGGCAGCCGGTGCTGCTGCGGCTGGACAATGCGCGCAACGTGGCGGTGGAGGGGCTGACCTTCACCGATGTGCCGTGGGACGGCAACGCCGTGCTGGTGAAGGGCGGCAGCGGCGCGCGGATCGCCGGCAACCGCTTCGTGCTGGTCGGCACCGCGGTGATGCTTGATGGCGCCAGCCGCAGCGAGGTGTCGGGCAACCGGATGGAGCATCTTGGCCGCTCCGGCGTGGTGCTGGCGCCGGGCAGCAGCGACAACCGCATCCTCGCCAACCGCATCAGCGACATCGGCGAGGTCCGCTTCTTCAGCGGCGGCGTGATGGGGGCCGGCATCCGCAACACGCTGATCGCCCACAACGACATCCGCCGGTCGGCCCGTTACGGCATCTCGATCAAGAACTGGAACCCGCAGACGGTGAACAGCGACAACACCATCGAGTTCAACCGCATCCGCGACACCTCGCGCCAGACCGCCGACGCTGGCGCCATCGAAATGCTGGGCCGCAGCGGCAACGACACCCGCAGCATCATCCGCTTCAACGACATCCGCGACACCGGCGGCCTCGCCACCGATGCGCAGGGGCGCTGGCTGGCCCGCTACAAGGGGTTCGGCATCTATCTGGACGACATGACCAGCGGCGTGACGGTGCAGGGAAACCTGCTGGAGAACACCGGCATGGCGGCGATCTTCCTGCATGGCGGCGACAACAACCGGGTGTCGGACAACATCACGGTGATGAACGACGGCAAGGACCGCTTCCTGCGGCTGGAATGGGTGCCCAGCGCCGGCCCGGCCGGCCGGATGCATGGCAATGTCGCCGACGGCAACGTGGTGGCCGGCCCGTCGGCGAAGGAGCAGGTCGTCAACAGCCTGTCCGGCGGCGAGTACCGGGTCGAGAACACGCAGCTGGAAAACGCGGCGCCCACGGCGGAGGCCGCCGGTGTGGCCAGCGCCACCAGGGCCGCGAATGCACCGGCCGGGGGGCGCCTGCTCGACCGCCTGCTGGCGAAGAAGGAACTGCCTCTCGACCGCGTCGGACCGGAGGGGATGCGGTAATAAAAAACCCTCTCCCGCCCCGGGAGAGGGGAGGGACCCAAGCGAAGCTTGGGAGGGGTGAGGGGTGGGACAAGGATCGAGAATCCATGTCCACATCGCCCCTCAACCTCCCGCCTGCGGCGGGCCCCTCCCTCTCCCGGGTCGGGAGAGGGGGATTTTCAGCGCGTCATCCTCACGCCGTGGCCGGACGGGCCAGCGCCGGGGGGATGTCGGTCGGTTCCATCAGCGGGACGGCGACCGTCGGGGCCTTCCAGGTCAGCGTGTCGAAGGCGCCGCAATGGCCGCACAGGCCGCCCCAGTTGTGGCTGACCGCCCCGCAGGAGCTGCAGGTCCACACCGGATCCTCCGGCGCGTTGGCGGCCTTGGCCAGCCAGTCCTTCGCCGCATCCTCGTCGTGGCGCTCGCCGCGGTCCAGCTCGGCCATCAGGCGGTAGGTGCGGCGGGTCGGGCCGATCTCCATGGCGCGGTTCAGGTGCTGGCGCGCCTCGCCCCACAGCTGGGCGTCGATGGCGGCGCGGGCGACGGCGAGGTGCGATTCGGCCGAGTCCGGGGACTGACGCACCAGCTTCTGGAACAGCCGGACGCGGGTCAGCGGGTCGTAGCTGGAGACGATCGACCGGTAGATGTCGGCCAGCTCCGGATGCGGCGAGTGGCGCCATGCCCGCTCCACCACCTTGGCGGCCGGCTTCAGCCGGTCGGCGGCGAGTTGCAGGCGGGCCAGACGGACGGCGGCGGGGACGAAGCCCGGCATCATGTCGTGCGCCGCCTGGGCGTGCGACAGGGCGGCGTCGGCCCGGCCGCGGCGCTCCGCCTCGAAGCTGCGCTCCAGCAGCAGGACGGCGCGGTGGCGGCGGCCCTCGTCGGTCGGGATGGCCCCGGCCTGGATCGCCTGCTGCAAGGTGCCTTCGGCGGCAGCCCAATCGCCGGCCTGCGCCTCCAGGTCATAGAGCGTGCCGAGCAGCCAGGGCGTGTTGGGCTGCAGCCCGCGTGCCTTGCGGGCCAGCGTCAGCGCCTCCACCCGGTCGCCCGACTTGATCGCCTGGGTCAACAGCCCGCGCATGCCGAGGAAGGCCGTCTCCGGCCGCTCCAGCATGGCGGTGAAATACTCCCTGGCGGCGCGCTCGTCGCCCTGCAGCTGGGCGGCCTGGGCCGACAGCAGCATGGTCAGCGGCGGCTCGTTCAGCAGCCCGTCGGCCTTGCGCGCCATCTTGCGCGCGGTCTGCGCGTCGCCGGCGGCGATGGCGACCATGCCCTGGGTCAGGGCGCGGTAACCACGCTCGCGGCGGCGGACCCGGCTGTGGCGGCGGATGCGGTACGGCGTGCGGATCAGCCCACGGATCAGGCGATAGCCCAGCGCCGCGATGCCCAGCGCCACGATCGTGACCAGCAGGGCGACCCAGAAGGGCGCCTCGACGGCGTAGCCCAGCCAATGGACGCTGACGGTGCCGGGACGGTCGGCGAGCCAGATCGCGGCGGCGATGACCACCGCGACCTTCAGAAGGAACCAGAGGGCGCGGATCATTGGGCCGTCCCCTTCCCGCCGGCGGCGGTGGTCATCAGGGCGATGGCGCGGTCGTTCAGCTGGCGCGCGGCCTGATCGGCGGCCAGACGCGCCTTGGCGTCGGCCAGCCACGGGGCGGCGGTCTGCGCGGCCGGACCCTGCAGGGCCGACAGCTCCTCGACCGCCTTGGCGAGGTTGCCCTCGTTCAGAGCGGCCTCGGCGCGGGCGACGATGGCGTTGGCGGTGGTGCCGACCACCCCGCCGCCCTCCTGGCGGACGGTGACCAGGGTGGACAGCTTGCCGACCGCCGTGTCGATCCAGCTCTTGCCCTCGCCGCGGATGTCGGCGCGGACGATCTCGCCGGCCAGCGGCTGGAAGCGGTCGGTCAGCTGGGCGCGGGTCGGGATGCCCTTGGCGGCATAGGGCGCCACGGCGTCCAGCGGCTGGGTTACCCCGGCATCGGAGATGTTGAGGGCGCGGACCGCCTGCAGGTCCTGCTGGAACGGCTGCCCGCCCGACAGGGAGGCGCGCAGCTGCCCGGCGGCCAGCACCAGCGCCTGGGCGGTGGTGGCGGCGTCCTGGCGCTCGCTGACGGCCTGGTTGACGCTGGTGACCTGCTGCTTCAGCTGGTCGACCTCGCTGCGCAGCTCCTGCGCCGCTTGGCTGTTGCCCGAGACGGCGGAAACCTTCTGCTCGAGCGCGGCGATGCGGTCGGCCAGCGCCTTCTGGGCGTCGGCGGCGCCGGTGTCGGGCGTGGCGGCCGGGCGCTTCTCCAGCGCGTCGATCCGCTGGGTCAGGGCGGAGAGGTCGGCACCGTTGCCCCCGTTGGCGGCGGCCGGACGCTGCTCCAGCTTGCCGATGCGGTCGGTGAGCTGCTGGATCTGCGCCTTCAGCGCCGGGTCGGCCGGAGCGGAGGCGGTGGAGGAGGCGGACGGTGACGGCCAGCCGGGCAGGGCTGGACCCCACCAGGGCGCCGACAGGGCGGCGGCGCCGACCAGCAATGCTACCACCGACAGGGCGGTGGCGAACCCACTGCCGGAGCGCGGCTCGTCGAGGTAGGACGGGGTCGGGGCGATATTGGGGGCGATGGTCGGACGCGCCGGCTCGGCATCGGCGCTGCGGCTGTAGCCCGCGCTGCCGCTGGTGCCGGACGGCGTCCAGCTGCCGGTGGTGGACTTCGACGTATCGGATTTGGTGGCGTCGGACTTGATACCGTCGTCCTTGGCTTCCTCGGCCTTCTCCGCGTCGCCCTTCGGCGTGTCGGCGAGGCTGTCGGTCGCGCCGATCGGCGTGGCCGGCGGGATCAGGGCGTCGGACGATTGCAGTTCCGTCGCCGCACCGGTGGTCGCGCCGGCCGCCGGGGTGTCGGCGCCGGGGATGGTGTCGGCCGGGGAAGCTGTCGGAACCGGCTCCACCACCGGAGCGGCGTCGACAGTCGTGGCGGTCGTGGCGGCCGGGGTGATGACGGACGCGGCGGAGGCGTCGGTCGGCCGATCCTCGCTGGGGGTGGCCGCGTCCAGGTCGGCGTCGTCCAGCTTGATGCGGTGCTTGGCGGCGGCGGTGCGCAGGTCGGCATGGCGGGCCAGCGGGATCGCGCCGCGCTTCTTCCAACCCTGGACCGTCGTCACCGGGGTGTCCAGCTTGTGGGCCATCGGGCGGATGCCGCCGAAACGTTCGACGATGCGGTCGACCGCCGCATTGCCGGTGCTGGCGCCGTCGCCGTCACGGTCGGTGCCGGGGCGTTCGGGGCCTGGACGAGAGGTCATGGGCTGTACCTTCGGTTCGCTGTTGTTCGTCTTAACGTCACAGCCCCCTGACCGGTCCCCCTCGTCCCCCGTACGGCTGACCCACCCACCCGGACGCACCAGGGGTGTAAGCCGTACGGCCGGACCGCGCCGGGTATATCCGGCGACCGGCAACAGATCGAGCAGGGCGTCCTGCTCCGGCCGCGCCGCCACCCGTACGCTTCGCCACGGCGTCACTCCCTGGTCGCCGTACGCACGGGCAGCCTCCGCGACCGCGGGGCTGAGGCAGAACGCATCGACCGTACGACAACAATCGACCAGCCCCGCCTCGGCGAGCAGCCTAACAAAGGATGCGGCGGTACGGGGAGAGAAAAACAACACGCCGTCGAGCCCGGACGTACGCAAAAATGTCGCGGTCTCGTCCGACAGGGTTAGCGCGGGTACGGCATCGTACATCACGCTGCGCCGCAGCGTGAACCCGGCCGCCCCCAGCAGGCCGGAGAGGTCGCCCGCCACCTTGCTGCCGGCCACATGAAGAAGCGTACCGGCGTATGGATCCCGCAGGGACCGGACACGTTCCGCCAGCGCGTACACGTCGCCGGACGCGCTGTCGACCTGTTCGAAGCCGGCGGCCCGCGCCGCCCGCGCCGTGGCGTCGCCGACGGCGTGCACCGGACAGTCGCGCCGGCTCGTACGTTTGGAGTAGGCGCGTACGCCGTTCGCGCTGGTGAACAGTAGGGCTTGTACGTCGGACAGGTCGGGTTCCGGCCCGTCGAGCCAGACCATCGACAGCATCGGCTCCACCGCCGTGGCGAAGCCTAGCGCCTCCAGCCGCCGGACCAGCGGTTCGGCATCTTCCGCCGGACGCGTCACCAGAAGGCGCGTACGGCGGTCGGCGGAAGAGGATTGAGGCTGCTTTCCCGTCATGCGGAAAACCCGGCCGGGATGGCGGTCAGTGCGGTGCCGCGGCGAAGAAATCGGGCGGCAGTTGCGCCCGGATCTCGGCCCCGGCATCGGCGCCCAGCGACTCGGCCTCGGCGGCCTTGCCGTGGCGTTCCGCCCGGAAGATGATGCGTCCATCGGTCGACAGCACCTTGGCGCGCAAATGCAGGTCGTCGCCGTCCAGCATCGCCAGCGCCGCGATGGGCGTGCGGCAGGAGCCGTCGAGCGCGGCCAGCAGCGCACGCTCCGCCGTGACGCGGACCATGGTCTCCGCACAGTTCAGCGGGGCCAGCAGGGCGCGGGTGGCGTCGTCGGCGCTGCGGATCTCGATGCCGATGGCGCCCTGGGCCACCGCCGGCAGCATGGTTTCCGGTTCCAGCACCGCGCTGATGCGCTCGGTCAGGCCGAGGCGGCGCAGGCCGGCCAGCGCCAGCAGGGTGGCGTCCACCTCGCCCGCGTCCAGCTTGGACAGGCGGGTCTGCACATTGCCGCGCAGCGGGAAGATCTTCAGGTCGGGGCGCAGCTCCAGCACCTGGGCCTGACGGCGCAGGCCGGCGGTGCCGACCACGGCGCCGGCCGGCAGGTCGGCCAGACCGCCGCCGGAGCGGGAGAAGAAGGCGTCGCGCGGGTCCTCGCGCGGCAGCAGGGTGGCGATCTCCAGCCCGTCGGGAAGCTGGGTCGGCACGTCCTTCATCGAATGGACGGCCAGATCGGCGCGGCCGTCGAACAGCGCCTCCTCCAGCTCCTTGGTGAACAGGCCCTTGCCGCCCGCTTCCGCCAGGGTGCGGTCGAGGATGCGGTCGCCGGTGGTCTTGAAGACGACGATCTCGATGGCGCCGGGGGCGGCGAGATGCGGATGGGCGGCGATCAGGCGGTCGCGGGTTTCGTGGGCCTGCGCCAGCGCCAGCGGGCTGCCGCGCGTCCCGATACGGAGCGGGTGGGTCGTCATAGGGCGTGTTCTAGGGGATCCGCGCAGCTTTGCAAGGATTCGTCTGCCCCTCATACATAAGATTGAGACGGATCAAATTTCACACGCCCGCTTTCCCGCACCCGCGGGCGCGCAACTCCATCCTGTACCCGGACGGCCAAGGCGGCTAGTTTGGCGCCATGATCGTTCTTGGAATTGAAACGAGCTGCGACGAGACGGCCGCCGCCGTCGTCACCGACGCGCGCGAAATCCGCGCCGACGTCGTGCTGTCGCAGTTGGACGACCACACGCCCTATGGCGGCGTCGTCCCGGAAATCGCCGCCCGCGCCCATCTGGAACACCTCGACGGGCTGATCCGCCGCGCGATGGCGGAGGCCGGGATCGGCTTCGGCGATCTGGACGCGGTGGCGGCCACCGGCGGGCCGGGGCTGATCGGCGGCGTCATCGTCGGCGTCATGACCGCGAAGGCCATCGCCGCGGCGCGCGGACTGCCCTTCGTCGCCGTCAACCATCTGGAAGGCCACGCGCTGACCGCGCGGCTGACCGACGACGTCGCCTTTCCCTACCTGCTGCTGCTGGTGTCGGGCGGCCATTGCCAGTTGCTGGCGGTGGAGGGGGTCGGGCGCTACCGCCGGCTCGGCACCACCATCGACGACGCGGTCGGCGAGGCGTTCGACAAGACCGCCAAGCTGCTGGGGCTGGGCTATCCCGGCGGGCCGCTGGTGGAGAAGGCGGCGGCGCGCGCCACCAACCCGGCGCGCTTCGAGCTGCCGCGGCCGATGCTGGGCCGTCCGGGCTGCGACTTCTCCTTCTCCGGGCTGAAGACCGCGGTGCGGCGGCATGTGGAGGAGTTGGGGGGTGTGCTGTCGGATGCCGACCGCGACGATCTCGCCGCCGCCTTCCAGGCGACGGTGGCGGAGGTGCTGGCCGACCGCTGCGCCCGCGCCATCCGCCGCTTCAAGGAGGACCATCCGCAGGGCGGCGCCCTGGTGGTCGCCGGCGGTGTCGCCGCCAACAAGGCGATCCGCAGCCGGCTGTCGACGCTGGCGGAGAAGCAGCGCATGCAGTTCGTGGCGCCGCCGCTGCGCCTGTGCACCGACAACGCGGCGATGATCGCCTGGGCCGGGATCGAGCGGTTCCGGCTGGGCGAGAGCGACCCGCTGAATTTCGCCCCCCGTCCGCGCTGGCCGCTGGACCCCACCGCCGCGCCGGTGATCGGGCGCGCAGGCGTGGGTGCGGGGGTGAAGGCGTGAGACGCATCCTTATGTCCCCTCTCCCGCCCGCGAGATCCCCTCTCCCCCCCGGGGAGAGGGTTAGGGTGAGGGGGACGCGCGGCGAGGATCTGCTCGACGTGCGACGCCTATCATCGTTCCATAAATCCACCTTGTGCATCCCCCTCACCCCGACCCTCTCCCCGGGGGGGAGAGGGGGAGTGGGGCGTGATCGCTTTCGTGATCGTTTCGTAAGCGTGAGAGACCTGCCATGAGTGCCGTGCCCCCCTCCCCCCTCAACCGCATCGGGGTCGTCGGCGGCGGCGCCTGGGGAACGGCGCTGGCTTTGGCGGCGTTGCGGGCCGGGCGCGAGACGCTGCTGTGGGCGCGCGAGCCGGCGGTGGTGGAGGCGATGAGCCTCCGTCGCGAGAACCGCGATTACCTGCCCGGCGTGCCGTTGCCCGACGCGCTGCGGGTCACCGGCGATCTGGCCGATCTCGGCGATTGCGACGCGGTGCTGCTGGTTTCGCCGGCCCAGCATGCGCGCAGCGTCACGGCGCGGATGGCGCCGCTGCTGAAGCCGGGGGCGCCGGTCGTCGTCTGCGCCAAGGGGATCGAGCTGGACAGCCACGCGCTGATGAGCGAGGCGGTCGGCGCCGCGCTGCCGGCCGGCAACCCGGTGGCGATCCTGTCCGGCCCGACCTTCGCGGCGGAGGTGGCGCGCGGGCTGCCGACGGCGGTGACGCTGGCCTGTGCGGACGAGGCGCTGGGCAGGGCGCTGGTCACGGCGCTGGGCAGCCACACCTTCCGGCCCTACCGCTCGGACGACGTCATCGGTTCGCAGATCGGCGGGGCGGTCAAGAATGTGCTGGCCATCGCCTGCGGCGTGGTCGAGGGGCGGCGGCTGGGCGACAACGCGCGGGCGGCCCTGATCACCCGCGGTCTGGCCGAGATCACCCGGCTGGCGCTGGCGCTCGGCGGCCGGGTGGAGACGCTGATGGGACTGTCCGGGCTGGGCGACCTGACGCTGACCTGCTCCAGCCTGCAGTCGCGCAACATGTCGCTGGGGGCGGCACTGGGCGCCGGCAAGGCGCTGTCCGAGATCCTGGCCGCGCGGCGGTCGGTGGCGGAGGGCGTCTATACCACCGCCGCGGTGGTCGGGCTGGCGGCGAAGCTGGGCGTCGACATGCCGATCTGCACGGCGGTCGATGCCATCCTGAACCGCGGCGCTGGGCTGGACGAAACCATCGAGGGGCTGCTGTCCCGTCCCTTCCGCGGTGAGGGCGTTTAAGAGCGTTTAGGAGACGGCTTTCTCGGTCCAGCCGGCGGCGCGGACCGAGGGCGCGTGGGTCCGGCTGACCGGAACCAGCAGGCCATTGGTCAGGCGCAGCGACAGCTTGCCGTCCGGCTTGCGCTCCACCGCCGCGACTGCCGATGCTGCGACCCAATAGGAGCGGTGGACCTGCCGGCCGTCGATGCCTGCCAGCTCCGCCACCGCGTCGCGCATCCGCATCAGGATCAGGTCGCTGCCAAGGGCGGTGTGGACGCGGACGTAATGATCCTCCATCTCAAGCGCCAGCAGGTCGCGCCCCAGTCTCGCCGGAATGCGGTCTAGGAAAGGGACGGGACGGTTGGGGGTCGGTTCGCCGCCGGGGATGGAAGCTTGCGGCGGGGCGGGGGGCTGGTGGCCGACGACGCCATGGTCGCGCAGTTCCAGCCACACCGGCAGGGCCGACACCAGCGTGGTGATGACCAGCACATAGCCGTACATCTCGGCCAGCCCGGCGGGGGTGAGGAAATCCTGGGCGCGCAGCCGGCTTTCCAGCAGGGCGACCACCAGCGTCTGCAGGATGCTGACGGTCAGATAGGCCGCAGCCAGCATCAGCGGCCATGTGCGTTCCAGGTTCGGCAGCACGCGGCGGGCGACCAGAATGACCAGTTCGAACATCGACCAGCCGCTGACGATCTGCCCGCCCCAGTAGGCAAGCCGGACGGCGAAACCCATTTCACGGAAGGTGCCGAACGGTCCCAGCAGAGCCAATGCTAGGATGGAGGCCGCGAGCAACGGCAGGCGGCGGCGCAGCACGCGCCGGCCATAGGGAACGGGCGGCGACTGCCAGGGGAGGGCGGGGGATGAGGTTTCGGCGTTGGGTTGCGCGTTGGTCTGCAAGGATGGTCGCCCCAGGAACGGTGACAGTGACGCTGCTGGCGCTGGTCGCCGCTGGTCCGGCCGCCGCGGGGGAGCTTCGCGCAACCGTCCGCAACGTCAAGCCCAATCAGGGCAAGGTGATGGTCGCGCTGTTCGACAGCGCCGAGGCGCAGGCGGCGAAGAGGCCGCGCGCCGGCTATTTCGTCGCGGCGCTGGGGCCGGAGCTGCAGGTGGTCTTCCCCGACCTGCCGGCCGGCCGCTATGGGTTGATCGCCTTCCAGGATTTGGACAACAACGGCGAGCTTGCCACCGGCCTGTTCGGCATCCCCGCCGAACCGCACGGCTTCAGCCGCTCCGCCCGCGGCAGCTTCGGCCCGCCGGGCTTCGACGATTACGCGGTGGCGGTCGGGGCGTCGGGCGTGGCGACGACGGAGATCAGGCTGGTGGAGTGATGTCCGGCCTCACCCGCGCGGGCAACCCTCCTGGCGCCAGCGGGCGAGATAGTCATCCAGGCCGCGGCCGGGGATCTCGTCGAACCGGCGGTCGAGCGCCAGCAGGGTTTCCATACGGTCGATGCGGAAGCTGCGGAACTCCTCGCGCAGCTCGCACCATGCGCCCAGCGTCCAGACGCGGCCCCAGAAGAACAGGCCCAGCGGCTGGACCGCGCGGGCGGAATGGGTGCCGTCCTGCCGCCGGTAGTCGAACAGCACGACCCGCTTGGCGTTGATGGCGCAGCGCAGAACGTCCATCCGCTCGCGCAAGGGGGCGGGGAAGGAGAAGTCGGGGACGAAGACGCGGCTGTCGGCCAGCTCGCGCCGCCGCGCCTCCGGCACCACCGCCTCGACCTTGTCGAGCGCGCGGGCGGCGGCATCGGCCAGACCGCCGCCGACCCAGGCGCGGGCGAGGCGGGCGCCGACCACCAGCGCCTCCACCTCGTCCTGGGTGAACATCAGCGGCGGCAGGTCGTAGCCGTCGCGCAGCAGGTAGCCGACGCCGGCCTCGCCCTCCACCGGCACGCCGGAGGAGGCGAGGTCGCGCATGTCGCGGTAGACGGTGCGCTCCGACACCTCCAGGCAGCGCGCCAACTCGGCAGCCGTCACCAGCCGCCCCTTGCGGAGATGCTGGACGATCTGGAACAGGCGGTCGGCGCGGCGCATGGCGGCGGCTCCGGTCAGACGTGTCAGTGCATCGAATAGAGGCCGACGCGGTTGCCCTCGCTGTCGATGAACTGGGCGAAATAGCCGATCTCGGGGGTGATCAGCGTCTTCGGCACGACGATGGTGGCGCCGGCCTGCTCGGCACGGGCCAGCGGGGCGGACAGGTCTTCGCCGCCGTTCAGGTAGACGGTGGTGCCGTCGGCGCTGGGCTTGCAGGCCTCGTGCTTGATCAGGCAGCCCTTGACGGCGGTGCCCTCGGCCGGGAAGACGGCCATGGTCATGCCGCTGGGGCAGGGTTCCTGGACCATCTTGGCGGCGAAGACGGTCTCGTAGAAGCCGACGGCGCGGGCGAGGTCGGTGACGGGAATCTCGAACCAGGTGACGACGTGCGGGATGTTCATCGGATTGGCTCCTGACAGAAGGGAGTGGGATGTTCGTGGTTCGTGCCGGCACGTCCCCTTGATAGCACACCCCCTCCTGACAGCGTGATGTCAGGAGCAATCAGCTCCTTCAATGAAAATTGCGGCCCTTGGGAAATGGTCTTTCGGTATGGCGGTCCTCGCCGGTCAGTTCGGCCAGCCGGTGGGTCAGGTCGATCAGCGATTCCACCCGCAGATGGACGACGCCCTCCTGGTTCTGCACCCGGCCGGTGGCGGCCATCAGCCGGGCGGTCATGATCGGGCGGCGGAAGGTTTCGAAGGCATCCGGCATGACGACGAGGTTGGCGACCCCGGTCTCGTCCTCCAGCGTGATGAAGACGACGCCCTCGGCGCTGCCCGGCCGCTGGCGCACCAGGACGAGGCCGGCGGTGGTCAGGCGCCGGCCGTCGCGGGCCTGGGCAAGCCGCTCCGCCGGGGTGATGCCGGGCAGGCCGTCGCGCAGCAGCGACAGAGGGTGGGCCTTCAGCGACAGGGACAGGCTGGTGTAATCCATCACCACATGTTCGCCGAGCGCCATGGCGGGCAGGGGGGCTTCGGGTTCCTCCGCCATCGGGCCGTCGAGGCGGGCGAAGAGCGGCAGCGGCTGGTCGCCCAGCGCCCGCACCGCCCACAGCGCCGCCCGGCGGTCGAGCCCGACGGAGCGGAAGGCGTCTGCCTTGGCGAGCTTTTCCAACGCCGCGACCGGCAGACGCGCACGGCGCCACAGGTCGTAGGGGTCGCGGTAGCCGCCGGCGCGGGAGAGGACGATGGCGTCGGCGTGCGACTCGGTGAAGCCCTTGATGAGGCGGAGGCCGAGGCGGAGGTGGGAAGTGCCCTCTCCGAGATTCCCCCTCTCCCCCCTGGGGAGAGGGTCGGGGTGAGGGGGATGCGTGGTGTGGATCTCTTCGGCTGCGCCGAACCCCCTCATCCTAACCTTCTCCCCGGGGGGGAGAAGGGACTGGTGTAGGGCGGGAGAGGGCGCATATTCCACCGCACAATCCCAGCCCGACAGGTTCACATCCGGCGGCAGCACCGTCACGCCGTGCTCCTTTGCATCGCGGACGATCTGCGCCGGGGCGTAGAAGCCCATGGGCTGGCTGTTCAGCAGGGCGGCGGCGAAGATGGCGGGGTGGTGGCGCTTGATCCAGGCGGAGACATAGACCAGCAGGGCGAAGCTGGCGGCGTGGCTTTCCGGGAAGCCGTACTCGCCGAACCCCTCGATCTGCTGGAAACAGCGCTCGGCGAAGGTGGGGTCACAGCCGTTGGCGATCATGCCGGCGATGAACTTGTCGTGGAACAGCTGGACCTTTCCGGTCTTGCGGAAGGCGGCCATGGCGCGGCGCAGCTGGTCGGCCTCCTCGGCGGTGAAGCCGGCGCCGACCATGGCGACCTTCATCGCCTGCTCCTGGAACAGCGGCACGCCCAACGTCTTGTAGAGGACCGGCTCCAGCTTCGGCATCGGGTAAGTGATGTCCTCTGCCCCGCTGCGGCGGCGCAGGTAGGGATGGACCATGCCGCCCTGGATCGGGCCGGGGCGGACGATGGCGACCTCGATCACCAGATCGTAAAATTTCTTGGGCTTCAGCCGGGGCAGCATGCTCATCTGCGCCCGGCTTTCGACCTGGAAGACACCCAAGCTGTCGGCCCGCCCCAGCATCTCGTAGACCGCCGGATCCTCCTTGGGCAGGCTGTCCAGCGTCCAGCGTTGCCCGTGCACCTGCTCGATCAGGTCGAAGGCGCGATGGATGCAGGTCAGCATGCCCAGCGCCAGCACGTCGACCTTCAGGATGCCCAGCGCGTCGATGTCGTCCTTGTCCCATTCGATGGTGCTGCGATCCTCCATCGCCGCATTGGCGACGGGGCAGAGATCCGACAGCGGGCCACGGGTGATGACGAAGCCGCCGACATGCTGCGACAGATGGCGGGGAAAGCCGATCAGCTCCTGAGCCAGTTCCAGCGTGCGCTTGAGCCTTGGATCATCGGGATCGACGCCGAGCGAGCGGGCGCGCTCCTCGTCGACGCCGTCGCGGCTCCAGCCCCAGATGGAGCCGGTCAGCCGCGCCACCAGATCGGCCGACAACCCCATCGCCTTGCCGACCTCGCGCAGGGCGCTGCGGGCGCGGTAGCGGATGACGGTGGCGGTCAGGCCGGCGCGGGCGCGGCCGTACTTCCTGTAGATGTACTGGATCACCTCCTCGCGCCGCTCATGTTCGAAATCGACGTCGATGTCGGGGGGCTCGCCGCGGGCGGTGGAGATGAAGCGCTCGAACAGCAGATCGACCTCGGTCGGATCGACCGACGTGATGCCCAGGCAGTAGCAGACGGCGGAGTTGGCCGCACTGCCGCGCCCCTGGCAGAGGATGCCCTGGCTCCGCGCGAATCGGACGATGTCGTGGACGGTCAGGAAATAGGGGGCGTAGCGCAGCTCCCCGATCAAGGCCAACTCATGCTTGACGGCGGCGCGGACCTTGTCGGGGATGCCGCCGGGATACAGTCTTGCGCCCCCCTCCCAGGTCAGCGTCACCAGCGTGTCCTGCGGATCGCGGCCCTCCGCCACTTCGTCGGGATATTCATAGCGCAACTCGTCCAGCGAGAAGCGGCAGGCCTCGGCGATCTCCAGAGTGCGGGCGACGGCGTCGGGGTGGTCGCGGAACAGGCGCACCATCTCGACGGCCGGTTTCAGGTGGCGCTCGGCATTGGCGGACAGCCGCCAGCCGGCCTCGTCGATGGTGGTGTGGTGGCGGATGCAGGTCATCACGTCGGCCAGCGCCCGCCGGCCGGCGCCATGATAGAGCACGTCGTTGGTGGCGACCAGCGGCACTCCCTCCGCCTCCGCCAGCCCGGTCAGCCAGCGCAGCCGCCGGGAATCGTCGCCCTGGTAGCGGTGGCTCGCCGCCAGATAGAGCTGCCCGCGCGCCAGCCCGCCGCGCCAGGCGCGCAGTTCGCGCAGGAACGACTCGGCAGACTGGCCGGCGCGCTGGTGGGGGCCGAGCAGCAGGAACAGCATGCCCTCGGCATGGGCCAGCACGTCGGCGCGGGCGATGAAGCACTCGCCCTTCGGCGCCCGCATCTTGCCCAGGGTCAGCAGCCGCGACAGCCGGGCATAGGCGGCGCGGTCGGTCGGGTAGGCCAGCAGGCTGTCGGCGTCGGTCAGGTCCAGCCGGCAGCCGATCAGCGCCCGGATGCCCGCCTTCTTCGCCGCCGCATGCATCTGCACCACGCCGGCCAGCGAATTGCGGTCCGTCACCCCCACCGCCGCCAGCCCGAGCGCCGCCGCGGTCATCGCCAGCTCGTCAGCGTGCGAAGCCCCCTCCAGAAAGCTGAAGTTGGTGGCGACCTGCAACTCGGCGTAACGGATCATGGCAAGGCTCCCCGGCGCGCGTGGATGGGTGCGCGCGGGGATGATAGTCCGAAAATGGGATTGGTGTCATTATTGTGGCGGAGAAGTGTTGGCTTCGATTGCCCCCACCTAACCTCCCCCGCTGGGCGGGGGAGGGACTGCCGCTGCCTTTTCAAACAAGCGCTTAATCCCCTCCCCCGCCCAGCTCTCGCACAAAGCTTCGCTTTGTGCTGACGCGACAGGCGGACCGTAGGTCCGCTGAGAGCGGGGGAGGGTCAGGGTGGGGGCGATCGAAGCCGAAACTCACCCCAAGTAGGACTCCACGCCCATGACCGCGAAGCCCTTGTTCTCCGGGAAGCGGGCGTTGACCTTTTCGCGGGCCTTCTTCTCGTCCAGTGCCCAGACCAGAAAGCGCCGGCCGCGCTTCCAGCTGTCCAGCGCGGTGGGGGTGAGGCTGGCGTTGACGCGGGAGGCGTATTCGATGTTGACCACCCGCAGAAGCCAGCCCTGGTCCTTCTGGGTGCGGCGGTCGTCCAGCACATAGATGCGGCGGTCGGCGGCGCCGGCGGCCTTCAGGCGCTGTTCGAGATCCTCGCAGCCCAGCTCGGCCATCGCCTTGCGGCGGCGGGCGTCGCGCAGGTCGCGGGCCTGCTGCAGCGTGACTCGGGCGATCTTCTTGATCCGCTCCACCTGCGCCTGCTTGCGCGAGACGGCGGTGGCGATCCGCTCCTCCGACGTCTTCAGGCGGCGCAGAGCCAACAGCAGCGACACCGCCAGCGAGGCGAGGCCGACCAGGCCGGCGAAGATGTAGGGGATGCTGTCCATGGCGCGTCCTCTGTCTCAGCTCGCTTTGGCGACCGGCGTGTCGGCGGACAGGAACTCCTGCATCCGCGTCACCGCATAGCCGAAGGCGGGCGGATAGCGCCGCTCGATCTCGGTCCGCGCTTCCGCCATCGAGCGCGCCCACACCTCGATCATCTGCGGCTGCGCCCAGCTCGGGTCGACCAATGCGTGCTGGCTCTGCTGGACGGCGCCGGTGCCGACATATTTGTTCACGACCATGGCGACGTAGCAGGGACTGCCCTGGACCTCCTCGCCGACCAGGCGGACCAGCCGTTCGCCGGATTGGCGCGCATCCTCGATCTGGCGTTCCATCACCTTGCGGCGGCGCAGCACATCCTCGACTGCGCCGTCCAGTTCCTTCAACTCGCGGATGCGGTCACCGCGGCGGGCTTCGAACTTCGTCTCCATCTTGGCGCGGCGGGCGATGACGTCGCGCACCCCCTCCGACCCGTGGCGGCGTTCGATCGCGCGTTCGCCGAGCACGATGACGAGCTTGCCGATGCCGAACCCCAGCCCCGACAACCCGAAGGCGGTGATCAGCGCGTTGGTATAGTCCTGCCACATGTGCGAGTCCCCGATCGGGAATGCAATCCGGGTGGATGCTTCCGACCCTAAGGAGTACCCCCTCGCTTGCCGTGGTTCAATCGCGGCGCTGTAACGATATTTCACATGAAACATGCCGGTAGGGGACGCATGCCTTATCCCTCCGCCCGTTCCACCCGGTTGCGACCAGCCTGTTTGGCGGCGTGCAGCGCATGTTCGGCGCGGTGCAGGGTCTGTTCGACGCCGGGTTCACTGGGCAGCCAGTCGGCCACGCCGATGCTGGCGGTGACGGGGATCGCCCGCTCCTCCAGCAGGATGGGGCTGTCGGCCAGGGCTGCGCGCACCCGTTCCGCCACCACGGCGGTGCCGGCCCCGTCGGTTTCCGGCAGAAGCACCACGAACTCCGCCCCGCCGGAGCGGGCGATGTGGTCGGAGATGCGCAGCGCCGCCCGCACCCGCTTCACCACCGCGCGCAGGACCGCATCGCCGGCGGCGTCGCCATGGGTGTCGTTGACCGCCTTGAAGCCGTCGAGGTCGAGCAGGAAGACGCCGAGATGCCGGCCATAGCGGCGCGCCCGCGCCAGCTCCGCCGCCGCCAGCTCCAGGAAGCGGCGGCGGTTCCACACGCCGGTCAGCGGGTCCAGCGTCGCCATGCGGTTCAGGCGGACGGTCGCCTCCTCCAGCGCGCGGCTGCGCTCGGCGAGGCGGCGTTCGAGATCCGCCAGCTCGGCATAGGCGCGGAGTGCCGTGACCACGCTGGTGAACAGGCGGCGCGCCGTCAGTTCCGTCTTCGCGGTATAGCCGTCGATCTCATAGGCGAGGACCAGATCCTCCTCCGGCACGCGGGCCGGCTGGCCGGTGCGCAGGACGATGCGGACGGCACGGTTGCCCAGATCCTGGCGGATGCGGCGGACCAGCTGCAGGCCGGCATCCTCGGTCTCCATCACCACGTCGAGCAGGATGACGGCGATGTCCGGGGTGTCGCGCAGGATGCGCTCCGCCTCCGCCGCGCTGGCGCAGTCGAGCAGGCGGACGGGACGGTCGCGGAAGCGCAGCCGGGCGAGCGCCAGCCGGGTGACGGCATGCACCTCCGGCTCGTCGTCGGCGACCAGCACCAGCCAGGGAGGAGCGCCGGGATCGGCGGCATCCGCTGCGGCGGAGGAATTCCGCGGGTCGGGAGACTCGTCCGAGGCGAACAGGAGATCATTGGACATGGCTGCCGGCTCGGAACTGTCCACGGTACACGTAAGGATAGAACCACGCCGCCGCCGTCGATGCAACGGTGCCGAGTGCCGCGCCCGGCCTACATCGTTTCGAATCATGTGCGGCATATTTGGCCCTAGATCCGGCGGCGCATTTGTTGGCGGATCGGTCGGGCCGGTGGCGCGTTTCGCCATTCAGGGCTTGCGTGGCGACGCCAAGCCACCTTAGGCATGGCCGTGTGTACGAAACGATCGGAGCGGACCGGGTATGGAAGCAAGCATGGACGGGCGGGAGCATGCGGCGAAGCTGCGCGCGCTCGCGCTGGGGGCGCTGGGTGTCGTCTATGGCGACATCGGCACCAGCCCGCTCTACACGCTGCGCGAATGCCTGACCGAGGGCGGCGGCTTCCCACTGACGCCCGAGGTCATCCTGGGTGTGCTGTCTCTGATCTTCTGGGCGCTGATCATCACGGTGACGGTGAAATACGTCGTCTTCATCATGCGCGCCGACAACCAGGGCGAGGGCGGCATCCTGGCGCTGACCGCGCTGGCTCTGCGCGGCATGCGGCCGGGCCACCGGCGGACCGGGATGGTCATGGCGATCGGCGTGATGGGCGCCTCGCTGTTCTACGGCGACAGCCTCATCACCCCCGCCATCTCGGTGCTGAGCGCGGTGGAGGGGCTGCATGTCGTCGCCCCCGCCCTGGACAGCTACGTCATTCCGATCACGCTGACCATCCTGGTCGGTCTGTTCGTCCTGCAGCGGTTCGGGACGGAGAAGGTCGGCAAGCTGTTCGGCCCGGTGATGATGGTCTGGTTCCTGACGCTGGCGGCGCTGGGCATCGGGCAGATCATCCGCTATCCGGGTGTGCTGGGAGCGGTGTGGCCCGGCCATGCGGTGGAGATGCTGTTCAACCACGGCTGGCACGGCTTCCTGCTGCTGGGTGCGGTGGTGCTGGCGGTGACCGGGGCGGAGGCGCTCTATGCCGACATGGGCCATTTCGGCCGCAAGCCGATCCGCGGCGCCTGGTACGTCATCGTGCTGCCGTCGCTGCTGCTGTGCTATTTCGGCCAGGGCGCCCTGCTGCTGCACGAACCGGAGGCGATCGAGAACCCCTTCTTCCATCTGGCGCCGGACTGGGCGCAGGTGCCGCTTCTGCTGCTGGCGACCGCCGCCACCATCATCGCCGGGCAGGCGGTGATCTCCGGCGCCTATTCGGTGACGCTGCAGGCGATGCATCTGCGCTACCTGCCGCGGATGGAGGTGATGCATACCTCGGAGCATGAGAAGGGGCAGATCTACATGCCGCAGCTGACATGGCTGCTGCTGGCCGGGGTCATCGTGCTGGTGCTGAGCTTCCAGACCTCCAGCAACCTCGCCGCCGCCTATGGCATCGCGGTGACCGGCACGATGGTGGCGACCACGCTGCTGGCCTACAAGGTGGCGCGCTCGCTCGGCCGCTGGAAGCTGTGGCAGGCGGTGCTGGCGCTGGTGGTGTTCCTGTCGGTCGATCTCGCCTTCTTCCTGTCCAATCTGATCAAGGTGGAGGAGGGCGGCTGGTTCCCGCTTGTGGTCGGCGCGATGGTCTTCCTGCTGATGGCCACGTGGCGGCGCGGGCGCGAGGTTGTGCGCAAGCGGCTGGCCGAGGACGCGCTGCCCTTCGACATGCTGCTGGAGCGGCTGAAGGGCGGGTCGGTGCAGCGGGTGCCGGGCACCGCCGTCTTCCTGACCGGCAACCCGCGCGGCCTGCCGCCGGGGCTGCTGCACAGCCTGAAGCACTACAAGGTGCTGCACCAACGGGTCGTGCTGTTGACCGTCGACATCGAGGACGTGCCCCATGTGCCGGACGACCAGCGTTTCGAGTTGAAGGCGCTGTCCGCCGGCTTCTTCCGGCTGATCGTCCATTTCGGCTTCAAGGACGAGCCCGACATTCCGCAGGCGCTGGAGATCCGGCGCATCCCGGGACTGCCGTTCGAGCCGATGGAAACCACCTATTTCGTCAGCCGCGAGACGCTGATCCGCACCCACGGCAAATCCGGCCTGCCGCGCTGGCAGGAACCGCTGTTCATTTTCCTGTCGAAGCTGTCGTCCAGCGCGTCGGAATATTTCTGCATCCCGCCCAACCGGGTGGTCGAGCTGGGCATGCAGCTGGAGATTTAGGGCGAATCAGGACGGGCAGAGTTTGCCGGCCGGAAATTTCCTGCGGGCGGCGGGCGGGGGCAGTTTGTGCCGCCCCCGCCCGAAAGCCGACCGCCTCATGCCGCTATCGGCCGGTCTTCACCACACGATGGAAACCGGCGGCTTGTAGGCGGAGGCGGCGAACATCTGCCGCACCGCCAGTTCCAGCTTGATCTGCGCCTCCGACTTCTTGACGAAGGACAGATCGATGTCGCCCAAGGACTTCACCACGCAGCCGGAGCGGCTGAGGTTGCGGAGCGCCGCCTGGGACGCCCGCTGTTTTTCCTCGGGGATGGCGGTGATTGTGGCCGATCCCTCCGGCGGCCTGACGACGTAGAGGTCGAATTTCGGCATGGGCACTCTCCGTTCTGACGAAAGGTCGAGTGCCCATCGCAAGGGCCGGGCCAACTGCCGCAATGGGCTCAGCGCCGGACCATCGGCGCCAGATCCTTGCGGATGCCGGCGTCGAGGCGGGCGTTCAGGTCCTCCATCATCCGGCGGGTGATGTCGAGGAAAGTCGCCTCGCGATCGGCCAGCGAGATGTTCTCCGCCACGGTGGTGGAGTGGGTGACGGTGGAGCGGGTCACGCCGCGGAAGCCGCCGCTGCCGGTGTCCGGCACCTCGCCGGCGATCTCCACCTCGATCCGGCCGTCATAGCGCTGGGCCTGGTCGTTGGTGAAATAGCCGGTGAGACCCTTCTTGGTGGGCAGGGGCACCTCGACGATGCTGGCGTCGCGGATGGTGACGCGCACGCGCCCCGGCCCGCCGGCCGCCTGCAGCCGCTCCGCCGCCCAGCGCCGCACCGCCTCGACCGGCGGAACGGCGGAGCGGTTCTCCACATGCTTGCCGCCAACCGGGCGGTAGGCGTCGACCACGTCGATGGTGCCGGCATTCAGCACGATCGGCCCGAAATTGGAGAAATCGACCGGCCGCGGCGCCGGCCGCGGCGGCGCGCTCTGGCAGGCGGCAAGCAGGAGGGTGGCCATTCCGGCGGCGAGGGCAAAGCGGCGCGACAGCATGGGGGCTCCGGTTCTTGGGCTGCGTTCGGCAACCTGGGTTACTGGAAAAGGAAAGGGGCGCGGCGCGGCCGCCGCGCCCCCATGAACGCGCTGGTGTCTGACCCTATTCCCCGTCAGGAGGCGGGTCCATACACGCGGTCGAGGTCCGCGTCGGTGAAGTGGTAGTCGGTCGAGCAGAACTGGCAGGTCACCTCGACCCGGCCGTCGTCGATCTTCAACTCCTGCACCTCTTCGCGGGGCAGGCTGCGCAGCATGGTCTCCACCCGCTCGCGCGAGCAGCGGCAGCCGAAGCGCAGCGCATGGCCCTCATAGATCCGCACGCCGTCCTCGTGGAACAGGCGGTAGAGCAGGTCGGACGCGGCGAGATCGGTCGACAGCAGCTCGTCGCCGGTGACGCTGGCCATCAGCACCATGGCGCGGCGCCAGTCGTCTTCCTTGTCGGACGCGACCAGACCCTGTTCCTGCGGTAGGCGCTGGATCATGATGCCGCCGGTGCGCCACTGGCCGGGCGTGCCGTCCGGCTTCACCTCGCGGTCGACCGAGACGGTCAGGCCGGTGTCGATCTGCTCGGACTGGCGGAAGTAGTGCTGGACGCAGTCGGTCAGCGTCTTGCCGTACAGCTCGACGATGCCCTGGTAGCGGTCGGTGTCCTGACCCTGGTCCACCGTGAAGGCGATGTAGCCCTTGCCGAGCAGCGCCGCGGCCGGAGCGATGTCGACGTCCCGCTCGGCCTTGGCCAGGGCTTCCGGATCGAACTGGGCATAGGCGCGCACGTCGCCGACCGAGGTGACGTCGGCCACCATCAGGCGGATCGGCCCGTCGCCCTTGGTCTGCAGCGTGAAGATGCCCTCGTACTTCAGCATGCTGGCGAGCAGCACGGCCAGCGTCGCCGTCTCCGCCAGGAAGCGGGCGACGGTGGGCGGATAGTCGTGGCGGGTCAGGATCTCGTCGATCGCCGGCCCCAGCTTGACGACGCGGCCGCGCAGGCGCGACGCCTCGATCTGGAACGGCAGGACGAAATCATCGGTGAGCGGGCGGACGGACGGATCGTCCATAGGGCGGATTCCTTAAGACAGAGACCGGTTATGCAGGCGTAGGGCCGAAGATCGGGGCGGCGAGCGGCCGAATCAAGATCGGCAGGGCACCCATGCATGGGGGTGGCCTGTGGGTGTGGGGAGGTTAGGCCCCCACCCTGACCCTCCCCCGCCCAGCGGGGGAGGTTAGGTGGGGGTCTAACCTACGCTCAATCCAGAACGCCCATGCACCAGCCGAGGATGGCCTTCTGGGCGTGCAGGCGGTTTTCCGCCTCGTCCCAGACCACCGAATGGCGGCCGTCGATCACGCCGTCGGTCACTTCCTCGTTCCGGTGGGCCGGCAGGCAATGCATGAACAGCGCATCCGGATGGGCGTGCGCCATCAGCGCCTCGTTCACCTGATAGGGAGTGAGGATCGCCGCGCGCTCGTCCACGTCGGTGTTGTGCATCGAGGCCCAGGCGTCGGTGATGACGCACTCCACCCCGCGCACCGCCTCTTCCGGCGACTCGGTGACGACCAGACGGCCGGTGCCCTCGCGCTCCGCCCAGGCCAGCAGCTCCGGCGACGGGCCGTAGACGGTCGGGCAGGCCAGACGCAGTTCGAAGCCGAAGCGGACGGCGGCGTGCGCCCAGCTGACCGCGACGTTGTTGCAGTCGCCGATCCAGGCGACCGTCCGGCCGTTGATCGGACCGCGATGCTCCTCGAAGGTCATCAGGTCGGCCATGATCTGGCAGGGGTGGGTCTGGTCGGTCAGGCCGTTGATGATCGGGATGCTGGCATGGGCCGCCAACTCATGCACCCGCTCCTCGCCGGTGGTGCGGACCATCACGGCGTCGACGAATCGGGACAGCACGCGGGCGGTGTCGCCGATGGTCTCGCCGCGGCCCAACTGCATGTCGTCGGGCTTCAGCACCACGACGCTGCCGCCGAACTGCTGCATGCCGACCTCGAACGACACGCGGGTGCGGGTCGAGGGCTTCTCGAAGATCAGGGCCAGCGAACGGCCGGCCAGCAGGGTGGAATGGGCCAGCCGGTCCTTCTTCAGGTCGGCCTTGATGCGGACGGCATGGTCGAGCAGACGGCGCAGGGTGGCGCCGTCCAGCCGGTCGATGTCGAGAAAATGCCGGACCGTGTTGTTGTTATTGTCGCCGCTCATCCCACGCACTCCTGCGCCGTCCGGTCGAGAATCGCGACGGCTTCGTTCACTTCGGCTTCGCCGATGTTCAGGGGCGGCAGCAGCCGCACCACATTGTCGCCGGCCGGGACCGACAGCAGGCCGTTGGCGCGCAGCTTCGTCACCACCTCGCCGACCGGCTGGCCCAGCTTCAGGCCCAGCATCAGGCCCTGGCCACGCATTTCCAGGAACAGCGACGGATACTTGGCGACCAGCTCTTCCAGACGGCCGCGCAGAGAGGCCGAGGTCTGCTGGACGGTGTCCAGGAAGCCCGGCGCCAGCATGACGTCCAGCACGGCGTTGCCGACGGCGGTCGCCAGCGGGTTGCCGCCATAGGTCGAGCCGTGGGTGCCGGCGGTCATGCCCGACGCCGCACGCTCCGTCGCAAGGCAGGCGCCGAGCGGGAAGCCGCCGCCGATGCCCTTGGCGACGCACATGACGTCCGGGGTGATGCCGGCCCATTCATGCGCGAACAGCTTGCCGGTGCGGCCCATGCCGCACTGGATCTCGTCCAGGAACAGCAGCAGGCCATGCTCGTCGCACAGCGCACGCAGGCCGCGCAGGAACTCCACGGAGCCGGCGCGGATGCCGCCCTCGCCCTGGATCGGCTCGACGCAGATTCCGCCGGTCTGCGGCGTGATCGCGGCGCGCACGGCGTCGAGGTCTCCGAACGGCACCTGATCGAAGCCGTCCAGCAGCGGGTCGAAGCCGTGCACCAGCTTCTCCTGCTTGGCGGCCGAGATGGCGCCCAGCGTGCGGCCGTGGAAGGCCTGCTCGAAGGTGATGATGCGGTTCTTCTGCGGGTTGCCGGAGTCATAGTGGTACTTGCGGACGGCCTTGGCACCGCATTCCCACGCTTCCGCACCGGAGTTCGTGAAGAACACGGTGTCGGCGAAGGTCACCTCGGTCAGGCGCTTGCCCAGGCTCTCCTGTCCGGCGACCCGGAACAGGTTGGAGGTGTGCCACAGCTTCTTCGCCTGCTCGGTCAGCTTTTCGACCAGATAGGGGTGCGCGTGACCCAGCGCGTTCACCGCGACGCCGGCGGCGAAGTCGAGGAATCGTCGCCCGTCGGTCGCGTAGAGATACGGACCTTCACCGCGCTCGAACACGACGTCGGCGCGGGCGTATGTGGGCATAACGACGGGGATCACGGCTTTGGACTCCAAAAATGGAAAATCCGGCGGCCATGCCTGACCGCCGGGAACGGCAAATATCCGGGGATTGATGGGTTCTGTCAACGGATAGGGGTGGGAAAGCGCGGCGATTGCCGCGTCTTTACGCCTTGAGCTTGTATCCGGTCTTGAACATGCGCCAGGCGAGCCACCAAAGGCCGGCATTCACGCCCAGCATCACCGCGACGCCAAGCCAGCGCGCCCCGTCGGACACCCCGATGAAGCCGTAGCGGAAGCCGTCGATCATGTAGAAGAACGGGTCGAAATGGGCGACCCACCAGAAGACAGGCGGCAGCGTGTCGACCGAATAGAAGGTGCCGGACAGGAAGGACAGCGGCGTCACCACGAAGTTGGTGACCGCGGCGATGTTGTCGAACTTCTCCGACCAGACACCGCCGACCAGACCCAGCAGCGACAGCAGCATCGACGCCATCACCGCGTGGAACAGCACGAAGCCGGGATGCGGCATGTGCATCGGGATCACCGCCCAGATGGCGAGCCCCGTCACCAGACCGACCACGACGCCGCGGGTGATGCCGCCGAAGACGAAGCCGCTGACCAGTTCCATCGGCGACAGCGGCGGCATCAGGATGTCGACGATGTTGCCCTGGACCTTGGCGATGACGACGGAGGAGGAGGTGTTGGCGAAGGCGTTCTGCACCATCGCCATCATGATCAGGCCGGGCGCCAGGAATTGCAGATAGGGCGTCTCGCCCACCATCCGCACCGCCGACCCGAGCGACAGGGCGAACACCGCGTAATAGAGCAGCGTCGTCACCACCGGCGCCCAGACGGTCTGCTGGTGCACCTTGATGAAGCGCCGTACCTCGCGTGCGTAGAGCGTCCACAGGCCGATCCAGTTGACGGTACCGACATTGCGCGGCATGGGAGGAAGGGGAAGGGTCATCGCGTCACGATCTGCCTTTTGGGAACCGGCCGGTGTAAGGCCACGGACTGTACGTGCCCCCCGTCCATCCGGCAACCGCCGCCTCCGAAGGGACTGCCATGAACACCGACGACAAGCGTTCCGCTTCCCCGGCCAGAAAGCCGCCGAAGCGCGTCACGCCGCAATATCTGGAGAATGCGGCGCTGCACTACCTGGAGCGCTTCGCCAGTTCGACGGCCAACCTGCGCCGGGTGCTGATGCGCAAGGTCGACCTGTCGGCCAAGGCGCACGGCACCGACCGCGAGGAGGGTGCCCGCTGGATCGACGAACTGCTGGCCCGCTATGTCCGCAGCGGCCTGCTGAACGACGAGACCTATGCTCGCATGCGGACGGAGAGCCTCCATCGCCGCGGCGCCTCCACCCGGCTGATCGCCCAGAAGCTGGCCGGCAAGGGCATCGGCCGCGACGAGGCCGACAAGGCGCTGGACAGCCTGCGCGAGGATGTCGGGCCCGATCTGGACCTGACGGCGGCGCTGGCTTTGGCGAAGCGGCGGCGGCTGGGGCCGTACCGCCGGCCGGAGCAGCGCGAGGCGCTCCGCGACAAGGACATGGCGGCGCTGGGGCGGGCAGGCTTCGGGTACGAGATCGCCCGGCGGGTGGTGGATGCGGAGGATCCGGACGAGGTGTTGGGGGAGTGAAAGTTAGACCCCCACCCTAACCCTCCCCCGCTCTCAGCGGACCTCCGGTCCGCCTGCCGCGTCAGCACAAAGCAAAGCTTTGTGCGAGAGCTGGGCGGGGGAAGGGATTGGTGCTGATGCGGGAGAGCGGCGGCAGTCCCTCCCCCGCCCAGCGGGGGAGGTTAGGTGGGGGTCTAACGCCGCGAAGCCGAAGCACCCCCCCCAGAAACGACGAAACGCGCGGCACCCTTTCGGATGTCGCGCGCCGCTCTCTTACCGGGAGTCGGAATCGTCCTGTACGCGTCCTAATTCTTGTCGGCGGAGCGGCAAGCGCCCCGCCTCAGCACACCAAACGCGCCCCAGATGCCGGGGAAGCTATCAGGCCGCGACCTGCTGCTTCTCCTGGGCCTTGGCGATCCGGCGCTTGATGCGACGGGCGTCGAGGCTCAGGACGGCGTCCTTCGCATCGAGCAGGAAGGCGTCGAGGCCGCCCTTGTGCTCGATCGAGCGGATCGCGTTCACCGAGAGGCGCAGACGCACCAGCTGCCCCAGGCTGTCGCTGAGCAGCGACGTTTCCTGGAGGTTCGGCTGGAAGCGGCGGCGATTCTTGTTGTTGGCGTGGCTGACGTTGTTGCCAAACTGCGTGCCCTTGCCGGTCACGGAGCACCGACGTGCCATCGGACTGATCCTTTACTTTAGCAAATGAAACCCGGTAACGGACGGCCTGCCGCCCGAAGGAGGCCGCTATATAGTCGAACAAAAGCGCCGTCGTCAAGCCGGGATCCGCGATGAAACCGTCAAAAGCCGAGTCGTCGCGGAAAGGTGGAGAGTCGAAGCGCGGCGGCCTCTTCGATCAGGCGAAGAGACGCGCCGCGCCAATCTTGCCGTGACCGGTGTCAGTTCACGGTGGGGGAGGTCTTCGACGCCGGCTTGGCGGCAACCGGCTTGGCCTGGCGGCGCGGCGCCGGCTTGGCCGCCGCCTTCACCTCCTCGGCGAAGGCGGCGGCCGGAGCGGCCTGCTCGGCCTTCACCGTCTCGACCAGTTCCTGCACCGGAACCTCGACCGGCTTGGCGGCGGCGACCGGAGCGGTCTCGGCAGCCTTGACCGGAACCGGGGCCGGCGCCGGAGCGGCTTTCGGTGCCTCGACGGCCGGGGCCGGCGCGGGGGCTTCGACCTTTGCCTCGATCTTCGGCGCCTCGGCCTTCGGGGCGGCGACCGTCACCAGCGTCGGCTTCGGCGCCTCGGCCTTCGGGGATGCGACCGGAGCGGGCGCGGCAACCGGAGCGGCATCGGCGGCCGGAGTCGGCAGGGTGGTGATCTCGGCGGCGATCTTGGTGGAGACGTCCAAGAAGCCCTGCACGCTCTCGGTCATGCGGGCCTGGGCGGTGGACAGCCAGTCGCGCTGCAGCGCCGCCAGATCGGCGGGGGTGCGGGCCTTGCCCAGCCCGGCGGCCAGACGGCTGGCGTCGTTCACCGAGGCGGTCACGCCGTCGAACCAGCGGCGGTAGCCGTCCTGGACCAGGGTGGCGACGCGGGCGGACTTGGCCGCGGTGGTTTGGGCGTTGGTCTTGAACAGGTTCAGGACGTTGGCGGGGGTCGGCTGAGCGGTCATGGCGTTGTCTCCCGTGGAAAAGGCACATTGGCGGAAACGGAAAGGCCGCTCCGGCGTAACCCCAGGAGACCGCGGGCACCCCGGCCCAAGCGATGTTCATCGAATCGACAAAGGCCGAATCGACACACGTCGCCCCTTTCCCGCCCGGCGCAGAATAGCCCTACGGTTGGTGCGGTGCAACGGATTTGTTGCGGTGCAGCATAAGCTGAACGGATTATGCCGGGCCCACTTATGATTCGCTCGGTTGGTCGAGGAAGCGCCCCAGCAGGATATGGGCGGCGGCGGCCGGAATGGTGGTTCCGGCGGTCACCTCCGCCTCGAGTCGCGCCAGATCGGCCCGCACGGCGGGGTGGGCGCGGAAGCGGTCGATCAGCGTCTCGCGGATCTCGCTCCACAGCCAGGCGCGGGCCTGTTCGGCCCTGCGGGTGGCGCGGGCGCCGTTGGCTTCCGTCAGCGCCTTGTGCTCGCCGATGGTCTGCCACACCGTGTCGATGCCGATCTTCTGGAAGGCGGAGCAGCTGAGCACCGGCACCCGCCAGTCGCCGTGGCGCAGCAGGGCCAGCGCGTGGCGATAGTCGGCGACGGTGTGGCGGGCGGTGGCGGCGAGGTCGCCGTCGGCCTTGTTGACGACCACGAGATCGGCCAGCTCGACGATGCCCTTCTTGATGCCCTGCAGCTCGTCGCCGCCGGCCGGGAGCAGCAGCAGCATGAACAGGTCGACCATGTCGGCGACCGCGGTTTCCGACTGGCCGACGCCGACCGTCTCCACCACGATCACGTCGAAGCCGGCGGCCTCGCAGATCAGCATCGCCTCGCGCGTGCGTCGGGCCACGCCGCCCAGCGTCGCCCCGGCCGGGGAGGGGCGGATGAAGGCGTTGGCCTCGCGCGACAGATCGACCATGCGGGTCTTGTCGCCCAGGATAGAGCCGCCGGTGCGCTGCGACGACGGATCGACCGCCAGCACCGCGACCTTGTGTCCCAGCCCGATGACATGCAGCCCGAACGCCTCGATGAAGGTCGACTTGCCCACCCCCGGCACGCCGGAGATGCCGAGTCGCACCGAGGTGCCGGTGTGGGGCAGCAACGCCGCCAGCAGCGCGTCGGCGGTTTCGCGATGGTCGGCGCGCGTCGATTCGATCAGCGTGATCGCCCGCGCCAGCGCCCGCCGGTCCCCCGACCGGACGGCTTCGGCGAGGCGGGCGGCGTCTTGCAGGGCGGTGTCGGTCATGGCGTCGGCGTCAGTCAGTGCGAGGGGAGCGGTACCCTACCCGCGGAGTGGTCCGGGATAAAGCCTTTGCCGGAGTGGCGGGTTGTCCCACGGCGGAAGGTTGCGGCCGTGGGAAACAAGATTGACACGGATGTCACGGATGTAAGCACGGATGTCACGGACGCCGTTTGGAATGCCGTCAGCCTGCTTGGGCGAGCATCATCATGACCATCTGAATATTGAGCTTGGTCGAGCGCTCTCTTCGTTCATTGGGCGTCCAACTCGGCAAGCTCAAGAACATCCGTGACATCCGTGTCTTCATTCGTGACATCCGTGTCTTCATTCGTGACATCCGTGTCAATCTTGCCCGCACTTCCTGCGCCTAGGGGATCGCTCGCACCCTACGTCCGCACCGCCGGCGACTCCACCGCCTCCAGGTTCAGGGCGGCGGCGAGCAGGGCGCGGGTGTACTCCTCGCGCGGGTCCTCGAAGATGCGCTGGGTCGGACCCTGTTCGACCACCTTGCCGTCCTTCATCACCATGACGTGGCTGGACAGTGCCCGCACCACCCGCAGGTCGTGGCTGATGAACAGGTAGGCGAGGTTGTGGCGGGCCTGGATGTCGCGCAGCAGATCGACGATCTGCGCCTGGACCGACATGTCGAGCGCCGAGGTCGGCTCGTCCAGCACGACGAATTTCGGCTTCAGCACCAGGGCGCGGGCGATGGCGATTCGCTGGCGCTGGCCGCCGGAGAACTCGTGCGGGTAGCGGTTGCGGGCTTCGGGCGGCAGGCCGACCTCCTCCAGGGCGCGGGCTACCATCGCCTCGCGTTCCTTGGCATCGCCGATGCCGTGGATGCCCAGCCCCTCGCCGATGATCTGGCCGACCGACAGGCGGGGCGACAGGCTGCCGTAGGGGTCTTGGAAGACGATCTGCATCTCCCGCCGCAGGCCGCGCAGGCGCTTCGGCTGCCAGCCCTGGATGTCGGTGCCGTCGAAGCGGATGGCGCCCTCGCTGGCGTGCAGACGCAGCAGGGCGAGGCCCAGCGTCGTCTTGCCCGATCCCGATTCGCCGACGACTCCAACGGTATGGCCCCGGCGCACCGCGACGTCGACGCCGTCCACCGCCTTGATATGGCCGACGGTGCGGCGCAGCAGCCCCTTCTTGATCGGGAAATAGACCTTCAGCCGGTCGGCGGCCATCACCTCGGCCGCGTCGTCGGGCGGGTTCAGCGGGTTGCCGCGCGGCTCGGCCGACAGCAGCTTCTGGGTGTAGGCATGGCGCGGGCGGATGAACAGGTCGTCGACCTTGGCCTGCTCGACGATCTCGCCCTGGTTCATCACGCAGACGCGGTCGGCCATCTTGCGCACCACGCCGAGATCGTGGGTGATCAGCAGCAGCGCCATGCCGAAGCGGCTCTGCAGATCCTTCAGCAGCGCCAGGATCTGAGCCTGGATGGTGACGTCGAGCGCCGTGGTCGGTTCGTCGGCGATCAGCAGGTCGGGCTCGTTGGCCAGCGCCATGGCGATCATCACACGCTGACGCTGGCCGCCCGACAACTCGTGCGGGTAGGCGGTCAGCCGCTTTTCCGGGTCGGGCAGGCCGACGAGGCGCAGCAGTTCCAGGGTGCGGGCGCGGGCGGCGCTGGTCGACAGGCGCTTGTGCAGGAACAGGGTCTCGTTGATCTGCCGCTCGATGCTGTGCAGCGGGTTCAGCGAGGTCATCGGCTCCTGAAAGATCATGGCGATGCGGTTGCCGCGCACCTGCCGCAGGGTGCGCTCGTCGGCGCCCAGCAGTTCGGTGTCGCGGAAGCGGATCGAGCCGGCGGGGTGGTGCGCCATCGGGTAGGGCAGCAGCTGCAGGATCGACAGCGCCGTGACCGACTTGCCGGAGCCCGATTCGCCGACGAGCGCCAGCGTCTCGCCCTTCTGGATGTCGAAGGACACGCCCTTCACAGCCTGCGTCGCGCCGGCACCCGAGCGGAAATCGACACGCAGGCCCCGCACGGACAGCAGGTCGGGGTTGGGGGGCATGATGGTCATGTCGGCGAACGTCCGCAAAATCCCCCTCTCCCCCCCGGGGAGAGGGTCGGGGTGAGGGGGGAGCACCGCGTGGAGTCATGGGGTGATGAGAGACTTTGCGCTTCTTGCGAAGTCACGCAGTGCGTCCCCCTCACCCTAACCCTCTCCCCGCTTTCGGCGGACCGGAGGTCCGCCTGTCGCGTCAGCGCAAACAAAGTTTGCGCGTGAGCGGGGGGGAGAGGGGACTGGCGGTCGTGGTCGGTACACCCCATCACTCCGCCGCCTCCTTGCGGGCAGCCGTCGCCGCGCTGGCCTCGCCGGGCAGCGCGGTGGACATCTGGGCGATGGTCTTGCGCGGGTCGAAGGCGTCGCGCACCGCCTCGCCGATGAAGATCAGCAGGCTCAGCATGATCGCCAGCACGAAGAAGGCGGTCAGGCCGAGCCACGGTGCCTGCAGGTTGGCCTTGCCCTGGGCCAGCAGCTCGCCCAGCGACGGCGAGCCGGGCGGCAGGCCGAAGCCGAGAAAGTCCAGCGCGGTCAGGGTGGTGATCGAGCCGTTCAGGATGAAGGGCATGAAGGTCAGCGTCGCCACCATCGCGTTGGGCAGCACATGGCGCACCATGATGGTGACGTCCCCCGCCCCCAGCGCCTTGGCCGCGCGCACGTAATCCAGGTTGCGCGCCCGCAGGAACTCCGCCCGCACCACATGGACCAGCGCGGTCCACGAGAACAGCAGCAGCAGGCCCAACAGCCACCAGAAGGTGGGCGTCACCACACTGGCCAGGATGATGAGGAGGAACAGGGTGGGCAGACCCTGCCAGATCTCGATGAAGCGCTGGAACAGCAGGTCGGTCAGCCCGCCGAAGTACCCCTGCACCGCACCGGCCGCCACGCCGATGACCGACGAAAAGGCGGTCAGCACCAGACCGAACAGCACCGAGATGCGGAAGCCGTAGATCAGCCGCGCCACCACGTCGCGCCCCTGGTCGTCGGTGCCCAGCCAGTTGTCGGCGGACGGCGGTGCCGGGGCGGGAACCGGCAGGTTGTAGTTGATGGTGCGGTAGCTGTAGGGGATCAGCGGCCAGACCATCCAGCCCTTGGAATTGATCAGGTCGCGGACATAGGGGTCGCGGTAGTCGGTCTCCGTCTCGAACTCGCCGCCGAAGGTGGTCTCGGGGTAGGCGTTGAAGACGGGCCAGTAGTAGTGATTCTCGTACTCGATCACCAACGGCTTGTCGTTGGCGATGAACTCCGCCCCCAGCGAGACGAAGAACAGCACCAGGAAGATCCAGAAGGACCAGAAACCGCGGCGGTTCGCCTTGAAATTGGCCAGCCGGCGCCGGGTCAGCGGAGTCATCACACCCTCCGCGATTCGAAGTCGATGCGGGGATCGACCATGACATAGGTGATGTCGCCGACCAGATTCATGATCAGCCCCAGCAGCGTGAAGAAGTACAGCGTGCCGAACATCACCGGATAGTCGCGGTTGATCGCCGCCTCGAAGCCCAGCAGCCCCAGCCCGTCGAGCGAGAAGATCACCTCGATCAGCAACGCGCCGGTGAACAGGATGCCGATGAAGGCGCCGGGGAAGCCGGCGATGACGATCAGCATGGCGTTGCGGAAGACATGGCCGTACAGCACGCGGTTTTCCGTCAGGCCCTTGGCGCGGGCGGTGATGACGTACTGCTTGCCGATCTCCTCCATGAAGGAGTTCTTCGTCAGCATCGTCAGGCCGGCGAAGCCGCCAATCACCATCGACAGCACCGGCAGCGCCATGTGCCAGAAGTAATCCAGAACCTGCTTGTACCAGGGCAGATCGCCCCAATTGTCCGACACCAGCCCGCGCAAGGGGAACCAGTCGAAATAACGCCCGCCGGCGAACAGCACGATCAGCAGCACGGCGAACAGGAAGCTGGGAATCGCATAGCCGACGATGACGACGCCGGAGGTCCAGACGTCGAAGGGCTGGCCGTCGCGCACCGCCTTGGCGATGCCGAGCGGGATGGAGACCAGATAGACGATCAGCGTCGTCCAGATGCCGAGCGAGATCGACACCGGCATCTTTTCGATCACCAGATCGACCACCCGGCGGTCGCGGAAGTAGCTGGTGCCGAAATCGAAGCGGATGTAGTTCGACATCATGTGGATGAAGCGTTCGTGCAGCGGCTTGTCGAAGCCGAACTCCTTCTCCAGCTGCTTGATGAAGGCGGGATCCAGCCCCTGGGCGCCGCGGTACTTGCTGCCGCTGTCGCCGCCGGCCTGGGTCTGGCGCTGGGCGGTGTTGGCGTCGCCGCCGGCCGAACCGCCGATGCGCGAGGTCGCCTCGACCGCCGTGCCCTGGACGCGGGCGATCATCTGCTCGATCGGGCCGCCGGGGGCGATCTGCACGATCAGGAAATTGATCACCATAATCCCGAACAGAGTGGGGATGATCAGCAACAGGCGGCGGATGATGTATGCCAGCATCGCGGGTGTCCCGACCCTCCCCAATCCTCAAAGGAAACGACAGCTTAGACCAGACCGTTCTACGTGTCAGAGCATTGTACGTCTCAGGCGGCTCAGGGTTCCGTGCGGCGTGCGCTGTTGGCCAGCTTGGCGTTCTTTTCCGGATCGACCCACCACGTGTCCTGGAAGCCCAGGCCGTATTTGGGGGCAACCGTCGGATGGGAGAAACGGTTCCAGTAGGCGACGCGGTACACCGTGTCGTGCCAGTGCGGGATGACGTACCAGTTCCACAGCAGCACGCGGTCCAGCGCCCGGGTGGCGGCGATCAGCGACTCGCGGTCGGGGGCGGCGATCAGCGTCTCCACCAGCTTGTCGACCACCGGGTTCTTGATGCCGATGGCGTTGCGGCTGCCCGGCTGGTCGGCGCGCGAGGATTCCCAGTAGTCGCGCTGTTCGTTGCCGGGCGACAACGACTGTGCGAACCGCTCGATGATCATATCGTAATCGAAATTATCGGTGCGGTTCTGGTACTGCGCGCTGTCGACCACGCGGATTTGCGCCTCGATGCCGGCGCGCTCCAGATTGCGGACGAAGGGCTGGACGATGCGCTCCATGTCGGCCTGGACCAGCAGGATCTCGAAGCGGAAGGGCTGGCCCTGGGCGTTGACCAGCTTGCCGTTCTTCAGCTCCCAGCCGGCTTCCTTCAGCAGGCCCAGCGCCGTGCGCAGGTTGCCGCGGATGTTGCCGCTGGCGTCGGTCTTCGGCGGCTCATAGGGCTTTGTGAACACCTCGTCCGGGATCTGGCCGCGGAAGGGTTCCAGCAGCTTCAGCTCGGCGGGGGAGGGCAGGCCGGTGGATGCCAGCTCGGTATTGGCGAAATAGCTCTTGGTGCGCTGGTAGAGGCCGTAGGACAGGTTGGCCCGCGTCCATTCATAGTCGAACAGGTAATTCAGCGCCTCGCGCACCCGGCGGTCCTCGAAGATCGGCCGGCGGATGTTGAACACGAAGGCCTGCATGCCCTGCGGGTCCTGATGCTTGATCTCCTCCTTGACGATCTGGCCGTTCTGCACCGCCGGGACATTGTAGCCGGTGGTCCAGTTCTTGGACGAGTTCTCCAGCCGGAAATCATAGGCGCCGGCCTTGAACGCCTCGAACGCCACGTCGAGGTCGCGGTAATAGTCATAGCGGATGCGGTCGAAATTGTAGCGGCCGCGGTTGATCGGCAGATCCTTCGCCCACCAGTCCTTCACCCGCTCGTAGGTGATGGAACGGCCGGGCTGCACGTCCACCACCTTGTAGGGACCGCTGCCAACCAGCGGCTCCAGCGTCGTGGTGGCGAAGTCGCGGTTGGCGAAGGCGTGCTTGGGCAGCACCGGCAGCTGGCCCATGATGACCGGCAGCTCAGGGTTGTTGCCATCCCGGAACGAGAATTTGACCGTGCGCTCGCCGGTCTTCTCCGCCTTCGTCACGTCGGCATAGTAGGTCCGGTAGAGCGGATGGCCCTTCTCCCGCAGCGTGTCGAAGCTCCAGATCACGTCGTTCGCCGTGACCGGCTTGCCGTCCTGGAAGCGGGCCTCCGGCCGCAGGGTGAAGGCGACCCAGGTGTGGTCCGGCGCGACCTCGATGCTTTCGGCCAGCAGGCCGTATTCGGTGATCGCCTCGTCGCCGTTGCTGGTGGTCAAGGTCTGGAACGCCAGCCCGGAGCCGGCGGCGGCCTGTCCGCGCAGGATGAAGGGGTTGAGGTTGTCGAAGCCGCCGAAGGCCATCAGCTTGACCTCGCCGCCCTTCGGCGCGTCGGGATTGACGTAGTCGAGATGCTGGAAATCCGGTCCGTATTTCGGCTTGCCGTGCAGCGCCAGGGCGTGGCTGCCCCGGCTTTGGTCCTGGCCCTGCGCGAGGACCGGGGTCGCCAGCAGCAGAAGCCCTGCCATCGCCGCTGTCATACCGGTGCCCAGCCACCGCATCCGACCCGTCATGCCCGATCCCCTCCCTCGCTTGTTTTCTCGAAAAGCGTTCAGCCTGATGGAGTTAGCCCGGCAATAGGGCGTCATCAAGGCTGCGCCGCCTTGCTAGCCGGATCGACCCACCAAGTCGCCGGGAAATTGGTGCTGCGATAGTCCTGGTCGTATTTCGGCCAGACCGCGGGATGGGCCAGCCACACCTTGTGGGCGATCCAGCTTTCCGGGTTGTACCATTGCGGCACCATGTAGAAGCCCCACAGCAGAACGCGGTCGAGCGCACGGGTCGCCGCCTGGACGCTGTCCAGATCCTTGGCGGCCAGCGCCTTTTCGATCAGCGCGTCGGCCACCGGGTCGTGGATGCCGGAATAATTGGCCGAGCCCTTGGTGCCGGCGGCGGCGGACCCGAAATAGCCGCGCAGTTCGGTGCCCGGCGGGGTGAAGAAGCTGAGATTGACGATGATCGCGTCGAAATCGAATTCGTCCAGCCGCGCCTGATACTGGGCGGTGTCGACGAGGCGCAAGGACGCGTCGATGCCGACGCGGCGCAGCGTCTCGACATAGGGCTGGATGACGCGGGTCAGCGCTCCGGTACCGTCGAGAAACTCGATCGCCATCACCTCGCCGGTCTTCGCATTGGTCAGCTTGCCGTTGCGGACCTCCCAGCCGGCCGCCTTGAACAGGCGCGTCGCCTCGCGCACCTGGGCGCGGTTGTTGCCGCTGCCGTCCGTGGTGGGCAGGGTGAAGGGCTGGGTCAGCACCCGCTCCGACAGCTGCGCCTTGTAGGGGTCCAGCAGCGCCAGTTCCGCCGGGCCGGGCGGTCCCTTCGCCCCGAAGTCGGAGTTGGAGAAGTTGCTGAGCGTGCGCTTGTACTGGCCGTACAGAATGTTCTTCTGGATCCAGTCGAAGTCGAACAGCAGGGTCAGCGCCTCGCGCACCTGCGGATCGGCGAACTTGGCGCGCCGGGTGTTCAGGCGGAAACCCTGGGCGCCGAGCGGCAGTTCGCTCGGGACTTCAAGCGTCTTCACCCGGCCGTCCTTGACGGCGGGGAAGTCGTAGCCGGTGGTCCAGCGCTGCGCCCGGTATTCGCCGCGGAAGTCGTAGGCGCCGGCCTTGAACGCCTCGAACATCACGTCGTCGTCGCGGTAGAAGTCGTCCTTCACCGTGTCGAAATTGTAGAAGCCGCGGGCGGTCGGCAGATCCTTCGCCCACCAGTCGGCGACCCGCTCGTAGGTGATCGAGCGGCCGGGATCGACGGTCTTGATCCGGTAGGGGCCGCTGCCCAGCACCGGCTCCAGCGTCGTCTTGGAGATGTCGCGGCCATTGGCGGTCCACCAATGCTTGGGCTGCGGCGCGAAGGTGACGGCGAAGTCGATGATCGGCTTGATCTCCCCCGTGCCGGTCAGGGTGATCTTGAAGCGGCGGTCGTCCAGCGCCTCCACCTTGGCGATGTGGTCGAGGAAGGACTTGATGAAGGGCGCACCGTGGGCCTGGATCGCATCCCAGGTGAAGACCGCGTCGGCGCTGGTGATCGGCGTGCCGTCGTGCCAATGGGCACCCTGGCGCAGCGAGAAGATCGCCCAGCCGTAATCGTCCGGCACCTCGACGCTTTCCGCCAGATGGGCGTAGGCGGCGTCCAGTTCCCAGCCGGACCCGACCATCAGCGTGTCGGAGATCAGCCCCAGCGTCCGCGGCCGCACCCCGCGCAGGATCAGCGTGTTCAGGCTGTCGTAGGTGCCCGGCTGCGATTCGGCCAGCCCGATCGACCCGCCCTTGGGCGCGTCGGGATTGACGTGGGGGAAATGGGTGAAGCCGGGCTTGAATTGCGGCTCGCCGAACTGCTTCAGCGCGGTGACGGTCACGGTTCCCGCCCAGGCAGGCGTGAGGGCGGCCGGCGCGGCAAGGGTCAGGATCGTGGCGGCAACGGCGAGAAGGCGGCGCATCGGCGGTCCTGTTTGGGGGAGCGGACGTTCTGGTTAGATTGCCACGCCCGCGCCCCGGTCAAGCGCAATTCCGGTTCAGGTTCAGCGGCTTTGCGAGCGTCGCCAGTGGTCGGCCATGCGGTCCATCAACTGGCGATAGCGGCGGTCGTCCCGCATCAGTTTGCGCACCGACTTCCCGTTGCGCGGGTCGGCCAGCATCCAGGCTTCCGCCGCCGCCTGATGCTCCGGATGGATGGACAGCAGGTAGATGGTCGCCTGTTCCGGAGACGCAACGGCCGTTTCCTTAAGTCCTTCCAGGATGGCGCCGACATAGAGCGGCAGCACCTTGCGGAAATCCTCCGGCCCGCCCTCCGCGTCGGTGGGAGTACCGGAGGAGGTGTCATCGGCCATCAGTGCGTTGCGTTCGGCCGCCGGCAGGGCGAAGAAGGCGTCCAGCCCCAGCAGCAGGTCGCAGACGGTCTTCTTGCGCACCATCCAGTTCGACCCGCCCGATACCCGCGCCGCCAGGCTTTCCAGAAAGGGCCTCAGCTTTTCAGGGGACGTTTCGAAGACGGAACGCGCGGGCGGCTCGATGGTGGTCATCGTCGGGGCGGTCATCTCCGTGTCCTCAGCCGGCCAGCGCCTTCATGGCGTCCTGGTGGGTCTGCGGGTCGCCGGCGGCGATCACCCGGCCGCTGGAGTTGGCGTCGAGCGGCTTGCCCTCCCAATCCGTCATCAGACCGCCGGCCCCGGTCACCACCGGCACCAGCGCCGCGAAATCGTAGAGCTTCAGCCCCGACTCGACGACGAGGTCGTAATAGCCGGACGCCAGCAGGCCGTAGGTGTAGCAGTCGCCGCCATAGGCCGCGGTCTTCACCTTGGCGGCGACACGGCGGTAGGCCTCGTAATCGCTGCCGGGGAACAGGTCGGGCGAGGTGGTGCCGAACATCGCGGCAGGCAGCCCGCCGGGGCAGGGGCGGACGCGCACCGTCTGGCCGTTGTGGGTGGTCGGCCGGCCCTCCACGCCGATCCAGCGGTCGCCGACGATCGGCTGGTCGATGATGCCCAGAACCGGGCGGCCATGGTGCAGCAGGGCGATCAGCGTGCCGAAGATCGGCCGGCCGGTGATGAAGGACTTGGTGCCGTCGATGGGGTCGATCACCCACACCCATTCGGCATCCAGGTTCTTTGTGCCGTGCTCCTCGCCATAGATTCCGTCGTCTGGGCGCTGGCTTTCGATGATGGTGCGGATGACATGCTCCGCCTCGCGGTCGGCGATGGTGACCGGCGAGGCGTCGGCCTTGTCGTCGATGGTGACGGGGGTGCGGAAATAGCGGCGGACGACGCTGCCGCTGGAGTCGGCCAACCGCTGGGCGAGCGCCACCATCGGGGCGGGGCAGGGTTCGGTCATGGTCGCTCCTTGAATCTGTCAGACTGGTTGCCGCATCCTACCGGTGCCCGCCCGCCCCGGAAACCCGAAAGCGCCCTGTCCAGGCTTCAGGCTTCGGTGGGGGTCGGTTCGTGCCGTCGCAGGACAGCTACGCCACCGCGAGGGCTTTTCGCCCGGCACGGCTTGTGGCAGCCTCGACCGGCCATGATGAACCGACCCAACATCTACGCCGCCGCGCCGGTCGACCGCGCCTCCCTCCGCCGCAAGGACGAGGAGTGGCTGACGGAGGCCTGGCTCGCCCCCGCGTCCCGTGTCCTGCCGATCTGGCAGACCAAGAGCTTCGTCGCCGGACCCCAGGATGCGCCGCGCGCCGTCCTGCTGCCGGCGGAAGGGCTGGATGCGGTGCCGATCTTCCTCGGGCTGATGGAGGATGGCACCCCGCTCTTCACCGTCGACCTGTCGATGGTCGAGGAGCCGGACGGGCTGCCGGCCTTGCGGGGCCACGGTCGGTTCGAGGATCTGCGCGCCACCGGGCCGCTGATGCCGGAAGGGGAGGCGGCGCTGTGCGCCTATGCCCGCGGCATGGTGTGGTGGAACGCCCGCCACCGCTTCTGCGGAGTCTGCGGCTCCCCGGCCGCGTCGGCGGAGGGCGGGCATGTGCGCCTCTGCACCAACCCCGACTGCGCCACCCACCATTTCCCGCGCACCGACCCGGCCGTCATCATGCTGGTCCATGACGGCGGCGACCGGATCGTGCTGGGCCGCCAGAGCCGTTTCCCGCCGGGCATGCATTCGGTGCTGGCCGGCTTCCTGGAGCCGGGCGAAAGCCTGGAGGACACCGTCGCCCGCGAGGTGTTCGAGGAGGTCGGGCTGACGGTGACCGACATCCAATACCGGTCGTCGCAGCCCTGGCCCTTCCCGTCCTCGCTGATGCTGGGCTTCATGGCGCGGGCCACCAGCTTCGACATCGACACCGGCAACGACGAACTGGAAAGCGCCCGCTGGTTCGACCGCGACTTCCTGCGCACACACACCCCGGACGAGACCTTCCGCCTCGCCCGCCCCGACTCGATCGCCCACCGCCTGATCCGCGAATGGATGGCGGAAGGGTGAAGAGGGTCAGTGGATGAACAGCTTGACGAAGATGCCGATCTGAAAGGCAAGGACGAAGCCGAGCATCCACTTCATCAGGTTCATGTCGGACTTCAGCGTCCCGACATCGTCATCCCGTTTGCTGAGGGCTGCGGCTGCTTTCACGGCTTTGTCCTCCGGCACGTCGATGGACCGGAACGCCTCATAGACTTCGCTCTGCATCGCGGTCATGAGGCGCCGCTCCGGTCCCTTTCCATGAGAACAGACTATAAGATGATCGGTGCCGTCCGTCCGCTCAACGGCCGAATGGTCGCGGTTCCATCATTCGTCTCAAGGCCGGTGTCCCCCTCAATGCCGCCGCTGCGGCCCCACCGCGCGCACCGGGGAATGGCGGCGGTCGAAGGGGTTGGGGTGGCGGGTGCAGGTGTCGTTGTAGAGCGTCATCAGCGAGGCCGCTTCGGCCGGATGGCGGCGGTGGGTGCTGCACAGGTTGTCCCACACCATCTGGCGGACGGCGGCGTCGCCCCAGGGTTCAACCAGAAGCGAGGCACCCTTTTCCAGGGCGGTCATGAAGGGGAGATGTTCGTGGGCGGCGATCTGAGCCACCTCCTCCGCCTCCAGATTCGCCAACCCGAGGCAATCGTCCATCGTGAGCATGGCAACCTCCATCCGTGGCGCCATGGCCGTCGGCGGGGTTTCACCCGTCAGCCGCCGTGGTGTCTTGTTGTATTCGTAGGCTTATGAGTCCGGTCCTTGCCGGTCTTTATTGTATAACAACTTTCGCTAATCATGCCCAGCACCTGCCGAACGCGGCCGCGGCTAAGTCGCATCACTGCGGCGGAATGACGCGCGACTTGCGGCAACAGCGAAAAGACTTGCGGCGTTGCGGGAGAGACTCAGTCCTCGCCGACGCGCTGGCTCTCCTGATAGCGGAAGGGGTTGGCCGGATAGACGCCGAGGATCTTCACCTCGCGGGCGAAGAAATCCAGCTCCTCCAGGGCGAGGCGCAGCAGGCGCTCGTCCGGATGGCCCTCCACGTCGGCGTAGAACTGCGTCTGGGTGAAGTGGCCGCCGACCATGTAGCTTTCCAGCTTGGTCATGTTGACGCCGTTGGTGGCGAAGCCGCCCAGCGCCTTGTACAGAGCGGCCGGCACGCTGCGGACGCGGAAGACGAAGGTGGTGATCGTCTTGCAGGAGCCCAGCGCCGGCAGCTTGGGTTCGCGCGCCAGGATCAGGAAGCGGGTGGTGTTGTGGGCGGCATCCTCGATCCCGCTCTTCAGGATGTCGAGGCCGTAGATCTCCGCCGCCAGCGAGGAGGCGATGGCGGCATGGCGCGGGTCGTTCATCGCCGCGATCTCTTTCGCCGCCCCCGCCGTGTCGGCATGGTTGATCGCCTGCAGGCCCAGCTCGCGGATGGCGGTCTGGCACTGGGACAGCGCCTGGATGTGGCTGCGCACGGTCTGGATGCTGTCCAGCGTGGCGCCCTTCGGCGCCAGCAGCTGGTGGTTCACCCGCTGGAAATGCTCGCCGATGATGTGCAGGCCGCCTTCGGGCAGCAGGTAATGGTTGTCGGCGACGCGGCCGGCGATGGAGTTCTCCACCGGAATCATCGCCAGAGAGGCGCGGCCCTCGCGCACCGCCGAAAAGGCGTCCTCGAAGGTGGCGCAGGGCATCGTCGTCATGGTCGGCCGCGCGTTGCGGCAGGCCAGATCGGAATAGGCGCCGGGGAAGCCCTGGAAGGCGATGATGTTGGAGTTGGGCATGGACAAAATTCCCCCGGCGGATCTTGGAAAGGCGGGTCGGTAAGGTTTCAGCCGGCCTTGCGGCCGGACAGCATCAGATTTCAGCCGCCCTTGCGGGCGGACAGGAGGGCGCAGGCGCGCTCCAGGTCGGCGGGAGTATCGACACCCAACGGAACCGCGTCAACGACCGCCGCGTCGATGCGCATGCCGTTGGACAGGGCGCGCAACTGCTCCAGCCGCTCGCGCTGCTCCAGCACCGAGGGCGGCAGCGACACGAAACGCTCCAGTGCCGCCCGGCGATAGGCGTAGAGGCCGATGTGGTGATAGAGCGGACCGTCGCCGGTCGGCGCGATGGCGCGGGTGAAATAGAGCGCGCGGCCCTGACGGGCACCGGGGGGCAGCTCCAGCACCGCCTTGACCACGTTGGGGTCGCCGATTTCCTCCTCCCGCGTGATCTCGACGACCAGCGTGGCGATGTCGACCTCCGGGTCGGCCAGCGGAGCGAAGGCGGCGCGGACGCTCTCCGGCTCGATGGTCGGCAGGTCGCCCTGCACATTGACCACCGCGTCGTGCCGCCCCTCCGGGTCGATCAGCTGCAGCGCCTCGAAGATGCGGTCGGAGCCCGAGGGATGGTCGGGGCGCGTCAGCACGGCGGTGCCGCCGGCGGCCTCGACGGCGCGGGCGATCTCCGGCTCGGCGCAGGCGACCACCACCGGGCCGATGGCGGCCTCCATGGCGCGGCGCAGCACATGGACGATCATCGGCGCGCCCAGGATGTCGGCGAGCGGCTTGCCGGGCAGCCGGGTGGAGGCCATGCGCGCCGGGATCACCACGATCGGGTTGACGGGACGGGTGGGGCTGGAGGCGGTCGGCATGGCGCGGAAGCTCCGGTGCAAAGGGGATGAGGTCCGCCAGAGCGGGCCAGACGGCATTGGCGCGGGTGAAACATGGACGCCGGTGCGGCGTCAAGTGCCGGTACGACCCGAATGGAGGACGTTTTGCAGTGCAGCGTAATGCGCAAGGAAATTAAGTGGTTGGTGACTGCGACAAATTTGTATGCGACCTTTTTTCGCGGTCCGCTGGGCTATGACAAGCTTCGGACCGCGGGCTATGGTAACCGCGGCGCGTTCGGCCGCGGGCGGGAGAAACGCCGAGTGTACTGAAATAGGGAAAAAAGGGGCTCTCAATGAGCATGGAGTGGAACAAGGTTTTCGGCGCCGTGCTGCTGGCCGGGCTGATCGCGATGCTGGCCGGATTCGCGTCCAAGGTGCTGGTTCATTCGAAGCCGCTCGAACAGAGCGTCTATGTCATCGCGACGCCCGAGGGGGCAAGCGCGCCCGCCGACAAGGGTGCCGCTCCCACCGGTCCGGCGCCGATCGCGCCGCTGCTCGCCGCCGCCAGCCCGGAGGCCGGCCAGAAGGTCGCCAAGGCCTGTGCCGCCTGCCACAGCTTCGATAAGGGCGGTTCGGCCAAGGTCGGCCCGAACCTGTACGGCATCGTCGGCGGTCCGAAGGGCCACATGCAGGGCTTCGGTTACTCCGATGCCCTGGTCAAGACCGGCGGCACCTGGACCTATGACGAGCTGAACAAGTTCCTCTACGACCCGAAGGCTTATGCCCCGGGCACCAAGATGACCTTCGCCGGTCTGAAGAAGGACGACGACCGCGCCGCCGTCATCGCCTACCTGCGCTCGCTGGCCGACAGCCCGCAGCCGCTGCCGCAGTAAGGCCCAGGGCGAGCAACGCTCAGGGTAAGGGCACCGGGCGCGCCCGCGGCCGGAAACAAAAAAGGCCCCGCTCTCGCAAGAGGGCGGGGCCTTTTTGTTTGGAAATCCCCCTCTCCCCCCCCGGGGAGAGGGTCGGGGTGAGGGGGATGCACAGGGTGGATTCGGTAAGAAGCTACGGAGTTGCGCGTCGAACGAAGCCACGCAGCGCGACCCCCTCACCCTAACCCTCTCCCCGGGGGGGAGAGGGGATCTACCGGCGCAGGCCGCAGGCGATCTCCAGATAGTCGGGGTCGTTTTCCGGGGTCAGCCAGCCGTGGCGGACCAGGAAATCGGTCACCACGAGGTTGACGTTGAACTTCCAGTCGCCGGTGCCTCGCACCGAGTCGGCCACCCTGTCCAGCGGCCAGAGTTCGAAGGTCTCCACCTCGCCGTCGGTGTTGACCGGGGTGACGCCGGGCGGAAGCTCCAGGTCGTAGACGAACAGGCGGTCGCGCTTCAGCCCGGCCGGCGTCTCCATGGTGTAACTGATGGCGCCGACCGGCACGGCGCGGCGCGCGGTCTCGGCGTCGAGCCCGGCCTCCTCCGCCGCCTCCTTTTCAAGATTCTCGGCCAGCGTCAGGCCGATGGGCTGGCCGCCGGCGATCAGGTTGTCGAACTGGCCCGGCGCCACCTCGCGGTCGCGGGCGCGGCGGCCGACCCACAGCAGAAGGCCGCCAGCCTCATCGCGGACGTAGCCGTTGATGTGCAGGCCATAGGCCTCGATGCCAAAGGCGCCGACCGCGGCGCGGTCCAGCCGGGCCAGCGGCTCCGCCCCCCAGCGCGGCAGGATGGGGTAATATTCCCCGCGCAACGCCTTGACCGTGCCCTGCTCCACCAGATAGGCGGCGGCATGGTCGAGCAGGGTGGAGCGCGCTTCGAAGTCCCGGATCTCGGGCGCGATGGTCAGCCGGTCGGCGGTGGCGACGAAGCCGGGATCGACGCCGGGCAGCGCGTCGGCCAGGGCATGGCGCACCCAGCCCACGGTGTGGCCGTCCAGCTCGAAGGGGCGGAAGCCGGACAGGTCGTGCGCGTTGCACGCGCGGATGTGATCGAGGAAGCTCATGCGTCCCATCTAAGCGGGGCCGGAGGACCGGCGCAACCGCTCATCCAGGGCACTCCGCACCCTCATATTTTTGGACATCTTGCACGACCCTGGTTGCCATCGTACACAGGTTCAGACACGAAATGATCCCCGGCGCCAGTCCGCCGGGGGTGGCTCAAGCGAAAGGGCGGGCGTGGTGGCTGACCGGTCGGTTGAAGACACTGAGGCAGGCCAGACGGAGACGCCGTTCGGCGCCCTATCGGTCCTGGTTGTCGAGGACGAGTCCTTCACCCGCATGGTGTTGGCGAAGATGCTGGGCACGCTGGGCGTCAAGGCGGTCCATCAGGCCGCCGACGGCGAGTCGGGCCTCGCCGCGGTCGCCGCCCATTCTCCCGATCTGGTGCTGTGCGACGTGGAAATGCAGCCGATGGACGGCTTCGGCTTCGTCCGCGCGCTCCGCGCCGGCAGCGAGCCTTACCGGCATGCCCTGCCGGTGGTGTTGATGAGCGGGCGCGTCGACAGCGACCGCGAGGCCCAGGCGCGTGACGGCGGCGCCGACGCGGTGCTGGCCAAGCCGGTCACCCCCGCCAGCCTGCGCGAGGTGCTGGCCATGGGGCTGGGGACCAGCCTTCCGGCCTGAGCGGGCCTTGGCCGAAAGTCTCGTCCACCGCCTGTGATTGTCGCCCCCACGGCGGCGGCCGGCCAAGCACGGACCCCTCCTTTAAAATTTCCCACCCCGTGGCAAGCTTGCCAAGTTGTTGAAACAATTCGGTAATCCAGCGGTAGTCCCCCAACGTGCCGCATGGGCGCCGCATCCTCACCCAATTTCCGCCTTGTTGATGGGGACGATTGGGACGCAACATGATCTCAAAGAGGTATTGGGGCGAAGTGCTGCGGAGCACCGGCCATACGATACGGCCAGCCGCAATGTCGCTTGCGAGATTTTGTTAAGGTTTGGAGTTCAGCATCGACGGTAAATCCCTGCGCCGTGCTTGGTCGAGGCGGCGCGCTTGCTTGAGGAGGCCGATGGCGTGATCAAGAGGGCCCGATCGAACCGCAATGGATCGACCAGCACTGGGCAACTCTCCCCGACCGGACGGGCAACGACGACTGCCGCCGGATACACGCCGTCTCTCTGCAAAGCCGTCACACTCCAATCGCCGAACCTTCCGCACACGCGGCAAACACGCGCGCTGGTTGAACAGGTGCGCTCGCCGCACCCACACTGGCCGTGGGACCTAGGTCCTATGGCTGAGGCCGGCTCCACAGCGGGCTTTCCGGCTATGGAGCCTGAGTGCCTGGAAAGCTCTAGGTGGAGCATTACATTCAAAAATGACTCGTTCGGGGGTTGCCGCGTCGCAGGACGGACGGCTCCCGGCCTCCACAGGACCGTTCCTTACACCAGACCGCTGGCTTCTACCGCTGAGCGGGGAGGCTGTGGACCCCTTGAGGTCCGCGTCTTCCCTGGAGTGCCCCATGGATCGCGGCATGCGCCGCGGCCTGCCGCCGCAGCCACCGGCGGCGCCCCGGCGCATCGGACCAGATAAGACGGAGCGACGAATGTTCCCGGCCGACGAACTGTTCACGCGCTACACGCAGAATTACGAGACCCGCCGCGAGACCGAGATGTCCCTGATGGACTATCTCCAGCTGTGCCGCGACGACCCCATGTCCTACGCCTCGGCCTCCGAACGCATCCTGGCCGCCATCGGCGAACCGGAGGTGGTCGACACGGCCCGCGACCCGCGGCTTGGCCGCATCTTCATGAACCGGACCATCAAGGTCTATCCCGCCTTCTCCGAGTTCTACGGCATGGAAGAGACGATCGAACGGATCGTCGGCTTCTTCCGGCACGCCGCGCAGGGCTTGGAAGAGCGCAAGCAGATCCTCTACCTGCTGGGCCCGGTCGGCGGCGGCAAGTCGTCGCTGGCGGAGCGGCTGAAATCGCTGGTCGAGAAATGCCCGATCTACGTCCTGAAGGCCGGCAAGGAGATCAGCCCGATCTTCGAAAGCCCGCTCGGCCTGTTCAACCCGGACGAGATCGGCGACGAGCTTGAGGAACGCTTCGGCATTCCGAAGCGTCGCCTGACCGGGTTGATGAGCCCGTGGGCGGTCAAGCGCCTCGATGAGTTCGGCGGCGACATCAACCGCTTCAAGGTGGTGAAGCTGCATCCCAGCAAGCTGCGCCAGATCGGCGTAACCAAGACCGAGCCGGGCGACGAGAACAACCAGGACATCTCGTCGCTGGTCGGCAAGGTCGACATCCGCAAGCTGGAGATCTACAGCCAGAACGATCCCGACGCCTACAGCTTCTCCGGCGGCCTGAACCGGGCGACCCAGGGCATGCTGGAATTCGTCGAGATGTTCAAGGCCCCGATTAAGATGCTGCACCCCCTGCTGACCGCGACGCAGGAGGGCAACTATGTCGGGTCCGAGAACATCGGCGCCATCCCCTTCCAGGGCGTGATCCTGGCCCACTCCAACGAGGCGGAGTGGCAGACCTTCAAGAACAACAAGAACAACGAAGCCTTCATCGACCGCATCTGCGTCATCAAGGTCCCCTACTGCCTGCGGGTGGCGGAAGAGCAGAAGATCTACGAGAAGCTGGTCCGCAGTTCCGATCTGGCGACCGCGCCCTGCGCCCCGGCGACGCTGGAGATGCTGGCCCGCTTCTCGGTGCTGTCGCGCCTGCGCGAGCATCCGAACAGCAGCTTCTACAGCAAGATGCGGGTCTATGACGGCGAAAGCGTCAAGGAAACCGATCCCAAAGCCAAGTCGATGCAGGAGTACAAGGATCAGGCCGGCGTCGACGAGGGCATGGGCGGCATCTCCACCCGCTTCGCCTTCAAGGTCCTGGCCTCCACCTTCAACTACGACTCGACGGAGATCTCGGCCGATCCGGTGCATCTGATGTATGTGCTGGAACAGGCGATCAAGCGCGAACAGTTCCCGGAGGAGACGGAGAAGAAGTACGTCGAGTTCATCAAGGCCGAACTCGCTCCGCGTTATGCCGAGTTCATCGGCAACGAGATCCAGAAGGCCTATCTGGAATCCTACTCCGACTACGGCCAGAACCTGTTCGACCGCTACGTGGACTATGCCGACGCCTGGATCGAGGACCAGGACTTCAAGGATCCCGACACCGGCCAGCTGATGAACCGCGAGCTGCTGAACCAGGAGCTGACCAAGATCGAGAAGCCGGCGGGCATCGCCAACCCGAAGGACTTCCGCAACGAGGTGGTGAAGTTCGCCCTGCGTGCCCGCGCGGCGAATGCCGGCCGCAACCCGTCCTGGACCTCCTACGAGAAGATCCGCGAGGTGATCGAGAAGCGGATGTTCAGCCAGGTCGAGGATCTGCTGCCGGTCATCAGCTTCGGCTCGAAGAAGGACGGCGAGACCGAGAAGAAGCACACCGAGTTCGTCTCGCGCATGATGTCGCGCGGCTACACCGAGCGGCAGGTCCGCCGGCTGGTCGAGTGGTACATGCGGGTGAAGCAGGCGGGCTGAGGCCGAAGGGCTGAGGCAGGCACGCTGACGGGGTGCATAATTGCCGCGGGGCGGGGTGTTGCAACGCCCCGCGGCGACCCCACTGTCATAGAATGCTGTCAGAGTTCGAAGGCCGCGTGACGAAACGGGTGGGAGGGCCAGCCCCTTGATGAACATCATCGACCGTCGCCTGAACCCGCAAGGCAAGAGCCTGGCCAACCGCCAGCGCTTCCTGCGCCGTGCCAAGGAACAGGTGGTCAAGGCGGTCCGCGACGCCTCCGGCAAGCGGGGCATCCAGGATATCGAGAACGGCGAGAAGGTGACGATCGCCGCCGGCGGGGTGCGCGAACCGTCCTTCCACCGCGCCAGCCAGGGTGGGGTGCGCGACTATGTCGTGCCCGGCAATAAGGAATATGTGGAAGGCGACACCATCCAGCGCCCGGACGGCGGCGGTGGTGGCCGCGGCAGCGAAGGCAGCGCCGATGGCGAGGGCGAGGACGAGTTCCGCTTCGTCCTGTCGCGCGACGAGTTCCTCGACATCTTCCTGGAGGATCTGGAGCTTCCCGATCTGGTGAAGCAGAAGGTCAAGCAGTCCGAATCGCACACGCTGACGCGGGCCGGCTATTCGGTGTCGGGTTCGCCCGCCAACCTCAATCTTGTCCGCACCATGCGGAACAGCCTGTCGCGCCGCATCGCGCTGAAGCGCCCCAAGCGCGACGAGATCCGCGAGCTGGAGGAGTTGCTGCGCGAGGCCGAGGAGGCCGGTGAGGATGCCGACCAGATCCAGGCGCTGCGCGAACAGTTGGAACACATCGTCCTGCGCTCCAAGCGCATTCCCTTCATCGACCCGATCGACGTCCGCTACAACCGGTTCGAATCGGTGCCGAAGCCGATCGCCCAGGCGGTGATGTTCTGCCTGATGGACGTGTCCGGTTCGATGACCGAGCACATGAAGGATCTGGCCAAGCGCTTCTTCATGCTGCTGTACCTGTTCCTGCGGCGGCGCTACCGGTCGGTCGACATCGTCTTCATCCGCCACACCCACGAGGCCAAGGAGGTCGACGAGGAAACCTTCTTCTACTCCACCGAGACCGGCGGCACCGTGGTGTCCACCGCGCTGGAGGAGATGCAGAAGGTCGTGCAGGAGCGCTACCCGCACAATGAATGGAACATCTACGCCGCCCAGGCGTCGGACGGCGACAACATGTCGTCGGACAACGCCAAATCGGCGACCCTGCTGCGCGACGTGATCCTGCCGATGTGCCAGTATTTCGCCTACATCGAGGTGGCGGCGGAGCACAACATGGGCCTGTCGGCGCTGGGCCGCGAGACGGAACTGTGGCGCACCTACAAGCAGGTGCAGAGCCCGGAACGCCCGCTGGCGATGCGCCGCGTCCGCTCCCGCCGGGAGATCTTCCCGGTCTTCCGCGAGCTGTTCGCCCGCGAGAAGGCGGGAGCGTAATCTCCCTCTCCCGGGGCAGGAGAGGGGAGTTTCGAATCCTTTCCAAGAATGGAAGGTAGGGGGAGATCGAGAATGACCGCTGTGATCACCAGACCCGACGCGCTGCTGTATGACGGCGTCGAGTGGGATTACGACAAGATCAAGCGCGTCTACGACGCTGTCGAGCACATCGCGCTGAAGGAGATGGGCCTCGACGTCTATCCCAACCAGATCGAGGTCATCACCGCCGAGCAGATGCTCGACGCCTATTCGTCCATCGGCATGCCGCTGATGTACAAGCACTGGTCCTTCGGCAAGCATTTCGCCCGCGACGAGATGATGTACCGCAAGGGCTATCGCGGCTTGGCCTACGAGATCGTCATCAACTCCAGCCCCTGCATCAGCTACATCATGGAAGAGAACACCATGACGATGCAGACGCTGGTGATCGCCCACGCCGCCTTCGGCCACAATCATTTCTTCAAGAACAACCAGCTGTTCCAGCAATGGACCGACGCCCAGGGCATCCTGGACTATCTGGAATTCGCCAAGACCTACATCACCCATTGCGAGGAACGCTACGGCCATGCCGCGGTGGAGCGGGTGCTGGACGCCGCCCATGCGCTGATGAGCCAGGGTGTCCACAAGTATCCGAAGAAGCGCTCCGACCTGCGGACCGAGCAGCGGCGCGAGCGCGAGCGGCAGGAATATCAGGACCAGACCTTCAACGATCTGTGGCGCACGGTGCCGAAGCCGACCGCCGGCCAGCGCCCGGCCAAGTCGGTGTCGGAACGCAAGAAGCTGCTGGGACTGCCTGAGGAGAACATCCTCTATTTCCTGGAGAAGAAGGCGCCGCGGCTGGAGCATTGGCAGCGCGAGATCCTGCGCATCGTCCGCCACATCTCCCAGTATTTCTATCCGCAGAAACAGACCAAGGTGATGAACGAGGGCTGCGCCACCTACGTCCATTACCAGATCATGAGCCGCCTGCACGAGACCGGCCAGATCAGCGAAGGCGCCTTCCTGGAGTTCCTGCACTCGCACACGTCCGTGGTGTTCCAGCCGGAGTTCGACGACAAGCGCTTCTCCGGCCTGAACCCCTACGCGATCGGCTTCGCGATGATGCAGGACATCGCCCGCATCGCCGAGAAGCCGACCGACGAGGACCGCCAGTGGTTCCCCGACCTCGCCGGCCAGGGCGACGGCATGGCGGCGGTGCGCGAGGCCTGGGCCAATTTCCGCGACGAGAGCTTCATCCTGCAATATCTCAGCCCGCATCTGATGCGGAAGCTGAAGCTGTTCAGCGTGCGCGACGACGCGGAGGACCCCTATCTGCTGGTCGATCACATCCACAACGAGCGCGGTTACCGCGACATCCGCAAGAAGCTGGCCCGCCAGTACGACCTTGGCTATTTGGAACCGGACATCCAGATCGTCGACGTCGACCTTGCCGGCGACCGCAAGTTGATCCTGCAGCACCGCGTCACCAACGGCGTGCTGCTGGACGAAAGCGACGCCAAGGCGGTGCTGCGCCACATCGCCAACCTGTGGGGCTACGAGGTTCAGCTGATCGAAGTGTCGGCCATCTCCGAAGCGATCCTGAAGGAACACGCCGTGACGGCGCCCAGCGGGATCGGCGTGATGTGACGTATAGGACCGGCTCCGCTACACTTCCGCCGGCAATGCAGCCATTGGGCAATGCAGGGGGGAGCGATGGCGGAGGATCTGTTGGGCGGAGCGGGGCCGGTCGGACTGGTCAGGGCGAGGCACGGCCTGATGATGTACCGGCGCACCGACAGCGTCGTCGGCCGGTCGCTGGACTATTACGGCGAGTATTTCGAGCAGGAGGTCGCGCTGTTCCGCCAGTGCGTCCGGGCCGGCGACCGGGTGATCGACGTCGGCGCCAACATCGGCGCCCACACGGTGGCGCTGGCCCGGCTGGTCGGCCCCACCGGCCGGGTTCTGGCGCTGGAACCGATCGACGCCAACCATCGGCTGCTGTGCGGCAATCTGGCGCTGAACGGGCTGGACTGGGCGGACGGCATGCTGGCCGTCGCCGGGGCCGCCGATGGGGTGTTGCATCTTGCCGGCGTGGCGATGGAGGCGGAGGGCAATTACGGCGCGCTGTCGCTTGACGCCTTGGCCGGCGACCGGCCGGTGCCGGTTCATCGGTTGGATGGGCTGGCTCCTGACGGAGCGGGCCGTATCCGTCTGATCAAGATCGATGTCGAGGGCATGGAGGCCGAGGTTCTGGAGGGCGCGCGCGGCCTGATCGCCCGCGACCGTCCGGTCCTCTATGTGGAGAATGACCGGCCGGACAAGTCGGCGGCCCTGATCCGCCTGCTGGGGGAGCTGGGCTATGCCTGCTATTGGTATCTGCCCGCCTTCCACAATCCCGCCAACTTCGCCGGCCGGTCCGAGCCGATCTTCGGCCATGGGCTGGTCGACAACGGCACGGAGATCCAGGTGCTTGGCATGGGGATCAACCTGTTCTGCCTGCCGGCAGAGGCGGGCGCGCGCATCAATGGACTGCTGCCCGTCGCCGGTCCGGACGAACATCCGCTGCGTCGCGGCCATAACGGGCGTTTCATTGGCGGTTGAGGGCGGCGGTTGAGGGCGGTGGTTGAGGGCGCGGTCAGCGCTCCGGTTCGGGTTTGATGCCGGTCTCCTTCATGGCGTGTATCAGGTCCAGCATCACGGTGCTGATGTCGGGGAAGGACAGGGCTACCGCGCGGCGGTCGGGGTCGAGGCGCACCACATGGGCGATCTGCCGGCCGCCGACGCGATGGCTGGTCTTATCGGGACCGATGGTCTCCGGAATTTCCGGGCAATACAGCTCCAGCCGCAGCTTGCCGCCGACGGCGTGGGCGAACTCCTCCGGCGGCAGGTCGACCAGCAGGCCGCGGGTCGACCAGTTGATCGTCGTGCAGCGCCGCCCCTCCGCCTCCACGGCCAGGACCGGGTCCATGTAGCGGATGGCGCGGCGGCGCTCGATGCCGTTGGGCGGCTTGGCGCCGACATCGTGCTGGTCCAGCTTGTGCTTGGCCGCCTGCTTGGTGCGGTCGTCCACCCCGTCCTTGCTGGTCATCAGCGTCGCCTGCACGCGCCGCTCGACACCGTGGCGGAACTCGTCGTCGGCGCCGAAGCGCAGGGCCTTGGCGAAATGGTCCTTGGCCCGGGTCAGCAGCGCGTTGCGTCCCTTTTCGTCGCCGCGATGGCCGCAGCGTTCGGCCTGGATCAGCAGCGAATCGACGCTACGCTGATAGGCGCCGCGCTGGACGGCGCGGGTCAGCTCGCGGAACTCGGCGGCGCGCAGGCTGGGGAATTCTCGGGTCTTCAGCAGCCCGGCCATTGCTTCCGCCAGCGAATCGACGCGGGCGGGGTCGCCGGTCTCCGCCTCCCGGCGCAGGGTCCGTATCGCTTCCTCCGCCTTGCGAAGCAGCTGATCTTCCAGTTTCCGGCGCTGGTCGGCGTCCATCACGGGCATGGCGCGGCCCTCCACGGAGGCGGTTTCATAAGGATACAGCAGGTCGGCGGCGGGTGACAGCCGACAGTTGTGGTTAACGGTCCACCTGCGGGGCGCCCCAGTAGGAGCGGACCCGATTTTCCTTTGCCTTGTGAGTGCCTTCTTATCTGTGGTGACAAACGGGACGGGTAGCGGGAGTGGGCGAGTGATGGACAAGAACAAGAATAATATGGCGGGTGCGGATACCGAACCGGACTTGCTGGCCGCTGCCCTGACCGATCTGCTGGGGGAGGAGAGCGCGAGCCCTGCCCCGGCTGGGACCGCCATCGTCGCCTTCGTCCGTGGCCGCGGGGCCGATGCGGAGCCGGTCCGCACGCTGGTGCTGCGGCGGAAGCCCGCGCGCGGCGGGGTGGCGGCTGATCCGGCCGACCGGCGCGCCCTGGTCTACAGCCTGACCAAGACCATCCTCGCCGCCGCCGTGCTGCGGCTGGCCGCGCATGGCATGGTCGATCTCGACGGGCCGGCGGAGCGCTGGCTGCCGGAACTGGGCGGGCGGCCGGTGTCGGTCAGCGTGGCGCAGATCCTGACCCACCGCGCCGGGCTGCCCGACTATGGCGGCCGGGCCGATTACCATGCCGCCGTCGCCGCCGGCGCGGAGCCCTGGAGCGGCGACGAGTTCCTGGCGCGTTGCGGGGTGGAGGGGGTGCCGGTCGGCAGCTTCGCCTATTCCAACATCGGCTATCTGCTGATCGGCCGGCTGCTGGAGCGGGCGGGCGGCGCCCCGCTGGCGGAGCTGCTGGCGCGCGAGGTCTTTGACCCGCTCGGGCTGTCCAGCGCCTCGCTTCTGCGCGACCGCTCCGACCTCGCGGGGCTGTTCTTCGGCCCGAGCCCGACCTTCGGCGGGGCTTCGGTGATTGATGCCTATCATCCCGGCTGGGTGTCGCATGGGGTGGTGGCGATGACGGCCGCCGATGCGTGCCGCCTCATTCACGGCCTGACCGGGGACTATCTGCCGGACGCGCTGCTGCGGCGGATGCGGGACGGGCTGCCGGTCGGCGGGCCGATGGGCGGGCGGCCCTGGGTCGAGCCGGCCTATGGGCTCGGCATGATGGTGGAGCTGGATCCGGTGGCCGGCCCCTATTGGGGCCACACCGGCGGCGGTCCGGGGGTCACGCCGGCCGCCTTCCATGCGCCGGGGCCGGTCCCCGTCTCAGTCGCCGTCTTTTTGGATGGCGAGGACGGAAACCTCGCCGAATGGATGGCGGTGGACGTGCTGCACCGGCTGCGCGGCGTGCGATAGGGCGGCAGGCAACACAGCTCCTGCTTGTTCAGGATGGCGGCGATCCCATCTCCTCTCCAGGGGACAATCCCCCGCTTCCCGGCGTAGACTCGGGAAGGCGGCGGTGCCGGACGAAACCGGCCACCGGAACCAGGAACTCAGGGGAGGAACCGCGCGATGGGAGATGCCGCCCGCAAGCTGCCCGATTATCCATGGCTGGCCTCGTACCCGCCGACGGTGGATTGGGCGATGCCCATCCCGGCCCGGCCGCTGACCGAGCTGTTGGAGGGCGCCGTCGCCCGTCACGGCGACAAGCCCTGCCTGAACTTCCTGGGCAAGCGCACCAGCTACCGCGAGCTGGGCCGGCTGGTCGACAGCGCCGCCCGCGGGTTCCAGGCCGTCGGGGTGGGGAAGGGCACGCGGGTCGGGCTGTTCCTGCCCAACACCCCCTATTACGTCATCGCCTTCTTCGCCATCCTGAAGGCCGGCGGCACGGTGGTGAACTTCAACCCGCTCTATGCCGAGCGCGAACTGATCCACCAGATCGGCGACAGCGACATCGACCTGATGGTCACGCTGGACCTCAAGCTGCTCTACGGCAAGATGGCGCGGATGCTGGAGGAGACCGGGCTGAAGCGGCTGGTGATCTGCCGCATGGCCGAAATCCTGCCCTTTCCGAAGAATTGGCTGTTCCCCATCGCCAAGCGGGCGGAGATCGCGGCGATCCCGCGCGACGACCGCCACATTCCCTTCGCCAGCCTGATCGCCAACGACGGCCGGCCGACCCCGGTCGCCATCGATGCGCAGGAGGATGTCGCGGTGCTGCAATACACCGGCGGTACCACCGGCGTGCCGAAGGGCGCGATGCTGACCCACGCCAACCTCTACGCCAACACCATCCAGTGCGCGACGTGGTACGCGGCGAAGGAGCGCAAACCCGGTGAGGGCGGCACCGAAGACGGGCAGGAGCGTATGTTGGGCGTGCTGCCGCTGTTCCATGTCTTCGCCATGACCGCGGTGATGAATTTCGGTCTGCATCTGGGGGCGGAGATCGTCCTGCTGCCGCGTTTCGAGCTGGAGCAGGTGATGCGCACCCTGCAGACGGAGCGAATCACCCTGTTCCCCGCCGTGCCGACCATCTACACCGCGATCAACCACCATAAGCATCTGGAGAAGTTCGATCTGTCGTCGATCCGCTTCTGCATGTCGGGCGGGGCGCCGCTGCCGCTGGAGGTGAAGGAGGCGTTCGAGCGCACGACCGGCTGCACCCTGGTCGAGGGCTATGGCCTGTCGGAATGCTCGCCCGTCGCCACCGTCAATCCGGCGGTGCTGCATTCGGACAAGAAGGGTTCCATCGGCCTGCCGCTGCCCGGCACCATCGTCGAGATCGTCAGCCTGGAGGAACCGCGCCGTGTCCTGCCGCCGGGCGAGAAGGGCGAGGTCTGCATCCGCGGGCCGCAGGTGATGAAGGGCTACTGGCGCCGCCCGGCCGAGACGGCGCAGACGCTGGTCGACGGCCGGCTGCACACCGGCGACGTCGGGGTGATGGACGAGGACGGCTACACCACCATCGTCGACCGCATCAAGGACATGATCCTGTGCAGCGGCTTCAACGTCTATCCCCGCAATGTGGAGGAGGCGATTTACCTGCACCCGGCGGTCGCCGAATGCGTGGTGGCCGGTTTGCCGGACGAGTATCGCGGCCAGACGGTGAAGGCCTATGTCCGGCTGGATGACGGGAAGAGCCTGACCGCCGAGGAGCTGCACGCCTTCCTGAAGGACAAGCTGTCGCCCATCGAGATGCCGAAAGTCGTGGAATTCCGCCAGGAGCTGCCCAAGACCATGATCGGAAAACTGTCCCGCAAGGCCCTGCTGGACGAGGAACAGGGCAAACGGAGCACCGCCGCGAAGGGTGGCGCGGCATGACCGCTGTCGGCCGGAAGGCGGTGCGCGTCCGCATCCAGGGCAAGGTGCAGGGGGTGTGGTATCGCGGCTGGACCGTCGATCAGGCGGACAGGCTCGGCCTGACCGGCTGGGTGCGCAACCGCAGCGACGGCACGGTGGAGGCTCTGTTCGCCGGCCCCGCCGACGCCGTCGACCGCATGCTGGTCGCCTGCCGCCGCGGCCCGCCGTCGGCCATCGTCCGCGACGTGGTGTCCGAACCGGAGCAGGACCCCGGCATGGCCGGTTTCGAGCAGCGGGCGACGGTGTAATTCGGCATTAGCGTTCCGCTAACCATGACGGCGGCATGCTGGCTGCTGTGTTTGGTTTGGGGAACGGTAGCCGGATGACCGCCAGGAAACCGGATGTGGCCGGCATGACGGCCATGCTCACCGGCGTCTTCGCCAAGGCGGCGGAGGCGAAGGGCAGGGCCGTCCGCGCGCCTGTGGCCGCGCCGGCGCCGAAGGCCCCCGCCGCGCCGGGACGCGGCGACCCGGCCGTTCGCCTCAGCCTGGGGCCGGAGGCGGTGCAGGATGCGCCGGCGCGGTCGTCCGAAGCTCCATCAGCCGACCTTGCCGACCGGCTGGGGCCGGCGATCCAGGCGCTGGCGCGCGATCTGGGGCGGCTGCTGGCCGCCTTCGGCATGGACGGGAGCGATGCCGCCGCTGCCGAAGCCGCGTTCGTCGCCCGCTTCGGTCAGGCGGAGCGCCGGGCCGCCGTCTTGACGCTGGACGGACCGGCCGGCGAATTGCGGCCTCTGGGCGAAGATGCCCGGCAGGATGTGGCGGTGGACCTGCGGGGGATCGGCCTCGCCTTGGCCCATGGGCATGTGGATGTCAGGCTGGCCGACGCGGCCCTGGTGCTGGCGCGGGTGCCGGCCGAGGAGAAGGGCGAGGGGCTGGCCGCCATGCTCGGCGTCCTCCGCTCCGCCATCCGTCCGGGCCGGGGGCTGACGGTCGAGACCGACCGGGTCGCCATCGACGATCTCGGCCGCGTCATGGCGGCGCTGAGCGGGGCGATGGCCGCGCCGCCGCAGGGGCTGGAAGGCACGGTGACGCTGTCGCCGCAGGGTGCGCCGGGTGAAGGCGGTGGCCTGGACTTGTCGCTGTCGCTCTCCGGACGGCTGGGGGAGGGGACGACCGCCGCGCCTTCCAACAACAAATTGGCCAACCACATGCCGGCAAAGGAAAAGCCGGTCGGCGAGGTCAAGGAGCGTGGGTTCGATGTCCGGATTTGATGCGCCGATCAAGGCAGCCCTCTGGCTGTGCGGGCTGACGCTGCTGGGGGTTGCCCCGGCGCTGGCCGGTGCGCTGGAGCGGACGGAGCCCGGCCATCAGGCGCCGCCGCAGCCGGGGTCCAGCCTGCCCATCGCACCGCCGATCGTGCAATACGCGCTGCCGTCGCAGTGGATGACGATCCGCTCCAAGGAGGACTGGCGCAAGGCCGGCAAGTTCGAGAAGGAACTGAGCAGGGACTGTGCGGCCCTGCGCTTCAACGAGATCGAGCCGATGCGCTTCCGCGCCTATTACAAGGGCGAGGTGCTGGGCGTCGCCTTCGGCCATGGGCTGAACCTGCACGATCCCGGCAAGAAGGCCGACCGCAAGAAGATCTACCTGTTCCGCAACGGCGATTCCACCGGCTGCACCGTGCAGTCGATGGACAACCAGGACCCCCGCGTGAACCCCGCCGGCAATCAGGCCGCCACCCCGGCCGCCGGCGGGTTCAAGAAGTACTAGGCGTCCCCGTCGCCGTCCTCCTCGCCCCGCATCGGGCCGCCGAACACCTCCGGCCACGCCGCGATCAGGGCGGAATCGACATCCTCCATCGTCACCAGCTGCCCGAGGGCCACGATGGAGGTGACGCCATGCTCGGCGATGCCGCAGGGGACGATGCCGCCGAAATGGGACAGGTCCGGCTCCACGTTCAGGGCGATGCCGTGGAAGCTGACCCAGCGCCGCACCCGCACGCCGATGGCGGCGATCTTGTCCTCCTGGCCCTTCAGCCCGCCATAGGGCTGCTTGTCGACCCAGATGCCGACGCGGCCCTCGCGCCGCTCGCCCCTGATGTTGAAGGCGGCGAGCGTGCGGATGATCCATTCCTCCAGATCGCGGACGAAGCCGCGGATGTCGGCGCCGCGCTTCTTCAGGTCCAGCATGACGTAGGCCACGCGCTGTCCCGGCCCATGATAGGTGTACTGGCCGCCGCGCCCGCTGCGGTAGACCGGGAAGCGGTCGGCCTCAAGCAGATCCTCGTCGCGCGCGCTGGTGCCGGCGGTGTAGAGCGGCGGATGCTCCAGCAGCCAGACCAGCTCCGGCGCGGTGCCGGCGCGGATCGCCTCGACGCGCGCCTCCATCTCGGCGATGGCGTCGGGGTAGGGCACCGGCTGGTCGGAGATGCGCCACTCGATCTGCTGCGGGGCCGGCTGCGGGGCGGGCATGTCGGGCTGACTGGCGGACAGGCTGGTCGGGGAGGTCATTCGATCCGGTCTCTGATGGCGTCGGCGGGCGGTGTGGGCGGTGAGGGCGGAGCGGCCGGAGGGCCGTCCCGAATTTTTCTTCGCAGACGATGATTGTAACGCTTGATCGGCCATCGGGAAGCTGATATCTACCCGCTCCACCCGATGAGGCGCGCGAGCGAGCGTCGGGGACTACCAGCCTGATGCGGTCGTGGCGGAATTGGTAGACGCGCAGCGTTGAGGTCGCTGTGGGGCAACCCGTGGAAGTTCGAGTCTTCTCGACCGCACCACTCTCCCATGCAGATGGGACCATCCCGGGGATACGGGAACACCGAAAAGCCCGCAGGTCGCAAGACCGAGCGGGCTTTTTCGTATCCGGGCCTCACCCCGCCAGCACGTGCAGCAGCTTGGACGCGCCCCCGGCGGCGCGGCGGATATCCTCGAACAGCACCATCATCTCGTAGATCACCAGGAAGGCGGCGCCGTAGAACCAGGGGCGCCAGCGTTCCTCCACCCAGGCGACCAGCCGGTGGACGCCGCCCATCGGCAGCAGCCGGGCGACGGCAAAGGCGCTGAGCATGCCGATCAGGGCGCCGCCGGTGACGTCGCCCGGATAATGCAGGCCCAGATAGACCCGCGGCAGCGCGATCACCAGCGCCGCCCACAGGCAGGCCAGCAACCCCCACAGGCGCGAAGCGCGGAGGAAGGTGGCGGCCAGCGCGAAGCCCAGCGCGGCGTTGTCGCTGGGGAAGGAACTCCAGTTCTTCAGGGCGTCGCGGCTCTGGCCGATCGGCGGGACGAAGGAGAGGCCGGCATCGTGCAGCGGGCGCGGCCGGGCCGGCATCACCACCTGGATCAGGATGGACGCCGCCACCGCCAGCACCACCGCGGTGATGGCGTCCACCACCAGCCGGCGCCCGGCCTCCGTCTCCTCCCGGCGGAACCACAGCCACCACAGGGCGGCGCTGAACAGCCCCAGCTTGATCAGATAGATGTTGGCGATCCCGCGCACCGCCATGTCCAACGCCGCGCTGTGCTCTGCGAACTGGTTCAGCCACAGCAGCAGCGACTGGTCGAGACGATGCAGGTACTCCACAGGCGCTCCAAAGGTGGGGGGTACGGGAGCGGCCAGTGTTGCGTTTTTATGACAGGGTGGGTCAACGGCGCATCGGAAGGCGCCGTCCGGGACCGGGACGAGCGGTTCGGGGTGCCACCCTCCCCGATTTCGGGCCGTGCGGGGGGCGTGGCCGGGTCAGCGGAACTCGATGTAGCGGTCCAGCGTGGCGCGGCGCAGCGCGCGGACGATGTGCGGAGCGGCGCCGCTGGCGACGATGTGGCCGCCGGCCTCGCGGCAGCGGTTCGCCAGGATGAACATCATCCCGATGGCGGCGGAATCGATGAAGGTGACGAAGCGCAGATCGATCGGGACCACCGGGCTGGCCGCGAAGTCCCAGTCGCGCAACATGTCGTGAAAGCGGGTGCCGTCCTCGTACGTGCAGCGGCCGGATAGCAGGATGCCGTCGCGACCGCCGACGGTGGTGAAGGCATACTCCATCGGTGCTTTCGGTCCCCCTCCCCATCCCGCGCCGCCACGGACGCGGCGCGAGACGCATGGGAACATGAAGGGTCGCGGCGGTGCAAGGATATGGTGGCAAATGCGGCCAATGCCGCCGTGCCTGCCGGTTTCCGCCGAACCGGGCTGGACAAACCGGGGTGGCGCCTCTATGTCGGGGGCGCTTCCGCCGTCACCGGTCCCGTCCCTTGACGGATGGCTCCCGGCACCGGCCGGAAGGCTTCCACAACCCGCAAACCCCGAACGCCGGCCCCAAGCGCCATCGGCCCCGTCCGATGTCGCGGAGCCGTCCCGTCGTTACCATGCCGCCGGCCACCCGGCTCAGGCATGCGGGGGATGCATCGTCGAAGGGAGGGTGCCGGCATGCACACCGATCCCCACACGCCGGGTCTGCGGCCGGACGGCGCTGCCCACGCCCAAGCCCAAGCCCGCCCGCATGCGGGTCACGAGGCGGACGACGAACGCCCCTACGGCGTCGAGCCGGAGTTCGTGGAAGAGATCGTCGGCCTGCTGCGCGCCCGTGAACGCGAGGCCGTGCTGGCGCGGCTGGACGGGCTGCATGCCGCCGACATCGCCGACCTGATCGAACAGGCGGAGCCGGCCGAACGCGCCGACCTGATCGACCTGCTTCCCGCCGCGCTGGACGGCGAGGTGCTGTCCTACCTGAACCCCGATCTCCGCGAAGCGCTGATCGAACGGTTCGAGCCGCAGGAGCTGGCCGCCGCCGTCGCCGACCTCGACACCGACGACGCGGTGGAACTGATCGAGGATCTGGACGCCGAGACGCGCGCGCAGATCCTGGCGAACCTGCCCGACGCCGAACGCGCCCTGGTGCAGGAGAACCTGACCTACGACGAGGACAGCGCCGGCCGCATGATGCAGCGAGAGCTGGTCGCGGTGCCGGAATTCTGGACGGTCGGCAAGACCATCGACTTCGTGCGTGCGGCGACCGACACGCTGCCGGAGGATTTCTACGACATCTTCATCGTCGACCCGATGCACCGGGTGGTGGGGGCGGTGCCGCTGTCGCGCCTGCTGCGCCAGCGCCGTGCCGTGCGCATCGCCGATCTGGTGACCGGCGAGGTCGACTCCATCCCCGCCACCATGGAACGGGCGGAGGTGGCGAACCTGTTCCGCCAATATGCGCTGGTCTCCGCGCCGGTGGTCGATGCCGCCGGCCGGCTGATCGGCGTCATCACCGTCGATGACGTCGTCCGCATCATCGACGAGGAGGCGGAGGACGATCTGCGCAAGCTGAGCGGGTCGGGCGACACCGGCGTGTTCAGCGGCATCGCCGACATCGCCCGCAGCCGTGTCGGCTGGCTGACCATCAACCTCGCCACCGCCTTCCTGGCATCCGGCGTCATCTCGCTGTTCGAGGGCACCATCGAGCAGATCGTGGCGCTGGCGGTGCTGATGCCGATCGTCGCCTCGATGGGCGGCAATGCCGGCACCCAGACGCTGACCGTCGTTGTCCGCGCGCTGGCGACGCACGACCTGTCGTCGGCCAACGCGCTGCGCGTGGTGGGCAAGGAACTGCTGGTCGGGTTGATCAACGGCGGCATCTTCGCGGTGATGGTCGGTGCGATCGCGCTGGTCTGGTACGGCCCGCTGATCGGCATCGTCATCGGGCTCGCCATGATCATCAATCTGGTCGTGGCGGGGCTGAGCGGCGCGCTGATCCCGCTGGGGCTGGAAAAGCTCGGCGTCGATCCGGCGGTATCGAGTGCCGTGTTCCTGACGACGGTGACGGACGTCGTCGGCTTCCTGGCCTTCCTGGGGCTGGCGTCGGTGTTTTTGTTGTAGGGGGCTCTTGATATGGGCGCGGCGGCCTCGCCGGCGGGAAGAACCGATTCCGCTTGTGGGGCCAGCGAAACATTGGCATAAGGCAAGCCATAGGCCTGGGGTGCCGTGCGGTGGTCGCGCGGCTGAGAACACACCCATCGAACCTGTCTGGGTAATTCCAGCGAAGGGAGCCGCCGCATGATCCATGCGCCAGAACCGCATCCATATTCCGTTTCCGACTCCGGAAACCGGCCATCCGCTACCGGTCCGTCCGTCGCCATCATCGGTGCCGGCTGCATCGGCCTTGCCATCGCCTGGAGGCTGGCCTCGGCCGGCTGCCGCGTCGACCTGTTCGAGCGGGGAGAGGCCGGGCGTGGTGCCACCCATGCCGCCGGCGGCATGCTGGCCGCCTGTGTCGAGACCGAACCGGGCGAGGAGGGGCTGCTGCCGCTGACCCGCGCCTCGCAGGCGCTGTGGCCGGACTTCGCCCGCGATCTTGAAGCCGCGAGCGGCATGGCGGTCGATCTGCGCAGCGAAGGCACCATGGTCATCGCGCTCAACGCTGACGATGCCGCCAAGGTCCGCTTCCTGCATGGCTTTCAGCGCGACCTGGGCTTGCCGGTGGAATGGCTGAGCGGGGCCGAGGTGCGGCGGCGCGAGCCTTTCCTGCAGCCCGGCGTCGCCGGTGCGCTGTTCTGTGCCGGCGACCATCAGGTCGACAACCGCAAGGTCGCGGCCGCCCTGCGCCGCGCCGCTCTGGCCGCCGGTGCCCGCCTGCACGAACAGTGCGGCGAGGTGGCGCTGGCGGTGGAGGGCGGTCGCGCCGTGGGTGTGCGGGTTGCCGAAACTCTGCACCGGGCCGACCGGGTGGTTCTGGCTGCCGGGGCATGGTCGGCCGGAGTGCCGGGACTGCCGCCCGCCGCCAAGCCGCCGGTGCGGCCGGTGAAGGGGCAGATGGTCTGCCTGCGGATGGACCAGCGGCTGCCGCTGCTGCGCCATGTGGTGTGGACGCCCGGCACCTACCTGATCCCGCGGCTGGACGGCCGGCTGCTGATCGGCGCGACGACGGAGGAGCGCGGCTTCGATGACCGTCTGACCGCCGGCGGGCAGTTCGCCCTGCTGGAGGGGGCATGGCGGGCGCTGCCCGGCATCGCCGAACTGCCGATCGAGGAGGCCTGGGTTGGGTTCCGCCCCGGCAGCCGCGACGATGCGCCGATCCTGGGCGACAGCGGCATTCCCGGCCTGATCCACGCCACCGGTCACCACCGCAACGGCATCCTGCTGACTCCGGTGACCGCCGACGGCATCGCCCGGCTGGTGCTGACCGGCGAGACCGACCCGCTGCTGCGCCCCTTCGCCGCCGACCGCTTCGTTGCGGCGGGAGCGGCGGCATGAGCGCCATCCGCATCAATGGCCGCGAAGAGCCGCTTTCCGCCGCGTCGCTGGCCGAGCTTCTGGCTGGTCGCGGCATCGCCGAGGGTGCGCAGGGGGTCGCCGTCGCGCTGAACGGCGCCGTCGTCCCCCGCCGCCGCTGGCCCGAAACCCCGCTCCAGCCCGGCGACAGCCTGGAAATCGTCCGCCCGATCCAAGGCGGCTGACCTTCCTACACCTCCCTCTCCCGCGACCAGCCCGGGAAGAATCCCCTCTCCCCCCCGGGGAGAGGGTTAGGGTGAGGGGGTGGCACCGCAGGATTTTCACGAAGGTCCCGCTGCGCATCCCCCTCACCCCGACCCTCTCCCCGGGGGGGGGGAGAGGGAGAATTCCCCGGTCGGGTCGCGGGAGAGGGTCTTTCAAAAGGCACTCCCCATGTCCCAATCCGACATCCTCACCATTGCCGGGCGCAGCCTCGGGTCGCGCCTCTTCCTCGGCACCGCCGGCTACCCCAACCAGCAGGTGATGCTCGACGCGCTGGCGGCCAGCGGCAGCGAGCTGGTCACGCTGGCGATCCGGCGCATCAGCCTGGACGGCTATTCGGAAAGCCTCGTCGACGTGCTGGCCCGTGCCACTGCCGGGCGGCCGACCGGCCCGGTCGGGCTGCTGCCCAATACCGCCGGCTGCATGACCGCCAAGGAAGCCGTTCTGACCGCCCAGCTGTCGCGCGAGGCGCTCGATACGCCCTGGATCAAGCTGGAGGTCATCGGCGACCGCGAACTGCTCTATCCTGATGTGGAGGAACTGCTGCGCGCGACGGAGGAACTGGTCAATGACGGCTTCGTCGTGCTGCCTTATTGCAACGACGACCCCGTGACCTGCCGCAAGCTGGCCGATCTCGGCGCGGCGGCGGTGATGCCGCTGGGCGCCTTCATCGGCTCGGGCATGGGCATCCGCAACCCGCACGCCATCGAGACGATCTGCGCCCGCAGCCCCGTGCCGGTGGTGCTGGACGCCGGCATCGGCACCGCATCCGACGCCGCTCTGGCGATGGAGCTGGGCTGCGCCGCCGTGCTGCTGAACACGGCGGTGTCGAAGGCGCGCGATCCGGTGCGAATGGCGGCGGCGATGCGCGACGCGGTCAGCGCCGGCCGCGCCGCTTATCTGGCCGGCCGCATGCCGATGCGCGCCCATGCCGAACCGTCCAGCCCGCAGATGGGCCTGATCGGCAGCTGAGATCGGCAGCTGACCTATGGGGATACGGGCTTGATCCGGCGGGGCGGCTGTCGCAGGCTGTCCCGCGACGTCCCCTTGCCGGAGTGCTTCGCCTTGGCCGACACCTTCGTTCCCCGCGACCCCGACTGGAAGGCGCGCTGTCTCGCCTCCTTCGAACAGCAGCCGATCTGCCGGACTCTCGGCATCGAGTTGACGGCGGTCGAGCCGGGATTCTGCGAGATGCGGCTGCCGTTCCGCCCCGAGCTGACGCAGCAGCACGGCTTCTTCCATGCCGGCATGGTCAGCACGCTGGCCGACAATGCCGGCGGCTATGCCGCCTACAGCCTGATGCCGGCGGGCGCCGAAGTTCTGGCGGTGGAGTTCAAGATCAACCTGATGGCGCCGGCCAAGGGCGACGTCATGATCGCCCGCGCCCGTGTGGTGAAGCCGGGGCGCACTCTGACGATCACCCAGGTCGAGGTGTCGATGCTGGACGGCGGCGCGGAGAAGGATTGCGCCCTGATGCAGCAGACCGCCATCTGTATGTTGCCGAAGTGACGGTTCAACCGGTTTGAAAGGGTTCTCCGATGCTCTCTGCACGCCTGCTATCTGCCGCCCTTCTGCTGGCCGGCGGTTTCGCCGTACTGGCCGCCGCCCCGGCGGAGGCCAAGGATCCGCCGTCCTGCGCCGCCATCTCCTTCCGCGCTCTGCCCGGCGGCGCGCCGGACGGCGAACAGGATGCCGGCCTATACAAGTCGCGCTTCGGCAAGATCGAGGTGAAGGCCGACGTCAAGGGCGGGCAGGCGACCAACTATTATATGGTGCTGAACGGCAAGAAGGTGGACGGCCCGGCCACCCCGCCGAAGATGTCGGACGCCTGCCTGAAGTCCAAGCACGTCAAGCTGCCCTTCGCCAAGCAGCCGCAGGGCACCTGCACCGGCAGCCGCTTCCGCGTCGTCGTCGACCGCTCCAGCGGCAAGCCGGTCGCCGCCTTCTTTGGCCTGCAGGGCGAGGATTGGGCCTATTGCAGCGCGACGACGCTGTAGGAGTTAGACCCCCACCTAACCTCCCCCGCTCTCAGCGGACCCACGGTCCGCCTGCCGAGTCAGCACAAAGCGAAGCTTTGTGCGAGAGCTGGGCGGGGGAGGGACTGCCGCCACTCTCCCGCATCAGCACTTGTTCCCTCCCCCGCCCAGCGGGGGAGGGTTAGGGTGGGGGCATCGTCAGCCGACACTCCCCCCTCAGATCGCCAAAGCCTTCACCCGCTCGCGCAGCGTCTGCCGCGCCGCTTCCGCCTCGTTGCGGGCGGTGCCCAAGTCCCGCGCCAGCGCGTCCAGGCGGTTCTCCGCCTCCGCCATCTTGGCAAGCGTCCGCTTGTGCAGGTCGCTGCCCGCCGGCAGGGCCTTCAGGTTCTCGCGCAGGCGGTCCTGGTCGGCGATGCGCTCCGTCCGCTCGCGCTCCAACTCGGCGATGCGACGCTCCTTCTCGGCGACGGCAGCGCGCAGACCGGCCAGCGTGGTCAGCGCCTGACGAACCTCCGCCGGCAATTCGGGGGCGGAGGCGCGGGCGGCGATCTGGTCGGCGGTCAGGTCGGTCAGGACGATCCGCTCCTGCCGCGGCCGTTCCAGCGTGGCGGTCAGCGTCACCGTCTTGCCGGCCGGGACCGCCAGCGGCAGACGATAGGCGGTGGCGGTCGCTTCCGGCTTGCCGTTCGCCGGTTCGGCCAGGTCCCAGCCGGGACGGCGCGGATGCTCGATCACGACATCGCGGTCGGCGTCCGGGGCACCGGCCACCGTATAGGTCGTGCTCTGCCGGTCGATCACCGACAGGGTCAGCACACCGTCGGTGATGGTGGCGCGGGACAGCCGGCGGCTCGGCTTCTCCTCGCGGTCGATGGTCACTGCCTGATCGACGGCGAAGGACAGCAGCCGGCTCTCGCCCGCCGGCAGGGTCGCCATCCGGGCATCGCCGACATAAGCGCTGTTCGCCGAGCCTCTGTCATAGAAGGTCAGCAGCCCCGGCGGCAGGGCGGTGTCGCCGTCGTTGCGCAGCCGCAGGGAGGCCAGCGGGTGACGGGCGTCGGTGGCCGGCTGATAGAGCGCCACCCGCTCCACCGGCAGGGTGCTCGCGGCGATCGGCATCATCAGCGTCCCGCCATTCGGCACGCTGACCGGCTGCGGGTAATGGAACAGCACCTGGGCGCCCTCCGCCGCACCGGCCTCGGCACCCTGCACCGCGGCCATCGCCGGCGTTCCCGCGGCGCTGCCGTAGGGGGCGGCCTTCGCCAGCGCTTCACCCATCGGCGCCGGAGCCGGCGCGCCGGGCATCGGCGGGGGGGCGGCCATGGCGGTGACGGGCGGCGCCCCGGCACGCGAGGCCTCGGATTGCGCGCGCATCGCCGAACGGGCGTCGTTCAGCGTCACCGCTCCCTCGTCGGCGCTGGGCAGCACACGGCCGAGCACCTCCACCGGCACCTCCGGCCGCTCGACGAAATAGGGGGTGTAGAGCGCCTGGCGCAGGGTCACCGGGTTGCCCGACACCACCGTCAGGTCGACGCCGCGCCAATCCTCGCCGCTCAGATTCTCCAGCACAGCCCAGCCCTGCAGTGCGCCGTTGCCCTTATCGGGCTGCCCGTTTTGCTCCTGTCCGTTTTGGCCTCGCCCGGTGCCGAGGCTGAGCCGATAGGTCGCCTTCCACAGCGGCATCTCCGCGACATAGCCGACCCGGACCCGCCGCTCGCCGGCCGCCTGCCCATCCTGCGGCGCCCGGCTGTGGACGGTCAGCCGCCGCCGCTCGCGCCGGGCGTTCTCCGCCACCGCTGACAGCGCGCGGTCGATCTGCGCCTGCACCGCCGGATCGGTGAAGCGCAGCGCGTCGGCCTCCTCCAGCACCAGCTGGCGCAGGCCCTCGGCCGTCATCAGCGTCACGCGGTGGCGCGTGGTGGTGGCGCCGTCGTTCCCCGGCAGCCGCGCCGTCTCCTCCGTCACCGACATCAGCCGGCCGGTCAACTGGCGGGAGCCGCCGGTCGTCACCTCCGCCCCCCGCATCGCGTTCAGCAATGCGGCGGGAGAGGTGAGGTCGTCGGCCGAAAAGGGCAGCTCGCGGAAGGCGGTGTCCAGCGGTTCGGCTCCCGGCAGGGCGATGGTGCCGACGCCGCCCTTGTCGTCATAGACGACGATGCTCTTCAGCACGTCGTCGACCTGATCGCGCCGCACTTCCAGCGACAGGTCGGCGTCGCCGCTCACCGTCGCCTCATATTCGAAATAGCCGACGCCGCCGGTGGACAGCAGGACCCGCGTCAGCGCCAGCTGCCCGCCTGTCGCGGCAAGCGCCGCCGGGGCCGCCATCAGCAGGGCAGTGGAGGCGAGAAGGATGACGCGGGTCATGATGGGTCTCTCCGTGTTGTGACTCCCGACTGCCGACATAGGCGCGAAATCGGGCGGGATTAGGGAGAGCGCAACAGGAGGCTGTCCGAAAGTCCGGACAGGTCAGGGGGCCGCCGCCAGCCAGCGTTCCATCATCGTACGCCACAGCGGGGCGCCATTATGGGCCGCGACCTGTGCGGCACCCGGCACGCACCCGGAATGACGGGCGCACCGCTCCGTCGCCGGACGGCGATGGCCGTCGGCGGGCAGCCGCCTCGCCGCCCTGCAATGGGTTTGGCCATGGGACTGGCCATGGGGCGCGGCGCGGTGGGACGGCATCGGTGTCGCCTGGGCGTTGCAGCCGGACATGATGATGGTCTTGCCGACGGTCCTCAGCCCAGCCGCCCGACCGAGCGCGCCGAGTCGAGGTGGCGCCTCGCCTCCCCCAGCAGCAGCCGGTGCTGCGCCAGCGTTTCGCGGATCGAGCCATGCTGGCCATAGACCCGCACCTCGTTCAGAAGACGGTCGGCGCGGTCGAGCAGGGCCAGGCGCTCCAGGCAATGATCGATGTTCGACATGGCGGTGCTTCCCCATCACGGCATTGGTCCGGCGCCCACAGGCGGGCAGCCGTCCCCTGTTCGATGGTCTGGATTTAAACCGCAGCTTGTTTCTGGTTAATGTCCGCGCAACGGTATTTTTATGTCGCCGGTGCAGGACGCGGTTTCAACCAACTCATGTGGTCGGCGAATCGGCCGCGGCTGTTACGGGGTTGTAACGCATTGCGTGCCGCTCGCGCGTGAGATAAGAAGATTTGGGGAGGTAACAGGCATGCACATTCTCGCTGTCGACGACGACGAGCCGATTCGGGAGCTTTTGGCCTCATATCTGGCGGGAGAGGGCTACCGGGTCACGACGGCGCAGGACACCGCATCGGCCCGGCAGGCTCTGGATGGCGACCCTGTCGACCTCGTGGTTTGCGATTTGCGCCTGCCCGACGGCGACGGGCTGGGCCTCGTCCGCCAGATTCGCACCGAATCGCAGATTCCCGTCATCATCCTCTCCTCCAAGGACCAGGACGTCGACCGCATCGTCGGGCTGGAACTGGGGGCCGACGATTACCTGACCAAGCCGTTCAACCCGCGCGAACTGCTGGCCCGCATCAAGGCGGTCCTGCGCCGCGTCTCCAGCGACGCCCGCCCGGCCCGCAGCGCGGACGAGCTGCGCGCCGTCGTGCAGTTCGCCAATTGGGAACTCGACCTCACCGCCCAGCGCCTGCGAGGGCAGGAGGGGCGCGAGGTGGAGTTGACCAAGGCGGAGTTCGGCCTGCTGGCGGCCTTCGTCAAGCGGCCGCAGCGGGTGCTGACCCGCGACCAGCTGCTTGACCTCACCCGCGTCGACGGGGCGGAGGTGTTCGACCGGTCCATCGACGTGCTGATCCTGCGCCTGCGCCGCAAGATCGAGGCGAACCCGAAGGAGCCCCGCATCATCAAGACCGAACGCGGCGCCGGCTACGTCTTCGATGCCAAGGTGCGCACGGTCTGACGGGATGGCCGGGCCGTTCGGGAATTGCGCCTTCCCCGGGCGCCCCCCGGACGCTCCTCTGGACGCTGTCCCGCGCCCGCGTTAGCCTTTCCGGAAAACCTGTCGGAGAGGAAACGCGCGTGCCGGACCCGATCGATTTCTATTTCGACTTCGCCTCGCCCTACGGCTATTTCGCCAGCCTGCGCATCGACGAGCTGGCGGCGAAGCATGGCCGTACCGTCACTTGGCGCCCGGTCCTTCTCGGGGCGATCTTCAAGGTGACGGGCATGAAGCCCAACCTGCAGCAGCCCTTGCGCGGCGAATATCTGACCCATGACGTCGGCCGCATCGCCCGGCTGACCGGCGCTCCCTTCACCTTCCCCGATTCGGCCCCTGTCAACGGCGTCGCCGCCTCGCGCGCCTTCTATTGGCTGACCGACGAGCATCCGGAACAGGCGAAGTTGCTGGCCCACGCGCTCTTCCATGCCCATTTCGGCGAGGGGCGGGACATCGGCCCGGCCGACACGGTGGCGGAGATCGCGGCGAAGACCCTGGGCAGCGTCGGCATCGACCGTGCCGCGGTCGCCGCCGCCATCCAGGATCCGGCGGTCAAGGACCGGCTGCGCACCGAAACCGACGATGCGGTGGAGCGCGGCGTCTTCGGCTCGCCCTTCTTCATCGTCGACGGCGAGCCCTTCTGGGGCTGGGACCGCCTCGACATGGTCGACCGCTGGCTCGCCACCGGCGGCTGGTAGGGCAGGGGCCGGAATCCGCAGGTAGAACGGCGGAAAATACTGACTCCCGGGGCGGGCAAACCGCTATAACTGCGGAATAGGACCTTCGTCCGGGCACCGGGTCTGGTGTCTGTTTCCGTTTCGGTTTGCCGCCCCATGGACCAGATCGTTCCCGACCGTCGCCCCCGGACGACCAGCGCGCCCCCGGCGGTTCCTCCCGGCAGTTCCGGCGGCAACGGCCATGGGGGCGCTCACGGCGGACCTCATGGAGCCAGGGGCGCATCCAAATCCTGGCTGGGCGGGGCGTTGCTGACGGCCCTGCTGCTCGGCCTGATCGCGCTGTCGATCCGGTCGGTGTCCGGCAATCTGACCTTCGTGCTGCTGGGATCGGTCGGCCTCGTGATCGGCGCCTTCCACTATCTGTTTCCGGGCAGCCAGTTCTTCACGCTGGCGCTGACCAACTTCATCGGCGTCTATGCCTGCATCTTCGTCTTCTTTCTGGAAAGCAACTTCCACAACATCAGTCCGCTGATCCAGAGCGTCGCCTTCGTCCTGCCGCTGGTCGCCTTCCTGGGCGGGGCCTGGTGGCGGGCGGAGGACATCCGGCGGATCGTGATGTCGCGGCGATTGCGGGAGGGGGGACATTTCGACCGCGTCTTCCTGTGGATGGCGCCGGTCTGGGGCATCGGCGCCCTGACCTTCCTGGTGCCCGAACAGGACATGGACACCCAGACGATCGGCGCGATCTTCCTGCTGGCCATGTCGGCCATCTCCGCCATCGTCGCCCTGGTGTCGCGCGACATCGCCATCTTCCTGCTCGACGCCGGCCTGCTGTTCGAAGGATTCTTCCAGCAATCGGCACGTCTGGTCCTGCCGGCCTTCGCTTTCCTGACCTTCTATTCGCTCTGCATCATCCTGTTCGGCGCCATCTACACCATCATGGACCGCTTCATGGCGGAGCCGAACTTCGTCATCGAAGGCGTCAGGCGCGACCTGACCTTCTCCGAGGGGATCTATTTCTCCATCGTGACCTTCGCCACCGTCGGCTATGGCGACATTCACCCGGTCTCCGGGCCGGTCCGTCTGGTCTGCGGCATCGAGATCGTCATGGGTGTGCTGCTGCTGCTGTTCGGCTTCAGCGCCATCATCGGCCATGCCCGGCCGACCAACCGGTCGGACCGCAACGATCCGCTTTGAGCACAGATCCGCCCGGCGGTCTCGGCAGACGGACAATCCTGCATAGCGCACTATGTCAGGGGGCGCGCTATGTTGGGCGCGGTTCCGTTCTTCACGTCAGAGATTTCAGCGTCCCCATGCCACTCCATCTCATCAAGCTCGCTGTCGGTGTCCGCGACCTCGACCATCTGGCGGAGTTGCAGGACCGCCGCGCCGTAATGGCCGACGGCCAGACCCGCATCCCCGTCTACACCCGCCGCCTGCCCAAGCGCGGCGACGAACTGCTGGCCGGCGGCTCGATCTATTGGGTCATCAAGGGCAGCGTCCTGGTGCGTCAGCCGATCCTCGCCATCGACACCGCCACCGACGAGGAGGGGGAGAGCTACTGCACCCTGCAGATCGCCGCCGATCGGGTGCAGACGGTGCCGACCCCGCATCGCCCCTTCCAGGGCTGGCGCTACCTGACGGCCGAGGCCGCCCCCCAGGATCTTTCAGCCGCCGGCGGGGCGGGGGACGAGTTGCCGGCCGATATGGCGGCTGAACTGCGGGCGCTCGGCCTGCTCTGACGGAAACATCGGTCGGTTCAGCGAACATAAAAATGCGGGAGGCGACGAAAAAAGCGCTTGCGTGGTTTGGGGAAGGGCGCCTATAACCCGCTCCACCGACGGCGGGGCGCTGATTGAGGCGCGGCGCTGGCGGCAGAAACGGATAAATAAAACAGCAACTTAGCGGTTTTGATCTTCCGGCTTCGACCGAAATTCTCCGGTCACTCTGGTCCGATCCTCCGAAGAGGGGATGCGGAGGAGCGGCCGGTGCGGCACGTTTCA
>NZ_JBGLZA010000005.1:0-127500 GCF_047302835.1 Azospirillum sp. CT11-132
GCCCGGCTCTCTTCGCACGTCGTCTCCATCGCCCAGCGGCGGTTGAACCATTCCAGCACCGTACGTGGCGGCACCGACAGGTCGGTGCACAGAAAAGGTTTCCGGATCGCGCCGGCCATCGGGATAGCGCACCATCACCCAGAGGATCGGCACAATCGGCTTGCCCTGGTGATGCCACAGCGCCGTGCCGGAGGCATAGTCGATCCAGCCGCTGGAGCGCCACCGGGTTCGGCTTGGTTGGACGGCCCGGCGCCACACCGTTGCCTTATCGGTCAGACGGGCCCGCAAGCTGGGCTGGCGGGCGCCCTTCATTACCTGCCGCAGGGTCCAGGGTGGGGCTGGTGGCGGATCGAACAGGCGCGCATCCAGGCGCAACCGGGTGATCGCGATCATGTGCGGGCTGACTGCGTCGAGCAGAGTCAGCGCGGCGAATTCGCCATCCTTCACGGTGACCAGCAGCCGATCCGGCCGCCAGCGGTGCACGCGCAGCAGGATGGCCCGGGCCCAGGCGGTGGTCGGCCGGTAATGCTGGCTCTGCGCCTCACACCAGGCGCGGCTCGGCACCAGCGCGCTCAGCACCGGAAGTCCCCAGATGCGGCCGACAAACGGAACCTTCGACCGGCAGCATGGCATTCATCCAGTGCAACCCACGGCTGGTGACCGTCCGCTCCGTCGAAGATCGGACGGAGTCGAAGCAATGACTGGCTGGGCGAACATGGGTTCCACGGCGATTTTCAAGAGTATGGTCGACACCGATGACGATCGGGCCGTCCGGGACGAAGGCGCTGACAAGGGCGTTCAGCAGGGTGCGTGCGAGCTTCAGCCCCGACCAGCGGTTGCGGTTGAGCACACGGTGAAAGGTGGCGAAGCCGGGATCGTCCGCCAAGCCGAGGGTGCGCAGCAGGTTGGCGACGGTGCGGGGACCAACCGCCAGCACCGCTCCGACCGCGAGCGCGGCCACCGTTGAGCGGGTGCGCCCCGCGAAGGTGACCAGATAGGGCCACAACCAAGCGACGAAAGTCGGAGGAAGGGGGATGGCGAGGTGTGCCATGGGGCACCTCTGGTATTGTCCGTTGAACTGCCAACAGTCTTTCGCCGACGGTAAAGCGATGCCTGCGTATGATAGGACAAGCATTCCAAAATGCGGAAAGTTGAATGGGCACCATGGCCCCACTCTGGCGAGAAGTCCGTCCTGAATGTCCAGAGTCGGGGTGCCGGTCGCGCTGGAGGCGCGCCGGGCAAGTTTCGCCAGAAGCTGTCCTTTATTGGCGGCGCCAAGGGAGGCAACACTGCTATCAGGGGAAAACAACGTGAAGAGGTCCATGTCGACGCCCTGGTTGTTTTCTTGCGACGCAGGTCGGTTTCAGTTCGGCGTGCGCAGCCGATAGCCGACCCCTGTCTCGGTCAGGATGTGGTGGGGTCGTTCCGGATTGGGTTCGATCTTCTGCCGCAGTTGACGGACGTAGATTCGCAGATACTGGATGTCGGTTTCACCGCCCCATACCTCCTTGAGGATGAGGCGGTGGGTCAGCACCTTACCGGCATGGGCGACGAGAAGCCGCAGCAGGTCATATTCGCGCGGCGACAGCTTCACCTCCTCTCCGCGCACGGTCACGATGCGCCGAACCAGATCGACCGTCAGGTCGCCGCTGCGGAACAGCGGCCGTTCCCCCTGTTGCTGCAGCTTGTGGCGCATGGCCGTGCGGATGCGGGCGAGCAGTTCCTCGACCCCGAAGGGTTTGGTCACATAGTCGTCCGCCCCGAGATCGAGCGCTTCGACCTTGCCGGCCTCGTCCACCCGGCTGGACAACACGATGATCGGCAGGGTCACGCCGCTTCCACGCAGGCGCCGGATGACCTCCAGCCCATCGATGCCCGGCAATCCGAGATCGAGGACCAGAAGATCGGGAGATCGCCGGCGCACCTCCTCCAGGGCCTTGGTGCCGTCCTCGGCCTCGATGATGTCGTATCCCTGGGCAGCCAGGCTGGTGCGCAGAAAGCGCCGGATGGGCGGTTCGTCATCGACGACGAGCACGCGCAACGGGATGGAGTCCGATTTCATGCGGCTGCTTCCTCTTCAAATCCGGACACATCGGCAGCCTTGGGGAGGGTCAGGGTAAAGACGGCGCCGCTCCGGTCGAGGCGGTTGCCGGCCGTGACCGTCCCTCCCATCGCTTCGACAAAGCCCCGGCAGATCGCCAGTCCCAGCCCGGTGCCGGCGCGCTGCCGGTCCTGGGCATGGACACGATAGAACTTATCGAAGATCCGCTCCACATCCTCCGACGGAATGCCGCTGCCCTCATCCAGGACCTCGATGCGGACAAGCCCGCCGTCCTGGCGCCCCCGAACCGTGATCAGCGAACCGGCCGGCGCGTATTTGCCGGCATTGTCCAGCAGGTTGAACAGCGCCTGCTCGATCAGCACCGCATCGATGTCGACCATCGGCAAGTCGACAGGAAGGTCGATGTCCACCCGATGGCCGGCGAGGATGCGCGACACCCGCTCCAACGCACTGCCGACCACCTCGGACAGGTCGACCGCCCCGGTGCGGGGCCGGATGGCCCCCGATTCCAGCCGTGTCATGTCGAGCAGGTTGGCGATGAAGCGGTTAAGCCGTTCCGCCTCATCCTGGATCGTCGCGGCCAGGTCGCGCCGGTCCTCCTCGTCCATCTTCGGTCCATAGCTGACGAGGCTGGTCGCCGAGCCGAGGATGGAAGCCAACGGCGTGCGCAGATCGTGGGAGATCGACGTGAGCAGGGCCGAGCGCAAGCGCTCGGTTTCAGCCGCCAGCTTGGTCCGGTCGACATCCTCGGCCAGCGTCACCCGCTCGATAGCCAGGGCCGCCTGATCGATCAGGGCGTCGAGAAGCCGCCGTTGGTCGGGTGTCAGGAAGCCACTCGCCCGTCCCTTCCCACCGCCGGTATCGATACCGACCACTCCGACGACGCCCCGCCCGGTGCGCATCGGCAGGAACAGCCACTTGGCGCCGGGCAAGGTGTCGGCCCCCTTGCCGGTGGGCCGGTTGTTCTCCCAGGCCCAGACCGCGGCGGCCAGATCGGTATCCTCGATGACGTCCTCCGGTGGGTAGCCGGCGCGAACCGCCACGCTGCCCGCCTCAGGCAAGAGCAGAACGACATGGACCTTCAGCATGGCGGCGATCTGATAGGCGGTGGCCCACAGCAGGTCGTCCATGGTCACCACGCCGGCCAGCTTGCGGCTGAATTGGTAGAGGTCTTCCGTCGTCTTGGCGCGCAGCCGCGCGGTCACCGCCTGGGCGCGGACACGGGCGGTCAGGTTGCTGGCGATCACCGAGACGACAGCGAACACCAGCAAGGCGACGATGTTTTCCGGATCGGAAATCGTGAAGGTGTAAAGCGGCGGCAGGAAGAAGTAGTTGAAGGCCAGAACGCTGATCACGCTGGCATAGAGCGACGGCGCCAACCCGCCGGTGACGGCGCTCGCCAGCACGGCGGTCAGGAAGACCAGCGCCAGGTTGTTGAGGGCCAGAACCCGATGCAGCACATGGCCGGCACCCAGCGCCACCCCGACATAGCCCGTGCTCGCGACATAGGGCCCCCAGGCAAAGGCCCGATGCCTGGCCGCTTCGGTCCTGACCGTTTTGGCGGGAACCGGGACGCCGGAGGTGGCGGCGATGACATGCACGCTGATGTCGCCGGCCCGACGGATCAGACTGTGCGCCACGGAGCCGTGCAGCAGCTCGGACCAGCGCGGACGCCCGGATTTGGCGATGACGATGTGCGCGACGTTGTTAGCCCGTGCGTAGTCGACCACGGTGTCGGCGACATCACTGCCAGGCACCGTGACCGCTTCGCCGCCCAGCCTCTCCACCAGACGCAGCGTGTCGGCGATGCGGTCGCGCTCGGCCTCGTTCAGGCGCAGCGCCCGGCTCGTTTCGACATGGATGGCGCTCCAGCGGGCGCGCAGCCTCTCGGCTTGGCGCCTTGCGTAGCGCACCAGGCCGGCGCCGCTGGCGTCTTCGTTGATGCAGACCAGCAGGCGCTCACCGGCCGCCCAGGGGCCGGAGATCGCGTGCGCCTGCATGTGGGTCAGCAGCTGCTCGTCGACGCGGTCGGCGGTGCGCCGCAGTGCCAGTTCACGGAGCGCGGTCAGGTTTCCGGGGGAGAAATAATGGCGGATTGCACGCTCGGCGGTGCGCGGGACATAGACCTTTCCTTGCTGGAGGCGCTGGATCAGGTCGTCGGGCGCGATATCGATGACCTCGATGTCGTCGGCGCGGTCGAGGATCGAGTCCGGCACCGTCTCGCGGACCCGGACGCGCGTGATCTTGGCGACGACATCGTTCAGGCTTTCGACATGCTGGATGTTCAGGGTGGTGTAGACGTCGATGCCGGCGGCCAGCAGTTCCTCCACGTCGAGATAACGCTTCGGATGGCGGCCGCCGGGGGCGTTGGTGTGGGCCAGCTCGTCGACCAGCACGATCTTCGGGCGGCGGGCGAGGATGGCGTCCAGGTCCATTTCGGCCAGGGCATGACCCTTGTGCTCGATCTTGCGGCGCGGAACGACCTCAAGTCCGGCGACCAGCGCCTCGGTCTCTCGCCGGCCATGAGTCTCCACCACCCCGACGACGATGTCGACGCCATCGCGGCGCTTGGCCTGGGCGGTCTGCAGCATCTCAAAGGTCTTGCCGACGCCGGGGGCCGCACCGAGAAAGATTTTGAGCCGTCCCTGCGCCTCCTTCGCCGCCTGGCGCAGCAGCGCGTCGGGAGAGGGCCGTCCGGTGCAGTCGCCATGGGTGCGGTCGGCTTGTTCGTCGCTCATGGCATCGCCCCTTTTAGCCCCCGGTCGCTTCGTCGGCATTTCTAACCGATAGCCGATTCCGTGTTCGGTCGAAATATGGCGTGGCCAAAGCGGCGGGGGTATCGCGCAGTAAAAGATCCCCTCTCCCCCCGGGAGAGGGAGATTTACCGGCCCATCTCGACCGCCCGATCCAGAGCAAGGTTGAGCGCGAGAACGTTGACAGTCGGCTCGCCGAGGAACCCCAGCTGGCGCGGCGCGGTGGTGATGGCGATCAGCTTGCGCACGGCGCCTTCCGACAGACCGCGGGCCTTGGCAACGCGCGGCACCTGGAAATCGGCGGCGGCCGGCGACAGGTCGGGGTCAAGGCCGCTGCCCGACGTGGTCACCAGCTCCACCGGGACCGGAACGCCGGGATTCTCGGCCTTCAGTTTTTCGGCGTCGACCTGCACGCGGCCAACCAGCGCCTTGCTCGTCGGGCCGAGGTTGGAGCCCATCGAATTCGCCGCGTTGTAGGGAGCAGGCACGGTCTTGGCCGGATCGGCGGGGTCGGCGCCGGTGGTGGCCGACGGGCGCGGGTGGAAATAGCCTTCGCCGGTGAAATCCTGCCCGATCGGGCTGGAGCCGACGATGGTTCCGTTCCGCTCGATCAGACTGCCGTTGGCCTGATGCGGAAACAGGATTTGCGCGATGCCGGTGACGGCGAGCGGATAGGCGAGCCCGGTGATGACGGTCAGTGCCGCAGTCATCACCAGGGCGGGGCGCAGTTCCTTCAGCATGGGAGGTTCCTCAAATCAGGCCGATTGCGGTGACGATCAGGTCGATCGCCTTGATGCCGACGAAGGGCACCACCAGCCCGCCCAAGCCGTAGATCAGCAGGTTGCGGCGCAGCAGCGATGCGGCGCCGACCGCGTGGTAGCGCACGCCGCGCAGCGCCAGGGGGATCAGCGCCACGATGATCAGCGCGTTGAAGATGATCGCCGACAGGATGGCGCTTTCCGGGCTGTGCAGCCCCATCACGTTCAGCGCCTGGAGCTGCGGGTAGAAGGCGAGGAACATCGCCGGGATGATGGCGAAATACTTCGCCACGTCATTGGCGATGGAGAAGGTGGTCAGGGCGCCGCGGGTCATCAGCAGCTGCTTGCCGATCTCGACGATCTCGATCAGCTTGGTCGGGTCGCTGTCGAGGTCGACCATGTTGCCGGCCTCGCGTGCCGCCACCGTGCCGGTGTTCATCGCCACGCCGACGTCGGCCTGGGCGAGCGCTGGCGCGTCGTTGGTGCCGTCGCCGCACATGGCGACCAGCTTGCCTTTGGCCTGCTCGTCGCGGATCAGCTGCAGTTTGGCTTCCGGCGTCGCCTGGGCCAGGAAATCGTCCACCCCGGCCTCGGCGGCGATGGCGGCAGCGGTCATCGGGTTGTCACCGGTGATCATCACCGTCCGGATGCCCATCTGGCGGAGTGCTGCGAAGCGTTCGCGGATGCCGCCCTTTACGATGTCCTTCAGGTGAATGATGCCAAGCAGCCGGCCGTCGCGCGCCACCGCCAGCGGCGTACCGCCGGCTTTGGCCACCCGTTCGGATAACGCGAGGATCTCCCGTTCCGTCGCACTGGCCGTCGGATGCAGGGTGGTCACGCCGCGACCGCCGGCCACGGCGACGCGCTGCGCCCCGTTGACGTGGGCCAACACCGCATCCACTGCACCTTTCCGGATCACCGTGCCGCCGGTGTCGATGCCGCTGATGCGGGTCTGGGCGGTGAAGGGGACGAAGTGGGCGTGCATGTCCTCCATCCTGCGGGCGCGGATGCCGTATTCCTTCTTGGCCAGTACGACGATGGAGCGGCCTTCCGGCGTCTCGTCGGCCAGCGAAGCGAGTTGGGCGGCGTCGGCCAGTTCCTCCTCGCCGACGCCGTCGACCGGCAGGAACTCCGTCGCCTGGCGATTGCCCAGCGTGATGGTGCCGGTCTTGTCGAGCAGCAGCGTGTCGACGTCGCCCGCCGCTTCCACCGCCCGGCCGGACATGGCGAGCACGTTGAAGCGGACCAGACGGTCCATGCCGGCGATCCCGATGGCCGACAGAAGCGCACCGATTGTGGTGGGGATCAGTGTGACGAACAGCGCCACCAGCATCAGCACGCCGACCGAACCGCCGGCATAGGCGGCGAAGCTGGGGATTGTCGCAACCGCGATGATGAAGACGATGGTCAGCCCGGTCAGCAGGATGTTCAGCGCGATCTCGTTGGGGGTCTTCTGGCGCTGGGCGCCTTCCACCAGCGAGATCATACGGTCGAGGAAGGTCGATCCAGGGGCGGCGGTGATCCGCACCTTGATGTGGTCGGAGAGCACCTGGGTGCCGCCGGTGACGGCCGACCGGTCGCCGCCGCTCTCACGGATCACGGGCGCGGATTCGCCGGTGATGGCGGCCTCGTTGACCGAGGCGACGCCCTCCACCACCTCGCCGTCGGACGGGATGATGTCGCCGGCCTCCACCAGCACCAGATCTCCCGGTTTCAGCGCGGTGGCGGGCACCGTGCGGACGGTGCCGTTCTCCAGCTTCTTGGCGCTGGTCTCGGTGCGGGTCTTGCGCAGGCTGGCGGCCTGGGCCTTGCCGCGTCCCTCCGCCACCGCCTCGGCGAAGTTGGCGAAGATCAGCGTGAACCACAGCCAGACGACGATCTGCACGGCGAAGCCGGACACCCCGGCACTAGTGACCGCATCGCGCAGGACCAGCAGGGTGGTGAGCGCCGCCACCACCTCGACGCAGAACATCACCGGGTTGCGGATCATCTGGTGCGGGGAAAGCTTGGCGATGGAGCCACCGATGGCCGGCACCAGGATTGCGGGGTCCAGCAGGGTACTGGCCGCCGATCTGGCCACCTTTTTGGCGGGTGTCCGGCCGGACCGTTTGCTTTTGGCATGCATGGGAGCGTTCCCGATCAGAAGAGGGTGCCGGCGGTCATCGCCAGATGCTCGACCACCGGGCCGAGGGCGAGAGCCGGGAAGAAGGTGAGGCCGCCGACGATCAGGATGACGCCGACCAGCAGCCCGACGAACAGCCCGTCATGGGTGGGGAAGGTGCCGGTCGAGACGGGCGCCCGGCGCTTGGCGGCCAGCGAGCCGGCGATCGCCATCATCGGCACGATGACCAGGAAGCGGCCGACCAGCATGGCAACGGCCAGCGTGACGTTGTACCAGGGCGTGTTGCCGGTCAGCCCGCCGAAGGCGCTGCCGTTGTTGGCGGCACCCGAGACATAGGCGTAGAGCGCTTCCGCGAAGCCGTGCGGCCCGGCGTTGGCCATCGAGGCGGTGCCGGTGTCGAGCACCACGGCGACGGCGGTGAAGCCCAGCATCATCAGCGGCAGGCAGAGAATGGCGAGCATAGTCATCTTGACCTCCTTCGCCTCCAGCTTCTTGCCGAGATATTCCGGTGTGCGGCCGACCATCAGCCCGGCGACGAACAGCGCCACGATGGCGAACAGCAGCATGCCGTAGAGGCCGGCGCCGACGCCGCCGACGATGATCTCGCCCAGCATCATGTTGATCATCGGCACCATGCCGCCCAGGGGCATGAAGCTGTCATGCATGGCGTTCACCGCACCGCAGGCGGCGGCGGTGGTCACGGTGGCGAACAGGGCGGAGGCGGCGACGCCGAAGCGGGTCTCCTTGCCCTCCATGTTGCCGGCGGCGCCGTCGATGCCGAAGGCGGCGAAGGCTGGATTGCCGTGGGCTTCCGCCCAATAGGCGACGGTGACGCCGGCGACGAAGAGCAGGCCCATGGCGGCAAGGATCGCCCAGCCCTGCCGTTCGTCGCCGACCATGCGGCCGAACAGATTGGTCATCCCGGCGCCCAGCGCGAAGATCGACAGCATCTGGACGAGGTTGGTCAGCGCGTTGGGATTCTCGAAGGGATGGGCGGAGTTGGCGTTGAAGAAGCCGCCGCCGTTGGTGCCCAGCATCTTGATCGCCTCCTGCGAGGCGACGGGGCCGAGGGAGATTGTCTGCTTCGCCCCCTCCAGCGTGGTGGCGTCGACGGCGCCCGCCAGCGTCTGCGGCACGCCCTGCCAGACCAGGAACAGCGCATAGACGATGCACAGCGGCAGCAGGACGTAGAGGGTGCAGCGGGTCAGGTCGACCCAGAAATTGCCGACCGTGCGGGCGGAACTGCGGGCGAAGCCGCGGACCAGCGCCACCGCCAGCGCGATGCCGGTGGCGGCGGAGACGTAGTTGTGGAAGGTCAGCCCGGCCATCTGCACCAAGTGGCCCATGGTGGTCTCGCCGCCGTAATTCTGCCAGTTGGTGTTGGTGGTGAAGCTGGCGGCGGTGTTGAAGGCTAGGTCGGCGGGCACCGCCGCCATGCCCAGCGGGTTCAGCGGCAGCACTGCCTGGAGACGTTGTAGGGCGTAGAGCAGCAGCATGCCGGCGGCGCTGAACAGCAGCATCGACACGGCGTAGGTCACCCAATGCTGCTCGGCGCGGTCATCGACGCCGGCCAGCCGGTAGAGGCCGCGCTCGACGGGGGCGAGGATGGGGGAGAGCAGCGTGCGCTCGCCGGTGAAGACGCGCGTCATGAAGCCACCCAGGGGCCGCGTTACCGCGATGACCAGGGCGAGGAAGACCAGGATCTGGATCCAGCCGTTGACGGTCATGGGATGGGTCTCCTCAGAACCGTTCGGGGCGGATCAGGGCATAGACCAGATAGGCCAGCAGCCCGGCGGTCACGAGGCCGGCCAAGGCGTAGTCGAGGGTCATGGCGCGCCCTCACAGCCGGTCGCAGGCATGGACATAGGCGACCGCCGCGGCGAAGAAGCCGACGGTGAGCGCCACGAACAGAAGGTCGAGCATGGTTCGGGTCTCCGGAGTTTCCTTCCCCTCGGCCCCGATCATCGCGCCGGTTCAGCGCCGGCGGGATAACCTGGGTCAAGCGGAACAGGGTCGAACCATCCGCTCGCCATGATGGCGGCACGAGAGGTCCGGCCCTGGAAGGGTGCGCCGGAGCCGCGTATAGATTCGATGGGGGGCGGCGATGCCGGAAAATATACGCGCCATATATGCCGTCGGGCTGCCGTCAGTCTCTCGGGAGATGAGCCGACCGGCGGCCCTGGCGCTCGCGTGGCGGCCACGCAATCCTCATGCGGTGGCCGATATGGGCACAAGCCAACAGAAACAGGATCGCAGCCATGACCTGATCGACGATCGCAGGACGTTTCCAAATTCCATTCGCCGAGGGCATCGCATCCGCCATGCCCAGGCGTGCCGCCGCCGGGGTCATGCGCCGATCCAGACGACCAGCACTTGCAGCGCCAGCGCGATCAGCAGGAAGGCGGCGATGGTGAACGCCGCCTCGCCCAACACTGCGCCCGGAGAGGGAAACACCTCATGAGAGGTGTCGGCCGATCCCTGCGGATCGCGCCCATCCATTTGCGCCAGGGGTAGGGCAGTCCGATCAAGCAGCGCGTGAGGCAATTTTCCTTGCATGACAGCCTCGCTATCCAAAGGGCGGCCACTGGCCGGCATCCTCCTGAGAAGAAGGCTGTCTAGCGTATAAATGCGATGGGGGAGGCAAAGCCCGGAAATATAGGACCTCTATACTGATTTTGCTCTGGTTGAGCGGTTCTGTTGCTCGCAATCAACCTGCCCCCACCGCATGTTCGCCGAGTGCTTTCCAGGAGCTGTGGCGTCTCTCGCTTGATGCACCCGGCGGCTGACCAAGGCACTGGGGTCTCTCGGTCACGTCCGTCAAGGTGGTGGAAATTGGAAGGTGGTCAGGTGCGTCGTCGGTCAGGCCGCCTTTGCTGAGGGGAGCGGTGTGATGGTGGGCTCATCGGCGGCGGCGATCCGGGCCATGGTTTCGAGCGTCAGGTAACGATGCTGGAGCTGCCAATCATCATTTTGCTCCAGCAAGATCGCGCCGACGAGCCTTCGAACACTTTCCTCGTTCGGGAATATACCAACAACATCAGTGCGGCGTTTGACCTCCTTGTTGAGACGTTCAAGCGGATTCGTTGAGTGTAGTTTGGTGAGGTGCGCCTCGGGATAGTCCATGTAGGCGAGCACGTCATGCTCGGCGTCGTCGAGCAGTGCTGCCACCTTGGGAAAGCGTGCCCGCAGTTGATCGGCGACATGGCGCCAGACCTCACCGGCGTTCTTGCGGCCGGGCTGCACGAAGACTTGGCGCACAGCGGCCGACACCACGGTTTGCTAGCCCTTGGGCACGTGGCAGAGCAGCGAGCGAAGGAAATGAACACGACAGCGTTGCCAAGTGGCGCTCAGCACCTGGCTGATCGCCGCCTTCAGCCCCTCATGGGCATCGGAGATCACCAGCTTCACGCCTTTCAGGCCACGCCGCACGAGGCCACGGAGAAACTCAATCCAGAAGATCGCCGCCTCCGATTCCCCGAGACCGAGGCCGAGGATCTCGCGCCGCCCATCCTGATTGACGCCGGTGGCGATTATCGCGGCGATTGAGACGATGCGGCCGTCCTGGCGGACCTTCAGGTAGGTGGCATCCAGCCAGAGGTACGGCCAGTCCCCCTCCAGCGGACGCTCCAGGAAAGACTGCACACGCTCATCAATTTCCTGGCACAGCGCTGAAACTTGGCACTTGGAGATGCCGGTCATGCCGAGCGCCTGGACAAGGTCATCGACCTTGCGGGTCGAGACGCCCTGAATCCACGCTTCCTGGATGACGGCGGTGAGCGCCTTCTCGACGGTCTTGCTCGGCTCCAGGAAAGCCGGGAAATAGGAGCCCTGGCGCAGCTTGGGGATCTTCAGGTCCAGCGTGCCGAGCCGGGTGCCGAGCTGGCGCGGGCGCGAGCCGGTGCGGTAGGTGGTGCGCGTGTCGGTGCGTTCATGGCGAGCAGCGCCGATCAGCCCCTCAACCTCGAAGTCCATCAGCCGGTGCAACGTGTGCTCGGCGACAGAGCGCTGGAAGTCGCCGTCTGTGCTCTTCTGGATTTGCTCGATCAGTGCCAGTCTGTCGTCGGTCATCGTCGTGTCCTTGGTCGTGGTCGCGTGTCGCAACTTGACCTTACCGAAGATGCGCGATGACCACCTCCTGCCGCCGAACACACCGCCTGCGAGGCGGAGGATCGGGCTGGGGCCGGGCTACGCTGTGTGCGAGCTTCGCCCGGCCCCAGCCCGATCCTTCATGGGCGCTTTTCCATCACGCCTCTGGACGTTACCATCGCCTTCGTCTTCATCCTCTCCAGCCTCTCCAGCCATATCAAGTGCCTCGCGCCTCAGGCTGTCGGCGTGTGACACCTACAAACAGATAATCAGTCTTGATTGGCCATACTCGCGGCACCTGCCAACCGACTTCCATATCTCAATGCGCAAACACCAGGCGACCCGCTTGCAATTCGCGGCGCGGCGCCGTCCAGCGGTCTGCAACCCTGGCATTTCGTGCAGGACTCCGCCCAGTGCTTCAGAAGGATGCGCCGCACCTCTGCAATGGTGTGTGGATCGCTCTGCGTGGAGTGGCCTGAACGAACAATGTATTCCGATTCAACGCCCTCGATGTGGGCGCTCTGGTACTCCACGACGCCATCGTCGCCCGTTTCGATTGCCCCATCGCCGCGGACGGCGATGATCGAGTGCGCCTTAATTCCGGGGGCGATGGGCGTGGCCGTCAGGGTCCGGATCATCAGGCTGCCGGGCGTCATGCCGTAGACGCTGCCGAACCCCTCTTGTCCGGCCAGAGCAGTGCTCGTGCTGTCCAGCGTGCCCAAGGTCAACACCCCCCGCAGGATGTTTCCTGGCAGCCGGACCAGACTTGCGACGAACTGGCTGATCCTGTTGCCGGCGACATAGCTGCCGCGGTGGGGGGTGGCGATGAAGATGAGACGCTTGACCGAGGGCACCGGCTTCACGAACAGCATTTGCGTCAGCAGATCCCGAGTTTCCGGATCGACCGGCAGCTCGTCCGGCGGCTTCCGAAACGCTGCGTTCCAGAACCGGGCGCCGGTATCGACCGCCGTCAATTTGGTCAGCAGGCCGCCCTGGCTGTGCCCGATAACGACCATCTCGTGCAGCGCCGGATCGCGTCCGGACGGATCCAGGGAGGCAACGGCCGCCTGCAATGCGTCACGCAGCAGCATCGCGGAATAAGGGATCGGATTGCCGGTTTCGTAGCTGAAGAACCAGAATTGGAAATGGTCGCGGATGCGCGGGTCGCCTCGCAGGTCGTTCAGCATCTCCGCCCAGCGCACGGCACTCGATGCTGTCCCGTGGACCAGGACGACAGGAATGCGATCGGGCCGGTAGGGTTCCAGAGCGACCAGGCGGGACGGCACCTTCTGCTCCAGCAGGCTGCCTCGCAAGAACCCGCCGAATTCAAATTCCCAGACCGGCATACCGTCCAGCATGTAGGCCAGCGTCGCCGTGTACTCCACTTCCAGCGGGACATGCTGATGATCGATCAGCACCGCTTCGGCATCGGAGGATGGATAGAGTTCGAGTTGGGCGCTCACCCGCCCGGCCGCGAGCTGTCGCCGCGGGTCCGGGATGCGCAAAAACGCGGTCACCGGCGTCTTGACCCGTGGAGCCACTTGGAAGCCCTTCGACAGAGTGCCCTGCGTGGTCCCAGCCGCCAGAGGGGCGCCGATGCCGGGCTGGCGGTAGCGGGCGTCGAGGCCGTCGACCTCCACCTCGGCGATAGGAAAGAAGTCGGTCAGCTGCCGCCCTCCCCAGGCGAGTCCCCGAGAATCGAAGGCGATATCCAACTGGCCGAATGGCAACTGGTGGGTCGCCGCCTGGATTGCCACTCCGGTCCGGTCCTCTGTCTCCAATCCCAATGTCAGGCCGCGGTTGTACATATCGGCGGCAAGCCGGAAACGCGGATCGTAGGGGCTGGGCGGCGCATCCGCCGCGCCGGGAAAGAGGAAGGCGTAGGCGTAGAGAGCAGAGGCCAGGTAATAGGGCCGACCACCCCGATGCTCGGCGTGCAGGAACGCCATCTCCGCCAGCGCGAAAACCTCGTCGGCGCCACCGCGCCCCTCGCTTACCGCTTTGTGGAGGTCCGCGATGGCGTAATCGGGTTTCTCAAGGTAACGATCCACGAGCGACCACCGACGCAGCACGTTGTGAGTGGGATCGCTGAGTGTTCGCGCCGACAAAACGTTGCGGGTGATGTGCTGATGGACGGTGCTTTGGTCCACACGCTCGACAGTGACCGGGGTGGCGCAGCCGGCGGCAAGGAGAACCCCGGCCAGCAAAACCGCACCCGCGACAAGCTTTTGGAAGGGTGCCCGCATCATCGCGAAGCCTCCATAGCTGGCACGATTGGCGATGGCCCTAATACCCCGGAGGCGGAGCGACGATGAAGTAGGAGACTTCCTGCTGCCCCGAACTCCGCGTGTCGGCCTGGGATTGGACGCTGGACTTCTGCGTTTCGGGGCGTTGTCCCGACCGCTCTGTCGCCCCCACTTGCCGCGCCCGTGGCGTCGCTGCCGCCCCTCTCTGGTCTGCGAAGCTGCCACTCGCAGCAGGGCCGGTACGGGAGAAATCCCTCGCATCACCGCCGTGCGTGGCAGTGCCGCCAGGCTTGTCGATCGCATGGGTGTTCATCGCCGATCCGGCAAACAGGACATGCGGGGCAGCGGTCGGAAGAGCGAGCATTGATGACCGCATGTTCATTTCGGTGCTCCTACTACGCTGCCGGATGAAGGTTGTCCGCCGGCAGCCCAAGCGGGGCTGATGAACGGCAGCGGACCGCAAAGGGCTGTGCGTAATGGTCGTTTTGAGCCTTACCATACAATGCGACCTCCTGATCTGGATCGGGCGCAGGCACTCCGGTCGTCCGGCGGAGACGAGGAGAGAGCCTGTCGTCTGCAAAGCCAGTCCCTCGAACGAAGCGCCGGTAAGACAAATCCTCTCGAGCAGAGCTTCCTGCTTGGCAGCATTCAACATCACAGCAACGGGCGGGTTGACTTGGATCAACAACCCGTCGCCTTTCCAAAAGAGGCAAGCCTACCCTTCGTAGGAGAGAGAAGCCTCTGGGTTGGAGAATTCGGAGAAAACTGAGCTATTTCCAATAGTCACAATGATATTTCCTTTGCGTATTCTCGAGGACTGTTTCTCGGCAAAGGCCCAATTGACAGAGGTATCGCAACGACAGCAGGATGCGGCGTGGACCATGCCGGTTCTGAGGGTTGTGGCCAGGATCGCCCGCGCGGGGATCGGATGAGTGCGTCATCAATCAAGTCTTGGGCGACGTGGGGGAGCGGCGTCACCTGCGTATTCGGAGGACGCGGCGTCATTTCGACGCTCGTTGCGATCGCGATCGCCGGCGTGGTGTCGGCGGCTCACCGGGCCGGCGCACAGGAGATGGAACCGCGCGCCTTCTCGATCTCTCCAATCGGCACCAACTATCTGATCGCGGGCTACAGCCGCTCGACCGGTAGCGTGTCGACCGACCCGTCGCTTCCGCTGTCCAACGTCGAGGCCGTAATCACCAGCGGCATCCTCGGTTATCAGCGGACCTTCGGCTTGGCGGGACGCACAGCCAGCGCTGCCTTGCTGGTGCCCCTCCTCAACGGCGACGTTCGCGGGGACTTGGAAGACCAGAGTCGACAGGTTTCCCGCAACGGGCTGGGTGACCTCCGTATGCGCTTTACGGCCAACCTGCTCGGCGGGCCAGCCCTCACCCCAGCGGAATTTGCCCGACGTGCCCCGACCACCACGGTCGGCGCAAGCCTTACCATTGTGGCGCCCACCGGTCAGTACAATCCAGCCTACTTGATCAACCTCAGCTCCAATCGATGGGCGTTCAAGCCCGAGTTCGGCTTGGCTCAGCCTTTCGGGAACTGGTTTGCCGACGCCTCGACCGGCGTTTGGTTGTTCACCGACAATCCGAACTTCTTCCGTGGCAACCGGCGCAGCCAGGACCCACTATGGGCGTTTGAACTGCATGGTGGCTACAACTTCAGCCCCGGCCTCTGGTTGGCCGCCGACGCGACCTATTATAGGGGCGGCGAAACCAGCGTGAACGGCGACGCCAAGCACGACCTTCAGGCGAATTCGCGCTATGGCTTGACTCTTTCGGTTCCAGTCCTTGACGGTGTGTCGACAAAGCTGACTTGGTCGAATTCGCTGATCACGCGGGTCGGCGGCCGCTTCCAGACGGTTGGGTTGACCCTTCAATACCGTTGGTTCGATCCATGAGGATACTGGTGCGCGATCCTGATCTGATTGCACCAGTCCGCCACGGAGCCGGCCCATTCCGGCACAATGCCCTCTAAACCGCCATTCTCCGCCACCAATCTGTAGATGAGGCGGGAGCGGGCGGCCTCCCTCGGTTTCGAGCCGCCGCCTCGCGCCGAACCAGCGGCAAGGCCGCAGATCATTGCGGCGTATACCAGATCGGCGAGGTGTAGGCCCGCTCCGTCAGTTTCATGGGCATGCCTTGCAGGGGCTTGATTCCGAACCGCGTCGCGTCATACGCAGTCCAGCGCGGCGTGGGGATCTCGATCAGCCTCCAGGATGCTGTCGATGAACGTGGCGACCGGCCCCAGCACCGGCTTGACGCGTTCCTTATAGGTGCGCTCCGGTGGGATTGCGCTCGCCAGAGCCTGTCTCACCATACGTCGGTGGACGCCGAATTTCCGGGCCACGCCTTTGACCGTACCGACGCCAAACTCGTATTCACGCCGTAGCTGTTCGAAGAGCTCCACCTTCCGTCTCCTGTCCATGTCGCCCCTCCAGCTGTCGCTGGAAAGGAACGGTGCACGATCGGGAAAGGGGGCAAAATTTCATCAGCACGGTGGGCCGGATTTCGATAGCACAGTCAGGGGACACTTCACTGGTCGGCTCGTTGCTCGACCAGATCACCCGCCCGATCCGCATGGTGCTGGCGGACGGCGCCTATGACGGCGAGCCGGTCTACCGCTCCGTCGCCGCCCACAGTCCTGCGGCGGAGGTGATCATCTCGCCGCGCTCGAGCGGGGTGCCGCGCGACACAGCTGCGAACGCCCCCAGCCAACGCGACCGCCACATCCGGCTGATCACCGAGCGTGGTCGGCTCGGCTGGCAGCGGGATGTGCAATACGGTCGCCGGTCCCTGGGCGACGTGGCGATGATGCGCTACAAGCACCTGATCGGTCGCAGCCTCCGCGCCCGGAGTCTGTCTGCCCAGAAGGTCGAGGCCGCTGTTGGATGCACAGTCCTCAACATCATGACCAGCTTGGGCATGCCCGTCTCGCGCAAGGTCGCCTAATCACCGCCGCCAGCCGGCCAGCTCCGCCTTCACGTTGATTTGTGCGCCAAAGTCGTTCGAACAGGCTTCCGCCATGTCGCCCGAAAACACCGACATGATGATAACCGCCCCTCCGCTCCTGCGCCGCCTCATCGAATCCGTCTGCTACACCCCGTAGAGCGCGACAATCCCGCACTCCGCTTGGCCCGATGACCACCGTCCCAGAACGGACGGATATCCTGCAATGCGCAAAGCCGAGGATGACACCTATCGCGCTGCCCTCATTGGGACCCGATCCGCGGATTTCATCATAGCCCGCGGATATGAGCACCGCATCAGCAGAGGCCGGACACATAACCACACCCGGCCATGCCACCACGACTTCTCTTTCTCCTTGCACCGTAGCGGTCGTCCACACATGTTTGGCGAACACATATCGCGCGCTCCTCTAGTTGGCTATGCTCGGCGATGGATAACCGCAAACCTCCGCCACGCCACCAGGCTTGAGCTGGCGGCTGCCGAGTTACCGAGAAGCTGTAGGACTGGGTCTGCCTCCCCACTCTACAAGGACTTCCAAACAAGCGATTTCAATCGTGAAATATTCGTGGAAATTGCTCGTATATCATGAAGATACGCGTTAATGTTCACCGATGCCGAACATCTTCGCAGACGATATGCTGGATGATGCGATCAGGTGCATCAAAGAGTCTGACCTCATCAAGAATGAGGACAAGCCGGACCTGATCGATCGGGTGCTCAGCCTGAACTCGAAGCAATGTCTAACCGTTTCATCATGCGCTTGTTGTCGAATGGCCCGCCCCTGCGAGGATAGAATCGGAGCCATCCTAAACGGCGAAGAAACAGGACCAAGTCCGGCTGTTCGTCTTCGGCTCATCAGGACAGCGTAAACGCCTCAGCATTCAGGCTAAGCCTCTGAATTCATGTTTTACCTGACGGCAGCTTTCAAGGACTCGAACGTTCCAGCGAAATACGACACGTCGTGCCATGGTCGCTTGCTCAGGGCATCTGCAAGCTCCCGCGCCTGTTGGGCATCGCGACCGCACAATACCCGCAGCTGGGCCTAAGTTCACACCATGCTCCTACATCCCGGACAGTCTGCGCACTTTCAGGTGGTGACGGCAAGACGGCTGCTTGGTGCCGGCATCAGGGCATGAAGACAAAGAAAGCGCGGTCCTGAAAGACCGCGCTTGATCTGGTCGTCTCGTTCGAACGCGTTACCAGCGTTCAGCGCGCGGCTGCGGCCTGCCCGTGCCGCCGTCGCGCTGCCACGGCCTTGCTCCGCCGCGATTGGCCGGGCGGCCCGCCGGCCGTCCCGTGCCGCCAGAGAAGGAACGTTGCGGTTCCATGCCGGAGATCGTATGGATCGCCAGCGTCGCACCGGTGAAGCGTTCGATGCGGGACAGGGTCTCGCGATCGGCGCGCGACGCGAAGGACACAGCGATACCCGAAGCACCGGCCCGGCCGGTGCGGCCGATGCGGTGGACATAATCCTCGGCCGAGCGCGGCAGGTCGAAATTGATGACGTGTGTGATGTCGCGCACGTCGATACCGCGGGCGGCAACGTCGGTCGCCACCAGCAGACGGACTTGGCCGGTGCGCAGACGCTGAAGGGTGCGGTTGCGCTTGGACTGATCCATGTCGCCGTGCAGGGCGGCGGCGGCATGGCCGGCGGCGCTCAGCTCCTCCGCCAGTGCGTCGGCGTCGCGCTTGGTGGCGGCGAAGATGATCGCCTTGCCGACCTCGCCCTGGCCGGCGAAGTGCATCAGCAGCCGGCGCTTGTGCTCCATGTCGTCGGTGTGGTGCAGGCGCTGTTCCACGTTGATCGCGGTCGCCTGGCTCTGGACAGCGACGCGTTCCGGGTTGCGCAGCAGCTTGCCGGCGAGCTGGCTCATGCGGCGGTCCAGCGTCGCCGTGAACAGCAGCGTCTGGCGGCTGGCCTTGCAGGCGTCAGCGATCCTCTCGACGTCATCGAGGAAGCCCATGTCCAGCATGCGGTCCGCCTCGTCGAGGATCAGCACCTCGACGGCGCTGAGGTCGATGCGCTGCCGTTCGATGTGGTCGATCAGGCGGCCGGGGGTCGCCACCACGACATGCACCGGGCGCGACAGCATGCGAAGCTGCTCACCGTACGGCATGCCGCCGACCACGTCGATGATGTTCATGCGCAGCGGCTTGGCATATTTGCGCGCCGCCTGGGTGACCTGGCTGGCCAGTTCACGCGTCGGGGCAAGCACGAGGATGCGTGGCGCGGCAACCGCGGGAGGGGGCAGTTCGGCAACGCGGGTCAGGGCCGGCAGCATGAAGGCCGCGGTCTTGCCGGTGCCGGTTTCGGCGGTGGCGAGGATGTCGCGGCCGGCCAACGCCGGCGGGATGGCCGCCGCCTGAATGGGCGTCGGCGTGGTATAGCCATGCTCACCTAGAGCCTGGGCGATCTTGGAATGAATGCCGAGATCAGCAAACGTCTGTTCGGAAACGAAATCTTCGGACAAGGAGTGGGACCTTCCACACGCATGACGGCGCAAAGCGGACCACACCCCCGGTTGGGGAACGGTCAAGCGCCGGCGATCTCGCCAGGAGGAGGTCGAAAGAGGGAGTTGCGACTTGCTGAGGAGCGCGGCAGGGGGCCGCGCCAAGAAACCTACCGCGTCTCTCTCAAGAGACGGTTAAGCCTCCAGCGATCAATAACCGCAGAATAAGACATGACGCTATAATATCAAGATTATTCGGTGATCAGGAGCGAATCCTGACGCTTGTCAGCCATGTGCAGGCTTTTCCGCATAGGCAATGACAGCTTTGAACCGAATGATCGTAGTATCCTCATCATCTGTTTTTCATCTCCCGCCATCCGGCCCGGAGCCGTTCGGCGTCTGGGACGGATGGCTTTGGCGGTGCCGCCTGGACTCGACCTTCTCGACGCTGCGGACCGTCAGCGATTCCTGGCCTAGCGGGCATCGCGGGCGGCCTTCGCCTTCGCCTCCGCTGCCATGGCCACTTGGCGCGCGGCCTGCTCGGCGGTTTCCTGGGCCTCCAGCGCCTCACGGGCGGCCCGCTCAGCTTGTTCCGCTTGCAGGGCCTCCTGCTCGGCAGCCTTGCGGGCGTCGCGCACCGCGTTGCGCTCGGCCTCGCGAGCCTCACGGCCGATGCGCACGGCTCGCCGAGTCTCTTCGCGCGCCGCGAAGGCCGGATCGCTCGCAGTCGATTGCGCCTTAAACTTTTCGAGCAGGGCCTCTTTCGAGCCCGCAGCCGTGCTCAGACGCTCGGAAACGCAGACATCAGCGATGGTGCGCATCCAGTGCACCAAGTGTCCTTCGAACGCCTCCCAACTGGCGAAGCGCCGCCCGGCGACAGCGTTCTTCTTGACGTAGCCGACACCGTTCTCGTCCTTGCCTTTGGTGCGCGCCCGATACGGCGCGCAGGCGAAAGCCCTAATAGCGGGCGAAGGCATGGAAGCGGTCGTTGAAGGTCACTTCCCGCGTTTCCCGATCGTGATGGGTGACCAGGGTCTTGGGATTGTCGATCAGCACCTCGTGCGGCACGCCCCCGAAGTGCCGGAAGGCGGTCTCCAGGCCGGTGATCCAGGCAGACTGCCGCTCGTGACGGAACACCGTGACGAAGTTGCGGCGCGAGTAGCCCAGTGTCGCGACGAACAGGTGAACCCGCATCCGCTCACCGCCGACCTCCACGGCGGTGGTGCCGAAGTCGATCTGCAACTGCTGCCCCGGCGCCGTCTCGAAACGCACCGTGGCTCGGCTCTCCGCCTCCAGATCCTGGCGCAATCCCTGGACGGCGCGCTCCACAGTGCGCAGCGACACTTGGACCCCATGCTCGTCCGCCAACTCTTGGCGGACGACGTCGGCATTGCCTCGATGTCGCCTGAAGCGCTCGCCGAGCCAATTCGTCAAGTCATCCAGTCGACCAGCCCGTCGCGGCGACCGGTAGGGGTGCCAACCACCACCACGCAAGTAACGCTTCACCGTCTTGCGATCGCACCCCAACTCCCGGGTGATCCGCTTCGTGCCCCAACCCAGGGCCTGCAACCGGATCATCGCCGTCACATCGTCTGGGGCCAGCATCACGTCCCTCCGATCCGTCGTCTCGGAGGAACTCAACGGTATCGTGACCTCGACCATTCTCTACCCCTCGATGTCGAAGGGGGGCCCTTTCCTCGGAGCAAACGCCGGAAAAAGGCGACGGCGCGTCTGGCGGCTTACAGCCGCAAGGCTGCCAACCGCCGCGCCGATGACCTGCACAAGCTGGCGGCGGACATCGTCGCCATCTTCGACCGCATCGCGGTCGAAGACCTCACCAGTCAAGGCCTGGCCCGCTCGATGCTGGCCAAGGATGTGTTGGACGCTGTGTGGGGCCTGTTGAGGGCGCTGATCGCTGACAAGGCCGAGAGAGCCGGTAAGCTGGTGGTCGCCGTCGATCCGCGCGGCACATCGCAAGAGTGCCCGTGCTGCGGCGCCAAGGTTAAAAAGACCCTGGCCGATCGCGTGCACCGGTGCCCGGACTGCGGTCTGGTCGAAGACCGCGACGTGGCGGCCGCGTCCGTCATCGAGTTCCGGGTCTTCGGACGCCAAGCGGGCGGGGTGCCGGGGAATTGGTCCGAGAAGCCGCCGCGCTTTAGCCGGCGGAGTGATCACGCCCCTTCCCTTCACCCGGACCGACGCATTCGGTCCCCCGTCCCTGTTGGACATCCGCGACCTGCGCACCTATTTCGTTACCCCTGACGGCACCGTGCACTCGGTGGACGGCGTGTCCTACCGCGTGGAGGCCGGCGAGACGCTCGGCGTCGTCGGCGAGTCCGGTTGCGGCAAGAGCGTCACCGTCATGTCGGTGCTGCGCCTGCTGCCCACGCCACCGGCACGCTATGCTGGGGGCGAGATCCGCTTTCGGGGCACCAACCTGCTCGACCTCTGCGAACGCGAGATGAGCCGGATTCGCGGCAACCGCATCTCGATGATCTTTCACGAGCCGATGACCTCGCTGACCCTGGTGCTGACCGTCGGGTGCCAGATCGCCGATCGGGAACGACGGGCCGGCGAGTATCCGTACCAGATGTCAGGCGGCATGCGACAGCGGGTGATGATCGCCCTGGCTCTGGCCTGCCATCCCGACCTGCTGATCGCCGACGAGCCGACGACCGCGCTCGACGTGACCATCCAGGCGCAAATCCTGGAATTGCTGTGCGACCTCCAGGCGAAGCTGGGCATGGGCATCGTTATGATCACGCATGATTTGGGCGTGGTGGCCGAATTCTGCGATCGTGTGGTGGTGATGTATGCGGGCCGCAAGGTGGAGGAAGCGCCAGTCGCCGACCTGTTCGAACGGCCGCTGCATCCCTACACCCGCGTACTGATGGCTTCCATGCCGTCTCTCCAGGGGCCTTCGCTCCAGAGAAGGGGAGGGCGGCTGGCCGAAATCCCTGGCATGGTTCCGGCCCCGCAGGAGCTGGGCACCGGCTGCGCCTTCGCTCCCCGTTGCCCGCCTTCCACCGAGCGGTGCCCGGCTTCACCGCCGCCGCTCCCGATAACGGCGTCGCCTGCTTCGAGGCCGCGTCGGCCCTTACCAGCCCGTCGCCCTGCATCGCCACGCCGGAGCCCGCACATGATCCCGCACCCGAATCCGGACTTTGCAGCGAAGCAGTCCGCATCGCCCCTTCTCAATGTGTCGGACCTGACCAATCAATTCCATGTCGGCGGCAAAGCCGGGCAGGGCAGGCGGGGTGAAGGCTGTGGATGGGGTGTCCTTTACCCTGAACCGCGGTGAAGCGCTGTCCTTGGTCGGAGAATCCGGCTGCGGCAAGACTACGACCGGCAAGTCGGTGCTGCGGCTGATCGAACCCACCGCCGGATCCGTCCGTTTGAAGGAGGTGGAATTGCTGACTCTTGCGCCGTCACGGATGCGTGCGCATTGCCGTGACATGCAGATCATTTTCCAGGATCCCTACGCCTCCTTGAACCCGCGCCTGTCGGACTCCGAGATCGTGGCGGAGCCAATGCGCAACTTCGACGATCCGGCATGGCGCGGAGCGGGCGCGCTCCGCGACCGACTGGCCTGGCTGTTCGCCAAGGTCGGCCTGCGGCCGGAGGCGATGGCCAAGCTCCCCGGCGAGTTCTCCGGCGGTCAGCGCCAGCGGTTGGGGATCGCGCGGGCGCTGGCGCTGAACCCCAAGCTGATCGTCTGGGACGAGCCGGTGTCGGCTCTGGATGTCTCGGTGCAGGCCCAGGTGGTCAACCTGCTGATGGATCTGCAGGCGGAGTTCGGCATCACGTACCTGTTCGTTGCGCACGACCTCGCCGTGGTCCGCCACATCAGCCATCGGGTTGCGGTGATGTGTCTGAGGCGCATCGTCGAGATCGCGGAGTGCGAGACGCTGTTCACCGACCCGCAGCACCCCTACACCAGGATGCTGCTGTCGGCGGCGCCGGTCGCCGTACCACGCGCCAGGACCACGCGCACCCTTCCGATCGGCGATCCGCCGAGCGCGATAAACCCCCCGGCCGGCTGCCGATTCCACCCCCGCTGCCCAATGGCCGGCCCGATCTGCCGGGAGACGACACCGCCGCTCGCCCCTCGGGGATCGGCGACGGATGTGTCGCATCGGGTGGCCTGCCATCTCGCATCGTGAACCGCGCCGACATCGGCGGTGGTCGCATGGAACCTCAGCCGGCGGCGATCGCAGCGGCGAAGCTGCGGTAGCTGTGCAGCGGGCGTCGCAGCAGGCCGGTCAGACGTTCGACGTCGCCGGCATCGGGGATCATCCCGTCGCTGACATAGCGCTCGGCCATCAGGCGCATCTCATAGGCGGTCCATTTCGGCATGAAGGACGCCATGGTCTGCTCGAACCCGCTGGGATCGTCGCCGCCATAGACCACGGTGCGGCCCAGCAGATCGGACCAGATCGCGGCCACCTGCGGACCGGTCAGCGTGTCGGGGCCGACCAGATTTATGGTCTCGACCGGCAGTTTGCCCGGCGCCCGGTCACGACGGATCAGCTCGATGGCCGCGACTTCCGCAATGTCCCGCGCATCGACCATGGCGACGCCCCTGCTACCGATCGGCATTGGGTAGACGCCGTGATTGAGGACGACGTCCTTGATCATCACCTCGTTGTCGATGAAGTAGGTCGGGCGCAGGATGGTGGCGCTGAAGCCCATCTGGTCGAGCATGCGCTCGGCGCCGAACTTCACCGCGAAATGCGGCACATTCACCGCGCGATCGGCTTCGAACACCGACAGATAGACGACCCGCTCGACACCCGCCTCGCGGGCGATGTTCAGGGTGATGAGCGCCTGGGTGAATTCATCGCCGGTGACGGCATTCAACAGGAACAGGGTGCGGACACCGCGGAAGGCGGCACGCAGCGCATCGATGTCCAGCATGTCGCCCTGGGCGACCTCCACCCCGGCGGGGAAGGCGGCCTTCGACGGGTCGCGGGTCAGCACGCGCACGTCGGCACCGCGCTTCGCCAGCTGGTCGACGACATGGCGGCCAACGCGGCCGGTGGCTCCGGTAATGAGGATGGTCATGGGGATCACTCCGGTTTCGGTGTCAGAAGATGTCCTTGACAATAGCGATCCACGGCAGGCCCGATAGACACCGGATTTGGACGGACCGTCTCACTGGTGGAACGGATGGACCTGCTTGCCCTGGCCGATTTCAATCTGGTCGCCCGCCATGGCGGGTTCGGTAAGGCCGCGCGTGCGGCCGGGCGTCCGAAGGCGACCCTGTCGCGACGGGTGGCCGAGTTGGAGGCGAGCCTCGACCTGCGTCTGTTCGAGCGGGGCACCCGTTCACTGAAACTCACGGCGGAGGGAAGTGCCCTGTTCGAGCGGACGGGCGTATTGCTGACCGAGCTTGACGAGACGGCGAAGGCCATTGCGTCGGGTGGCCAGAGCCCCCGCGGCCGGTTGCGGATCAGCGCGCCGCTGCTGTTCTCGCAGACCGCGACGGGGAAGCTGGCGGCGGGATTTATGCGCAAATACCCTGAGGTCCGGCTTGAGGTCACCACGGAAGACCGCGCCGTTGACATGATCGAAGAAGCCTATGATCTGGTCATCCGCGTCAATCCGAACCCCGATGAGAGCCTTGTCGGCCGCATCTTCCTTCGTGACCGGCTGGTCGTGGTGGCGAGCCCTGACCTGCCGCCCCCCGCCGGCCACGATGCCGTCCCCGCCGTCACCCGCGGATCGCTGGGCCAACGCGAACTCTGGGAAGTTACGACATCGTCCGGACCATCGAGCATCGCGGTCGAACCGGTCCTCAGCCTTTCCTCGTTCGTCATGATCCGCGATGCGGTTCGCCTGGGTGTGGGGGCGGCCCGCCTGCCGCTGTCGCTCGCCAGCCCCGATCTGGCCGCCGGCAGGCTTGTGAACTGGGGCGATGTGACCGGGCACGAGACGGCGCTGTGGGTGCTCTATCCGACACGGCGGCTGCTTAACGCCCGCGTTTCCGCCTTTCTTGATTATTTGAAAGCGGCCTTTCCGCAAGGGACCGCCGACGAACTCGCGGCCTATGTCGAGGGGTGAAGGGGAGGCTGTCCGGCCTTCGGTCCTTCGCGGTGGCGCCGGACATGGTCAATCAGGGCGCGGAGCTTGGGCGTCACCGTGCGCCGGCTCGGGAAATACAGGAAGAATCCGGCGAAGGGCGGCAGCCAGTCGTCGAGGATCGAGACGAGTTCCCCGCGTTCGAGATAGGGTTGGAACGTTTCTTCCATGCCGAAGGTGATGCCGGCGCCGGCGAGCGCCGTGCGCAGCATCAGCAGCATGTCGTTGGTGGTGATCTGCGGTTCCACCGACACGTCGAATGCGCGCCCGTCTTTCTCGAACTCCCAGCGGTAGGGTGCGGTATCCGGCTGCGGCCGCCAGCCGATGCAGCGGTGGCGGACGAGATCGCGCGGGTGTTCCGGCGTGCCATGGCGCGCCAGATAGCTTGGCGTCGCCACCGCGATCTGGCGCTGGTCGCCGGTCAGCGGCACTGCGATCATGTCGCGCTCGATCACTTCGCCCAGCCGCACGCCAGCGTCGAAACCGGCGGCGACGATGTCGAACTCCAGATCCGTCACCGTCACGTCGAGCGTGACGCCGGGATACGCTTCGCTGAAGGAGGCGATCAGCGGTCCGGACAGGAACCGCTCGGCGATCGAGGTGACGGCGATCCGCAGCAGACCGCGGGGCTCCTCCGCCGAACCGGACGCCGCGTCGATGGCGCCCGCGATCTCGGCCAGCGGGGCGGAGACCTGTGCCAGGAACCGCTCGCCGGCCTCGGTCAGCCGAACGCTGCGGGTGGTGCGCAGGAAAAGCGCCTGCCCGAGAGCGGCCTCCAGCCGCTGCACGCCCTGGCTGACCGCCGAGCGCGTCACGCCAAGGCGGTCGGCAGCCGCACGGAAATTGCCGGTCTCCGCCACCGCGGTGAACAAGGTCAACAGGTTCAGGTCGATCTGCATTGGTTAGCCGCTCTAACCACACTGTCCAATTCTTAGCAAGTTATCTCGACAGCGGTCCAATGCCACCTTCCGGGCATGGATGGCGGGCGCACAAATCGCTCCGCCGGATTTATGGAGACCGCAATGACCAACCTGCCAAACGCATACGATCTGACCGGCAAGGTGGCGCTGGTAACCGGCGCCCGCCGCGGCATCGGGCGCGCCGTGCTCGACCTGCTGCGGGCTCGTGGCGCGCGGATCGTCGCGTCCGACCTGTCGGACGAGCTCCGGTCGCTCGACTCCGCCGACATCGCCACGCTGGTCGGCGACGTGTCCGACGAGGAGCTTGCGCGGCGCTCGGTCAATCTTGCCCGCGAGCGCTTCGGCCGGCTCGACATCGTCGTCTGCAATGCCGGGCGCACCCTGAACAAGCCGCTGAGTGAGACCTCGGTTGAGGAATACGATCGAATCTTTCAGATCAACGCCCGCGGCGCCTTCGTCACCATCCGCGCTGCGGTCCCGCTGATGGAGGAGGGCGGCGGCGGTGCCGTCGTCATCAACTCCTCGCTGTCGGCGACGACGGCCTTCCCGACGCAGGCCGCCTACGCCTCGTCCAAGGCGGCATCGGCGCAGCTCGCCCGCATCGTTGCCGTCGAATACGGCCGCCGCGGCATCCGCTGCAACGTGGTCCTGCCCGGCGTCATCGACACCGACATCATGGAGGGCGTGGTCGAGAACGGCCGCGAGATGCTGCGGAGCTTCGGCGACGCCCACCCGGTCGGGCGCATCGGCCGCCCGGAGGAGGTGGCCGAGGCCATCGCCTTCCTGGCCTCGCCGGCCTCCAGCTTTATCACCGGCGCACAGCTCTTCGTCGACGGTGGCTACACGGCGCAGTGACCGCCGCAATCAATGAATGACAGGAGACATCCATGACCATCGATCAGGTCGTTCTCATCACCGGTGCTTCCAGCGGCATCGGCGAAGCCACCGCGCGCGTCCTTGCCGAAGCCGGCGCCACCCTGATGCTGGGCGCGCGGCGCACCGACCGGCTCGACACGCTCGTCCGGGAAATCACGGCGAAGGGCGGCAGGGCCGCCGCCCGCGCCCTCGACGTCACCGACCGCGCCAGCATGGAGGGCTTCGTCGCCGAGGCGCGCGAACGCTTCGGCCGGATCGACGTCCTCGTCAACAATGCCGGCGTGATGCCGCTGTCCCCGCTCGCCTCGCTGAAGGTCGAGGAATGGGACCGCATGATCGACGTCAACATCCGCGGCGTTCTCCACGGCATCGCGGCGGCCCTGCCGGTCATGGAGGCGCAGGGGAGGGGGCACGTCGTCAACATCGGCTCGGTCGGCAGTTTCGAGGTGGTGCCGACCTCCGCCGTCTACAGCGCGACCAAATTCGCGGTGCGGGCGATCACCGACGGTTTGCGCCAGGAAAGCGAAACGATCCGCACGACCTGCATCTATCCAGGCGTGACCCGCTCCGAACTCGCCGACACCATCACCGACGAAACGGCTGCCCGGGCGATGGTGGAGTACCGCCGCAATGCGATCGAGCCGGAAGCGATCGGGCGGGCCGTCCTCTTCGCCATCGAACAGCCGCGGGACGTCGGGGTCAACGAGATCACCGTCCGTCCTGCGATCCGGAGTTAGGGGCAGGGCAGGGCAATTCATCAACCACTCATCTCTGACGTGACTCCGTCGTCCGTCCCCCGACAGGCTGCGAGCACCTGTCCGCGCAACCAGCGGTGGGCCGGGTCGGCGTCCTGACGCGGGTGCCACATCTGGGTCACCGTGACATCCCTCATGGGCACCGGGAGCGGGAAGGTGGCGATCCCGGCTATGCCGGAGGCGACCTGCCGCTCCGACACCAGGGCGACGAGGTCCGACGCGCGGACGATCGCCAGGGCGGCCGGGAAGCTCGGCACCACGGCGACCACCTTGCGGGAGAGGCCGAGGACGGCGAGGGCATCATCCACCTGATCCCTCGGCCGGCCGCTACGTGAGGTGACCACATGGCCGCAGGCGGCATATCGGTCGGCCGTCACCGGCCCCCGCAGCATCAGCGGATGGCCGTCCCGCACGGCGCCGACCAGCCGGTCGCCGATCAGTTTCTGCACCTTCAACTCGGGCGCGGTTTCCGCATGGGCGCCGATCTCCAGATCGATGCGGCCATCGCGAAGCGCCTGCACACCCCGATCCGTCCTCGGGGCGAACCGCAGCAGAACGCCCGGCGCTTCGGCGGTGACCCGGCTGACCAGCCGGGCGGCGAAGACCTCGATGAAGCTTTCGCTGGCGCGCAGGGTGAAGGTGCGTTCCAGCCCGGCAATGTCGATCGCCGCCGCCGGGCGCAGCACCGCGCGCACCTCGTCGGCAAGATCATGCACCCGCGCCCGCAGTTGGATGGCCCGCGGTGTCGGGACCAGCCCGCGTCCGGCCCTGACGAGCAGCGGATCCCCGGTGGCGTCCCGCAGGCGCGCCAGTGTGCGGCTCATGGCGGAATCGCTGAGACCGAGCCGCCGGGCGGCATTGACCACGCTGCCTTCCGCAAGCAGCGCGTCGAGCGCGACAAGGAGGTTGAAATCGGGATCGGCCATGGGCGGAAACGCTAACACATGGCGTTCCATGCAGGAATACTCTGCATGGGTTGCGTCTACCGCCATGTCGCGGCGTCGCCATACTGGTCTCCAAGACTTCCTGGAGATATCCGATGCCCCAATTTACCGTCGCGCGGCCGGCCGCTTCCCCACTGTCGGAGGGGCTGTCGGGCTTCCGTCGCGTCGCCGCCGTCGCGTCCATCCTGACGGCGATCGTGCTCGTCGTGCTCGATGGCGCCGTCGTCAACATCGCCCTGCCGACCATCGCCGACACGCTGGGCGTCGCGCCGGCCGAGTCCGTCTGGATTGTCACCGGCTACCAACTGGCGCTCGTGGTCGCGCTGTTGCCGGCGGGTGCCCTCGGCGAGAGCCTGGGGTACCGCAAGGTGTTCGCCGGTGGCGTGCTTTTGTTCACCGCCGCCTCGGCCGGCTGCGCCCTGGCGCCGACGCTTCCCTGGCTGGTCGCCGCAAGGCTGATGCAGGGCCTGGGCGGCGCCGCGGTGATGTCGCTCGCCGTCGCGTTGCTGCGCTTCGTCTATCCGCCGCGGCTGCTGGGGGCCGCCATCGGCTGGAATGCCCTGGTCATTGCCCTGTCGTCGGCGGCGGGGCCGACCGTCGGGGCGGCCATCCTCGCCGTCGCCCCCTGGCCGTTGCTGTTCGCCGTCAACATTCCGATCGGCGCCATCGTGCTGCTGACCGCACGCGCATTGCCCGCGGTCGAGGGGGCAAAGCGCCGGATCGACCCCGTCAGCGTTGTCCTCAACGCCGGCTTCTTCGTGGCACTGGTGATGGGAGCCGAGACAGTCGCGTCCCGGGTCGAGGCGGGCGGCGCGCTGCTGCTGGTCGCGGTGCTCTGCCTTGCCGGCCTGATCCGGCGGGAACATGGGCAGGAGGCGCCGCTGATCCCCCTCGACCTGCTGCGGGTGCGCTCCTTCCGCCTGTCGGTGGTCGCCTCCATCCTCTGCTTCACAGGTCAGATGGCGAGCACCGTGGCGCTGCCCTTCTACCTGCAGAACGGGCTGGGGCAGGACGCCTTCACCGCCGGGCTGTTCATGGTGCCCTGGCCGCTTGCGACCGCCGTCGCGGCGCCGGTCGCGGGCCGGCTTTCCGATCGCCTGCCGACCGGCTGGCTGTGCGCCGCCGGCGGCCTGCTGCTCGCCGCCGGCCTCGCTCTGTCGGCATTCTGGCCGCTCCAGCGCGATCCGCTGCCCCTGCTGGCCTTCATGGTGATCAGCGGCTTCGGCTTCGGCCTCTTCCAGACTCCCAACAACCGCAACATGCTGCTCACGGTGCCGAAGGAGCGCAGCGGTGCGGCCGGAGGGATGCAGGGCACCGCAAGGCTGGTCGGGCAGACCGCCGGTGCGGTGACCATGACGCTGCTCTTTTCCCTGATTTCCAGCCCGGTGGAGGCGCCCCGGATCGGGCTTGCCGTGGCGGCCGTCCTCACCCTGGCGGGCGGCGTCGTAAGCCTGCTCCGCGTGCCGGCGGACGTTGAAACGGCCCAGCCGTTTCTATCGGCAAAGGTCGGCGTCAGAAGCCGAAATGGCTGAGACCGGGATGATCGTCGGGCCGGCGGCCGAGCGGCCAATGGAACTTGCGCTCCGTCTCGGCGATCGGGTGTTCGTTGATGCTGGCGTGCCGGGCGCGCATCAGCCCATCCTCGGCGAATTCCCAGTTCTCGTTGCCGTAGGCACGGAACCACTGGCCGCCGTCGTCGTGATATTCGTAGGCGTAACGCACGGCGATTCGGTTCCCGGCAAAGGCCCAAAGCTCCTTGATCAGCCGATAGCCAAGCTCCTTGTTCCACTTCCGGGTCAGGAAGGCTTGGATTTCGGCGCGTCCGGTCACGAACTCGGCGCGGTTCCGCCACCGGCTGTCCTCGGTGTAGGCGAGAGTGACCTTCGCCGGATCGCGGCTGTTCCAGCCATCCTCGGCGAGCCGGACCTTCTCGATGGCGGACGCTTCGGTAAAGGGGGGAAGCGGCGGACGGGACATGGCAGGTTCCTTCGGGTTGGATGAAGAAGGGGCGGGCGAACCGGGCGGTACGCCCCGATGCAGGATCCCGTGGACGGGATCGTTGCCGTTCCCCATTGCCAGACTGCTGCATCCGCAGGACGGCGGGAATGACTGGACTTGGCATTTCATTATTGCGTTCGATGAAATGATCCCCCGGTCGCCCTGGCGATCATCCATACGGGGAATCGCGTATTCCGGTGGATCGGCTGCTGCCCGATGATCGGTGACGACCAGGACGCGTGCAAAAACAATGCGGAAGCCGGCCGTTCATGCCGCTTCCCGCATGCGCCGCTCCATGCCCCGTCACGCGGTGAGACCGAGATGATTGAACAAGCTGGCGCGAAGGCTGACAGGACCCCCGCACGGGCGTCGCCCGGTTCCAACGCGTTCTTTTACCTGTGAGTTTTTGCTATATGATGCATCATGGCGGTGCAGAGGCGGGCGAAGTCCCACTCCGGCCGCCCTGTGTTTCCGTATCCCGCATCTTGGCCGACAACACTGCGCAGGAGAGTTCCCAATGCCGTCATCCCCGCTGCCGATCTCGTCCGTTGCGGTGCTTGGCTGCGGACTGATCGGGCAGAGTTGGTCGGCGCTGTTTCTGGCACATGGGCTGGATGTGGTTGCCTGGGATCCCGACGGCGGCGTTCTGGCCGCCCTGCCGGAACGCGTGGAGCCGCTGCTCGGGCAATTGCGGGCGCTCGGGCCCACGACCGCCCGGCCCGGCCGCCTGTCCGTCGCGTCATCGGTCGCCGAGGCTGTGCGGAATGCGGCGTGGATTCAGGAGAACGCGCCCGAGAAAACCGCCATCAAGCATGCACTCTATGCCGAGGTGGAGGCTGCGGCTGCGCCCGACGCGGTGATCGCCAGCAGCACCTCCTCGCTGACCTGGACCGATCTGGCGGCAGGCGTGGCGCGGCGTGACCGTTTCATCACCGCCCATCCCTTCAATCCGCCGCATTTGATGCCGCTGGTCGAACTGTTCGCCGACGATGCGGAGACGCTGGGCCGCGCCGAGACCTTCTACCGCGGCGTCGGCCGCGTGACGGTGGCGCTGAAGAAGGATGCCGTGGGCCACATCGCCAACCGTCTGGCCTCCGCCCTGTGGCGCGAAGCGGTGAACATCGTTGCGGAGGGCATTGCCGATGTCGCCGACGTCGATGCCGCGCTCGTGCATGGTCCCGGCCTGCGCTGGTCGGTGATCGGTGCCCACATGGCCTATCATCTGGGCGGCGGACCCGGCGGCATCGCCCACTACCTCGACCATCTCGGGCCGAGCCAGGAACGACGCTGGGCGACTCTCGGTACCCCGAGCCTGACGCCCGAAATCTGCCGTCTGCTGGTCGACGGCATCGCACAGGAAGCCGCCGGCCGCTCCGTCGCCACGCTGGAGGCCGAACGCGACCGCGGGCTGATGCTGGCGCTGGCCGCCCGGCGGAAGGCCGGGGAGGGAGAAAGCGCGTGAATGCAGAGACGACCGCCTGTGCCCGCTGACGGGGCCCCTCCCCCCGCACCGGAGAGGAGCCCCGCCACCGGTCATGCCACCCGCTTTTCGCGGAAGGCTTCGATGGTGCGCATGACACCACGCAGTTCGGCCAGACCCTTCAAACGCCCGACGAAGGAATAGCCGGGGTTCATCGTCTGGCCGATGTCATCGCCCAGCAGATGGCCGTGATCGGGGCGCATCGGGATCTGGGCGTCGGCGCGGCCGGTCCGCTTGCGGCGGGCCTCCTCGTCGATGATTGCCGCGGCCACGCCGATCAGGTCGGTGTCGCCGCCGAGATGGTCGGCCTCGTAGAAGGAGCCGTCGGGCTCGTGCGTGGTGTTGCGCAGATGGACGAAATGGATGCGCGGGGCGAACTCCTTCGCCATCGCCACCAGATCATTCTTTGGGTTGGACCCGAAGGAGCCCGTGCACAGGGTGAGGCCACAGGCCTCCTGCGGTACGGCGTCGAACAGCGCCCGGACATCCTCGGCGGTGGACATGACACGCGGCAACCCGAAGATGGGGAAGGACGGGTCGTCGGGGTGGATGCACAGCCGCACCCCCTCTTCCTCGGCGACGGGCGTGATCTCGCGCAGGAACTCGATCAGGTTGGCGCGCAGATCCTCCACGCCGATCTCCTGGTACAGCTCCAGCATGCCGCGGAAGCTGTCGCGGTCATAGGCGAAGTCGCGGGCCGGCAGCCAGTCGATCAGGTTGCGCTCCAGTTCCGCCACCTGCTCCGCCGTCATCGCCTCGAACCGCGCCTTGGCGGCGGCGATGTGGGCGGGAGCATAGCTGGACTCCGCATTGCGGCGCTTCAGCACGAACAGGTCGTAGGCGGCGAAATCGACGCTGTCGTAGCGCAGTGCATAGCCGCCGTTCGGCAGCCGGTGCATCAGGTTGGTCCGGCTCCAGTCGGTGATGACCATGAAGTTGTAGCAGATCACCGGGATACCGGCGCGGGCGACATTGCGGATCGACTGCTTGTAATTGTCGATCTTGGTGCGGTAGTCGCCGGTGCGGGTCTTGATCTCTTCGCCGACGCCGATGCTTTCCACCACCGCCCAGGTCAGGCCGGCGGCCTCGACCATTGCGCGGCGCTTCTGGATCTCCTCAGGAGTCCAGACGCTGCCCTGATTCATGTGGTGCAGCGCCGTGACAATGCCGGTCGCACCGGCCTGACGGGCCTTCTCCAGAGTGACGGGATCGTCCGGGCCGAACCAGCGCCAGGTTTCCTGCATGATGGGGTCCTTTCAAAGTCGGGTGCGGTGGCGGGGTTGATGGCCGCCGCAAGTCATGGGGTGGCGAGGACGGCGGTCAGCGTCTTGCGGACGCCGACATTCATCAGGCTGTCGAGATGGCGAACGACCTCCCTGCGGAAGGTGTTTTCGGCCGCCAGTTCGGGTGCGAAGATATCCTCGATGGCGAACAGATCCGCCGCCAGCGCGCCCGCATCACCGGAATGGGCGCGGGCGATGCGGGTCAGCGCCGCCGCCATCGGGTCGGCAACCGTGTAGGCGTTGCCGGCCTCGTCCTTTTCCAGCAGGAAGCGCATCCAGGCGGCGACGGCCAGCGGGATCACCGCCGGTGCCTTGCCGGCGGCGAACAGCTCTCGCGCCGGTTCCAGCAGGCGCGGCGGCAGCTTCTGCGAGCCGTCCGACGAGATCTGGATGGTGCGGTGGCGGATGCCGGGATTGCGGAAGCGCGCTTCCAACGCCGCCGTGTAGCCGGGGATATCGGTTCCCGGCACCGGCGGCAGCGTGGGGATGAGGTCGGATGCCCACAGACGGTGCATGACGGCCGGCATCTGCGGATCGGCCATGGCGTCGGCAATGGTCTCGATCCCGGCGATCACCGACAGGTAGGCCAGCAGCGAATGGGCGCCGTTCAGGCAGCGCAGCTTCATCAGCTCGAACGGATGGACGTCCTTGACCAGGATGGCGCCGGCTTTCTCCCAGGCCGGGCGGCCCAGCGGAAAGCGGTCCTCGATGACCCACTGCTTGAAGGGCTCGCTCACCACCGGCCAAGCATCGGCGCAGCCGGTCGCTACCTCCACTGTGGTGCGGTCGGCGTCCTGGGTGGCGGGGGTGATGCGGTCGACCATCGTGCAGGGGAAGCTGACTTGACCCGCGATGTAGGCGGCAAGCTCCGGATCGCACAGCTCGGCATAGCGCACGACGATGCCGCGCACCTTGACACCGTTCTGGGCGAGGTTGTCGCAGACCAGCACGGTGAAGGGTGGCACTCCGGCGGCGCGACGGCGGCGGATCGCTTCCGCCAGCAGGCCGGGGACGCTGCGCGGATTGGCGGGGTCGGCAAGGTCGGCGCGGATCAGCGGATGCGCCTCATCCAGCGACCCGGTGGCGGCATCCTGGCAATAGCCCTTTTCCGTGACCGTCAGGGTGACGATCCGGATGTCCGGCTTCGCCATCAAGGCCAACACCTCGTCCGACTGGTCGGCGGTCGCCAGCGCGTCGAGGAAGGAGCCGACGACGCGCAGCCGGTCGCGGTTCTCCTCGCGCACCAGCAGGGTGTAGAGGCAATCCTGCGGCTTCAGCGCGTCGCGGATCGCGGGGGACAGCGGGTCGACACCGACGATGCCCCAGCTCCGGTCACCGGTCGCCAGCACATCGTCGGTGTAGGTGGCGAGATGGGCGCGGCAGAAGGCGCCGAGGCCGATATGGACGATGCCCGGCGTCACCGCGGCGCGGTCGTAGGCGGGACGCTGGACGGTCAGGGGCAGGCGGTCAATGGTGGCAGTGGATAGACGGGTTCGTGAAGGACGGGCCGCCAGCAGGGCGGTGTTCGCGTCGGGCATGATGGGCTCCGGTTCGCGGCGGTCGCTGCGGTCTCCCCATCCGCTGCCCCGGGGGCAGCGCGGGTGGCCGGTGCACCGTCATTCGGTAGAACTGTTGGTCGCTGGTGAGGGCTCCGGGGCGGGGCGCCCCGGAGTGGCGAGGTGGAGTCCAGGCGAGGTCAGACCTCGATCCCGGCCGGGGTCTTGCCCGATCCGGTCTTCGGCAGGATCAGGTGCATGATCGCCAGACCGACGAGGTAGAGCACCGATGCGATGCCGAACAGCACCTGATAGTTGCCGTTGGTCGCATCCAGCAGGCGACCGACGCCCATCGACACGAACATGCCGACGAAATAGGCGCAGAAGCCGCCGATGCCGACCACCGAACCCACCGCATTGCGCGGCATGGTGTCGGACACGATGGTGTAGACGTTGGCCGAATAGCCCTGATGGGCGGAGGCGGCGATGCCGATCAGCAGAACGGCCAGCCACATGTTGGACACGGTCGAGGCGAAGAACACCGGCAGCACGCACAGGCCGCAGACCAGGAAGGTCAGCTTGCGGGCGCGCAGGGGCTTCATGCCGCGCTTGATCAAGTGGGAGGAGAACCAGCCGCCGCCGACGCTGCCGAAATCCGCCATGGTGTAGATGATGATCAGCGGCAGCATCGCCCCGAACAGGTTGACGCCATACTGCTTGTTCAGGAAACCCGGGACCCAGTTCAGGTAGAACCACCAGACGGGCGCCGAGAAGCAGGTGCCGACGATGTTCGCCCAGGTGCCACGATAGCTCAGCAGCTTGATCCAGGGGATGTTCTCCTGCGGCTGGACGGGATCGCTGCGGATATAGGCCAGCTCCTCCGCCGTCAGCTTCGGATGGTCTTCCGGCTTGCGGTAGATCAGCAGCCAGGCGATGACCCAGAAGAAGCCGATGCCGCCGGTGACCAGGAAGGCCGCCTGCCAGCCGTAGGCGACGAGCAGGATCGGTACCAGGATCGGCGCCACGACCGCGCCGACGTTGGAGCCGGCGTTGAAGATGCCGGTGGCGAGCGCCCGTTCCTTGGCTGGGAACCACTCCGACACCGCCTTGATCGAAGCCGGGAAATTGCCGCCCTCGGTCAGGCCCAGGCCGGCGCGCGCCACCTTGAAGCCGAAGACGCTGCCCATGAAGGCATGAACGCAGGCGAAGAAGCTCCAGCCGGCGACCGCGGCCGGCAGGCCGATGCGGATGCCGATCTTGTCCATCAGCCGGCCGCAGCCGACATAGCCGAAGGCGTAGGCCAGCGAGAAGGCGGCGACGATGTCGCCGAAGTCGGACTCGGTCCAGCCCATGTCGCCCATCAGCGTGGACTTCAGCAGGCCCAGGACCTGCCGGTCCATGTAGTTGATGGTTGTCGAGAAGAAGAGCAGGCCGCAGATGGTCCAGCGATAGCGGCCGATGGCCTTGCTTACCGTGACCGCCGCTTTGCCCGCCGCGTTGCCGATGCCGCCGGCCTTGTGGACCGGTCCCGCCGACTGGCCGGGTGGGGCGTCGGCAATAGTCTGTTCGCTCATGATTGGCATCTCCAGCCAGGACGCACACCGCCGCCGGACACTGCGCAGGATCTGCGCACCGGTTCGTGTCCATCAAATGCCTTGGCCCAATGTTTTCGGGCGCACCGATGGGCAGGCGCGGGAACCGGTTACCCGGATTTCCCGCGGCACCACCGGGCGGCGGTCGCACGTTTCAGAACTGTTTCCTGGAGCAGTCCGGCCATCGTCGGGAGCGGTGCCGCTTCGGGACCGTTCGTGGCGTTGCATACTACCATTCCAGTTGCTGGTATGGTAGTTGAGCCTTTGGCTGAGGGTCAACCGCGGCGTCTGCGGCATTTCGTCAGGTCAGGTCCCGCACGCCATCCGTGACGATGTCGATCAGCCGTTCCGCCAGAGGATCGAGCGTCGCATCCTTCCGGTAGATCGCGAGGTTTATCGAGGGAAGCGGAGGCAGGCCCTGGGTCCCTTCCTCCACCACGCGGACGCCGGACGACAGGCCGATCGGCGTCCGCAGGGTGAGTCCCAGCCCCGCTTCGACGCCGGCCCACAATCCCGAAAGGCTGGGGCTCGTCAGTGCGATGCGCCATGCCCGGCCGGCACGGTCGAGCGCCGCCGTACCGACGCCCCGGAACCAGCAGCCGTCATCGAAGGAAACCAGCGGCAGCGCTCCGTCCTCGGATGTTGGCATCGCCATGCCGGTGCCGGGCGCGATCCAGCGGACGGGAAGAGTGGCGATGTCGGTCTTGAACGGCGCCGCCGCCCCATTGTCCCAGGCGAGGGCGAAGTCCAGTTGCCCCCGCGCCACCCGGTCGAGCAGATCGTTGTTGCGGCCGACACGCGCCTCGATCCGGACCTTGGGATGCGCGCGGGCAAAGCGGCCGAGCGCCGCCGGCAACAGCTTTTCCGCAAAATCCTCCTGCATGCCGACCCGCAGCCACCCTTCCGATGTCATGCCGTGAAGAGCGGTGACGGCCTCGTCATTGAGGTCGAGCAGGCGCCGGGCGTAGGCGAGCATGGTCTCCCCCGCCTCGGTCAGGGCAAGGCCCCGACCGGCCTTGCGAAAGATCGGCACGCCGGCCTGTTCCTCGAGCTTCCTGATCTGTGCGCTTACGGCCGAAGTCGAGCGGCCCAGCCGGTCCGCGGCCTTGGCAAAACTGCCGAGGTCCATACCGGTGACGAAGCTGCGCAGCACGTCGAGATCGAAGATCACCTTGCTCACGGGCAACAGTCCTGATTTTCGGGATCAATGGTACAGATAATCCTGATTATCAGAATGATTGTCGCGCGGTATCAGCAAGGAGGCAAGCACAAGCGACATCGAGGCTTCCGGACATGACGACGACCAGTGACGAACGGGCCCGACGGGCCTCATTGCGAGATATCGGCGACAATGGCGCCGCCAGGGAATCCACCGACAAGAACCTGCATCGCTGGAAGGTGCTGGGGGTTGGGGTGGCCGCCAACGGCAGCTTTGCCGCGGCCCTGACCGGGCTTCCGGCGACGGCCGTCTCCATGCGGGCCGATTACGGGCTCGCGGCGACGGATCTGGGGCTGGTGATCGGGGCCATGGGGCTGGGAGTCGCGGGCAGCGAATTGCTGTGGGGGATGCTGACCGACCGGTGGGGCGACCGCAAGGTGCTGCTGACGGGGCTCGGCCTGACCGGTTTGGTGCTGGCGCTCATGGCGCTGCTGCTATCGCCGGTGCCGGGCCGCATTCCGTCCACCACGTTTCTCGCAGGCGCCTTCCTGCTGGTCGGCATGATCGGCGGCAGCCTGAACGGGTCGAGCGGGCGGGCGGTCATGGCGTGGTTCGGCGAAGGCGAGCGGGGATTCGCCATGAGTGTCCGGCAGATGGCGCTACCGGCCGGCGGTGCCGCCGGGGCGCTGATCCTTCCCCCGCTCGCCGAGGGCGTCGGATTCCAGGGCGTCTACGGCACGCTGGCGGCGTTCTGCCTCATTACCACCGGGTTCGTGTGGCTGTGGGTGAGCGAACCTCCCGTGATGGCGGCGAAGATGATGGCGGGGACCTCTTCGCGGATCTCCGGAAAGGGACCGCTGCGCAACGGACAGGTTTGGAAAACGGTCTTCGGCATCGGCGCGCTGTGCATTCCGCAGGTGGCGGTCGTGACCTTCGCGGCGATCTTCTTGAACGATGTCGGTCATCTCGGCACCGCCGCGGTGAGTGCCAGCATCGTGGCGATCCAGCTTGGTGCCGCCGTCGTCCGTGTTTGGAGCGGCCACTTCACCGACCGTCGCCGCAATCGCCGGCCGTTCCTCAAGGCATGCGCTTTGCTGACGGCCGTCGTCTACTGCGTGCTGGCCGGCATCGTCGCGATCGACAGCGCTCTGCCGGAGCCCGGCGGTGCGTTCGTTGTGGCGGTGGTCGTCGTCCTGGTCGCCGGCGGGATCGTCGCGTCCAGCTGGCACGGCATCGCCTTCACCGAACTCGCCAGCATCATGGGCATCGCGCACACCGGCACGGCTCTCGGCCTCGGCAACACCTTCGCCTTCGGCGCCTACTTCCTCGCCCCGCTGGCCATTCCCCATGTGCTGGAACGGGCGAGTTGGAGCGGGGTGTGGCTGGCGGCGGCCGTGGCGGCGCTGGCGGCCTTCATCCTGTTCCCGAAGGTGGCGCCGGTGGAAGAGCGGTGATGGGCCGGAAGGGAGAACCGGTCACGGGCGACGCAAGGTCACCACGAGAACGTCTCGGAAGGCGGGCCGGTCCGGGTCGGCGGGTTCCACCGGCGTCACGCCATGGAACACCCGCGCGTCGTTCAGCACCGCCGATTCCAGCGGATGGCGCAGGGTGAAGCTTCCCAGCGGGTGGCCATTGAGGTCGTGAATGGTGGTGGTGCCGCTCGCGATGTTCTCGCGCCGGATCAGCATCACCAGGACCCAGTCGACGCCGTCCCGATGCATGCCTTCGGGCGTGGGTTGGGCAGCCTCGCCCGCGCGCGCCTCGATGCGAAACTGATGAACCTCCGTGTGCCAGACCTCGGGACGGACGTCGGGCGGCGTCAACGGGTCGAACAGGGCGAAGCTGGTCGCCAGGATCGCGCGCAGGGCGGGATGCGCCGCGATCCCGTCGGTGACCGGCTCGAACCAGCGCTCGATCCCGCCGTTGAGCGGGTTGTAATCGCGGCTCTGGTAATGGGGCTGGTGCGGCTTGCGCCGGATGTCCCCTGCCGAAAGCGCAAAGGCGGCATGGCGCCGCCGCCGGTAACGACCGCCGTCCGCCATGTAGAGATCGAGGCCCAGGTCGTCCCAGCTGCTGCTGAAACCGTCCCAGTCCGCCAGACCGGCCGCGCCGAGCAGAGCCTGCATGTCGGGTGCCTGGATGAACGAGAATCCGTTCGCCGCGATCCCGTCCCGCACCTGTTGAGTCAGCGTATCCATGTCAACTCCCTGTCGCCGGCCTTGAAGCCCCGGCGAACCTTCAAATCGGATAGTGTCCGCCCAGAGTCTCGGACAGCCGCCGACCGGCGGCCAGCAACAGGGGCGCCATCACCGCCACGCGCTCCTCGGTGAAGCGGGTCAGCGGACCCGACAGGGTCAGGGCGCCGATCAGCCCCTCCCGCTGGGAAAAGACCGGTACGGCGGCGGCCCCGGTTTCCGACTCGCGCTCGCCGAAGGAGCGCAGGGGAAGGGCGGCGAAGTCGGCCGCCGATACCGTCCCGGCGAAGCGGGTGAGCACATGGCCGGCGGCCCCCCGGTCCAGGGGCAAGCGGTCGCCTTCATGGACATGGTCGCGGATCGCCTGGGTCGAATCCTCGCGGAACGCGCAGATACGCCATGCCCCTTCGCGCCGGAAGAAGGACGCGCTTTCCCCGCTTTCCCGCATCAGCTGGCGCAGCACCGGTCGGACATGATCCTCCAGCCGCAGCGAGCGCTGGTAGAGCCCCCCCAGCCGCATCAGCTCCGGGCCGAGCCGATAGGACTTGTCCTGATGGCGGACCAGATAGCCGGCCTTCTCCAACGACACGGTCAGCCGCAGGATGGTGCTTTTATAAAGACCGGTCCGCGCAGCGATCTCCGTCAAACTCAGGGCGTGATCGCCTGCCTGGAAGCAGCCGACGATGCTCAGCGCCCGGTCGACGGACTCCACCCCGCCGGAGGATGCGGTCGTCATGTTGGCCTTCGCATCGGTCATATCGCGTCCTTTGTTGGCTGATGGGCCATAAGCATCCTCGGCGCGCATTTTTCCCCGACACCACCATCGTACGTCAAGGATGGCCGGTACAAGGCCTTGGCTGAAAAAAGTGAGGAAGCGAATGGTTCGGGCTTGACGCATTTGGCACGCCTATGTTCTCTTAGATGAAACACGGTTCTATCTAACAGAACTTATGCGAGGCCGAGGGTGGAACGCTACAAGCTGTTCATCGACGGGGGCTGGTGCGATCCGGTTTCCAACGAGTGGTTCGAAACGACGGAGCCCTTTTCGGGGCGGGCCTGGGCGGAGATCCCGCGCGGCATGCAGGCTGATGCCGACCGCGCGGTGGATGCGGCGCACCGCGCCTTCCTGTCACCGGACTGGGCCGGGCTGACGGCAACCCAGCGCGGCGCCCTGCTGCGTCGGCTGGCCGAACTGATCGAGGCCAACGTCGACCGGCTGGGCGCCATCGAGCAGCGCGACAACGGCAAGCTGATGGCCGAGGTCAGCGGGCAGGTGCGGAACGTGGCCCAGTGGTTCCATTACTATGCCGGGCTGGCCGACAAGGTTCAGGGGGCGGTCGTGCCGATCAACAAGGCCGACGTCTTCAACTATGTGAAGTACGAGCCGCTCGGCGTCGTCGTCGCCATCACGCCGTGGAACTCGCCGCTGGCGCTGACCACATGGAAGATGGCGCCGGCGCTGGCGGCCGGGAACACCATCGTCATCAAGCCGTCGGAGTACACCTCCGCCTCCATCCTGGAACTGGCGAAGCTGGCGCACGAGGCGGGATTCCCGCGAGGTGTGGTGAATGTCGTGACCGGCTTCGGTGCGGAGGTGGGCGAGCCGCTGGTGCGCCATCCCCTGACCGCCAAGATCGCCTTCACCGGTGGCGACATCGGCGGCCAGCGCGTCAACGAGGCCGCGGCGCCGGGCCTGAAGAAGGTGACGCTGGAGCTGGGCGGCAAGTCGCCGAACATCGTCTTCGACGACGCCGACCTCGACCAGGCGGTGAAGGGCGCGATCTCCGGCGTGTTCGGCGCCTCGGGCCAGACCTGCATGGCCGGCTCGCGCCTGCTGGTCCAGAAGTCCATCCACGATGCCTTCGTCGAGAAGCTGGTCGCGGCTGCTGCCGAGGCGCGCATCGGCGACCCGTCGAAGATGGACACGCAGATCGGCCCCATCGCCACCCGTCCGCAATGGGAGAAGATCCTGCGGATGATCGACATGGCGAAGGAAGAGGGGGCGGTCTGCGCGCTCGGCGGCCATGCCCTGTCGGGGCCCGACTACGGCCAGGGGCAGTTCGTGGCGCCGACCATCTTCACGCAGGTGCGCAACGACATGCGCATCGCCCAGGAGGAGGTGTTCGGCCCGGTCCTCTGCGTCATTCCCTTCGAGGACGAGGACGATGCGCTGCGCATCGCCAACGACGTCGAATTCGGTCTGGCGGCCGGCGTCTGGACGCGCGACCTGCACCGCGCGATGTACTGCGTCGACCGGCTGCGCGCCGGGACGGTGTGGGTGAACAATTACCGCTCCACCAGCTTCACCACGCCCTTCGGCGGCTACAAGCGCTCCGGTCTCGGCCGAGAGGGCGGCGTGGAGGCGATCAAGGAATATCTCCAGACCAAGAGTGTCTGGATCACCACCAAACCCAACCGCGCAAACCCCTTCGTGCTCGGCTGAGGCCGGGCCTGCGAAGGGAGCCCTCCGGGAGCATTCCCATGTCCGAAACGACCATCGATAGCGCCACCGGCTGGTGGCGAACATCGATCATCGACATCCATCCGGGCTCGATCCGGGTGCGCGGCTACGCCATCGAGGAGCTGATCGGCACGATCGGCTTCCCCGACATGGTCTGGCTGATGCTGCGCGGCGAGTTGCCGACACCGGCGCAGGGCCGGCTGTTGGGTGCAGCACTGGTGGCGGCGGTGGACCACGGCCCACAGGCGCCGTCCATCGCCACAGCCCGTATGGCTGCCACCTGCGGCGTCGGACTGAACAACGCCATGGCGTCCGGCATCAATGCGCTGGGCGACGTCCATGGCGGCGCCGGCCAGCAATGCATGGAACTGTACGCCGCCGTCGCCGCTCGCATGGCGGACGGCATGTCCGTGGCCGGGGCGGCGGAGAGCGAGATTGCCGCCCGGCTGGAGCGGCGCGAGCATATCCCCGGCTTCGGCCACCGCTTCCATCCCGTCGATCCGCGCGCCGGCCGGCTGCTGGCCCTGGTCGAGGAGGCGAGAGGGGAGGGCACCGTGACCGGAGAGGCCGCCGCCATCGGCCGCGCGGTGGAGGATGCGCTTGCCGGGCGCAAGGGCAAGCGGCTGCCGATGAACATCGACGGCGCCACCGCCGTGGTCTTCGCTGAACTTGGCTTCCCGGCTGGTCTTGGGCGCGGGTTGTTCGTGCTGTCGCGCTCGGTTGGCATCCTGGCGCACGCCTGGGAGCAGTCGCAGCAGGGCGGCCGCATCAAGGGACCGATGCCGCCGTCTATTCCCTACCGCTATGACGGGGCGTCGCCGCGTCCGGTTGCAGGAGATGGCGCATGACCGACCAACCCCTCGGCAAAACGCTTCCCCTGGCCGGCGTCAAAATCCTCGATTTCGGCCACACGGTGATGGGGCCGTCCTGCGCGATGATCCTCGCCGACCTCGGCGCCGACGTGGTGAAGATCGAGCCGGTGCCCAACGGCGAGCCGACCCGCCATCTGAAAGGCTTCGGCACCGGCTATTTCGGCTATTTCAATCGCAACAAGCGCTCCATCGCCGTCGACCTGAAGACGCCGGAGGGCCGTGACATCGCGCGCCGCCTCGTCGCCGAGGCCGACGTGCTGGTGGAGAATTTCGCCCCCGGCACGATGGAGCGGCTGGGGTTGGGCGCCGACGCGCTGGCCCGCGTCAACCCGCGCCTGATCTATGCCAGCCTGAAGGGCTTCCTCGACGGCCCCTATGCCGGCCGCCTCGCGCTCGACGAGGTGGTGCAGATGATGACCGGGCTCGCCTATATGACCGGGCCGAGCGGCCGGCCTTTGCGGGCAGGCACCTCGGTCGTGGACATCACCGGCGGCATGTTCGCGGTCATCGCCATCCTGGTGGCACTGCGCGAGCGTGAGCACACCGGCAAGGGCCAGACCATCGAAACCGCATTGTTCGAGACCACGGTGTTCCTGATGGGGCAGCATCTCTGCTACGCCGCCCAGTCGGATGGGCCGATCCCGCCGATGCCGGAGCGCGTGTCGGCCTGGGCGGTCTATGAGACCTTCCGTACCGCCGGCGGCCGGCCGATCTTCGTCGGCATCACCACCGACAGCCATTGGGAGCGCTTCTGCGCCGTCATCGACCGGCCGGACCTGCGCGACGATCCGGACTTCCGCACCAACAACGAACGCATCGCTGCCAGGCCGCGCCTGCTGCCGCTGTTGACCGGGCTGTTCGGCAGCCTGTCAATGGAGGAGGCGGTGTCGGTGTGCGAGCGCGCCCGCATTCCCTTCGCGCCCATCGCCCGGCCGGAGGATCTGTTCGAGGACCCGCATCTGCGGGCGACCGGCGGGCTGATGCCGACCACCCTGCCCAACGGGGTGCGGACCGCGCTGCCGCGGCTGCCGATCCACGTGGCTGACACCGATCTGACGATCCGCCGTGACCCGCCACGCATCGGACAGGACACGCGCGCGGTGCTGACCGAACTCGGTTACGGTCCGGCGGCGATCGAGCAGCTGACGGAAGCCGGAATCGTGGTGGCCGACAGCGAACCCGACAGCGACCGGAAACGCCTCGCAGGATGATGCGGGACAGGTCGGAAGATCAATGAAATGACGGAGGAAACACGGATGTCTGAGCACGCCATCAGCGATCTGGTCATCGTCGGCTGCGGCATCGCCGGGCTTTCGGCGGCGGTGACGGCGTTGCAGGCCGGCCTGTCGGTCACCCTGCTGGAGCGGGCGCCCGAGGAGGATTTCGGCGGCAACTCGCGCTGGACCGAAGCCTATATGCGGATGAAGAACGATTCCGAGATCTCTGACGATTTCGAGGAGCATTTCGCCGCCAATGCCGGGCTGAACATCGATCCCAACGTGCTGGCGGCGGCCGCCGAACCCTACGAGCATTGGCCGGACTATGTGAAGGCCCACCCCTTCCCCGATCCGGAGGTGATCTCCCGCTTCGCCGAGCGGGTGCCGCCGACCATCGCCTGGCTGAAGGGCTTCGGCCTGCGGTTCGAACCGCAGCCGATCTATCTGCTGACCCAGAACACCCAGCGCATCGCGGCGCAGGGCGGCGGCCTTGCCCTGATCGAACGCCTGATGGCGGAGGCGAAGGCGCTGGGGGCCCGCGTGCTCTACCGCACCACGGCGCTCGACCTGCTGCGTGACGACGAGGGCCGCATCGGCGGCGTCTATGCCACCGGGACGGACGGGCTGCGCGTCGCCATCCGCGGCCGGGCGACCATCCTGGCGTCGGGCGGCTATCAGGGCAATCCGGAGATGATGACCCGCTACATGGGCCAGCGCGCCAAGCATGTGCGGCCGGTGGCACGCGGCGGCTACTACAATCGGGGCGAAGGCATCCGCATGGCGCTCGACGCCGGGGCGGCGGCGGCCGGCGATTTCGGCTCCTACCATGCCGAACCGGTCGATCCGCGGTCGCGCCAGCCGGAAGCGGTGATCTTCATCTGGCCCTATGGCGTGCTGGTCAACAAGCGCGGCGAGCGCTTCCTCGACGAGGCGCCGGGCACCGCCGACGCCACCTACGACCACATCACCCGCATCGTCGCCGATCAGCCCGACGGGATCGCCTATGTGCTGTTCGACGACCAGGTGGAGGACATTCCACGCTGGCGCGCCAGCATCCGCAGCGACGTGCCGGCCATCGAGGCGCCGACGCTCGACGCGCTGATCGGCAAGCTGGGGCTGCCGCTGGACGCCACGCTGGAGACGGTCGCCGCCTACAACGCCGCCTGTCCGGCCAACGCGACCCGCTTCGACCCGACGCGGGTGGACGGTCTGGCGACCACCGGGCTGAGCCCGGCCAAGACCAACTGGGCGCGCCCGCTGACCAAGGGTCCGTTCCGCGCCTTCCCCATCGTCTCGGCCAATTGCTTCACCTTCGGCGGATTGAAGGTGGACGTCGATGCCCGCGTGCTGGACGGCAATGGCAGGCCGATGCCGGGACTCTATGCGGCGGGCGAGACGGTCGGCCTCTATCACCAGGTCTATACCGGCTCGACCTCGGTCCTGCGCGGCGCGGTGTTCGGCCGGCTGGCCGCCCAGCATGTGGCGGCCTCCAGGGACGCCGCCTGACCGTCCGGAAAGCTGGCCATCCATAAAAATACCCTAGGGAGGAACTGATGAACCGTTACGCCGTAACGGCGGCCGTTGCCGCCTGCCTGTTTGCCCACACCTTGTCCCAGCCGGCGCTTGCGCAAAGTGCCGCCTACAGCGACGGCAAGATCAAGATCGGCATCCTGACCGATCTTTCGGGCCAGCTGTCCGACAGCACCGGGCAAGGCTCGATCACCGCGGCGCAGATGGCGGTGGAGGATTTCGGCGGCTCCGTCAACGGCACGCCCGTTGAACTGATCTTCGCCGACCACCAGAACAAGGCCGACGTCGGTGCCTCGACGGCACGGCGTTGGTACGACGTCGATCAGGTCGACGCCATCATGGACGTGCCGAACTCCGCTGTGGCGCTGGCGGTGCAGCAGATCACCAAGGAGAAGAACCGCGTCGCCATCTTCTCCTCGCCGGCCAGCTCTGACCTGACCGGCAAGGCCTGCACGGCGAACGGCATCCACTGGACCTACGATACCTATGCGCTGGCCCATGTGACCGGCGAGGCGGTGGTGGCCTCGGGTTTCGACAGCTGGTACTTCCTGACCTCCGACTATGCCTTCGGCCACGCGCTGGAGCGTGACACCGGCGCCGTCGTCGAAAGCCAGAAGGGCAAGGTGGTGGGAAGCGTCAGGATGCCGGCCAACAATGCCGACTTCTCCTCCTTCCTGCTCCAGGCCCAGGCGTCGCCGGCCAAGGTCGTGGCGCTCGCCACCGCTGGGGCCGACACCCAGAATGCCATCAAGCAGGCGGCGGAATTCGGGCTCGGCCAATCGGGCAAGAACATCGTGGCGCTGCTGCTCGCCATCAGCGAGGTCCACGCGCTGGGCCTGCCGGCGACCCAAGGCATCATGCTGACGACGCCCTTCTACTGGGACATGGACGACGAGACGCGCGCCTTCTCCAAACGCTTCTTCGAGAAGCGCAAGGCGATGCCGACCTTCTACCAGGCCGGCGTCTACGGCGCGGTCAGCCATTATCTGAAGGCGATCAAGGCCGCCGGGACCGACGCCGCCCCCACCGTCATGAAGACGATGAAGGAAACGCCGGTGAACGACTTCATGACGAAGAACGGCACCGTGCGCGAGGACGGCCGGGTGCTGCGCGACATGTACCTGTTCCAGGTCAAGACCCCGGCCGAATCCAAGGCGCCCTGGGACTATTACAAGATGGTCCGCAGCGTTCCCGCCGACCGCGCCTTCCGGCCGCTGTCTGACAGCGAGTGCCCCCTGGTCAAAAAGATGTAGCCGGTGCTCTGCAAGGCTCGGAGGCTGGTGAAGCATAACCGATGGTAATGCGCTGCTTACATAAACGAAGTTGAGCCGGAGGGCGAATTGCTTAGGATTCCCACCGAAACCGCCGCAGCCCTCCCAGCGGTGGCGCCCTTTCCCCCTTACTGGACAGCATGACGATGGAGCGGATATCGGCCGCCGAAACCAGCCTGAGCGGGGGCGACCCCGCGACGGGTGAGATGGTGATGCGCGGGCATCGACTGCCCGACCTGATCGACCGGTCCTATGAAGACGTCGTGGCGATCCTGTGGGACGCGAAGAACCCGGCGCAGATGAGCCTGGATGCGCTTGGGGGGGCGCGGTGCGAAGCCTTCGCGCGGCTGTCTTCCCGATTTGCGGCCATGCCGTCCGATCTCACGGTGATCGAGCTACAGCGCTGTCTGCTGGCCTCGCTGCCGGGAAGCGCGATGACGCCGCTGCTGCTGGTGGCGGGAGCGGCCGTTGCCGCCGCATCGGCCGTTCGGCTGGTTCACGGACAAACCCCGGTGGCGCCGGACCGCTCCTTGCCGCATGCCGCCGATCTGTTGCGCATGATCCATGACGCCGCTGCCGGCGAGGCGGAAATACGGGCACTGAACCGCTATCTGGTCGCGATGGTCGATCATGGCGTGAACGCCTCGACCTTCACCGCCCGCGTGGTCGCCTCGACCAGGGGCGGCTTGTTGGCCGCCGCCGTGGCGGCGTTGGGCGCGCTGGAAGGGCCGCTGCATGGCGGCGCGCCGGGGCTGGTCCTTGACATGCTGGACGCTATCGGCGAGGCGGACCATGCGGACGTCTGGGTGGCGGCTGCGCTCGACCGGGGCGAGCGCCTGATGGGCTTCGGGTCACGAGCCTATCATATCCGCGATCCACGCGCCGATGTCATGAAGGACAGCCTGCTGGCTCTGCAGCGGTCCGGCGCGAGCCGGGCACCCGAGGGTCGGCTCGCCTTTGCCGAAGCGGTCGAGCGGACGGTTCTGGCGGTGATGGCGTCGCGTCGTCCCGACCGGCCCCTTCACACCAATGTGGAATTCTTCGCCGCCCTGCTGCTGGAAGCGCTCGGTGTGCCGCGTGCCGGCTTCACACCACTCTTCGCGGCCAGCCGCGCGGCCGGATGGGCGGCGCATGTGCGCGAACAGGAACGGACCGGACGCATGCTGCGGCCGACATCACGCTATGTCGGCCCGCCGCCGGCCGACCGACCCAAGACCGGAAAAGGACAGGAATGAACGCCGCACCGAACGACGACATCATCCTGGAAGCGCGCAACCTGACGAAGGAGTTCAAGGGGTTCGTGGCGGTGAAGGAGGTGAACCTCCAGGTTCGCCGCGGCACCATCCACGCGCTGATCGGCCCGAACGGCGCCGGCAAGAGCACGGTGTTCAACCTGCTGACCAAGTTCCTCACCCCCACGCGCGGCCAGATCCTCTACAAGGGCCGCGACATCACCCGCACCAAGCCGGCCGACATCGCGCTGATGGGGCTGGTCCGCTCCTTCCAGATCTCGGCCGTCTTCCCGCACTTGAGCGTGCTGGAGAATGTCCGCGTCGCCTTGCAGAGGCCGCTCGGCACCAGCTTCCATTTCTGGAAGTCCGAGTCGTCGCTCTACGACCTGCACGACCGGGCGCTGGAACTGATCGAGGCGGTCAACCTCACCCCCTGGGCCGGCCACACCGCCGCCGAGCTGCCCTATGGCCGCAAGCGCGCCCTGGAGATCGCCACCACCCTGGCGCTCGACCCGGAGGTGATGCTGCTCGACGAGCCGCTGGCCGGCATGGGCCATGAGGACATTGAGGGCACGGCGGCTCTCATCAAGCGCGTCGCCGCCGACCGCACCGTGCTGATGGTGGAGCACAATCTGTCGGTCGTCGCCCACCTGTCGGACACCATCACCGTTCTGCGCCGCGGCGAGATCCTGGCGGAGGGGCCGTACGAGGTCGTCTCCAAGAACCCGCAGGTGATGGAAGCTTATATGGGGACCGGACATGCCTGACGGCGCGATGACCAAAACCGCCCACACCGGAACGGCGATGCTGGAGATCGCCGACCTGCACGGCTACTACGGCGAAAGCCATGTGCTGCACGGCGTCAGCCTGGAGGTGCGCCAGGGCGAGGTGGTGACGCTGCTGGGCCGCAACGGCGCCGGCAAGACCTCGACCATGCGCGCCATCATGGGGATCATGGGCAAGCGCACCGGCTCCATCCGCTTCCAGGGCACCGAGCTGATCGGCATGGCCCAGCACAGGATCCCGCGCCTTGGCATCGGCTATGTGCCGGAGGAGCGCGGCATCTTTTCCTCGCTCAGCGTGGACGAGAACCTGACGCTGCCGCCGGTGGTGAAGGACGGCGGGATGACGGTGCCGCAGATCCACGACCTGTTCCCCAACCTGAAGGGCCGCGGCTCGACGCAGGGAACACGGCTGTCGGGCGGCGAGCAGCAGATGCTGGCGATCGCCCGCATCCTGCGCACCGGCGCCACCCTGATCCTGCTGGACGAGCCGACCGAGGGTCTGGCCCCGGTCATCATCGAGCAGATCGGCGTGGCGGTGCGGGCGCTCAAGGCCCGCGGCTTCACCATCGTTCTGGTGGAGCAGAACTTCCGCTTCGCCGCCACCATCGCCGACCGCCATTACGTGATGGAGGAGGGGCATGTGGTGGACATGATCCCCAACGACCAGCTCGACGCCAACATGGACAAGCTCCACACCTATCTCGGCGTGTGAGCGGGAGAGAGACGCCCGATGTCCCAACTGCTCGGCATTCCGCCGCAAGCCCTGTTCGGCCAGCTTCTGCTCGGCCTGATCAACGGCTCCTTCTATGCGCTGCTCAGCCTGGGGCTGGCGGTGATCTTCGGCATGCTCAACGTCGTCAACATGGCGCATGGCGCCTTGTACATGGTCGGCGCCTTCGTGGCGTGGCTTCTGCTGAGCCATGCCGGCGTCGGTTACTGGGGGGCGCTGGTGCTGGCGCCGCTGGTGGTCGGCGCCGTCGGGCTGGTGCTGGAGCGCACCATGCTGCGCCGGCTCTACAAGGTCGACCATCTCTATGGCCTGCTGCTGACCTTCGGGCTGGCGCTGATCTTCGAGGGCGCCTTCCGCCACCAGTACGGCGTGTCGGGCCAGCCCTATCCCATTCCCGACCTGCTGAAGGGCGGCACCAACCTGGGCTTCATGTATCTGCCGACCTACCGCGGCTGGGTGGTGGCGGCGTCGCTTCTGGTGTGCCTTGGCACCTGGTTCGCCATCGAGCGCACCAAGCTGGGCGCCTATCTGCGGGCGGCGACCGAGAACCCGACGCTGGTGCAGGCCTTCGGCATCAACGTGCCGGTGATGGTGTCGCTGACCTACGGGTTTGGGGTGGCGCTGGCCGGTCTGGCCGGCGTGCTGGCGGCGCCGATCTATCAGGTGTCGCCGCTGATGGGGTCGAACCTGATCATCGTGGTGTTCGCGGTGGTGGTGATCGGCGGCATGGGGTCGATCCTCGGCGCCATCGTCACCGGCCTCGGGCTGGGGCTGCTGGAAGGGCTGACCAAGGTCTTCTATCCCGAAGCGTCCAACATCGTGGTGTTCGTCATTATGGCCGTGGTGCTGATGGTGAAGCCGGCCGGCCTGTTCGGACGGGAGAGATAAGCCATGACCATGCAAACCCGCGACACACTGCACGAAGGCCTTGTCATGTCCGGCGGCTCGCCGAAGATCCTGCTGACCGGAGCCGGGCTGCTGCTGGCGGTCCTGGCGCCCTATGTCCTGTATCCCGTCTTTCTGATGAAGGTGCTGTGCTTCGCGCTGTTCGCCTGCGCCTTCAACCTGCTGATCGGCTTCGCCGGGCTGCTCAGCTTCGGCCATGCCGCCTTCTTCGGCGGGGCGGCCTACATCGCCGCGCATGTGGTGAAGGAATGGGGCTGGGCGCCGGAGGCAGGCCTGCTCGCCGCCACCGTGGTCGCCGGGCTGCTGGGGCTGGTCTTCGGCCTGATCGCCATCCGCCGGCAGGGCATCTATTTCGCCATGATCACGCTGGCGCTGTCGCAGATGGTGTTCTTCCTGGCGCTGCAGCTGCCCTTCACCCATGGCGAGGACGGCATCCAGGGCGTGCCGCGCGGCCTGCTGTTCGGGCTGTTCGACCTCAGCCAGCCGCTGACCATGTACTACGCCGTGCTGGCGATCTTCGTCGCCGGCTTCGCCCTGATCTGGCGCACGGTGCATTCGCCCTTCGGCCAGGTGCTGAAGGCGATCCGCGAGAACGAGCCGCGCGCGGTGTCGCTCGGCTACCGCACCGACCGCTACAAGCTGGTGGCCTTCGTGCTGTCGGCCTCGCTGGCCGGGCTGGCCGGCGGGACCAAGGCGCTGGTGTTCCAGCTCGCCAGCCTGACCGACGTGACGTGGCAGATGTCGGGCGAGGTGGTGCTGATGACGCTGTTGGGCGGCATGGGCACGCTGTTCGGGCCGGTGGTCGGTGCCGGGTTGGTGGTGACGCTGGAAAGCTACCTCGCCTCCACCAGCCTGCCGGTGCCGGTGGTGATCGGCTGCATCTTCGTCGTCTGCGTCCTGCTCTTCCGCCGCGGTATCATCGGCGAACTGATGCACCGGCTGCCAGGCAGGGGGAACCGCTGATGTCCCGCCTCGACGGAAGGCGCCTGCTGCTGCGCCATAGGATTCCCGGCGCGCTGGTGGGCGCCGCGGTGGTCACGGCGATCCTGCTCGGCGGCTTCGCCTACTCCGCGGCATCGAGTCGCCTGCGCGCGGCGGCCGGCGAAAAGCTGGTGGCATTGGCCGACGCCCGTGCCGCCAGCGTGCGGTCCTATATCGAAGGGCTGGAAGGCGATGTCGTGCTGACCGCCAACACCCGGTCCATGCGCGATGCGGCGGTGGCCCTCGTCAACGGTTGGCGGATCGAAGCCGACCGTGGCGATCCCACCGCCCTGCTGCGCAAACGCTATGTCGACGACAATCCCTATCCGGCGCCAGAGCGCTACAATCTGGAGAAATCGGCCGACAACGCCATGTACGACACGGCGCATCTGCGCCTGCATGGCTGGATGAGCGATCTGATGCAGCGGCGCGGCCTGGCCGACGTGTTGCTGGTGGCGCCGGACGGCACCGTCCTTTACAGCGCTGCTAAAAAAGACGATTTCGCCAAGCCGGTCGCCGAAGGCCCGCTGCGTCGTCTCGTGGATGGCATCACGGCGGGCACTATGGCCGGCGAGGCGATGATCGCCGACTTCGCGCCCTATGCCGCCGGCAAAGCCGCCTCCGCCTTCCTGGCGGCGCCGGTCGCCCTTCGGTTCCCGGATGGTCGCCAACAGAATCTGGCGACGCTGGTTTTCAGGATTGAAGCGGACGGGATCGACCGCATCATGCTGGCGAGCGACGGCATGGGAGAAACCGGAGACACCTTCCTGGTCGGCGACGATGGTCGTCTGCGCAGCACGCCGCGTTTCTCCGGCGGGCAGGGCATATTGGCGCCTTATGACAGCCCCGTCGTCGCGGCGGCAAAGGCCGACCCCGATCATATCGGCGTCATGGAGGCCACCCGCTTCGGCGGCAGCTCTCCGGCGCTCGCCGCCTATCGGCCGGTGAGCCATGACGGACTGCATTGGCTGGTGCTGGCCGAGGCGTCGGTCGACGAAATCCTGGCTCCTGTCCGCGCCATGCGCAACCAGATGATCGGGGTGGGCGCCGCCCTGCTCCTGGTCGTCAGCTTCGCCGGAATCCTGCTGGCCCGCGGCATCGTCCGGCCGTTGACGGCCATGTGCGTGGCAATGCAGCGCCTCGCCGAGGGCGACCGCCGGCTGGAGATCCCCGCCACCGAAAGGGGCGACGAGATCGGGCGGATGGCCGGCGCCATGCAGGTCTTCAAGGAGGCGCTGATCCGTGCCGACGTGCTCCATGCCGAACAGGAGCGTGTCCGTGTCCTGCGCGACGAGCGGGCGCAGGAAGTGGAAAGGATGACGGCGGATTTCGACCGGCGCGTCGGCGGCATCGTCCGGGCGGTGACCGCGGCGGCCGAGGGGCTGGAGGCGACGGCACGCTCGATGAGCATCGGTGCCGACCGCACGCTGAGCGAGGCGACCGGCGTCACCACTGCGGCCGACGAGACGGCGGCCAGCGTCGGCACGGTGGCGTCGGCGGCCAACCAACTGAGTGCCTCGATCACCGATATCAGCCGCTATATCGATGAATCCGGCCGCATCACCCAGGCTGCCGTCGGGGCGACGACCGAGGCCGGGGAGACCATGCGGGTGGTGGTGGAGACGGCCAGCCGCATCGGTGCGGTGGTCCAGTTGATCCACGACATCGCGGCCCAGACGAACCTGCTGGCGCTGAACGCCACCATCGAGGCGGCACGGGCGGGGGAGGCCGGCAAAGGCTTCGCCGTCGTCGCCGGCGAGGTGAAGCATCTGGCGGCGCAGACCGCCAGAGCCACCGACGAGATCGGCAGCCAGATCGCGACCATGCAATCGGTAACAGACGGTGCCGCCGCCGCCATCGGTCAGATCGTCGTGGTGATCCAGGACATGGGCCGCATCTCCGGCATCGTCGCCGAAGCGGTGGAGGAGCAGGAAACGGCGACCGCCGAGATCGCCACCAATGCCGCCCAGGTCGCCAAGGCCACCCAATCCGTCACCACCATCATCGACAGCGTCGCGCGGTCGGCCGACACCACCAAGACCGCGGCGGGGGACGTGCTGAGCGCCTCCAACGATCTCGCGCGGCAGGCAGGGGACCTCCATCAGGAGATCAACCGCTTCCTTGCCGACATCAGAGCCGCATAAGGATGCAAACCATGAAGATACTCGTCCCCGTTAAGCGAGTGGTCGACTACAACGTGAAGATCCGCGTCAAGGCGGATGGCAGCGGCGTCGAGACCGCCAACGTGAAGATGAGCATGAACCCCTTCGACGAGATCGCCGTCGAAGAAGCCGTGCGCCTGAAGGAAGCCGGCAAGGCGACCGAGATCGTCGTGGTCTCCGTCGGCCCGACTCAGGCCCAGGAGACCCTGCGCACCGCTCTCGCCATGGGTGCCGACCGCGCCATCCTGGTGCAGACCGACGTGACGACCGAGCCGCTCGCCGTCGCCAAGGTGCTGAAGGCCCTGGTCGAGAAGGAGGCCCCCGGCCTCGTCATCCTCGGCAAGCAGGCGATCGACGACGACTGCAACCAGACCGGCCAGATGCTGGCGGCGCTGCTCGGCTGGGGTCAGGGCACCTTCGCCTCGAAGATCGTTGCCGGCGACGGCAAGGTCGCGGTGACGCGCGAGATCGACGGCGGGCTGGAGACGGTGGAGCTGAAGCTGCCGGCGGTGGTGACGGCCGACCTGCGCCTGAACGAGCCGCGCTACGCCTCGCTGCCCAACATCATGAAGGCGAAGAAGAAGCCGCTGGAGACCGTCACGCCGGACGCGCTCGGCGTCGATGTGACGCCGCGCCTGACCATGCTGAAGGTCACCGAGCCGGCCAAGCGTCAGGCCGGCATCAAGGTGCCTGACGTCGCCACGCTGGTCGACAAGCTGAAGAACGAGGCGCGGGTGATCTGAGCGCCGGCTCCGGTGCCCCCACCCTAACCCTCCCCCGCTTCGCAGGGGAGGGAACTCCGCCGCTCTCCCGCATCAGCACTTTCCCCCTCCCCTGCGAAGCGGGGGAGGGTCGGGGTGGGGGCAAGTGCCCGCACTCGCCCCCACCCCCGCCCGCCAGAGGAATCCGCCATGCCCATCCTGATCCTCGCCGACCACGACAACGTCATCCTCAAGCCTGCCACCGCCCACGCGGTGACCGCCGCCGCCAAGCTCGGTGGCGACATCCACCTCCTGGTCGCCGGCCGCAACGCCGCGCCGGCTGCCGAGCAGGCCGCCAAGCTGGCCGGCGTCGCCAAGGTGCTGCTCGCCGACGATGCCGCCTACGAGCATGCCCTGGCCGAACCGGTCGCGGCGCTGCTGGTGTCGCTCGCCCCCGGCTACAGCCATGTCCTCGCCGCCGCCACTTCAGCCGGCAAGAACGTGCTGCCGCGCGTCGCCGCCTTGCTCGACGTGGCGATGATCTCCGACATCACCGCCGTGGTCTCTTCGGATACGTTCGAGCGGCCGGTCTACGCCGGCAACGCCATCGCCACCGTGCAGTCGGCCGACCCGGTGAAGGTCATCACCGTCCGCACCACCGCCTTCGAAGCGGCGGCAGCCACCGGCAGCGCCCCGGTCGAGAGCATCGCCGCCGTGGCCGATCCCGCCCTGTCGAGCTTCGTCTCGGCCGAACTGTCGAAGTCGGAGCGTCCGGAGCTGACCGCCGCCCGCATCATCATCTCCGGCGGGCGTGGCATGCAGTCGGGCGACAACTTCCACCTGCTGGAGGCCATCGCCGACAAGCTGGGCGCCGCGGTCGGCGCCAGCCGGGCCGCCGTGGACGCGGGGTTCGTGCCGAACGATTATCAGGTCGGCCAGACCGGCAAGATCGTGGCGCCGGAGCTGTACGTCGCCGTCGGCATCTCGGGTGCGATCCAGCATCTGGCCGGCATGAAGGACAGCAAGGTGATCGTCGCCATCAACAAGGACGAGGAGGCACCGATCTTCCAGGTCGCCGACTACGGCCTCGTCGCGGACCTGTTCAAGGCTGTGCCGGAGCTGCAGCAGGCGCTGTGATCGGTCGTCAATCGTTCACGAAAAAGGGCGACCTCCACCGGGAGGCGCCCTTTGCTCTGAAGAAACAATCGCTGCTACACCCGTTCAAGCAGCAGTGCGATGCCCTGGCCGACACCAATGCACATGGTGCACAGGGCGTACCGGCCGCCGCGCAGCTCCAGTTCGATCAACGCGGTGGTGGCCAGCCGCGCACCGGACATCCCCAACGGATGGCCGAGCGCGATGGCACCGCCATTGGGATTGACCCGCGGATCGTCATCCGCCAGTCCAAGCTCCCGAAGGCAGGCAAGGCCCTGTGCGGCGAACGCTTCGTTCAACTCGATCACGTCGATGCGGTCGAGCGGCACGCTGGTGCGGTCGAGCAGGAGGCGCACCGCCGGGACCGGTCCCATACCCATCACGCGCGGCTCGACGCCGGCCACCGCCGCGCCGACGATGCGGGCACGCGGCGTGAGGCCATGACGCCTGGCTGCCGTCTCTCCGGCGACGATCAGCGCCGCCGCGCCGTCGTTGATGCCGGACGCATTGCCGGCGGTCACAGTACCGCCGGGACGCACCACCGGCTTCAGCGCGGCGAGCTGATCGAGCGTGGTGTCCGGGCGAGGATGTTCGTCGGCTGTCACCTCGGTGATCGCCCCCCTGCGACCGGCGACCGGCACGGCGACGATTTCCCGTGCAAGGCGTCCGCTGCGCTGAGCGGCGGCGGCCCGCTGCTGCGAGCGCAGGGCGAAAGCATCCTGATCGTCGCGGGCGATGCCATACCGTTCGGCCACCGTCTCGGCGGTTTCCGGCATGGTGTCAACGCCGTGCGACGCCTTCAGTCGCGGGTTGACGAAGCGCCAGCCCATGGTGGTGTCTTCCAGCCGCATCGCACGGGAGAAAGCGCCTTCTGCCTTTCCCATCACGAAGGGCGCGCGCGACATGCTCTCCGCTCCGCCGGCCAGGAGCAGGGATTGTTCGCCCGCGCGCACGCCGCGCGCCGCGAGCGCGATGGCGTCGAGCCCCGATCCGCACAGGCGGTTCACCGTGGTGCCGGGAACCGTTTCGGGCAGACCGGCCAGCAGGACCGCCATGCGAGCGATGTTGCGGTTGTCCTCTCCCGCCTGGTTGGCGCAGCCCAGGATCACGTCGTCGATTGCCGACGGATCGAGGGATGGGTTGCGGTCGAGCAATGCCCGCAGGGGGATGGCGGCGAGATCATCGGCGCGTACCGGCGCCAGCGCGCCGGCGTAACGCCCGATCGGCGTGCGCACGGCGTCGCACAGAAATGCTTCAGTCATGGGCTGGGTCTTCCGGTGCCCGCAACCTTCGGGGGCGGAGCGGGCGCGTTGTTGGGCGGGGAGTTGACGGCGGCTTGCGGCATCGGCAATGCGGCCGGCCGCCGCCTCAACTATCGGAAGCCGGAATGGACCAGACAACTGACATAAACTTGGCGGGGCATAACCTGCGGTAATGGTACGCCGCCAGGCCTCAGCCAATCGCCACCTGCTCCAGCAGCCAGTTGCGCACCTTGGCGATGCGGGCGCGGTCCTGGTGGTTGGGCGGCACCACGAAATAATAGCCGAGATCGCGGCGCAAGGGCTGGTCGATCGGACAGACCAGACTGCCACTGCGCAGTTCGGTTTCCAGCATGGCGGGTTGGCCCATGGCGATGCCCAGCCCGTCCAGGGCGGCCTGATAGGTCAGCAGCGAACTGGGAAACATCAGCGGCTCCTGCGTCTCCGCCATCGTCACGCCAGCCGCCTCCAGCCAGTCGGACCAGTCCCGCCGCCGGTAATGGGAATGCAGCAGCGGGTAGCGCTGCAGATCGGCCGGCGTTCTCACCGGCGGGCCGCTGGCGAGCAGGGTGGGGCTGCAGACCGGCAGGATCTCGTCGGCAAACAGGAAAACCGAGTCCATGCCCTGCCAATCGCCGGTGCCCAACTGGATCGCCGCGTCGACGTTGTCGCGGGCAAAGTCGACCGGCGTCACCGCGGTTCGGGTGCGCAGCCGCAGATCAGGGTGGTTGGTCTGCAACTGCGGAAGGCGCCGCATCAGCCATTTCGCCATGAAGGTTGCATAGACCTGCAGCTTCAAGGGAGCGGCGGCACGGGCGGACACCAGTTCGGACGTCGCCTCCGCGATGCAGCGGAAGGCCGGTGCGATCTGCGCCGCGTACCGCTTGCCCTCGCTGGTCAGGGTCAGGCCGCGGGCCTCGCGGTGGAACAGCCGCACCCCCAGGTAATCCTCCAGCAAGGCGACCTGCCGGCTGACCGCTGGTTGGGTGACGCTCAACTCGTCCGCCGCCTTGGTGAAGCTGCCATGCCGGGCAGCGCATTCGAAGACATGGAGCGGGTTGAGCGGGGGGATTGGGCGCACCGTCTCGGCTCCATTACAAAAGGTTATGTATGCCCAACAACTAGGAATTTGCCGCTTGTTCGTCAATGCGATTGATTGTCTGCAACGCAAATCGATAGCCCCGTCGGAGCCATGGACTTTCAACTCAACCAGGAACAGCGCGCCTTCGCCGACTCCGTGCGCCGCTTTGCCCGCGCCGAGCTGGCTGCCGACGCGCTGAAGCGCGCCCACTCCCCGGCCTTTCCGTGGGACGTGGCCGCGAAACTGTCGGAGATGGGGCTGCTGGGCATCACCATCCGCGAGGAGGACGGCGGAATCGGTGGCACGCTGATGGACGCGGTGATCGCCATCCAGGAGCTGGCGCTGGTCTGTCCCAAGAGCGCCGACGTCGTCCAAGCGGGCAATTTTGGGCCGATCCGCACCTTTGCCGAATATGCCAGCCCCGAGCAGAAGGAGCGCTGGCTGGGTGACCTGCTCGGCGGACGCAAGCTGCTGGCGCTGGGCATGAGCGAGCCGGACGCCGGATCGGCCGTCACCGATCTGAAGACCAGCGCCCGCGAGGATGGCGACCATTACGTCATCAACGGATCGAAGGTCTTCTCCACCCACAGCCCGGAAGCGACGCTGTTTCTGATCTATGTCCGTTTTGGCCCCGGGGTCGGCGGCATCGGTTCGGTGCTGATCGAACGCGGCACCCCGGGCTTCACCGTCGGTCAGCCCTCCGCCTTCATGAGCGGAGAGGAATGGTGCCAGCTCTATTTTGAGGACTGCCGGATTCCCAAGGCCAACGTTTTGTTGGGGCCGGGCGGTTTCAAGAAGCAGATCGCCGGCTTCAACGTGGAGCGCATCGGCAATGCCTCGCGGGCGCTGGCGCTTGGCCGACATGCCTTCAACCTCGCCAAGGATCATGCGGAGACGCGGACCCAGTTCGGCCGCCCGCTGTGCGAGTTTCAGGGCCTGCAGTGGAAATTCGCCGACATGGCGCTGAAGCTGGAAGGCGCGCAGCTGCTGCTCTACCGCGCCGCCACCAACGCGGACAACGGCCTGCCGTCGGCCTATGAAACCTCGATCGCCAAGCTGGCCTGCAACCTTGCCGGCTTCGAGGTCGCCAATGAAGCCCTGCAGATCATGGGCGGCACCGGTTACAGCCAGGAGGCGCTGGTCGAATATTGTGTGAAGCGGACGCGCGGCTGGATGATCGCCGGCGGCTCCATCGAGATTTTGAAGAACCGCATCGCCGAGGAGCTGTTCGAGCGTCGCTTCGATCAGCGCCCACCGCGGGAGAGTCGGTCGTGAGCGGCACCGCCCTTAAGGGCTGCAGCGGCTCAGCTCTTGCCGAGGCCTTGCTGCGGCCACGCTCCGTGGCTCTGGTCGGGGTGTCGGACGACATCGGCAAGACCGCCGCCCGTCCGCTGCGTTTCCTGCGCCGTGCCGGTTATGGCGGCGAGGTCTACAGCGTCAATCCCACCCGCGCCACCGTGCAGGGCGAGCCGGCCTTCGCGTCGCTGTCGGCTCTGCCGGAACGGCCGGACCATGCCTTCATCCTGACCGGCACCGATGCGGCCATCGCCGCGCTGGAGGAGTGCGGGCGTCTGGGTGTCCCGGTCGCGACCATCCTGGCCGGCGGCTTTTCCGAGGCGGGTGACGCCGGCATCGAACGCGAACGGCGGCTGGCGGAGATCGGGCGGTCCTACGGCGTGCGTGTGCTTGGCCCCTCCAGCATCGGCGTGGTCAATGTGCATGAGCGGCTGGTGCTGACCGCCAACGCCGCCTTCGCCGAACCCGACCTGCCGGAAGGCGGGGTGTTCGTCGCTTCGCACAGCGGAAGCCTGATCGGTGCCATGCTGTCGCGGGGCAAGGCGCGTGGCGTCGGCTTTGCCGGGCTGGTTTCGGTCGGCGGCGAGGTGGATTTGTCGGTCGGCGAAATCTGCGAGGCGACGCTAGACGACCCCAAGATCGGCGGTTACCTGCTGTTCCTGGAATCGATGCGCAACGCCGACGCGCTCCGCCGCTTCGCTTTGGCGGCGGCGGAGCGGGGCAAGCCGGTGGCGGCCTACAAGCTTGGCCGCTCGGCGGAGGCGGCGGAACTGGCGGTCTCCCACACCGGTGCGCTGGCCGGAGAGGACGATGTCGCCGACACCTTCCTGCGCGACTGCGGGATCGCCCGGGTGGAATCCTTCGACGGGCTGCTGGAGATCATGCCGCTGCTCAACCGGATGCCGGTGAAATCTGTGCGGCAACCTGCTGTCGGCGTCGTCACCACCACCGGCGGCGGTGCGGCCATGGCCATCGACCAGCTTGCCATCCGCGGCGTGCGGGTCGCCGCCCCCAGCCCGGACACCGTGCGTCGTCTCGCCGAGGTGGGGATCGCGGCCGGAGAGGGGCGGCTGGTCGATCTGACGCTGGCGGGCACCCGTTACGACGTGATGAAGGCTGCGCTGGGGGTGATGCAGACCGCGCCGGAATTCGATCTGGTGCTGGCGACCGTCGGCTCCTCCGCCCGGTTCCAGCCTGATCTGGCGGTTGCGCCGGTGATCGACAGCGCGCGGGAGCATGAAAAGCCCTTGGCCGCCTTCATCGTGCCGGAGGCGCCGGAAGCGCTGTTGCGCCTGAATGCCGCCGGGGTCCCGTGTTTCCGCGCGCCGGAATCCTGCGGCGACGTGATCGCCGCCGCGTTCGGCCGCCGCACCCCCCGATCCGAACTGGCGTTGCCGTCGCCACCGGTTCAGGCGGGTGCCGGGCGGACCATCGACGAGGCCGAGGCCTATCGTCTGTTCGCCCGCGTCGGCGTTCCTCACGCGCCGGTCACGGTGCTGACGGTCGGCGAGCCGGTGCCGGAGCTTCCCTTCGCCTATCCGGTGGTGGCAAAGGTCCTGCATCCGGACATCGCCCACAAGACCGACGTTGGCGGCGTGGCGCTGAACATCGCCGACGCCGATGCGCTGTCCGCCGCCATCGCCGCGATCCGTGACCGGGTCGAAGCCGCGCGTCCGGGAATGAGCGTGCGCCAGATCCTGGTCCAGCCGATGACGCGCGGTGTGGGCGAGGTTCTGGTCGGTCTGCGCCGTGATCCCCAGGTCGGGCCGGTGGTGATGCTGGCCGCTGGCGGCGTACTGACCGAGATCTACCGCGACCGCGCCCTGCGGCTGGCGCTGGTGGACCGGGCCACCGCGCTGGAGATGATCGGCGAGGTGAAGGCGCTCCAGGCCCTGGCCGGCTATCGCGGCCGGCCGGCCGGCGACCTCGGCGCCGTCGCCGATGCGCTGGTCGCGGTCTCCCGCCTTGCCCTGCTGGACGACGTGACCGTGCTGGAGGCGGAGATCAATCCGCTGATGGTGATGGCCGACGGACAGGGGGCTGTGGCGGTCGATGCGCTGGTCCGGCTGGCAACGGCGGACGCGGACAGTCAAGCCCAAGAAGACGACACTGAAAACCGTTCCGGGAGGAACCGATGATGCCCAGGCCGGATGTGCTATCACTACCGGAGATTGTGAACGCCAATGAACGGCTCGTCCATCGCGGCCGTTTCCTGACCGCGGTGATGCGGCTGGACATCGGCGCCGACGCCTATCTGATCTCCATCGACCGCGGGCGGATCGCCGAGGTTCGCAAGGGGCCGTTCGTCATGCCGTCCTGGACCTTCGGCCTGTCCTGCCCGGCCGATGCGCTGGAGCGCTTCTGGCAGCCGCTGCCGCCGCCGGGCTTCCACGATCTGTTCGCCCTGCTGCGGCGGGGGGACCTGACCCTGTCCGGCAACCTCCAGCCCTTCATGGCCAACCTCCTCTACATCAAGGACGTGATGGCCAGCCTGCGCAGCCCGAAGGAAACCGCCTGATGCGTGCGACGATCGAATCCATCACCGGACGTTACATGCGGCTGGACTACAAGGGCCGCGAACATCGAATCTATTTCGAGGAGGCGGGACAGGGCATCCCGCTGGTCTGCCTGCACACCGCCGGGTCGGACGGGCGCCAGTTCCGCGGGATCCTGAACGACCCGCGCATCACGCGCGATTTCCGCGTCATCGCCTTCGATCTGCCCTGGCACGGCAAATCCTCGCCGCCCGCCGGCTGGCAGGACGGCGACTACCAGCTGACCAGCGCCGACTACACCGACATCATCCTGACGGTCTGCCGGGCGCTGGAACTGGATCGGCCGGTGGCGATGGGCTGCTCCATCGGCGGGCGGATCGCGCTGCATCTGGCGATGGAACATGCCGAGGAGTTCCGTGCCATCATCGGGCTGCAATCCTCCGCCCACGTCCATCCCTATTACGACACGACTTGGCTGCATCATCCGGACGTGAACGGCGGGGAGGTCTGCGCCGCCATCGCCGCCGGGCTGGTCGGGCCGAACGCGCCCGACGCCCACCGCTGGGAAACGGTCTGGCACTACATGCAGGGCGGACCGGGCATCTTCAAGGGCGACCTCTATTTCTACAAGGTGGACGGCGACATCCGCCACCGGCTGAGCGAGATCGACACCAGCCGCTGCCCGCTTTATCTGCTGACCGGGGAATACGACTATTCCTGCTCTCCGGCCGACACGCTGGAAACCGCCGCCTGCATTCCCGGCGCCACCGTATCGATCATGCCGGGGCTGGGCCATTTCCCGATGAGCGAGGACCCGGACGGCTTCAGCGCCCATCTGCTGCCAGTGCTGAACGAAATCGCCCACCGCTGAGTGCCGTTCCGACAGCAAGCGTTCCGGCCACCATCGCTTCGACAATAACCGCCCGCCGCCCGCAACAAGGGCGGCGGCCATCAATATCCCGGGGAGGGACCATTCATGCGTGCCATCACTGTTCGAGTGCCCGGTCTGCGGGCGCTGACCGCCACGGCTGTCGCTGCGCTGACCATCGGCCTGGCTGGCGGTGCGGCCGCCGAGATTTCAGGCAAGACGGTGAAGATCGGCGTGCTGACCGACATGTCCGGCCCCTATTCCGACAATGTCGGTGCCGGAGCCGTGCTGGCCGCCCAGATGGCGGCCGAGGATTTCGGCGGCAAGGTCAATGGTGCGGCAATCGAGATCGTCTCGGCCGACCATCAGAACAAGGCGGACGTTGGATCCGGCATCGCGCGACGCTGGTATGACGTCGAGGGCGTCGATGCGATCACCGAAGTGGTGTCGTCCGCCGTGGCGCTCTCCGTCCAGGGCATTTCCCGCGACAAGAACCGGATGTTCCTGGCGACCGGCCCCGGCACGCCGGAGTTGACCGGCAAGGCCTGCTCGCCTGTCGGCGTGCATTGGGCCTACGACAACTATGCCCTGCCGACCGTCGCCACCACCGCCCTGGTCAAGCGCGGCTTGAAGGACTGGTATTTCCTGACCGCCGACTACAGCTTCGGCCACGCGCTGGAAGGCGAGGCGACCCGTGTGGTCAAGGCCAACGGCGGTACCGTCGTCGGGGCGGTGCGGGCGCCGCTCAACACTGCGGACTTCTCCTCCTATCTGTTGCAGGCGCAGGCGTCATCGGCCACCGTGGTCGGGCTGGCGAATGCCGGAGCCGACATGATCAACGCGGTCAAGCAGGCGAACGAGTTCGGCATCACCGCCAGCGGCAAGACGATGGCGGCGCTGCTGGTCAACCTGCCCGACATCCATGCACTGGGGCTGGAGAGCGCGCAGGGTCTGACCTTCGCCGAAAGCTTCTATTGGGACATGAATGATGAGACGCGGGCCTGGAGCAAGCGCTTCATGGACCGTTTCAACGGCCGGGCGCCCGGCGGACTGCAGGCGGCGGTCTATGGCGCCGTCACCCATTATCTGAAGGCGATCCAGGCGATCGACAGCGATGACGCCACCAAGGTGGCCGAACAGATGCGCAAGATGCCGATCAACGACTTCTACACCAAGAACGGCTCCATCCGCCCTGACGGCCGGGTGATCCGCGACATGTATCTGATGCAGGTGAAGAAGCCGTCGGAATCGAAAGGCCCTTGGGACTATTACAAGGTCCTGGAGACGGTGCCCGGCGACAAGGCCTTCCGTCCGATGGATCAGGGCGGCTGTCCGCTGGTGGCGAAGTGACCGGCAGGCCGGACGACCGGGCCGGTGGAACGGTCCGGCTGGAGCGCGACGGCGGGGTGGCGGTGATCGTCATCGACAACCCGCCGGTCAACGCCGGATCCACCGCCGTGCGGCGCGGGCTGCTGGACGCCGTCACGACGCTCGCGGCGGATCCCGAACTGGAAGCGGCGGTGCTGATCGGCGCCGGCAGGACCTTCATCGCCGGGTCCGATCTGCGCGAGTTCGGCCAGCCTCTGGAGGACCCGCAGCTGCCTGCCGTTATCGCCGCCATCGAGGCTTGCGCGAAACCGGTGGTCGCCGCCCTGCACGGTGCGGCGCTTGGCGGTGGGTTCGAGCTGGCGCTGGGCTGCGACGCCCGCGTCGCTGCGCCCGGCACGCGGGTTGGCCTGCCGGAGGTGACGCTGGGCATGATTCCCGGTGCCGGCGGCACCCAGCGCCTGCCGCGTCTGGTCGGCCTCTCCACCGCCATCGCGTTGATCTGCGAAGGCCGACGCCTGGCCGCCGCTGACGCGCTGGCGCTCGGCCTCGTCGACGCGCTGGCGAGCGACGATGGGGTGGAGGCGGTGCGCACCGCCGCCGTCGCGCATGCACGGAGCCTTGCGGGACGCAAATGCCGGGCGGCTGACAAGCCTGTCCCGGCCGAGCCGGCCGAGTTTATCGAGGCAGCCGCCGTGGCCGCCCTGCGGGCGGGCCGTGGGCGTCCTCCGGTGATCGAGGCGATCCGTGCCGTCCGTGCCGCGGCAGAGCGTCCGCTGGACGAAGCCTTGGCGGAGGAGCGCGCGGTTTTCCAACGGCTGCGCCTGGAGACGGAGGCCTTTGCCCGCCGCCACCTGTTCTTCGCCGAACGGGACGCGGCCCGCCTTGCGGAACTGGAGGGCGTGGCGCCGCGGCGGTTGGAGCGGATCGGCGTGGTCGGTGCCGGCACCATGGGGACCGGGATCGTCATCGCTGCCTTGGATGCCGGTCTGCCGGTGACCCTGCTGGAAAACGGCGCCGGAGCGCTCGACACCGGATTGGCCCGGCTGCGCGACCACTACGCGCGCCGTGTCGATGGTGGAAAGCTGAGCGCGGAGGCGGCCGGGAAGCGGCTTGCGGCACTCGAACCGACGATCGACATCGCGGCGCTCGCCACTGCCGATCTGGTGATCGAAGCCGTGTTCGAGGATCTGGAGGTCAAGCAGGACCTGTTCCGCCGGCTCGACTCCGTGCTGGCGCCGGGCGCCGTGCTGGCATCGAACACCTCCTACCTGGACCTCGACGCCATCGCGGCGGCGACCAGCCGGCCGCGGGATGTGGTCGGGCTGCATTTCTTCAGCCCGGCCAACGTCATGCGTCTGCTGGAGGTGGTCCGCGGGGCGAAGACCTCGCCCGACGTTCTGGCGACCGCCCTCGCGCTGGCGAAACGGCTGGGCAAGCTGCCAGTGGTCGCAGGCAACGCCTTCGGCTTCATCGGCAACCGGATCTATGCCGCCTACCGCCGCCAATGCGAATTCCTGATCGAAGAAGGCGCCCTGCCTGCGGGGGTCGACGCAGCCCTGGAACGCTTCGGCTTCGCCATGGGGCCGTTCGCGGTCGCCGATCTGTCGGGACTGGACATCGCTTGGCGGATGCGGCGGCAACAGTCGGCGACGTGGGACCCGGCAGCCCGCTATGTCGAGATTCCTGACCGGCTTTGCGAGGCCGGACGGCTTGGCCGCAAGACCGGCGCCGGCTATTACCGCTATCCACCCGGTGCCAAGCGTGGCGAAACGGATCCGGAGGTTACTGCGCTGATCGAAGCGGCGTCGAGCGCCAAGGGCATCGTCCGCCGCGCTATCCCGGACGAGGAGATCGTCGGCCGGGTGCTGCTGACCATGGTCAACGAGGCCGCCTGTCTGCTGTCCGAAGGCGTGGCCGCCCGCGCGTCGGACATCGACCTCGTGCTGGTCAACGGCTACGGCTTCCCGGCCTGGGAGGGTGGGCCGCTGTTCTGGGCCACCCGCCAGGATCCGTCGTGGCTCAGGGCTGAACTGGCGCGGTTGGCAGACCTCAGCGGGCCGGGTTTCCGGCGCTGCGATCCGGGCATGATTCCCGCCGTCTGAGTCCATCAACTTTGCTGTATCGAGGCGATGATGACGAACACCACCTATCCTGACCTTCGCCTGTGGATCGGTGGGCGCTGGATCGAGGCCGGGGATCGTTCCTGCGAACCGGTGATCAACCCGTCGACCGGTGCGACGCTTGGGCTGCTGCCCAATGCCGGCGCCGACGATGTGGATGCGGCGGTCGCCGCTGCGGCCGACGGCTTCCGGGTCTGGCGGCGGACCAGTGCCGTCGAGCGGTCGGCGCTGCTGCGCCGCGCGGCCGATCTGATCCGGGCGGATGCAGGTGGACTCGCTGCGCTGATCGCGCTGGAACTGGGCAAGCCGATCCTCGAGGCCGCGCGCGAGGTCGAGACGGCGGCCGGCATGTTCGACTGGGCGGCCGAGGAATGCCGCCGGTCCTATGGCCGCATCATCCCGCCCCGCACGCCGGGCCACCGGCTGATGGCGCTGCGCGAGCCGGTCGGGCCGGTGGCGGCCTTCAGCGGCTGGAACGCCCCGGCGATCACGCCGGCGCGCAAGATCGCCGGCGCGCTGGGAGCGGGCTGCTCCATCGTCATCAAGCCGTCGGAAGGAACCCCGGCGGCCGCCCTGTTCATCGCCCGCGCGCTGGCCGAGGCCGGATTGCCGGGCGGGGTCGCCAACATGCTGTTCGGTAACCCCGGCGCAGTGGCCGAGCGGCTGTTGGAGGCTGAGGCGATCCGTATGGTGTCCTTCACCGGTTCGATCCCCGTTGGCAAGCATCTGGCAGCCCTGGCGACGCGGACCATGAAGCGCGGCGTGTTCGAACTGGGCGGCCACGCCCCGGTGCTGGTTTTTCCCGACGTGGATGTCGAGGCGGTGGCCCGCAGCGCCGCCGCCGCCAAGTTCCGGAGTTCCGGGCAGATTTGCACGTCGCCGACCCGCTTCTATGTACACGAAGCGATCCATGACCGCTTCGCCGCCGCTTTCGCCGAGGCCGCATCCGCGATCCGCGTGGGCGATCCGTTCGATCCCGCAACGCAGATGGGACCGGTGCAGAATGCCCGCCGGCTGGCGGCGATCGATGCGCTGGTGGAGGATGCCCGGCGGAACGGCGCGACGGTGGCGGCCGGCGGTGCCCGCATCGACGGTTCCGGCTTCTACTATCAGCCGACGGTGCTGACCGGTGTCACCGCCGCCTGCCGGGCCGCCGGTGAAGAGCCGTTCGGACCGCTGGCGCTGATTGCCTCCTTCCGGGATGCGGACGAGGCGGTGGCGCTGGCGAACCGCCTGTCGCTCGGGCTGGCCTCCTACGTCTTTACCCGCGATCTGGCGCTCGCCGACCGGCTGGTGGCGGACATTGAATGCGGCAATGTCGTGGTGAACCACTGGGTGGTCTCGCATCCGGAAACACCCTTCGGCGGCATCAAGGACAGCGGCATCGGACTGGAGGGCGGAACCGAAGGGTTCCAGGCATTCGAACAGGTGAAGTTCGTCAGCCAGGCGCCCCATTGATCGGGAGGGATGCGGAGCGGCGTCAGGCCATCTGGACGAGCAGAGCGTCCAGCATGCGGTCGCAGGCGGCCAATTGGTCCTCGGCGATGAACTCGTCGGGCTTGTGGGCTTCGCCGATGCTGCCGGGGCCGCACACCACGGTGGGCATCGACAGCCGCCGTTGGAACAGTCCGCCTTCCGTTCCGAAGGAGATCTTTCCGGTGCTGTTGCCGCCGGTCAGCGATTTGACGAAGGCCACCACCTCGGCAGTGCCGTCGGTGTCGAGCGCCGGATAGCTGGACAGCTCGGTGATGGTCAGACCGGCGGACGGGAAATCGGAACGCAGGCGCCGGACGATGGCGTCGGCCTCCGCCTGGACGTGGTCCAGCAGCGGTTCCACCGGATCCTGCGGCAGATGGCGGATTTCGAAGTCGAGGCGGCAGCGGTTCGGCACGATGTTCAGTGCCTCGCCACCGTGGATGACCCCGGCATGGATCGTGGTCCAGGGTACATCATAGGCGTTGTCATGGGCGCCTTCGTCACTCAGTCGTTTCTGGATGCGGCGCAGGCCGCTCAGCAGGTCGCTCGCCATATGGATGGCGTTCAAGCCCTGTGGCGCCAAGCTCGAATGGCATTCGACGCCGTGGCATTCGGCACGCAGAGCGGTCTTGCCCTTATGGGCGGTAACCACCTGCATGCCGGTTGGCTCGCCGACGATGCAGAAGCGCGGGCGGACGGGCAGGGCGGCCATCATCTCGATCAGGCGCCGGACGCCGAGGCAGCCGACCTCCTCGTCATAGGACAGCGCCAGATGCAGCGGCTGGGACAGGGTCCGTCCGGCGGCGCGGTCGAACAAGGCGAGGGCCGCGGCGATGAAGCCCTTCATGTCGGCGGTGCCCCGGCCGAACAGCTTGCCGTCGCGGCGGGTCAGCCGGAAGGGATCGCTGGTCCAGGCCTGCCCCTCGACCGGCACCACGTCGCTGTGTCCGGACAGCAGGACGCCGGGACGGTCCGCCGGCCCCAGCGTCGCGAACAGGTTGGCCTTGCGTCCATCCTCGCTCGGCACCAGCCATGTCGCCGCGTCGGCGGCTTCCAGCCTCTCCCGCACCCAGTGGATCAGGTCGAGGTTGCTGTCGCGGCTGACGGTGTTGAAGGCCACCAGCCGGTCGAGGATGTCGATGGTTGCCGTCATCGGAATCGTCCCTGTTCGTTCGGAAATTCAATCAAGCCGCGTGCAGCCGATCGACGGCGCGGCGCCAGCCGTTGCGGATCGCGTCGGCATCGACATGCCGGCCGTCGCGCACCACCAGCCGCCCGCCGGCCACCACGTCGCGCACGGGATTTAGGGCGCCGGCAAAGACATAGGTGTCGAGAAGTGTGTCGTCGCTGCGGCCGTAGAGCCGCGGATCGTCCGGATCGAGCACCACCAGATCGGCGCGCTGTCCAACCTTGAGTCCGCCCGCCAGCTCCGGCAGGCCCAGCGCCTGCGCCCCTCCAGCGACAGCGGTCCGGTAGAGATCCGCTCCGGTCGAGCTGCCCGGATGCGACGCCAGCAGGTTGCGCCGCCGCGCAGTCAGCCGCTGTCCGAATTCCAGCAGGCGCAGCTCCTCCGCCACATCGATGATGATCTGGCTGTCGGAGCCGATGCCGAAGCGCCCGTCCTGCGCCAGGAAGTCGCGCGCCGGGAACAGCCCATCGCCGAGGTCTGCTTCCGTCGTCGGACAGAGTCCCACGACGGCGCCTGAGGCCGCAATGCCCGCCACCTCAGCCGGCGTGACGTGGGTGGCGTGGACGAGGCACCAGGACGGCCCCGGCCAACCGCGGTCGAGCAGCCATTCCACCGGCCGCCGTCCCGACCAGGCAAGGCTGGCGTCGACCTCCGCCGTCTGCTCGGCGACATGGATGTGGATCGGGGCCGTGGGGTCGAGCGCCGACAGTCCGTCCAGCACCGCCTCGGCGGCCTCCGGCGATACGGCGCGCAGGGAATGCAGAGCCAGACCGATGCGATGGTCGCCGGGTGCCGCGCGGCAGGCGGCGGCGATGTCCAGCAGCCGGTCGGGGGAGTTGAGGAAACGCCGTTGCCCCTCGCCCGCCGGCTGTCCGCCGAAACCGCCCTGGGCGTAGAGCACCGGCAGATGGGTCAGCCCGATGCCGGTGGCGTCCGCCGCGGCCAGGATGCGCATCGACATCTCGGCCGGATCGGCATAGGCCCGGCCGTCGGGGGCGTGGTGGAGGTAATGGAATTCCGCCACCGAGGTATAGCCCCGCTCCAGCATCTCGGCGTAGGCCATCGCCGCCACCGCCTGGAACTCGTCGGGGTCGATGCGGCGGACAAAGCCGTACATCACCTCCCGCCAGGTCCAGAAGCTGTCCTCGGCCGGCCCGGCCCGCTCGGTCAGGCCGGCCATTGCCCGCTGGAAGGCATGGCTGTGCAGGTTGGGCATGCCGGGGATGACCGGCCCGGCGGCCCGCTCCACCCCGGCAGGCGGCTTGTCCAACCCTGTTTCGATGGCGGCGATCAGCCCCTGCGCGTCGAAGCGCAGCAGCACCCCCGACGCCCAGCCGCCGGCCAGCAGCGCCCGGTGGCAGAAAAGCCGGTCGAGCCGGCGCGCGGCGGTCATCGTCGGGTCCTCCCAATCATACTCGCCCTATCGCCGTCACTTGGCGTCGAAATAGCCGGCCTGGATGGTCTTGCCGATCAGGTTGCAGATGATGCGGCCGGCGGTGATGGCGGTGATGCCGTTGAGGTCCTTCTTCGGCGTGATCTCCACGATGTCCATGCCGACGACGCGGCCCTTGGCCACCAGCCCGTGGATCAGGGTGCGGATCTGCGGATAGGTGACGCCGCCCGGCGCCGGACCGTTGACCGCCGGCATGATGGTCGGATCCATGCCGTCGGCGTCGATGGTCAGGTAGTAGCGGCCGCCGTCGGGGATGCGATCGAGCACCGCCTTCATGCCGATGTCCTGCAATTCAACGTCGGGGACCAGCACCGCGCCGTAGGACAGCGCGGCCTCGACCTCCTCCGGCCGGGCGCTGCCGGCGGAACGCAGGCCGATCTGGAAGATCTGGCCGATATGGTCCATCTCGGCGGCACGGCGGATCGGGCTGGAATAGCCGTTGCGGGCGCCGTTGACGTCGTCGCGCCAGTCCAGATGGGCGTCGATGTGGACCAGGGTGATCGGCCCCTGGTCGTCATAGGCGCGCAGCACCGGGATCGGGATGCCGTGGTCGCCGCCGATGACGATGGGCAGCATGCCCTTGGCCAGCATCCGGCGCACCACCGCCTCGGCATTGCGGTAATGCAGGTCGAGGTCGCGGGGATCGGCCTTCACGTCGCCGCAATCCACCACCTTGATGTCCTTGCCGCCCAGGAGCGGACCGCCGATGTCGAAGTCCCAGCGTTCCAGCTTGCGCAGCGCCCGCTCGGTGTAGCGGCGCACCCAGGTCGGGGCATTGGTCTGGTCGTTGGTCACCTCGTCGATCGAATAGGGATCGCCGTAGGGGATGCCGAGGATGCCGATATGGCCGTCGAGCTGGTCGATGTCGGTGCAGATCGGAAAGTCGAGGAAGCTCTGCAGTTCGCGGCGCGGCGGGTTGGTCAGGCTGGTGCTCATGGTGGCGGTTCTTCTTGTCGGTTGGCGGGACAGCTGGTGGAGGAGCCGGCGCGTCAGGCGTCGGGAATCACCGCGATTGCATCGACCTCCACCACCCATTCCGGGCGGGCGAGCGCGCTGATCACGAGACCGGTGGACACGGGATAGACGCCCTTCAGCCACTTGCCGATGGTGCGGTAGACCGGCTCGCGGTAGCGCGGATCGGTGATGTAGACGGTGATCTTGCAGATGTGCTCCAGCGACGAACCGGCCTCCTCCAGCAGCATCTTGATGTTGGACATAGCCTGCTCGGTCTGGCCGGCGGCATCGCCGACGGCGACGCTTTCGCTGGTGTCGAGGTTCTGGCCGATCTGGCCGCGGACGAAGACCATGGTGCCGCGTGCGACGACGGTCTGGCACAGGTCGTTGTCAATCGACTGCTCGGGATAGGTCTTCTTGGTGTTGAACTGGCGGATGCGGGTGTGGACGGTCATGGCGGAAGCCCTGGCTAGGTTTGGGGTTGGGTAAAGAGGCAAGGAGGTGGCGCCCGGCGCCCCTGGTGGGGTGCGCCGGTGGACTAGGCGTTCAGAATGGACCGGTCAGCGGAGCGGGGTGTCGCCGGCCAGTTCCGGGAAGACCGCGGCGCGTTCGGCCAGCGTCGCCAGCGGGATGTGGCAGGCGATGCGGTGGCCGTCGTCCGTCCGGTGGACCGGTGGAGCCTGTTCGTCGCAGACCGCACCCAGCTTGCGCGGGCAGCGGGCGGCGAAGGCGCAGCCCTGCCCGCCAGGGGTGGGGGCCGCGTCCTCCAGCAGGATCCGTGGCGCCTCCTGACCATCCTCGGCCAGTCGTGGCACCGCGGACAGCAGCGCCTCGGTATAGGGATGGTAGGGCGGGCGGAGCACGCGGCCGGTCGGACCCTCCTCGCAGATGGTGCCGCCATAGACTACCAGCACGCGGTCGGCGATGTGCGACACGACGGCGATGTCGTGGGTGATGAAGAGATAGGACAGCCCCATCTCGTCGCGCAGTTCGGCCAGCAGATTCAGGATGTTGGCCTGGACCGAGACGTCGAGCGCCGACACCGCCTCGTCGCAGACGACGAAGTCGGGGTCGGTGGCGAGCGCGCGGGCGATGTTGACGCGCTGGCGTTCGCCGCCGCTCAGTTCGTGCGGGTAGCGGTCGGCATAGGCGGCCGGCAGCCCAACGCGGGTCAGCAGACCGGCGACGGTCTTGCGCCGCTCCTCCGCGTCCGCCCGGCCGGCCAGCACCAGCGGCCGGTCCATGGCGTCCCCCACCGTCTTGCGCGGGTTCAGCGAGGCGGCGGAATTCTGGAAGACCAGCTGGGCGCGCCGGCGCAGATCCTGGTCGCCCTGCTTCACCTGCCGGGTCAGGTCGGCGCCGTCGAACAGCACGGTGCCGGCGCTGGGTTCGGTCAGCGCCAGCAGGGCGCGGCCGATGGTGCTCTTGCCGCTGCCGCTTTCGCCGACCACCCCCACCACCTCGCCGCGGCCGACGGTGAAGGAGACATCCTCCACCGCCACGGTGCCGGCCCGGCGCAGCCAGGGGAGGATGGAGCGGCTGGCGCCGTAGACCTTGCGCAGATGATCCACCTCCACCAGCGGGGCGGAACGCTGCGCCGGTGCTGGCGGGGCGGATGCGCGGGCCGCAGCATCCTCGTCCGGCCATGGCGTGCCGGTCAGGGCATCGGCCTTCCAGCAGCGCACGCCGTCGCCGGCCGCGTCCGCGTACATCGCCTGCGGCTGGCTGCGGCAGGTCTCCTCGGCGAAGGGGCAGCGCGGGGCGAAGACGCAGGCGGCGGGCGGCCCGGACAGCTTGGCGACCGTGCCGGGGATCGAGGGCAGGCGGTGGCGCCGGCCGGCGGTGATGCGCGGCAGGGCGGCGACCAGCCCCTTGGCATAGGGATGGGCCGGGCGGGACAGCACGCGGCCGGTCGGTCCCGTCTCCACCACCAGTCCTCCATAGAGGACGGTGACGGTCTGGCAGATGCGGTTGACGATGCCGAGATTGTGGGAGACAAACAGCGCGCTGAGCTGGTGGCTGTCGCACAGCTTTGCCAGCAGATCGATGATGCGGGCCTCCACCGTCACGTCGAGCGCGGTGGTCGGCTCGTCGAGGATCAGCAGCTTGGGCTCGCAGCCGAGCGCGGTGGCGATCAGCGCCCGCTGCTGCATGCCGCCCGACAGCTCGTGCGGGTAGGCGGCGGCGACGCGGCGGGGATCGCGGATGCCGACCTCCGCCAGCAGATCCTGCACCCGCACCGCCGCCTGCCGCGGAGACAAGCCCTTGTGCTGGATCAGCGGTTCGGCGATCTGGCGGCCGACGGTCAGCGCCGGGTTCAGCGAGGTGAAGGGATCCTGGAAGACGGCGGCGATCTTGTCCCCGCGCAGCGCCCGGCGTTCGGGTGCGGACAATCGGCGCAGATCGGTCCCGTCGAACAGGATCTCGCCGGAGTCCACCCGGCCGCCGCCGCCCAGCAGATCGAGGATGGCCATGGCGATGGTGCTCTTGCCCGATCCGGACTCGCCGACCAGACCCATCACCTCGCCGGGACGGATGGCGAAGCTGACGTCGCTGGCGGCGCGCAGCGTGCCGCGGGCGTTGCCGTAGCTGATGGTCAGGCCGCGAACCTCGAGCAGCGGCGCCGGTTCTGGCGCGGACGCCGGAACGGTCACCGGGGCGACGGTTGGGCGGGCTTGCGGAGCGGTCATCATCTCAGTGCGCTCCCGTGTTGCGCGGGTCGAGCAGGGCACGCAGCCCGTCGCCCAGCAGGTTGATGCCGATCACCGCGGTGGCCAGCGCGAAGCCGGGGCACAGCGCGATCCAGGGCGCCTGTTCGACGAAGGGGCGGGCCTCGCTGATCATCAGGCCCCAGTCGGAGGAGGGCGGCTGCGCCCCCATGCCGATGAAGCTGAGCGAGGCGCCGAGCAGGATGGCGAAGACCACGCGCAGGCTGGCCTCCACCGCCAGTGGCGGCCAGATGTTCGGCAGGATTTCATGGAAGAGGATGTAGGCGGCGCTCTCCCCGCGCAGGCGGGCGGCGGTGATGAACTCCTCCTGCATCAGCTCCAGCGTGATGGCGCGGGTCAGGCGGACCACCTGCGGCACATAGACGATGCCGATGGCGACGATGGCCTTCCATTGCGCCGGCTGGGTGACGGCCAGCACCAGGATGCCCAGCAGGATCGGCGGGAAGGACATCAGCACGTCCATGGCCCGCATGATCGCCTCGCCGACGCGCCCGCCCTTGTAGCCGGCGATCAGCCCAAGCGGCACGCCGGCCAGCAGACTCAGCGCTGTGGCTGCCACGCCCATCACCAGCGAGCTGCCGGTGCCGACCAGGGTGCGGCTGAACACGTCGCGGCCGAATTCGTCGGTGCCGAACCAGAACTCGGCCCCCGGCGGCTGCAGCCGGCTCATGATGTTCATTTCGTCATAGGGATAGGGGGCAAGCCAGGAGCCGGCGACGGCGGCCACCACCAGAGGGGCAAGCAGAAGAATGCCGAGGATGAGCGAGACGGGCAGGTCAGGCAGTCGGCGGCGCGGCGCCAGTTGGACGGGGGACGCGTCGGTCATGTCAGGCGGCCTTCATGCCGTGGCGGATCTTCGGGTTCACATAGGCGTAGAGCAGGTCGGCGGTCAGGTTGGCGAGGCAGTAGGCGGCGGAGACCACGAGGATCGTTGCCTGGATCAGCGGCAGGTCGTGGCGCTGGATGGCGAACAGCAAAAGCCGGCCCATCCCCGGATAGGAGAAGATCGTCTCGATCACCACCACGCCGCCCAGGATCAGGCCGAAGTCGATGGCGAGCACGGTGATCGTCGGCAGCAGCGCGTTCTTCAGCGCATGGCGCAGGATGACCACCGATTCCGGCATGCCCTTGGCGCGGGCGAACTTCACATAGTTGGTCTGCAGCACGTCGATCATGCTGGACCGCGTCAGCCGGGCGATGCGTGCCAGCAGCATCAGCACCAGCGTGATGACCGGCAGCACCAGATGCGAGGCCCAGGGCAGGAAACCGTCGGAGATCGGGGCATAGCCGCCGGTCGGCAACAGCTTCATATAGCTGCCGAAGATCAGCACCAGCACGATGGCCCAGAAGAAGTCGGGGACCGCGATGCCGAGGTAGGAGATGCCGGAAACCAGCTGGTCGGTCGGCTTGCCGCGCTGCACCGCCGCCAGGACGCCGAGCCCGATGCCGACCACCGCCACCACCGCCAGCGCCACGACGGCCAGCACCAGCGAGCGGGCCAGCGCCTCCATCAGGATGGGAGCGATCGGCTGTTCGAGCACCAGCGAGCGGCCGAGGTCGCCGCGCAGGATGCCGGCCGCCCATTGCCCGTACTGGACGATCAAGGGCTGGTCGAGGCCAAGTTTGACCGCAATGGCGTCCACCACCTCCTTGGAGGCGAACTGGCCGGCGATCATCGAGGCGACGTCGCCGGGCATCGCCTGCGTCACCAGGAAGATCAGGACCGACATCACGGCCAGGACCAGCGCCAGATAGACGAGACGGGTCAATGTGTAGGCAAGCATGGCAGCATCCCCGGAAGGAGGAAGGGGGAACCGGCCGCCATGGACGCGGCCGGCTCCCGATCGGCCTCAGTCGACCGACACATCGCGCAGGTCGAGGAACATCATCGGGTGCGAATGGAAGCCGTGCACCTTGGTGCTGAGGCCGTTGATGTGGTTGATGACGTAGGGGATCACGCCCGGCGAATCCTCCACCGCCAGCGCCTGGACCTGCTGGTAGAGCGACTTGGCCTCGTCCTCGCTCTTGGCTTGGCGGGCGTTGTCGAGCAGCGTGTCCATCTTGGGGTTGGAGTAGTTCCACAGCGCGGTGTTCCACGATCCGCGCGAGTGGTACCAGGGATAGACGGAGGTATCGATGGTCGGACGGCTGAAGAATCCGTCGATGTAGAAGCCGGCCTTGCCTTCGATGTCCTTCAGGAAGACGTCGAAAGGCACGCGCTGAACATTGACGGTGATCCCCGCCGGCTTCAGCAATTCACGCACGGCAAGGCCGAGACGTTCGCGGGTGGCGCGGCCGGCCGGCGTGTGCAGCGTGACCTCAAACCCGTTGGGATAGCCCGCCTCGGCCAGCAGCTTCTTCGCCCCGGCCGGGTCGCCCTTCGCGATCTTCAGATCCTTGTTGTAGTAGGGGTGGCTTGGCGGGATCGGCGAATGGGTCGGCGTGCCGTGCCCGAACAGGGCGATCTGGGTGATCGCCTGCTTGTCGAGCGCCATCGCCACCGCCTTGCGCACGCGCGGATCGTCGAACGGCTTCACCTTATTGTTCATGATGACGCCGTCCCAGGTCGAGGTCGGGACGGAATCGATCTTCAGCTTCGGGTCCGCCTTGATCTTGTCGATGGCCTCCAGCGGCAGGTTCCACACCAGATCCAATTCGCCGGTGGTCAGCGCCGCCACCTGGGCCGCCGGTTCCGGCAGGATGCGCACCACCACCTCGTCCAGCTTCGGCAGGCCGGGTTCGAAATAGTTGGGGTTGCGCTTCAGGACGATGCGGTCGCCGGGGGCGAAGGAGACGAACTCGAACGGACCGGTGCCGACCGGCTTGGATGCCAGTGTGTCGACGGCGTCGCGCGGCACGATGCGCGCCTGCCGCTCGCCGAACAGCTCGGCGAAGCCGGCATAGGGGCTCTTCAACTGGAACTGGACGGTCAAGGGGTCCAGCGCCTTCATCGACTCAACGATCTCGAAATTGACGCGGGCGGTGGAGCCGGTCGCCTTGTCCTGGATGCGGGCGATGGTGGCGACGACGTCCTCGGCCTCCAGGTCTTTGCCGTTGTGGAACTTCACGCCCTTGCGCAGGTGGAAGGTCCAGGTCTTCAGGTCGTCGCTGTGCTCCCAGCGTTCGGCCAGATCGGGCTTCACCGTCATGTCGTGACCGATGACGGTCAGGCCGTTGAAGATCAGATACGCGGCGACATACTCCTGACCGCCCTTCATTTTGGCGGGATCCAGCGTGTTCAGGTTCGAATCCACGGAGACCTTGAGCGTACCCGCGGCCTGGACCGACATCGCCGTCCCGGACAGGAGGATGGCCGAGAGCACGGCCCGCGCCACCATACGTCGCATCATCATGAAAGCCCCTCTGTTTACCGGTCCTTTCGGCGGACCTTGGTTTCTGCTTGATCAAAACGGTCTCACAAGGCCGCAGCCGGAGGAAAGGGGGGCGGGAGGACGATAATCCGGGCGACAATCGGGCTAAAACTTAGGCAAGCGGCCGCCTCGCATAGAAATTGTGCAGTGCACTCTCGACGAAGCCGCTGGTTTTCCTGAGTTTTCCGCGAATGGTCCGATGGGCCCGCTTGTTGAAAAAGCGGGCTGCCGCCGATCGAGCGGCAGCCCACCATGACGGATTTTCATCGACATCATGAACAGCCGGCATGGTGGGTGAAGTCGAACAGGCGAGACAGGTCGGACTCCGCCTCAAGTTGGCGCAATTTCCGGTGGAGGCGTTCCGCTTCGTCCAGCCCGACCGCGCGGGCGGCGCAGGTTCGGAATTTGGCGGCATGCTCCGCCGCCGACAGTGGGCGGGCCACCGTGCCGCGTGCCGAGGCGCAGAAGCGGACGAAGCGCTCCCCCTCCATTGTCTCGATACTCACCTCGGCGCCCTCCGGTGCGGTGCGGTGCGGGCGCGGTCGGGATCGGCGTTCCACCAGGGATCGACTGTCATCGAGACACAGGTCATGGCTTGGCGCAGCACCGGATCGGCCAGTGCCGCCTCATCCAGATGCTCCAGCGCCAGCGTTCCGTGCAGCATCGCGCAGGCCACCGCGAAAGGCAGGCTGAAGCGGGCTTCCCCCGCTGTCATCGGCCGGTGATAGGTCAGGTTGGCGGCCACAACCGGCGGAACCCGGCAGTCGATTGCCCGGATGTCACGGGACGTGAGTCCCCCTTCCGCCATCAGGTCGCGCACCGCGTCGATGGCGGCATGGGCGGACAGGCAGACCGGATAGAGCTTGGTGTCGATGCCGGGGGCCAGCAGGCGCCAGCGCCGTCCGAGCGCATCCAGAGCCGTCGGATCGAAATGGTCGGCCGCAATCAGCCGGGCGAAACCGCGCGGATCCTCCACCACCCCATGGGGCACAGTCAGGCCTCGCGCGGCCAGCCGGGCAGCTTGCACTCCGTTCGCCGCGGCCTGTGCGGCAAGCAGCGGCTTTGCACCCGTGCCGAAGCATGCGCGCAAACCTCCGGTCCCGCACAGCGCAAAGGCAATGGCGTCTGCCGCAGTCCGGCCGTCCAGCCCGAGAGCCTTCGCGCTGGCGGCGGCAGCACCGACGGTGCCGAACAGCGCGGTGGTCCACCAGCCGGCATGATAGATCCCGTTGCCGACCGCCTCCGCCAACGCATATTGCGCCTCCGCACCGGCCACAACGGCGGTGAGCAGATCGCCCCCCGTACCGCCGGCCGCCTCGACCATCGCCAGCGCCGTCGGCACCACGACGGCGGAACCGTGGACGAAGCCGGCATAGCTGTTGTCGTCGAAATCCAGCACATGGGCGGCCGCGACATTGGCGAAGGCGGCACCCTCCGCGCACAGGCGGCCACCGATCAGCAGCCGCGATGGTCCCACGGCATAGCTTTCTCGCGCGTCGTCCGCCGCCAGTCGGGTGGCCGCCTCCCTGGTCCCGGCGAGCGCCACCCCCAGCGTGTCAACGATGCAGTCCAGCGCGACGGCAGCGGTCGGTTCCGGCACATCGCTTCGTTGCAACCCCGCCACCCAATCGCCGATCCGCCGGGCGGCGGCGGTGGGGGAAGGGAGATCGTCAGGGGGCAGCGTCATGGCAGGGTCTCCGGCGGAACGTGCAAGCAGGTCCCCCAGGCTGCCGCGAAAATCACAATTATCGTCAGCCAGATAAATTTATTTCATGGTCGGCATGAGCGGCATTCATGAGAGCATCGGGCATAAGATAGTATGCGATGTGCAGCCGCCACCAAACCCGAAGATGGGAGCCCCATGCATCACCGCGACTTCGATCTGGGATCCCTGGAAGTGTTCGTCGCCGTCGCCGAGTTGGGAAGTATGACCCGCGCCGCCGGGCGGCTGGGGCTGACACAATCGGCCGTGTCGCATGTCGTGCGCCAACTGGAAAACGCCTTCGCCACCCAGCTGCTCGACCGCAGCATCAGGCCCATGGCGCTGACCGCCGCCGGGCAGCGGCTTTGGCATTGGAGCAACCGCATCCTGACCGATGCGCGGCAATTGCCGGCTGCCATCGGCGGAACGGATGCGCCCTTCATGCCGGAACTGCGCATCGGCTGCATCGACACGCTGGCGGCACCCTTCATTCCCCGGCTGCTTCAGCGGCTGCGCGACAATGTTCCATCCTTCAGCATCGCGTCCGGTTTGTGCGGGCAGCTGCGCGAACAGTTCCTCGCCCGCCGCCTGGATGTGCTGTTCACCAATGACAGCTTCGACGACATGGACCAAGTGGACAGTCTGTGCCTGCTCACCGAGCCGTTCGTGCTGCTGCTGCCGCGCAGTTGCCCCGAGGTCGTCGATGAAGTCGCTCTCCGAGCACTGTCCCGGACCCTGCCGCTGATCCGCAGCACGACGGACAGCGCGCTCGGCCGGTTGGTGGATCAGCATCTGCGGCGCTTGGGCATGGAGGTGCCGCGCAGCTTCGCCTTCGACGCGACCGACACCGTGATGGCGATGGTGGCGGAAGAGATGGGATGGAGCCTGCTCCCGCCGACCGCGTTGGTGAAAAGCCGTCAGCACCTGAACCATATGCGCGTGCTGCCGTTGCCGACCCCCGGGTTCCGCCGCTCGATCCATGTGGTGACCCGGAAGGGGGAACTGGGCTCGCTGCCCGCCAACATCCACAAGGCGGGTTGCGCAGTCATCAAGCAGGGATATTTCACCGACGTGTTCGCCATCTCTCCCTGGCTCAAGCCAATGATCCGACGCTGAGTGAACCGCACCGCGACTCTCCGAAGCCCCGCTTCCTGAGAGGGGCTATTCGCCCCGCCAGCGTGGCGGGCGCTTGTTCAGGAAGGCGTCCATCCCTTCACGAAAATCCGCGCTCGTGTAGCACATCACGATCAGATCCTCTCCGGTCCCCGGATCGCCGCCCTGCCGGAGCCGGCGCAACGCCTCCTTGGTCGCCCGCAGGGTCAGAGGCGCGTGGGACGCAACGGTGCGGGCGAGCGTTTCGGCGCGCTCCGCCAGCGCCGCCGCGTCGGGGAGAACCTCCGACACCAAACCGATGGCCTTCGCCTCGTCGGCCTCGATCAGGCGGGCGGTGAAGATCATCTCCGTGACGCGGGCGGGACCGATCAGCGCCGACAGCCGGGCGTAATTGCCCATCGACAGGCAGTTGCCCAGGGTGCGCGCGATGGGAAAGCCGAATTTCGCGCTGGCGGCGCCGATCCGCAGGTCGCAGGCGGCGGCGATGCCGGCCCCGCCGCCGGTACAGGCCCCGGCGACCGCAGCGATGGTCGGCACCCGGCAGCGCTCCAGGGCTCCCAGCACGCGGTCGATCCGCGCTTCGTAGGCCAGGGCGTCCTCCGCCGTCGTGAAGCTCCTGAACTGGGAGATGTCGGTGCCGGCGGCGAAGGCCTTGTCGCCGGCACCGGTCAGCAGCATCGCGCGGATATCCGGCGTGTCGTCGACCTCGGCGCAGACCGACGCCAGCCGGTCGTACATGGCGAAGGTCAGGGCGTTGCGCGCCTGGGGCCGGTTGAAGGTGACGCGGGCGATGCCGTCGCGCACCTCGTAGAGCAGTTCGTCCGTCATCGGTCCATCGGTTCCGGTCATGCCACCACCCGCGCGCGTTCCATCGCCTCGACGGCGTCCTGGTCGTAACCGAGTTCGGCCAGCACCGCCCGGCTGTGCTCACCGAACGCCGGGGCCGGGCCGCGCACGCCGCCGGGGGTGCGGGAGAACTTGATCGGCAGGCCGAGCGTCTTCACCGGCCCGGCCCGGCTGTGCTCGACCTCCACCACCATGTCGCGGGCCAGCGTGTGCGGATGTTCGTGCATGTCGGCGATGCTCAGCACCGGTCCGGCCGGGACGCCGGCCGCCTCCAGAACCGCCAGCCACTCGGCCGTGGTGCGTCGCCGCAGGATGGCGGACAGCAGCTCGTCCAGCTCCGCCAGATGACGCATGCGGCCGGGGTTGTCGGCGAAGCGCGGATCATCCTGCAGGGAACGCGCGTCCAGCGCCTCGGTCAGGCGCAGCCAGTTGGTCTGGTTGGCGGCGCCGACGGTGATCCAGCCGTCGGCGGTGGGGAAGGCCTGGTAGGGGCCGTTCAGCGGGTGGGCCGAGCCCATCGGACCGGGGCTGACCCCGGTGGCGAAGCGGATCGCCGACTGCCAGTAGGTGTGGATGATCCCCGCCTCGAACAGCGAGGTGTCGACCCGCTGCCCCTCGCCGGTGCGCTGGCGTTCGACCAGCGCCGCCATGACGCCCATGGCGCCGAGCAGCCCGGCGGTGATGTCGGTCACCGGGGCGCCGACCTTCACCGGCGGCCGGCCGGGGCCTTCGCCGGTGATGCTCATCAGGCCGCTCATGCCCTGGGCGATCAGGTCGAAGCCGCCGTGGTCGGCCAGCGGCCCGCTGCGCCCGAAGCCGGAGATCTCGCAGAAGACGATGCCTGGGTTGATGGCGCGCATCGCCTCATAGCCGAAGCCCAGCTTCTCCATGGTGCCGCGGCGGTAGTTTTCGATCACCACGTCGGCGCCGGCGATGAGGCGGCGCAGCACCTGCTTGCCGTCGTCGGTCTTCAGATCCAGCGCGATGCCGCGCTTGTTGCGGTTCATCGCCATGTAGGCGGCGGATTCGTCGTTGATGGTCGGCGGCACCATGCGGCGGCTGTCGTCGCCGCCGGGGATCTTCTCCACCTTCACCACGTCGGCGCCCATGTCGGCCAGCATCAGGCCGCAGACCGGGCCGGCCATGATGTGGGCCAGTTCCACCACCTTGATGCCGGCGAGTGGTCCGCCCGTGCGCCGTTGTTCCGTATCGGCCATCGCTCAATCGTCCTCGGCGTTGGAGTGTTTCAGTAGAACAGGTCGACCAGCCCCAGCGAGAGGGCGGGCACATAGGTGCAGATCGCCAGCACCAGCAGCAGGACGCCGATGAAGGGCAGGTTGACCTTGGTGGTTTCCCAGATGTCGGTGCGGGCGATGGAGCAGGCAGCGATCAGCACGCTGGCCACCGGCGGGGTCTGCTGCCCGATGGCGAGGTTCAGCGTCACCACCAGTCCGAAATGCACCGGGTCGATGCCGACCGCGTGGATCAGCGGCATGACGATCGGCACCACCAGGATGATTGCCGCCGCCGAATGCAGGAACATGCCCAGGATCAGGAAGGCGACGTTCAGCAGCGCCAGCACGGCGTATTTGTTGGTGGTGATCTCGCTGATGCTGCGGGCCAGCGCCTGGGGCAGCTGCGCCTCGGTCAGAAAGGTGCCGATCAGCGCCGACGCCGCGACCAGCAGCATCACCACGGCGGTCTGCACCCCGCCGTCCAGGCAGGCCTTGCGCAGCTCGCGCAGGTCGAGTTCGCGGTAGATCACGATGCTGATGAACAGCGCCGCCGCCACCGCCAGCCCGGCGCCCTCCGTCGCGGTGACGAAGCCGCCGAAGATGCCGCCCAGGATGATGACCGGCAGCAGGAAGGCCCAGGCGGCCTCCCGCGCCGTTTCGCGCAGGCGGGAGATGCGGAATTGCTCCTCCACCGGGAAATCATAGCGCACCGCCTGGATGTAGGCGGCGACCGCCAGCCCGATCGCGCCGAGCACGCCGGGGATGATGCCGGCGACGAACATCTTGACCACCGACGTTTCGGCCATCACCGCGTAGAGGATCATCGGGATCGACGGCGGGATGATGATGGCAAGGCTCGACGCCGACGAGCAGATGGCGGCCGAGAACTCCCTGGAATAGCCGCGCGTCTTCATCGCCGGGATCAGGATGGTGCCGAGCGCCGCCACCCCGGCCACCGCCGAGCCGGAGATCTCGGCGAAGAACATCGACGAGCCGATGACCACCATCGCCAGTCCGCCGCGGACGAAGCCGAACAGGGCGGAGGCGAAAGCGACCAGCCGGCGCGAAATGCTCGATGCGTTCATGATGGCGCCGGCCAGGATGAACAGCGGGATCGCCAGCAGCGGGAAGTTGGTGGCGCCGTCGAACATCACCAGCGCCGCGTTGACCAGATTGTCCGACCCCTGGATCGCCACGATGGCGGCCATGGCGACGAGGCCAAGCGCGATGGCGACCGGCACGTTGAGCAGAACCAGGGCGAACAGCCCGCTGAGCATGAAGCCGATGGTCATGGGCGCGGTCCTTCCGGATAGGCGGTGGCGCGGGCGATCGGGGTGGCGGCACCGGTGGCGGATCGCGGCGGCTCGGGCCGCGCCAGATCGGCACCCAGCGCGTCTTCCAGCTCGTGGTCGACGAAGCCGTGGCCGCAGGCGTCGGCCAGCACCCTGGGCAGGCGCAGCGCTTCCGCGATCATGAACAGCACGGCGCCCACCGGGATGACCGACTGGGTCAGTTGCAGCGGCACCGACGGCAGACTGACCAGCGTGTCGCCTTCCAGCACCATCAGCACCTCCCAGCCGGTCCAGGCGAGGACGCCGAAGAACAGGAAGACGCTGGCCTCGGCGAACAGAGTCGCCAGCAGGCGGAAGGACGGCGGCATCGCGTTGACCAGACCGGGGAAGCCGATGTGCGCGCCCTTCAGCGCGGCCAGCGCCGAGCCGTAATAGGTCAGCCACGCCAGCCCGATCGACGCCACTTCGTCGTACCAGGTCAGCGAGCTTCCGAAATAGCGGCAGACGAAGCCGGCGATGATGAGCAGGGTCAGGGCGGAGACGAGCAGGATGACGATGGTTTCGAGCACCCACTCGAAGCCGGTGCGCAGACGGTCGAGCATCACGACGGTTTCCCTCCGAAGGGGTGGCTGAAAGGGGGGCGAGCTTGGGCAACGGGCTTGGGCGGCGGCCGCCGACGGCCGCCCCCGCGGCGGACCGGCCCTAGGACTTGCTGGCCAGCGCCTGCGCCTTCTTGATCAGCTCGCCGCCCTGCGGAACCTCGTCCTCGAAGCTCTTGTAGATGCCGGCGCTGGCCTTGACGAAGGCGGCCTTGTCCACCTGATTGACCTCCATCCCGGCCTCCTTCAGCTTCTTCAGCAGATCCTCATCCATTTCGGCGGCGATCTTGTAGACGGTCGGCTGGACTTCCTGCGCGGCCTCGGTCAGCGCCTTCTGGATTTCGGGCGAGAATTTCTTCCAGCTGCGGCCGGCGGTCAGATAGGCCGGGGTGTAGACGTGGTCGCTCATCGACAGGTACTTCTGCACCTCGTAGAAGCGGGCCGGGTAGATCTGGGCGAGCGGGTTTTCCTGGCCGTCCATCACCCCGGTCTGGAGCGCCACGAAGATCTCGGAGAAGGCGAGGGGGCTGGGGTCGGCGCCATATGCCTTGAACATCTTGACCCGCCACACCCCCTTGGGCACGCGCAGCTTGATGCCCTGGAGATCCTCCGGCTTGGTGATCGGGCGCTTGCTGTTGGTGATCTGGCGGAAGCCGTTCTCCCACACGCCGAGGATGTGGTAGCCGTCCTTTTCCGCCGCCGGCACCAGGGTCGGCGTCACGATCTCGTCGCGGATGCGGACCATGTGGTCGCGGTCCTTGACCAGATAGGGCAGTTCGAACAAGCCAAAGACCGGCACCTCCGACGACATGACGGTGGAGGGCAGGGACAGGTCGATGGTGCCGAGCTTCAGCTTCTTCAGCATCTCCGAATCGCCGCCGAGCTGGCTGGAGCCGAAGACCACCACCTTGCCCTTCCCGCCCAGCTTCTCGTTGGCGATGCGGGCGAATTCCTGGCTGGAGCGGTCGAACAGCGATCCCGGCTCTCCGACATGGCCAAGCTTGATCTCGGTCTGCGCCTGCGCCTGCGCCGCGCCCGCCATCAGCGAACCGGCGAACAGGACCGACGCGATCAGCGCCTTGGTGTAGCCCATGACTGTCCCTCCCATTTTGTTTGGTGTCTCGTTGCGATGTCAGGCGACGGTGGCGGCCGTCCTTTCCGCCTGCGCGGCGGCTCGGGCCTGCAGGGCATCCATCGCCGCGCGGGCGCCACCCTTGCGGTGGGGGATGCCGGCGAGTTCCAGCCCCATCTCCACCCCGCTCAGCGTGCCGGCCAGCGTCAGGTCGTTGAAGTCGCCGAGATGGCCGATGCGGAACACCCGGCCGGCCAGCTTGCCGAGCCCGGCGCCCAGCGACATGTCGAAGCGGTCGAGGATGATGCGGCGCAGCCGGTCGGCGTCATGGCCGTCCGGAAGCAGCACCGCGGTCAGCGAGCTGGAATATTCCGCGGGGTTGAGCGCCAGCACCTCCAGCCCCCAGCCGGTCACGGCCCGGCGCGTCGCCTCGGCATGGCGGTCGTGACGGGCGAAGACGGCGTCCAGCCCTTCCTCGTGCAGCATGTCGATGGCCTCGACCAGGCCGTAGAGCAGGTTGGTCGCCGGCGTGTAGGGGAAGAACCCGGCCCGGTTCGGACCGGCCATGTCGGCCCAATCCCAGTAGGACCGCGGCATCTTGTTGCTGCGGCTGGCCGCGATCGCCTTTTCGGATATGGCGTTGAAGCTCAGCCCCGGCGGCAGCATCAGGCCCTTCTGCGAGCCGCTCACCGTCACGTCGACGCCCCATTCGTCGTGGCGGTAGTCGATGGACCCCAGCGACGAGATGGTGTCGACCAGCAGCAGCGCCGGGTGGCCGGCGGCGTCGATGGCGTTGCGGATCAGCGGAATGCGGCTGGCGACGCCGGTCGAGGTCTCGTTGTGGACCGCCATCACCGCCTTGATGGCGTGGCCGCGGTCCTCGGCCAGCCGGGCTTCCACCGCGGCCGGGTCGACGCCGTGGCGCCAGTCGCCCGGTACGAAATCGCAGTGGATGCCGAAGCGGTCGGCGAGGTTGCGCCACAGCGTGGCGAAGTGGCCGGTCTCGAACATCAGCACCCGGTCGCCGGGAGACAGCGTGTTGACGATCGCCGCCTCCCACGCCCCGGTGCCCGACGCCGGGTAGATCACCACCGGCTGCTCGGTCTTGAAGATCGTCTTGATCCCTGCCAGCGCTTCACGGCCAAGCGCGGCGAAGTCCGGGCCGCGATGGTCGATGGTCGGCCGGTCCATCGCCCGCAGGATGCGGTCGGGCACGTTGGTCGGCCCCGGGATTTGCAGGAAATGGCGTCCGCTGCGATGGGCCATGAAGGCTCCTCCTCCCTTGTGTCGATGATGCCGTTGTGTCGGTGACTTGGGGGCAGTGTCGGTGCGCACGGCCGGTGTGCGTGTTTCGGGCGCGTGATCCGGACGCAGGATGGCGACGGCGTGCGAAGACGATTGGTTTGTCCACCAAACAAATTTTGCATTCGAATGGCCGGCGCTGCAAACGGTCATTTGCGGCCATGACCTACCCATTTCCGAAAGGGTGCATCGGCAATAGCGCCTATGCTGTCGCCGGGTCTCGACAGAAATCGCACGTTCCCCTAAGGATTTTGTTCGTCTGGCGAACGATTGAGGCCCGTGTTGCGATCCATCGGGCCGTAGGGACGATTCACCGCAAGGTGAATTTTGAATGCAAAATCGACGATCTGCCGGCGCGATCCATCCGCGCCATCCGCCGTCGCCATCCGTTTCAGGGGAGCCCACGCCATGCCGCTCGACGACCGCAATGCCCCGACCGCCGCGCCGCGCCGCGGCTCCCGGATCGGTGACGGCGCCCTGGCCGCCCGCCTGCGCGGCGCCGTGAAGGGGGAGGTGCTGTTCGACCGGTTCGCGCGCGGCCGCTACAGCACCGACGCCTCGATCTACCAGATGGAGCCGGTCGGCGTCGTCGTGCCGCGCGATGCGGAGGATGTGGCGGCGGCGGTCGCCGTCGCGGTGGAGGAAGGGGTGCCGATCCTGCCGCGCGGCGGCGGCACCTCGCAGTGCGGGCAGACGGTGAACGAGGCGCTGGTCCTCGACTGCTCCCGGCACCTGAACCGCATCCTGGACGTGGATGCCGAGGCGCGGACGGCGACGGTGCAGCCGGGCATCGTGCTTGACCATCTGAACAAGGCGCTGAAACCGCTGGGGCTGTGGTTCCCGGTCGACGTCTCGACCGCGGCGCAGGCGACCATCGGCGGCATGACCGGCAACAACAGCTGCGGCACCCGCTCGCTGCGCTACGGCAACATGGTGCACAATGTCCGCGCCATCGACGCCGTGCTGGCCGACGGCACCCCGATGCGCTTCGATGGTTCCGCCCCCTCGACCGAGCGTCATCGGCAACTCGAAGCGGCGCTGAAGGCGCTGCACGCCCGCGAGGCCGATGAGATCACCGCCCGCATTCCCGCCGTCCGCCGCAAGGTCGGCGGTTACAACATCGAACGGCTGGATGGCGACCACCCCAACCTCGCCAAGCTGCTGGTCGGGTCGGAGGGGACGCTGGCCTTCTTCCAGCGCATCGAGCTGGCGCTGGCGCCGCTGCCCCGGCACAAGGTGCTGGGCGTCTGCCATTTCCCGACCTTTCGCAAGGCGATGGAATCGGCGCAGGCGATCGTTGGGCTGAAGCCGGCGGCTGTGGAGCTGGTCGACCGCAACATGATCGCGCTGGGCCGGGACATCCCGCTGTTCCGCGCCACCATGGACCGCTTCATCGTCGGCGAGCCCGACGCCCTGCTGCTGGTGGAGTTCGCCGGCGAAGACCGTGACGAGGAGATCGCCAACCTCCGCCGGCTGGGCGAGCTGATGGGCGATCTCGGTCTGCCCGGGGCGGTGGTGGAGGCGGTCGACCCGGCCTTTCAGGCGGCGATCTGGGAGGTGCGCAAGGCCGGGCTGAACATCATGATGTCGATGCGGTCGGAGGGAAAGCCGGTCTCCTTCATCGAGGACTGCGCTGTCCCGCTGGAGCATCTGGCCGATTACACCGAGCGGCTGACCGAGGTCTTCCACCGGCACGGCACCACCGGCACCTGGTACGCCCACGCCTCCGAAGGCTGCCTGCACGTCCGTCCGGTCCTGAACCTCAAGCAGGAACTGGAGGTGCGGAAGATGCGCGCCATCGCCGAGGAAGCCTTCGCTCTGGTGCGCGAATACAAGGGATCCCATTCCGGGGAGCATGGCGACGGGCTGGTCCGCTCCGAATTCCATGAGCCGATGTACGGCCGGCGCATCGTCGACGCCTTCCGCGAGGTCAAGACGCTGTTCGATCCGGCCGGCCTGTTCAACCCCGGGAAGATCGTCGATCCGCCGCGCATGGATGACCGCCGCCTGTTCCGCTACAAGCCCGGCTATGGCGCCATGCCGGTCGACACCGCACTGGACTGGTCGGAGTGGAACGGCTTCCTCGGCGCGGTGGAGATGTGCAACAACAACGGCACCTGCCGGAAGTCCGACCCCGGCGTGATGTGCCCGTCATACCGGGCGACCCGTGACGAGCAGCATGTCACCCGCGGCCGGGCCAACACGCTGAGGCTGGCGCTGACCGGTCAGCTCGGCCCCGAGGGGCTGGCCGGCGACGGGGTGATGGAGGCGCTGGACCTCTGCGTCGGCTGCAAGGGCTGCAAGCGCGAATGCCCGACCGGCGTCGACATGGCGAAGATGAAGATCGAGGTGCTGGCCCAGCGCCGCAAGCACGGCGCCCGCCTGTCGCTGCGCGACCGGCTGGTCGCGTGGCTGCCGCGCTACGCCCCGGCGCTGTCGGCCGCCGCCCCCCTGCTGAACCTGCACGGCCGGATCCCCGGCCTGCCGGCGCTGACGGAGCGCCTGCTCGGGCTCAGCCGTCACCGATCGCTGCCGCGCTGGCACGCGACGCCGTTCCGCCACCCCGACGTCCCGAAGCCCGGCGCGGCCGGCGAGGTGGTTCTGTTCGCCGATACCTTCAACCGCTGGTTTGAGTCCGACAACGCCCGCGCGGCGGCCCGCGTGCTGGAGGCGGCGGGGTACACCGTCCATGGCGCGGCGCCGGCCGACGGCGGCCGACCGCTGTGCTGCGGCCGGACCTTCCTCACCGCCGGTCTGGTCGAGCAGGCGCGGGCGGAGCAATGGCGCGTGGTCGAGGCGCTGATGCCCTATGTCGAACGCGGGGTGCCGATCGTCGGGTTGGAACCGTCCTGCCTGCTGACCCTGCGCGACGAGATCACCGCGGTGCTGCCCGGACCGGAATATGCCCGCATCGCCGACCACGCCCTGCTGTTCGAGGAGTTCCTCGACCGCGAGCACGCCGCCGGCCGGCTGACCCTGGCGCTGAAGCCGCTGGCGGCGTGCAAGGCGCTGGTGCACGGCCATTGCCACCAGAAGGCCATGGGCGCGCTGCCGCCCGTGGAAAGAGTGCTGAAGCTGATCCCGGACCTTGCGGTTTCGGTGCTACAATCCACCTGTTGCGGAATGGCCGGAGCCTTCGGCTATCAGGCGGAGCATCACGAGGTGTCGATGAGGATGGGAGAACTCGACCTGCTGCCGGCGGTGCGCGCCGCCGATGCGGACACCATCCTGGTGGCCGACGGGACGAGTTGCCGCCACCAGATCCAGGACGGCGCCGGCCGGCGGGCGGTGCATGTCGCCATCCTGCTGGAGCAGGCGCTGGCGGACCGGACGGCTGCGGTGGGGGGAAGACCGGAATGACGCTGATCGACCGCAGCAGCCTTCACGCCGAGGTCGTCGCCCGGCTGCGCGCCGCCATCGTCGACGGCGACCTGTCGCCCGGTTCGCGCGTCAACGAGCGTGAGCTGTGCGAACGCTTCGGCGTGTCGCGCACCCCGTTGCGCGAGGCGTTGAAGGTGATGGCCAGCGAGGGGCTGGTGGTGCTGCTGCCCAACCGCGGCGCCCGTGTCGCCACCCTGACGCGGGCAGACATCGAGGACACTTTCACGGTGATGGCCTGCCTGGAAGCACTGTCCGGCGAGCTGGCCTGCGCCCACATCACCGAGGAACAGATCGCCGAGCTGCGCGCTCTGCATTACGAGATGCTGGCCCACCATGCCCGCCGCGACTTGCAGGCCTATTACCGGCTGAACGAGCGCATCCACCACATGATCCTGACGGCGTCGAACAACCCGGTGCTGATCGCCACCCACGCCGGTTTGGCGCTGCGCATCCGCCGCGCCCGCTACATCGCCGACATGCCGCGCGACTGGTGGGACCAGGCGGTGCGCGAGCATGAACAGATCCTGGACGCCCTGGTCCGGCGGGATGGCGCCGCGATCGCGATCCTGCTGCGCCAGCATCTGGAGCGCAAGATCGACATCATGGCCGATGCGACCGGGATGGCGCCGTCGGGTGCCGACGCCGCGAAAACCTCGTCGGCCGCCTGAGCTTGTCCGCCAATCCCCATATATAGCAGCCGCCTATGCGGATGACTTCCCGTCAAGGCGATCCAGGATCTCCTGTGCCTGGGCAAGCAGAGAGTCGCGTGCGGCCCTCAGCCGTTCAAGTGCCGACTGCGACTGTGTGATCGTCCATTTCGCGTGGTAGATTTGCTGATCAAGAGTGTCGATGTCCTTCTCAATGAAGATCAGCCACTCGCGATCGGTTTGTATCCGGCGGTCGCTCATGATCGAGCCTCCCTTCTCCCTCACTGGTGGCGGCATACCCTCGCTCGCAAAGACCGATTTCCCGACCGGCCACGCAGGCGCCCCGCCGGTCGGCCGGGTGCCATTGGCGAAGTCCTTCCGCGTCAAAGGAGCGGCCGGGCCAGATCGAAACGGTCGGCATTCATGATCTTCGTCCAGGCGGCAACGAAGTCCATCGCGAACTTCTCGTGCGCATCGCTGCACGCATAGGCCTCCGCAAATGCGCGGAGCTGCGAATGCGCCCCAAAGATCAGGTCGACGCGGGTGGCCGTCCATCTGCGTTCCTTGCTCTTGCGGTCGCGTCCTTCGTAAATGCCGTCCGCATTCGGAGGCTGCCACTCCGTGCCCATGTCGAGCAGGTTGACGAAGAAGTCATTGGTCAGCGTCTCGGGCCGGTCGGTGAGGGCGCCATGTTTGGAACCGCCGACATTGGCGCCCAGAACGCGCAGCCCACCGAGGAGAACCGTCATCTCCGGGCCGGTCAGCCGCAGCAATGCCGCCCGGTCCACCAGTGCCTCTTCCGGAATCATGAACTGCTGCTTCGTGCTGTTGACATAGTTGCGGAAGCCATCGGCGCGTGGTTCGAGCGGGGCGAAGGAGTCGACGTCGGTCTGCTCCTGCGATGCATCCATGCGCCCGGGCGAGAACGGCACCTGCAAGGTCAAACCGGCATCCTGTGCCGCCTTCTCAATCGCCGCACCGCCGGCAAGAACGATCAGGTCGGCAAGCGAGATCCTCTTGCCGCCGCCGGCCGCTGCGTTGAAGTCCTTCTGAATGGCTTCCAGCGTCTGTAGTACGGTCTGGAGTTGCGCCGGCTCGTTCACCTCCCAATCCTTTTGCGGGGCAAGGCGGATGCGCGCGCCGTTGGCGCCGCCGCGCTTGTCGGAACCGCGGTAGGTGGAGGCGGAAGCCCAAGCCGTCGAAACCAGTTGCGAGACCGAAAGGCCGGAAGAGAGAATCCGGGTCTTGAGGGTGGCAACGTCGGCATCATCCACCAGCGGATGATCGACCGGCGGGATCGGGTCCTGCCAGATCAGCGTCTCCTTCGGGACGAGCGGGCCGAGATAGCGAACGACCGGCCCCATGTCGCGGTGGGTCAGCTTGAACCAGGCGCGGGCGAAGGCGTCAGCGAACTGGTCGGGATTCTCGTAGAACTGCCGCGAGATCTTCTCATAGACGGGATCGAAACGCAGAGACAGGTCGGTCGTCAGCATTGTGGGCAGGCGCTTTTCAGAGTCCGCGCAGGGGCCCGGAACCGAAGGCTCGGCATCCTTCGCCTGCCATTGCCACGCACCGGCCGGGCTTTTGGTCAGTTCCCATTCGTACTTGAACAGGTTGTCGAAGAAGTGATTGCTCCACTTCGTCGGTGTCTGGGACCAGATCACCTCCGGGCCGCCGGTGATGGCGTCGGGTCCGAATCCCGTGCCGTGTTTGCTTTTCCAACCGAGGCCCTGGTCCTCCAGCGCACCGGCTTCGGGTTCTGGGCCGAGGAAGGACGGATCGCCCGCACCATGCGTCTTGCCGAAGGTGTGGCCGCCGGCGATCAGCGACACGGTCTCCTCGTCGTTCATGGCCATGCGGCGGAAGGTCTCGCGAATGTCCTTGGCCGCCGCAACGGGATCCGGGTTGCCGTTCGGCCCCTCCGGATTGACGTAGATGAGTCCCATCTGCACCGCGCCCAACGGGTCCGCGAGTTGTCGTTCGCCGCTGTAGCGCTCGTCGCCGAGCCAGCTTCCTTCCGGACCCCAGAAAAGTTCCTCCGGTTCCCATGCGTCCACGCGGCCGCCGGCAAAGCCAAAGGTCTTGAAACCCATTGACTCCAAAGCGACGTTTCCGGCCAGGACCATCAGGTCGGCCCAGGACAGTTTGCGACCGTATTTCTGTTTGATCGGCCACAGCAGACGGCGCGCCTTGTCGAGATTGGCGTTGTCCGGCCAGGAATTGAGCGGCGCGAAACGCTGTTGGCCGGTGCCGGCGCCGCCGCGACCGTCGGCGATGCGGTAAGTGCCGGCGCTGTGCCACGCCATGCGGATCATCAGGCCGCCATAATGACCGAAGTCGGCAGGCCACCAATCCTGCGAGTCCGTCATCAAGGCATGCAAATCCTTGATGACCGCGTCGAGATCGAGGGACTGGAATTCCTTGGCATAGTCGAAATCCTTGCCCATCGGATTGGACAAAGCCGAATTCCGATGGAGCATCTCAATATCGAGGGCATTCGGCCACCAGTCGCGGTTCCTGCGGCTTTTGCTTCCCCCACTGAACGGGCACTTGCCTGCGCTCTCGTCGGTCCTTGCGTCCATCGTTCCCTCCTGAATCGCTTATGGGCTCCCGTGGCGGCAATAAATGCTCAGCAGATTAAACTGTATGGTTAAGGTACGATCAGGTAAAATGGTCTTTTGTGATTGCTGTGATAAGGTATTCTTATGATTCCAGGATCCGTGACTCTCAGGCAGCTCCGCTATTTCGATGCGCTGGCACACCACGCCCATTTCGGACGGGCGGCGGCGGCCTGTGCCGTTTCGCAGCCCGCCCTGTCGATGCAGATCAAGGAATTGGAGGAGGCGTTGGGTGCGGCACTCGTCGAGAGGGGCGGCAGAAGCATTCGGCTGACTGCCTTCGGGCAGGAGGCATCCCTGCGCGTCCGCGACATCCTGCGCTCGGTCGATCAGCTGGGGGAGCTTGCCCAGATGTCGCGCAACCGGATCACCGGTCGCTTGTGCATCGGCATGATCCCCACCATCGCACCCTATCTGCTGCCGGCCGTGATCGGGGTGATCACGCAGGAACATCCCCATGTCGAGATCGAAGTGCGTGAGGCGCTGACGTCGAAACTGATCGAAGAGCTTGGCGATGGCCGGCTCGATACCGCGATCGTCGCGCTGCCGGTGTTGGAGCCGTCGCTGACCGAGGTGGTGCTGTTCACCGAGGATTTCCTGCTGGTTCGCCCGGCCAAGGATGCGGAAAAGCCGGTGCCAACAAGGGAAATGCTGCGGGAGATGCGGCTGCTCCTGCTGGAGGAGGGGCACTGCTTTCGCAATCAGGCCCTGTCCTTCTGCAACATGCCGTCCTCTTCGCCGCGGAAGGCGCTGGAGGCGAACTCATTCTCCACGCTCGTCCAGATGGTCAAGGCGGGTATGGGCGTGACATTGATACCAGAAATGGCTGTGGCGGTGGAGACCGGTTCAGGCACGGTATCCGTCGTCCGTTTCAAGGATCCCCAACCCTCCCGGACCATCGGCATGGTCTGGCGCAAGACAAGTCCATTGGCCAGCCAATTCCTGAAATTGACGGAGCTGCTTGGCCGGCAATCGGAGCTTTGATCCCTACGCCGACAAAGCTGCACTACCGATCGACGGATGGATATGGTTAAGGGGGAGCACCATCAGCTCATCCGGTTCATCACTGCACCGCCCAACGCTCCAGGGCGGCGCGGACGCGAAGGATGACGGGGGTCCAGTCACCCGGCCGATCCTGGCGGAACAAGCGCATGGTCGGATACCACGGACTGTCCGACCGGTCGCGCAGCCAGCGCCAGCAGGAATCGTAGCGCGACAGCATCCAGACCGGGCGACCCAGTGCGCCGGCCAGATGGCACACTGAAGTATCGACGCTGATGACCAGGTCGAGATCTGCGACAAGCGCGGCGGTGTCGGCGAAATCGCCAACCGCATCCATCCAGTCGACAAGGTCGAGACCGGGCGGCGGCGCTTCGGTCGCCGACGGGCCTTTTTGCAGGCTGTAGAATCGCACGCCCGGAACGCCGGCCAGCGGGGCCAACGCGGCAAGCGGCAGGCTTCGCCGCCGGTCGACCATGTGGGCCAGGAACTGGTCGTTGTGCGCCGAACCGGCCCAGACCAGCCCGACCTTCAAGCGGCGCTCTCCGTCGAGCTTCCGTTTCCAGGTGGTGCGATCCTGCTCGGATGCGCGCAGATAGGGAACGGCTGCCGGGATGGTTGCCAGTGTGGTGCCGAACACCAAGGGCAGGCTGAGCAGCGGAATGCAGGCATCGCATTTCGGTGGCGGTTCCGTGGGCGCCCGGACCGAGGCGACGCCGGGGAGCCCCGACAGCAGCCGGACCAGTGACGGTTGAACCATCAGATGGACTTGGGCACCGAGTGCGGCCAGCATCGGGGCATAGCGGACGAAATGCAGCGTATCTCCTTGCCCCTGTTCGGCCACCAGAAGGAATGAGCGTCCCGCCGGGTCGCCGCCTTGCCAGCTTGGGGCATATGCCGGATAGGCAACACGGTCCATCCGCCAGCGGGATTCATAGAGACGCCAGCCATTGGCGAAGTCGCCATCCGCCAGCAGCACCATGGACAGGTTGAAGCGTGCAACGTCGCTTTCGGGATGGAGCACCATGGCGCGCTCGTTGCCGCGGCGCGCCCGCTCCGCCTGTCCGCGGCCATGTTCTGCCAGGGACAGGTTGATGAGTGCGGTCGGGGAAGCCGGTTGCAGGACCAGAGACCGACGGGCCAGCGACACCGCCGCAGCGAAGTCGCCGCGCAAGGTTGCCAGCAGACTGTCGCCGGCCTCGGCATATCCCTCCAGCGGAGCCAAGCGGCGCAACCGGTCATGCATCGCCTTGGCCGCGTCGAGCCTGCCCTGCCTGATCAGGAGCCCGGCATGGTTCACATAGCCGGCCGGCCGGTCGGGCGACAGCGCCACCGCGCGCCGCGCGCAGGCGAGCGGCAGTGTCGGCTCTGCCGTATCCCCGAGCCCGCCGGCCAGCGAGAGCCACGCCGGCGGGCTGTCCGGCGCCAGCCGCACCACCCGATGCAGGACGATCGGCAGGCGCTCCATTGCCCGCCGTTCCAGCAGGATCGAACCGACGACCGACCAGCCTTCGGCAAAGCCTGGGTCGAGAGCCAACGCCCGCATCGACGCCCGCGCCGCCGCCTTGAAGCGCCGGCTTCTGTGCAGCAGCGAGGCCAGTCCGGCCCAAGCCCTCGGGTAGGCCGGACGCAGCCGCAAGGCGTGATGGTAAGCCCGCGCCGCACCAGCTGCCTGGCCCAGGGCGCGCCGCGCTTCGCCGAGATTGTGCCAGATGCTTGCCCGATGCGGTGCCAGTATGGCTGCCGTGGTGAAACAGGAAACGGCGAGCGTTTCCTGCCCGTCTGCCAGGGCGGCGGCACCTCGGTGGGTGAGTACAACGGCTTGGTCGGTGAAACCGGCGGTTGGGTCGGGCATGAAAGAGTGTCCTGAGGAAGGCGGCGGATCAGTGCAGGGCTGCTGCAGAGAGAACTTGTGCGTAGGGCGGCATCCGCCCGATTCGGCTGAGCGAAATCCGCGGCTTGCCCCGACATTCACCATCTTAAGTCGATCGCTTGTGGATATTCCTCCATGTCTTCTCCATCTTTGGCTGTGAAGAAAACGATTTTTTGAGAAAATTATCTACTCTCTTAATAATTTAATTTTGTTTTGCGGTGCATGCTAACGATTCTTCCGGGATGATCCGCGAAAAGTTGGGGAGAAAGGTCGGATGGCAGCCGAAGAACGATCCCATCCCGTGCTGGCCCATCCCATGCTGCAGGGCACGCCGAACCTGCCCGATTGGCTGGAGACGGTCGGCTGCGCGATCGCATTTTCGACCTACGAGACGCACAGGCTGTTCTTCCTTGGGCTGGGAGAGGATGGGCGTCTGAAGGCCCATGAGCGGATGGTGCAGCGTTGCCAGGGCCTGTGTGTCGACGCGGCAGCGCTGTGGGTCGCCGGACAGTCCCACCTCTGGCGCTTCTCCAATATGTTGCAACCGTCCGGTCGCACGCCGTCGGGCGCGGACCGTCTTTACGTGCCGCGATTGGGCTACATGACCGGCGACGTCGATATCCACGACATCGCGGTCGGGCATGACGGCGTCCCGATCTTCGTCAACACGCGCTTCAGCTGTCTTGCCGTTCCCGACGCCGACCGGGGATTCCGTCCGGTCTGGAAGCCCGCCTTTATTTCCGCCCTGCGCAACGAGGACCGCTGCCATCTGAACGGGATGGCACTCGGCGAAGACGGCCGGCCGCTGTTCGCGACGGCGTTGGGCCGCTGCGATGTCATCGAGGGCTGGCGCGAGCGCCGGACCGACGGCGGCGTGCTGATCGATGTTCCATCGGGCGAGGTTGCCTGCGCTGGGTTGTCGATGCCCCATTCCCCCCGCTGGCACCGCGGCCGGCTGTGGCTGCTCAATTCCGGCACCGGCGAGCTTGGAACGGTGGACGCAAGCGGTCGCTTCACGCCGGTCTGCTTCTGCCCCGGCTTCGCGCGCGGATTGGCCTTCCTTGGGAAATGGGCGGTTGTCGGGCTGTCGCGTCCACGCGGCGATCACGGAACGCTGAGCGCGTTGCCGCTTGAGGCGGCCCTGAACCGGGCCGGAGTTTCCGCCCAATGCGGCTTGGCCGTGGTGGACACCGACAGTGGAACCGTGGCGCACATGCTGTGGCTCCATCACACCGTCAACGAGTTGTACGACGTCGCCATCCTTCCCGGTGTGCGCCGTGCGGAGGCGGTGGGGCTGCTCGACGCACGGGCGCTGGCCGAAGCGGTGACCACTCCAACAGACGTTCCGAATTGACTGGACGCCACATGGCGGACGGTGAGCGGGTGCGGCGTCGACAGATATATCCGAGGGGCTGAAAGATCGTGGCTACTCCAACCTTTACTCTGGTCGGCACCAACTCTTTCGGTCTCAGCGGCGTCGGGCAATACGCCGCCCCCACATTCGCGGATCTCGACGGCGACGGTGACCTGGATCTCCTGGTCGGAAACAAATCTGGCGAGACGGTGTATTTCGCCAATGTCGGGACGACGCTGGCGCCGACCTTTTCCCTGCAAGGCACCAATCTGCTCGGCATTTCCAGCTACAATACCTATGCGGCCCCAAGACTCGTCGATATCGATGGAGACGGTGACCTCGATCTTTTCATCGGTAGCAAGGATGGCGGCACCCGGTTCTTCCGCAACAGCGGAACGTCGGCCTCTCCATCCTTCTCCCTGGAGGGGACCAACCTCTTCGGCATCGTCACCGACGGCTACATGGTTCCGAGCTTCGCCGACCTGGATGGCGACGGCGATGCCGATCTGCTGATGGGGACCACCAGCAATGGCCTCCTTTTCTACCGCAACACCGGAACCTCGTCGGCGCCCTCCTTTTCGCTGGAGGGAACGAACCTCTTCGGCATGACGGCGGGCGTAAGCCACAATGCGCCGGTCCTCGTCGATCTCGACGGCGACGGCGATCTCGACCTTGTGAACAAGGATGTCGTTTCCATCAACATCGGGACGACATCGTCCCCGACATTCTCGCTTGTCGGGACGGCTGTTTACGGCCTCAACACCGGAGCCTATCCGATGCCGGCCTTGGCCGACCTCGACGGCGACGGCGACCTTGACGCGATTTACGGTGTCCAAGCTGGCTCCCTGCTATATCTCCGGGACATCGCGCCGGTCGTCAGGACGCTGGCCGATTCCGGCAACACGCTGACGCTGTCGCAGATCAACACCCTGACGGGGGGCGCCGGTACGGACGTCATCACGCTGGGCGACATCGGCGCGACCTTCGGCGTCACCGGGGTCGAAACGCTGACCGGCACCGGTGGCACCAATGTCATCACGCTGGGTGACACGGCCGGCTCCACCATGATGGTGTCGTGGCTGAGAAGCCTGACCGGCGGGATTGGGAACGACCTCATCACGCTGGGTTCGGCGGGCAATAGCACGACAGTCTCGCTGGTGGAAACCCTGATCGGCGGGATTGGAATTGATCAAATAACGCTGGGTACCGGGGGGAACACCATCCTGGTGTCCGGACTGGAGACCCTGCTGGGCAGCACTGGTATCGATGCCATAGCCCTGGGCGATCTCGGCAACACGATAGCGGTCTATTCCACTGAAACCATCATCGGTGGTGCGGGCACGGACTCCATCGTGCTCGGCTCCAATGGCGTGCGGTACGCAGTGTCCGGCGTTGAAGTCGTCATCGCGGGTGGCGCGGGCGGCACAGCGTCCTTGAATTTGGGGACGCAGGGCAACACCACCACGGTGTCGCTGGTGACGAGCATCATCGGCAATAGCGGCACCGACCTGATCACCCTGGGATCGGCCGGCGTCACCACGAAGGTGTCGGATCTGGAGACGCTGATCGGTGGTGTCGGCACCGACGCCGTGACCATCTTGACGGCCGGCACGACCATGCTGGTCTCCGGGCTGGAAACCCTGACGGGCGGCACCGGCACCGATGTCATCACCATCGGCACCATCGGCAGCACCATGACGGTGAAGCTGCTGGAGACCCTGGTCGGTGGTGCCGGCACCGACCTCGTGACCTTCGCCTCCGGTGGCAATACGACACTGGTTTCCGACATTGAGACGTTGACCGGTGGGATTAACGTCGATGTCGTGATTCTCGGGACCCGCGGCAACACGCTTCAGATCTCCCGCATTGAAACGGTGACGGGAGACAGCGGCACCGACATCGTAACGGTGGGCTCCACCGGCGTATCGGTGAAGGTGCAAGGCATCGAGACCTTGATCGGCGGGGCCAGCACCGACGTCGTGACGCTCGGTACCGCCGGCAACACGGTGCTGCTTTCCGCCGTGGAAAGCGTCATCGGTGCGACCGGCACGGACGTCGTGAACTTCGGGCCGGCCGGCAGCACGGTATTGATCGCGGCGCTTGAAACACTGGTTGGTGGTGTGGGCGTCGATGTCGTCACAGTCAGCGCCAGTGGCATAACCCTTTTTCTTTCCCAGATCGAAACATTGAACGGTGGCTCGGGCCGCGACGCCATCTCGCTGGTGGATTCGGGCAACACCATCCAGTTGTGGAGAATCGAGACGTTGACCGGTGGGGCCGGCACCGATGTTGTGACGATCGGTTCCAACGGAAGCACGGTGTTGGTGTCCGACATCGAAACCTTGGCGGGCAGCACCGGCACAGACGTCGTGGTGCTGAGCATCGCCGGCAACACGATGCTGGTCTCGTCTGTCGAAACACTGACCGGCGGGGCCGGCACCGACGTTGCGACGCTCGGCACTGCCGGAAACACCCTGCTGCTCTTTGCTTTTGAAACCTTGGCGGGCAGCATCGGCACCGATGTCGTGACGCTCGGCACCGGCGGCAACACGGTGCTGGCCTCCGATATCGAGATCTTGACCGGCGGGGCTGGCTCAGATCTCGTCATGCTCGGCACCGCCGGCAGCACAATTCAAGTTTGGCGCATCGAATCGCTGAGCGGCGGGATCGGCACCGATGTCGTGACGGTCGCCTCCGCCGGCGGCACGATACTTGCGTCCGGTATCGAAACCTTGACCGGTGGGGTCGGCACCGATGTCGTCATTCTTGGCACCGCCGGCAACACAATTCAGATCTCCCGCATCGAAACGGTGACGGGAGACAGTGGCACCGACGTCGTAACCGTGGACGCGACCGGTGTATCGGTGACGGTACGAGGCATCGAGACCTTGCTCGGCGGAGCCGGCACGGATGTCATCACACTGGACAGCGCCGGCAACACGATGCTGGTCTCGGTTGTCGAGACCTTGACCGGCGGGACCGGCACTGATGTCGTGACGCTCGGCGCCAGTGGCAACACCCTGCTGACAACCGGCATCGAGACGCTTATCGGCGCCGCCGGCACGGATGTCATAACGCTCGGCACTGCCGACAACACCCTGCTGGTCTCGGCTGTCGAAACGCTGACCGGTGGGGCCGGCACCGACGTCATTACACTGGGTACCGCCGGCAGCACGATGCTGATGTCCGACATCGAAACGGTGGCGGGAGACAACGGCACTGACGTCGTCACCCTGGGTACGGCTGGAGCGACCTTGACTGCACAAGGTCTTGAGACCTTGACCGGTGGGGCCGGGACTGATGTCATTTCGCTGGGTGCTGTCGGCAATAGCCTGATGGTCTCGGCTGTTGAAACGCTGACCGGTGGGACCGGCACCGACATCATCATGCTCGGCACCAGCGGCAACACTCTGCAGGCAATCGGTGTCGAGACGCTTATCGGCGGTGCCGGCACCGACGTCGTGACACTGGACACCGCCGGCAATACCCTGCTGGCAACCGGCATCGAGACGATTATCGGAGGCTCCGGCACCGATGTCGTCATGCTTGGCAGCAGCGGGGCGACTTTTCAGGCCGTCAATATTGAAGCCGTCATCGCAACCGGGCAGACTCTTCATCTGAGCGGGCTCGAAACCCTGGTCAGCATTCTGAATGCCGACATTCTCGTCTTGGGCGACGGTGGCAACACACTGTCGGTCTCCACCCAATACAAGACCATTCTCGGATCGTCGGGATCCGATGTGATCACGCTTGGAAGCGGCGGCAGCACGGTTTACGTCGAAGGTCTCGAAACGCTGACCGGGTCGGACGCCGGCGATGCGGTGATCGTCGGCACGTCCGGCATCACGCTGCTGGCAACCCTGCTCGACACGATCACCGGCGGAGCCGGCACCGATGTCATCGCCCTGGGCAGCACGGGCGGCACCCTGCTTGCCGAGCGGCTGGAGACGCTGAGCGGCGGCAGCGGCATTGACGTCGTCATGCTGGGGACCGGCGGCACGACCCTGCTCGTCAATGCCATCGAGACATTGGCAGGGTCTGCGGGCACCGATGTCGTGACCCTCGGTTCGGCCGGCGGCACTCTGCTGGTCAACCTGCTGGAGACGATCACCGGTGGCAAGGGTCCCGATCTGATCGCCCTCGGCACGTCCGGTTCGACCGTTTCGATCTCGGCTATCGAAATCCTCACCGGCGGCATCGGCACCGATGTCGTCACCCTGGGCACGGTCGGCAACACCCTGCTGCTGCGCAGCATCGAGACGCTGACAGGTGGGATCGGGACCGACATCGTCACGCTGGGCGATACCGGCAACACCACGCGGGTTTCGGCTTTTGAGACGATCATCGGCGGCGCGGCCGTCGACGCCATATCGCTGGGCACGGCCGGCAGCACCCTGTTTGCAACCGCTCTCGAGACGGTGACCGGCGGAGCCGGCACCGACGTCGTGGTTCTCGGTTCGGCCGGCAACAGCCTGTCCATCTCGGATTTTGAAACGATCACCGGCGGCGGCGGCACCGACATCGTCACCTTGGGCATGGCCGGCAACACGCTGCTGCTCTCGATTGTGGAGACGATCACCGGCAGCGCGGGCACCGATGTCGTGACCCTCGGTTCGGCAGGCAGCACTCTGCTCGCCAACTTGCTGGAGACGATCACCGGCGGCGCGGGTTCCGAGTTGATCTTCCTCGGCTCGGCCGGCGGCACGGTCCTGGCGTCCAATTTGGACCTGCTGATCGGCGGCGCCGGCACCGACATTGTCACGCTGGGTCCGGCAGGCAACACCCTGTTGATGCGGGGGCTGGAAAGCCTGATCGGCGGCTTGGGAACCGACGCCATCACCATCGGCGATACCGGCACCACCATGGCGGTTTCGAGTATCGAGACGCTGGTTGGCGGGTCAGGGACCGACACCGTCGCGCTGGGCACGGCAGGCAGTACGCTGCTGGTTCGGGGGCTGGAAACCCTGGCCGGCGGGATCGGTACCGATGTGGTCACCATCGGTTCGGCCGGCGCCACTCTGCTCGTCGACCTGATGGAGACCATCGCCGGCGGCACGGGCTCCGAGTTGCTCCTCCTCGGCTCGGCCGGTTCGACGATCGCGCTGTCGGGCATCGACACCCTGATCGGCGGGGTCGGGACCGATGTCGTCACCTTCGGGATCGCCGGCAACACCGTGCTGCTGCGCGGCATCGAGACGCTCACCGGCAACAGCGGCGTCGACGTTCTGACGCTGGGCGACACCGGCAACACGGCGATGGTATCGCTGTTGGAGACGATCATCGGCGGAACCGGTGTCGATGCCGTCCTGCTCGGCATCGGCGGCAACACGCTGGCGGTGTCGCAGCTTGAAACGCTGATCGGCGGGGCCGGTCTGGACGTGGTGGCGCTGCGGTCCGGCGGTAGCACTTTGGCGACGGTGGCGGTGGAAACGCTGATCGGCGGCAGCGGGCTGGATGTGGTGACGCTCGGCACCGCCGGCACGACGGTGCGGATCGCCGGCATCGAGTCGATCACCGGCAACAGCGGGAGCGACGTCGTCCAGTTGTCGGACGGTGGTGGCACCTTCGTCGCCAATCTGCTCGAGACGCTGATCGGCAGTTCCGGCAGCGACGTCGTGGTGATCGGCGAGCTGGGCGGCGGTTCGACCCTGCTGATCGCCGGGCTGGAGGTCCTGGTCGGTGACGCCGGCGCGGACGTCGTCACGCTCAGCAACGCCGGCAACACCACGCTGCTGCGCATGCTGGAGACGCTGACCGGCGGAACGGGCGTGGATGCGATCACCATCGGCAATCGCGGCTCGACCATGGTGGCCTCGAACCTGGAGACGCTGGTCGGCGGGACCGCACTCGACATCATCACGCTGGGCACCGGCGGCAACACGCTGCTGGTGTCGCAGCTGGAGACGCTGATCGGCAGCAGCGGACTGGACATCGTGACGCTCGCCACCGCCCGGTTCGACACGGCGGCTGACATGAACCGGGTATCGGGCACCGGCGGCAACACGCTGCTGGTCGCGGGCCTGGAAACGCTGATCGGGTCGAGCGGGACGGATGTGGTCTATCTCGGCTCGGCCGGCAACACGGTGCTGGTTTCGGGGCTGGAGATCCTTGTCGGCGGAGCCGGCAACGACGCGGTGACGTTGGGTGACGGCGGCAACACGGTGCTGCTACGCGGGATTGAGACGCTGACCGGCAACGGCGGCGTCGACGTTCTGACGCTGGGCGACACCGGCAACACGGCGACGGTGTCGCTGTTCGAGACGATCATCGGCGGGACCGGCATCGATGCCGTCCTGCTCGGCACCAGCGGCAACACGCTGGCGGTGTCGCAGCTTGAGACGCTGTTGGGTGGCGCCGGTCTGGACGTGGTGACGCTGGGGTCCGGTGGCAGCACCCTGGCGACGGTGGCGGTGGAGACGCTGATCGGCGGCAGCGGTCTGGATGTGGTGACGTTGGGCACCGCCGGCACGACGGTGCGGATCACCGGCATCGAAACCTTCATTGGTGGTGCGGGAATCGATGTCATCACCGTGGGGTCGGGCGGCATCACGGCACAGGTGAATGTCCTTGAAACCGTTGCCGGTGGCGAAGGCTTCGATCTGATCTTCCTGGGCAGCACCGGCAGCACGCTGCTGGCATCGGCCCTTGAAATTCTGGTCGGCGGCAACGGTCGGGATGTCGTCACGCTGGGGTTGGACGGCAACACGCTGCTGCTGCGCGGTATTGAAACCCTGACCGGCGGGGCGGGCAGCGATACCGTCACCATCGGCGACACCGGCACCACCATGCTGGCGAGCGCGATAGAGACGCTGACCGGCGGGTCCGGGCTGGACGTCATCGCCTTGGGCTCGGGCGGCAGCACGATGATGGTGTCGCTCCTCGAAACGCTAACCGGCGGGGCGGGCAGCGACGTGATCGCGATCGGCACCCTGGGTGCAACGCTGGTGGCCAACGCGCTTGAAACCCTGCTGGGTGGCGCGGCATCCGAACTCGTCTTCCTTGGTTCAGGCGGATCGACGATTGTGGTGTCGGGAATCGATACCCTGATCGGCGGCACCGGCACGGATATCGTGACGCTGGGCTCGGCGGGCAACACGCTTCTGCTGCGCGGCATCGAAACACTGACCGGCAACAGCGGTGTCGACGTGCTGACGCTCGGCAACACGGGCAACACGGCGACGGCATCGCTGTTCGAGACGATCGTCGGTGGCCTGGGCACCGATCTCGTCGCCCTCGGTTCGGTCGGCAACACGCTGATGGCGTCGGACATCGAAACCCTGGTCGGCGGCACGGGCACCGATGTCGTCACCATCGGCACTGCCGGCGGCACGCTTCTGGCGCTCGCCATCGAGACGCTGATCGGCGGCACGGGGCTTGAGGTCATCTTCACCGGTTCGACGGGGGCGACCCTGACCGTCTCGGGTGCGGATTTCGTGGTCGGCAGCAGCGGCACCGATGTCCTGACCCTCGGGTCCGCTGGGAATACCACCACCATTCGCGGCATCGAGACACTGGTCGGTGGCGAGGGCTCCGACCTTGCGGTCCTGGGCGATACCGGCAACACGCTGACCCTGGGTGCGAACTTGGAAATCCTCGTCGGCGGCGCAGCGGTCGACGTCGTGACCATCAGCACTTCGGGTGCCACCCTGCTGACCCGTGCGATCGAGACCCTGATCGGCAACACCGGCACCGACGTGATCACGCTCGGCGACACGGTGAACACGGTCATCGTCACCGGCATCGACACCCTGACCGGCGGTGCGAGCACTGACATCGTCTTCACCGGCTCGGCCGGTGTGACGATGACGGCTTCGGGCGTCGAGTTCCTGGTCGGCGGCACCGGTTCGGATGTCGTGACCCTGGGCTCCTCGGGCAACACCGTCATCACCCGCGGCATCGATACGCTGTCGGGCGGTGCGGGCACCGACTGGGTGTTCCTGGGCGACACCGGCGTCACCATGGCGCTGGGTTCGGGCATCGAACTGCTGATCGGTGGCGCCTCCACCGACGTTGTCAGCCTCGCCACCTCGGGCACGACCCTGCTGACCCGTGCGGTCGAGACCCTGATCGGCGCGGCCGGCACCGACGCGATCACGCTGGGCGACACGGCCAACACGATCACCGTGACGGGCATTGACACCCTGACCGGCGGTGCGAGCACCGACATCGTCTTCACCGGCTCCGCCGGCGCGACGATGCTGGCCTCGGGCGTCGAGTATCTGGTCGGCGGCACCGGTTCGGACGTTGTGACCCTGGGTGCATCGGGTAACACCGTCATCACCCGCGGCATCGACACCATGATCGGTGGTGCGGGCAGCGACCTGGTGCTCCTGGGCGACACCGGCGTCACCATGCGGGCCGAGAGCGGGATCGAGATCATGGTCGGCGGCGCCGGCACTGATAGCGTCACCCTCGGCGACAACGGCAACACCGTCCTGCTGCGTGGCATCGAGACCCTGGTCGGCGGCACCGGCAACGACGTGATCACCGCCGGCAACACCGGCGTGACCATGTCGGTCTCGGGCGTCGAGACGCTGATCGGCGGTTCGGGCACCGATGCGATCACGGTGACCAGCGGGTCGATCCGCTTCCTGGGTGGTACGGGCGACAGCCTGACTCTGTCCGGCAGCGGCACGGATACGGTCGTGTACTCGTCCTTCAGCGACATCGCGTCGCTGGGTGCGAACACCGGCTTCGTCTCGGTCTCGAACTTCCAGTCGAGCACCGACAAGGTGGAACTGACCGGTAGGGCCCGGACCGAGGCGGACAAGAACGGCGATGCCTCGCTGGCGACGGCGTCTGCTGCGACCAACGGCGTGAACATCGGCTCGAGCGAATTGGTGAACCTGACCTCGGCGGTCAGCGGCAGCCTGACGGATGCCTCGCTGGCGAACTTCCGCACGGCTCTGGGTGCACTGACGAACTCGTCGGCTGGTGCAAGCACGCTGGTTCTGGCCAACAATGGCACCAACTCCGCTCTGTACCAAGTGGTCGACACCAACGGCGACGGCCAGGTGGCTTCGTCCGAGGTTCGCCTGCTCGGCGTGTACAACAGCCAGGTGCTCTCGCTCTCCGACATCAACCTCGGTTGATCCGGCGGCTAAGCATCGTGGTAAAAAGGAAGGGCGCCCGCACGGTGTTGGTGCAAAAATGCCCGGCTGGTGGCGGTCGGGAGGGCGAGCGGGTGTAGAGGCGGCCCGCTGACGCCGAGAACCCGATGTCGTACAAGGCCAACGTGCCCCGCCACCACAAGATCCCGAATGCCCGCGATCTCGCGGAACGGCTTGCGCCGAATGTACCCATGGTGCCCGGCATGCGAGCCAATCAACAGGACCGGACCTTCTTTCTTTGCGTCAGAGCATCAGCCCCTCACGCTCTCACCGAGGTCATGGTTCGGAAAAATCCTGCTGGTGTGCGTGAAATCTCCCCTTGACCTCAAGGTAGCTTGAGGTCCTAGGCTCAAAACCATCGATCATGATCGCCATCCGATTTTACTGGCTTGCCCATTGGCGGCCTCGGCTTTGCCGTACGAAAGGAGGACTCCGTGATCTCTCCGTTGTCTATCAATTGGACGATGCTCAACACCCTGCGTGCTCTGCCAGGTCCTGAGGCCCTGAGACCGACAGCATCATTGATGGAAATAACTCAGGCGGTACGCCTGAAGCCGGTTGTGGTCAGGCCCATGTTGACTGATCTGGTGAGGGAAGGTCTTGCTCGGGAATACACGACGCATTGCGGTCTGCAATATGCCAGAACGAATGAAGGCGACCAGAAAATCCAAATGATAAGGGATTGGCTCCGATAGGACCAATTCAGCCATCTCCAATCACCAGCTGTTCACATTCTATACGCTGGGCGATTCTCCAAAAAAATCTGCTGAACGAGAACTCCGGAGTGCCCGCGTGCTCCTGGGGTAATAGGGAGGGCATGCATGGGCAAAGCACTTCAGGGCGTGCGGATTCTCGACTTCACGCATGTGCAGTCGGGGCCGACCTGCACCCAGTTGCTCGCCTGGTTCGGCGCCGACGTCATCAAGGTCGAACGGCCGGGCGAGGGTGACATCACCCGCGGCCAGCTGCGCGACCTGCCGGACGCCGACAGCCTGTATTTCACCATGCTGAACCACAACAAGCGGTCCATCACCCTCGACACCAAGACGCCCAAGGGCAAGGAGGTGCTGGAGGCGCTGATCAAGACCTGCGACGTAATGGTCGAAAACTTCGCCCCCGGCGTGCTCGATCGCATGGGCTTCACCTGGGAACGCATCCAGGAACTGAACCCCGCGATGATCGTCGCGTCGGTCAAGGGCTTCGGCCCCGGGCCGTTCGAGAACTGCAAGGTGTACGAGAACGTCGCTCAATGTGCGGGCGGCGCCGCCTCGACCACCGGCTTCGACGACGGCCCGCCGATGGTCACCGGCGCCCAGATCGGTGACAGCGGCACCGGGCTGCATCTGGCGCTGGGCATCGTCACCGCGCTCTACCAGCGCAAGGAAACCGGCCGGGGCCAGAAGGTGCTGGCCGCCATGCAGGACGCCGTGCTGAACCTGTGCCGTGTCAAGCTGCGCGACCAGCAGCGCCTGGCCCATGGGCCGCTGAAGGAATACCCGCAATACCCGAACGGCGAGTTCGGCGACACCGTGCCGCGCGCCGGCAACGCCTCGGGTGGCGGTCAGCCGGGCTGGATCCTGAAGTGCAAGGGCTGGGAGACGGATCCCAACGCCTACATCTACTTCATCGCCCAGGCCCCGGTTTGGAAGTCGATCTGCAAGGTCATCGGCAAGGAGGAGTGGATCACCGATCCCGACTACGCCACCCCGGTGGCCCGCCTGCCGCGCCTGATGCAGATCTTCGGCACCGTCGAGGAGTGGACCAAGACCCTGAGCAAGTTCGAGGTCATGGACATCCTCAACAAGTACGACATCCCCTGCGGCCCGATCCTGTCGATGAAGGAGATCGCCGAGGACAAGTCGCTCTACGAGACCGGCACGCTGGTCGAGGTGGAGCATCCGACCCGCGGCAGCTACCTGACGGTCGGCAACCCGATCAAGCTGTCCGACAGCCCGACGGAGGTCACCCGCTCGCCGCTGCTGGGCGAGCACACCGACGAAATCCTGCGCGACGTGCTGGGATTTGACGAACAGAGCATCACCCAGGCGCATGAAAGCGGCGCACTGGGGCCGGCCCAGACACGCATCGCCGCCGATTAGGACCGGGTCACGACCGGGCAACCAGCACCGGCAACACAAAAAAGCATGCACCGAGACTCCGCCCCTTCCAACGACCGTTCGCCTCTGCCCGCCCTGCGGGATTTCAGACTGACAGACAGGAGAGGGACCATTATGACTGCTGTAATCGATCCGGCCCGCGTCGGACGCCCGACCGAGGTGGTGCGCCGCCTTCTCGATGCCGCGAAGGTCGAAGGCCGTACCTCCTTGACCGCACCGGAAGCCAAGGAACTTTGCGATCTGTACGGCATTCCGGTGCCGCGCGAAGGACTGGCCCGCAGCGCCGATGACGCCGTCCGGCTCGCCGAAGGCATGGGGTTCCCGGTGGTGATGAAAATCGTGTCGCCGCAAATCCTGCACAAGACGGAAGCCGGCGGCGTGCTGGTCGGCGTTCCCGACGCCAATACGGTGCGCGATGGGTACAAGACCATCATGGATCGTGCACGCGCCTACGATCCGAAAGCCGAGTTGATCGGCGTTCAGGTCCAACAGATGGTGACGGGCGGAACCGAGGTCATCGTCGGCTCGATCACCGATCAGAGCTTCGGCAAGCTGGTCGCCTTCGGTCTCGGCGGCGTGCTGGTCGAGGTGCTGAAGGACGTCACCTTCCGCTTGGCCCCGGTGACACGGGAGGATGCCGAGGCGATGCTCGACGGCATCCAGGCCGCGGACATGCTGAAAGGGGTGCGCGGCGGCAAGCCGGTCGATCGCGCCGCTCTCGCCGACCTGATCGTCAACGTCTCCCGCCTTGTCGACGATGTGCCGGAGATCGTGGAACTCGACCTGAACCCGGTCTTCGCCCGCGAGGACGGCGCCATCGCCGCCGACGTGCGCGTGGTCCTGGACTTCGAGGCGAAGACGCCGCGCTACCGCCCGACGCCGGACCAGATCGTGCGGCAGATGAACCGCATCATGAAGCCCGACGCGGTGGCGGTGATCGGTGCCTCGTCGGAAGACGGGAAGATCGGCAACTCGGTGATGAAGAACCTCATCAACGGGGGCTACAAGGGGAAAATCTACCCGATCCACCCCAAGGCCGACGACATCCTGGGCTACAAGGCCTACCGAAGCGTCAAGGATGTGCCTGGTGACATCGACGTGGCGGTCTTCGCCATCCCGGCCAAATTCGTCGCGCAAGCCCTGACTGAGGTCGGTGAAAAGCGGATCCCCGGCGCCGTGCTGATCCCCTCGGGCTTCGCTGAAACGGGCAATGTCGAGGGGCAGGACGCCATCGTCGAGATCGCCCGTAAATACGACGTGCGCCTGATGGGGCCGAACATCTACGGCTTCTATTATACGCCCAAGAATCTCTGCGCCACCTTCTGCACGCCCTATGACGTGCGGGGCACGGCCGCCCTGTCCTCGCAATCCGGCGGCATCGGCATGGCGATCATCGGCTTCAGCCGCTCGGCCAAGATGGGCGTGTCGGCCATCGTCGGCCTCGGCAACAAGTCGGACATCGACGAGGACGACCTGCTTTATTTCTTCGAGCAGGATGACAACACCCAGGTCGTCGCCATGCATTGCGAGGATCTGAAGGACGGCCGGGCCTTTGCGGATGCCGCCAAGCGGGTGTCCAAGAAGAAGCCGGTGGTCGTCCTGAAAGCCGGCCGCACCTCGATGGGTGCGCGGGCGGCCAGTTCCCACACCGGTGCGCTCGCCGGCAACGACAAGATCTATGAGGATGTCCTGGCTCAGAGCGGCGTCGTTCGCGCCCGCAGCCTTCAGGATCTGCTCCAGTTTGCCCGCGGCATTCCGGTGCTTCCGACACCGAAGGGCGAGAATGTCGTCATCATCACCGGGGCCGGCGGATCCGGCGTGCTGCTGTCGGACGCTTGCGTGGACAACGGCCTGTCATTGATGACGATGCCTCCCGATCTCGACACGGCGTTCCGCAAGTTCATCCCGCCCTTCGGGGCCGCCGGCAATCCGGTGGACATCACCGGGGGCGAGCCGCCGACCACCTACAAGAACACCATCCGCCTCGGTCTGGAGGATGACCGCATCCATTCCCTGATCCTGGGCTATTGGCATACGATCATCACCCCGCCGATGGTGTTCGCCCAGCTCGTCGTCGACGTTAAGGATGAGATGAAGGCGAAGGGAATCGAGAAGCCGATCGTCGCCTCGCTGGCCGGCGACGTACAGGTGGAGGAGGCCGCCGCCTTCCTCTATGAACACGGCATCGTCGCTTATCCCTATACCACCGAAACCCCGGTTGCCGTGCTGGGCGCCAAATACAAGTGGGCCCGCGCAGCCGGCCTCCTCTGACCATGGCCATCGAGCCGACGCCGTCGGCGCAGCGGAGGTTCCGTCAGCCGCTTCCGGCTGACATCAGATCAAGCTGACATCAGATCAACAAGGGATGAGACCGGCCATGCTCGATCCAGTGACCTACGATCGGGATCTCAGCGTAGGCGATGTGGCAAAACGCTCAGGAGTCGCGGTTTCGACACTCCACTTCTATGAGCACAGAGGCCTGATAAAAAGCTGGCGCAGTGATGGCAATCAGCGTCGCTATACCCGGGATGTCCTTCGCCGGGTTGCAGTCATAAAGGTCGCGCAACGGCTCGGCCTCTCCCTGGGGTCGATTGCGGCGGCGCTTGACGTATTGCCCAAGGACCGTTCGCCGACCGCCGAGGACTGGAGGAGGATGTCAAGTGCGTGGCGCGATGAGCTGGACGACCGTATCACCAAGCTCGCACGGCTTCGTGATGAACTTGACCATTGTATTGGGTGTGGCTGTCTGTCGATCAGTGACTGTCCCTTGCGGAATCCCTGGGACGTGCTCTCCGCGTCCGGTCCGGGCCCGCGACTGCTCGACCCGCTTTGACCCTCGGTGAACAGCGGTGTCTTGAGTCCTGTCATCCCCAGTTCCACCTGCGGCGGCAGCCCATCCGGAACTGGGGGTGACAGACTTCTGGTGGCAGTCGGGCTTTTGGTTTGCGGCGGTGGATTGCCGTTAGGAGAGCGAATAACCCAGTTTCCGTATCCAGGCCCTGATGCCGCTGGAGGCGGGGACGTCGGCGCCGGCGACCAGATCAACCGTCCGGCGGATGGCGCCGTCATAGTCGATGCGGAGCTGGCCGACGACGTTGCCGCAAACTAGCGGCCGACCAGTTGCCTCCGCAACGCCTTCATCTCCTCGAAGCGGGCCGTTACGTCACGCATCACCGATGCCATGCCCACCATGATGCCCTGGTCGTTGTAGACCGGAATGATCGTGAACTCCGTCGAGATGCGGTGACCGTCCTTATGCAAGGCGGGAACCGACAGCAGATCACCCTTTCCGTAGTGGGTCTGCCCGCTCGCTATGACCCGGTCATAGCCCTCCCAGTGCCGGTCGCGTTGACGTTCGGGAATGATGATGTCCAGGCTCTGCCCCAGCGCCTCGGCCGCACTGAACCCGAAGATGCGCTCCGCTCCCGCATTCCAGAAGCGGATCACGCCATTGCGGTCGGAATAGACAATCGCATCCGCGGCGGCATGGAGCAGAGCGTGACCGAGGCGGTGCTGCTCCTGGATGGAGAGCGAGTGGTCGGAAAAGCGTGAGGTCTCCATGGCGCAGTCTTCTCACTTCCTGTTTGCTTGTTTTTAGGTCGAGGGCAAAAGCCGCCGGCTAAGCGCTGGTCCGCCGCCGGGAACGGCCGAAATATGCGGCGCGCTTATTTTCCAGTTCGGTCGTGTTGCTCCTGAACTTGAACAGGTCCTTGCGGGAGACGAGGCCCAACAGATGGCGGCTGGCCGGATCGATGATCGGCACCCGGCTGACATCATGCTTGATCATCAGGTCAACCAAGCGGCCCAGCACCGTGTCGGGATGCGCCACGACCATCGACCGGTCGGATAGGGCATCGTCGAGAGTCGCTCCACCATCCTGGTCCGAACCGGTCCAGCGCAGGACATCGGTGCGCCCCACCATGCCGATCACGCGACCTTCGCGGTCGACCAGCGGATAGGATTTATGGCGGTGTTCGGCGGTCGTGAAAAAGGCGACGGCCTCGTCCACCGTCATCGTCCCTGGCAAGGTGTCGACCGCAGTCACCATCACGTCCGAGGTTCGCAGAAGCTCGAACGGGTCGGTGCTGTATTCGCGTGTGAGGTGATGGCCACGGCGTGCGATCTTCTCGGTCAGGATCGAACGCTTCAGCAGCAGCACGGTCACCGCGTAGGACGCGGCGGTCGCCGCCAGCAGCGGCAACAGGGTGTCGAGGTTGCCGGTGAGTTCAACGGCGAAGACGATCCCGGTGAGCGGCGAGCGCATCGTTCCACCCATCATCGCCGCCATCCCGAGCAATGCCCACAATGACGGGTCGCCAGGCAGCGCCAGTCCAACCAGCCATCCGGAGGCTCCGCCCAGGATCAGCAGCGGCGCCAGCACGCCGCCGGACGTACCGGAGCCCAGCGCCACGACCCAGATGATCAGCTTGACGACCAGAACACCCAAGACCTCGCGCACTCCGGTTCCAGGTGACAGCAGGTCGCGGATCACGTCATAGCCGACGCCCATTGCCCTCGGTTCGATCAGGCCGCCCAAGCCGACAACGATCCCGCCGATCGCCGGGCACCACATCCAATGGATGGGCAACCGATCGAACAGGTCCTCCACCTTGTAGAGCATGATTGTCATCAGCCCGGATTGCAGACCGGCGACGATGCCAAGGCCGATGCACGCAATCAGCCCCCACCAGGGGAGAGCGACCGGTCCCGTGAAAGGAAACAGGGGGCCGGTGCCGAACAGCAGGGGGCGCCAGGCCGCCGAAATCAGGCAGCCGGCAACCACCGGAAGGAAACTGCGCGGCTTCCATTCGAACAGAAGGAGTTCGACCGCGAGCAGCAGAGCGGCAACGGGTGTGCCGAAGATCGCGGTCATGCCGGCCGCGGCGCCGGCGACCAGCAGTGTCTTGCGCTCGGCGGCGCTCAGATGGAAGCATTGGGCGAAGAGCGAGCCGATCGCGCCGCCCGTCATGATGATCGGGCCCTCGGCTCCGAAAGGACCACCGGTTCCGATCGAGATCGCCGACGACAGCGGTTTCAGGACAGCCACCTTCGGCTGCAGCCGGCTTCCGCCGATCAGGATCGCTTCGATCGCTTCCGGAATGCCGTGGCCACGGATTTTGTCGCTGCCGAAGCGGGCCATCAGTCCGATTGCCAGCCCGCCAAGGGCGGGAGCAGCCACCACCCACAGCGATGGCTCCAACACGCCCAGCGACACGTCTGCGGTGCTGAGGCGGCCGAACCAGACCATGTTGGTGACCAGGGCGATCAGCTTGATCAGCACCCAGGCCGCCACCGTCCCTCCGCTGCCGACGAACAGGGCCATGGCGATCAGCATCAGGACGCGGCGATCGGTGGTGAAGTCGGCAAGCATCTTGGACGGCGCCGTACGGTCTTGAACCCTTGAGGACGGGAGCATGCAGAAAGCCAATGAGTTGGGGAAATGCGGGCGATCCGGGGTGAGCGGCGGTACTGGCCGCCCACGCCGTTCCTTGCGTTTATATCGTGATCCGATATATTTCAAGCCGGAACAACGGTCGGGTTGATATGAGCGACGATGAGAGGACAGCCGCAAAATTGGCGGCCGGAAGCAGGATGGATCGGGTCAACGGCCCGATCAGGTCGAGCGATTATCAAGCCTTGGCCGAATTTCGCCACACACTCCGCCGCTTTCTGGCGTTCAGTGAAGCCGCGGCCCGGACCAGCGGCCTTACTCCGCAGCAGCATCAGGCAATCCTGGCGATCAAAGGGCATGGCGATGGTGGAATGAGCATCGGGGACTTGGCCGACAAGCTTCTGGTTCGCCATCACAGTGCCGGCGAGTTGGTAGACCGGCTGGTGAAGGCGGATTTGGTCGTCCGCCTGGAAAGTGCCGACGACCGACGTCGCGTGGTCCTTGTCCTGACGCCACAGGCGGAAGCCGTCCTGGAAGACCTGTCGGCAGTCCACCTGGATGAGCTGAGGAAAACAAAGCCCTTGCTGCTGGCGTTGCTTAACGCCTTGCCCTGAGTAGACAAGAAAATGGCGAGGCTGATGTGATCGGGTCACCGGCCTCAGCAGCGGCTATGGAAATTTTAGATGCAAACCATCGGGGAAATTCGCTGTTGCTCTTTGCGAGTGCACCCTAGGCTTCATGCGATCTGTCACGAGCTGCCGAGCACGGGGTCAGAGATCGCCGTGCAACGATCTCGGCAGATGCGGAAGGCACCGGTGGTTCAGCTTTCGGCGCAGGCTGGAACACGCAATCGAAGAGGCTGAGCATGGAAAACAACAAAACTGCGCAGACCATTGCCGCGGCCAACGGCATCGGGAGCGACGCGGCGTTCGGTGCGGTGACGCCACCGATCTACCTGTCGACCACCTATCGCTTTCCCGGCTTCGAGAAACCCGGATCTTACGACTATTCGCGGACGGCGAACCCGACACGCGATCAGCTTGCCGATACCCTGGTGAAGCTCGAGGGCGGCGCCGGTGCCGTGATCACGGCTACGGGCATGGCTGCGGTCGACCTGCTGCTGACGACGCTCAGTCCAGGGCAGTTGGTGGTTGCGCCGCATGATTGCTACGGCGGCACCTATCGTCTGCTCTCCATGCGTGCGGCAAAGGGCCAGTTCGACGTGGTGTTCGTCGATCAGAACGTCGAAGCCAGCTTGGCGGCGGCTCTCGCGCGCAGCCCTGCTCTGATTCTTCTGGAAACCCCGAGCAATCCGCTGATGCGGGTCACGGATATTGCCCGGATTGCCGAGCAGGGGAGGGCGGTGGGAGCCAAGATTGCCGTCGACAACACCTTCCTTTCACCCGCGCTCCAGCAACCCATTGCCCTGGGAGCGGACTTCGTCATCCATTCGACGACCAAATACCTCAACGGTCATTCGGATGTCGTAGGGGGAGCCTTGATCGCGGCGGACCCGCAGGACCTGAAAGGCCTTGAGGATTGGGCCAACGCGACCGGCGTCACCGGCTCGCCATTTGACGCATACATGACGTTGCGCGGCGTGAGAACGCTGTTTCCCCGGCTGGAGCATCAGCAGCGCAACGCCATTGCCATCGCCAACTTCCTGGATCGCCATCCCTGCGTCGAGGCCGTGCATTATCCCGGCCTGCCGTCCCACCCCAGTCACGCGATTGCGGTGCGCCAGCAGCGTGGTTTTGGGGCGATGTTGAGTTTCAACATCAAGGGGGGCGCAGATGGCGCGCGCTGTTTCGTGGAATCGGTCAGGCTGTTCACACTCGCAGAGTCTCTCGGCGGCGTGGAAAGCCTCGTAGCCCATCCGGCGACGATGACCCATGCCAGTATGGGGGCCGAGGCGCGGCGGGTGGCCGGCATCGACGACAGCCTGCTGCGGTTGTCCATCGGCCTGGAAGGAGAAAGCGATCTTCTCATGGATTTGGACCAGGCACTGGAGGCGGTATCCAGAAGCATCGCCTGATGATTGAACGGCGCCGATTTTTTCGGAGACCATCAAGCAGTTCAACGATGGGAGACGCCTAGAATGAAATCAAAGTACTTAACCCTTTCACTCTTTGGTATCAGCCCTATGCCACCCTTCCGTGAGCACGGCTGAGTTGTAGGGTCGACTCAGCACGTTACAACCCGAGACAGCGCATGCTGAAGGAGGGTGAAGATGGCTGAACGCCTGACCAAATCGGCCACGCGGAACATCTTCTACGGCGGCTCCGCATTCTTCTTTGTGGTTTTTGTCCTTCTGACCGCCCACAGCCACTATTACATGCGAACCGTCAGCACCGACGAATCGACGCTGACCGAGAGCGTGATTCGCGGCAAACATGTGTGGGAGAAGAATTCCTGCATCAATTGCCACACGCTGCTCGGGGAGGGTGCCTATTTCGCGCCGGAACTCGGCAATGTGTGGGTCCGCTATGGTGGACGCGACGATCCGCAGGGCGCACGCGACGCGCTGAAGGCGTGGATGCAATCGCAGCCGAGCGGTGTCGAAGGGCGCCGCCAGATGCCGCAATTCAATCTCACCGACCAGGAACTCGACGATCTGGTCGATTTCCTGGAATGGACCAGCCGCGTCAAGACCCAGGGCTGGCCACCGAACAACGCGGGCTGAGGGGGGGACCATCGGATGAGATTCGCCACGCAACGCATCGCCTACTGGTACTTCGTCTGCGCCATGGCGCTGTTCGGTGTCCAGATCCTGTTCGGGGCCCTGGCCGGAACCGTCTATGTGATCCCGAACTTCCTGTCGGAGATCCTGCCCTTCAACATCCTGCGCATGATCCACACCAACGCGCTGATCGTCTGGCTTCTGCTGGGCTTCTTCGGCGCCGCCTATTACCTGATCCCGGAGGAGGCGGAGCGCGACATCGAAAGCCCGATGCTGGCCTATGCCCAGCTGGTGATCCTGATGGTCGGTGCGCTGGGGGCGGTCGGCAGCTACCTGCTGGGCATTCATGGCGGGCGCGAGTTCCTGGAACAGCCGCTGTGGGTCAAGATCGGCATCGTCGTGGCGGCGCTGATCTTCCTCTACAACGTCTCGCTGACGGTTCTGCGCGGGCGGCGCACGGCGGTCACCAATGTGCTGCTGCTCGGACTCTGGGGCTTGGCGATCTTCTTCCTATTCGCCTTCTACAATCCCGGCAACATCGCGGTGGACAAGCTGTACTGGTGGTACGTCGTCCATCTGTGGGTGGAGGGGGTATGGGAGCTGATCATGGCCTCCATCCTCGCCTTCCTGGTCATCAAGATGACCGGCGTCGATCGCGAGGTGGTGGAGAAATGGCTCTACGCCATCGTCGGCCTCGCCCTGTTCTCCGGCCTGCTCGGCACCGGGCATCATTACTACTGGATCGGCGCGCCCGGCTATTGGCAGTGGATCGGCTCCGTCTTCTCGACGCTGGAGGTGGCCCCGTTCTTCGCCATGGTGCTGTTCGCCTTCTCCATGGCCTGGAAGGGGCGGCGCGACCACCCGAACAAGGCGGCCTTCCTGTGGACGCTCGGCACGCCGGTGATGGCCTTTTTCGGGGGCGGCGTCTGGGGCTTCCTGCACACCCTGTCCTTCGTCAACTATTACAGCCACGGCACCCAGGTCACCGCGGCGCATGGGCATCTCGCCTTCTTCGGCGCCTATGTGATGCTGAACCTGTCGATGATCTCCTATGCCATGCCCAACCTGCGCGGCCGTGCGCCCTACAACCAGGTGCTCAACATGTGGAGCTTCTGGATCATGACCTCGGCGATGGCCTTCATGACCTTCACCCTGACCTTCGCCGGCGTCGTCCAGGTCCATCTCCAGCGCGTCATGGGCATCACCTACATGGAGGTGCAGGAACAGCTGGCGCTGTTCTATTGGATGCGGCTCGGCTCCGGTATCGTCGTGGCGCTGTCGGTGCTGCTCTTCCTCTACGCGATGTTCGGCCCGGCCCGCGAACAGCTCCCGCGGCGCTCGCGGCCCTCGGTGGCACCGGCTGAATGACGACCGGGCCGGAGGGCATGGCGGTCCCCTTCTATGCGGCGACCGGGAACGAGGTGGCGCTGTTCGAGCACGCCCACCGCAACCGGTTGCCGCTTTTGCTGAAGGGGCCGACCGGCTGCGGCAAGACCCGCTTCGTCGCCCACATGGCGGCGCGTCTGGGCCGGCCGCTGCACACCGTGTCCTGCCACGACGACCTGACCGCCGCCGACCTGACGGGCCGTTACCTGCTGAAGGGCGGCGACACCGTGTGGGTTGACGGTCCGCTGACCCGTGCCGTGCGGGAGGGCGCCGTCTGTTACCTCGACGAGGTGGTGGAGGCGCGCAAGGACGTCACCGTCGTGCTGCACCCGCTGACCGACGACCGCCGCATCCTGCCGCTGGAGCGTACCGGTGAGACGCTGGAAGCACCGTCGGACTTCATGCTGGTGGTCTCCTACAACCCCGGCTACCAGAACATCCTGAAATCCCTGAAGCCCAGCACCCGCCAGCGTTTCGTCGCCATCAGCTTCGACTTCCCGGCGCCGGAGGCGGAGACGGCCATCGTCGCGCGGGAAAGCGGGCTGGAGCATGACCAGGCCGCTCCGCTGGTCCGCCTCGCCAACGCGCTGCGCGCCCTGAAAGGCCAGGATCTGGAGGAAGGTGTGTCGACCCGCCTGCTGATCTATTGCGCCACGCTGATCCGCTCCGGGATGCCGCGCGACGAGGCGGTTCTGGCCGCCATGGTGGAGCCGCTGACCGACGACGACGAGGTGAAGGCGGCCCTGCTGCGGACCGCCGAACTCACGATCGGGTGAGGAACGCCATGGCATCTTTCTGGGAACCGGAGGAATTCGTCGGCGGCCTGTGGCACCGCCTCGTCGGCAACACCGCCTCCTACCGGCATTATCCGGAGGCCGCGGTCCGGTTGGACGACATGCGCGTCCGCCTTGGCGTGCTGTTCCGCGCGATCGGCGGCCCCGGCGCCGTCCGCCTCGCCGCCGGCACCGCCGAGACCTCTTACCACCGGCTCGGTCTGCGCCAGCGCCTTGGGCTGGACGCCGAAAAGCTCCCGCGCCCGCGCTACGACGGCGTGACGCTTCATCTGCCGGACCGCATCGACCTGTTCGCCGAGCGCTCGCTCAATGCCGGACTTTATGAGTGGCTGGCCGCCTTCTTCGCCCATGCGCCGCCCGCGCTTCCGCTCCCGTACGACCCTCTACGGGCCGATCTCTTCCGTCTGCGCAGTGCCCGGATGGCAACCGACCGGGCACTCGACGGACTGCCCGGACTGCGCCCGCTGCACGACCGCCTGTGCGCCGCCCTTCGTGCGGCGCGGCCTGCCCGACGCCTGACCGGGCAGGAGGCCGCGGTGGAGGCTCTGGTCATGGCTCTGCTCGGCGCCGACATCCAGCCCGACCGGACGCTGTCGGCTTTGATCGCGGACCCGGCGGCGCCGCTCGACGGCATTCGCTCCGCTCCCGATTATCGTCCCTTCCTGCCGGTGCCGCTGTGGGGGGAGATATCGGCCCCGCCCGCCGGCAGCGCCCCCGCCGCCGGCACGGAAGAGGAGGCCGGAAGCGGCGAGGAAGCCGACGGCAAACGCCGCAAGGCGTCGCGGCGGAACAGCGACCAGACGCAGCGCGACGACCCGCTGATGCTGAACCGCTTCGAGAAAATCCTGGGCTTGGCCGAGATGGTCAACCTGAACCGCAAGGTCGAGGATGATGACGCGGAGAATGCCCGCAAGGCCGCCGAAGACCTCGACGAGATCGCGCTCGGCGAACACGAGCGCCGCGTGGCCACCCGCCTCAAGCTCGACCTCGATCTTGCGCCCGCGGATGCCGACCTAGCACCGCTCACCGCCGAAGTCCTGTATCCGGAATGGGATTGGAAGCGTCGTCGCTACTTGCCGGACCATTGCCGCGTGATCGCCGAACCCGCCGCATTGGAAGGGGAGGAGTGGCGGCCGGACGATGACGCGCTACGCCGCATCCGTTTGGTGCGGCGCCAGTTCGAAGCGATGCGCCCCCGGCGCCAACGCCTGCCCGTCCAGCCCGACGGCGACGAACTCGACCTCTCCGCCCTGGTCGCGTCGGTCGCCGACCGCCGCGCCGGCGGCTGCGGATCGGACCGGGTGTTCACCGCCGTGCGCAACATCGCCCGCGACCTGTCGGTGTGCGTCCTGGTCGACGTGTCGCTGTCGACCGACAGTTACGTGGAGGACCGCCGCGTGCTCGACGTGGAGAAGGAGGCGCTGCTGGTTCTGACCCACGGGCTGACCGCCTGCGGCGACGAACACGCCATCCTGACCTTCACCTCGCACCGCCGGCAACGGGTGGAGGTGCGCACCGTCAAGGAGTTCCGCCAGCCCCTAAACGCCCGCGTCCTGCGTCGCATCCAGGCGCTGCGGCCCGGCCGCTACACCCGCATGGGGGCGGCCCTCCGCCACGCCACCGCCCAGTTGAAAGACCGCCCTCACACACACCGCCTGCTGCTGGTGCTGACCGACGGCAAGCCCAACGACACCGACCATTACGAGGGCCGCCACGCCGTCGAGGACACCCGCATGGCGGTCCTGGAGGCCCGCCGCGCCGGCCTGAAGCTGTTCGGCGTCACGGTGGACGAGAAGGGTCGCGACTATCTCCCCTTCATCTTCGGCCCCGGCGCCTATGCCATCTTTCCGCATGTGGGCCGCCTGTCCGCGGCGTTGCCCGCCCTTTATCGCCAATTGACGGGGTGACGGACCCCCGAAGGAGAGCCGCCATGCGCAAGATCGCCGCACTCGCCCTGTTGGGGTTTGCCTTGATGCCGGCCCCGGTCTGGTCGCAAGCCAACCTCCGGCCGGATTCCAACCTGCGGGTGCCGCCCCAGCCCGGCCAGTCGCTCCCCTATGAGGACGCCCTGTTCCTCAAGGAAGCCGCCCTCGCCAGCCGCGGGCAAGCCGAGTTGGGACGCCTCGCCGCCGAGAAGGCACCCGACGACGCCCTGCGCACGCTGGCACAGCGCATCGCGGACACCCACAAGACGCTCGGCAATGAACTCGAGCGTCTGTCCTCGTCCCGCACTCTGCCGCCGGCAAGCCAGCTGAAGCCGGAGGAAGCGGACCGCTTCGGCGCCGCCGGAGCCGTCACCAATCCGGCCAATGCGCGGGAGGATCTGACCGCCAAGGCGGTTCAATCGCTGTCGGGGGCGAGCGGCGAGGCCTTCGGCAAAGCCTATGTCGAGGCCCAGTTGCGGCTGCACGACAGGCTGGTCGATCTCTACCAGACCGAGGCGTCGAATTCGCCAGACCGCGAGCTTTCGACCTTCGCCATCACCAGCCTGGTGGCCATCCAGAAGGACCGCGATGCCCTGCGCCAGATGGCCGGCCGCTTCGGCATCGAGACCCATCGCGAGGGACAGGCCATCCAGTACGGCGATCCGGCCAAAGCCCGTTGATCTGGAGGATCATGATGCGACCAGATGCTTGATTGGGCATCGAGACGATTTGGTACGACAGGTTTGATGGATCGCAAAGATGCCCTCTGCTGATCACGTTATGCTTTCCTGTATCTCGCTCTCAGCAATTGGGTGACGCATATGACCAGCTCGCAGTGCGGGCCGCAGACAGTCGTCGGCATGAAGGTCGCCAAAGTGGACAGCACTGGCAGCCTCGTGTTCGATGCGGCACTTGTCGCTCCGCTCCTTGGGCTCGTGCCCGGAACGTTTATGGAAGAACTGAAAAGGGGCATGGTTTACCAGCTGTACGAACAGGGGACGGAGGAGGATAGCGGGAAGATGCGGGTGACGTTCCGTTACCGTGCGCGGCAGTCGGTCTTGATTTTGGATGCTTTCGGGCGCGCGCTTCATGTCGGATGAGAGTGCCGCCGACGGTTCTGTTGCAGCGTTTGCGTCCGGGTGACGATCGGGTAAAACCCAGCCCTTTTTGGCGGCTGGGGTGACACGGTGGCGCGCGGCGGAAAGAGCCCGTTCAAGGGGCGGCGGTTCACGGCGGAGTGATCCTGTGGACGGTGCGTTGGTACCTGCAGCGATCCTCATCGCCCGCCTTCAAAACCTGTAACGAAACCTTGAAAAGCGCCTGAAGAGAACGCTTGGCCCGCCTGCTTGTCATACCCCCTCCCCCTGTTGCCCCTGCTGGGTAAGGGTGGCGATGAAGCGTTGGGTGCGTTCGCGGGTGGGGTGGGTGAACAGCGCCTGCGATGGACCGGCTTCCACCACCTGTCCCGCATCGAGGAACACCACCTCATGCGCGATGCGCGATGCGAGACGCAGGTCGTGGGTGGCAATCACCATGGTTGTGCCCTCGGCGGCCAGAGTGCCAAGGACCTCCACCACCTCGCCCGACAGTTCCGGATCGAGGGCGGAGGTCGGCTCGTCGCACAGCAGCACCCGCGGTGACGGGGCGAGCGCGCGGGCAATGGCAACGCGCTGCTGCTGCCCGCCGGACAGGGTTGCCGGCCAAGCGTCTGCCTTGTGGTCCATGCCGACCTTGCGAAGCAAGGCCATGGCATGGTCGCGCGCCTTTTCGGCCGGCCATTTCTGCACGGTTATCAGCCCTTCCATCACATTCTCCACCGCAGTGCGGTGGGGGAAGAGCTGGAAGTTCTGGAACACCATCCCGGTCTGGCCGCGCAGCCGCTGGATGTCCTTCCAGCCGGGCTTGCCGCCGGGATGGAAGGTCAACTCCTCCTCCCCGATTTGCACAGTGCCGGAGGTGGGAATCTCCAGCAGGTTGATGCAGCGCAAAAGCGTGCTCTTGCCGCCGCCGGATGGGCCGATCAGGGCGGTGACGCGCCCTTCCTCGACCGTGACCGACACGCCTTTCAGCACGGTCAGGTCGCCGAAACGCTTTTCGATGTTCGTCAGCCGGATCAAGACTTGGCCTCCAGGAAACCGCCATACTGGCCGAGCCGCCGCTCCATCCGGACCTGCAGCGCCGACAGCACGGAACTGAGCACCAGATAGATCAATGCCGCCTCCACATACAGGATCAGCGGCTCATAGGTCGTCGCTACGATGCGCTGGGCCGCCTGGAACAGCTCCGGCACCGTGATGGCGGCGGCGAGCGAGGTGTCCTTCACCAGCGAAATGAAGCTGTTGGAGAGCGGCGGCACGGCGACGCGGGCGGCCTGCGGCAGGATGGTGCGCCGCATGGCCTGGGACCAGCTCATGCCGATGGAGTAGGCAGCCTCCCACTGTCCCTTCGGCACCGAGCCGATGACGGCGCGGATGATCTCCGAGGTGTAGGCGCCGACATTCAGCGTAAAGCCGATCAGGGCGGCCGGGAAGGCGTCCAGCACGATGCCGGCGCTGGGCAGGCCGTAGAAGATCAGGAAAAGCTGCACCAGCAGCGGCGTGCCGCGGATGATCCAGACATAGAAGCGGACTATGGCGGCAAGTGGCGCCGGCCCGAACAGCCGGACCACCGCAGCCACCAGCCCGACGATCAGGCCGAGCGCGAAGGACGCCAGTGTCAGTGGAACGGTGAAGACCAGCGCCGCCCACAGCAGCGACGGAAGCGAGTCCGCCATCAGGGTAAGCCAGTGCAGCACGGGGAAGGTGCCTCTCGCGAAGAAGGAACGACAATGCCCCCGGCCCGGATGGAGCAGGGGGCATTGAGGACCATCAGGTGGTTATTTGGAAACGTCCGCGCCGAAATACTTCTGCGAAATCGTCGTGTAGGTGCCGTCGGCCTTCATAGCGGCCAACGCCTCGTTGATGGCGGCAACCAGCTTGGCCTCGCCCTTGCGGACGATGATGCCGGACTGGTCGGCATTGTCCTGGGTCGCGGCGATCTTCACGTTGGCGTCGGGCTTGTGCTTCTTGAAGTCCAGGAAGGACAGGCTGTCGTTGACCGTCGCATCGGCCCGGCCGTTCAGGACCAGCTGGATCGACTGGTCGAAGCCGTCGGTGCCGACCAGCTGCGCGCCCGACGCCTCGGCCAGCTTGCCGAAGTTGCTGGTCAGCGACTGGGCCGATTTCTTGCCCTTCAGGTCGGCGAAGCCCTTGATGCTGTCATTGTCGCCGCGCACGATCAGAGCGGCGCGGCTGGAAATGTAGGGATCGGAGAAATCATACTTTGCCTTGCGCGCCTCGGTGATCCCGACCTGGTTGATCACGGCATCGTAGCGGTGGGCATCCAGACCGGCGATCAGGCCGTCCCACTTGCCTTCCAGGAACTCCGCCTTCACCCCGATGCGCTTGGCGACCTCACGCCCGATCTCTACGTCGAAGCCGACGAGCGCACCGGAGGCGTCATGATAGGTGAAGGGGGCGTATGTGCCCTCGGTCCCAATCTTCAGCACACCGTCCGCCTTGATGCGGTCCAGATCGGTCTGGGCCCAAGCGGCGGAGGAGGAGACGGCGGCGACCTGGATAAGGCCGGCGACGAGAAGCGATTTTAGCCATTTCATCGGTTGATGCCCGGTGCCTATTGAGTGGGATATCGGGTTGGTCCGCGCCCTTGATGCGCCAGACGATTTCCGCCACGCTACAGCGGAGAGTACATCCTAACAAGGGAATAAGCTTCCTATTTAGCGCAAAGCAGATGTACATAAATCGTGCCAAAAACAAACTATGTTGGGAAATCCGATCCATGTGCGTGACGTGAGTTGCTCGTGGAGCCAAGCAGCCGCTCCAGGGCGGCCCACAATTGGCCCGGCATGACCGGCTTGTGAATCATCCCCAGGCCATACTGGGCGATGTCGCGCGCGCATTCGGCCCCGGTCTCGCCGGTCAGGATGACACCCGGGATCTCCAGTCCCAGATGGCTGCGGACGTCCCGAATTGCCTCGCAACCGTTTCGCCCGGCCCGCAGGCGATAGTCTGCGACGATCACGTCCGGTCGGCGTCCAGCCTCGGTGACGATGGTTACCGCCTGCTCGGAGGAGCCGGAAATCAGCGTGTCGTACCCCCATTCCTCCAACAGGGTCCGCAGCGACATCAGGACGATGGTGTCATCATCGATCACCAGCGCCAAGCGGCCGCGTCCAACGGGAAGGGGCGTCATGTCGTCCTCCGACACGGCCTCCGCCACGTCCGCACCGGCGTCGATTGGAGCCTGGATGGAAAAGACGGAGCCTTCTCCCAGCCTTGATCGGACCCTGACCTCGTGGCCAAGGATTCGCGACAGGCGCTGCACGATCGACAATCCCAGGCCGAGGCCGCGGCTGCGGTCGCGCTCAGGATTGCCGACTTGGTGGAATTCGTTGAAGATCATGGCGATCTGGTCTTCGGGAATACCAATTCCGGTATCGGCAACGTCGATCCATGCATTTTCATTTTCGATCCGACAGGAGGCCGTGATCCCTCCACGCTCGGTGTAGCGGACGGCATTCTCGACGAGATTGCGGATGATCCGCCCGAGCATGGTACGATCGCTGCGGACCACCACGCCACTGCACGATCCGTCGGTCGAGACGGACAGCCCCTTGGTGGCAGCGAGCGGCTGGTAGGAGTCGGCGATTTCCTTGATGAGTGTGTCCAGATCGAAGCTGGACAACTGCGGATTGACCACGCCGGCGTCAAGGCGGGAGACGTCGAGCAGACTGTCGAGAAGCGCCTTCATGGTTTCGGTTCCGCGCTCCAGCATGAGCAGCATGTCCTTTCCGCGCTCATCCTTCACATGCGCGTGCAGCGCGCCACCGAACAGAGCCATTGACTGAAGCGGCTGGCGCAGGTCGTGGCTTGCGGCGGCCAGGAAGCGTGCCTTCGCCCTGTTTGCACGATCGGACTCCTCCTTTGCTGCCCTCAAGGCGACCTCCATCGCCTTGCGGTCGGTGATGTCCACCGTAAGGCCGGACATCCAGACCGGCTGGCCGGCTTCGTCGTAATCGGCCTTGCCGATACCGGCGACCCACCGGATGCCGCCGTCCGGGAGAACGACCCGGTATTCGACGTCATAACTGCCCCGCCGCGACGCCAAGGTCTTTCTGACCACCCTCGTCGCCTCGCTTCGGTCCTCCGGATGGACCGCAGCCAGCCACTCGGCAAAGCGCACATGACCATCGCGGGGCTCCATGCCATGGATCAGGTAGTTGCCGGGCGACCAGCTGATCTCTCCGGACAGGATGTCCCAGGTCCAAGTCCCCGCTCTGGCCGACGCCAGGGCAGCGCTCAGGGTGCGTTCGCTTTCCCGTAACGCCTCTTCCATGGCTTTCCGCCGGGAGATGTCATGGAAGGCCACCACCACCAGCTCCACCCGGTCATCGGCCCCACGTATGGGCACCGCCTCGACAAGAAAGGTGGTTGTCGAGCCGTCGCCGCGGCGGTAGTGCAGCTCCTCTTGCGAGACCACCTCGCCGCGAAGCGCCCGTGCGGGCGGGTACTCGTCGGCGGCCATTGGCGCACCATTGGCGCGAAGGCCGCCGTAGAGGCTGTAGTCGGCGACACCGGACACTGCCGTGATGCTGTGTCCAATCAGCTGCTCGGACGCGGGATTGTGCATGAGCAGGCGTCCCGACGGAGCCTCGATGATGAGCAACCCAATCGGCAGACTGTCGTTGATCGCGCGCAGCAGAAATCTTTCGTGTTCCAGATGTCCGGCCAAGGCGCGGCGTTCATCTTCCGCCGCCCTTTGCTCGGTGATGTCGCGAAAATAGATGGCCACGCCCTTGCGTGACGGGAACACCCGCAGCGCGAACCATCGTCTGGTTCGTGGACCGAGGAACTCGAACTCCACCGGCGTGCGGAGATCCATGGTGTCCTTGAGGCGGGTTTCAAGCTCCGATCCGGTGAGCCAGTCGAAGGCGACCTGTGCCTGCTCTCCGATGACGTCGCGTTCCAGGCCCAAGAGGTCGCGTGCCTGGGGATTCAGGTAGGACACCGTCCAATCGCTCTCGATTTCAGCCACCGCATCGGAGGTGCTTTCCAGAACGGACGACATCCGAGCGGCGGCGGCGGCCTCCTGGCGCCTTGCGATGGCGAGCCGCGATGTTCCGTATGCACCGCCGGCGAACACCAGCC
>NZ_JBGLZA010000005.1:132500-943428 GCF_047302835.1 Azospirillum sp. CT11-132
ACACTGTCGCCGAAAGTCCAAGGGTTCCTGCGCAAGGTTAATCCACGCAGGGTGAGCCGGCCCCTAAGGCGAGGCCGAAAGGCGTAGTCGATGGGAACCACGTTAATACTCGTGGGCCTGGCGGAGGTGACGGATTGGAAAGCGTGTATGTCCTTATCGGATTGGACATGCTGTGGACCGGTTCCAGGAAATAGCCCCGCCGTATAGACCGTACCCCAAACCGACACAGGTGGACTGGTAGAGTATACCCAGGCGCTTGAGAGAATGGTGTTGAAGGAACTCGGCAAATTGCCCTCGTAACTTCGGAAGAAGAGGGCCCCGTTGGGACGCAAGTCCTGGCGGGGGGCACAGACCAGGGGGTAGCGACTGTTTACTAAAAACACAGGGCTCTGCGAAGCCACACAAGGCGACGTATAGGGTCTGACGCCTGCCCGGTGCCGGAAGGTTAAGAGGAGAGGTGCAAGCCTTGAATTGAAGCCCCGGTAAACGGCGGCCGTAACTATAACGGTCCTAAGGTAGCGAAATTCCTTGTCGGGTAAGTTCCGACCTGCACGAATGGCGTAACGACTTCCCCGCTGTCTCCAACACCAACTCAGCGAAATTGAACTCTCCGTGAAGATGCGGAGTTCCCGCGGTCAGACGGAAAGACCCCGTGCACCTTTACTACAGCTTTGCAGTGGTGCTAGGGACTTCATGTGTAGGATAGGTGGGAGGCTTGGAAGCATGGGCGCCAGCTCGTGTGGAGCCATCCTTGAAATACCACCCTTGAAGTCTCTGGCATCTAACCGTGGCCCGTTACCCGGGTCCGGGACCCTGCATGGCGGGTAGTTTGACTGGGGCGGTCGCCTCCCAAAGTGTAACGGAGGCGCGCGATGGTGGGCTCAGAGCGGTCGGAAATCGCTCGTCGAGTGCAATGGCATAAGCCCGCCTGACTGCAAGACTGACAAGTCGAGCAGAGACGAAAGTCGGCCATAGTGATCCGGTGGCTCCACGTGGACGGGCCATCGCTCAACGGATAAAAGGTACGCCGGGGATAACAGGCTGATGACTCCCAAGAGTCCATATCGACGGAGTCGTTTGGCACCTCGATGTCGGCTCATCACATCCTGGGGCTGGAGCAGGTCCCAAGGGTTCGGCTGTTCGCCGATTAAAGTGGTACGTGAGCTGGGTTTAGAACGTCGTGAGACAGTTCGGTCCCTATCTGCCGTGGGTGTCGGAGTTTTGCGAGGATCTGTCCCTAGTACGAGAGGACCGGGATGGACATACCTCTGGTGCACCGGTTGTCACGCCAGTGGCATGGCCGGGTAGCTAAGTATGGACGGGATAACCGCTGAAAGCATCTAAGCGGGAAACCCACCTCTAAACCAGAGCTCCCTTGAGAGCCGTGACAGACCATCACGTCGATAGGAGGCATGTGGACGGGCAGCAATGCTCGAAGCTAAGCCTTACTAATCGCTCGATCGGCTTGATCTCACCCCACTAACCGCGCCATGCGCAGCAGCAAGCCTGCTTGAGAGCAGTGCTTGACCAGCGTACCGCCGTTCGATACATCCTCACCTCACTTGCACTGAACAAGCTTAGCGCTTCGGAGACAGCGTCGGTCTTGAGCCTTGGTGACCTGGTGGTCATGGCGAGGTGTCAAACACCCGATCCCATCCCGAACTCGGCCGTGAAAAGCCTCCGCGCCAATGGTACTGCGTCTTAAGACGTGGGAGAGTAGGTCGCCGCCAGGTCACTCAGGCTCAAGAGACGCCAATCACGAAGCACAAGCTTGCATCTTCACCGTCCGTCACCCCATATCAAGAACATCCGCGGGGTGGAGCAGCCCGGTAGCTCGTCAGGCTCATAACCTGAAGGCCGCAGGTTCAAATCCTGCCCCCGCAACCAACGACAGTTGACAGCCCGCCTCCAACGAGGCGGGCTGTCGGCGTTTCGGATCCGCTTCGGCGCACGCCTCCAGGATCGCCAGCAGATCGCCATGAAGCTGCGCCTCCAGCCCGGCGCCCGAGGGGCAGGGGGACAGCACGACGCGGTCGACCATGGACCGGATCATCTCCATCGCGGCCATCCCCTCGTCGCCGTTGCCGAGCACGGACTCGAGTTCAGCGATCTTCCGCCGGTACAGCTCCGGTAGGTTGGCCGGCAGTGTCCGTGTAGGTATCGAAAACCTTCCCGCCCTGCTGGACGGCGTAGGTACCGTCGTCGCAGTGGCGGGGTTGTTGGTGTGGGTCAACCAAGCTGACAAGGCTGTCAACTCCGCCGGATCGCTCCGCCTTGTGATGCCTGCGGGGTCAGCGAACGCATCCAGCGATGAAGGACGCGCTCTATCGCCGCGGCATCCTTCCGGGCGGTCCGTCGCACATGCCGGGCCGTTTCCCGTGCTTCTCCGGGCGACATGCCGTAGTTGGTCCGGAAGGCCCGGATGAATGAGGCTTCGGAGCCGAAACCCCAGTGATAGGCGATGTCGACGATCCGCGGGCGCTCCCGCCGGGGGCTCACCAGATCATCCAGTGCCCGCGCCAGCCGCCGGTCGCGCACATGTTTCGCCACCCCGCCCAGCGGTTCGAACAGCCGATAGAGAGCCGAGCGCGACAGGCCGAAGCTGTCGCAGATGAGGGCGGTCCCAAGTTCGGGAGCTTCGAGCTTCATCTCGATGAACTCCTTGATGCGGTCGAGCAACGCCCCCCGCGGTTCATCGAGCGGACTGCGGGCGTCGATCGCCGATCCGACGCATGCGGCGATCAGTCCGGCGATTCCGTCGGCGACCGCCATCGCAGCGGGGGCGTCCAGAGCGGAAAGCTGCGCGTCCAGCGCGCGCAAATGGTCGTTCAGGAGCATCCCGACCGCCGAGTCCGCCGGCAGCACCAGCCCATGCAGGGCTTCCGGCACCTTGACCAGGGGGGCCAGTCCGTCCCGGGGGATCACCAGGGCCAGGAGCTGGAACGCGGAGGTCTCGACGGCGACAGGGCAGCCCAGATTCAGGAACCCGATGTCGCCGATGCGCATGGCGACCGTACTGCCACCATTCGAGACGGTGCAGCCACCCTCGAGATAGAGCGTAACCATACAATGGTCCAAGGCGCTTCGGGCGATGGTGGCGTTGGTGCGGCGCAGTGCCATCGTCGGCCCGCCGATCCGCAGCATAAGAAGGCTGCCGAGATGGAAGGCCGTCGCTGATCCGGCGAGGCCGGTCTCGTCCGCCGCGCCAGCGGGTTCCGCTTCGAAGAGGATCGACAGGAGGTCACGCCACCGGGTGAAGCCGGCCCGGCCCGTGCTCTCCTGCGGATGGAACGACAGCGTCGGGATCGGCCGGCGTTCCGCCGCCTCACGGGGTCCCATCGTGATGCCTTGCCTCATTGTTCCGAAGCCTCGCCGCGCGACCGACACCGGTGTCGATAGCAGGCGTCCGTCATCGCTTGCAAGATCGCGGTGCAGCCTGGTCCCCCGCCGCCGGCCCGAACTCTCGTATTGAGACGCAATGTCAAATCTTTGGGACGGATCGACGAGTGTAACCATGGACGATCCGGTAAATTGCGCCCTCGACTAAAAAAATTACCGTGGGCCGATGGGTCGCCGGGACGTGGCTGCCTCGATGCCGCGCGCACCGGACGCGCCCCCTTCGCCGCCCACCCGACAGAGGTTGGCGTCAGAGGAATGCAGCATTCGACGACCAGGCGGCCGCGCTCCGCCGGACAGTTCATCGGCCAAGGCGGCCTGCTGTTCGCCCTGATGAGCTGTACGGCGCTCACGCCCCTGCATTCCGCGGTGGCCGACGAGGCTCTGCCGACCGGCGGGCGCTTCACCGCCGGGTCGGGGCGCATCGTCGAGCAGCCCGGCGGCCTGCGCATCGAGCAGGGGTCGCGCACCGGCACCGTCGAATGGCAGGGCTTCTCCATCGGCAGCGGCAAATCCGTGCATGTGGAGAACGGCGCCGGCGCCACCCTCAACCGTGTCACCGGCAACCTGCCGTCCCGCATCGACGGTTCGCTGACCGCCACCGGATCGGTTTATTTGGTCAACCGCGCCGGCATCGTCGTCGGCAAAGAGGGGCGGGTCGATACCGGCGGCGGCTTCTATGCCTCGACCCACGACGTTTCCGATGCCGCTTTCGCCGCCCAGCGCGACCTGACCTTCGCCGGGGATTCCAAGGCCGCCGTGGTCAATATGGGGACCATCGCCTCGCGCGGCGGCGACGTGGCGCTGATCGCCCGCTCCGTGCGCAACGAGGGCAGGATCTCGGCGCCGAAGGGAACGGCGGCGCTGTTGGCCGGCTACGAGGTGCTGGCGAAGGAGACCGCCGACGCCGAGGGGCGCTTCGCGGTCAAGGTCGGCGGGTCCGACACCGAGGCGGTCAATGCCGGCACGCTGGCGGCGGCCAACGCCGAGATGCGGGCCAATGGCGGCAGCGTCTACGCCCTGGCCGGCAACACCGGCGGCGTGGTCAAGGCGACAGGCGTCGCCAAGCGGGACGGGCGCGTCTTCCTGACAGCCGGCGACGGCGGCAGCGTCACCGTCGAGAGCCCGGTGGTGGCGCAGCGCCGAACCGGGGAGGAGAGCCGGCGTCCCGACGCGGCGAAGCCGGACGCCACGAAGGCGGAGAGCACAGGGAAGACCGCCAAGCGGGATCCGCGCTCGTCGCGACGGCCGGACCGGGCGGGTGGCGACATCCGCGTCTCGGGCGGGTCGGTGACGGTTTCCGGCAAGCTCGACGCCTCGGGAACGACCGGGGCCGGCGGGACGCTGGTGGCGACCGGCAAGGCGGTGGTGCTGACCGGCAAGGCGGCGCTGGACGTGTCGGGCGCGTCGGGCGGCACGCTGCTGGTCGGCGGCGACTACCAGGGCGGGCGGACCGCGGCGACGCGCTACCTCGCCGAGCCGGTGGCAACGGCGCGGACGGTTGCGGTGGAGGCGGGGGCGCAACTCCGCGCCGACGGGACGCGGGGGGACGGCGGCCGGGTGGTCGTGTGGTCCGACGGCGACACCGCCTTCGCCGGAGCGGTTTCGGCGCGGGGTACCGGCAAGGGCGGCGACGCGGAGGTGTCGGGCAAGGCGCGTCTGGCCTTCACCGGCACGGCGGACCTGCGCGGGACGGTGGGCTTCGGCACGCTGCTGCTCGACCCCCACAACCTGACCATCTCCGACGCCGCCGACAGCGGGATGTCCGGCTTCAGCGCCAGCGCCAACGACAGCGTTCTGAATGTGGACACGCTGAAGTCGGCGCTGAACTATGCCAACGTCCTGGTGACGACGGGGGACGGCGGCACCCAGGCCGGTGATATTACGGTGGCGACGCCGCTCACGGGGCTGACTTCTACGCTGACCTTGTCGGCACATCGCGACATGATCGTGAATGCCGCCGTCACGGGGAGCAGCTCCGGATCAGTAAGGTTGAAGGCCGAGCGCGATATCGTCGTGAACGCTGCCATTACCGGTGGGGTCACTTCCGACTTTACATTGCTGGCGAAGCGGGACGTCACGGTGAATGCCGCCATTGGCGGAAGGAAAGTGGTGCTGTGGTCGGGTTACGACGGCAGCGGGATAGGAAGCGTGCGCTTCGGCACGGGAGCCACCGTCACGGCCACCGGCGGGCTGTCCATCTTCTACAACCCCACCGCCTACACCGCGCCGACCGACTATTCCGGCATCGCCGGGACAGGCACGGCGGTGACCGGCTACATGCTGGTGAACACGGCGGAGAACCTGCAGGCCATCGGCACCAATCTGGCCGGCACCTACGCGCTGGGCCGCGACATCGACGCACAGGCCACCGCCGGTTGGAACAGCGGCGCCGGCTTCGCCCCGCTGGGCAGCGCCGCCACCCCCTTCACCGGCCTGTTCGACGGGCGGGACCATGCGATCAACGGGCTGACCATCAACCGGACCGGCAGCGACGATGTCGGCCTGTTCGGCGTGGTCGGCGCCGGCGGCGCGGTGCGGGACGTCCGCATGGTGGGCGGCGGCGTGCTGGGGCGCAACCGGGTCGGGGCATTGGTCGGCAGCAACGCCGGGACGGTCACTTGGGCGTCGGCCACCGGCACGGTATCCGGACGGGGCGATGCCGTCGGTGGTCTGATCGGAACCAACAGCGGGACCGTGGGCCAGTCCTTCGCCACCGGTGCGGTGACGGCACAGGGCGGTGCGGTTGGCGGTCTGATCGGGGACAATGCCGGCGGTACGGTCAATCAAGCCTACGCCAGCGGAGCCGTCACCGCCCAAGGGGACCAAGTGGGCGGTCTGATCGGGCGCATGACTGGGGGAAGTGTCACCCAGGTCTATGCCTTGGGGGGGGTGACCGGTACTTTGCGAGTCGGCGGTCTGATCGGCGACAACAACGGCGGTACGGTCACCCAGACCTACGCCACCGGCGCCGTGACTGGGCAGGCCGAGGCAGGGGGGCTGGTCGGCGCGAATGGCGGTACTGTTACGCTGTCATATTGGGACACGCAGACCACCGGCCGCTCCAATGCCACCGGCAGTGGTGTTGACACCGGAATGACCGGTCTGACCACCGACAATGCCCGGACATCCAGGCCGGGAGGAGGAGCTTCAGCCTATCAGGGCTGGAGTATCGGCGTTACCGGCCAATCCTGGTACATGAACAATGAGGCTTCGACTCTTCCTGACCTGCGGCCTATTGGAGCCTGGGAGGAGGCCAGGGTCGGAGTGGAGGGCTACGCGGTCGTCACCAACCTGCACCAGCTTGTTCTCATCAACAACAAAAGCCCATTCGATAGTCGTCTCAACTATCTGCGTGATTATTGGTTGGACACGGACATAGACGCGTCGGCCACGAGGGGTACGAATCCTTCCGACATCTGGGGACCTCGCGGATTCGTTCCGATAGGGTATCAGGATAGCTTTGCTGGGACATTCGACGGCAATGGTCATGTCGTGAAAGGCGTCTATATCAACCGTGAAGGTAATTATAAAGGATTCTTTAAATCCCTTGCGGTGGTTACGCGAAGACATTCGAATGTTATGGTAAAGAACTTCGGCATAGTGGATGGAACTGTAATTGCTGGCTCTTCGTCGTACCTGGTTGGTGGTATGGCTGGGATGCTGGGTTCAGGGATTATTGAAAACAGCTATTTTACAGGGTCCGTCTCCGGCGGAGAATCGGTCGGCGGTCTCGTCGGGACGCTCAGTGAGGCAAGCATCAGGCGATCTTACGCTATTGCGTCCGTTACCGGATCACCGACCGCAACAACCGGAAGCATCGGCGGACTTGTGGGGGATGGAATCGAATCAAGCATCGAGCAATCCTATGCCTCCGGCCGCGTGACGGGTCCTGTCGGGACCGGAGGGTTGGTCGGTACTGCCGATGGACTTACCGTAACAAGCTCTTATTGGGATAAGGACACCAGCGGTCAGCAGAACGGCATCAGCAATGCGACCGTGACCGGCCTGACCGGGTTGACCACCGCCGAGGCGCGACAGGCATCCTCCTATGTCGGCTGGGATTTCACCAAGGACTGGTACCAGTCCGGGGACATGCGGCCCATCGGCCGGTGGGAGGCGGCGAAGGCGGGAAGCGACGGTATCGCCGCCATCACCAACCTCCACCAGCTTCAGCTGATCGATGCGAACCCGGCGGGCTCCTACCGGCTCGGCGCCGACATCGACGCCCAGGCCACGTCGGGCGCCAATGCCGCCGGCATCTGGGGAACGGGCGGCTTCACCCCGCTGGCGGGCGCCGGCTTCACCGGCAGCTTTGATGGGCGCGGCCATCTGATCCGCGGGCTGACGATCAACCGGCCGGCGAGCGACGATGTCGGCCTGTTCGGCAAGATCGGCACGGGCGGCACGGTGAGCAATGTCGGCCTCGACGCGACCGGCGCCGTCACCGGCCGGAACCGGGTCGGCGCCATCGCCGGGACCAACGGCGGCACCATCCTCCAGTCCTTCTCCCGCGCCGGCGTGACCGGACAGGGGGCCGGCACCGGCGGGCTGGCGGGCAGCAACAGCGGCACCATCCGCCAATCCTATGCCGCCGGCACGGTGGCCGGGCAGGGCGACGGCGTCGGCGGGCTGGCCGGCGTCAACGACGGCAGCATCCTGCAGACCTACGCCACCGGCGCGGTCACCGGACAGGGCGACCGGGTCGGCGGGCTGACCGGGACCAACGGGACGGGCGCCAGCATCGCCCAGTCCTACGCCACCGGCGCCGTGGCCGGGCAGGGCACCGCGCTCGGCGGGCTGGCCGGACGCAACGATGGCACCGTCACGCTGTCCTATTGGAACACCGAGTCCAGCGACCAAGCGGCCGGTGCGGGGACCGGAACCCCCACCGGCATGACCGGGCTGACCGGCACGCAGATGCGCGACGCGAGCAGCTTCACCGGCCTCGACGCCCTGGCCTGGGCGCCGGCCGACGGCACCGGCGCGCCGCTGCTGTTCGGCGTGTCCGGCGCGGTCGGCATCGTCCACAACACCGTCTATGGCGACAATCCGGCGAGTGTGCCCATCGCCGTGCTCGGCGGGTCGGTGTGGAACCGGATCAGCGGCGGGGCGACCAGCACCCTGGCGGCCGGTGCCAATGTCGGGACCTATCTGAACCTCGTGGACGCGTCGGGGGTGACCGGCAGCTTCGGCCTCGGCGGGGCGGCCCGCGTGGTGAATGTCGGCGCCGTGGTGACGCCGGCCACCCTGACGCTGACGGCCGACGGCGGCACGATGGTCTATGGCGACACCGTGCCGTCGCTGACCGGTTATACGGTGACGGGCTGGAAGAACGGCCAGACCGACGCGCTGCTGTCAGGCGTGACCGTCTCGACCGACGCCACCTCCACCTCGAATGTCGGCACCTCCTACCGGACGATGACGGCGGGCGGCACGCTTTCGGGGGCGGCCACCGGCAACTATACGATTGCCCGTGCGGACGGTGCCTTCTCGGTGACGCCGGCCACGCTGACGGTGACGGCCGATGGCGGCACGATGGTCTATGGCGACACCGTGCCGACGCTGACGGGCTATACGGTGACGGGCTGGAAGAACGGCCAGACCGGCGCGCTGCTGTCGGGCGTGACCGTCTCCACCGATGCCACCTCCGCCTCGAATGTCGGCACCTCCTACCGGACCATGACGGCGGGCGGGACGCTCTCCGGTGCTGCCACCGGCAACTACACCTTTGCCCGTGCGGACGGTGCCTTCTCGGTGACGCCGGCCACCCTAACGGTGACGGCATCGGACAGCACGATGGTCTACGGCGACGCCGTGCCGACGCTGACTGGCTACAGCGTGACGGGCTGGAAGAACGGCCAGACCGACGCCCTGCTGTCGGGCATCACGATCTCGACCGACGCAACGTCGCAGTCCAACGTCGGCACCGCCTATCGCACCATGACGGCGGGTGGCACGCTGTCGGGTGCCGCCGCCGGCAATTACAGCTTCAACCGTGTGGACGGTGGCTTCTCGGTAACGCCTGCCACCCTGGTGGTGACGGCGGCCAACAGCACGATGGTGTATGGCGACGCCGTGCCGGTGCTGGGCTATACGGCATCGGGCTGGAAGAACGGCCAGGGCGACGCGCTGCTGTCCGACGTGACCGCCACCACCGACGCCACCTCCCTGTCGAATGTCGGGACCTCCTACCACACGACGACGGCGGGCGGCACGCTGTCGGGGGCCGCCGCCGGCAACTACACGCTCAGCCATGTCGGCGGCAGCTTCTCAGTGACGCCCGCCACCCTGACGGTGACGGCCGGCAGCCGCGCGATGGTGTATGGCGACGTCGTGCCGGTGCTGGACTACAGCGTGGCGGGCTGGAAGAACGGCCAGACCGACAATCTATTGTTGGGAATCGGCGTCTCGACCGACGCCACCGCACTGTCGAATGTCGGGGGCTACCGCATCGCCGCGACGGGCGGCACGCTGTCGGGCGCCGCCGTCGGCAACTATACGCTTCGCCATGTGGACGGCAACCTCTCGGTGACGCCGGCCACGCTGACGGTGACCGCGGCCGACGGGACCATGATCTATGGCGACGCCGTGCCGGTGCTGGGCTACAGCGTGTCCGGCTGGAGGAACGGACAGGGCGACGGGCTGCTCTCCGGCGTCGCCGTCTCCAGCGATGCGACGGCGCTTTCGAATGTCGGCACCGGTTACCGCAGCATGACGGCGGGCGGCACGCTGTCGGGGGCGGCCGCCGGCAACTACAGCTTCAACCGTGTGGACGGCGCCTTCTCGGTGACGCCGGCCACCCTGACAGTGACCGCGGCGGACGGCAGCATGGTCTATGGCGATGCCGTGCCGTCGCTGGGCTACAGCGTGTCCGGCTGGAAGAACGGCCAGAGCGACGGGCTGCTCTCGGGCGTCGCGGTTTCCACCGACGCGACCTCCCTCTCGAGCGTCGGCACCGGCTACCGCACCACGGCGGCGGGTGGCACCTTGTCGGGGGCGGCGACCGGCAACTACAGGCTCAGCCATGCCGGCGGCGCCTTCTCGGTCACGCCGGCCCTGCTGACGGTCACGGCCTCCGACGGCTCGATGGTCTATGGCGACGCCGTGCCGGTACTGGACTATTCGGTGATGGGTTGGAAGAACGGCCAGACCGATACCTTGCTGTCGGGCGTCACCCTGTCGACCGATGCCGGCTCGCGGTCGGCGGCCGGGGCCGGCTACCGCATCACGGCGGCCGGCGGGACACTGTCGGGGGCAGCCAGCGGCAACTATGTGATCCGCCATGCCGATGGCAGGCTGACGATCGGCCGGAGGCTGCTGACGGTCGCGGCGGACGATGCCGCCCGGCTGGCCGGCACCGCCAACCCGGCCCTGACTTACCGGATTGTCGGCCCCGGGCCGCTGGACGGCGACCGGATCGACGGCCTGCCGGAAACCCTGGCGACGGCGGCGTCGCCGGCCGGAGCCTATGCCATCACCCGGGGCGGCCTGACCGCCGGGGACAATTACGACCTGCGCTTCACGCCGGGGCTGCTGACGGTATCGCCCCAGCCGTCCGGGCTGGCCGCCATCCTGCCGGCTCGCCTGATCGAACCGGTCACTTTGTCAGGACCGACCTTCGCAAGCCTCGGCCGTCCGGCCGAAGCGGGAGAAACGTCGGGTTCCGGGTCGCCGGCGGCCCTATCGGAGGTCAGTGGTCCGGAAACCACCGGCAACCGCAAGGACGGGGAGCAGGACGTCTGCGGGGCCGCGGGCGGCGAAGGCTGCGCCTCGCTTCCGCACCCCGCCAACCGCTTCCTCGGAACCTTCCTGAGTGTGAAATCCCCCTGATGCCCGCGACCGTCTTCCGTTTGTCCTTTGGTGCCCTGGCGCTGGGCGCCCTTGCCCTGACGGGTGGGGGAGTGCTGGCACAATCCCTGCCGGTCGAACGCAACCCGCCGCCCCGGCCGGCCGAACCGTCCAATACGCTCTCGATCGACCCCGGCAACGGGGCTGCGGCGGACCGGACCCCACTGGGCGTCGAGTTGCACGCCATCAGATTGATCGGCCGCGATGCCGCCGTCCCATCGGCGGGCGGGGAGGACGTCGGCACCGGTGGGATCCTTACCGTCCGGATCGGCATTGGCGGTGCCGAAACGGACCGGGCGCTGCGGGACGACCTGCGCACTGCCCTTTCCGGCTTCATCGGGCAGCCGCTGTCCATGGCGCTGATCGCCGATGCGCAGGCCGCCATCGCCGGGGTTTACCGCGAGGCTGGCCATCCCTTCGTGTCGGTCAGCATTCCGCCGCAGGAGGTCACCGCCGGCACGCTGACCCTGCGGGTGATCGAATTCGCCCTTGGGAAAATCTCCATTCAGGGGGAGGCGGACGGCCAGGGTGACGGGCGCTCCGCCGCCATCGCCGCCGGCATCCGCGGCGTGGAGGGGGAGCGGATCGAGGTGGCACGGATCGACGAGGATCTGCGTTGGCTGAACCGCTACCCCTACCGCCGCGTTCAGGGCATCTTCTCTCCCGGCGACGGCCTAGGCCGCTCCGACCTGACGCTGGAGCTGGTCCCGCAGAAGCCGTGGCAGGTCTTCGCCGGCTATGCGAACACCGGCACGCAGGAAACCGACCGCAACCGCTTCTTCCTCGGTGCCGGCTTCGGCCTTCCCCAGCTTGGCGACGCCTACGGGTCGTGGCAGACCACCGGATCGCGCGACCTGTTCGCGGGTGCCGGACGCCTGTTCCCCGGCGACGGCGAGCGTGCCCACTATCTCAGCCATTCGGCGCGCTTCGCCCTGCCCACCGCCGCCCGTCAGGCGATTGAGATCAGCCCGAACTTCGTGGCGACGCGGCAGAGGAACGGCTCCTTCACCTCCGACAACAATTTCTTCGAACTGCCGGTCTATTACCGCGCCGCGCTGTCAAGCCTGTTGCCCGGCGTCCATCTCGGCGACGTCCAGGCCGGGGTCGAGGCCAAGACGCTCGACCGCCGGACCTTCTTCGACGGCGTCGGTCTCGGCCGGGCGCGCGTGGACGTCGTCCAGGTCGGCCTCGGCTGGGACCGGAGCTGGAGCGACCGGCTGGGGGCGACGGCGCTGAGCCTGATCGGAAAGATCAATCCGGGCGGCGTGATGGCCAATAATGACGATGCGGGCTGGACCGCCTTTTCGAACGGCCGGGTCCGGAAGGCGCGCTATGCCTATGTGACCGGTGTCGCGAACCGTAGCACCGACCTTGGCGCCGGGATCAGCCTGGCCAACGAATTGACGGTGCAGTTCGCCGGGCAGGCGCTGCCCGACACCGAACAGATCGCACTGGGCGGGCTCTATGCCGTGCGTGGCTACGACCTGGGGAACGGAGCGGCCGACCGCGGCATCATCCTGCGCAACGAGCTGCGCCTGCCCGGCGTTCCGCTGGTCCGGGACGACATCCTCCAGCCCTTCGCCTTCCTCGACGGCGCGGTCGGAAAGGACATCGGCGCGCGCCGAGACCTGTTCCTGGCTGGAACCGGTCTCGGCGTCGACTACCGCGTTGCGGACCATGTGACGACGAACCTGACAGCCGCGGTCGCGCTGGCCGACGAAGGCAAGCGGCAGGCCGGCCATTTCGACCTGAAGGTCCGCGTCTTCGCCACCTATTGATCCTCCACCACCCATCCCGTCTTGAAAGGACGATCGAGCATCGTGACCATGACCCGCCGAAACACAGTTTTCCGGAGCGCTATGTTCCCGGGCACCGTCTTGCCGCTGGTGATTCTGCTGTCCGCAGGCGGCGCGGCGGCGCAGCAGCCGGCTCCCGTTCCGGCACCGAACCGGACGACAGCCAATTACGACGACTGGCTGGTGCGTTGCGAGACCGAGCGCGACGGCACCAAGGAAACGAAGCTGTGCGAAACCGTGCAGACGATCGCCGGGCCGGACGGCCGGATCATTGCGCAGGTCGTGATCGGCCGACCGACCGGGGCTGCCGGGGACAAGATCCTGGCCGAGCTGCCAGCCGGCGTGTTGCTCCCGCCCGGCGTTGCCATCCGCGTCGGCGACAAGCAGATAGCGTCGCTCACCTTCCGGCGCTGCCTGCAATCCTGCCTCGCCGAAGCGGAGCTGCCCAAGCAGAGCCTCGACGCGCTGGCGAACGCCACGCAGCCGATCAGCCTCGGCTTCTCGGACGGATCGGGAAAGGCGGTGACACTGCCGCTGTCGGCCAGAGGATTGCGCAACGCCTACGCGGCTGGCAGTGCCCCCGGAAAATAACAGTGGTGAGTAGGGAGATATGCGTCGCCCGTGGATGCTCGTCCCGTTGATGCTTGACAGAGGGCATATGCGAATGCTTCCCCTTTCGGAGGGGAATTGTTCGAGTACGATAGATGTCCAATGCGGCCCATGTGACGGAACCCGTTGTGACGGCTCCGGTTCTTCGCTTCGACAGCTTGGCCATGCCGGCGGGGGAGGGATTCGAGCAGTGGCGGGATCAGATGTCGCCGATCTTCGACATAAGCCTGTCGAAGGATGATTTCGACGGCTTTCGCGGCAGCCTACAGACTTACCATCTCGGCGGCGTGCTGCTCGGCCGCTGTACAACGGTGACGCAGACCTTCCACCGCACCCCCCAGGTGATCACCCGCAGCGGCATCGACCATTATCTGATCCAACTGCAGGTTAAGGGTGGGTCCTGCGGGAAGATGGGGCGGCGCGAGGTCGACGTGCGATCCGGCGACGTCTGCATCCTGGACCTGGCGCAGACGGTCCACACGGTGGATTACAACGTTGACACCCTGACTCTCTGCTTGCCGCGGGAGATGCTGGCTCCGCTGGTGACCGCGCCTGATGAGCTTCATGGGCTGGTGCTGCGCAGTGGCAGTCCGATCGGCTCCCTGCTGTCCGCTCACATCCAGGCGCTCTATCGGGTGGCAGGCCAGCTGTCTTCGCGCGAGGCTATGGCCGTGACCAAGGGTGCGGCCAGCTTCATCGCTGGCTGCCTGGGGCCGACCGTCAATGCGCTCGACCACGTCCGGCCTGAGATGCAGGCGTCCCGCATGGCGGAGATCAAACGCTACATTGACGGGCATCTTGGCGACCCGGGGTTTGGAGCGACCCAGATCGCTGAAGCGTTCGGCCTCTCTCGCCCTACCCTGTACCGCTTGTTCGAACCGCTGGGCGGGGTGGCCGCCCATATCCTGCGGCGGCGGCTGGATCGCAGCCTAGCCGACCTGACGGCGGCGCACCGGTCCCAGCGCATCGCTGAGATTGCCCATCGCTGGGGCTTTCGCTCCGAAGCCGCCTTCAGCCGTGCATTCAGGTCGGCGTTTGGAATGACGCCTAGCGATGCCAGAGACACCGGGCAACGCCTGCGCCAGCCGGTTTCCGGCTCCACCGATGTGTTCAAGCGCTGGTTCCACGAACTCGCCGTTCTTTGATCAATTTGGTTGCCAACTCTGCTGAAGACTCGCAATGACAGTCCCGATGTGCGGAATCGGCGCGTTTGCACCAGGTCCGGGCGGCCATGTCGAGGCGTTTCTCCAGAGAAGATCCTGCGCCATGCGTCGCAACATGATCCGAAGCGGTCCTTGGGGAATGTCGGAAGCGTCGTTTGCAACGGGCAAGGGACAGTGCCTGAGTCGATCAGATCGGCACCGGCGGCAAAGTCAACTCTCGGTGGTTGCGTGCCCCCGCAACCAAAATCACTGAACGCCCCGGATCGAAAGAGCCGGGGTGTTTGTGCGTTTGGGTCTTGCCCATCCGGGCGGCGCCCTCGCAGACCACCAGCACGCCGGCCAGCTCGCCGTGCAGGTCGGCATCCAACCCCGCGCCGGCGGGGGAGAGCGTCAGGACGACGCGGTCGATCATGATCCGCACCATCTCCATCGCGTCGGCGTTGTACTCGCCGCCAGTAAGAGCAGCTTCCAGCGCTTCCACCTTGCGGCGGTAGAGGTCCGACAGCTGGGGGTGCAGCAGGACCGCCGGCAGGTCGGCGTCGGGCTTCTCGGCGGTGCGCGCATCCGCTCGATCTTGTTCGGCAGCGTGCGCTGTCTTTTTTCCGCGTCACGCCGTGACGTTGGAAGAACCGGCACACGATGCTGGGCAGTGGCCGATACCCCACCGTCTCGTCCAGGCGCTCGGCCACCTCTGCCAAGGTCAGATCGGGCTTCTCCCCGATCGAGCCAAGGATGAGGTTCCGATGCTCGTCGAACCGATGCGAGCGGACATTGCCACCGCGCTTGTCCGGGCTCAGGTCGCCGCGTGTTCGTGCACGGGCAAGCCAGCGGATCGCCGAGGAAACCCCAACCTCGAAGCGCGCCGCGGCTGCCCGGCAAGACGCTCCAGCCGCAACCGCCTCCACCACACGCCGGCGAAGATCGACAGACAGAGCTTTCGACATTCAGACCGGCCTCCTTCAACCAGTCCGAAGCTTGAATCACAAATGACCGCTCGTGGGAATCCCTCGATTCAGATGCCGGTCAATCCGCCTCTAGAATGCCAGTCGGGTGTCCAGCATCAGGATGTGGGCCCGGTCCGTCAGATCGCCGCCGTTTGCCGCACCGCCCGACAGTGTCGAGCGGACATAGTCATACTCCACCCCGGTGGTCAGTCCGGGGGCCACGGTCCAGGTGACGCCGCCCTGCCAGATGTCAGCCTTGGCGGGCGTCGTCATGGTCGCCACGTCGTTGCCCAGCGCGCGCATGTAGTTGGCGGCGAACAGCAGCGGGCCGCTGATATACTGGGCGCCGACGATCAGGTTCTGCTGGTCGCGCGACTGCGCGATGCCCTTGGCATAGCCGCTGTCGCCGCTGTAGGCGTAGCTGACGCCGACCTTCGCCGGCCCGTAGCCAACATTGGCGCCGACATGGATGGAATTCAGATCCTCGAAGGACTGGCTGACGATGCCGTCGCTCTGCCGTACCGCCTTGCCGGTCTGGTAGAAAGCGCTGGCCTCCACCGTCACGTCACCGAACGCGCTCTGGAAGGCGGCCCCGGCTTCCACCACGTCACGGAAGGCGAGCGCATCGCCCAGGGCATCGACCTTGCGGCGGTTGACCGAAGTGTTGGAATCGCCGGTCCGTGGGGTGTAGGACACTGCGGCCTGCAAACCGCCGAAGCTGGGGCTGATGTAGATGAACTTGGTCCCGGTATCGTAGGACACCAGCGTGCGCAGGCTGGTCGCGGCCAGCGGCAGGGCGGCATAGGTGGATGAGCCGTAGAGGAACAGCAGGCCGTTGCTGTCTGGGCTGCCGGCGATGCCTTCGGTGTTGGGGCCGATGATGCCGTATTCGTCCGACAGCCCGTTGATCACGCCGGCCTGCACCGTGCCGAAGGCGCCGTTGGCGTACAGATAGGCGCGGTCATTCTCCACCGTCCGGCTCGACACCGACGGATCGCCGTTGCCCGAGACTAGGCGCAGCCGGGCGCCGTATGTCAACCCGTTGTCGGCGGTGGCGGACGGGGTGACGGTCAGGCGCAGACGGTTGGCGAACTCGGTCGATCGCAGCCCGTCGTCCTGCTTCTGGCTGACATAGGCGCCCTGGAAATAGGCATCGCCGCCGATGGTCAGACTGAATTCGGCCTCGGCAAGGGCCGGTGCTGCCTGGAGCGCAACGACGGCGGTACCGGCCAGGGCTGCGGTGCGAAGGATGGAGAAGGAGGGCATCGGGCGCATGGGGATGGTCATTCCAGGAATGGGCGGCGTTGGATGGGTGGCGTTGAATGGGACAGCGGGCGTCAGGCGGCGGGCTGGGCTGCCGGAAACCAGCGTCGGCCGAAGGAGGTAAGGTTGTCGTCGGTCAGGCGGGCGAGGCAGAGGATCTCCACGCTTTCGGCCCAGCGCGGGTTGAGGCGGCGGAATTGGGCGACCGCCGGGCTGTCAAGCTTGGCCTCGCTGATGGCGCGGGCCTCCTCCGTCAGGCCGTAGCCCTGCCATTTCCAGTCGATGGTGCCTGTCTCGGCATCGTAGTAATGGGCGAAGCATTCGCGGCCGATGTGGTCGCGAAGGGCCCGGTCCAGTCCATCGAGTGTCTGGTCGGCATTGGGTGTGTGGCGGATGAACAGCATCGGCATGTAACGGTAGGAGCGGTAGCCGACCGCGCTGTAACTCCAGTACCAAAGCCGTCCCGACCGGTCGGCGCGTGCCCGGTCGATCATTTCGGAAACCATTGCGCGCACCAGCCCGTTCGATCCCCAGAAGCGGCGTTCCAGGATGCAGTGGGCGGTGTGGAAGGCGCCGACGGCGGTGCCGGCGATGTCGACCTCCTGGCGGTAGACCGTGGCGAAGCCGACCAGTTCGCCGGTCTCCGGATCTTCCTGAAGGATACAGTGGTCGAGGTCACCCAGTTCCTCGTTGAAATAGTCCTCGCCGTAGCCCTCGAACCAGACGCTGAGCAGAGCGAACATCACCGCCCGCCGCTCAGGCGTCAGGGCGGCGGGTTCGACGATGCTGGTCCGCAGGGGGTGTTGGGACGCGCGCGGCGTCATGCCGCCCCTCCGGACAGGTAGCTGGCGGCACCGGCGTCGCGGACATCGGCGCAGATGTCCTCGTAGTTGCAAGTGATCTCCTCACCCGCGGCGATGGCGCAGCGGGCGACGAACATCCGCCAGTCGCCGGGGTCGGCCCGGCCGATGGACGGTTCGTCGTCGTGGTTGAGGAAGCGGGCGTCGTCCCCTGGCAGGAGGACGCCGACCCCGTCGATCACGCAGCCATGGAAATCGGCCAGCCGGGCGACCTGCGGGAACTCGTCCAGCAGGGCGTCGTCGGGGGCGAAGAGGCGGTCGATGCGGGCATCGAACCGCCACACCGGGGTGCCGGCCGCGACCGACTCCTCGGCGAAGAGACCCAGCCCGTGGATCGGGCTGGCTGCGAGGCGGGTGGGGATGAGGAGCGGCATGGCGTTTCTTTTGTTCCCGGCGACCCAGTGATGAGTCAGGCGGCAGCGGTGGCGGCGGGAGCCAGCGATTCGTCGAACTCGAAGCTGGCGGCGTCGTCGACGAACTGCTCCTCGATGGTCGTGCGCGGCTGCTGCAGGCAGACGCCGATGTAGTCGGCGAAGCGCGGCGGCGGCGCGAAGCCTTCAGCCAGCAGGCGGCTGTTGTCGAAGGCGATGTCCTGTGCGGTGAAGCGGTGGTACTTGCGTCCGCCGGCGGCCATCGTCCGGTGCAGGATGTCGCGCTGCGGGAAGGCGAGGCGATAGGCGCGGTCGAAGGGCTTCCAGCCTTCCGGACCCTTCGGGTCGAAGAAGCTGTAGGGGCGGGTGCCCTCATGGCCGTGGCTGGTGAAGGCCTCTTCGAAATCGACCCAGGTGGTCCGGCTGCCGATGCCAGCGGAGATATGGTAGAGGTTGTGCTTCAGGTCAGGCTTGCGCAGCAGGTCGTGCAGCCGGGCCGAGGCCCAGTCCACCGGCACGATGTCGATGAAGCCGTCGGGCGAGCAGGGCAGGATTCCGGTCCGGTCGACCAGACGGAAGAACCAGAAGATGCTGGCGCTGGGGCGCACGCCCAGTTGGGTGTGGCCGACGACGATCGACGGGCGGCAGACGACGATCGGCAGGTCGGGGAAGCCGGCGGCGAGAGCGCGCTCGGCCGCCGCCTTGCTGCGGGTGTATTCAACGATGTGTGGCGTGTCATGGCCGGGGGCCGGAGCCTCGCTCACCATTTCCAGCCACGGCGTCTCGCCGCAGCAGAAGGCGGTGCCAATGTGCAGGAAGCGCTGGAGATGCTTCATCCGGCGGGCACGGGCGGCCAGCGCCAGCGTGCCGTCGACATTGATCTGCCAGACCGAATGGCGGCTGTCGAAGGAGGTGTCGGCGGCGACGTGGACGATGTGGGTCACCGCGTCCAGCCGCGGGTCGGCGCTGGTCGCCAGCGATTGCAGGTCGCCCGGCAGGATCTGGCACAGGCCGGCATAGGCCTCGGCCGTGGCGCTGTCGACGCAGCGCGCAAGGTTGGCGGCGAGGCGGGCGCGGCAGGCGGCTTCGTCGGCGCCGCGGATCAGCAGAAGGCAGTCCGCCGCGGTCCCGTTCCGCACGGCGTCGAGGTAGAAGGAGCCGCCGAGGAAGCCGGTACCGCCGGTGAGAAGGATCATGGTGTGCCTCTGTCTCGCGTCTGAAGGGATGGGGGCAGGGGGAGAACGAAGGGAGGAAGGGAACCCGTCTCAGGAAGAGGTGGGGAGGAGATCGGGGGCAGGAATGCCGCCTGGGGGAACCGTGGTGATGAGCTGGCGGATGCCGCCGCGGTCGACTTGAAGCTGGACGTCGGCCGCGTCGAAATAGGCGTCGTCGTGGGTAACCGCGATCACGGTGATGCCGCGCGCCTTCAGCCAAGGAATGATCTCGCGGTAGAACTTGCGCCGGAAATAAGGCGACTGGTCGGCCGCCCATTCGTCCAGCACCAGCACCGGCTTGCGCTCCAGCAGGGCGGCAATCAGGGCGAGGCGCTTCTTCTGGCCCTGCGACAGATCGACGGTGGTGAAGGCGCGGCCGTCGATGGCGACCTTGTCCGACATCTCCAGCAGGTCGAGAAGCTCCTCGGCGTAGCCGTCGTCGAGCGTCGCCGCCCCGTAGAGCTGGCGGGTCACATGGCTGTCGGAGAAGACCACCGCGAAGCGGTCGCGGTGGGCGGCAAGTCCGTCCGGCCCGACCGTCACGCCGTCGACCGATAGGCTGCCGCGCTGGATCGGATAGAGCCCCAGCAGCATGTGGATCAGCGTGCTCTTGCCGGCGCCGTTATGGCCGGTGATGAAGACGACGCTGCCGCGCTCGACCGTCATATCCACCGGGCCGACGGTGAAGGACCCCGCGCCGTCGCGGCCGGCATGGCGGAAGGTGGCGCCCTCCAGCGCGATGGTGGAGAAGCCGTCCTCCGATCCGCTGCCGCGGCCTGGAGCCACCGCCTGGGGCGCCGCCTTCAGCTCCGCCTCAACCGCGAGGTAGGAGCGGGCGGCGGTCTCGGCGGCGATATAGGACGGGTAGGAGGCGACGATGGTGATGACCGGATAGGCGATGAAGGCGGCGGCATGACCGGCCAGGATGACGGTAGCGATGTCGGTGTTGGTCACTGCCGGCAGCAGGAAGATGATCCCGGCCAATGCCGCGTAATAGGTCAGTTCGCTGATGGTGAAGTAATGGCTGTACTCCGCACCGAAGCGATGGCGTTCCTTGCGCAGGGTTTCGGCGCAGGATGTTGCGTCGGCCAGCGCGTTGGCGGCACGGCGGCGGTTCAGCTTGCATTCCCGCAGGGACTGCAGGATGTGCTCCGACCGTTCCGACAGGGCGCTTTCGGCCTCGTGGATCGTCTCCGACATCAGTTCCAGCCGGATGACGGAGCGCCCGATCAGGATGCCGCCGACAACCAAGAAGCAGAGCACGATCAGCACCGCCGCACCCGACAGGGTGGCGAGGTACAGCAAGCACAGCAGGATGGCGGCAACCGACTGGAAGCTGATGACTAGGGTCGGAACCGCCTGGGCCAACATTTGCAGTTCCGCTCCCGCCACCTGGGCGAGGCGGGAGGGGCCGACGGCCATCGCGTCCGGCAGATCGGCGGCCACCGCGCGGCGCAGCAGATCGACGCGCAAGAGGGCAAGGGCAGCCTGCATGCGCTTGGACGCCGCGTTCATCATCCAGCCCTGGGCAATCCGCCACAGGAAGGCCGACAGCAGGAAGACGATCAGCAGCCGCTGCAAGCCTTCCGGATCGTCAAGCGCCAGCAGCGCGTCGTTCAGCGAGGTCAACAGGGCGAGGTTGAGCGCCGCCGCCAGCACCGCCAGGAGCAGCAGTGGCTGCATGTTGCGCAACGCCTCGCGTCTCAGAATGCGCCAGAGATCCATCGCCGCCTCACTTCGACTGGATCATGTCGAGCAGCTTGGACGGCGACACCTTCGACAGGATTGGCGCCGATGCCGCGGTCTTCGAGCCGTCCTTGGACCCCTCCTTCGCCGGTTCGGGCTTGGTGGCGGGGGTGGGCGCCGCCGGATGCGCGGCTGTCGGAGCGGACTCGCCGCCGGTGTTCAGGCTGGGCATCTGGGCGACCGGGGTCTGGCCCGGCGCCCCCTCACCGCTCAGCGACGGCAGCTGCGAAACCGGCGGCACGGCGGTGCTGGTGGGCACCGAGGTCAGCTTGGCGTTCGGCGACGCGGGCGGTGCGCCCGGCATGGCGGCGGGAGTGCCGGGTGCCGGCGTGCCGTTCTGGCCGGAGGCGGCGTCAAGGATCAGCGGAAGCCCGCCGCTGGCGGCATTGCCGATCACGACGATCTTGGCGTTGGGCGAGTGGGCCAACTCCAGCGTCGCCTCGATGCCGCGCCAGCGCAGGTAGTTTTCCGTCAGGTTGGCCTGTACGGTCTCCTGGAAGGCGCGGATGCCCTGGCCTTCCAACTGCTTGCGCTGGCTTTCGAACAGCTCGCGCTGCAGGCGGAATTGGTATTCCTGCGCCGCCTGGTCCTGCTGAATCTTGCGTTCGATCGACGCCATGATCGCTTCGGGCAGGGAGACGTTGCGGATCAGGATGTCCTGGATCAGCAGATAGCCGGTCTTGGTCCGCCCGTCCGGCTTCGGCACATTCTCCGCACCGATCAGCTGGGCATACATCACGCGGTCGGCGACCTGCTCGTAGGTTTCGGTCTGCACCCGCAGGCGGCGATGGGCATACAGCTCGTCCGCCTTGAAGCGCGACACGATCTCGCGCGAGACCGATCCGACTTCAGGCACCAGCAGCACTTCCAGGTAACGCGGGCCGACATTCTTGTGCAGGGCGGCCAGCATCTCCGCATAGGGGCGGTAGCGCACCGTGATCTCGATGCTGACGTTCAGGCCGTCGTTGGCGATGGCCGAGTAGGAGCGCGTGTCCTCCTGCAGGCGAAGGTCGTAGATCTCGATCTTGTCCCACGGGAAGATGACGTGAACGCCTTCGGGGAGCGCCGGCGCCATCTGGGTGCCCTGGTGGAAGCGCTTCCACAGCACGCCGCCATGGCCGGCCGGAATGAAGACGACGATGGACGGGGCGAAATAGAGGAAGATCAGGATCCCGACCAGCAGTGTGCACAGCAGGGACCGGCGGTGTTCGTCGTACCAGTGGGCCAGCAGCGCCCGCAGGTGCGACTTCGGCTTCGGCAGCGCATCGGCGTCGTCGATGGTGAAGGCTTGGTCAGCCATATCACGCGGTCTCCTGCAAGCAAGCCATGGCCGGGCCGACGGCGGGGCCCATGGCGGGGCGGGACACGGCCGTTGCGGCCGGCATGTCCATTCGCCCGTTGTTTATTTCGCCGCAGGTCATGCGGCCGTTGGTCATTCGAATGGTGACGTCGCAGACCGACGACACGTCGCCGTCGTGCGACACGAAGATTACGGTGCGGCCGAGCGACCGCAGCTTACCGATGATCTCGTTGGTGAAGCGGATGCGGAACTCGGCGTCCTGGTCGGAGGTCCATTCGTCGAGGATGACGACCGGCCGTCCTTCCGCCACCGCGACCGCCAGGGCGACGCGCCGGCGCTGCCCCTTCGACAGGTCGCGGTTCAGCATGCCGTCGCCGGTATCCGGAACCAGATGGTCGATCTTCAGATAGGCCAGCATCTCGCGGAACAGCTCGGCGTCGAAGCCGGGGCCCTGCGGCAGCCGGGTGAACAGGTGGTGGTCCTGGAACACGGCGCAGAACAGGTCGCGGTAACTTTCCAGCCGGTCGGTCTCCACCGGCTGCCCGTCGAGCAGCACCTGCCCTTCGTCAGGACGGAACAGCAGGGGGATGATGCGAAGCAGGGTGGACTTGCCGGATCCGTTGGAGCCGACGATGCCGACCACGCTGCCGGCCGGGATCGTCAGGTCGACCGGACCGATCACGAAGGGTTCCGGCCGCAGCCCGGCGCGGTAGGCGAAGCTGACGCCGCGCAGTTCGATGCTGGAAAAACGGCGTGGGGCGCGGGCGGTGCGCGACGGCTCGTATTCCATCGCCGGCATGGTGGCGAGCAGTGCCGTCAGCTGTGCCGCCGCATCCTCGGCCGCCACATAGTCGGGCACGGCGTTGAGGAACTTCGACAGCGGGCGGGCCAGGAACAGGATGACCGAGGTGACCAGCGGCAACTCGGACGCCGACATCGCGCCCATGCGCGGGAAGACGAAGACGAAGACCGCCGAGAAGCCGATGATGATCGTCGCGATCCAGGAAAACAGTTCGCCCAGGTTGCGGCCGTGGCGGCGCTTCAGTTCTTCCCAGCGGGCGACGTCGACCTCCACCGCCTGGGACAGCTCGTCGCGGCGCGCCTTGCCCAGCTTGACCTCGGCATTGCCGCCGACCAGTTCGGAGAAGCCCTGGAGCATCCGAAGCTCGGACTCCTTGGCGTCGCCCAGCAGGCCGCGGGTCCGCTGCGCCTCGCGCACGTACCAGCCGCCGACCAGCACGGCCGCAACCAGCAATAGCGTGGCGCCCACGGTGGACAGCGTCCAAAGGTAGAGATAGGCGACCGCGGCCACCAGCATCATGTTGGCGGCGATCGACAGGTTGGGCAGCAGGGCCGCGATGCGCTCCAGATGGTGATTGCCCAGGTCGAAGGACCGCTTGGCCTGCAAATCCAAGATGTCGGCGTGGCCGCCCAGCGTGACATGGCGCAGGAACCGCCGCCGCACGTCGGCCAGCGCGCTGAAGGCGGTGGTCAGCGTCAGGGAGACGAAGCGCTTGCCGAAGGCATAGGCGACCAGCAGCGACAGGCAGAAGACCAGGAAGGGGGTGTCCAGCACCTCGCCATGCATCCAGCCGTCTAGCTCCGCGCTGAGACTGATCAGGCTGATGAGGTTCGCGGTGGCGGCGATGCAGCCGGTCAGGACCAGCCGGGTCAGAATGCTGCGGTCGGCAAGGCCGATCAGCGGCAGCAGATAGGACGGCGGCCGGCTGGGGGGAGGAGTGCGCTTGCCCATAGACCGGTCACTCCGCCAGCCAGTTGTCGAGGATGCGGGCGATGGTGCCGTTGTCGCGCAACTTGACGAAGGCGGCCTGCAGTCGATCCGCCTTTTCCTTGCGCGCCTTCGGAAGCGCGATGTAGCGGGGGATCAGGCCGGCGGGCTTCGGCAGCACGCGCACGTCCTTCAGCCGGCCGTCCTGCTTGGCCATGTAGTTCAGCACATGCAGGTCGCCGATGATGACATCGACCCGGCCCAGGATGAGGCGGCGGAAGTTGACCACGTTGCTGCTGGAGGCAAGCTTGTCCAGATAAGTCGCGGCGTCGAAATCGGGCGCGTAGGAGAAGCCGTCGACCACGCCGATCCGGTAGGGGGTGAGATCCTCCAGTCGGTCAAAGGTGATCGTCGATTCCTTGCGCACCATGAACACCGTGGTGCCGGTGCGGAACGGCCCAATCATGTTGTATTGCGCGAAGCGGGCGGGTGACGCGATGAACTGGAACCCGATGTCGGCGGTGTTCTCGTCCATCGACTGCACCACCTCTGACCAGGACAGCGGGCGGTGGACCGGGGTGACGCCCAACTCCTTCAGCAACGCGTTGACGATCTCGGTGTCAATGCCGGTGCGATTGCCATTGAAGGAGTAATTATAGGGCGGGAAATGGTCTTCCGACGCCACGGTCCAATATTCCGCGTTCGCCGGGAAGGACATGGCAAGTAGGGCCAGCAGGCTCAGCAGCAATGCCGGAAACAGCGGCCGGCGTGGCCGTGCTGTGGGATGGGTGAGGGTCATGACTGCGGTCACGCCTTCGCCTGCTTCTTGCGACGGGAGGTCAGCAGGATCATGACGAGGAGGGCGCCGGGCGGCGTTAGAACCACCGCCAGAAAGGCATAAAGCAGGAAGCCGCCGCGGCGGCCGATCCCCAGGAACCCGACCAGCAGGCAGAGACCGATATAGATCAGCTCGAACACGGCGATGCTTCCCTCTTTACCCGGCGTTCGGTCGTTCAGGCCTTAACCGGCCTTCTGGATCGGCTGCTCGTCCATCTGCGGTGCGGCGGCCGGGGCGTCGGCGGCCTGACCCTTGGCGGCCTCGAACTCCTTGCGGAAATACTCGCGCATCGCATCAATATCGAAGTCGAGCAGCGTGCCGCCGGTTTCGAAATGCTGGGCAAACACCTGGCCCAGAGCCCGGGTCGCCGCCAGCGACAGCGCCGGCATCACCGCCACGCCGAGCGCGGTGCCGATGAAGGGGACCGCCTTGACGGCGGAGCCCAGGACGCTGGAGCTGAGAGCCCCCGGCATGACGCCGCCCAGCAGGGCGCCGACGATGGCGCGGGTCCGCTCCTGCGCGAACTCGACTTCGTAGAGCTTGGCGAGCTTGTGGACGAGGTTCAGCTGCGCCGCGCTGACGGCGGCGACGTCGGCGCCCGGAACGGGGATCAGCCCGAAGGCGCCCGAGGCGTAGCTGTGATACTTGATCAGGTCCTGGGCACGCTTCTTACGGTCTACCATGATCCGAAGCCTTTCTCGGGTCGGGAAGTGTTGATCGGTGGTGGATATTCCGATGCGAAACACACGTTTCCATGCATCTCGCATCGCCGAGCCGAGCTTCCTGAGGGAAAGCAGCAGCCTATCGTCAATTGCAGACGCAGCGATTGACAAACAAATGGCGTATGCTGCTCAGGGGCAGCGAAGAAATTAGCAAATCGTGATTAGATCTTTTCTGGCAGGATCTTTAAGCCTGCCATAGTGGCTTGAGCTAACTTACTGATACGTTTTTATTGATTAAAATCGTATTAAGTCTCAATTAGGGTCGATGAGGTTTTTATAGGATATTGGATCGCCTTGTTGCGGCTTGTGACGAAAATTATCATTAGTTTTTCTTGTGGTCACTGCATTGTGCTACCTGGAAGGGAAACGGAACGGCAGGTCGAGCGTTTTGGCCGACAGAGACGCGCGCGATCCGGCGGCAATCGACGCGGTCAGGAACAGGATTGTGTCGCGTGCCGGTTCGCCGCCGATGGTCTGGGTCGGCAAAGCGATGCGCAGCAAGACGCCGTCACCGGTGGCTGAGGAGGGAGCCGACCGGCTTCTCAGCAGGCGGAGCAGCGCCCAAGGGCCGCGTTCCACCAGGGTCAACGTGTCGCCCGCAGCGGCCTCGGCCTCGCTCGCCATGGCGCTTTTCGGCCGGTAGGGCGAACCGGAGGCCCAGCGGAAGCTGATCTGCAGCGGCTGACCGATCTTCCAGACCAACGGCTCGGATCCGGTGGAGGCGCCGACCGCACCGGCTTCGGAACGGACGGACCAATCGATGATATGCTCCGCCCCAAGCTCTTGGGCCCGGTTTGTGCCGTAAGTGAAACGGACCCTCACGGGCACATTGCGCGCGACCGTGTCGAGCAGCGGCCGCGCCGCTTCCATCTTCTCCAGGAAAGCGGCGAGTTCGGGCGTCGCCGACCTCGTGATTGCGGGCCGGTTCTCATCAAGCTGTTCGAAGAAGCGGCGGACCTCCTTAGGATCGGCATCGGGCGCGCCGCGGGCGAGGTCGGAGCGGACGAAGGGGAAGCGGCCGGCCAGCGATTGGGCGAAGATTGCATCGAGCGTCATCACTGCCGCGCCCGGCTCCGGGGCAGAAACCCCGGCGGACGTGATCGGCAATGGCGGCAGCCGGGCAGGTGGCGGGGCTGTGTACGACGCAGGCGCTGGATCGGTGGCAACTGGTTGTTCGGGCATGGGGGAAACCGCTGCCTGCGCCTTCGGCGCGGATCGCGTCTCGACAGCCGGTGCAGCCGAAACGGCCTCAACGGACTTGCTTTCGGGAACGGTGGGCTTGGCCGGCGCCGGTTCGTCCGGAGCCTTGCTGGCCAAGGCGGCGGCCATTTGTGCCGGCAGTGCGGCGACGGCAGGGGTCAAGGCCAGTGCTCCTCCCTCCCCGCTTACGAGCAGGCGGCCGACCGGCACGGCGTCGAGCGCCAGGATGGCGGCACGGGCCGACGTGGCGGCGGTCGACAGCGCTTCCGTGATGCGGTCGGTGGTGTCGCGGCCGGGCAGGTCGGCGATCGCCGCCTTCTGGAGCGCCAGCTTGACGGCATCGGGCAGGCCGCGCGCGGGGTCCTGCAACGCGGCGGCGATCGGCCAGGCGGCGGCCTCGGCGACGGCATCGACCAATCGGCGGACGTCTGCGACATCCTCTTCGGTCGGCGCCTCGGGAAGATCCCGCAGACGCCGGGCCAGCGCCTGCGCGCGGAGGCGCAAGGGATTGCGGGTATAGAGTTCGTCGGCGAGCGGGGTGGCGAGTTGTACCGACTCCGCCCGCAAGGCGACCGCGATGGTCCTGGCATCCAGGTTGGGAAGGTCGGCACCAGCGGCGATGCGCGTGATGAAGCCGTCGGTCGCCGTCACCGTCGGGCGGGGAACGGCGCCATAGACGCTGTCCGCCAGCGCGATCAGCTCGTCGAACCCGCTGTTGCGGCGAAAGCGGTCGTAACGCTCCAATGCGTCGCGCCGGCCGCCGATGCGGTCCAACTGTGCGGCCAGCCGGCGGAAGGCCGGCAGTTCCTCGACGCTGCGGGGATTAGCGACGGGCGGCAGGTCGGTCAGCGCGGAACTGGGCAGCAGCGCGTCGCGGATCGGCCGCAGCACCGCGCGGCGCAGGGTGACCGACGCGAGCCGCTGCTTGTCCTCGTCGACGCTGCTGAACAGGGAGGTCGGCAGCAGCGGCGTGGCGAGCCGGTCGCGCTCCATCGCGGCGGTGGCGGCGATCACGCGGGTCACCATCGGGGCGTTGGCGACCGCGTCGTGCGACAGCAGCGCCCGCCGCAGGTCGGTGACCGAGTCCGCAACGGCGGGGCTGCCGGCCGAGACGGTGGCGAAGCCGTGCCACGCCGCGAGCGACAGCACCGCGGCGGAGGCGACCAGCGTTGCCTGCGCGATCCCGCGTCGGCGGCGGCCCTTCAGGAAGGCGGCCTCGGACGGACGGCCATAGCCGGGCTCGGCGAAGGCGCGGCCGGGCAGCAGGTCGCGGGCGAAGGCCGGGCGGCGCCCGCCGGTCGCGGTGGCGCAGACGCCGGTCAGGGCGATCCCGCGCAGCGGGAAGGGTTCGGCGGCCTCATCCCCTCCCAACGCACCATTGAGGAACAGCGCCAGCGGGTGCCGCAGCGTTTCCAGCGACGAACCCAGCAGTGGCAGGCGGACCCCGGCGGTTCCGGCGTCAAGGGCGTCCGCCTCCAGCAGTGCCAGGTCCGACCGGATGGCGTCGAACGCCTCGCCCACCCGGGCGGGGTCGAAAGGCTGCAGCCAGTCCTGCTGGCCGGTCCACCCCAGCGTGCCGTCCAGCATGGCGGCGGGAACCGCGGCGCAGAGGTCGGCGAAGCCCTCGAGGGCCTCTGCCCGCACTACGACCACATGCACCGGGCAGACCATGCCGAGGTTGTCGCGGATCGCCCGCAAACGGGCGCGCAGGGCCTCCGCCCGCTTGGCCAGGGCCTTGCGCGGCGCCTCGCGTTCGGCGGCGGCGCACAGCTCGTCGGCGCCGACCATCAGCAGGATGCCGTCCAGCGGGCGGCGCATCGGCCGCTTGCCCATCGCCGCGACCAGCGGCGGCCAGGAGGCGTCGAGTTTTGAGCCGTCGGCGGAGTCGGCACCGGCATGCAGGATCGCCGCCCCTTCGCAGAACCACCAGCAGCCGTCCCCGCCACCGCCATCCTCCGGCCAGCTGACATGGGTGGGGTCGGTGGCGAGCAACGCCGGACCGCCGACGCCGAAGGCGAGGAACCAGGGAATGTCGCCGCGCCGCAGGGGGACGCGCATCTGCCGGGTCAGGATGTCCAGCCCTTCGCCGTAGATGCGGGCCAGCGGAGGCTTGTCGGCGGCGCCTTTCGACGGAGGCGGCGCCTCCGCCCTCACATGCAGGGGCGAGGATGCCATGGCCTTGCGCGCCATCGTCTTGTTGCGGACCGGGGCCTTGGCGGCGGGCTTGCGGCCGCGGCGCAGCCGGGCGCGCAGCGTGGGCCAGACCGTCCGGGCCGCCCGGTAGAGGATGTAGAGCGGCAGCGCCGCCAGCGCGTAGGGCAGAAAGGCGAAGACGAAGGACAGGACCCAGCCGATGGCCGAGCCGATGGTGGAGAGCAGGAACTCCAGCGTCAGGATCAGTAGGACCATGACAGCCCCATATCCTCGACCGCGGACCGGGCGCCGCGCAGGTCACGCTGTAGATCGTTCACCGCGGTGGACCACAGCAGATGCGAAACCAGCAGGAACAGCGCCGCCACGCCGCCGGCCGCCATCCACCAGCGCCGTGCCGAGGGAAGGAAGCTGCCGAGCACGGCACCCGCCGGCGGATCATAGGCGCGCGGGCTGGCAAGGCCGGCCCGGATCGGCTCGGTTCCACCCTCCCTGCCGGTGACGATACGGTGCAGCGGGGAGCGCCGCGCCGCCGCCTGCGCATCGTCGGGAAATCCCAGGGCCAGAGTTGCGAGATAGACGGTGGCAAGCCCGCGGTCGGCCTTGGCGCCCTGGCGGATCAGGTCGTCGGCCTGGACGAACAGGGTCTGCACCGTGGCGTTCGCGCCGAACAGCCGGCCGGCGACGACGGCATCGGCAGGCTTCACCTGGGACAGCGCCCGGTCGGCCAGCATCGCCATCGCGAAGGCCGCCTTCACCACCATGCCATGGGCCACAGGTCCCTGGGCGGTCGCCGCGCTGCTCATGCCATGGAGCGTCGCGACCAGCCGTTCGGCCACCGATCCGGCGGGGGCCTGCTCCTGAGCGCACCCGGCCAGCAGATCGGTGTGGAAGGCGCGGAACAGGGTCAGAACACCCGGACCGGTTCCGCGCGTCGCTTCCAGGGGGAGAACCGGCGCGGCCGGAGCTTCGCCGGGCAAACGGGCAGGCGAGGGGGCAGGCCGGACGGTCACGGTGTTGTGTCCTTCGGCAGCGTAGCCACGGTGAAGCCGTTGCGACCCAGCCGGATGTCCAGGGCGCCCGCGCCATCCAGCGACTGGCGGTGGGTGCCCGGCGTGCCGTAGCGGGCGAAGACGATGGTTGCGATCGGGGTGGCGGCGAAGGGCGGCAGGCTGTACAGGATCACGCTCTGGCCGGGCACCATCTCCCACGATGCAATGGCGATCTGTCCGGCGGCCTCTCCGTTCAGGACCGCGCGGTCACGAAACCATGTGGCGGCGTCGAGCGAACCGAGCCGGCGCGCCAGAGCGCCGTCGGCCACCCGGACCACGTCGACGGCCACCGGATGGCGGTCGTTGGCGTCGGCATCGGCCACAATGCGAAGAATGGGGGCGGAAGTGCCGCTCGCGCCGCTATTCGCGTCCGGACGGGCGGATCTGTCCGCGGCGCAAGCGGCAAGCAGCAGGGCGATCGTCAGAGCCAGACGCTTCATGGTCAGCCGCCCGGCGCCGCGGACGCGGCTCCCGGTTGGCCGGCGCAGACATAGCCGGCCGGCGTGTGACGATACCAGTTGCCGGCCGATCCGGCGCAGGGGGCAAGCACCCGGTCGTTCCGCTGGGGTACGGCCGGTTCTCCTGCCGGAATCGCCACGGAGTCGGCTGTATCCCTGCCGGCCATATCCCTGCCTGTCGCCGGCCGGTTGGTTATGGCGAAGGACTCCTCGTCGTCCTCGACGATCATCACGTAGCGGGTGCGCTTGGACGGATAGCGGATGCCGACGTCATAGTCGCCATCGGCCACCCGCTCCAGGAGCGCGGCGGATTTTTCGCCGCCGATCGGAGCGCAGCCCGCCCCGGCGAGCAGGACCGGCAGCAGCATCGCCGTGACGAGCGGGCGGCAGGAGAAGGGGCGTGTCATCGGAATGGTCCTGCTCATGCCGGTATGGCCGTGACGGTGCCGGTAACGGTGCCGATTGCAGCACCCGTCTCCATCAGGTCGGGCGGGGTCGGGTCGATGCCGGCGTCGGCCAGCGTGCGGTAGACGGACCGCCAGACCAGTTCCGGCACGGCGAAGCTGGCGTCATGGTCCTTGACCCAGAAGAACAGGTTGTACTTGCACAGCCACTGGCCGTTGACGGCGCGGAAGCCGTCATAGCGCACGAAGGGCAGGCCGCCGGTCGCGCTGGGCATCACCCGGTCGGCGGCGCGGAGCGCGCCGGTCAGCAGGCCGCCCATCCGTCCGGGGTCGTGGCGCGCATCGGCGAAATATTCCAGCTTCATCGATACGCGTTCGACCGCACTGAAATTGACGACGGTGGCCTCCGACACCTTGGCGTTGGGCATGGCGACGATGAAGCCGGCGACGTTGCGCACCCGCACCGTCCGCCAAGTCATGTCCACCACGACGCCGCGGACGATGTCGGTGATCTGGATGCTGTCGCCGATCTGGAACGGCCGTTCGATGTTGAGGACGATGCCGGAAAAGACGTTGGCGATGTTCGCCTGGATGGCGAGGCCGACCACCATGCCGACGAGGCCCGATGCGGCCAGTAGGCTGGTGATCGGCTGCTTCAGCACGAAGGCGATGATGCCGCAGCCGGCGAAGCCGAAGACGATGAGGGTGGAGAAGCGGCGGACGATCGCCGGGATCCGGCGCTGGGTGCGGATCTCCAGCGGGGTCCAGACGAAGCGTTCCAGCGTCCGGTCGACCAGGATCGCCGGCACGATCCACCACAGCACGTTGATGCCGTTCACCACCATGGCGATGCCGCTGGCCGGAAGCGTCGCCACCGCCTGGTCCAGCGCGATGTTGCCGGCCGACATCAGCAGAAGCGGCCAGGACAGGATGCGCATGAACAGCGTCTGGATCTTCCAGAACTGGCCGCGGTCGCGCCGGTCCATGAAGGCGGCGAAGACCGCCAAAACGGCGCTGAAGATGGCGATGTAGACGAAGAAGTCGCGATGGATGAAGTCGCGCGCCGCCGGGGCGTCCGGCGTCGCCACCACGCCGAAATCGACGCGGGAGAAGTCGGGCTGGGGCCGGCCGAAGCCGACATAGTTGGGGTCGCCCTCGCTGCTCACGCTGGTGACGTCCTGGGAAATCCAGGCGCGCGCCAGACGCCAGCCGGGCGAGGGGGCCAGCACGCGGCGGGCGCGCAGCTGGTCGAGCAGAGTGGAGCTTTCGCTTTCGCCCTCCAGCGCCCGGCGGAAGCGGTCGGCGAGGCTGAGATCGGCGGCCGAGGCGGTTTCCGCCGCCGCCATCGCCTTCAGCTTCTCCACGAAATCGTTGGTGTTCACCAGCGACATGCCGAGCACGTCGGTGACGAACATCACGGTGTTGCGGTTCTGCGTCCGGTGGCGGAAGCTGACGCCGACCGAATGGCTGCCGTAGGGCGGGCGCTGGTCGGCGAAGTCGAGTGCAAAGCGCCCCTCGATCCGGTAGGCGACATAGGTGGTGACCTCGCCGCGCTCCTCGCGGTAGGGCTTGCCGAGTTCCACCGGCTTGACCGCGTTGGTGAAGACGACGTCGGCCGGATTGAAGGCGCCGCGGTAGCGGAACCAGATGGTCATGTTCAGCGTCGCTTCGTTGGTATCGGGGTTGAGGTCGCGGATCTCGTGCAGTTGAACGCCGGTGTAGATGACGTCCGTCTTGTACATGAAGCGGTCGTTGACGTAGAGCGCCCGCCCCCGCTGCACCTCCTCCAGGAAGTTGGAGACGCCGGCCTCGCGGATCGGCTGCAATTGGGTCAGCGCCGCCACCGGGTTCAGGCCGTTGTAGGTCGCTATCATCACCGGCAGCGTCGCCTGCCCGCGCGTATCGAAGGTCCAGGCGCCGGCATTGGCCTGGAAGGCGTTCTCGGTCCGGTCGTGGCCGGCGATGGCGAGGCGCAACGCGTCGCCGTCCGGTTTGCCGGTGCCGGCGGGGAAAGCTGCGATGGCGCCGGCGATCAGGTCGACGCCGTCGGCCCCCAGCGCCGCCGCCCAGTCGGGCACCGCGTTGAAGCGTTTGACATACTGGCCGTAGAAGCGCTGCGCCCGCTCGTTCGCCGTGTCGAACAGCACGGGCGACGCGACCACCAGGCCATGGGCGTAGGCCTCCGGCGTCAGCGCCTTGGGATTGGCCTGTGTCTGGGTGACGATTTCGGTGCGGAAGGCGGCCGTCGCCATTTCGGAGCCGCCGGCGATTAGGTTGCGCACGCCGGTGTCGCGCAGCGCGACCACCACGCGGGCGCTGTCCACCGCCGACCCGATAACGACGATGGCGCCGGTCGGCATCTTCTCCTTCACCGCCTGGGCGAGCGCCGGCAGGGCGCCGGCTCCGCCGCGTCCGGGGGCGTAGGTCCACTGGTTGACCAGCTTGGTGCCGAAGCGCTGGAGGATGGTGTCGAACTGACCGGCCAGGGAGGCCGCCTGCTCGCTGTCTTCGCGGATGATGGCGACCATCGGTTCGCCCACCACGTTGCGGACATAGTTGGCGAGGAAGCGGGTCTCATGCGTGCGGTCGAAGGCGATGCTGAACAGCCATGGGCTGGGTGCTGCATCCGCCGGGCGGACCAGCGGGCGCGGGGCGATCAGCGGGATCTTCTTCTGGGCATAGATGGCGGTGGCGCTGTCGGTAGCCTCCGGCGTGTGGCCGATCACCGCGACGATGCCGGGATCGTTGGCGATGCGCCGGGCGATCTCCAGCGATTTTCCTTTATCGCCCTCGTCGTCGAAGGGCCTGATCTCCAACGGCCTTCCGCCGATGCCGCCCGCTGCATTGATGGTATCGGCCCGCAGGGCCGCACCCTTGCGCAGCGCCAGCCCCAGTGCGGCGTCCGGTCCGCTCAGCGGCCCGACGACGGCAAGCGTCAGCGGCTCGCCGCCGCGCTCGCCGAGGAAGCCGGCGCGCACGACCAGGGACACCAGTACGGTGACCAGCATTGCCGCCGCCAGGATCAGGGCGAAGCGCGCCTTCTTGGTCATGTGCGACCAGCGCAGCGGCGGCCGGGAACGGGGCTGGAGCGAACTCAGCATCGGGTGAACCTCGGGAGAGGGAAAAATCGAGCCGCGCGGACCATCCTCACCGCTCCTGCATCGCGTGCTGAAGGCCGTTAAGGACCGGCGAGAAGACATAGTCGAGGATGGTGCGGCGCCCGGTCAGGATGCTGCAGGTCACCCGCACGCCGGGGAAAAGCTCGTAGGTCTTGCCGCCATAGTCGAAGCGGGTCACCGGCAGCTCGACGCGGACCTTGTAGTAGGACTGCTTGTTGGCATCGAGCAGGGTGTCGGGGCTGATCGTGCGGACCCGGCCCTCGATATGGCCGAAGCGTGAGGCGTCGCTGCCGGCCAGCGTCACCACCACCGGCTGGTCGGCGCGGACATAGCCGATGTCCTGCACCGGCAGGCGGGCGTCCACCACCAGATTGCCGTCGCGCGGCACCAGCTCCACCACGGTTTCACCGGCCTTGACGACGGCGCCCTTGGTGGAGACCGCCAGCGTCTTGACGATGCCGTCCATCGGCGCCCGCATGCTGGACCGGTCGAGGCTGTCCTGGTAACGGGTCAGCCGTTGCGACAGTTCGCTGTGGTTGCGCCGCGCCTCGTCGAGCGCGTTGCGGCCCTCCTCCTCGTATTTGCGGCCGATCCACACCAGCTTGCTGCGCGCCTCGGCCAGGGCGGCCTCAGCCTGGGCCAGCGTCGCGCGGTCCTCGGCGATGGAACCGGTAATGCGGGCGTCGTCGCGCAGCAGCTCCAGATGCTTCATGCGATTGGTGATCTCGCGTTTCAGCAGGCTTTCGCTGATCGACAGCTGTTCGCGGATCAGTCCCTGCGCCACCTGGGAGCCGGAGATGCGGGCGCGGACGGCGGCCATCTGCTGTTCGCGCTGGACGATGTCCTGGCGCTGGATGTCGAGGTCGGAAGCCAGCCGGTCGCGCCGGGCGCGGAACAGGTCGCGGGTCTGCGCCACCAGATCCGACCGCTCGCGACTCAACTTGTCGGGGAAGTCGATGCTGTCGCGGCGTGCGACCTCGGCCTCCAGCCGGGCGATGTCGGCGGAAAGCGAGCCGAGGCGCAGGCGCAGCTCCTCAAGGTCTGCGCGTGTCTTGGTCTGGTCCAATTCGACCAGAACCTGCCCGGCCTTCACCGAATCGCCTTCCTGCACCAGGATGTCGCGGACGATACCGCCTTCGAAATGCTGGACCGATTGGTTGTAGGCCAGCGGCACCACGTCGCCGGGGGCGCTGCTGGAGACATTCAGCTCGGCGACCGACGCCCAGCCCACCGCGGCCAGGAAGGCGGCGATGCCGACGGCGAACAACCCGTCACCGAAGCGGCCCTCGGTCTCAGGCGCCGTGGCGGTGGTGAAGGGCAGCGCCGGTGCCGTTGTGCCCCCCAGAGGAAGGGTAGGGCCGGCGGCCGTCTTGCGGGTCAGCAGGGGAAGCGGCTTCATGATGCCACCATTGCGGCCGTGTCGGAGGTCATCGCCGTGTCCTGCGGCCGGTCGAGGTCGAGCACCAGCGAGGCGCCCTGGAGGATGCGCGGATCGTGCGAGGCGATGACCACGGTGTGGCCGGCGCGCGCCAGCTCGATCAGCGTGCGGTAGACGACGGCGGTACCTTCGGCATCCAGCCCGTCGGTCGGCTCGTCCAGCAGCACCAGCCGTCCACCGACCGCGAGCGCGCGGGCGAGCGCCAGCCGGCGCCGATGCCCGACCGGCAGTTCCTGGCCGAAGTTGCGCAGCGGCGTGTCCAACCCCTGGGCGCAGTCGGCCACAGCGCGGTCGGCGCCGGCACGGTGAAGAACGGCCTGCAACTCCGTCTCCGACAAACGCGGGTTGGCGAGCAACAGGTTCTCCCGGATGGTCCGGTTGAGGAAGACGGGCTCCTGCGGCAGGTAGCCGATCTGCTGGCGCCACCAGAGGGGGGCGAATTTGCGGATGTCGACACCATCGGCCAACACCGCACCCTCCTGAGGATCGGCCAGCCCGGCGATCATGCGGATCAGCGTCGACTTGCCCGACCCGTTCCGGCCCTTCAGCACCAGGATGTTGCCGGCGGGCACCGACAGGGACAGACGGCGCAGCAGCGGGGTGACGGCGCCGGCCGGGGTGTATGTCAGGTCGCGCAGTTCCAGCGTCCCGTCATAGCGGGGCAGGCTGGTGCCGGTCGGTGGCTCCACCGCCGTGCGGGCGAACTGCTCCAGACGGCTCTGCGCTTGGCGGGCCATCGCCAGCGATTCGCCGATCTGCGCCAGCCGGGTGAAGGGAGCCAGCGCCCGGCCGACCAGCAGGTTGACGCCGATCAGCGAGCCGACATCCAGTTCGCCACGCACCACCAGCACGGCACCCGTGGCGATGACCGCCACACCCTGGAGCGCCTGGAGGCTCTGCGCCATGGATTGGGCGCGACCCTGGCGCATCGACATCCGCTCGCGCATCGTCCGCAGCGCCTTCGCCGCGCGCTGCCACTCGCCCAGCAGCGGCTTCGCACCGCCGAACAGCGCCACCGCGTCGCGGCCGACAATGGCGGAGGTGACGAGGCCCTGCGCGTCGGCGCCGGCCTGCGCCATATCGCGGCCGACCGCCCGCATGTCGGCCTGGGCCAGAAGGCCGGCGGCGATCGACAGCAGGGTGAAGAGAACGCAGATCGCCGCCAGCGGCCAGGAGACCAGCGCCACCACGACGATGAAGCCCACTGCGAAGGGCAGGTCGAACAGGGTCGCCAGATTGGCGGAACCCAGTGCCGCGTCGATCTGTTCGGGCGCCCGCATTGCCTCGCGCCGGGCGGCGTCGCCTTCCGCCGAACCGGCTCCGCTCCTTGCGGTCAGCAGGATGCCGAAGGCGCCGGTTGCCAGCCGCTCGTGCTCGACACGGCCGATGCGGCCGGCGATGCCCAGCCGGACATGGCGGAACAGATGTTCGAAAGCGATGGACAGCACGACGCCGACGGTCAGCGCCACGAGCGTGGAATCGACGCCGTGCGTCACATACCGGTTCAGCACCAGCATGGTGTAGAAGGAGGAGGCGAGGCCGAGCAGGTTCGCCGCGAACGAGGCCGCGAAGACGCGGGTCGTCAGCCGCAGATTTACGCGAAGCCGCAAAAGCAGCAAGCCGATGGCGCCGCCGGTCATTGCTGGTCTCCCTTCCCACGCTTGCGCTTCGAATCCCGGTTGGCGGGAGGCGCCGGTTCCTGCCTGCCGGGGTCGTCGAACAGTCCGCGTCCCATCGCCGCCGATTTCGGCATCGGCTTGGTCTGGATGTCGGCGGCGCTGAGCCGACCCATGGCGGCAAGCAGGCGGTAGCCGGCGAGAACCAGTTCCGTCTCGGCGGCGGCGGCGTCGCTGCGGGCGTTGATCAGCGTCGTCTCGCCCGACAGGATGTCGATGAGCGAACGGGACCCCAGTTCACGCTCCGCCCGCGCCACGTCGAGGAAACCGGCGGCGAGGCTCGCCTGATCGTTCAGCAGCTTCACCTGTGACCGGGCGCTTGCCAGCCGGCTCCAGCTGTTGCGGACGGTTTCCAGCACCGTGCGCTCCTGATCGGCCCAGGTGGCGTCGGCGGCGCGCAGGTCGGCCTCGGCGAGGCGGACGCTGTTGATCGCGGTCAGGCCGGTGTTCAGCGAAAAGGTGACCTGCAGCTTGAACAGCAGTTCGTTCTGCCGTCCGGGCTGGCCGGCGACGTCGCGCTTGATGTTGCGCTCGACATAGCCTTCCACCCGGGGATAGAGGCTGCGGCCGCGCACCGAGGTCACGGCCTCCTCGGCCGCGACGGTGGTCAGGGCCAGCTCCTGCAGACGCGGATTGTGGCGGCGCGCCTCCTCCACCGCCGCGTCCATCGACGGGGGCAGGGAGGCCTTGGTCATCGCCAGAACCTCGGCGCCGTCCAGCCGGAAGGACACATGGCCGAAATAGGCCTGGAAGCGGCTCAGCGCGGTCTGCATCGCTTCTTCGGCCGCGACGCGGCGGGCCTGGGCGCCGGCGAGCTGGCTCTTGGCCTGCAGGACGTCGGTGGAGAAGCCGTAGCCCTCCTGAAGGCGGACTTCCTCAAGGCCGGTCTGGCGGCGGATGTTGTCTTCCGACTGCCGGGCGAAGGTGAGCAGTCGGTGGGCGCGGACGAGGTTGGCGTAGGCGGACAGGCCTTCCACCAGCAGTTCCTGGCGGGTGCGCTCCACCGCGATGTCGGCGCGAACGACCGAGACCTGCGCCCGCCGGATGTCGGCATTGGTCGCGTCGAAGTCCCAGATCAGCTGGGTCGCGCGTATCGAAAGCTGACCGGCGTCCAGGTCGGTGTTGGGAAGGCCCGCCGGCTTTTCGGTGGTTTCGCGTCCGCCGTTGGCCGACAGGCTGAGAGTCGGATACCAGCCGCCATGGCTGATCCGCAGTCCATTGCGGGCGGAGTCTGCCGCCGCCTCTGCCCCTCTCAGTCGGTCATGCGTTTCCGTCGCCTTGGAAATCAGCGAGATCACATCTTCGCGCGGCGATGCAATCAAAGGCTGTGATGCTCCACCAAGAAGCGTAAGCCAGGCCGTGGCGTAAAAGAAGAATTTGCGCATGAGGGTCCTGAGAAACGCTGTCGGCTGAAGCTTTGGGTTTATTGCGCTGGCGAATATAGCCGACCGCGCTCCTTGGAAATTAAGACAAAACAGTGTTCAATTGCTTAATAAATCCTCTAAATCTGACAGATCTATTAGGATCCGTTTATGTGGTGCACGTTTGACGCATCGCTGGTTTGCGAATGATGTTGATCAGGGGCGTGCGACTCCGGACTCGATGCAAGCGCGTGAGAAATATCGGGTTGAGGCACAACTTCCGCGTCGGTGGGCAGGCCGAGGCCGGATGCCAGAAGACCGGTGAAGTTGGTCCCCGGCACCACATTGACGGCGGCAGCGGCCGGGGTGATCGCCGCCGGCTGGATCTGGACCTGTGCCGCGGAGGCGGCCTTCACGTCAAACGCGACACCGGCCACCATGTGCGTGCTGCCGTCGGCCATCGTCATGCTGGCGGTGCCCAGGATCCGATTGCCGGCGACGATCGCGTCGCTTGGCGTCGAGGTGGTGGCGATGGAGCGGATGCCCACTTCGGAGAGGCTCCGCAGTTCACTGACCTGACTTATTCCGTCGCCGTTGCCGTCCTGCCAGACCTTCAGCGTGGCGAAGGCCTCGTCGGTGGCGTCAATGCGACCGTCATGGTTGCGGTCGAGGGACGCCAGCGCCTCAAGGCTGCTGTTGAAGCCGCTGCCGAACTGCTCCGATACCAGTTCGTGCGCGTCGTCGATGCGGCCGTTGCCGTCGCTGTCCTGTACAAGCAGGGCGTTGCCGGCCCCGACCCAGCCGGTGCTGTCGGCGACGCCGTCGCCGGTCACATCGAAATGCGTGCCGTCGGACAGCGGACGCAGGGACAGCCCCTGTCCGGTCATGTCCAGCACGATGGGATCGCTGGCGACGGTGGTGAGCTTTATGTTGTCGACGCGCAGGATCGGGTTGACGCTGTTGTCGCTCGTATCCGAGGTGCCGAAGCCAAGCGACAGGGTACTGTTGGCCGAAACCACCACGCTGAAACTGCCGCTGGCGCTCGCCTCCTTCGCCAGCAGCGTCACCACGCCGTTGACGCTGACGAAGGCGAAATCGTGATAGCCGGGATCCGAGAAGGTGAAGGACCAGTCGAAGGTCAGCTTCGTGTCCTGCGTCACCGTCACGGCCGTGCCGAGTTTCATGGCGTGGCCATAGGACGGCACGGTTCCGGTCGCGGCGGCGATCGAGCCGTACGTCAGGCCGAGAAAGTCCTCCAACTGGGTCGGCGTCTGGCCGCTCGCGGAGGTGATGGTGCCCTCATGACCGTCCCCGGTCGAGCCCACGCTGGTGCCGCCGGTGTAGGTCCAGCCGCTCAACCCATTGTCGAAGGAGCCGTTCGGGATCAGCACGCCGGGGTGCAGAGTCACGCTGTCGGTGGCGGTGGAGAAGGCGCTGCCGGCGCTGGTGTCCATCACGACCTTGGTGCCTGCGGTTCCGCTGGTCTGGTCCCAGGCATGAATGGTCAAAGCACCGCTGACGGTGGCGGGTACCGACGCGTTGGGCTGGAAATACAACTGGTCGGTCGGGCGCAGCAGCAGGGCGGAGTCGCTGTCGTTGACCGTGCCGACCAGGATCCAGGTCGTGCCGCCGTCGGTCGAGAACCACCAGTGCCCATAGCTCTCATTGGTGCCGACCAGGGCGATGCCGGTCACGGACCCCGCATCGCTGTCGGTGACGTTGACCGGGCCGGCGCCGTTCAGGCCGACCAGCTTCGAGACGGTAAACCCCGCGGTGCCTGCGGTGGGCGGCGCAAGCGCCTCCGCCGCGACGGAGAGGGAGAGGTCGGTGTCGATCAGAACCGGAGAGGAGTTGGGCGGCACCACCGTGACGGCAACGGATGCGCCGGCGGTCAGCGGCCCGCCCGCTCCGCCGCCGCCCTGGTCGTCCACCAGCATATGAATGCTGTCGGCGCCGATGTAGGAGGTTGCGGTATAGAGGAGCCCGTTGGTGGCGCCCAGCAGGCTGTTGATGGTGGCGAGCGTCGCCCGGACGGTGACGGTGTCCGTCCCGTTTCCGGTGATGACGGCATCTAGCCCATCGTTCGCTAGGGTCAGCGTCCCGTGTCCGGCGGACAGGGTGACCAGCATCGGTGTCGAACCGGCGTCGATGTCCGACACCGACAGCCCGGTAACCGCGACGGCAATGCCCTTCACCGTCGACAGCGAGGTCGTACCGGCGGTGACCTCCGGCGCGTCGTTGACCGGCGTGACGCTGCCGGTCAGCGCGATGGTTTCGGCACTGTAGACCGTGCTGCCGCCAACGCCCTGCGTCAGGTCGGCATGGCTTCCGGTCGCAGGCGTGCCGCCGCCCTCCTCGATCAGCCGAACCGTCAGCGCCGGGGTGGTGCCGTTCCAGTCGGCAGCCGGCACGAAACGCAGGCGATCGCCGGCGGCAATCACCAATGCCGATCCTTCCGATACCGCCCCTACGGCCGTCCAGGCGGTGCCGGTCCAATATTGCCAGATGCCTTGCGCGGCGGTTGCCGCGTTGCCGACGATGGCGATCCCAGAAAAGCGGTTGGCCGACGATCCTCCGGCCACGGCGTCGGCAGCGTCGGAGAAGAGGCCGCCGAACAGGCTGGTGACGGTTGCTCCGGCCGGATCGGCGGTGTCCTCGGCGATGTCCGGCAGGGTTGCTGCGGTGCCGGTCGCGACGGGAGCATCGTTGACGGCATCGACGGTGCCGGCCAGCGTGATGGTGCCGGCACTGAAGCGGCTGGTCCCACCGCCGGTGGTCTCGGTGACACGCCCGCCGCTGGCGAAGCTGCCCAGCGAATCGTCCACCATCCTTACGGTCAGAGCCGGCATCGTACCGTTCCAGTCGGCGGCGGGCAGGAAGCGCAGAGCGGTGCCGGCCGCCAGCAACAGCCCATTGCCGTCGCTCGCCACTCCGATGTTGGTCCAGGCGTCGCCGGTCCAGTATTGCCAGGATCCTTCGGACGCTGTCGCGGCGTTGCCGATCACCAGCACGCCGGCGAAGCCGTTCGCAGTCGATCCGCCGGCCACCGCGTCCGTCCGGTCGGAGAACAGGCTGCCGAACAGGGCGGAGACGGTCGTGCCGGCGGGATTGGCTGTATCTTCCGCAATATGGGCCAACGTCGCTGTCGTGCCGGTGGCGACCGGGGCGTCATTGACGGCGGTCACATGGCTGTCGAGCAGGATGGCGGACACGCTGTAGGGCGTCGTTCCGCCGACGCCGAGGCTTTTCAGGTCGACGCGGCCACCGCTGACGATGGCACCCTGGGAATCATCGACCAGACGCACCATCAGGCTGGGTGGCTGGCCGTTCCAGTCGGCGACGGGGAGGAAGCGCAGCATCGTGTCGGTGGACAGCAGCAGCGCATTGCCGTCCGACGCCGTGCCGACCGCGACCCATTTGCCACCGTCCCAATACTGCCACTCGCCCTGGGCGGCGTTGCCGGGATTGGCGACCACGGCGACACCGGCGAAGCCGTCGCCGGCCGCTCCAAAGACAGCATCGCTCGGATCGGAAAACAGCTTGCCGAACAGCGAAAGAACGCTGGCGCCGGCCGGGTTGGTGCCGTCCTCCGCCATGGCATCCAAGACCGCCTGTACGCCTGTCGCCACCGGGGCGCCGTTGACGGGGGTGATCTCAAGGGAAAGCTGCGCGACCTCCGACGACAGGGGCGTCGTGCCTCCCGTACCGGCAATCATAAACAAGCGATGTTCGGCGCCGCTGAAGCCGCTGGTCCATTCATCTCCCACCGCCCGAAGATCTAGGGCGGGAGCTTGTCCTGAGGCACCTGCCGTGGGCAGGAAGCGGAGAAGTGCATTGCCCGGCAGCACGAGGGCCGCCGTTTCGGCAACCGAGCCCACAACCAGCCAGTTGCTGCCGTCGACGCTGTACTGCCAGATGCCGAGCGCCGAACCGCTGTTGCCGACGATGGCGACGCCGACCACGCTGCCGCCGGTCTCCCCAGGACGGAACATCGATTCGATCAGATGGAAGACGGTGAATCCGGCGGGAGCGGTCGTTCCCTCGGTCACCGCCAGCGCCTTGGCCAGAGCCGCCGCGTCGAAGGACGATGACAGGGTAGGCGCGGCATTATGATGTTCGGCCGGAAGGCTGGGGGTGGAGGGAAGCGTCGGGGTGTTGCTGGGCGAACTGGTGCCGGTTGTGCCGGATGACGCGTTCTCGAGGGCCTGGACCGCCGCCTGGACCGCCCGCTGCTGGCTTTGCGCGGCGACGGCGAAGGCGTCGGTGGTGGTCAGCGCCTTGGTCACCGACGGAGATGAGACCGCCGGCCGTACATCCGCGGATGTGGTGGCGTGGGTGGACGTGTCGCTCGCGGTTGCCTTGTCCGTTACGCCGGCCTGATCGAAGCTAATTGTCTTGAGCGCGGCCTCGCTCATCGTCGCCTGCTTTGCCGCCGGGGCAGAGGAGGAGTCCGGCGCGGCGGGCATTCCATCCGCGGAGGCATCGGCCGCTTGTTTGTCGCCTGCGTTCTCCTTGGCATCGCCCTTGCCGTCATCCTTGTCGGCCGTGCCGTCCTTTTCCGCTTTAGCGTCCTGCTTGCCGTCCTTGGCCTCGGCGTCCGCCACCTGCCCGGCAGCCTTGCCGTCAGCGCTATCGCTGTGCTGCGCGCTGTTCTCCGCCGTCTTCTTGCCGTCGCCGGGCTTTTCGCCAGCGGCGGCCTTGTCCGGGTTGGCGAGGTCGGCCATCGCCTTGTCCTGCGGCGACACCGGGACTTCGCTGGCGTGGGCGTTCTGCTGGACGGTTTCGGCAGCCTGACGGGCCGCCGCCAGCGCCTGCCCGGCGGTCCGCCCTTCCGCCAGGGCCTGTCCCAGTGCCGCGCTGAATGTGGCTCCGCTTCCGCCAAGAGCCTGGACGGCTTGCTGGACATTGTGCCCGCTGGCGAGCGCCGCGACGAGCGGGTCGGCCTTGACGCCCTTCATCGTCTCGGCGGACAGGGCGGACAGGGCGACGACGTCCTGCCGTGCCGCGCCCAGTGCCCCGGCCGGTTCATGGCCCGCGGATAGTGCGCCTTCCAAAGCCTGACCGAACCCGCCGGATGCCTTCGCGTCGATACCGGCGGCCATGGCGAAGGTTTTTATGGTTTCCGCCACGTCGCGGCCGGACGCAAGCGACGCTACCAGCGCGTCGGTCGGCTTCGCCGGTACGACGGCGGCATGTTGGCTGGCCGTCATGTCCGATTGTGCCCTGACCGATGCACCAAGCGCCGCATCGGGCGCCCCACCCTGGGCCAGCGCATCATTCAGGACGCTGGCAAAGGCCGGGCCGCCCAGGGCATTGCGCGCCTCCGCGCCTCCGGACGCGAGCGTGGCGAGCAAATGGCTTCCGTAGGACTGGGCAACCGAGGCGGAGTGGGCCAAAACCTCGCTGCTGGCGCTCAGTTCCTGGGCTGCGGTGACCGCTGCGTCGGACTCGGCACCCCTGGACAGTGCCCGTTCGAGCGTATCGGCGAAGTGGCTGTTCTGATTGCTTCCCAATGCCTTGACGGCCTCCTGCACGCCCGCGCCCGAGGCCAGCGCGGCGGTCAGTTGGTCCACCGGAGAAACCGGAGGCGCTGAAGGAGGCGTATGGGCCGTCGGCGCGCTCAGGGACTGTGCCAGCGCGGCAACCGGGTCCGCCGCCCCCGCCGGCCGGGCGAGCGGGTCCATTACGCCGTTGAACAGGGCGGCGGACAGGTCGGCTGCCGAGCCCGGGACGGACAGTGATTGCGCGTCCACTCCCTGTCCTTGGGCCAATGCCGTTGCCATCCGCTGCTCGCCGGTCAGGGATGCCGCATCCTGCATCGCCTGAGTCATGCGCGCGGCGGCACCCGCAGCGATCCGGTTCGCCTGGAGGATGGCGGCATCCGGCGTGGCGTGGGCGCCGAGTCCATCGGCGAAGTCATGCATCCAGCCTTCCGCGAGCGTGCCTGCGGCGTTTCCAGGGAAGCCTTGGCTGCTCAAGGCTTCCGCCATCTTCTCCTGCACCGCAAGCAGCGCTTGCCGATTTCCGATCAGAAGCACCTCTGCCGCTTCCGAAGCGAGCGCCTCAGGGATGGTCATGAGCGGAGCGGACGGTGCATCGGCCTTCTGAGGGTCTGTCATCACGGCCCTTTCGCCGGGGCAGAAGTTGCTAGTAGCAACTGGCAATGAGACCGCGATTTTCTGAAGAAAATCTGAACGCTGTTAAATATGCGGGTGGGATTGTCAGCCCTTCCGCGACAAATCCATACCCTGAATAGGTTCTTTAGTTCAGAGAAATTCGATATTCACTGCCTGAGGGCTAAGCTTGGAGTAGTGCCGAAGCAAGACAAGCCAGTATGTCGCTACATTCCTCTGCCTCATATTTCCCGAAGCTCAGATTCTGATAATTGGCGAACTCAATTCTCGGTGGTTGCGCGCCCCCGCAACCAACCTTTACCGAACATACCAAAGGCCGGCCGCTTTCTCAGCGCCGGCCTTCTGTTTTTGGGCTCAGCCGAAGGCCGAGAGGCGTCACCAGATCACTCTCCAACTCGATCTCGACGACGCTGGTCATCAGCGGTGCTGAAGCGCACCGTTACCTGCTCGATCAGCGAACGCAGCCGGTCGAGCGTTTCGATCTGACGATGGGGATGCCGCAGATCTCGCTATACGTCGCGCAGATGCACCCTCAAGTACAACGTCCGGGGCGGAGGCGAATTGGACATCGCGCCAGCTATACCCTCAGCCGAGCAGCAGTTGCCCCGTTTTGTGACGGGCTTCCAATGATTTGGGTCGGAGGTCATAGCCGGTCTCCGGCGCAGCAGGAGCTATACCTGATCAATACCCAGCGCAACCAACTGTGCCAGTTCAACGCCTCATCCAGATGTCTTCAACATTCTACCGGATAACCTCCTATAGCGTCGTGCATTTCATAGGAAACGCACGACGCCATCGTCCCGATGCCGACTCACCTGTCGGATGTGATCGGCAGATTCCGAACACGGTTGCCCGTCGCTGCATACACGGCGTTTGCAACGGCAGGGGCGATGCCGGACGTACCGGATTCACCGACACCGAACGGCGCCTCCCCACTTTCGATGAGATGAACGGCCACGCGTGGAGCTTCGTCCATCCGCACCGCGGCGTAGCTGTCGAAATTCCCCTGTTCGACACGCCCCTCGGAGAAGGTGATCTGGCCGTAGAGTGCGGCGGAGAGGCCGAAGATGACGCCGCCCTGGATCTGGGCGATCACCGTGTCGGGATTGACCAGCTTGCCGCAGTCGACGACGGAGGTGACCCTGCCCACCCGAAGCGATCCGCCGACATGGACGGAGACCTCGGCGATCTGGGCGAGGATCGTTCCGCCGAAATCCTGAAGAAGGCTGATCCCGCGACCGCTTCCCGGAGGCAATGGCTCGCTCCAGGCGGATTTTTCCGCTGCCAGATCCAGCACGGCCCGGAGGCGCGGGTCATCCCGAAGGTGCCGCCGGCGAAATTCCAGCGGATCGACCCCGCTCGCCGCGGCCAGTTCGTCGATGAAGCTCTCGACGACGAACACGTTGTGGGTGGTTCCGACGCCTCTCCAGAAGCCGGACCGAAAAGCGTGCTCCTCATGCCGGACATAATCGACATGCCGGTTCGGGAATTGGTAAGGACCGGTCGCACTGGTCACCGCATCGGGGTCGAGCCCGTTCTGAACGGCCGGCGGCAGCCAGCGGGCGAGGGGCGACGGGCCGACGATCCGGTGGAACCAGCTCGTGACCCGGCCGTCCCGATCGAGTCCGGCTCGCAGCGTGTTGTGATAGGCCGGCCGGTAGAAATCGTGCTGCGTGTCCTCCTCGCGGCTCCAGACGACCTTGACCGGATGGTCCAGCCGCCGCGCGATGGACACGGCCTGGACGATGTTGTCGGTCTCGGCACGCCTGCCGAACGAGCCGCCGAGATATTGGTTGTGAATCGTCACACGATCCTGCTGCAGGCCCGCGGCGGCAGCCGCGGCAGCCTGGGCGCGGCTTGCCGCCTGGGTGCCGACCCAGACGTCACAGCGCCCGCCGTGCAGATGGACGGTGCAGTTGAGCGGTTCCATCGCCGCGTGGGCCAGGAGCGGCAGCCGGTAAACGGCCTCCACCCGCCGCGCCGCGCTGGCGAAGGCGCCCGCCTCGTCGCCCGCCTCGTCGCCCGCCTCGTCGCCGACCACGCCGTCCCGCTGCGAGGCCGCCTCCAGTTCGCCCTTGAGGCGGGCGGTCGAGAAGCCGGCGTTCGGCCCATCGTCCCAGGTGACGACCATGGTATCGAGAGCTTTCTTCGCGGCCGCCCAGTGGTCGGCGACGACCGCCACGGCATCATCGAGGCGAACAACGCTGCGGACTCCCGTCACCCGGCGTGCTTCGCGGTCGTCCAGACTGGCGATCCGCCCCCCGAGCACCGGCGAGGCCATCACCGCGGCGATCTTCATTCCCTGCAATCGCACATCCATGCCGAAGATCGCGGTGCCATTGATCTTGTCCGCCGAGTCCAGCCGCTTCTGCGGCCGTCCAATCAGGGTGAAGGCCGCCGCGTCTTTCAGCGTCACCTGCGGCGGTATGGGCAAGGTCGCCGCCCGTTCGGCGAGGTCGCCATAGGCGATGCGGCGGCGCGTCCGATCATGGACGACGAATCCCTCCGCCGCCCGGCATTCGGCGGCGTCCACCCGCCACTCCGCCGCGGCCGCGGCGATCAGCATCGTCCGCGCCGTGGCCCCGGCGCGGCGCATCGGCTCCCACGCCGCACGCATCGACAGCGAACCGTCGGTCTCCTGCGCTCCCATGATCGGGTTGCGGTAAAGCATGTCGTCGGCCGGCGCGTGTTCGAGCGTCACCGCGGCAAGCGGCACCTCCAGCTCCTCCGCGATCAGCATCGGCACCGAAGTATAGGTGCCTTGTCCCATCTCGACATAGGGCATGGTCAGCGTGACGGTGCCGTTCCGAGCGATCCTGATGAACGCGTTCGGAGCAAAATCGACCGGGCCGCTCTTCGAGAGAACCGGCGCCGCCAGCGGAACGCCGACCAGCAGCCCGCCCCCGACGGCGATGCCTGCGGACAGGACGGTGCGGCGCGATGGACCGTGGCCCGGGCGGGTGGCGGGAGTCGTCATTGCGCCGTCTCCATGGCCGGCTTGGCGAGATGGGCGGCGTGTCGGATCGCGTCGCGGATGCGGCTGTAGGTTCCGCAGCGGCAGAGATTTCCCGACATCGCCTCGTCGATCTCGCCATCGGACGGGTCGGGGTTTCCGGCGAGCAGGGCGGCGGCTGACATGATCTGGCCGGGCTGGCAATAGCCGCACTGCACCACCTCCAAGTCGATCCAGGCCTGCTGGACAAACCGGCCGGCGTCGGTGCGGTCCACGCCCTCGATGGTCACGATCCCGGCGGTGCCGACGCTGTCGATCGGAGTCTGGCAGGCGCGGATCGCCACGCCGTCGATGTGCACCGTGCAGCAGCCGCAAAGGCCGGCACCACAACCGAATTTCGTTCCAGTCATCCCGAGGATGTCGCGGAGCGCCCACAGCAGGGGCGTGTCGCCATCGGCGTCGATCTCGCGCGTCTCGCCGTTGATGGTCAGTCTGTAGGGCATGTCGTCGATCTCCTGATCCAAAGGGGGCCACGGTCATCGCCAACTCCGCAATCAGTGCGTTCCGGTGTTTGGCGAAGGGCGGTCGGCAGGCCCTGCATTTTCTGGATCAGGAGGTATTGCGGCAGGTTTACCCGTACAATCCCGAGGCGTTTGACTTGAAAGTTCACATTATGTGAACGTAGGCGCCGGCCGGCGTGCCGGTTGCCTCGGATCGGGTTCCGAAATCGCCGAGTTTCGCGGGAGGAGCATGTGGACAGATTGCGGGCCATGGAAGTTTTCGTCCATGTCGTGGATAGGAACGGCTTCCAGAGGGCCGCCCATGCCCTATCCCTGCCTCGCTCGTCTGTCACTATGACGATCCAGAGGCTGGAGCAGCATCTCGGGGTCCAGCTGATCAACCGCACGACGCGCCAGATCAAGCTGACCCCGGACGGGGAAGCCTATTACGAACAGAGCCGCCAGATCCTGTCGATGGTCGACACCGTCGAGAATGGACTGCGGGACGGGCGCGGGCGAGCCAGCGGCCGGCTGAGGGTGAACATGCCGGCCTCCATCGGGCGATCGATCATTCTTCCCGCGCTTCCAGGATTCCGTGAACGGTATCCCGAGGTGGACCTCGTGATCGGCATGAGCGACCGGCTGGTCGATCTCATCCAGGAAGGGATCGATTGCGTCATCCGCACTGGAACCCTGCCGGATTCCAGCCTCATTGCGCGGCGCATCGGCTGCTTCCGCTGGGTTGTCTGCGCCGCGCCGTCCTATCTTGCCGCGCGCGGTGAACCACAGGAACTGGCTGACCTCCAGGATCATCTCGCCATCGGCTACTCGTCCTCCCGCAACGGCCGGCCCGATGGGTGGACCTTCAGCGAGGGCGGTGCATCGACCACCATGACCATGCGGACCGGCTTGGTGGTCGACGAGACCTTCGCGCTCCGCGACCTCGCCACGGCCGGATTCGGGCTTGCCCGCCTGTCCGATTTCATCGTCGCCGACGCTGTGAAACGCGGTGACCTGCGCGAGGTGCTCGGTTCGTACAGCCCCAAACCGGTCCCCGTGTCCGTCCTCTATCCGTCGTCACGGCATCTTTCGCCTGCCTTGCGGGTCTTCGTCGATTGGGTGCAGAGCATAGCAGGCGCCAGACTAGCCCCTCCCTCGGTCGTATGAATTGGCAGGCCACATTTCTGATTCCCGAAGAGGTGCGCTCGGCATCGGTCGGCCGACAGTTCTTCTTCACCACCGTTTCTTTCCAGATGCGTTTGCGGACAGAGGTAAAACCTATGACGGCCAAAGGAGGCCGCGCGGTGGCGTTTGACTTCATTTGCATGTGGAGCTAGGGCTTTATTGCCACACAGCTACGCCGGCCCGTCGCGAAGCGGGCGAATTGGCAGGGTCGTGCGAATACTGCCTGTAAAAGGCGGATTATACATAAAGCCGGCTGAGCGCTGCGAGCAATCCCCGCTATTTCCGGTGCATTCGGGATGGGAAGGAACGTCATGTCGGACAAGCAGAATTACTCGGATTTTGAAGCGGACGTCGTCGTCGTCGGCGGAACGGCGGCCGGCTGTTCCGCGGCCATAGCGGCAGCCCGCGGCGGCATGACGGTCATCGTCCTGGAGCCGACGCCGACCCTGGGTGGGGTGACGACGAACGGTGTGCATTGCTTCGATACCGGCTCGTTGCAAGCCCTGAGCGGAATCGCGGAAGAGTTCGTGGACCTCGTACTGAGGCATTACAAGCAGGTCGGCCTGGTCGATCCGATGCTCGCAAGCCGGTCGGATGTCTTCTGGGAGTTCCATGTCGCCGAACGCATCTGGCGCGAGCTTCTGGCGAACCATCCGAACATCACGGTCATCACCGGTGCCGTCCCCGTCGATGTCGTGGTCGACCGGAAACGCCTCAGGGAGGTTCACTGGGAACCGGCCAGCGATTCCTTCGGCAACCCGCCCGGCGAGCCGACGCAGCCGAACCGGGTGCGCGGCAAGGTTTTCATCGATGCGAGTTACGAAGGCGACGTGGCGGCCTGGGCGGGAGCGCCGTTCGACATCGGCCGCGAAGCCCGCTCCGCGGAGGAGCCGCATGCCGGCGTGATCTACACCGCGACGCACGAACGCCGGGTCGACGACCAGGGGTTCCTGCCGTCGACGATCCTGCCGGGCAGCACGGGCGCGATGGACGACAACATCATGGCCTTCACCTACCGGTTGAGCCTGCGCTATCTGAAGGATGGCTCTCCGGGCCGCATGCAGGCCAGGCCGTCGTCCTATGACCCCGGCAAATACGCATGGAACTCCGCTGCGCTGTCCGCCGACGGCGTTCCCACCTTCGGACCCGACGTCATTCCGACGGTGAACGGCAAGATGATCCTCAATCGGCGGTACGAGGGGAACGATCTGCTCCAGGGGACGCGGGAGTTCATTCTTTCCCATCCCCGCGAGCGGACGGCGATCCGCCAGAATTTCTTCGATCACGTCCTGGGTTTCCTCCATTTCATCCAGACCGAAGGAGGAATGCCGCAACTCGTCCTCGCCGAAGACGAGTATGTCGAGAACAACCATCTTCCATACATTCTGTATGTCCGGGAAGGGCGGCGTTTCCGCGGGCAGGTGAAGATGACGGAAGCGAACGTCAATCCCTATCTGGCCGGACCGGGGCCGCGCCCACCGAGACAGCCGGATTCGATTGCGATCGGCGACTGGGCGATCGAGAGCAGGCGCTGCAACGACGAACCCAGTTCAGCGACGAAGACCTATGAAGGGTCGATGTTCATGCGGGCGCTCCGTGCTCCCTATCAGGTGCCGTACGGATGCCTGACACCGCAGGGCGTCGACAATCTGCTGGTCACCACGACCATCTCCGCCAGCCATGTCGCCTTCTGCGCCCTGCGCGTCGAAGCCCTCTGGACAGAAACCGGAACGGCGGCGGGCATCGCGGCGGGATTGTCCATCGGCTCCGGATGCAAGGTGTCGGAGGTGCCGGTTTCCGACATCCAGGAGGAGATGCTCCAGCGCAAATGCAAGCTGACCTATTTCTCCGACGTCGAAACCGGACATCCCGACTTCGTGGCGATCCAGAAGCTGGCGCTCAAGGGGTTCGTGCCGGACGACGAGCGCTACAGGTTCCTGCCCGACATGGCGGCGACCTGGGGGGACCTCGTCGAAGCCGCGGTGCTTTGCTTCGATATCCCGATCAGCGTGACCGGCTTCCATTTCGAGGGCATCAATCCGGGCCACCGCTCCTTCCGCTACGTCGAGTCACTCTATGATCTGGCCAGCCGGGCCGGTGTGTTGCTGTTCCCCAACATGCGCCATCCGGTCATCGATGTGCCCGCCGACCATCTCAGGCCGGAACTGCGCACGCGCTGGCTGGAGTTGCAGGTCGATGCCCCCGTGTCGTCCGCGCAAGGCGAAGCGTTTCTGGACCTGCTGCTCCAGTCGCTCGGCCATCCATCCGGCCATTCATCCGACAGTCGGCCCGGATCGCCGGAAAGCGCGCCGGCGCCAGCCCCGATGCTCACGCGGGGGGCCCTTGCAAGCCTGCTGATCGGCGCCGCGTGCGCCTGACGGCGCGATACGGCCAGCCGCTCCACGACGCATCCGCTGAAATGACAACAGGCTGGTCGCCAAGACCGGCCAACAGGAGGACACGGCCATGATCCGGACGAAATCCGTCATTGTTCCCTGCATTGCTGCCCTTGCATCCTGCTGGTTCGCCGGTGCCGAAGCGGCCGACAAGGTCAAGATCGGCTTCGTTGCGACCCTGTCGGGGACGAACTCTGTCATCGGGATCCATGCGCGGGACGCATTCAACCTCGCGATCGAGCATTCCGGTGGCAAGCTCGGCGGGTTGCCGGTGGAAGTCCTCGTCGAGGACGACCAGCAGAAGCCCGATGTCGCGCGTCAGATCGCGGACAAGTTCGTCGAATTCGACAAGGTCGACGTCGTCGTCGGGCCGGTGATTTCCAGCGCCCTGCTGGCAGCATCGGAACGGGTGACAAGCAACAAAACGGTCATGATCGGTCCGAACGCCGGACCGTCTCCCCTGGCCGGGGACAAGTGCTCCGAGTATTATTTCTCGACCTCATGGCAGGGCGACAATCTGGCCGAGGCGATGGGATCGGTGCTGCAGAACAAGGGAGTCAAGAAGCTCTATGTCATGGCGCCGAACTTCCTGTCCGGCCGGGACGTGATCAATGGCATCAAGCGGTTCTACAAGGGCACCATCGCGGGGGAAGTCTACACGCCTCTGAACCAACTGGATTTTGCGGCTGAACTGGCTCAGCTGCGGGCGGCGAAGCCGGACGCCGTTTTCGCGTTCTATCCGTCCGGGCTGGCGATCCAGTTCGTGAAGCAGTTCGTGCAGAGCGGCATGAAGGAGCAGTTCCCGCTCTACATGTCCTACTCGGTCGACAACATGAACCTCCCGGCCATCGGCGACGCCGCGCTTGGTATCACCGTGACCGATATCTGGAGTCATATCGGAGGCAACGAAGAGAACAGGAAATTCGTCGCGGATTTCATGCGCAAGTATAAATACGCGCCTTCAGCAACCGCAGCGCAGGCTTATGACGCCGGCCGGCTGCTGGACAGCGCGATCGGGAAGGTCAACGGGAAGATCGAAGACAAGAAGGCCTTTCTCGCGGCGATCAAGGCCGCCGATTTCCATTCGGTCCGCGGAAACTTCAAGTTCAACACCAATCATTTCCCGATCCAGGATCTGTTCGCCGGAACGGTCGTGAAGGGTGCTGACGGAGATCCGGTCATCGAGCTGGGTGGCGCGGTGATGAAGGAGCACGGTGACGTCTATGCGGCGAAATGCCCGTTGAAGTGAGTATGGTTCGGGGCCTGCAGAAGCAGGCCTCGGAAATTCAGGTCATTCTCCATTCTGAATGCCATTTTGTATAATGCCAGCCGTTCTGGGGAAGAGTGATTGACCGACGACCTCCGCCACTTCGCGGAGGTCGTTTCCCAACTCCGCCAAGCGTTCCAGGGAGTGTTGGCCGGCAATCGTGATGCCGCTGAGCCCGAACCGCGGCTGGCGGTTTGCGTCGGTCACCAGCGCGGCGACCGTGATGATTCCCCGATAGAGCTGGCCATTGTCGATTGCCCACCCGCGTTCGCGCGCGACGGCAACGTCCGCCGCATAGCTCTCGAAACCAGGGGGCGATTGCCAGCGCAAAGTCGAGAAACGTCGCCGTAGCTCGGAAGACGGCAGGTCAAGCGACGCCGCGACGCAGCGGCCGATCGCACCGATCAACTGCGGCACGCGAAGCCCGATCCGCATCTCGACCCTGACTGCCGTGTGGCTGTGAGCCCGGTCGATCAGCACGAGATGCCCGTTCTCGGTGACCCGCCACAGCACGATCAACATGTCGTAGTTGAGGGCCAGCCGTTCCAGTTCCGGACGGATCAGCTCCGCATGACCGATCCCGATCATTCCCGCCGCCATTTCCGCAACGGCCAAGCCCAGCGTGTAGCTCTTGTCGGCGCTATGGAAGGCGACGAAGCGGGCTCGCGCCAGCGTGCGCAGGATGTTGAAACAGGTGCTCGGGCTGATCCCCGTCCCGCGGGCCACGGCAGCCACCCCCACCGGCGCCGTCGCGCTGGAGAGGAAGCGAAGAATATGGACGGCGTTCACGACCGCCCCGACATCCTTCGAGGCAGGTGCCGCATCATTTCCATATACCGATTGATCTTCCGTATTCTGAATGATAGCCTCCCTGATCGTCGGTTGATCAATGCAAACCGAACGGGCCGTGATATGCCCTCGGAACTCGTCGGCAGGATCATCGGCACGAAAGAAGAAGTCAAGCTCAACTTGACCGATGCACCTAATAATGACCGGATATATGAAGATGTTTTGGCATCTTCTTGAAATATTCGGCGATAGCAAAAGTTTCAGAAAAGGGAGGAAGGGCATGGAATTTCGGCAGATGAGCTATTTTCTGTCCATCGTCGATCATAGGTCGGTGTCCGCTGCAGCGGCGCGTCTTGGCATCGCCCAGCCATCCCTGTCGGATGTCCTTGGAAAGCTGGAAAGGGAACTGGACGTGCAGTTGATGGTGCGGACCCCCCGCGGCACGCGCCTGACGGAGGCCGGTGCGGCGCTGGCCCGTCACAGCCGGGACATCCTGCATAACGTCGATATCGCCGTGCAGGAGGTCAGGAACCTGGGAGGAACCAATGCCGGGGGCGCCGTTTCCATCGGCCTGCCGCCCTCGATGGCCTTGCTGTTGAGCGTGCCGCTCGCCGAGACGGTCCGCAACGATTTTCCCGCCGTCCGCCTGCGCATCATCGAATCCATGTCGGGCTATGTCCTCGACTGGCTGACCTCGGGGCATGTCGACATCGCCTGTCTCTATGACCCGCCCGATTCCGACCAGCTCGTCGTCAAGCCGCTGCTCAACGAAGAACTGTACCTCGTCACCGCACCCGATCACTGGCCGTCGGCAGAGGTCGTCGACGGCGTCGCTGTCGAAGGATGCAGCTTCTCCGACGTCTGCAAACTGCCGCTCGTGCTGCCTAGCCGGCCCCATGGGCTGCGGGAGATCATCGAACGCCACGCCCGCTCGGCCGGCACCGCGACCAATGTGGTGATGGAGGTCGACTCGCTTGCGCAGATCCTGAAGCTGGTGGACCGGGCAAGCGCCTATACGATCCTTTCGCATGCGGCCTGCTTCGATGCGGTCCACGATGGCCGCGTCATCCTGGTTCCCATCGAGAAGCCGGCGCTGAAGCGGACCGCCTATCTGGCGCGCCGCGGCGACCGGCCCGCGAGCAGTGCCAGCCTCCAGGTGGAATCGGTGATCGGGACGATCCTGGAGGAGGCGATAAACCGCTTCAAACTGCGGGCCCAACTTGCCGCCACACGCTGACCTGCATGCCCGCTCCCCTGTTAGGAACCGGTGCTTGACTGTATTGGTTGTCGATCCCATTCCTGAGCAAGATACAGAACTAAGAGACAGAAGATCAGATATAAATAAACATTGGAGCGGCGTATAGATTTTATCTATCCATTATCAAGGAAAAATGGATGATCTTTCCTCTGTGTGACTTTGATATAGAAAAGCCCAGTCAAAGAAAATTGGCGATTTCGGGAGCGTCTTGCAGGTTCTTCTATTCGGAAGACCAATCCCAAGCCGGAGCGAATGGGCATGGATATGGGAATGAACGGGGTTCTGGAGGGCATCCGGGTCCTTGATTTCGGTCGCTACATCGCCGCCCCCTACTGCGCGGCGATGCTGGCCGGCCTGGGCGCCGAGGTCATCCGGATCGAGCGGCCCGGCGGCAACGACGACCGCTACGTGATGCCGCTCACCCCGGACGGCGAGGGCGCCGTCTATCACCAGATGAACAGCGGAAAGCGGTCGCTGACCCTCGACCTGACGCAGCCGAAGGCGCGGGATATCCTGACCCGCCTCGTCGCGGGCTGCGACGTGGCGGTGGTCAACCTTCCGCCCAAGGCCGCGCATCGCCTGGGATTGGACTATGAGGCGCTCCGTGCGGTGAAGCCGGACATCATCCTGGTCTCGATCACCGCCTTCGGCTCGCGCGGGTCGCGCAAGGACAGCATCGGCTTCGACGTGACCGGTCAGGCGATGAGCGGTGCGATGGCCTTGACCGGCCTGCCCGGCCAGCCTTTCCGGTCGGCCACCTCCTATGTCGATTACAGCACCGGGATTTCCGCGGCCTATGGGGCCTTGGCGGCCATCCTCGCCCGGTACAGGACGGGGAGGGGGCAACTGGTCGAGGCCTCCCTGCTCGGGACGGCGCTCGCCATCATGAATCCGGTGCTGATCGAGGAGGCTTCCGGCGCCCGTTCCCGGAGCGCGACCGGCAACCGCAGTCCGATTTCGGGACCTTCCGATCTCTTCGTGACGCGCGACGGGTGGGTGTTCGTCCAGGTGATCGGTCAGGATATGTTCGAGCGCCTGGCACGGCTCGTCGGGGCGCCGGGGTTGATCGACGATCCGCGTTTCGCCGACGACATCGGACGCGGCGAACATGGTGAGGTCCTGAGCACGATCGTCGCGGAGTGGTGCGCGCCGCGGACCAGCGCGGAGTGTCTGGCCGAATTGGCGGAAGCCCGTGTCCCGGGCTGCCGGCTCCTGTCGCCTGCCGAGGCGCTGGTCGAACCCCAGCATGCCGAAGGCGGACATTTCGACTGGGTGCAGCCGCCAGGGCTTCCCGCCGCGATTCCGCTCGTGGCGCCGACGGCCAGGCTGACGGCGGGGGCGCGGCGGGGGCGGCAGCCGGCGCCGGCGCTGGGGGCCGATACCGACGACATCCTGAAGAGCTTGGGGTACGGCGATCGTGAGATCGCCGATTTTCGGACTACCGGCGTCGTCTGACGCGACTGCCTGCAGATCCCCCTGCAACTGTTGCCGGCCGGTGTATTCCCGTCCGCAGCCAAGGAGTATGCGGCATGCAGACTGCATTGCAAATCATTGCCACGGGGCTTCAGATCGGCGCCATCTATGTGCTGTTCTCCCTTGGCCTCACCCTGACCTTCGGAATCATGCGCATCGTCAATTTCGCGCATGGCCAGTTCTTCACCCTCTCGGCCCTGGTCGTGGCGGTGGTGATGCCGTACCTGGCGACCGCCGGCCTGCCGCTGCCAGCGGCCTTCGCCGGCTCCGCCGCGGCCGGGGTCGCCGCCTCGCTGCTGCTGGGCCTCGTCACCTATGAGTGGGGGTTCAAGCGCCTCCAGCGCGACTTCGTCGGGTCCTTCATCCTGTCGCTCGGCCTGATCCTGCTGCTCGAAGGGCTGTACCTCGACGTCTTCGGCGGTGCAGTGCGGTCGGTCCCGCCGATCATCGACGGTACGGTGTCGGTCTTAGGCGCGTCGCTGACCTCCCAGCGCCTTCTGCTCTGCTTCGTCGCCGTGGTCCTGACCGGCCTGCTCTACGCGGCGCTGGCGATGACGCCGGTGGGCAAGGCCCTGCGCGCGGCGTCGATCGACCACGAAGCGGCGATGCTTCAGGGCATCCCCTACCAGCGCATCGCGCGGCACGGCTTCATGATCGCGACGCTGCTGGCGGCGGTCGCCGGCGCCCTGATCGCGCCGGTCTCGGTGGTCACCACGACGCTGGGTTCCGACTACCTGATCAAGGGGTTCATCGCCGTGATCGTCGGCGGGCTGGGTAGCATTCCGGGCGCCATCATCGGCAGCCTGTTCATCGCGCTTGTCGAGAGCGTCGGCGGCTACTTCTTCGATCCGTCGCGGGCAAGCATCGCCATCTTCGCGCTGGTCATGGTGGTCCTGCTGGTCAGGCCCCAGGGGTTGATGGGACATGGATAATCACGCAATTCTGAAAGCCGGCGCTCCAGCCGTCCTCGCCATCGCACTCGCGGCGGTCCTTCCGGCGTCCTATGCGTCGAACCTGCTGAACTGGATCGCCATCGCCGCGCTGATCGCCGCCAGCCTCAGGATGGTCCTGCTGTTCGGCGAACTCAACTTCGGCACCGCGGCCTTCGTCAGCATCGGCGCCTATACCGCCGGCCTGCTGACGACCCGCTTCGAGCTGCCCTTCCTGGCGGCGATCCTGGCCGCCGGCGTCATGGCCGCCCTGGTCAGCATTCTGTTCGGTTATGTCACGCTGCGGATCAAGGGGCCCTATTTCAAGCTGATCGGCTTCGCCTTCGCCGAAGTCGTGCGGCTCTGCTGCACGCAGATCGACTGGCTCGGCGGGAATTCCGGAATGGTCGGCATCTTTCCGCCGGCCGGTCTGGACGCTTGGTACGGCACCTTCGTCATGACCGCGGTCGTTCTGATGCTGGTCGGGCTTTATGCCGTGGAGCGGTCCGATTTCGGCAAGGTCCTAACCGCCATCCGCGACAATGACGCGGTGGTGCGGACGGTAGGCATCGACGTGCACCGCGCGAAGGTGATCTGCTTCGCCATCGCCTGCTTCGCCGCCGGGATCGCGGGGTCGCTCCAGGCCTTCGCCAACACCGTCATCAGTCCCGGCGATTTCGGCGTGCTGCTCTCGATCATGGCGCTTGCCTACCTGAAGGTCGGCGGCGAGGAGTCGATCTTCGGACCGGTCGCCGGTGCCGCGCTCCTGATCCTTCTCGGCAGCGTCGCGCTGAGCTTCGGGGCAGGAGAACATGTCTTCTACGGCGCCGCAATCGTCCTGTCGGTGCTGATCATGCCCAAGGGGATCGTCGGCATGGTGGACGGACTCCTGCGCCGGCCGGGCGGGCCGGCCGCTTCCACCCCGGCCATCCGGGAGGCTCGTGGACAATGACCGACACCACCGCACTTCTGCGAACCGAAGCATTGACCCGCCGTTTCGGCGGCCTGCTGGCGGTTTCCAATCTCGACATGGACATCCGTCCCAACGAGATCCTCGGCCTGATCGGCCCGAACGGCGCCGGCAAGAGCACGACGTTCAACCTGATCAGCGGCTTTCACAAGCCGACGGCCGGACGTCTGTTCATTGGGGGACGCGATGTCACCGGCCGGTCGCCCGAACAAATCAGCCGGCTGGGCCTGGTCCGGACCTTCCAGCATGGCAGCCTGATGCGCGGCATGACGGTGCGCGACAATCTGCTGGTCGGCGCGGTGGGGGCGCTGCCGCAGGCGCGTGGCGAACCGCGCCGCGCCCGTGTGGCGGAGACGGCGAAGCGTCTGCGCCTCACCGCCTATCTCGACGAAAGGGCGGGCAACCTGCCGCACGGCCTCCAGCGGCTGGTCAGCATCGGGATCGCCGTGGCCACCGGGCCACGGGTGCTTTGCCTGGACGAGCCCCTGACCGGGCTGAACCAGTCTGAGGTCGCCGGCATCCTGGACCTCTTCCGCTCGATCCGGGACGAGGACGGCAGTTCGATCCTGCTGGTCGAGCACAACATGAAGGCGGTCATGCAGGTCTGCGACCGGATCGTCGTCCTTCACCACGGCCAGAAGCTCGCCAGCGGCACGCCCGCGGAGATCGGCCGCGACGAAGCCGTCATCTCCGCCTATTTGGGAAAGCGCCATGACTCCCACTGAACTTTCCCTGGAGATCACGGATCTCAGCGTCAATTTCGGCGTGGTTCCCGCTCTGCGCGGCGTATCGCTGGCGCTGCGCAGGGGGCGGATCGCCACGATCATCGGCGCCAACGGGGCCGGCAAATCGACGATCATGAAGGCGGTCTGCGGTCTGGTGAAGCCTCGTGGCGGCAGCGTCAGCCTGTTTGGCAAGCCGGTCACCGGCCTGCCCGCCGACGAGATCGTCGTGCGCGGCCTGTCGCTGGTCCCGGAAGGCCGCCGGCTGTTCGGCAGCATGACCATCCGCGAGAATCTCGAGCTTGGCGCCTACCGACGCAAGGACAGGCTGCGGGTGGGCGAAGACTTCGCGCGCGTGCTTGACTATTTCCCGGCGCTGCGCGACCGGCTGTCCACCCCGGTCGGCAGCCTCAGCGGCGGTCAGCAGCAGATGGTCGCCGTCGGCCGGGCATTGATGAGCGCGCCCAGGATCCTGCTGCTTGACGAGCCCACCATCGGGCTGGCACCGGCGGTGGTCGACGATATCGCCGGAATCGTCAGGACGATCGGGCGATCCGGCGTCGACGTCCTTCTGGTGGAGCAGAACGCCGAAGTCGCGCTGTCGATCGCCGACTACGGCTACATCCTGGAAAACGGCAGCATCGTGGCCGAGGACGAGTCCACCGCGCTGGCGCGCAGCGAGACGGTCCAGCGGGCCTACCTTGGCATTTGAGGCCGCTCCGTCGGGGGGCGGGCCATGGCATATTATTCGCTTGAAGGGCAAACTGTTCGATGACTGAAGTGAACAGCCAGTGTGGAGGGTGTCCGTGACGAAAGACCAATACGGTGTTTGGACGCCCAGCGCGAACGACATCGAATCCGCAAAGGTCACCGAACTGGGCAGGCTGCTCGGCGTATCGGATTACGATGCGCTCTATCGTCTGTCGATCGACGAGCCCGAGCGGTATTGGAGGACGGTGACCGACTATTGCGGCATTGTCTGGCAACGTCCCTACGACCGGCTGGTCGATCTCAGCGACGGGATGGAATTCCCACGCTGGTTCGTCGGCGGCGAACTGAACTGGGTCGACTCGATTCTGGCCCGTGCCGCCGATCCCGACCTGCGCGATCGTCCGGCCATCGTTGCCGAACACGAGGACGGCACCGTCGGCAGCATTCCCTACAGGGAATTGCCCGAAGCGGTCGGCCGCTTCGCCGGCGGGCTTGCGGGGCTGGGCATCGGACGCGGCGACCGTGTCGGCCTGCTGATGGAAACCGGCATCGAGAGCATCGTCTCCCTGCTGGCGCTCTCCCATATCGGCGCCATCGCCGTGCCGCTGTTCAGCGGCTTCGGCGTCGACGCGATCGTGGCACGGCTTGCCTCCTGCTCGGCGACGGCGCTGCTCGGCACCACGGGCTTCCACCGGCGCGGCCGCTGGATCGGCGTCCTGGCGCATCTGCGCGAGGCGGCGGCGAACCTCCCGGATCTGAGCAGCATCATCGTCAAGCGTCAATCGGCGGACGAGGAGCTGCCCGCGGGGTGGCACGACTGGAACGTCGTATCGGCGTCGGGGGTGGCGCACGCCGCGAAAGCGTCGGCGCGCATGTCGCCCGACGATCCCTTCATGATCATCTACACCTCCGGCACCACGGGAAAGCCCAAGGGAGCCGTTCACACCCACGGCGGCTTCCCGGTCAGGATCGCCCACGATGCCGCGGTCCACTTCAATGTCGGCCGGGGGGACGTGTTCTGCTGGCCGGCGGACATGGGCTGGATCGCCGGCGCGCTGGTCGCCACGACGGCGCTGATGCGGGGAGCGATGCTGGTCTGCTATGACGGCGCCCCCGACTTTCCGGACTGGTCGCGCATGTCGCGGCTGATCGAACGGCATCGCATCACCCATTACGGATCCGCGCCGACCCTGATCCGCGGACTGGCCGCCAATGCGGCGGTGTCGATGCGGGGCGACCTGTCGAGCGTGCGGCTGCTGATCACCGCCGGCGAGGGCATCGACCCCGAACATTTCCAGTGGTACCAGCAGAATTTCGGCCATGGGGCGGCACCGGTCATCAACTATACCGGCGGCACCGAGGTGTCGGGAGCCCTGCTGTCCAGCGTCGTGGTCAAGCCGATCATGCCGTCGGGCTTCAACACCGCCTCGCCGGGAATCGTGGTGGACGTGGTCGACGATGCCGGGCGCAGCCTGACCGGCCAGATCGGCGAACTGGCGGTCCTCGGCCCCTTCATCGGCATGACCAAGGCCTTCTGGCAGGACCGCGAACGCTATCTCGACAGCTACTGGCGGACCATTCCCGGCATGTGGATCCACGGCGATCTGGTGATCCGTGACAGCGAAGGCAATCATTTCCTGCGCGGACGCTCGGACGATACCTTGAAGGTTGCCGGCAAGCGGCTGGGGCCGGCGGAGGTGGAGGACGTGCTGCTGGAATTGCCGGACATCGCGGAGGCTGCGGCCATCGGGGTGGACGATGCTGTCAAGGGGCAGAAGCTGGTGGTCTTCGTGGTTCCCGCAACGGGCGGCGCGCGCGACGCCGCCGCGCTGTCGGTGGCGGCCGGGAAGCACATCGAACTGCGGCTCGGCAAGCCCTTCCGGCCGGAGAAGGTCCATGTGGTGAGCCAAATCCCCAAGACGCGCACCAGCAAGAGCATGCGGCGCGTGATCCGAAACATCTACCAGAACCGCCCGCCGGGAGACCTGACCGCCCTGAGCAACCCCGATGCGCTCGACGAGATCAGGGCGGCAATTGGCCAATAGGTGGCGGCAGCAAGGAGGGGAAAATGGATCTGGAGTTGAAGGGCAAAAAAATCCTGATCACCGGCGCATCGCAGGGCATCGGCGAGGGGCTGGCCCACGCGTTCGCCGCCGAAGGCTGCTCGCTGCATCTGGTGGCGCGATCCGCCGACAAGCTCGACGCGCTGGCTCAGGCGATCCGCGCCGAGCACGACGTCGCTGTCGCCGTGCAGGCGCTCGACCTGACCGAACCGGGGGCCATCGACCGCCTCGTCGGGGTCTGCGGCGTTGTGGACGTGCTGGTCAACAATGCCGGCGCCATTCCGGGCGGCGACCTTTGGGAGGTCGATGCGGAGCGTTGGCGCGCCGGATGGGAGCTGAAGGTCTTCGGCTATATCGATCTGACGCGGGCGATGTACCGGCTGATGAAGGCGAACGGCAGCGGCGTGATCCTGAACAACATCGGGAACGGCGGTGAAGTCTTCGATTTCAACTACATCGCCGGAAGCACGGGCAATGCCAGCCTGATGGCCTTCACCCGCGCGCTCGGCGGGCGCAGCCTGGACGACAACATCCGGGTGGTCGGCGTCAATCCGGGGCCGGTGGCGACCGCCCGCATCGAGGGTCTTCTGAGGAAGCGCGCCAAGGCCCTCCATGGCGACGAGGAGGGCTATCTGCAGTTGGCGCGGGCCTATCCGCTGGGCCGGCCGGCCCATGTGGCGGAGGTCGCCAGCCTCTTCGTCTTCCTGGCCTCGCCGCGATCCGGCTACACGTCGGGCGCGATCTTCACCGTCGATGGCGGCATCGCCTCGCGGCGTTCCATAACGTGAAAGACATTGGACATGAGCGACCTCTATGCCAACTACCAGCGGATCCGGTTCGACCGTCCGGCGGACGGCGTCCTGCGCCTGACGCTGAACCGGCCGGAGCGGATGAACGCGCTGGACGCCATCGGTCATCGCGAACTGACCGACGTCTGGCGCGACATCGACCGCGACCCCAGCGTCAGCGCCGTCATCCTGTGCGGCGAGGGGCGGGCCTTCTCCGCCGGGGGCGATTTCGAGATGATCGACGAGATGATCGGCGACTTCGACGCGCGCTGCCGGGTCTGGAAGGAAGCCAAGGACCTCGTCTACAACATCCTCAACTGCTCCAAGCCGATCGTCTCCGCCATTCAGGGGCCGGCCGTCGGGGCGGGCCTGGTGGCGGCCCTGCTGTCCGATATCCCGATAGCGGCCAAGGACGCCAAGATCGTCGACGGGCACACCCGGCTGGGTGTCGCCGCCGGCGACCATGCCGTGATCCTGTGGCCGCTTCTGTGCGGCTTGGCGAAGGCCAAGTATTACCTGATGCTGTGTGAACCGCTGACCGGACAGAAGGCCGAGGAGATCGGGCTGGTCGCGCTCTGCGTCGAGGAAGCGGAGCTTCAGGAAACCGCGCTGAAGACCGCGATCCGCTTGGCCGAGGGGGCGCCGAGCGCCATTCGCTGGACCAAATACGCCCTGAACAACTGGCTCCGCATGGCCGGACCGATCTTCGACACTTCGACCGCCTTGGAAATCCTGGGGTTCAGCGGCCCTGACGTGCGGGAGGGCGTGGCGTCCCTGCGCGAGAAGCGCCCGCCGTCCTTCGGGAAATCCTGTTCCGTCTGATCGGCCGCACCGCCCGGACGCCGCCTCCAGCCCGGTGGCGTCCGGGCTGCCCGGCATACGGAGCGGTCCGCCGATAATGGAAGGGTCGATTTTAAAATATAGAAGCGGCCTATATCTGCCACGGTCGCAAGAATCGAAGTCTTCTATTCCAATAATCCCGGTGAGATAATCGTTCACACAGCTTGGCCGACCGGCTGACCGGCGTTGCTCCCATGAATCGGGGCGCCGTCGCCGGGATCGGGCCTGGCTACACGCACCGAAAACACATGCGGCGGCACGCAGGGAATTCCCGCGCCAAGGGAAGATCCCGGCGCGGCTCCGCCGCCTGCGGGAACAGCGGATCGCCAATGATCGATGCCGAAAAGCTACTGAAGACAGAAATTCCGGAAATCCGCCAGAGCGTGAGCAAGCGGGACGCGATCCTCTACGCGCTCTCCGTCGGGTTCGGGCAGGAACCGCTGGACGAGCGGCAGCTCGACTTCGTCGATCACCACCGCGATCTGGTGGCGGTCCCCTCCATGGCGGTGGTGCTGGGCCATCCCGGATTCTGGCTCGGCCGCGACGACCGCGGGGTCGATCCCAAATCGGTCCTTCACGGGGAACAGCAAATCGAACTGTTGCGCCCGCTGCCCGTGGACGGGCAGGTGATCGGACGGACGCGCATCACCGGCCTGATCGACAAGGGGGCCGGCGGGGCCGCTCTTCTGCTGACCGAAAAGCGGATCGTCGATGCCACAACCGACGATCTTCTCGCGGTGACGCGCAGCACGATTTTCCTGCGCGGCGGCGGCGGCTTCGGCGGGCCGTCTGGGCCGCTTCCGCCGGTGCACGCCGTTCCCGAGCGGGCGCCCGACATGGTGATCGACATCGCCACCCGGCCCGAGCAGGCCTTGCTCTACCGGCTGAACGGCGACGACAACAGTCTGCATGCCGATCCCGCGGTGGCGCTGCACGCAGGCTTCCCGCGGCCGATCCTGCACGGGCTGTGCAGCTTCGGTGTGGCCTGCCACGCCCTGCTCCGGGCGCTGGCGGACTACCGGCCGGACCGGTTGCGGCGGATGTCCCTCCGGTTCTCCGCACCGGTCTTTCCCGGCGAAACCATACGCACCGAGATTTGGCGCGACGGATCGTTCCGGGCGCGGGTGGTCGAACGCGACGCGGTGGTGCTCAACAACGGGTTCGTCGAATTCACGTAGTCGCGGTTCGCTGCCGGCGCGGATGGTTGCAATTGAAGGGTACGGGGCTATGAGTATCGATGCGGACCGGTTGGAAAACATTCGCATGATCCGTGACAGCGCGCAGGCGATCGCCAAGCGCGGCGACTTGCGGCGTGCCCGCGACTGGCGCGACCGGTCGCCCGGCTTCGACCGGGCGGTCTGGCGTTCGATGGGCGATCTCGGATGGATCGGGTTGCGGGTCGAAGAGGCGGATGGCGGCTCCGGCCTTGGCATGCTGGAATTCTGCGCGCTGGTCGAGGAGCTGGGCGCCACGCTGACGCCGGAGCCGCTGATCGCCGCCGCCGCCGCCGTCCGCCTGCTCGGCCGCAACGCCGGCAGCGACCGGCTGTCGGGCGACCGCATCGTGCTGTTCGCCTGGCAGGAGCGCGCCGGCAGCCTCGACCCTACCGGTGGAGCGAGCTTCGCCGGCGGACGGCTTTCCGGCTGCAAGCGCTTCATTCCGTCCGCCGACGGGGTGGACGAGTTCCTGGTGACGACGGAAAGCGGCCTGGTCCTGGTGCCGCGCGACGCCGCCGGCCTGACCGTCGAGCGGTCCCTGGGGCAGGATGGCGGGCATCTGGCGACCCTGCATTTCGACGGCGTGCAGGGAGAACTCCTGCCGGGCGACGCCGGCCGGGTGCTGGACGAGGCTGCGCTCGCCACCGCGGCATATCTGCTGGGCGTAATCGAGGGGGCACTGGCGCTGACCGTCGACTATCTGAAGACGCGCCGCCAGTTCGACGCGCCGATCGGCAGCTTCCAGGCTCTGCAGCATCGTGTGGTCGACCTGACGCTCCAAGCGGCGCTGACCCGCGCCAGCGTCGAGAGTGCCGCGGCCTGCCTCGACGGCGGGGCCGTCGGTGCGGAGGCGCAGGCGGCGGTGTCGCGGGCGAAGGCCCGCGCTTCGGACGCGGCGATGCTGGTGACCCGGCAGGCGATCCAGCTGCATGGCGGGATCGGCTACACCGACGAGTGCGACGTCGGCCTTTACCTGCGCAAGGCGATGGTGCTGGCGCCCGCCTATGGCGGCGCTGCCCTGCACCGGCGCCGCTACGCCGCGCTCCAGTCCCCGATGGACGAAGTGGTGGACGAGCCGTGAAACCGGCGACCCCAGACGAGAGGCGAACACAGACCATGACGATCCCGACGCAACCGCCGGATTTCGACGCGCTGGGCGACGAGGCGTTCCGCGCCGCCGTCCGGACCTTCCTGGCCGACCACCATCCCCGCCACTTGCGCAACCCGGCCAAGCGGCTGCACTGGGACGAGGCCCGGGACTGGTACCTGATCCTCGCCAGCCATGGCTGGCTGGCGCCCAACTGGCCGCGGCGTTACGGCGGCATGGGCCTTTCGGCCTCCAAGCAGCTGATCTACGTCGACGAGTTCGAGCGTTTCGGGGCGGCCCGGCTGCCCGACCACGGGATCATCCTGCTCGGCCCCCTGCTGATCCGACACGGCAGCGAGGAACAGAAATCCCATTTCCTCCCGAAGATCCTCTCGGGCGAGCATATCTGGTGCCAGGGCTACAGCGAACCCAACGCCGGTTCCGACCTCGCCTCGCTACGGACCGAGGCGGTGCTCGACGGTGAGGAATGGGTGATCAACGGCCAGAAGACCTGGACGACGCTGGCCCAGGACGCCAACTGGATCTTCCTGCTGGTCCGTACGGCCAAGGGGGGCAAGAAGCAGGAGGGGATCAGCTTCCTGCTGGCGCCGATGGACAGCCCCGGCATCACGGTGCGCCCGATCCTGAACATCCACCGTCATGACGAGTTCTGCGAGGTCTTCTTCGACAATGTCCGGGTACCGAAGGGCAATCTGGTCGGGGAGATCAACCGCGGCTGGTCGATGGCGAAGGCTCTGCTGGGGTTCGAGCGCATCTTCCTCGGCTCGCCACGCCAGTCAGCCCACGCGCTGGCGCGGCTGAAGCATCTGGCGCGGCATCTCGGCGTCTGGGACGATCCGGTCTTCCGCGACCGCTATACGCAGCTGGCGCTCGATCTGGCCGATCACAACGCGCTGTTCGAGACCTTCGCCGACCGGCTGCGCCGCGGCGAAAGCCTGGGACCCGACGTGTCGCTCCTGAAGATCCACCAGAGCGAACTGTTCCAGCGCATCACCGACACCATGATGGAGATCGCGGCGGAGCATGCCGGCCTGCTCGACCCGATCGACGGCGACCGCGACCTGGATCCGGCCGGCCTGTTCCTCACCGCCCGCGCGGCGACCATCTACGGCGGCTCGTCGGAGGTGCAGCGGAACATTCTGGCGAAGAGCGTGCTGGGCTTGCCCTCCTAAGCAGGTTTTCCGAGCTCCGCCCACAGATGGGCGGGCTCGGAAAACCTGCAAAACCATAGAGTCCGCAGGTTTCTCCAGGCCGGGCCTGTGGCCCGATCTGGAGAAACCTGCCTAGAGTCAAAAACGAGGATTCGACGAATGCTACTTGAAGGAAAGGCCGTCATCGTCACCGGTGCCGGTGGCGGGATCGGCCGCGACATCGCCATCGCGATGGCCGCCGCCGGGGCTGCAGTGGTGATCAACGACGTGGGGGCATCGCTCGGCGGTGCCGGCCTGTCGGCGACGCCGGCCGAGGAAACCAGGGCCATCATCGAGCGGGCAGGCGGCCGCGCCTGCGTCAGCACCGACAGCGTCGGCGAATGGGCCAGCGCGCAGAAGATCGTGCAGGCGGCGCTGGACCATTTCGGCCGCATCGACGCGGTGGTCAACAATGCCGGCATCCTGCGCGACGCCATGTTCCACAAGCTGTCGCCGGAAGACTGGCTGTCCGTCATCGCCGTCCACCTGAACGGCAGCTTCTTTGTCAGCCGGGCCGCCGCCGACCATTTCCGCGCACAGGAAAAGGGCGCCTACGTCCACATGACCAGCACGTCCGGGCTGATCGGCAATCTGGGGCAGTCGAACTACTCCGCGGCCAAGCTCGGCGTCGCCGCCCTGTCCAAGTCGATCGCGCTGGACATGAAGCGCTACAACGTGCGCTCCAACTGCATCGCCCCTTTCGCCTGGAGCCGGATGACTAGCGGCATCCCCGCCGAGACACCCGAGCAGAAGGCCCGCGTCGAAAAGCTGATGCGGATGACGCCGGCCAAGAACGCGCCGCTCGCCGTCTATCTGGCGTCCGATGCCGCCCAGGACGTCACCGGGCAGATCTTCGCGGCGCGCAACAACGAGATCGTCCTGATGAGCCAGAGCCGGCCGCTGCGCACGATCCACCGCGGCGAGGGCTGGACGCCCGACACCATCGTCGAGCACGGCATGGCGGCGCTGAAGCCGTCCTTCGTGCCGCTCGACCGCAGCGCCGATGTGTTCAGCTGGGATCCCGTCTGATCCCGCCACCGGAGTGATCGATGATGAGACGAGCAGCCTTTGTCAGCCCGGTTCGCACGCCGGTCGGCACGTTCGGCGGCAGCCTTCAGCCGGTGCCGGTCGAGGAACTCGGCGCGGTGGCGGTCAGGGCCGTGCTGGAACGAACGGGCATCGACCCGGCGCTGATCGAGGACGTGGTCTTCGCCCAATCCTATGCCAACAGCGAGACGCCCTGTGTCGGGCGTTGGATCGCCCTGCATGCCGGGCTGCCCATCGAGGTTCCGGGGATGCAGCTGGACCGCCGCTGCGGCGGTGGTCTGCAGGCGCTGATCACCGCCGCCATGATGGTCGAGACCGGGGCCTGCGACGTCGTGCTGGCCGGCGGCGTCGAGAGCATGAGCAACATCGAATACTATACGACCGGCATGCGCTGGGGTGCCCGGTCCGGAAACGCCGCTCTCTACGACCGGCTCGACCGCGGGCGGGAGCGGTCGCAGCCCGAGCACCGCTTTGGTCCCATCTCCGGCATGATCGAGACGGCCGAAAACCTCGCCCGCATCCATGGGATCGCGCGGGATGAGGCCGACGCCTTCGCCGCCGAGAGCCATCGGCGTGCCGCCGCCGCCTGGGAGGCCGGGCGTTTCGATGAGGAGGTCGTCCCCGTCACGGTTCCCCGCCGCAAGCAGGAGCCGGTGGTGGTCAGCCGTGACGAGGGCATCCGTCCAGCAACAAGTCCGGAAAGCCTTGCGCGCCTGAGCCCCCTGACCAAGGGCGGCACCGTGACCGCCGGCAATGCCAGCCAGCAGAACGACGCCGCCGCGGCCTGCCTCGTGGTCGCCGAGGACAGGCTGGAGGCGCTGGGCCTGTCGCCGATAGGCTTTCTCTCCGGCTGGGCGGCAGCGGGTTGCGATCCGGCGATCATGGGCTTCGGCCCGGTCCCGGCGGTGAAGCGGCTGTTCGGCAAGACCGGGCTGTCCTTCGCCGACATCGATCTGGTGGAGCTGAACGAGGCCTTTGCCGCACAGGTGCTGGCGGTGCTCAAGGGGTGGGACTGGGACGACCGCTCCCGCCTCAACGTGAACGGCTCGGGCATCTCGCTCGGTCATCCGATCGGGGCGACCGGAGTGCGGATGATGACCACGCTGCTGCACGAGCTGCGCCGCCGCAAGGGACGTTACGGGCTGGAAACCATGTGCATCGGCGGCGGGCAGGGTCTTGCCGCCCTGTTCGAGGCGGCCTGAAGCGGTGCCGCGCGAAATCACCCTCGACGCGCTGGACTTCACCGAGTTCGTGCGTCCCGGCGATCTGGTCGCCTGGGGGCAGGCGGCGGCGGAGCCGCTGCCGCTGACCGCCGCCCTGATGACCCAGCGCTATCGCATCGGCGGCTTCCGCGCCTTCCTGGGGATCACGCTGACCGGGACGGCCGATCCGGCGCATGCCGATGCCGTCACCTTCTCCAGCTATTGCGGCACCGGGGAGAACCGGCGGCTGGCCGCCGCCGGGTTGCTCGACCCGCTGCCCTGCCATTACTCGGACATGGCGGCCAGGCTTCCCGGAGCGGTCGACGTTCTGCTGGTGCAGGTGGCGGAAGGGCCGCATGGGTTCAGCCTCAGCCTCGCGCACGAGTATCTGGTGCCGCTGGTCGCCGCGGCCCGTCTGGTCATCGCCGAAGTGAACGGGCGGGCTCCCTGGACCGGGGGGGACGGGGTCCTGCCGGCCGACGCCATCGACGTGATGGTGCGGACCGCGCGGCCGGTGGTGGAGTTGCCGGCAGCTGATGCCGGTCCCGTGGACCGGGCAATCGCCCGGCGGGTCGCCGCCCTGATCGAAGACGGTTCGACCTTGCAGATGGGGCTGGGTGGCGTGCCTAAAGCGATCCTGGGCGACCTCGCCGATCGGCGCGACCTGGGGATCCACTCCGGCGTGATCGGCGACGAGGTGGTCGACCTGATCGAGCGGGGCGTCGTGACGAACGCCCGCAAGACGGTCGATCGCGGGGTGTCGGTGGCCGGAATGCTGATGGGCAGCCGGCGTCTGTACCAGTTCGCCGACCGAAATCCGGCGGTGTCGCTGCGGGCCACCGCCTACACGCACGATACCGGCGTTCTGGAGAGCATCGATCGCTTCGTCGCGATCAACTCCGCGATCGAGGTGGATCTGACCGGCCAGATCAATGCCGAAACGGTCAGGGGGGTCCATGTCGGTGCGGTCGGCGGTGCGGTCGATTTCCTGCGCGGTGCCCACCGCTCGCGCGGTGGACTGCCCATCATCGCCCTGCCGGCGACCGCCGGCGGCGGGGATCGGACGGTCAGCCGCATCGTCGGCCACCTCTCCGGCCCGGTCAGCACGGCCCGCTCCGATGCCGGCATCATCGTGACGGAGCATGGCCTGGCCGATCTGCGCGGCCTCACCCTGTCGCAGCGGGTGAAGCGGATGATCGACGTCGCGGCTCCACCGTTCCGCGAGGGGCTGGAACGCGAAGCCCGTGAGCTTGGGCTGGCGCGCTGAAGCTTGATTTCCGGCAGGAGGCATCATGGACTTGCGGTTGGCCGGGAAGGTCGCCGTCGTGAACGGCGCCAGCCAGGGCATCGGCTATGCCATCGCGCGCATGCTGGCCGGTGAAGGGATGAAACTGGCGATCAGCGCCCGCAAGGAGGCGGCGCTGGCGGACGCGGCGGACCGCATCCGCAGCCAGACCGGCGCCGAGGTGCTTCCCATCACCGCCGATATCCGCAGCGCCGAGGATTGCGAGCGCATCGTCACGCAATCCCTCGCCCATTACGGGGGAGCGGACGTGTTGGTCAACAACGACGGCGCGCCACCGGTCGGCGAGCTGCTCGGCTTCGACGATGCCCGATGGGCGATGGCGGTCGAGCAGAATTTGATGAGCGTCGTCCGCCTGACCCGCGGCTTCGTCCCGTCGATGCGGCGGCGCGGCGGCGGCAGTGTGGTCAACATCACCGCCATATCGGCCATCCAGCCGATCGCCAGTTATGGGCTGTCCGTCGCGACCTGGGCGGGGGTGATCGGCTATGCCAAAACGGCGTCGATCGAACTTGGTGCCGACAACATCCGCATCAATACGGTCTGTCCGGGACCGGTGCATACCGGACGCCTGGAAAAGGCGTCCGCGAAGATCGGAAGTAGCCTGGAGGATCTGAGGGCGGCCTTGGGTCGGGAGATTCCGCTCGGCCGTGTCGGCGAACCGGAAGAGGTCGCCGACGTGGTGGCGTTCCTGGCCTCGCCGCGCAGTTCCTACGTCACCGGCGCGACGCTGCAGGTCGATGGCGGCATGCTGAAGGGGATCCGCTGAGGCGGCGGACTCCCCGGTTGATCCCTGTTCAGCCGCGCAGGAAGCCGCTGGCCGGATCGATCCAGTCCTGCCGGGGCGGGTTGAAGATGTCGTATTCGAGCGTGTCCTCCAGGGCCTCGACGCTGTGGGGCAGGCCGGAAGGGATCACCACGATCCCACCGGCGCCGACGACGATCTCCTGTTCCCCCTCATCGCCGAACGCGAATTTCAAGGCGCCGGAGATGACGTGGGTGAACTGTTCGTTCGGGTGGGAATGGCGGGGCACCGTGTCGCCCTTGCGGAACTTCACCTCGCCGACCATCACGGTCTCGCTCGTAACGAAGCGCCGGGTGATCGATCCATGCAGATGTTCCGACGGCAGGTCGGACCAGATGTAGTGTGTCGCCTGTTCGGCCATTTTCCCGCAATCCCGATGAATCGTTTGTCGGCTGCAAAACATTCTCCCGACGAACGGCGTGACCACAACGGAAGAAATTCGGGCCATAGTAAAATCCTATGAGAGGAATAGTTTAAAACTGGCGCATTACCGCTGGAAATACATTGTCGGTGAATACACTGTTTCCCGGATATTTGCAGGCGTCCGATGATCGGCGGCCGGTAGGCGCATGGCCTGCCGGCCCGACACGGTGCGTCCTGCCAGCACCAATTCAAATCAGGGAGAGGGACCATGAAGGGAAGCGTCAGGCTGGCTCTGGCCGTCGGCGGCATGATCACCTTGGCGGCCGGGACCGGCCGGGCGGCGGACGAGGTGGTCAAGCTCGGCCTCTCGGTGCCGCTGTCCGGTACCGCGGCCGTCTGGGGCAAGGCGGCGGACTGGCTCTGCAAGCGGGCGGCGCAGGACGTCGCCGCAGCGGGAGGGGTCAAGGTCGCCGGCAAGACCTATTCTTTCGAATGCATTTCCTACGACAACAAATACAACGCTGCCGACGGGGCGAAGGTGGCGCAGACGCTGCTGAACCGCGACGGGGTGCGATTCATCGCGCTGAGCATCGGAACCGCGCCGGTGCGGGCGTTGCAGTCGCTGTCGGAACGGAATGGCGCCCTGCTGTTCACGGTTGCCTGGGGCGCCAGCATCAAGGGTCCGAACTTCCCGCTGACCTTCACCCAGATGAACACGCCGTACGAACTGTTCGGACCGCTTCTGGGCTATGTGAAGAACGAGAATCCCGGTATCAGGACGGTGGTGCTGCTCAATCCCAACGACGCGACTGGGCAGGACTCCGAACCGGTCAACCGCAAGGTCTGGGAGTCGCTGGGCGTCAAGGTGGTGTCGAGCGATTGGTACGAGCGCGGAACCACCGAGTTCCAGCCGATCGCCGCCAAGATCGCCGGCATGAAGCCGGATGCGGTCGACCTCGGAACCTCGCCCCCCGGCGAGAGCGGCTCGATCCTCAGGGAGCTGAAGGTGCTGGGCTGGGACGGCGTGAAGGTCGAAGGCACAGGATCGGGCACCGACGGCATCGTCCAGACCGGCGGCGAGGCGGCCAACGGCGTCTATGTCGGTGCTGCCATTCCCTTCGACGGGCCGTTCGCGACAGAAAGACAGAAGGCGATCAACGAGGAGGCCCGCGCGACGTTCGGCGAGAACCTGAACGCCATCGAGATCGGCGCCTACAACGCCGTGATGGCGCTCAAGGCCGGCATGGAAAAGGCGCAGAGCGTCGATCCGCGCAAGGTCGCGGCGGCCCTGCCCGAGGTGGTGTTCGATTCCTTCTACGGGCCGGCCGCCTATGGTGGGAAGGCGGATTACGGGTCGGCGCAGCAGATGCTCATCCCCGTGATCGTCAGCCAGATTCAGGGCGGAAAGCTGGTGGAGCGGCAACGGATCCTGCCCGACGAGCTGAAGGCCCGCATCGGACAGTGACGGCCGCCGGCGGACGATGCCGCCGCGTGCCAAACGGGGATTTCCAATGTCCATCAGAACCAGGATCATGGGCGGCTTCCTCGGTCTGCTGCTGTTGACGGCAGCCGTCGCAGTCGCCGGCTGGCAGGGTCTGGAGGCCTTCGCGCGGCATGTCGCCGGCGCCCAGGCGGCGCAGCAGCTGGCGATGGATGCCGCCGCCATGGTTGCCGCCGGCGACAGGCCGGGGCGGGGTACGACGCCGGGCAATGACGTGGACAAAGACTTGGGCAAGGACGCGGAGCGGCTGATCCGGCAGGTGCTCGCGGACATCGCCCTGGTCGGCCGGCTGTCGGAGATCGCCACCGGCGAGCAGGCGGTGCTCGAGGCGCCGGTCGGGGTCTTCAGGGCCGCCTTCGAGGAGCAGACCGCGCAGCAGGGCGCCATCCGGGAGATCAGCCGCTCCCTGACCGAGGTGACCGGGGGATTGCAGGCGGTGGCGACCGCCATCGCCGACGCCCAGGCCAAGGAGGTGTCGGCGGCGCGGACCGCCTTCGCCCAGGTGAAGCAGCGTCAGGCGAAGGCCGCGGTGGTTGATCAACTGATGAGCGCGCTCGGCCAGAACCTCGCGGAACTTCAAGGCGCGCAGGCCGTCTGGACGGGATCGGTCGATCCGGCCGATGCGGAGCGGCTGCGCTGGGTTCTAGACGGGACCGGGGGTGCGGTGACGGCCCTGCGGGCAAGGCTGGGCGACGGCGCGGCGGCGGCGCTGGCCGCCGCGCTGGACGCCTACACGGGGGCGCTCGATGCCGCGCTCCGCGCTGCCGACGGGCGGGGGCTCGACGGAGCGCTGGCGCTGGTGCGGGACCGCATGGGCCTGGTGAGGACTGCGGTTCTGGAGGAGCGCAATACCGTGAACGACCAGATGGAGGAGGCGCAGGATCGGCTGACCAAGGCCACCGATCTCCGCGATGCCGCGCTCACCACGATCGGGCTCAGCAACCGTGCGCAAGCCGAGGGTCTGGCGCTGGTCGCCAGCGGAACCGACAGCGCCGATCTCGACGAATCGACCGGGCTGCTGCTGGGGATCACCGAGGAGATCTATTTCCGCGTCGCTGACCCGGACATCCGCCGGAATTTGGGCAGGCTTCGCAACGACATCGGGCAGCTCCGCGCCGGCGCCGGGAAGATCGTCGCCGCCAAATCGGAGCAGCGGCGCCTGACCGCCAGCCTGTATGCCAGTGCCGGAGAGGTCACCGCGCAGGCCGAGCGGCTGCGCCGCCTCGGGCTCGACCGGATGGAGCAGGGGCGGCGGGAAGCCGGCTGGCTGATCGCGGCGGGGGTGTTGTTCGCCCTGGTGATCGGGAGCGGCCTCGCCTGGGGGATCGGGCGGGGGATCACCGGTCCGCTGGCCGGGATCGTCACCGCCATGCGCCGTCTGGCCCGCGGCGAGATGATCGACAGCGTGCCGGGCCACGACAGGCGGGACGAACTGCGCACCGTGGCGGAGGCGCTCGACGTCTTCCGGGCCAACATCCTGGAGATGGATCGCCTGAAGCGGGAGCAGGACGGCATCCGGGAGCAGGCGGGGAAGGCGCGGCGCGCGGCGATGGAAACGCTCGCCGCGTCGTTCGACCGGAACGTCCATCGGGTGGTGGAGACGGTGGGCTCCTCCGCCCGGAGCTTGCAGGACACCGCGTCGCGCCTGTCCGCGACCACCGGTCAGGCATCCGGCGAGGCGTCGAGCGCCGCGGACGCGGCCTCCGGCGTCACGAGCGACGTCCAGACCGTCGCTGCGGCGACGGAGGAGCTGTCGGCCTCGATCGGCGAGATCGGCCAGCAGATGGACAGCTCGGTCCGGATCACGGCGGAAGCCACCGCTGCAGCCAGGGAGTCGACCCGCAAGATGGCCGCGCTGTCGCAGGCCGCGTCGGAGATCGAAGCCATCGTGCAGTTGATCCACGGCATCGCCGAACAGACGAACCTGCTGGCGCTGAACGCCACCATCGAAGCGGCCCGGGCTGGAGAAGCGGGACGCGGTTTCGCCGTGGTCGCGGGGGAGGTCAAGCAGCTCGCCAGCCAGACCTCGCGGGCGACGGAGAGCATCACAGGCCGGATCCTGTCGGTGCAGAGGGCGTCGCAGGACTCGGCCCAGGCCATCCAGGCCATCACCGACATCATCGGCCGGATCGACGCGGTCACCGAAGGGGTGTCGGACGCCGTGGAAAAGCAGGGCATCGCGATCCGCGAGATCGCAACCGGAATGCAGCGGGTGGCCGGGAGGACGGGCGATGCCTCCAAGAGCATCGGCGGGGTCTCGGCCGCCATGGCGAGCACCGACGGGATCGCCGGACACGTTCTGGCTGCCGCGACGGCGCTGGCCGGCGAAGCGGATTCCCTGCGGGCGCAGGTGGACGGCTTCCTCAAGCAGGTGGCGTCGGCCTGACGGCGCCGCGCCCGGCCGCCGGTGGCGGCTTCCTCACCTGCAACCCGTATCCGGCATAGGCCGGTCCTATGGCTGGGCCGGCAGTCCGACTGGGGCCTAGGTCGCCCGACCGCCGGGTGTTATTCTTCCAAACCAGTTGGGCCTTAAGGGCCTGCGCATCCCAAAAAGTTCGTTGGCAAAACGGAATGTAGGCGCTTCGCTGCGGGATGGTGCGATCTCCTGGAAGCCCGCTCAAGACGTCATGCCCGCGGAAAAGATCAGCCGCCGCGCCGTCCTTCGATCGACGGCGCGATCCGCATCCGCGCGGGCCGCTTCCACCGAACCGGACCGCCGGCTTCCGGCAATAATTCATGAGACAGGGTGGAGACATGCAAAATACAGGAACGGTCGCCCATCTCCCGGTCCTCAAGCCGGGATTCATGACATGACCCTCAACCTAATCATCGAGCAGGTGCTGAACGGATGTCAGCTCGGCGTGATGCTCTTCATGATGTCGGCCGGGCTCACGCTGGTGTTCGGCATCATGAACCTGATCAATCTGGCGCACGGCTCGCTCTATATGATCGGCGCCTACGTGGCGGCGAGCGTGCTGGCAGCGACGGGAAGCTTCCTGCTGGCCGTGCTGGTCGCGGTGCCGGCCGCCGCCGCGGTCGGCTATGCGGTCGACCGCATCCTGCTGAGGCACTTCTATCGCCGCAGCCATCTGGACCAGACGCTGGCGACCTTCGGGCTGATCCTGGCGGCGAACGAGCTGGTCCGCATGATCTGGGGGGCGACGCCCCTGGCCATGCCGTTGCCCGGCCTGCTGGCGGGATCGGTGCCGCTGCTCCCCGACCTGCAATATCCGGTGTTCCGGCTGGTGGTCCTGGTGGTCGGGCTGGTCATGGCCGGAGTCCTCTATGTGCTGGTGACGCACACCCGCGGCGGCATGTGGGTCCGCGCCGGAGCCAGCGACCGGACCATGGCGGCGGCGCTCGGCATCGACGTCTCGCGCGTCTTCTCCGTGGTGTTCGTCGCCGGCGCGGCCCTGGCCGGCCTGGCCGGCGTCATGGCCGGACCGATCCTCGCGGTCCAGGTCGGCATGGGAGAGCCGATCCTGATCCTGGCGCTGGTGGTCGTCGTGGTCGGCGGCTTGGGGTCGATCCGCGGCGCCTTCGTCGCGGCTCTGCTCATCGGCCTGGGCGACACCTTCGGCCGGGTGCTGCTGCACCCCGCCCTGGGGTCCATGGCGATCTACGTCATCATGGCGGCCCTGCTCGCCCTGCGACCGGGAGGTCTGTTTCCGAGCCATGCTTGACAATCCTGAACAAACGACCTTTCGACGGTCAGCATCCTTGTCCGGCCTGGAACCGCTACGCCGTCTGGCGCCGGTCATCATCCTGGTCGGCTTTCTGGCCCTCGTGCCGGTGCTGGCCGAGGGGCTGGACCAGCCGTTCCTGATCCGCGTGTTCACCCGCATGGTGGTGTTCGCCATCGCCGCCGTCTCGCTGAACATCGTCCTGGGCGTCGCCGGGCTGGTCAGCCTGATGCATGCCGCCCTGTTCGGGCTCGGCGGCTACACCGTGGCGATCCTGGCGGAGCACGGCACGACCGAGCTGCTGGTCCTGGTGCCGGCGGCGGTCCTGGGAAGCGGGCTGGCCGCCGCGGCCTTCGGGCTGATCGCCCTGCGGACGGCCGGCGCCTACTTCATCATGATCACGCTCGCCTTCAACCAGATGTTCTTCTACTTCTTCGTCGCGCTGGAACGGTACGGCGGCGAGGAGGGGCTTCAGGTCTCCACGTCGCTCGACGTCGCCGGCATGGCGCTCGGCGGGCGGACCACGATCTTCTACCTGTGCCTGGCGGTGCTGCTCGCCGTGCTGGTGGCGGGGACGCGGCTCGTCGACAGCCGCTTCGGCATGGTGATCCGCGCGGCCGCCGGCAACGACCGGCGCGTGTCCTCGGTCGGCATCGCGCCGCTGAGCTATCGTCTGGCGGTCTTCGTCATCGCCGGGGCGATCGCCGGACTGGCGGGAGCCCTGCTGGTCGTGTCGCAGACCTTCATCAGCCCGGCCGAGATGTCCTGGGTGCGATCCGGCGATCTGATCGTCATGGTCGTGCTCGGCGGCATGGCGACGGTCTGGGGCCCGGCCCTGGGGGCCGTGGTGTTCCTGCTGCTGGAACTCGTCCTGTCGGCGCTGACCATCCATTGGCAGCTTCCCTTCGGCATCATCATCATCCTGCTGGTCCTGTTCCTGCGCGACGGTCTCGCCAACCTGATCGGCGCACTGCGCAGCGGCGACGGAGGGCGCGGCCATGACTGAGTCCATTCTGCAGGTCGTCGGGCTGGGCAAGCGGTTCGGCGGGCTGCAAGTGACCCGCGACCTGTCGCTCGACATCCGCCGGCACGAAACGCATGCCCTGATCGGTCCGAACGGGGCGGGCAAGACGACCTTCATCAACCAGCTGCACGGCGGCATCCTGCCCGACGCCGGCACCATCCGGTTCGACGGGGTGGAAATCACGCGGGAACCGGTGCATCGCCGGGCCTTGCTGGGGGTTGCACGGTCGTTCCAGATCACCTCGATCGTCGCCGGCTTCACCGCGCTGCAGAACGTGGCGCTGGCGATCCAGGCGCGGCAGGGGCACAGCTTCCGTTTCTGGAAGCGGGCCGACGACGACCGCAGGCTGCAGGAACCGGCGATGGAGTGCCTGCGGCTGGTCAACCTGGGCGGCCGGGCGCATAGCATGGCGGCCCACCTGTCGCACGGCGACCGCCGCCAGCTGGAGATCGCGATCGCGCTCGCGATGGAGCCGAAGCTGCTCCTGCTCGACGAGCCGATGGCCGGCATGGGACGCGACGAGAGCCAGCGGCTGGTGCAGCTGCTGAAATCGCTCAAGGGCCGCTACACCATCGTCATGGTGGAGCACGACATGGACGCGGTGTTCTCCCTGGCCGACCGGGTGAGCGTTCTGGTGCGCGGCAGCGTGATCGCCACCGGCACGCCGGCCGAGATCGGCGCCGACCCGGCGGTCCAGGCCGCCTATCTCGGTCATCAGCATTAAGGGGGCGGCATGCTTCTCGAATTGTCGAACGTCCAGGCCGGCTACGGCGCCGTCCGCATCCTGCACGGCCTCTCCCTCCGGCTGGCGAAGGGGGAGGCGATCGCGCTCGTCGGCCGCAACGGGATGGGAAAGACGACCACGATCAATACGATCATGGGCATTTGCCCGCCGCGCGGCGGGACCATCGCCTTCGACGGGGCGCGGATCGATGCGATGCCGGCCCACCGGATCGCCCGGCGCGGTGTCGGTCTGGTTCCCGAGGGGCGCCGGATTTTTCCCAACCTGACCGTGCGGGAGAACCTGCTGATGGCGGCCCGTCCGGCGCCCATGCGGAACGCCGGGCGCAGCTGGTCCTACGACCGGGTGCTGGAGGTCTTCCCGCGCCTGCGCGAGCGGCTGGGGAATCCGGGCAACCTGCTGTCCGGCGGCGAGCAGCAGATGCTGGCGATCGGACGGGCGCTGGTCACCAATCCGTCGCTGCTGATCCTCGACGAGGCGACGGAGGGGCTGGCCCCGCTGATCCGCGAGGAAATATGGGCCAACCTCGCCATGCTCCGCTCCGACGGCATGTCGATGATCGTCGTCGACAAGGAGATCGAGGCAGTCTGCAAGGTGGTCGACCGGCAGTACATCATCGAAAAAGGGGCGGTGGCATGGGAGGGCAGGGGGTCGGCCCTGCTGGAGGACGAGGCCCTGCGCAACCGCTATCTGAGCGTCGGCGAAGCCGCGGCCTGACGCATGTCGGAGCGGCCGTGCGGCCCCCGTGGCTTATCGGCTATGTCCGGGATAGCCGCTTCCTATGGGGCCGGAGCGGCCGGGCTCCGGCTCTTCCTTCGGTACGGCGAAAATGGAATGCTGCCCTCTGCGACCCTTGCCCGGCAGGCCATACGCAACCGGCCTTGCGCAGCGGCGCACATCGCTTTCCGGAGACCAGCAGCATGAACACTCCGCGCCGTCCCATCGACCTGACCGCGCTCGACCTGTCCGAAGGCTGGGAACCGCTGAAGGGCTACCCGGCCGCCTTGCAGGTGAAACTCCTCTCCGACGACCTGGACGAGACGTCGAAAACCGGTGCGCGCACCCGGATCGTCCGCTTCGCACCGGGATTCGCCACGTCCGCCACCCTGGTGCACGACTACTGGGAAGAGGTCTACCTCCTGGAGGGAGACATGCAGTTCGAGGATGGCACCGGCGCATCCGGCATCCAGGCACCTGCCTATTCCTGCCGGCCGCCGGGCACGCCGCATGGCCCCTACGGCTCCCGTCGGGGGTGCCTGATGCTCGAATGGCAATATTACCGGAAATAGCAGGGCGGCGGGACATGCAGGATCTGGCCCGAGTTCTTCGAGGATTTCAAATGCCCAGCCTTTTCGACCCGATCACCCTTCGCGGCGTCACGTTGCGCAACCGCATCGGCGTTTCGCCGATGTGCCAGTACAGCTCCGTCGATGGGGAGGTGAACGACTGGCACCTCGTCCATCTCGGCTCCCGCGCGGCCGGCGGCGCCGGACTGGTGCTGACGGAGGGAACCGCGGTGCTGCCGGAGGGACGCATCACCCCGTCCGACCTGGGACTCTGGCGTGACGGGCATGTCGAAGGACATGCCCGCATCGTCCGCTTCCTGAAAAGCCAGGGCGCGGCGGCCGGGATCCAGCTCGCCCATGCCGGACGCAAGGCCGCCCGGCTCCCCCCCTGGGAACTCGACCCGCGCGAACAGCAGGGCCGCCCCCTTACGGAGGAGGAGGGAGCATGGCCGCTGGACGGCGCCAGCCCGCTGGCGTTCGACGACGGCTATGCCGCCCCGCGCGAGATGACCGGCGAAGAGATCCGGCGGATAGTGGAGGCTTTCGCCGCCGCGGCCCGGAGGGCAGACGCGGCCGGCTACGACTGGCTGGAGGTTCATGCGGCCCACGGCTATCTGCTTCACTCGTTCAATTCGCCGCTGTCCAACCGGCGCGGGGACAAGTATGGCGGCACTCTGGAAAACCGCTGCCGCATCACCCGCGAGGTGGCGCAGGCGGTCCGCTCCGTCTGGCCGGCCGGCAAGGTGCTGTCCTTCCGGCTGTCCCACACCGACTGGACCGATGGCGGATGGAGCACCGGGGACACGGTGCAGCTTGCCCGCTGGCTCAAGGAGGATGGGGTCGATCTGATCGACGTGTCGTCCGGGGGGAACGTACCGCGCCCCACCATTCCCTTCGGTCCTGGTTACCAGGTTCCGGGTGCCGAGGCGGTCCGTAGCGGCGCCGGAATTCCGGTGGCGGCCGTCGGGATGATCCTGAAGCCCTCCCAGGCCGAGGGCATCATCCGGGAGGGGCAGGCCGATCTGGTCTATCTCGGCCGCGAAATGCTTCGGGATCCCTATTGGCCGTTGCGTGCGGCGGTGGCGCTCGACCGGACCGGGGAAGCCCGCGTACCGGTCCAATACAACACGGCCTGGATGCGGCTGGGCACCTTTGCGCTGGAGCCGCTGTCCGTTCCACGGATTTCATCGAAAAGATGAAGGTTGGGATCCCGCCCCTCTTCGGCACGCGTCTTCGACATTGTCCTCAGTTTCCCGCGCTCTGCGCTTTCTTCCTCCTGGCGGAGTGCGGGACTTGAGCCGGGCGAGCATCGCCCGGCTCCCTTTCCAAACCATCGCATATTGCGGGATGCGGCGACTTCGGCGCGCGGCGAAACGCAGTCAGAACCTCCCGCCGCACCGCGCGTTCCCCGCGAAGCGCGGCGCTCGGTCGGGGTTATGCGAACACTCTCCCCTCTTTTTCGAGGCCCGCTGCGCCTCCTCAATGGAAATGCACATGAGTGGACGCGAGAGCTTGGAATTCGACGTGCTTGTCGTGGGCGCGGGTCCGTCCGGCCTGTCCGCGGCCATCCGTCTGAAGCAACTGGCGCAGGAGAGCGGAAAGGAGCTTTCGGTCTGCGTCATCGAAAAGGGTTCGGAGGTGGGAGCGCACCTGCTCTCCGGCGCGGTGTTCGAGACACATGCGCTCGACGAACTGATCCCGGACTGGCGCGACAAGGGCGCCCCGCTCGATACCCCGGCCAAGGAGGACCGCTTCCTCTTCCTCACCGAGGCCAAGGCGTTCCGCCTGCCGACCCCTCCGCAGATGCACAACACCGGCAATTTCATCATTTCGCTGGGCAATCTCGGCCGCTGGCTCGGCCAGCAGGCGGAGCAGCTGGGCGTCGAGATCTATGCCGGCTTCGCCGGTGCGGAAGTGCTCCATGATCCACAGGGCGTGGTGAAGGGCGTCGCCACCGGCGACATGGGCATTGGCAGGGATGGGAGGGCCACCGGCAACCACACCCCTGGCGTCGAGCTGCATGCCAGGCAGACCATCTTCGCCGAGGGGTGCCGCGGCAGCCTGACCAAGACGCTGATGGCGCGCTTCAACCTGCGCGACGGCGTCGATCCGCAAACCTACGGCCTCGGCATCAAGGAGCTGTGGGAAATCGACCCAGCCAAATCGAATCCGGGCCTGATCGAACACAGCATCGGCTGGCCGTTGACCCCCGACACCTACGGCGGTTCGTTCCTGTACCACCTGTCGGACAATCTGGTGTCGGTCGGTTTCGTGGTGGGGCTGGACTATGCCAACCCGCATCTGAGCCCATTCGAAGAGTTTCAGCGCTACAAGACGCACCCGGCCATCCGTCCGACCTTCGAAGGCGGCCGGCGTCTGGCCTACGGCGCCCGCGCACTGAGCGAGGGCGGCTTCCAGTCGATCCCGAAGCTGACCTTTCCCGGCGGCCTGATCGTCGGCGACGGCGCCGGCTTCCTGAACGTGCCGAAGATCAAGGGCAACCACACCGCAATGAAGTCGGGCATGGTCGCGGCCGAGGCGGTGTTCGACCACCTGACCGGCGGCGGCGACGGGCGCGAGGTGACGGAATACCAGGCGCGCCTCAGGAAATCCTGGGTGTGGGACGAGCTGTACCGGGTGCGCAACATCCGGCCCGGCTTTCGGAAGGGCCTGTGGGCCGGCCTCGCCAACGCGGCCTACGAGACGGCCGTCGGCGGCAGGTCGCCGTGGACGCTGCACCACAGGCACCCGGACCACGCGACGCTGAAGAAGGCCGGCGACGCGCAGCCGATCGCCTATCCCAAGCCGGATGGCACGGTGAGCTTCGACCGGCTGTCCTCGGTGTACCTGTCGAACACCAACCACGAGGAAGACCAGCCGCCGCACCTGACGCTGAAGGACGCGGAGACGCCGATCCGCATCAATCTGGCGCTCTACGACGCGCCGGAGACCCGCTACTGCCCGGCCGGGGTGTACGAGATCGTCCGCAGCGGGGACGGCGGCGATCCGCGCCTGCGGATCAACGCTCAGAACTGCGTCCACTGCAAGACCTGCGACATCAAGGATCCCACCCAGAACATCGACTGGGTGACCCCCGAGGGCGGCGGCGGACCGAACTACCCGGGACTGTAGGGCCATGCCTCGGAGTGACGCGGAGGCACGGCTTGAAACGACGGTCCTCCCCGCCTTCAGGGGTAACCGGCTGCATTGCGTTTCCGCCACGCCGCCATAGTGGGACCCTATGACCTGCATAGATGACATCCCATTTGACGGATATCGTCCAAGCGCCGTTTAATTCCCCGAACATCAACCCGCAACACTAATGGAATTGAAATGGACGCGGATTCCTTTCCCGAAATCAGAGAGTCTGTCCGCCGTTTGTGCGCGGGTTTCCCTGGCGAATACTGGCGCAAGCTCGATGCGAGCCGCACTTACCCGACCGAATTCGTCCAGGCATTGACACAGGCGGGCTTTCTCTCGGTGCTGATCCCCGAGGAATACGGCGGCTCCGGCCTCGGCCTCGGTGCGGCGACCGCGATCCTCGAGGAAATCCACCGCAGCGGTTGCAACGGCGGAGCCTGCCACGCCCAGATGTACACGATGGGCACCCTCCTGCGGCACGGCACGCCGACCCAGAAGCAGGCCTATCTGCCAGGAATTGCCGATGGGTCGCTCCGCCTCCAGGCGTTCGGAGTGACCGAACCGACGAGTGGCACCGACACCACCCGCATCCGCACCTTCGCCCAACGGGAGGGCGACAAATACATCGTCAACGGCCAGAAGGTCTGGATCTCGCGCGCCGAACATTCCGACCTGATGCTGTTGCTGGTGCGCACCACGCCTCGCGATCAGGCGGCCAAGCCCGCGGAGGGCATGAGTGTTCTGCTGGTCGATATGCGCCAGGCGGTCGGCAACGGGCTGACCATCCGGCCGATCCGCACCATGATCAATCACGCCACCACCGAACTGTTCTTCGACAATTTGGAGGTTCCTACGGAGAACCTGATCGGCCAGGAGGGCAAGGGCTTCCGCTACATCCTCGACGGCATGAACGCGGAACGCATCCTGATCGCGTCGGAATGCATCGGTGACGCCCGTTTCTTCATCGACCGCGCCTCGACCTATGCCCGGGAGAGGGAGGTGTTCGGCCGCCCGATCGGCGCCAACCAGGGCGTCCAGTTTCCCATCGCACGCAATTACGTGGAGACGCAGGCCGCGGCGTTGATGGTCGACAGGGCCTCGTCCATGTTCGACGCCGGCATCCCATGCGGTACCGAAGCCAACATGGCGAAGATGCTGGCGTCCGAGGCCTCCTGGCATGCCGCCGATACGTGCCTGCAGACCCACGGCGGATTTGGCTTCGCGGAAGAGTACGACATCGAGCGCAAGTTCCGCGAAACGCGCCTCTATCAGATCGCGCCGATCTCCACCAACCTGATTCTGTCCCACGTCGGCACGCACGTGCTCCAAATGCCGAAGTCGTTCTGACCGGGACGCCCGCGAGGGATGGGTATGATGAACCTGGAAAACCTGAAGGACTGGATCGGGCGCGAGGAGGAGAACCTCGACGTCGCCGCGGTGCCGCCGCTTCTGGCGCTGGCCGCCACGCTGGATTACGCGGCTCCGCCCTGGCGATCCGGCGAGGTGCCGCCGCTCGGGCATTGGCTGTACTTCCTGCCGAAAGCCATGCAGGGGATGCTCGACCGCGACGGCCATCCCCACCGCGGCGGCTTCCTGCCTCCGGTGCCGTTGCCGCGCCGCATGTTCGCCGGCGGACGCCTTGAATTTCTCGCGCCGATCCGCCAGGGCGAGGCCCTGCGCCGGCGCTCGACCATCCTTTCCGTGGAGCCCAAGACGGGACGGTCGGGCCCCATGCTGTTCGTGACGGTCGCGCATGACGTCTTCGTTCAGGACGGTCCTGCGCTGCGCGAGTTGCAGAACATCGTCTATCGTGAGGCCGCGGCTCCCGGTGCCGCGCCATCAACCGACCCAGCCGACCCGGCACCCTCGGCCGTGTGGGAGCGGACCGTCGACGCCGACCCGATGCTGCTGTTCCGTTTCTCGGCGCTTACTTTCAACGGCCATCGGATCCACTATGACCGGCAATACGCCGAGGCGGTCGAGGGATACCCGGGGCTTGTGGTTCATGGTCCGCTGATCGCCACCCTGCTGATGGACCTGTTCCTGCGTCACAACCCCGGCGCCCGGATCTCCACCTTCCAGTTCCGCGCGCAACGGCCTTTGTTCGACGTGCAGCCCTTTACGCTCTGCGGAACGCCGACCCCGGACGGGGCATCGCTGTGGGCGCTCGATCCCGCCGGACGGATCGCCATGCAGGCCGAACTGGAGGCCGCGTGATGCCCCGCCGCAGCTGGCTGTTTACGCCCGGCACCAAACCGGAGCGCTTCACTCGGGCGGCCGAGGTCGGTGCCGACGTCGTCATCATCGATTTGGAGGATGCCGTTGCGGCCGGCGGCAAGGCCGTGGCACGGACCGCAGCGATGGACTGGCTGTCCCAGGCGCCGGATGGCCATACAGGGCGTGCATTGCGCATCAACGCTCCAGGCACGGCGTTCGGGCTTGAAGATATGCTGGCCCTCCTGCACTCCGGAGCGCAGCCCGACGCGATCATCGTCCCCAAGGCCGACTCGCCAGACATCCTGCGCTTGCTGGACGGGCTGTTGACCCAGGCGGGAAAGACCGCCCGCCTGATCGCTCTGATCGAGAGCGCCAGAGGCGTGGAGAAGGCCGAGGCCATGGCGCGGGCCACTCCGCGCCTCGAAGCGCTGTTCTTCGGGGCCGCCGACTTCGCCGCCGATCTCGGTGCGGACTGCGCGTGGGAGCCGTTGTTGCTGGCGCGCGGCCGGGTGGTCCAGGCGGCGGCGCTCGGCGGGCTTGCCGCCATCGATTCACCGTACTTCATGCCGGACGACGATCCCGGACTGCGCGCCGAAACGCATGCATCCATCCGCCTCGGCTTTGGGGGCAAGGCGGCCATCCATCCAAGGCAGGTGGCCGTCATCAACGAAGCGCTGACACCGAGTGCGGAGGCCGTGGCGGAGGCCCGCCACATCCTGCTCGAAAGCCTCAAGGGCGTCGGCGTGGTCTCCGGCCGCATGGTCGACGAAGCGGTGGCGCGCAAGGCGCGGCTCGTTCTCGCTGCAGCCGGAGAGCCGGCTGTGGAGTAGAGGCCGGGAGTTCCGGCCGGAGCCGGTGACGAGACAACAGGCCGTGGCGATCGCCGCGCAGGGCGATGCGCGATGTCACGGCCTTACCCATACGGAATTAGGGAGGGATGCCGAGTTGAGCAGGGTGCTGGTGCCCGTCAAACGGGTGGTCGACTACAATGTGAAGGTCCGCGTGAAGGCGGACGGCTCGGGCGTGGAGACGGCCAACGTCAAGATGTCGATGAATCCCTTCGACGAGATCGCTGTCGAAGAGGCGGTTCGCTTGAAGGAAGCCGGCAAGGCCACCGAGGTGGTCGCCGTCTCGATCGGCCCGGCCGGCGCCCAGGAGACGCTGCGGACCGCGCTGGCGATGGGTGCCGACAGCGCCATCCTGGTGCAGACGGATGCCGAGCTGCAGCCGCTCGCCGTCGCCAAATTGCTCAAGGTGCTGGTCGAAAAGGAAGCTCCGCAGCTGGTGCTGCTCGGCAAGCAGGCGATCGACGACGACTGCAACCAGACCGGCCAGATGCTGGCGGCGCTGCTCGGCTGGCCGCAGGGCACGTTCGCCTCCAGGCTGGTGCCGGGCGAGGGCAGGCTGACGGTCACGCGAGAGATCGACGGTGGTCTGGAGACCATCGAGCTGGCGCTGCCGGCGGTCGTCACCACCGACCTGCGCCTGAACGAGCCGCGCTACGCCTCGCTGCCAAGCATCATGAAGGCGAAGAAGAAGCCGCTCGAGACACTCACGCCCGACGCGCTCGGCGTCGATGTGGCGCCACGTCTGACGACACTCAAAGTGACCGAGCCGCCCAGGCGCAAGGGCGGCATCAAGGTGGCCGATGTGGCCGCCCTCGTGGACAAGCTCAAGACGGAAGCGCGGGTGATCTGACATGACGATCCTGATCCTGGCCGAACACGACAACGCGTCGCTCAAGACCGCCACGCTGTCCGTCATCGCCGCCGCCCGGAAGATCGGCGGCGAAGTCCACGTCCTGGTTGCCGGGCAAGGCGCCCGCGCCGCGGCAGAGGACGCGGCCAAGGCCGACGGCGTCGCCAAGGTGCTGCTGGCCGAGGACGCAATCTACGCGCATGCGCTGGCCGAGCCGCTGGCCACACTGCTGGCAAGCCTGGCGCCGGGGTACGGCCATGTGCTGGCGGCGGCGACCTCCACGGGCAAGAACGTGCTGCCGCGCGTGGCGGCGCTTCTGGACGTGGCGCAGATTTCGGAAATCACCGCGGTGGTGTCGCCGGACATTTTCGAGCGGCCGATCTATGCCGGCAACGCCATCGCCACGGTGCGATCGGCGGATTCGGTGAAGGTCATCACGGTGCGCAGCACCGCCTTCGATCCGGTGGCGGCGACCGGTTCGGCGCCGGTCGAGGCGCTGGCGACCACGACCGATCCGGGGATGTCCAGCTTCGTGTCGGCGGAGCTGTCGAAGTCCGAACGGCCGGAGCTGACCTCGGCGCGGGTGGTGATCTCCGGCGGACGCGGCATGCAGTCGGGGGAGAACTTCCATCTTTTGGAAGCGGTGGCTGACAAGCTGGGCGCCGCGGTCGGTGCGTCGCGCGCCGCAGTGGATGCGGGGTATGTGCCGAACGACTATCAGGTCGGGCAGACCGGCAAGATCGTGGCGCCGGATCTCTATATCGCCGTCGGCATATCGGGGGCCATCCAGCATCTGGCCGGCATGAAGGACAGCAAGATCATCGTCGCGATCAACAAGGACGAGGAGGCGCCGATCTTCCAGGTCGCCGACTACGGCCTCGTCGCCGACCTGTTTACGGCAATGCCGGCCCTGGACGCCGCCTTGTAGGGGTGACGCCAACCCTCCGTCAGGTCCGGACGGCTTCCGGATGTTCTCTTCTGGTCGGGATATCGTGATGCATGCCTCCCCCTTTCGCAAAATTCTGGTCGCCAACCGGGGCGAGATCGCCATTCGTGTGCTGCGTGCGGCTACCGAACTCGGGATCCCGACCGTCGCCGTCTTTGCATACGAGGACCGTTTTTCACTGCACCGCTTCAAGGCGGACGAGAGCTATCGGATCGGCGAGGGCAGGGGACCCATCGAGGCGTATCTCGACATCGACGCCATCATCGCCACCGCCGTCCGCACCGGCGCCGACGCCATCCACCCCGGCTATGGCTTCCTTTCCGAGAACCCGGACTTCGCGGACGCCTGCGCCGCGGCGGGCATCACCTTCATCGGTCCGTCGGCCGACACCATGCGCCTGCTCGGCAACAAGGTGGCGGCGCGCACCCTTGCCGTCTCGGCCGGCGTTCCCGTCATGCCCGCAACGGGCGCACTGCCCGACGACGTTGCCGGCGCGGCGCGCCTTGCCGCGGAGATCGGCTATCCCCTCATGCTGAAGGCAAGTTGGGGCGGCGGTGGCCGTGGCATGCGCGTCGTCGAGACGGCTGAGGGCCTTCCGGATCTGGTCGCCGCCGCCCGGCGCGAGGCCCAGGCCGCTTTCGGCAACGGCGAGCTTTACCTTGAGAAGCTCGTCCGCCGCGCCCGTCACGTCGAGGTGCAGGTTATGGGCGATGCGCACGGCACGCTCGTCCACCTGTTCGAGCGCGACTGCTCCGTCCAGCGCCGCAACCAGAAGGTCGTCGAGCGCGCCCCGGCCGCCTACCTGACGGCGGTCGAGCGCGCCGCGCTGTGCGACGCCGCACTCACGCTTGCCCGCGCTGCCGGCTACCGCAACGCCGGCACCGTCGAGTTCCTGATGGACGCCGACACCGGCGCCTTCTACTTCATCGAGGTGAACCCGCGCATCCAGGTCGAGCACACCGTCACCGAAGCGGTCACCGGCATCGACCTCGTGAAGGCGCAGATCCGCATCGCCGCCGGGGCCCGCATCGGCGATGCCGGGAGCGGGGTTCCGGCCCAGAGCGACATCAACTTGTCGGGTCACGCCATCCAGTGCCGCATCACCACCGAGGATCCGGACAACAACTTCGTCCCCGACCACGGCCGCATCAGCCTGTACCGTGGCGCCAACGGTTTCGGCGTCCGCCTGGACGGCGGCACGGCCTACTCCGGAGCGGTGCTCACTCGGCACTACGACAGTCTGCTGGAGAAGGTGGTCGCCTGGGCGCCGACCCCGGACGAGGCGATCGCCCGCATGGACCGGGCCCTGCGCGAGTTCCGCATCCGCGGCGTGACGACCAATCTCACCTTCCTTCAGGCGCTGATCGCACATCCGGAGTTCCGCGCCGCCACCTGCACCACGCGTTTCATCGACACCACGCCCGAGCTTTTCCGCCGCCCGCCGCCCCGCGACCGCGCCAGCCGGCTGCTGACCTACATCGCCGACGTGATGGTCAATGGCTATCCCGAGCTGAAGAGCAAAGCCGCTCCCCGTCCGGCACAGCCGAAGCCGCCCGCCATGTCCGCGGACGCGCCGCCGCCGGGCCTCAAGCAGCGCCTGGAGTTGGACGGGGCCGACGCCCTGGCCCGCTGGGTGCGCGAGCAGCGCAAGGTGCTGGTGACCGACACCACCATGCGCGATGCCCACCAGTCGCTGCTGGCCACCCGGGTTCGAAGCCACGATCTGCTCGCCGCGGCGCCGGCTTATGCCCGACTGCTGCCGCAGCTGTTCTCGGTGGAGTGCTGGGGCGGCGCTACCTTCGACGTGGCCATGCGCTTTCTCAAGGAGGACCCGTGGGAGCGCCTCGCCGGCCTGCGGGCGGCGATGCCGAACCAGCTGCTGCAGATGCTGCTGCGCGCGTCGAATGCGGTGGGCTACGCCAACTACCCGGACAACGTGGTGCGCCACTTCATCCAACAAGCGGCGTCGGGCGGCGTCGACGTGTTCCGCGTCTTCGACAGCCTGAACGGGGTCGAGAACATGCGCGTCGCAATCGACGCGGTTCGCGGGACCGGGGCGATCTGCGAGGCGGCCCTCTGCTACACCGGCGATCTGCTCGATCCGCGCCGGCCCAAGTACGACCTGAAATACTACGTGGCCCTCGCGAGGGAACTGGAGGCGGCGGGCGCCCACATCCTCGGCATCAAGGACATGGCCGGCCTGTGCAAGCCGGCCGCTGCCGCTCTGCTGGTGCGCACGCTGCGCGAGGAGGTCGGGCTGCCCATCCACTTCCACACCCACGACACCTCCGGCGCCGGCGCGGCCAGCGTGCTGGCTGCTGTGGAGGCCGGGGTGGACGTGGTGGACGCCGCCATGGACAGCCTGTCGGGGTTGACGTCGCAGCCCCCCCTGGGTTCCATCGCCGCGGCGCTTGAGCATACGGCGCGCGACACCGGCCTTGACCGGCGGGCGATCACGGTGCTGTCCCAGTATTGGGAGCAGGTGCGGCGATGCTATGCGCCGTTCGAGAGTGACGTGCGTGCCGGTTCGTCGGAGGTCTACCGGCACGAAATGCCCGGCGGCCAGTACACGAACCTGCGGGAACAGGCACGCGCGCTCGGTTTGGAGGAGCGCTGGGATCAGGTGGTCGAAGCCTACGCCACGGTGAATCGGTTGTTCGGCGACATCGTCAAGGTGACGCCGACGTCGAAGGTGGTCGGCGACATGGCGCTGATGATGGTCGCCGGCGGGCTGGGCGAGGCGGATGTGCTCGACCCGGCAAAGGAGATCGCCTTCCCCGATTCGGTGGTGCAGCTGATGCGCGGCGAGATCGGCCAGCCGCCGGGCGGCTTCCCGGACGCTTTGCAGCGCAAGGTGTTGAAGGGCGGGACGCCGCTGGCCGGCCGGCCCGGTGCGCTGATCCCGCCGGCCGACCTGGAGGCGGAGCGCGCCGCGGCGGAGCGTGCGGCAGGCCATCCGGTCGATGACTGCCAACTCGCCTCATACCTCATGTACCCGACTGTGTTCACCGACTACGCCAAGCACCGTGCGGTTTATGGTGACGTCGGCGTGCTCCCCACCCCGGTTTTCTTCCACGGGCTGGTGCGGGGCGAGGAGGTGTCGCTGTCTCTGGAAGCGGGCAAGACGTTGCTCATGCGTTACCTGGCGATCGGGGAGGCCGACGAAGCTGGGCAGCGCGCCGTATTCTTCGAACTGAACGGGCAGCCGCGCACGATCGAGGTACAGGACCGCTCGGTAACACCGACGCGGGCTGGACGGACCAGGGCGGAGAACGGCAACCCCGCCCATATCGGGGCGCCGATGCCTGGGCTGATCACCGGGATCCTGATCCGGCCGGGCCAGCGGGTCGAAGCCGGCGACGCGCTGATGTCGCTGGAAGCGATGAAGATGGAGACCATCGTGCGCGCCGATCGCCCCGGTACGGTCGAGCGCATCGTGATCGAGCAGGGATGGAGTGTCGAGACCAAGGATCTGCTCGTTGTGGTATCCGATTGAAGGGGAACTGAACCGCACTAGTACTACAGCCGGTCTCTATCGGTTTTTGTTCGGCGTTTCCAATGAGACCAGCGTGCCCGCTGTTGATGTCGTCTTCGCCATATGGACCAAGCGATAGCGACGGTGGGGAGGAGTTACCGGCCGGCCAAGGCTGCCAGGAGGGTGCGGATCTCGGGCACGGTCAGGGGGAGAAGGTCGGCGGTCAGGTTGAGCCGGTCCTCTCCCCCCAATGGCCGTCATGCGCACGACGGTGAGGAAGGCCAAAGCCAGCATGGCCAGCGTGACGTGCCGGCGCCAGCCCGTCCACGACCGAACCTCATATTGGTCGAGCCCGACCTCGCCCTTGGCGGCCTCGAAGCAGGACTCGATGGTCCAGCGCGATCCCACTCCTCGGGCAGGTGGAGTGTGCGGTCGACCAGAACCCGGCCGCGCCGGGTGGCGTAGCCGAGGAAGACGCCCACCTGACAGTTCTCGATCCGTCCGGCGGTGCCGGAATACTGCCGTTTCACCCCGACCGAGCGGTCCCCTTTCTTGATGAAGCCGGTCTCGTCCAAGATCAGGACGGCCTCGTCGTCGCTCAGGTACTCGATGACATAAGTTTGGAGGTCGTCGCGCACGGCATCGGCATCCCAGCGGGTCCGGCCCAGGAAATCCTGCATTGCCGCTGGTGAGGGATCACCCAAAGCTTCGGCCAACTGCCAGCCGGTCTTGCGCTCCAGCGGCGCCAGCAGGCCCTGTACGTACCGCACAGCACGTTGACGACCAACTGCACTATAGAACGAGTGCAGTCCGTTGATCAGCCCTGCTAGGGCGTCGGACCAAGCCGCCGCTTGCGCCATGCCACTCATGCTCAGACCCTCCCGCAGGATCCAAGCTCAACAGCTCAACAGCTCAACAGCTCAACAGCTCAACAGCTCAACAGCTCAACAGCTCAACTCGCCCAGTCGAGACCGGCTGTAGTACTAGAACTCGAAAGCGTCCCGACCTCCATTTTTGGTTAGCTGCGCATCGCTGCTGTAATCTCGACTCTGCGCAGCATTCCTGCATTTGCAGCCGATGCGCTGGCATGTCAACCATAAGAAGTTTCCACCAAGTGACATGGTGGCGATACTCATTGGCTCGAATCTGCTTGGGTGACCTGTTCTTTACGCCCATGTCGGGCGCACGTTCGGTAAAAGCCAAATCCTGCCCCCGCAACCACCGACACTGACGGCCCTGTTCGGAAGGTCCGGGGCGTTCGTGCGTCTGAGCCTTGCGCATCTGAGCAGCGCCCTACCAGACAGCCAGGATGCTGGCCAGTTCGCCATGCAGGTCGGCGTCCAACCCCGCCCCGGCAGGGGAGGGCATCAGGGCAACGCGCTCGATCATGATCCGCACCATTTCCATCGCCTCGGCGCTGTCCTCGCCGCCAGCGAGGGCCGTCTTCAGCGCTTCCACCTTGCGGCGGTAGGGGGGCAGCAGTACCGCCGGCAGATCGGCGTCGGACTCCTCCGCTGCGGCGAGCAACTGGGCTTTGCCCGCTTCCAGGCTGTTCAGGCGCTCCTTCATCGACTCGTGATACGGCCCCTCCTCGATCGTCTTGGGGCTCCTCGCCGGCACGTACGACGGAGGCGGCGAAACGCAGCACATGGCCGCGGGCGGTCTTCAGCGAGCTGGGGCGCAACGGGCAGGCCGGACCCAGGTCGTCCAGCGGATCGGCGCCGGACAGCCGCCGCATCCATGCCTCCAGATCGGTGGCAAAGGATGGCGGAAGGAGGTGCAACGGCAGCTGGTAGTCGTCCCGGTTGTGCAAGGCATTCTTGGTCGGCGTGTAGCCCAGCGCCTCCAGGCAGAGCTGGAGGAAGTCGACCAGAGGCCCGCTGGCGGCCCCGCTTATGTCGTCCCAGGAGGTGCCGAGCGGACGGTCGCTGATCGCCTCTTAGGGGCGGTCTTCAGAATGCACTGAGGCGGTTTGCGATGATGAAGATGGCGGCGGCAGTGAGCAAGGAGAGGACGATCCGTCCGAGCCTATCCTGCCGTCGATCCAGGCGTTTGTTCGCGAGTAGCCAAGCGCAGCCGTGCTCGACAACGCATCGGACCTTGCCGAGCCCGGAGCCATGGGGCTCGCCGATCTTGCGGATGTGCGGTTGAACCCCGTCACGTAAGCAGAGCCAACGGTTATCGGCACTGTCGTAGCCTGCGTCGGCGTAGAGCTTGGCAATGGCGGCGCAGACCACCTGGGCCAGGCGCAGCAAGTCCGGGAAGAGCATGGTGTCATGGACATTGGCGGCTGACGGCATGACCGCCAGTGGCAGGCCGTCAGTGGAGACCACCACGTGATACTTGGTGCCGGGCTTGCCGCGGTCGGTCGGGTTTGGTCCGGTCAACTCACCACCGTGCTTTGCACGTACCGAACAACTGTCGACCACGACGTCCCAAGCGGCGGCATCGGGACCGGAGCGCGCCATACGGACGAGGACGGCATGGACACGGCGGAGCAACGCTGTCGTGTCCCATTTGTCCAAGCGGCGGCGCAGGGTTGAGCCTGAGGCGCGCCCGTCCGCCGCCCGAAGTTCGCGCCACTGGACGCCCTCACGCAGGAAGAAGCGGAGGGTTTCGATGACCTCCACGGTGGACATCGGCGGACGCCCGGGGCCGGCAGGCCGAGCCTCGATCCGGTCGATGAGCCCTGCAACCAAGTCCGCAACTGTCGGTCCCATGCCCGCCTCTCTGTGCCAAAGGCACAGGAAACCGACAGCAGATCAGCGGGTTTCCGGAGGGGTGATCATCGGATGAGCAACTGTCTTGTTCATGTGTTGGTGGGAATGGCTGCCAGTGCGTCACGGACCCGAGCGTTGAGAATTGTCAGCATTTTGTGGATGACAGCGACGACGGCGACCTTTCCCGGCTTTCCGGCGGCTCTGAGGCGCTTGGAGAAGGCTTTGAGGGTTGGATCATATCGCATGGCGGTTAGTGCGGCCATGTAGAGTGCGTTGCGCAGTCCAAGGCGCCCACCGCGGATCATGCGCTTGGCGTCGCTCTTGCCGCTTTGGCGGGTGTAAGGGCACACCCCAACCAATGCGGCGATCTTTCGCCGGTCGAGCCTGCCCAGTTCAGGCAACTCGGCCAGCAGGGTGGCGACCGTGACCGGGCCGACTCCCTTGATCGAGTGGATCGGCTTGGTCACGGCGGTCCAGGCCGGATTGGCCTGGATCTGCTTGGCGATCTCGTCGCTGATCCGCTCGATCAGCGTTTCGAGCCGGGTCAGCAGGCCGCGCGTGGCACGGCGCAGGGAGGTGCTGGTCAAGCCACGCAGTTGATTGTCCAGCGCGGTCTTCTGCTCGATCAGCTGGCGGCGCCAGCGCACAGTCTCAGCCAGCCGCTCGGTGGCTTGGTCGAAGACCGCCGGGGTGGTGGTGAAGGTCTGGGCGAAGCGGGCGATGACGCGGGCGTCGATGGCGTCGGTCTTGGCGAACTGACCGGCGGCCTCGGCGAAGCGGCGCACGCGTACCGGATCGAGGATGGAGACGGTATAGCCCGCCTCGGCGAACTTGCGGGCGCAGCCCTTCTCGAAGCCACCGCTGGCCTCCAGGGCGATGGTGATCTGGGCCGGCTCGCCGTGGCGTTCCAGCCACGCCATCAGTTGTTTCCAGCCCTGCTCGGTGTTGTCCACGCGCCAGGAAGCGTTGCCGGGCAGGAGATGGACATCGAGAGCGTCTTTGCTTACATCAATGCCGACAAATATGAGAAGAAGTGCCATTCTTCGGATCCCTTCCTTGCCTGTTCGGCGGTCGTGCCAGGCAACTGTTCGGGCGTGGAAGACGGCGGAGCGGTCCCAAGCTCATCCGCGGCCGGCCAGGGCCAAGGGTTTAGCGGGTGCCGCTCCACCCTGGGGGGTGGGGCATGCCCCACCCCCCAGGGCTTCTTCTCTAGCAAAATTCAAAGACACAAGGGTTCTGGAAACCGCCTCTAAGGTCGATCCGCCATCTTCGGGCAGCAGGCCGGCACTTCTTTTTGCCGCTCCTTCTCCTCTTACCGGCAGCCATGCGTCCAAGGGATCCCGTCCGATGGATCTGGTAAAGGCGGCCGCTGATGATTAGCTTGTAAAGCAAACTATCGAAGATTACCCCTGCGGCCGCTGGCTGCGGGCGGGTAGAAAGGGATCGGACGCCATGTCGAAAGCGATGCGCATCCATCAGGGAAGCTTTGGCCGCGTCGCCTTGTTGGACATGGACAATGCGCTGATCCATCACGCGCATCCCCATTGCCATGTGCTGATCAAGGCGTCCGGCGCCGACACCCGTTTCGCGGTGGGGGAACAGCTCTATCCGCTGCGCGACGACACTGCGGTTCTGGTCAACAGCTGGGAGGCCCATTCCTATGCCCACCAGCCGGGCGCTCCGCGCACGGTCATCCTGGCGCTGTACATCGAACCGCGCTGGCTTGGCGCCATGCAGAGGGAACTCAACGCCAGCGGCAATCCCGGCTTCTTCGCGCAGTCCTGCGGCGAGCTGACGCCGTACATCCGCCGGCTGGCCGACCGTATGGCAGCCGAACTGCTGTATGACGATCCGTCGGGCGAGCGGATGGAGGAGGCGCTGTTCGACCTGATGATCGCCATCATCGACCGTTTCTCCGAATGGCGGACGCTGGGCGGCACGCGCCATGCCGCCCCGGCGGCCGGCGACTTCCGCATCCGTCAGGCCATTCGTTTCATGCGGGGAACCCTGGGCGAGGAATTCGACGCCGGCCGCGTCGCTGCCGCAGCCGGTCTGTCGCGTGCCCACATGTTCCGGCTGTTCCAGCAGACGATGGCGATCACCCCGGCGCTCTATTTCAACGTGTTGCGGATGGAAGCGGCCATCGACGCCATGGCCGCCGGGCTGGAGAGCGCCACCGAGGTGTCCGGCCGGCTCGGCTTTTCGGCGCCCAGCCATTTCAGCCGCTTCTTCCGCAACCACCAGGGCGTGACGCCCACCGAATACCGCCGCGTCGTCAATCTGGTGGACCGGGCAGGCGGCGGGCCGCCTGAGGCCGGGCATGCATGAAAATGAGACGCTAGGGTAAATCGCGACACTCCACGGTAAAAGCTTTGCGGGGCGAACGGTCTAGTCTTCTCCGGTAACCGGAGGATGACGATGACGGCCACCCAAACGGCCCCTGCGACCGCCACGCAGACCATTGAAGTCAAGCCAAGTCCGGCGCCATTCGTCGGCCGCGCGATGCCGCGGGTCGAGGATGCGGCGCTGCTGACCGGCGTTGCCCGCTATGCCGACGATCTGCCGGTGAAGCCCGGCACCCTCCACGCCGCGATCCTGCGCTCGCCGCATGCCCATGCCGACCTTCTGGGCATCGACATCACTGCCGCGCTGGCGGTTCCCGGCGTCGCCGCCGTGGTGACCGGGGCCGACGCCAAACGCCATGCAAGCGCGTTCCTGGTCGGCATCCGCGCGCCGATGGAGCATTGGTGTCTCGCCATCGACCGCGTGCGCCATGTCGGCGAACCGGTGGCGGTGGTGCTGGCCGACAGCCGCTATCTGGCCGAAGACGCGCTCGACCGCATCGAGGTGCGCTACCGCCCGCTGCCGCCGGTGACCTCGATTGCCCAGGCGTTGGAGGAAGGGTCGGAGCCGCTCCATCCGGCGGTGGGCTCCAACCTCGTCAACAGCCGCAGCTTCCGCTACGGCGATCCCGAGGCCGCCTTCGCCAGCACCGCCCGCACCGTGTCGGTCGAGGTCGAGTATCCCCGCAACTCCTGCACCCCGATGGAATGCTTCGTCGTCCTCGCTGATTACGACGCGGCCGAGGATTCCTACGAGGTGCTGTCGAACTTCTCCGGCCCCTTCGCCGTCCATCCGGTGATGGCGAAGGCGCTGAACGTCCCGGGATCGCGGTTGCGGCTGAAGACGCCGCCCCATTCCGGCGGCAGCTTCGGCAACAAGCAGGCGGTGTTCCCCTATGTCGTGCTGATGGGGCTGTGCGCCCGCGTTGCCGGCCGGCCGGTGAAGTGGGTGGAGGACCGGCTGGAGCATCTGATGGCCGCCACCTCGGCCACCGCGCGCCGCATGCGTATCGACGCGGCGGTGGAGCCGGACGGCCGGGTGCTGGCTCTGCGGATGGAGCAGACCGAGGATTGCGGCGCCTATCTGCGGGCGCCGGAACCGGCCTCGCTCTACCGCAACCACGGCAACCTGACCGGCGCCTACGACATTCCCAACCTGGCGGTGACCAACCGCATCGTCGTCACCAACAAGACGCCGACCGGTCTCAATCGCGGCTTCGGCGGCGGGCAGCTCTATTACGGGCTGGAGCGGCTGATGAACCGGGTGGCGGCGGAGTTGGGGCTCGACCCGCTCGACGTCATCCGCCGCAATCTGGTGGCGGTCGACGCCATGCCCTACCGCACCGCGTCGGGCGGGACGCTCGACAGCGGCGACTACCGCGCGACGCTGGACCAGGCGGTGCGCGAGGGTGCGCTCGATGCGCTGAAGGCGCGGCGCGACGCGCTGCGGGCGGAGGGGCGGCTCTACGGCATCGGCTACGCCGCGGTGGTGGAGCCGTCGATCTCCAACATGGGCTACATCACCACCGTCCTGACCGCCGATGAACGGCGCAAGGCCGGACCGAAGAACGGCGCGCAGGCGACCGCCAGCGTCGCCGTCGATCCCACCGGTGGCGTGTCGGTGACGGTGGCCTCGGCTCCGCAGGGGCAGGGGCACCGCACCGTGCTGGCCCAGGTGGTGGCCGACGTCTTCGGCCTGCGCTTCGAGGACATCCGCGTCAACACCGACCTTGACACCGGCAAGGATGCCTGGTCGATCGCTTCGGGCAATTATTCCAGCCGCTTCGCCGGGGCGGTGGCGGGGGCGGCCCAGGTGGCGGCGACCCGGCTGCGCGGGCGCATGGCGGTGCTGGTCGCCGGACAGTTGAACTGCCGGGCCGACGATGTGCGCTTCGCCAGCGGCAAGGTCTTCTCCGAGGCCAACCCGGACAACAGCCTGTCCTTCTCCCGCGTTGCCGCCGCCGGCCACTGGGCGCCCGGCACGCTGCCCGACGGGCAGGAGGCGGCGCTGCGCGAGACCGCCTTCTGGACGCCGGAGCCGCTGAAGGCGCCGACCGACGCCGACCACATCAACAGTTCGGCCTGCTACGGCTTCATTTTCGATTTTTGCGGCGTGGAAATCGACCGGACGACGAGTGCGGTGCGGATCGACCGCTACGTCACCATGCACGATGCCGGCCGGCTGCTGAACCCGCTGCTGGTGGAGGGTCAGATTCTTGGCGGCTTCGCCCATGCCGTCGGCACCGCGCTGTACGAGGAATACGCCTATGGCGATGACGGCCGCTTCCTGTCCGGCACCTTCGCCGACTATCTGGTGCCGACCGCCTGCGAGGTGCCGGTTCCCGTCATCCTTCACCGTGAAAGCCCGTCGCCGGTAACGCCGCTCGGCGCCAAGGGGGTGGGGGAGGGGAACTGCATGAGCACGCCGGTCTGCCTCGCCAACGCGGTGGCCGATGCGCTGTCTGCCGCTTCCGTGGACGGGCCGCCGTCCTTGCCGATCACCCCCGCTAAACTGGCGGCGCTGATCCATCCGCCTGAACCGCCGCGACCGGCGCCGGCGGCCGGCGCCAGGGAAATTCCGCCGTCGGCCGCCGCCAAAGGCGGGCGCGGCCTGACCGGGGAGGGCAGCCGCGAGGTGCCGGCGAACCCCGAACAAGTCTGGGCCATCCTGCTCGACCCGAAGGAGCTTGCGGCGCTGCTGCCCGGCTGCGAGGCGCTGGACCTCGTCGGTCCCAACGCCTACCGGGCGGAGGTTGTTGTCGGCATCGGCCCGGTGCGTGGTCGCTACACCGCGGAGGTGGCGCTGTCCGACCTCGACCCGCCCAACGCGCTGACCCTGGCCGGCAGCGGCACCAGTGCGCTCGGATCGGGCAGCGGCACCGGGCATGTCACGCTGGAGCGCACGCCCACCGGCACGCGCGTCACCTACCTGTATGGCGCGTCGGTCGGCGGCAAGGTCGCTGCGGTCGGCGGCCGGATGCTGGACAGCGCGTCGCGCCTGCTGATCGGCCAGTTCTTCGAGAAGCTGGTGGCGCGCGCCGGTGGCACCGCCGCACCGGCCGAACACCCGTCACTTCTGGCGCGCCTGCTGCGCCTTCTGGGACTCAAGCGATGAAACCCGCATCCTTCGACTATCTGCGGCCGGCGACCGTCGCCGACGCGCTGGCGGCGCTGGCGGCCGGGGGTGACGACGCCCGCGTGATCGCCGGCGGCCAGTCGCTGATGCCGATGCTGAACATGCGGCTGGTGCAGCCGCGCCTGCTGATCGACCTCGGCCGGCTGGAGGAGCTGCGCACGCTGCGCGCCGACGATGGCTGGCTGACCGTCGGCGCCGCCGTCACCCAGGCCGAGGTTCTGGCCCGTCCGACCCTGGCCCAGGAAGTGCCTCTGCTGGCCGCCGCCCTGCCGTGGGTTGGCCATTTCCAGACCCGCAACCGCGGCACGCTCTGCGGATCGGTCGCTCATGCCGACCCCAGCGCCGAGACGCCGCTCTGTCTGGTCGCCACCGGCGGCGAGGTGGTGCTGCGCAACCTGCGCCGCCGTCGCACCGTCGCCGCCGCCGATTTCTTCCTGGGGCCGCTGACCACCGTGAAAGCGTCGGACGAGATCGTCGAATGCGTCCGCTTCCCGCTGGCCCGTCCGGGCAGCGGCCATGCCTTCCGGGAGCAGTCGATGCGGCATGGCGATTTCGCCATCGCTGCCTGCGCCGCCACAGTGGATGGGGAGCGCGCCAGCCTCGCCGTCGGCGGGGTGGCGGACCGGCCGACGCTGCGCTCCTGGCCGCTCGCCGCTGGCAGGCTGCCGCCGGACCTCGACGAGGCGCTGAACGCCTTCGCCTGGGATCTCGGCGGCGACGACGACCAGCACGCCACCGCGCGCTACCGCCGCGACCTCGTCCGCCGGATCGGCCGCACCGTCCTTGAGGAGGCCCTGTCATGCCGCCGCTGAAATCAACATCGCCGCTGGCGGCGGAGACGCGCCATGCCGTCTCCATCGTCCTGAACGGCACGCCGCGCACCGGCCACGCCCATCCGCGCCTGCTGCTGAGCGATTTCCTGCGCCACGAGCTGGGCGCCCACGGCACCCGCGTCGGCTGCGAACACGGCGTCTGCGGCGCCTGCACCGTCCGCATCGACGGCGTGGCTGCCCGCGCCTGCCTGACCCTGGCGGTCCAGGCCGACGGCCGGCGCATCGACACCGTCGAAGGGCTGGCGCAGGCCAACGAGGGGCGCATGACCGCGCTTCAGGAGGCTTTCCGCCAGCATCACGCCCTGCAATGCGGCTTCTGCACGGCCGGCATCCTGATGTCGCTGACCGATTACCTGGGCCGCAATCCCAAACCCACCGAAGAGGAGCTACGCGACATGCTGAGCGGCCATCTTTGCCGCTGCACCGGCTATGCCGGCATCGTCCGCGCCGTGATGGAGGTCACGAGCCGGACGATGGAGGAGGTCGCCCATGTTTGACCTCGGCCGCAGCATCCTCGCCAGCGCGGAGCGCAGCCCCGACGCGGTCGCCATTATCGACGGTGATCTGCGGCTGACCTACGCGCAATGGCTGGAGCGCATCCGCCGGCTGGTCGGTGCCTTCGACCGGCTGGCCTTGTGCCCCGGCGACCGCATCGCCACCGCGCTGCAGAACACTTGGGAGATGGCGACCATCCATTGGGCCTGCCAGTTGGCCGGCATCGCTGTCGTGCCGCTGAACTGGCGGGTGAAGGCCGACGAGTTGGACTATTGCCTGCCCGACGCCGAGGTGCGCGCCCTCTTCTATCAGGATGTTTCGGCCGACGCCGTCAGGGACTCCGCCGCGGCGCGGGCGCTGCCCCGCATTGTGATTGGCGATTGGGCGGTCGGCGATCCGGGCGATGGAAGCGACCACCGCTTCGCCGATCTGCTGGAAAGCGAGATGGCCCAAGCGCAGCCGCGCGCCATGGCAGAGCATGTCTCGCTGTTCCTCTACACCTCCGGCACCACCGGCAAGCCCAAGGGCGTGCCGCGCCGTCACCGGACGGAGCGCGCCTCCGCAATCGCCCATGTCGCCCAGAATTGCTACCGGCGGGGCGAGCGGACGCTGGGGGTCATGCCGCTCTACCACACGATGGGAGTGCGTTCGCTGCTGGCGATGGCGTTGGTCGACGGCTGCTTCGTCTGCCTGCCGCGCTTCGACACCGGCCGCGCGCTTGAACTGATCGCGGCGGAGCGGCTGACCTGTCTCTATCTGGTGCCGACGCTGTACCACGACCTGCTGGCCGACCCGGACTTCGCGCGGAGCGACGTGTCGTCGGTGCGCAAGCTGGGCTTTGCCGGGGCATCGATGACCGACGGCCTGCTGAAGCGGCTGGACGCCGCCTTCCGGCCCGAGCTGTTCGTCAACCATTACGGCTCGTCCGAGATCTACACCTTCACCATCGACCAGAACGCCCCGGCAAAGCCGGGATCGGCCGGCAAGGCGGCGCTGAACCAGCGCATCCGCATCGTCCGCCTCGGCAGCTTCGATCCCGACGCGTGCGCCGCGGCCGGAGAAGAGGGGCAGATCGTAGCCGACCTGTCCGGCGACGAGTCCTTCGAAGGTTATTGGAAGCGGCCGGACGCCGACGCCAAGGCGCTGCATGCCGGCTGGTATTTCACCGGCGACATCGGTTTCCTCGACGCCGACGGCGACCTCTTCGTTACCGGCCGGGTCGACGACATGATCATCACCGGCGGCGAGAACGTCTCGCCGGTCGAGATCGAAAGCGTGCTGTCGCTTCATGACGGCGTGCTGGAGGTCGCGGTCGCCGGCTTGCCCGACGAGCGCTGGGGCCAGCGGGTCGTCGCCTTCATCAAGCGCGCCCGCGGCGTCGAGGCGAAGGATCTCGACGACCATTGCCGCACCTCCGGCCTCGCCAACTTCAAGCGCCCGCGCGAGTACGTCTTCCTCGACGAAATCCCGAAATCGCCGGTCGGCAAGATCCTGCGCCGCAAGCTTCAGGCCGGCGAATTCGCGCTCGAACACAAGCCCGCTGAACATAAGCCCACTGAACACAAGCCGGCCGAACACAGCCCGACACTCTCCTGAACACTGCCTTCATCCATGGAGTTCCCGACCGTGACCCCCTACCGTTTCGACAGCACCGACAGCCTGCTCGCCGATCTTGACGGTTTCCGCGTGGAGATCGACGAATCCCTGGAGCGCGCCGACATCGTGTTGCACCGTCCGCCCTTCAACATCGTCAGCATGCTCCAGCGCGACCAGTTCGCCGCCGTGTTCGCAGCGCTGGACCGCGATCCCAAGGTGCGGGTGATCGTCCTGCGCGCCGAGGGCGAGAACTTCTCGTCCGGCGGCAACATCGCCGGCTTCATGGAGAAGTCGGCGGAGCATGTTTCGGAGTTGGCGGTCAACATCGCCGCCCCGGAGCGCTGCCGCAAGCCGGTGATCGCCCAGGTCCGTGGCTATTGCTTCGGCGTCGGCTTCGAGCTGTCGCTCGCCTGTGACTTCCGCATCGTGTCGGAGACCGCGCAGTTCGCCCTGCCGGAGATGCGCATCGGCATGATCCCCGGTTCCGGCGGGTCGGCCCGCCTGCTGCACATGATCGGCATCTGCCGGACCAAGGACATGGTGATGCGGGCCAAGCGCATCCCCGGCCGTCAGGCCGCCGACTGGGGCTTCGTCACCGACTGCGTCGCCGACGCCGAACTGGAAGCGACGGTTGCCGCCCTGGTCGATGAACTGCGCGGCTTCTCGCCGCTCGCCCAGCGCACCATCAAGGGCGTGCTGAACAGCGGCAACAACGTTTCGGTCAACGGCGCCATCGAGATCGAGGGGCAGGCCTACGGCCGCCTGCGCGGCTCGGAGGATTTCAAGGAAGGCGTCGCCTCCTTCCACGAGAAGCGCAAGCCGGTCTTCAAGGGCAACTGATCCCCGGTTCCGGTTTCGGCTCCGACGTCGAGCGCCCGCCATCGAACGAGCGGGCGCCGCCTTTCCAACAACAGGGCGCGGCATCGCGCCAGTGAGGGAGTCCATCCATGTCCAAGAACGCTCTTCCGAGGTCAATCTACACCCTGTCGCCGCTGCTGGCCTTGCTGGCGGCGCCATTGGTGGCTCCAGGAGCGGCGCAGGCCGCCGATCCGATCCGCATCGGGGTGGTGACCCCGCTGTCGGGTACCTACGCGCCGATCGGCCAGCAGGTCCGCTGGGGCCTGGAACTGGCGACGAAGGAGGTCAACGCCGCCGGCGGCATTCTCGGCCGTCAGGTCGAGCTGCTGTTCGAGGACGAGGAGGCCAATCCCGCCGTCGCCACCCAGAAGGCCGAGAAGCTGTTCCAGGTCAACAAGGTCGATTTCCTGACCGGCACCGTCAATTCCGGCTCGACGCTGGCGGTTGGGCAGTTGGCCGAGCGCAACAGGCGGCTGATCGCCACCACCGTCTCTTTCTCCGACGCCATCACCACCGACAAATGCTCGCCCAACGTCTTCCGGGTGAACGCGCGGGCGGGACAGCAGTCGGCGGCGCTGGCGGAATGGCTGGCCAAGGACAAGCCGAAGGCCAAGGTTTATTATCTCGGCCCCGATTACGAGATGGGCCGCTCCACCGTCGCGGCCTTCAAGGAGGCGGCGGAGAAGACCGGCGCGCAATCGACCGGCGAGGTCTTCGCGCCCCTCGGCAGCAAGGATTACTCGCAGTATTTCGGCCAGCTCCGCGCCGCGCGGCCCAGCGTGCTCTACACCTCCACCGCCGGCAACGATACCGTGCGGCTGCTGACGCAGATGGGCGAGTACGGACTGCTGCGCAACCTGACCATTGTCGGCGCGTCGGGCACCGTCACTGCTCAGAACATCGGCGCCATCGGCAAGGCGGCCGACGGCTTCGTCACCGGCGTCGGCTATTCCGCCGAACTGGCGACGCCCGAGAACAAGGCCTTCGTCGCCGCCTTCCGCAAGGCCTACGACACCGCCCCCGACCTCTACGGCGCCGACAGCTACGGCCTGATCGGCTTCTTCAAGGCGGCGGTCGAGAAGGCCGGCGGCACCGACACCGAGGCGCTGCGCAAGGCGATGGAGGGGCTGAGCTGGAACACGCCGCAGGGCACCAAGACCATGCGGGCCGGCGACCATCAGGCGGTTCAGGACATGTACGCCGTGCGCATCTCGTCCGACGGCACCAACAACCGCTTCGACGTGGTCGGCACCGTTCCGGGCGAGGCCGCCATCGGGCCGGACCTCTGCACCCGCTTCTGAGGACGCAGTCAAGGAGCCGATGGCCATGGCCGATCTCATCGACTATCTGCAATTCGTCCTGGCGCCGCAGGCGCTGAACGGTCTGTCGCTCGGGGTTGCCGTCGTTCTGATGGCGCTGGGCCTGACCATCATCTTCGGGCTGCTGGACGTCATCAACATGGCCCATGGCGAATTCTACGCCATGGGTGCCTTCCTATCCCTGACGCTAGCCGGGCTGGGCGTCGGGTTCTGGGCGCTGCTGGTGCTGGTGCCGCTTCTGATGCTGCCGATCGGCTGGGTGGCCGAGCGCTGGCTGATCGCACGGGTCTTCCACAGCCGCGACCGCCACATCCTGACCCTGCTGCTGACCTTCGGGCTCGGGATGATCCTGGAGGATGTGCTGAAGCTGGTCTATGGACCCAACACACTGCGGCCCGAGAATCCGATTGAGGGCGGCACCGAGATCCTCGGCATGTTCCTGCCGAACTACCGGCTGTTCCTGATCGGCTTCGGCCTCGCGCTGATTGCTGCGGTCTGGCTGGTGGTCTTCCGCACCGGGCTTGGCGCCATGGTGCGGGCGGCCGCCTTCGACAAGGACATGGCCTCGTCTCTGGGGGTGCCGGTTCGCCGGGTCTATGCCGGCACCTTCGCCTTTGGGGTGGCTCTGGCCGGGCTGGCCGGCGTGCTGCTGGCGCCGATCTATTCGGTGTTTCCGACCATGGGCCGCGATTTCATCCTGATGGCTTTCACCGTGGTGATCGTCGGCGGCATGGGGTCGATCCAGGGGGCGGTGATCGCCGGCCTGCTGCTGACCCAGGTGCAGGCGCTCTCCAGCCTCTACATCTCGCCGGTCTGGTCGGATCCGCTGGTGTTCGGGATCATGGTGCTGGTGCTAATGGTCCGGCCGCAGGGCCTGTTCGGGAGGCTGGGACATGCCTGAGGCCACATTGCACACCCTCTCCGATCCCGGCAGCACCCGGCCGGCGTCCGGATTGTCCCGTCTGGCCCCGGTCCATTGGCTGGCGCTGGCCTTCCTGGCGGCGGCGCTGGGCTTGGCCGCCGTCGCCTGGGCGACCGACAACGGCTTCTACCTGCGTCTGGCGACCGAGGCGCTGATCTTCGCCGGGCTGGCGATGAGCGTCGACCTGCTGCTGGGCTACACCGGCCTGCTGTCGCTGGGGCAGGCGCTGTATTTCGGGCTGGGCGCCTATGTCTCGGCGCTCGTCCTGCGCGATGTCGCCCCCAGCTTCTGGCTGGCGATGGGAGCGGCCCTGCTGGCCGGCGGCGTGGCGGGCCTGATCGGCGGCGTCATCGCCAACCGGGTGAAGGGCGTCTATTTCGCCCTCATCACCTTCGGGCTGGCGCAGGTCGCCGCCAAGACCGTCTACAACACCCGCGCGCTGGGCGCGTCGGACGGGCTGATCGGCATCCCGCAGGTCCAAGTCGGATTTGGGCCGTTCAGTCTCGACACCGCCGACCCGCTGTCCTTCTTCCTGCTGGTGCTGGGGCTGACCGTCGCGGCCTATGCTGGGCTGTCCTATCTGATGGACGCTCCGTTCGGCCGGACGCTGGCCGCCATCCGCGCCAACGAGAAGCGCGTGCCGTTCCTGGGCTTCAACGCCTGGCGCTACAAGTTGGCGGTCTATGTGCTGGCGGCCTGCGTCGCCGCGCTGGCGGGGGCGCTGTACCCGATGCTGCGCGGCTTCGTCTCGCCCGAACTGATGTTCTTCGAAACCTCCGGCAACGCGGTGATCACCGTCATCGTCGGCGGCGTCGGCACGCTGGTCGGGCCGGTGGTGGGCAGCCTGCTGCTGACCGCTCTGCGCTCGGTCGTCGGATCCTGGACCGAACATCACCTGATCGTCGTGGGGGTCATCTTCATGCTGTCCGTCATCTTCTTGCGTAAGGGGCTGGTCGGCGCGCTGCTGGCCCGGTTGAGTCGCCGCGGCGACTCAAGAGCTGAAACCGGGAGGACGACGCCATGACGGCATCCTCCCTCAAGGCGGCGGCCAGCGCAGGCGGCGCCTGTGCATTGGGCGTGCGCGACCTGTCGGTGAACTTCGGCGGGCTCCAGGCGGTGGCGGGCGTCGGCTTCGAGGCTGCGGCCGGACGGATCACCTCGGTCATCGGTCCGAACGGGGCGGGCAAGAGCACGCTGTTCAACCTGATCAGCGGCGCTATCCGCCCGACCGGCGGTCGGGTCACCCTGGACGGCGCCGATGTCACGGGGCGGTCCCCCGACCGCCTGCTCGCCGCCGGACTGGCGCGGTCCTTCCAGATCACGAACCTGTTCTTCGAGCTGCCGGTGCTGGAGAACCTGCGGATCGCCGCGCAGGTGCTGGAGAGGCCCTGGCACGCGCTGCGTCCGGTCGGCCACAGCCGTCGTGCGCTCGCCAAGGCCGACGCGCTACTGGAGCGCTTCGGCCTGTCGGCCAAGGCGCGCGAGCTTGCCGGCAACCTGTCGCACGGGGAACAGCGGCGGCTGGAGATCGCGGTGGCGCTGGCCGCCGAGCCGCGGGTGCTGCTGCTGGACGAGCCGACCCAGGGCATGAGCCACGGCGACACGGCGGACACCGGTGCGCTGATCCGCTCGCTGGCCGGCGACCTGACGGTGCTGCTGATCGAACACGACATCGGGTTGGTGATGAGCCTGTCGGACCATGTCGTCGTGATGGCCCAGGGCCGGAAGATTGCCGAAGGGCCGCCCGCCGTGGTGCGTGCCGATCCCGCCGTACAGGCCGCCTATTTCGGACACGGGTGACACCCATGCTTTCCATCGAGAACCTGCACGCGCATTACGGCCTGAGCCATGTTCTGCAAGGGGTGTCCCTGCAGGCCGGTCCGGGCGAGGTGGTCGGGCTGTTCGGCCGCAACGGCGTCGGCAAGACCACCATCCTGAAATCCGTCGCCGGCTGGGTGCCGGCCAGTTCCGGCACGATCCGCTTCGGCGGCGTCGATCTGGCCGGGCAGACGCCCGACGCGATCGCCCGCCTTGGGCTCGGGCTGGTGCCGGAGGATCGCCGCATCTTCCCGGGACTCAGCGTCGAGGAGAACCTGCGGCTGGGGCTGCGCCAATGTCCCGGCCGGGCGCGCCGCGAGAATGAGCAGGCGATCGGACAGGCCTTCGCCCGCTTCCCCCGGCTGGCCGAACGGCGCCGGCAACTCGGCACCACCTTGTCCGGCGGCGAGCAGCAGATGCTGGCGATGGCCCGCGTGATGGTGGGTACCGCCAGGCTGTTGCTGATCGACGAGCCGACGGAAGGTCTGGCGCCGATGATCGTCGACGAGATCTTCGCGATCATCACGGAACTGAAGCGGGCGGGATTGACCATCCTGCTGGTGGAGCAGAACATCCACCGCGCCCTGGATGTTGCCGACCGCTTCTACGCGGTGGAGCGGGGACGCATCACGCTCCATGGTGAAGCGGCCTCCCCGGCCGATCGTGCCCGGCTGATGGAGATGGTTGCCGTATGATCCGGCGGCCCTTCCCCCTCCGGCCTCATCGCAAACCGGAGGGACCCCGCATGTAATGGCGTTCAGGCCGGTAGGCCGGCCTGAACCAGGAGGGGAAGCGGGCCCGGACCCATGCGCGCAACGCGGCCAGCATGGTTGTACGTCTCCTTCTCGTTTGGTTGCGTCACTTCAGGCTCAATGCCATGTGCACGGCCGTGGCGGCGTCCTTGCCGTCGCGGGTCGACACGCCGGCCAGCCAGGGGCCGAGCAGGTCGGGATGCGCCTTCAGGTAGCTGGCCGCTGCGTCCTTGGGGGCTTTCTTGTCTTCGGTGATGGCGGCCATGATCTCGTTCTCCATTTCGACGGTGAAGGCGAGTTGGCTGAACAGGCGGTGGACATTCGTGCATTCGGTGCCGTAGCCGCGCCGGGACAGGGTGTTGACCGTGGTGCTGCCATAGTTCGGACCGAAATAGGCGTCGCCGCCGCTGAGATACGTCATGTCGATCCGGGTGTTCATCGGGTGCGGTTGCCAGCCGAGAAAGACCACCCAATCCTTGCTGCGCGTCCGTCGCATCGCCTGTGCCAGCATGGCCTGCTCGCTCGATTCGACCAGGGTCCAGCCCTCCAGCCCGAAATCCTTCTTGTCGAGCATGCGCTGGATGTTCTGGTTCGCCGGCGCTCCCGGCTCGATCCCGTAGATCTTCTTTTCGAACCGGTCGCCGAACCGGGCGAGGTCGGCGAAACTGTGCACGCCGGCATCGGCCACCGCCTTCGGCACCGCCAGGGTGAATTTGGCGTTCTCCAGGTTCGGGCGCACGATCTCGACCGATTTCTCGGCAATCAGCTTGTCGAGGAAGGTGGATTGGGCCGGCATCCAGTTGCCGAGGAAGATATCGATCTGACCGGTCTTCAGCCCCTGGAAAATGATCGGCACGGCGACCGTCTCGATCTTCTGTTGATAGCCCATGGCTCCCAGCAGCGCTCCCGCCACCGCATTGGTCGCGGTGATGTCCGTCCAACCAGGATCAGCCATCCTCACCGTCTGGCAGCTCGCGGGCTCCGCCGCCGATGCCGATGCAGCCGCCGAAATCGCCAGCGCGCCGGCCGTCATCCCGATCACGACCACCAGACCGGCCAGTGCCGAACGCCCCGCTGTCAAACCGCCCATTGCAAGCTCCGGTGCACGCATGTGCTCTCCCTCCTGTCGGGTGATGGTCGACGTCCGGCGCGCCAGGGCGCCGTCTTAATGCGCCGGGGTGCCAGGGCGCGGGAAGCGGGCCATGGCTTCCAGATCGTCGAGATCCAGATGGTTGCGCATATAGCTGGTGCCTGCGTCGGTGAAGGGCTGGAAATCCCAGGAGCGGTGCGGCCCCTGGCGCAGCGCATCGGCCACCAGGAGGCGCCGCTGCTGGCTGGCGACAACCTCCTCATGCAGGCGCGCCAGATCCCAGCGCTGTTCCACCTCGGCGCGGTAGCGTTGCAGGGCATCGGCCGCCGCCGAGCCGGCGGCGGGCTGCTCCGCCCGGTTCACCAACTCGTCCGGATCGTCGGACAGGTCGTAGAGCTGGTCGGGATCGGCCGGTGAATGGATGAATTTGTCGCGACCGCGCCGGATCATCACGATGGGGGCCAGGGCACCTTCGGCGAGATATTCGCCGATCACCTCGTCATGGCCGCCGCTGCGCTGAAGGTGCGGCAGCAGGCTGCGCCCGTCGATCGGCGTCCGCCAGCCTGGCGCCGCCCCGTCATGGGCGAACTCGACCAGGGTCGGCAGCAGGTCCATCGACGAGACCGAGGCGGCGATCCGCCCGGCCTGAAACCAGCCTGGCGCCCGGATGATCAGCGGGATGCGGCAGGCGGACTCGAAGAAGCTCATTTTGTACCACAGCCCGCGTTCGCCAAGCATGTCGCCATGATCGGACAGCAGGACGATGACGGTATCCTCGGCCAGTCCGGTTTCCTCCAGTGCGCCCATCAGCCGACCGATCTGGTCGTCCACATAGGCGACGGCACCATAGTATGCGCGGCGGGCGTTGCGGATCTGCCGTTCGCTGAGCGGCATCTCGTCCATTGCGCAGACATGGCGCAACCGCCGTGAATGCGGGTCCATTGCGTCCGGCGCCAGAGTGACGCGCGGCAGCGGGACCTCCGCGTCGGTGTGGCGGTTCCAGTAGCGCTCGGTGATGGCGTAGGGATCGTGCGGATGGGTCAGCGACACCACGAAGCAAAAGGGCCGTTCCCGCCGGCCGCGGGCGATGTCGTACAGCTTGCGTTCGGCGGTGAAGACCACCTCCTCGTCGAAGTCGAGCTGGTTGGTGCGCAGGCAGGGGCCGGCGTCGCGCACCGAACTCATGTTGTGATACCAGCTCGGCCGATCCTGGGGCCGGGTCCAGTCCGGCGTCCAGCCGAAATCGGCCGGATAGATGTCGGTGGTCAGCCGTTCCTCGAAGCCGTGAAGCTGGTCGGCCCCGCAGAAATGCATCTTGCCGGACAGAATGGTCTGGTAGCCGGCCAGTCGCAGGTAATGGGCAAAAGTGGGGACCGCGGAGGGAAATTCGGCGGCGTTGTCGTAGCCGCCGATGGCCGAGGGCAACCGCCCGGACAGGAAGACATAGCGCGAGGGGGCGCAGAGCGGACTGTTGCAGTAGGCGCTGTCGAACACCACGCCGCCCTCCGCCAAGCGGTCGATGTGCGGCGTCCGTACCGTCGAGTTGCCGTAGGCGCCGAGCGCCTGCGGGATCATCTGGTCGGCCATAAGGATGAGGATGTTGGGGCGCCGTGCCATATCCGCCTACTTCATACCGTTTATGGACAGATCGTTCGAGAACGATAGAATTGACGCACCCAACAGCGGGCGTGAAGCCCCTGTCTCATCATGCCGGTATGAAGGCCGCTCATGGGAAAGGACCGCCTGCCGCCGCTGCGCACCCTGCTTTTCTTCGAGGCGGCCGGCCGGCTGCTCAGCTTCAGCGCTGCCGCCCGCGAGCTTGCCTGCACCCAGTCGGCCGTCAGCCACCAGATCGGCTGGCTGGAGGCCGATCTGGGGACGGCGCTGTTCCGTCGCCTGCACCGCGGAGTTGCGCTGACGCCGGACGGCGTGCGGCTCTACGAGGCGACGCGTGAGGCTCTGGACGGCATCGGCGATGCGGTGACCCGCATCCGCGACCGGCAGCGGCCGGGCGTTCTGAACGTCGCCACCGACTTCGGTTTCGCCTCCGGCTGGCTGCTGCCCCGTCTCGGCGCCCTGCGCCAGCTTTTGCCCGAACTGGACGTGCGGATCGTGACGACGCAGAACGCGATCGACCTGCGCCGCGAGGCGGCGGACATCGCCATCACCTTCGGTCACGGCCATTGGCCCGCCTGCGAGGCGGAACTCCTGTTCCCCGAGCGGGTCCTGCCGGTCTGCAGCCCTGCCTTCCGGGCGAGCCGCGCCCCGTTCGCCGCCGGGGGCGCCGCTTCCCCGGCCGATCTGTCATCCCTGCCGCTCCTGCATCTGGAAAGCGTCGGGCCGGCCGCCTGGCTGTCCTGGAGTGACTGGTTCACCCTGCACGGGCTGCCCGTGCCGGCCGGCGGCCATGATCTGACCTTCAACAATTACCCGCTGGTTCTGCAGGCTGCCCTGATGGGCCAGGGGGTGGCGCTGGGATGGAGCCCGCTGATCGCCGAGCTGATGCGGGACGGGCATCTGGTTGCCCTGATCGACCGGCCGATCCAGACGAAACGGGGCTATTTCCTGGTCGTCTCCAGCCGGCGCAAGCCGGATGAGCGTCGCGACCGCTTCCGCCGCTGGGTCGTCGAGGAAAGCCGCCGGGATGGCGACCGCAGATAGTGCCCGTTGTGGCGAAGCGGCGGGTCGCCGCGGCGGCGGTTACCGCGCGCCCTGTGCGTGCAGACGGTCGCCGAGAAATGCGATGAAGCGGGGGTCGTCGGCGTAGGCGATGTTGATCCGCATCGCCGGCGCAGTGGCCGTCCGCGTCGGCAGGAACAGCGTGCCGGGCGCCAGGAAAATCCCCTGTTCCGCAGCTTGGCGTACCAGTTCCGCCTCGTCGATGCGGTCGGGAAGTTCACCCCACAGATAATATCCGCCGGAAGCAGCCGGCGGCAGTCGGACGCCGATGCGGGTCAGGGCGAGCGTCGCCTTTTCCGTATGCTCCCCGATCAGCGTCTTCAGCCGGCGCAGGTGCCGGAGATATTGGCCGGAGGCGATGAAGGCGTAGACGATCCGCTCGACATAGTCGGAGGTGCTGACGACGGTCAGCATCTTGACGTCGCACAGCCGGTCGATCAGCGGGCGTTTCGCTGCGACATAGCCGACACGCAGGCTGGCCGACAGGGTCTTCGAGAAGGTGCCGACATAGATGACCCGCTCCAGCTGGTCGAGCGCGGCGAGGCGCGGGCTGGCGGCGGGCAGGACATCGGCGAAGGGGTCGTCCTCGACGACGTACAGGCCGTGCTGTTCGGCAATCCGCAGCAGGCGGTGCGCGACGGCGGGCGTGATCGAGCCGCCGGTCGGGTTGTGCGCCAGCGACTGGGTGAAGAACAGCTTCGGCTTGTGGGCGGCGGCCTTGGCGGCGAGATCGTCGAGGTCGGGGCCGTCGTGACGCCGCTGGACGCCAACGATGTTGATGCGCGACAGCCGGAGCTTGCCGAACAGTGGATAATAGCCGGGGCTGTCGACCAGCACCGTGTCCCCCGGTTCCAGCATCTGGCGGGCCACGAGGTCGAGTGCGTGGTTGGCGCCCTGGGTCAGCAGGATCTGGTCCGGCGACGCCGTGATCGACCGTTCGCCGAGCGTCAGCGCCAGCCGCTCCCGCAACGGCAGGAAGCCCCAGGGGGAGCCGTAGCCGTGGTCCGGCGTCAGGCCGCGGCTTGCGGCCGTGAATCTCGGATTGCCGCCGACCTCGAACCGCTCCATCCAGGACGGCGGCGGGCGGCCGTCGCCGATCCGCACGGCATAGCTCTGCACCAGCTGTTCGCGCAGCAGCGACACGAAGTCCACCGCCTCTGCGACATGGGCGGACTGCTGTCCGACCGCCGCGTGGCGGACGCGGGCGACATAATAGCCGGCCCCCTGCTTCGCCTCGACATGGCCCAGCGCCACCAGACGGTCGTAGGCCTCCGCCATCGTGTTCTTCGAGACGCCGTGCTCGACGGCGCCGGCCCGCACCGACAGGAGGCGCTCCCCCGGTTTCAACAGGCCCTCGCCGATCAGGCCGGCGATCCTGTCGACGATGCTGCCCACCCGTGTCATCGCGTCACCGCTTCAGTGTCCCAATGAATGCGCTGGTACAGTGTCCCGGAGATTTCGGGAAACTGTCCCTTGTGCCGTCCCTTTGTATCACTGATCATCAATGGAACGAATGGTGATGGTGGGGAAGCCCGCGGCGCCCGTTCAACCAGCACCAGCATTGTCCCGCCCTCATTGCTCCATCCGGTGCGCGCCGCCGTGCGGCGCCGGAGGGGGATGCATCCACAAAGTGTACGACAGGGTTCAGGAATGATCGACACCACCCGCAGTTCCCGCATCTCCGGATTCCACAAGAAATCGCCGGCGGAGCGCTTGGGCATCGTCTCGGACTTCGCCGGCCTCGATGCGGCGGCCGCCGCGCGGCTGTCGGACACCGGGAACCTGGATCTGGGCCTTGCCGACCGTCTGGTCGAGAACGTGATCGGGTCGATGAACATCCCGCTGGGAGTCGCGACCAATATGAGGGTCGACGGCGAGGATGTGCTGATCCCGATGGCAACGGAGGAGTCGTCGGTCGTCGCCGCGGTCTGCAACGCGGCCCGGCAATGCTATGACGCCGGCGGCTTCACCACCTCGATGTCCGGCACGTTGATGATCGCCCAGATCCAGGCGGTCGATGTGGCCGACCCCCACGCGGCCCGCCTGCGCATCCTCGGGCGGCGCGAGGAGATCAAGGCGATCTGCGACGGCTGCGACCCGGTACTGCTGTCCTTCGGCGGCGGCTTCCGCGACGTCGAGGTGCGTGTGCTCGACAGCCAGGGCGGCCCGATGCTGGTGACCCATCTGATCGTCGATACCCGCGACGCGATGGGCGCCAACGCCGTCAACAGCATGGCGGAGAAGCTGGCCCCCCACATCGCCGCCTGGAGCGGCGGCCGGGTGTATCTGCGCATCCTGTCCAATCTGGCCGACCGCCGGCTGGCGCGGGCGCATGCGGTGTGGCCGCTCGACCAGATCGGCGGCGAGTCGGTGCGCGACGGCATCATCAGCGCCTATCACTTCGCAGCCGCCGACCCGTATCGCGCCGCCACCCACAACAAGGGGATCATGAACGGCGTCAGCGCCGTCGTGCTGGCGACCGGCAACGACACCCGTGCGGTGGAGGCCGGCGCCCATGCCTTTGCCGCCCGCAGCGGCCAGTATGGCAGCCTGACCCGCTTCGAGGTAACCGCCGACGGACAGCTCAGCGGCTCCATCGAACTGCCGATGGCGGTCGGGCTGATCGGTGGCGCCACCAAGGCGCATCCGACGGCGCAGGCCTGTCTGGCGATCCTCGGCGTGACCAGCGCCGAACGTCTCGCCCGCATCATCGCCGCGGTTGGGCTGGCACAGAACTTCTCGGCGCTGAAGGCGCTGGCGACCACCGGCATCCAGAAAGGCCACATGGCTCTGCACGCCCAGAACATCGCGATGATGGCCGGCGCGGTCGGCGACGAGATCGATCGCGTCGCCGCTGCGCTGGTGCAGCGCGGCAGCGTGCGCCAGGACATCGCCCAGGAGATCCTGCGGGACCTGCGTGGTGGAGTTTCCGGCGCCTGACGGCAGTGGGCAAAACCGTAGAGCATCAAAATGAATAAGGGGAGGACCTTGATGAAGACCGGATACACGCTGGCCGGCATGGCCGCGGCCAGCCTCGTCGCATTGTCGATCGGCACCGTCCCGGCATCGGCCGAGATCGCGTCCCAACGGGTAAAGCTGGGGGTGCTGACCGATATGAGCGGCTTCGCGTCCGACAGCACCGGCCGGGGCTCGGTGGTGGCTGCGGAGCTGGCGGCGGAGGATTTCGCCAAGGAGTTGCCCGGCGTCACCATCGAGGTCATCCACGCGGACCACCAGAACAAGCCCGACATCGGCGCCGCCACCGCGCGCCGCTGGCTGGACCAGGAGCATGTCGACGCGATTCTGGACGTGCCCTTCTCGTCGGTGGCGCTGGCGGTGAATGAGGTGACGCGCAACTCCAAGGCCGTCTTCATCGCATCCGGTCCCGGTACGACGGAGCTGACCGGCCCGAAATGCTCCCCCAATACCATCCAGTGGACCTACGATACCTGGGCGCTGGCCAATGGCACGGCGCGGGCGGTGACGGAGAGCGGCGGCAAGCGCTGGTTCTTCATGACCGCCGACTACGCCTTCGGTCATGCGCTGGAGCGCGACGCCTCGGCGGTGGTCAAGAGCATGGGCGGCACCATCGTCGGCAGCGTCCGCCATCCGCCAAACGCGTCCGATTTCTCCTCCTACCTGCTGCAGGCGCAGGGCAGCGGCGCGCAGGTCATTGGGCTGGCCAACGCGGTGGGCGACACCATCGGGTCGGTCAAGCAGGCGACCGAGTTCGGCATCACCGCGGGTGGCCAGCGGCTGGCCGCCCTGCTGATGCAGTTGAGCGACGTCGCCGCCGTCGGATTGAAGGATGCGCAAGGATTGTATCTGACCGAGGCCTTCTATTGGGATTTGAATCCCGGCACCCGCGCCTTCGCCGACCGCTTCGCCGCCCGGATGGACGGGCGCCGTCCCACCGGCAACCAGGCCGGCGTCTATGCCGGCGCCCTCCATTACCTGAAGGCGGTCAAGGCGGCGAACAGCACCGACGCCACCATCGTCGCCGCCAAGATGCGGGACCTGCCGACCGACGATCCCCTGTTCGGCAAGGGCAGCGTTCGCGTTGACGGCCGGGCGGTCCACGACATGCTGTTCTTCGAGGTCAAGAAACCCGAAGAGTCGAAGGGACCTTGGGACTTCTACAAGCTGGTCAAGACCATCCCCGGCCCCGAAGCGTTCCGCCCGCTGTCTGAAGGTGGCTGCCCGCTGGTGGAGAAGTAAGCGGGTCACCGGCCCGGCTTAACCGACAGCCCCAGGCCCACTCTCGTGGGCCTGGGCATGCCATGATGGAGCCTGTCAGCTCACGATAAGCTCCTGCCAGGCCTCGTAGGCGGCAAGCACCGTCGCCATCTGCGCGGTGTGGCCCTGGATGAAGGCATCGCCGTAGATGGTCTCGTCCGGATATTCGGTGATCAACGTCACCGGCACCGTGCTGCGTTCATCCAGTGATGACAGGCAGGGGAAGCCGTTGATGAGGCGGAATCCGGTTTCGCCGGCATGGATTTCGTAGAGCGCGATCTGTTCGGCGTTGCGGGCCGCCAACTCCGGAATTGTGGCCAGATGCGCCGTCACCCGGTCGAGCAGGCGCTCCGCCGCCGTCTCCCAACCCGCATGGTGGCGCATCACCAGGAAGAAGCCCTTGGGCAGGGTCCACATGGCGAAGTTGCGCGGTACATAGCCCGACAGCGGCCGGGTCCATTCATGCGAGGGGTAGCCGTGCAGGTTCAGGTGGAGACGGGCACCGCTCAACCGTTCCGCCTCCAGCCGGATGGCCTTTTCATTGAGATGGGGGCCGGCCTCCACAGGGTTGCGGTATTCCAGGTCGTCGCCGAGCGCGGTGTAGCGCGCCGCATGGTGCATGTGGCGTGGATTGTCGGTCCGCAGCCGCTGATGCAGGGCGTAGCCGTCTGGGTTCTCCAGGGGCGAAACGGTGAAGTGCGCCCCCGGACGCTGCGCCAGCCGGCTTGCCGCGCGCAGGGCGCCCGCCACGCCGGTCGTCTCGTTCGCGTGCTGGCCGCCGCTGATCATCACCGGCGCGTCGCTGCCCCGCACATAGCGGGCGAGCACCCGGCGCCCGCTGCGCGTCCCCGCCTCGAACGGCTCGCCGCCGATCCGCTCCAGCCCGGCACGGATTGCCGCGTCCCCGATCGGAGCGGCGGCGCGGTCCAGCAACGGGGCGTCGAGTGGCTCGTCGGCGGCCGTGGCGGCGTCGCATGACAGGGGACGCAACTCCACCCGCACCCGCACCGCGCCGTCGCTCAGCCCGATATCCGGTGCGATCTGGCCCGGCTTCAGCCCGCGGTCGCCGAGCGGCCGGCCGGATTTGCGCTGGAACACCTCCAGCAGGGAGAAATAGAAGTCCTCGTGCAAGGCCTCGCGCAGGCTCACAACCTCGTCGGCGAAGTCCAGCGGTTCGTCCTCTGCCGGATAGTCGGCGCGGATGCTCAGCTCCTCGAAATAGGGCTCCCCGCCGGCCCAGGGGTGGGCAATGATGGCCGTCATGGCGGCTTCGAACAGCCGCTCGTAATCGGTCTCCAGCCTTTCCCCGTCCTCATTGTTGCCCAGGCGCAGCCAACCGGTCGGCGATACGCTGGTCTCCCCCGCCATGTCGGTGTGGACGCGGTTGGGCGCGGCCACCCGCTGCTCCTCCCGCCGGCCGTCCTTGAAGGTCAGCGTCACGTCGTAATGGAACGCGCCGTCCGCCCGCGGGCGGAACGCCACCTCCACCCCGTCCAGCAGGGCGGCCAGTGGATAGGCCTCCAGCAGGAAGCGGTTCGCCGGCGCCTGCTGGTGGACCGGATAGGCGACGGTCACGGCGGCCAGATCGCGCCGCTGCACTTCCTCCAGGAAGAAATGCAGCAGGGGCTTGTAGGCGCTGCGAAGGCGGGCGGACACGCCGCGCTCCACGAGGCGCCGTTCGGCGGCGCGGCGGCTCCGCGCGTCGTCGAAGGTCCAGGCCTCCACCAGATTGCCGCTCTGGGCGCCGCCGTTCAGCTGGGCGCACAGCCGGTCGAGCGTCCGCTCGAACGAGGCTTCGAACAGGACGGTCATCGAGACGTTCTCCCGGTGGGATCGAGGCTGTCGCGCAGCCAGTCGCCGAGCAGGTTCAGGCCCAGCACGGTCAGAAGAATGGCAAGGCCGGGGAAGACGCTGACCCACCAAGCGACCTGGAGATAGGTGCGCCCCGAGGCCAGCATGCCGCCCCAACTGGGGATGGTCGGATCAATGCCGAGCCCGAGGAAGGTCAGGCTGCTTTCCAGCAGGATGTTGTTGGCGACGTTCAGCGTCAGCAGCACGATCACCGGGCCGATCAGGTTCGGCAGCAGGTGCTGGACGATGATCCGCCAATCCTTCACCCCGATGGCGCGGGCGGACTGGATGAACTCCCGCTCGCGCAATGCCAGGACGGAGCCGCGGACGAGGCGTGCGTACTGCACCCACTGCGACACGATCAGCAGGATGATGGTGTTGGTCAGGCTGCCGCCGACGATGGCGATGAAGGTGATCGCCAGCAGGATAAAGGGCAGTGCCAGCTGCACGTCGGCGAAGCGCATCACCACGATGTCGCAGATGCCGCGGTAATAGCCGGAGATCAGGCCCATCAGCACGCCGATCACTGCCGCCCCAGCGACCGAGACGAAACCGACCAGCAGCGAGATCTTGCCGCCCGCCACCACGCGGGCCAGCACGTCCCGCCCCAGGGGGTCGGTGCCCAGCGGGTGCGCCGCAGTCCGGAAGGGCGGGGACAAACGGGCAAGCAGGTCCATCTTGTCCGCACCCCCGGGGAACAGCTGGTCGGAAAAGAGCACGGCCAGGCAGATGACCAGGGTCAGCGACGCGCCGAGCAGGAATTCCAGGTTGCGGAAGCGCGGGGAGCGCAGGAAGGAGAGCGCAGCGGCCATGGCGGTCACGAGGTCCGGATGCGCGGATCGACCAGCCCATAGGCGATGTCGACCAGCAGGTTGACGCCGACGATCAGCAGCGACAGGACGGTGATGACGCCCTGAAGCACCGGGTAGTCGCGCGCGGCCACCGCGTCGAAGGCCAGCGTGCCGAGCCCCGGCCAGTTGAAGACGCGCTCCACCACGACGATGCCGCCCAGCAGGCCGCCGAACTGCAAGCCGAAATAGGTGATCAGCGGGATGGCGCAGTTGCGCAGCGCGTGCTTGTAGAGGACCTTGCCTTCGCTCAGCCCCTTGGCGCGCGCCACAATGACATACTGCGACTGCAGGGTTTCCAGCATGGCGCTGCGCACCAGCCGCACGTTGGTCGCGGTCAGGATGACGCCCATGGTGACCGCCGGCAGAATGAAGTTGGAGGGGCTTTCCATCCCGCTGGGCGGCAGCCAGCCCAACGTGATGGCGAACAGCAGCACCAGCATCGTCGCCAGCCAGAAGTTGGGCACCGACAGGCCGACCAGCGACAGGATGCGGATCGCCTGATCGGCAACCCCGCCCCGCGCCGTCGCCGCCCGGATGCCGAGCGGAATGGACAGGGCGATGGAAACGGCCATCGATATCAGCGCCAGCAGCAGCGTGGCCGGCAGCGCGTCGGCGATCAGCCGCGACACCGGGGTGCCGCCAAGGAAGCTGTTCCCGAAGTCGAACCGCAGCAGTCCGGTCAGGAAGCCGCCATACTGGACGAGGAAGGGCCGGTTGACCCCCAGCGCCTCACGGATGCGCTCCAGGTCCTGTTCGGTGATGCTGCCCGCCCCTTGCGTCAGCATCAGGGCCGGGTCGCCCGTCAGGCGGATCGCGAAGGAGACGACCAGCGTCACCACCACCATGACGAAGATCGCCTGGATCAGGCGCTTGAGAAGGAAACCGGCCAAAACGTGCCACCCTGGAAAAAACGGGCCTGATAAAATGGAGCAAAACCACAACCGGCGCCGCCGCTCCCCGAGGGGGAAGGGCGGTGCCGGACGGGCGGTCAGTCCACCGTCACCTCGGTCAGCTTCGGACGGTTGTCCGAGGCCGGCGGGAAGTTCTTGACCCGCTTGGCGACGCCGTAGATGGCGTTGGAGTTGTAGAGCGGCATCTCCAGCGCCTTGTCGGCGACGGTGTGCGCGATCTGCTTCAGGATGCGCTCGCGCTCCGCCACGTCGGTGATGGCGCGTTGCGATTCCAGCAGCTTGTCGAGATCGGCATCCTGCTCGTACGGGTTCCACTTCTCGCCGGAATGGTACATGGCGTAGGCGGTGTTGTCGTAGTCGAAGGTCCAGCCGCCCCATTTCTGCTGGAACATTGCGCCGGTCTTGCCCTGCGGGATGATGTCGTTCAGCAGCACGTTGGTCTCATACGGCTTGATCGTCGCGACGACGCCGACGGCGCCCAGATAGGCGGCGACGGCCTGGGCCACCTCGTTCATCGTGGCGTCGTTGCCGCGGATGTCGATCTGCACCGTGGCGCCCGGCTTCACGCCAGCCTGGGCCATCAGGGCCTGCGCCCCCTTCGGATCGAAGGGCAGCGGCTTCAGCGCCGGGTCGTAGCCGAAGGACAGCTCGCCCTGGAAGCTGGCGATTTCCGACGCCTGGCCGGCCAGGATCGACTTGACGATGGCGGCGCGGTCCACCGCCATGATCAGCGCCTTGCGCACCCGCGGGTCGGCGGTGATGCCGCTCTTGGTGTTGAAACGCAGCGCGTCGACCGTCGGCCCCGGCACGCTGAGCAGCGTCAGCTTCGGATCGGCCTGGATCACCGGGACCATGCCGATGGGAATGGTCGGCGGCAGGACGACGTCGACGCGGCCGGCCTGAAGCTCGGCGACCGCCGTGGCCGGTTCGGTGATGAAGCGGTAGTCGACCTCCGACAGCTTCGGCGCGCCGCCCCAGTAGTTGGGGTTGGCCTCCAGCTTGATGCCGGTCTTTGGGGCGTAGGAGATGAACTTGAACGGCCCGGTGCCGACCGGGTTGACGTTGAAGAAGGCGTCGCCCTTCTCCTTGATGTAGTTCGGCGGGACGATCATCGCGCCATAGCCGGCCAGCTTGGTCAGCAGGACCGGATCGGGAGCCTTCAGCTTGAGATCGACGGTGGTGTCGTCGATGACCTCGACGCTGTCGATGGCGATGTAGTTGGAGCGCTGCGGACCCTTCGCCCCTTCCTCGCCCAGCAGCCGGTCGAAGGTGAACTTCACGGCGGCGGAGTTAAATGGCTCGCCGTTGTGGAAGGTCACGCCGCCGCGCAGCTTGAAGCGGATGCGCTTGCCGCCGTCCATCTCGGTCCAGGATTCCGCCAGCCCGGGCACCAGCTTGCGGTCCGGGCCGCGGTAGGTCAGCCCGTCGAAGATGTTGGTGCCGACCGAGGCCCAGTTGACCAGGAAGGTGTCGATCGGGTCCCAGCTTCCGGGATCCTGCGGCGACGAGATCGTCAGTTTCCCGGCGGCATCCGCGGGCGTCGCCATGAAGGCCGCCCCGCTCAGCAGCGCCGCCACAAACGCGGCCTTGATCCCTTTCACTCCCAATGCCATGACACCTGTTCCTTGATCGATGGTTGTTGTTGGTTGACGAGGGCGCCGGGTCATGCGCTCCGGCGGACGAAATGCCCCGGCTGCACCTCTTCCAGCGGCAGGACCGCGGGATCGTCGCCGACGGCGCGGACCGGGCTCGGGATTTCCCCGTCCAGCAGGGCCCGGCGGCTCCGCCGCGAGGGGTCGGCGACCGGGACAGCGGACAGCAGGCGGCGCGTGTAGTCGTGCGCCGGGCTTTCGAAAATCTGCCGCCGGCTTCCCATCTCCATGATCTGGCCGAGGAAGAGGACGGCCACACGGTGGCTCATCTTCTCCACCACCGCCATGTCGTGGCTGATGAAAAGATAGGCGAGGCCGCGTTCGGCCTGAAGGTCCATGAACAGGTTGATGACCTGCGCCTGGATCGACACGTCGAGCGCCGACAGCGCCTCGTCGGCAATGATCAGTTTGGGGTCGGAGGCGAGCGCGCGGGCGATGCAAACGCGCTGGCGCTGGCCACCGGAAAATTCGTGCGGGTAGCGGGCGGCGTGGGCGGGGGCGAGTCCGACCCGCTCCAGCAGGCCGTCCACCCGTTTGCGGATCTCCCGCTCGCCGTCAAGCAGGCCATGGGTGCGGATCGGCTCCGCGATCGAGAAGCCGACCGTCTTGCGTGGGTCGAGCGACGCGAAGGGATCCTGGAAGATGTACTGGACGTCGCGCCGCAGCCGGTTGCGGTCCGCCGCCCCCATCTCCGACAGCGGCCGGCCGCGGAACGAAATGCGGCCCGAGGTCGCCTCCTGCAACTGTTGGATGGTGCGCCCGATCGTCGATTTGCCGGAGCCGGACTCGCCGACCAGCGCCAGCGTTTCGCCCGGATGGATGTCGAAGGAGACCTGCGTCACCGCATGGACCTGATGCGTGGCGCGGCCGAGCCAGTTGGTCCTGGACTTGAACCGGACGGACAGATCGCGGACCGACAGAAGGGGGGCTGCGCCGTAGTCGGCCGTGTCCTGCACCCGGGCCTCGCCCACGGTGGTGACGTGGTCGCCGTCGAGAACGGTCAGCGGCAGGCGGCGGGGGTGATCCTGTCCCGCCATGGCGCCAAGCCGCGGCACTGCGGCCAGCAGCGCGCGTGTATAGGGCTGGCGCGGGGTGGCGAAGAGGTTGGCGGCGCGACCCTCCTCGACCTTGCGGCCCTTCCACATGACGACGACGTCGTCCGCCATCTCGGCCACCACACCCATATCGTGGGTGATGAACATCATCGCCATGCCGAGTTCGGCCTGCAGGTCGCGCATGATGGTCAGGATCTGCGCCTGGATCGTCACGTCGAGCGCGGTCGTCGGTTCGTCCGCGATCAGCAGCCTGGGCCGGCAGGCCAGCGCCATGGCGATCATCACCCGCTGGCGCATGCCGCCCGAGAGCTGGTGCGGGTAGCGCTTCAGGATCTGGGCGGCATCCGGCAGGCGGACCATGTCGAGCAGTCGCCGGCCCTCCTCCGCTGCTGCGGCCTTGCCCATGCCTTCGTGCAGGATCAGCGTTTCGCCGATCTGGTCGCCGATGGTGAAGACGGGGTTCAGCGAGGTCATCGGCTCCTGGAAGATCATGGCGATCTCCTTGCCGCGGATCGCCCGCATCTCCTTCTGCGTGGCTGTCAGCAGGTCGCGCGGCCCCTGACTGCCCTGGAACAGGATGCGGCCGGTGGGGTATTGCGCCCCCACCATGTCGGCGAGCCGCATCACCGACAGCGACGTCACCGACTTGCCCGACCCCGACTCGCCGACGATCGCCAGCGTCCGTCCCGGATCAACACGGAAGCTCAGATCCTCGATGACGCGTTGTCCGCCGAAGGCGACGGACAGGTCCTCGACGCTGAGCAAAGGTGGCGTGACCTGCTGTGCGGGGGTTGGAGAGGCGTTCCGGGTGGGCGACTGCATCGGGCGCGGAACCTTGGTGTCCCTATTGTCAAGAGACTGAGGTTTCCCGGATCCACCAGTTCCGTCAATGCATTATTTCGGATCGATAACCGTGCCGGATGTTATCATCCGGTCCCCACCGTGGTGTCGGGGGAGCCGTCAGCGCTCGCGCCTCCGCCAAGCCCGGACCGCGGCCAGCACGGGGACGGACAGCGCCGCCCAGGACAACGCGTCCACCAGGCCGTCGTCCAGCAGGGCGGTGACCAGCCCGGCGGTGGTGACGAGCGCGATTGCGATTGGAATGCCGAAGATCGCCGGCAGGGGGAGGGGAGCGCGCGGCTTCATTCCGCGGCCTCCCCGGCGACGGCGCGCAGGCCGGGGCTTGCGCCGGCCTGTTCCTGTGCGCCGCGGCGGCGGGCGATCCACAGATACAGGCCGCTGCCGAGGATGACGATGGTCAGCACGTCCAGCACCGCCCATAGGACCTTCATCGGCAGCCCGCCGTAATCGCCGAAATGCAGTGGCTGCGACAGCCGCAGCGCCAGCATGTACCAGGGCATGGAGCGCATATCGGTGAAGGCCCCGGTTTCCGCGTCGATCAGGGCGGGGGTCAGGATCCGGTTGGTGGCCGGCGTGGCTCCCTTCAGCCACACCGCGTAATGATGGTTGCTGGAAAATCGCACGCCGGGGAAGGCGACGAACTGCGGGCGCATGCCGGGGGCGGCCTCCATCGCTGTGCGGACGGCCGCGTCGACGGAGGCGAAGCGTTCCGGCACCGGCTTGCCTTCATAGGGGGCGATCATCGCCGCCAGCTCGTTGGATCGCCAATAGGCGACCAGCGGCACCGACAGGGTGTTGATGACGCCGGTCAGCCCGACCACCATCACCCACATCAGCGTGACGATCCCCAGCATGTTGTGCAGATCAAGCCATTTCAGCCGCCTGCTGCGCCCGGCCCGCACGGTGCCGAAGGGCAGCTTGCGCATGAAAGGAGCATAGATCACCACGCCGGACAGGGTGGCGAGGAACAGCAGGAAGCCCATGAAGCCGAGGAAAAGCTCGCCGGGCAGCCCGGCGAACAAGTCCACATGCAGGCGCAGCATCACATGCATGAAGCCCTCGTCGTCATTCAGGTCGGCCAGGATCCGCGTGGTGCGCAGGTCGATGGCGGAGATGTGCATCTGCGACACCGGCGGGCGGGCGGTCGGGCCGGTCGTGACGTTCACCACCGGCCGATCCTCGTCGAAGCTGAGGAACAGCGGACGTTCGCCGGGATATGTGGCCAGCGCCGAGGCAACCGCCTCGTCCAAGGATTTCAACGGCGTCTCGGCCGGCAGGAGCGGAAGGTTGTCCTCCGCCGTCAGCGCCTCGATCTCGTCATGGAAGATCAGCGGCAGGCCAGTCAGGCACAGCAGCAGCATGAAGACCGTGCAGATCAGGCTGGTCCATTTGTGGATCAGCGTCCAAATCCGGATGGTTCGGTTGGTCATCGGGCACTCCTCATGCCGCCGTCATGAATGCACCGTTCAGAAATCGACCGACAGCGACAGCTTGGCGGTCAGGGGAGCGCCCTGGCTCAGGTAGCCGCCATAAGCGGATGCCCAATAGGCCTTGTCGGTGACGTTCTCCACCGCCGCGCGGATGGTGACCGGACGGTTCTGAACGTCGGCGATCATCCGCGCGCCGACGTCGAAGCGGGTCCAACTGGGGATCTTCAGCGTGTTGGCGGTGTTGAGATACTGCGACCCGGTGTGGATCACGCGGCCGGTCAGCGTCACGGTGGGAAAGGAGGCGGGAAGGAAGGGCAGGTCCCATTCGACGTTGGCATTGAACTGGTGGCGCGGAACGCCGACGGCGTCCTTGCCCTCGGTCGCGGCGCTGCCGGTGTCGGTGAGCTCCGGATCGATGAAGGTGGCGCCGCCCAGCAGCCGGACGCCCTGCACCGGTTCGCCATACAGCATCAGCTCGATGCCGCGGTTGCGCTGTTCGCCGGACACGCTGTAGATGCGGGTGAACGCGTCGGTGACGCCGCTGGGCTGGGTGGTCTGGAACAGCGACAGCGAGCCGCCGAAGCTGCCGAAGTCCAGCTTGCCGCCGACCTCGTACTGGACGGAGCGGTAGGGCTCGAAGATCTCTCCGGCATTGGCCGCCGTGGACGGGGCGGTCGGTCCCTGCGCCAGCCCTTCGATCCGGTTGGCGTAGAGCGACAGTTCCTTGACCGGCTTCACCACCAGCCCGACCACCGGCGTCAGCGCCGACTGGTCGTAATCGGAGGTGCGGGCGCCGTTGGCGCGGTTGAAGCCGCGGACCTGGATGGTCTGCTGGCGCAGGCCGGCGGTGAGCATCACCCGGTCGTCGAGGATCGACAGCGTATCGGACGCATAGACGCTGCGCAGCACCGATTCGCTGACCTTCGGCGGATCGCCGACCATGCCGCTGGCCGATGTCGTCGCCGGGCGCGGGAAGCCGACCATGGTGTAGAGGTTGATGGCGGTGGTCGTGCCGAACTCGAAGCCGTTGTTGTTGGTCGTCCGCAGCGCGGAAGCGCCGGCATTCAACTGGTGCCTGACCGGACCGGTGTGCAGGTCGGCCCGGAGCCCGGCCTGGCCGGTGCTGGTGAAATCCTCGCGCGGGACGGTCAGGCGCCTGACGGTGCCGGTGCCGTCGGGCCGCGTGATGGTGGGGGAGGCATAGTCGCCGTCCTCGCGCATGCTGCGCAGGCCGAAGGCGCCGTAGGCGGTCAGGTTCGGCAGGATGTCGTATTCGGCACGGATCTGGCCGAAGGTGTCGCGCATCTGCGAATAGCTCCAGGGCTGCGCATAGTTTTGCGAAGCCGACGGCACCGCCGGGACGAAGCTGCCGAAATAGACCACCGGGCGGCCCTGCTCCACCCGCTGGGTCTGGGTGCCGACATCGAGCGTCACGCGGGTGCGCTCGCCACGATAGTCCAGCGCCAGGGAGCCGAGCTTCAGCGTCCGCTCCTCGTCGTCGATGGCGGTCTCGCCGCCGCGGACCGCGGCGTTGACGCGCACGCCGAACTGGTTGGCGTCGCCGAACCGGCGGCCGACATCGGCGGACAGGCCGAATCGGCTGTCCATGGTATAGCTGGCGGTCAGGCGGGTCAGAGGTTCATCCTCCGCCCGCTTGGGCACGAGATTCACGCCGCCGCCGATGCCGGACCCGCTGGGGGCCGCGCCGTTCAGAAAGGCGTTGGCACCCTTCAGCACCTCCACCCGTTCGAACATGTTGGTGGCGACGATCTGGCGCGGTGCGGTTCCGTAGAGGCCGTCGATCGACAGATCCTCGCCCATCAGCTGGAAACCGCGGATGACGAAGCTCTCCGCGAAATTGCCGTAACCGAGGCCGCTGCGCACCGCCGGGTCGTTGGCCAGCACATCGGCGACGGTATCCGCCTGCTGGTTGCGGATGGTTTCGTCGGTGTAGCCGGTGACGGAGAACGGAACGTCCATCGCGTCCTGGTTGCCCAGCGCGCCGATGCGCCCGCCGCGCGCCACCTGACCGCCGGCATAGGCCGGGGGCAGGGCGCCGGGACCGGTCGCGCCCCCGCTGCCTTCGATCTGCACCGGGTCGAGCTGGATGGCGCCACCGGCGGCCACGCGCTCGACCGTCACCGTTTCGGTGTTGAGGAAGCGGGCGGCCAGCCCGGTGCCGGACAGCAGGCGGTTCAGCCCCTCGCGCGCGGGCATCGAACCGCTGACGCCGGGGGAATTGACGCCCTGCGTCACCGCGCCGGGGCTCAGCACCTGGATGCGTGTCGCGGCGGAAAAGGCGGCGAGCGCCCCGTCCACCGATTGCGGCGCAATAGCGAAGGTCACCGCCCCGGCCGGGTTCGTCTGCGCCATCGCTGCGGGGACGCTGGACAGCAGCAGGCCCGGCGCGATCAGCACCGTCGTCGCCAGCAGCCGCCCCAGGAACACGCGGCCGAACCGACCACCATGGACGCTGCCCCGGCGTCCGATCATCACATCCATAAGCCCAAACTTTGCCGATTCCATCGCTCGCCTCTGTCATCCGGTGAGAGACCGCGCCGCATTCTGCGACTGCGTCTCATTCTCTTCTTTCCCGGTGATGACGATGGGCAGACGGAGATCCCTGGGAGGTTTTTTCGGACCTCCCGAACTTTTTCAGCGAAGCAGGGTCAAGTAGGGGGTGACGCGGGTGGCGCGCACGCCGAGGCCGCGCTCAAGCGCATCGAACACGGCATCCGGCCGGTCGAGCGCAAAGACGCCGGAGACCACGCGCTCCGCCGCCTCGCCGTTCAGCAGGATAACGCGGCCCGGCCATTGCCGGTTCAGCGCGGTGATGACCGACGCAAGCGACTGCTGGCGGAAGACGATCTGGCCTTGGCGCCATGCGAAGGCGACGGCGGGATCCACCGCCCGTGGCCCGGTCATGCCGTGGGAGTCGGCCTCCGCGCTCTCGCCCGCGTGCAGACGGATGCTGTCGGGCCAGGGGGCATGGCTGTCGGCGTCTCGTTGGGCGGCGACCTCCACCAGCCCCTCCCCGACCGTGACCGTCGTGCGGTCGTCCTCGCGCCGGACGCTGAACCGGGTGCCCAGCACGCGGGCGGAACCCGCCCCGCCATCGACGACGAAGGGATGGTCGGGGTCGCGGGTGACGTGGAACCATGCCTCTCCGCGCAGAATCCGGACTCGCCTCTCACCATCCCGGAAATCGAGAACCAGTGCGGTGTCGCCGTTCATCTCGGCGGTGGAGCCGTCCGGCAGGGCCAATGTCCGCCTCTGCCCGGTCGAGGTCACCTGATCGGCGACGGCATTCTGGTAGAGCGCCGGTCCGCGCCAGACGCCGAGCCCGCCGGCCACCAGCAGGACCGCCAGCGCCGCAGCGAAGCGCCGCACCTGGGCTGCCACAGGGCGTCGGGGGGCCGCGATGCGGGACCCGGCATAGGCGGCACGGGCAGGTTCCTTCAGGTCGTGCAGGAGGGTCCGCAGTTCGCTCCAGGCGTGGGAATGAGCCGGGCTGCGGGCCAGCCACTCGGCGAAGGCGGTGCGCTCCGCCGGGGTGAGGTCGTCGGACTGAAGCCGAAAGAACCACGCATTGGCTTCCGAGAACAGCCGGTCCCCATCCGGTCCGCCGTCCGCCGGCTCCTCGTCTGCCGGGTCCTTCTGCCGTTCATCCCGATGGTCCATCGCGTCTTGCCGCAAGCTCCTGTTGCCCCGTGTTTGGTAAGACGACCGGCGGAGGCGGATCCCTCAAAGAAAATTGCCTGTAGGGGAACGGAAATTGCCGATCATCGCGGCGGGCGCCGCTTCATATGGGTGCGGCATTGTTCCAGCGCCGTGCGCAGATGGTACTCCACGGTGCGTGGGGAGATGCCGAGCCGTTCGCCGATGGCGCGGTAGGGCAGGCCTTCGACATGGTAGAGGAGGAAGACCTCGCGGGTCTTGGGCGGCAGGGCATCGATGGCACCGCGAAGCCGGGCCATGGTCTGGTTCCGCTCCACCACCGCGTCGGCGCCGGGACCTGCGGCCGGCAACTCCTCGTCGGGCGGACCCGCCTCGCGCATCCGCTGGCGCCGGGCTGCCCGGCAATGGTCCAGCGCAATGCGGTCGGCCACCACATAGAGCAGACCGGCCGGATTCTGCACCGCCTCGCCGTCCGGCAGGCGCGCCAACCGCAGGAAGGCATCCTGCGCCAGATCGCCCGCCGTCTGCGGATCGCCGGTCCGCCGGGCGATGGCACGCTCCACCCGCAGCCGATGCGCATCGAACAGTTCCGCGATCCTGCGCGCCCAATTGCCGACAGGGCCGATCATCGGGCGGGCCAGGAACGGAGGTCATCGGACAGGGCAGGGGGGCAGGTATCGGTCACGGATGCGCGGACTGGCGGATGCGAAGGGACCGGCATCCGTGAGGCCTTCGCCTTTGATGCCGGTCACACCGGTATAGCCGCACCGAACTTAGAATGCGAACGATTCTTATTATCGCAGGACGCCCTTCATGCCCGGATCGCGGTGAAATGGGGTCAGAACCAAGGCCGCCGCCGGGGCATCCGCCGTTGCCAATAGACTGTGCCGGACCGCTGCCGTACCTTGCGGTAGGTATTCAGCCGAGACCGCGCTGCCATTTCAGAAAGAGTCCGTGATGGCCGATCACAGCAAAACTCGCACCGCGTTCTCCGACCTGCACAAGGACGGCTGCTTCGTCATTCCCAACCCTTGGGATATCGGCAGCGCCATGATGCTGAAACATCTCGGGTTCCGCGCACTGGCCTCCACCTCGGCAGGATTTGCCTTTTCGCGGGGGCTTCCCGATGCTGATTGGGCGGTGTCTTGCGCAGACATGCTGTCCCACATCGCCGACATCGTTCAGGCGACCGATCTGCCGGTGAATGCCGACTTCGAATCCGGCTATGCCCATGACGTCGAGGGGCTGGCCCGCAACGTGCGGCTCTGCGCCGAAACCGGCGTGGCCGGCCTGTCCGTGGAGGACGCCACCGGCGATCCATCGAAGCCGCTGTACGATTTTTCCCACGGCGTCGAGCGTATCGCGGCGGCGGCGGAGTCGCTGCGAGGCTCGGGCGTTCTCCTGACCGCCCGCTGCGAAGCCGTGCTGGTCGATCATTCGGCGGCCGTCGATGAGGTGCTGCGCCGGCTGCCTGCCTACGCGGCGGCGGGGGCTGACGTCCTGTATGCGCCGGGCCTGCGGAATCCGAGCGTGATAAAGGCGGCGGTCGATGCTGTGGGACCCAAGCCGCTCAACCTGCTTGTCTCCTCGCCGATCGGTCTGTCGGTGCAGCAGATTGCCGAATTGGGCGTGCGACGGATCAGCCTTGGAAGCGCACTCAGCCGCGCGGCGTGGGGCGGCTTTCTCCGGGCGGCGCGGATGTTGGCCGATCATGGCCGCTTTGATGCCCTTTCCGAAGCCGAGCCGTTCGACACACTCAACGATTTCTTCCGGACACACGTCCGTAGCACCGAATGAGTGTGTCGCAACAGGGGAGCGCCACGCAAACTTTTGCCCATTGTCAGGCGCATCCCTTGGTCAGGTGAACCAGTAGCGGGTGAGGTGGAAGAACAGCGGCGCCGAGAACACGATGGAGTCGAGGCGGTCGAGGACGCCGCCATGCCCCTCGATCATGGTGCCCCAATCCTTGACCCCGAGGTCGCGCTTCATCGCCGACAGGACGAAGCCGCCGAAGAAGCCGGCGATCACGATGATCAGCGACATGCCCGCCGCCTGGAGCGGCGAGAAGGGCGTGATGACGTGCAGCCCGGTGCCGATGGCGATAGCGGTCATCCCGCCGCCGACCAGCCCTTCCACCGTCTTGGACGGACTGATGCCGGGCGACAGCCGGGTCTTGCCCCACAGCTTGCCGAAGACGTACTGGAAGACATCGCTCAGCTGCGCCACCGTCATCAGGTACAGCAGCAGCAGGGCGCTGGGCAGCTGGTAGCCGGGGATGTCGAGCCACAGCAGCGCCGGTGCGTGGCTGGTGCAATAGACCGCCAGCATCAGCCCCCACTGCGCCTTGGCGGTGCGGGTCAGGAAGTCGGTGGGGTCGGCGCCCAGCACCGACAGCGACGGCAGCGCCATGAACACGTAGACGGGGATGAAGATCGAGAACAGCCCGTACCAGCCGATCCCGATCAGCCAGTATTGCAGCGGCACGACCACGAAGAAGGACAGAAACAGCCCGGCATGATCGCCACGCCGGGTCGGCGTCAGCGTAATGAACTCACGCAGCGCCAGATAGGAGAGCAGGGTGAACAGGACCAGCGTTACCACGCTGCCCAGCAGCATCGCCGCGGCAAACAGCGCCACCATCACCCACCAGGAACGGATGCGGGCGTTCAAGTTGCGCACCGTGTCGCGTCCGGCCGGCGTCTGGACGCGGTAGGCCAGGACGGTGCCGATCAGGGTGGCGACGACCAGCAGGCCAAGGGCAGCGCCCGACAGCCAGAGGAACAGCGGTTCGGTGGTCGTGAAAACAGTCATTACTGAGTTCATCACGCTGCTCATCGGGTGGTCCGTTGGTCAGAGGGCTGGGGGTTGGCCTGGGAGCCGGATTGGGAGTTGGACTGAGAGGCCGACTGCGAGCCGGGCCGGGACAGTGACACCAGCGCGTCGCGCGCCCGTCCCAGGAACGCCGCCTTGTCCTCGCCCTCGACCGGTTCCAGCGGCGCGCCGAAGCGCATGGTGCAGATCAGCGGCACCAGCAGCGGCATGCCCTTCGGCATCACGCGGTGCAGGTTCTCGATGAAGACGGGCACCAGTTCGGCATTCGGCACACGTTGGGAGAGATGGAAGAGACCGCTCTTGAACGGCGCCACGGTGCCGTCGCCGCGCGTGCCTTCGGGAAAGAGGATCAGCGACTGCCCGCTTTCCAGCACCGCCGCCATGGCATCCATCACCTCCGAGGTCGCCTTGCCGGTGCGGTCAACCAGCAGCGCGTTCAGGCATCCCACCGCCACCGCGCGGCGCAGGGCCGAACCGCCCCAATAGTCGAGCGCCGCCACCGGATGCGTGCGCGCCCGCAGCTTCGCCGGCAGGGCCGCCATGACGGCCAGCGTGTCGAGATGGCTGGTGTGGTTGGCGAAATAGATGCGCGGAACGTCTGCGGGAGCACTGCCTTCCCAGCTTGCGCGGGCACCGACCAGCAGGCGGGTCAGCCCCAGCAAACCATGGCGGAGCGCCGGTTGGAAAAGAGCGATCATGACCGGGCCTCCGGTTGATGAGCTTCCAGATGTTGGGCGTTCAGGCGGCGGGCGATGCCGAACGTGCGCGTCGCGACGGTCAGCAGGCTGCCGGCCATGATGATCCAGGCCGCCGCGAGCAGGCTGTAACTCGTGCCCCACAGCGCATGCTCGACCGCCTGGGCGAGCAGGGCGACGGTGAGGGCCGCCATGCGGCGCTGCTTGGCCATCACGCCGCCGAAATCCTGCGCCAGCCCGAGGGCGCCGCCGAAAGTGCGGACATAGGCTGTCATCGTGGCGGCAAGCGCCGCGGCCCAGCCGAGCCAGGGCAGGCCGGCGGCGTAGCCCAGCGGCACCAGGAAGGCAGTGTCGGCGATACGGTCGGGAATCTCGTTATAGAGCGCGCCGACCGGCGATCCCTTGCCGCCTTCCACCGCGACCATGCCGTCGAGCAGGTTGCACACGAGGCGCAACTGGACGCACAGCGCGGCGCCGATCCAGGCCAGGACACCGCCCTGCAGCAGAAGGGCGCCGCCGATTGCCGCCCACACCGCCGACAGCAGCGAGATCTGGTTGGGGGACACCGGCGTCGTGGTCAGCCACGCCGCCAGCCGTTGCGCCCAGCGGGCCGACCGGGTGGCGATGGGGCGCCGGTCGGCGGCAGACTTGGCGGCGGCAGTTTTGGCGGCGGTTGCGGAGGTCTCCATCATGCAGGCTCCTTGGCTGCGGCGTCCGCGGCAAACCGCGTCACGGCCGGATAATCGGTCTTGCCGGTGCCCAGAAGCGGGACGGCGTCGATGCGCAGGATATCGCGCGGAATGGCGATTTCGGGCGCTCCCCGGCTGCGTGCGGTAGCGACCAGCGCATCGCGGGCCAGGACGGCGCTGGTGGTCGCCAGCACGATCCGCTCGCCGCGCTTGGCATCGGGCAGGGTGACGGCGGCATGCGTGGCGTCCGGATCGGCGAGGCACGCCAATTCTTCGACGAGGCCAAGCGGGATCATCTCGCCCGCCACCTTGGCGAAGCGCTTGACCCGGCCGACGATGCGGATGAAGCCGTCGGCGTCGATCTCGACGATGTCGCCGGTGTCGTGCCAGCCATCGGCCGGCGGCTGGATCACGCCCGGACGGTCGGCATGCAGGTAGCCCTTCATCACGTTCGGCCCGCGCACCCGCAACCGCCCGCCGGCATCGACGCCGGGCACCGGCACCAGCTCGGTCTCGATGCCGGGCAGGGCCTGTCCGACGCTGCCGGAGCGGAAGCGGGCCGGGGTGTTGACGGCGATCACCGGCGCGGTCTCGGTGGTACCGTAGCCCTCCAGCAGATGGACGCGCAGCCGTTCGGTGTAGACGCGCCGCGTCTCGTCCTGCAGCCGCTCGGCGCCAGCGAAGACGAGGCGCAGCGAGCGGTAGTCGTAGGGGTCGGCGGACCGCGCCCAGGCGTTCAGGAAGAAGTCGGTGCCGAACAGGACGGTGGCGTTGGTCTGGTAGACCAGTTCCGGGATCAGCCGGACATGGCGCGGGTTGGGGTAGAGCACCGTCTTCACGCCGTTCAGGATCGGCAGCAGCATGCCGCCGGTCAGGCCGAACGAGTGGAAGACCGGCAGGCAGTTGAACACCACATCCTGACGGTTGAAGTCCACCACCGACGCCACCTGCGCCATGTTGGCGAGCAGGTTGCCATGGCTGAGGGCCACGCCCTTCGGCGGTCCCTCCGACCCGGAGGTGAACAGGATGGCGGCGATGTCGTCGCCGCTGCCCTGCGGCGGCAGCAGCCGTTCCGGCGCGACCAGTGCCGCCAGGGCGCGCAGCTTGTCGCCCAGCCGCAGCCCGCGCTTGACCTGTTCCAGATGGATGATGGCGTGGTCGGCGGCCAGCGCCTCGACCAGCGCGCCGAGGCGGGCCTTCTCGATGAATTGGGCGGAGGTGACGATCCGGCGCACCCCGGCGGCGCGGCAGGCGGCCTTCACCGCATCTGGACCGGCGGTGAAGTTCAGCATGGCGGCCGGCCGGCCATGGGCGGCGAGGCCGAAGAACACCGCCGCCGTCGGCGAGGCGGTAGGCAGCAGCACGCCCACCGGCTCGTCCGCCTGCGTACCGCGCGTCACGATGCGGCCGAGCACCAGGGCGCGGGCCGCCAGCGCACGATAGGACAGGGTGGAGAAATCGCCGTCCTGGACGGCATCCTCCCGTGCCCCGGACTTGCGGCGGGCGTCGAGCAGGGCCAGCATCAGCGTTTCCTGCCGCGGGCGGGCGACGAAGACGCTCTCCGTCATCACGCGGGACAGCCAGGACTTCAGGGCGGCGCGCCGCTTCTTGCCGACCAGACCGCCAACCTCGGGCGTCATGACCGGCGGCAGCACGGTGATGGTGATGCGCGGGAACAGACCGAGCCGCAGCCGCCCCTTCATCCGCGACAGGACCGAGCGCTGGGCGCCCTCGATGCAGACCGGCACCACCGGGCAGCGGGCCTTGTCGGCCAGCATGCCGGGGCCGCCGTTGATCTTCATCAGCGACCCGGTGACGGTGATCCGCCCTTCCGGAAAGACGCAGACCTTGTCGCCGTCGGCAAGCGCACGGGCCAGGATTCGGGTGCCGAGCGGGTTGGTCGGGTCGATCGTGACATGGTCGGCGATCGCCAGGAACGGCTTGACCAGCGGATGCTTGGCGATGTGGGTGTCGACCGCGAAGCGCATGCCCGGCAGGAAGGCGGCGAGCAGAGCGCCGTCCAAGAAGGACTGGTGGTTCGGCGTCACCACGGCGGCGCCGTCGAGACCGTCCAGATGCTCCGCCCCGCGGACCTCGACACGGAAGGCCAGCCGGAACAGGCCGCGGAAGACCACGCGCATCAGCGCCTGCGCATCGACGGCGAGCGTCATCACCACGGCGACCACCATGCTGGCGCCGCCCACCGACGCGACCGTCAGCGGCGAGACACCCAGCGCCAGCATCCCGGCGGCGACGGCCGAGCCGGCCACCATGTAGAGCGCGTTGACCACATTGGCGGTAGCGATGACGCGGGCGCGGGTTCCCGCCGCCGCCCGGTACTGGATCAGCGCATAGAGCGGAACGGCAAAGGCCCCGCCGGCGGCGGCGATGACGAACAGGTCGGCCAGCAGCGGCAACGCCCAGGGCTGGGCCAGCAGCGCCAGCGGCGTAAGCGGCTCCGCCGCCGGGGCGACCGGTGTCAACAGAGGTAGGACGGCGCCTGCCATGGCGGCGACCAGACCGGCCAGCGCGGCGTGGCCAGCGTCGGCGGTGGACGGCGTGCGGTGGCTAAGGCCGGCGAACACCGAGCCGGCGGCCACACCGATGGCGAACACCGCCAGCAGCAGGGTTGCGCCACCGCTGTCGGTTCCCAGCGTCTCGCGGGCGATGGACGGGAATTGCGCCATCACCACCGCGCCGACGCCCCAGAACACCGAGATGCCGTGGATCGCCCGCATTGACGCCCTGTCGCCGGCGACTGAGCGCAGCACCCGCACCGTCACCGACAGCGGGTTGAGGCCGACATGCACCGCCGGGTCGGCATTGCCGGCGCGCGGGATGAACAGCGACGCGGCCAGACCCAGCACCGCGGAAGCGCCCAGCATACCCGGCACCGCCCAGGGGTGGAGCAGGGCCAGCGAGCCGCCGGCGATGGTGCCCAGCAAGATGGCGACGAAGGTTCCGGCTTCGACCAGACCGTTGGCGGCGGTCAGTTCGGACGGCTCGAGCAGGTCGGGCAGCAGGCCGTATTTGACCGGCCCGAACAGCGTCGAATGGGCACCCATGCCGACCAGCGCGATGATCAGGACCGGCAGGTCGGCGGCGACGATGCCCCAGGAGGCCATCGCCATCAGCCCGATTTCCGCCAGCTTGACGATGCGGGCGATCAGCGTCCGGTCGTAGCGGTCGGCCAGCTGGCCGGCGGTGGCGGACAGCAGCAGGAAGGGCAGGGTGAAGGCGCCCGCCGCCAGGGTCGAAATCATCGCCCCGCTCAGCGCGCCCTCGCCGGACACGCCATACACCGCCAGCACCGCGATGGCGCCGCGCAGGACATTGTCGCCGAAGGCGCCGAGGAACTGTGCCAGGAACAGCGGCAGGAAGCGCCGCGACGCGAGAAGGGATGACGCGTTCATTGTCCGGCTCCGGTCCTGGCGGTGGAGGTCGCGATGCCGGTGAGGATCACGTCGGCAATCGGGTCGGCGAGGCTGGAGAGCGGTGCCGTCTGCCGGCCGTAGACCTGCGACTGCACGTTCAGCACGATGGCGCCGATGACGATGTGGGACAGCGCATCGCGGTCCGCCGGCACGATGCTGCCCTCCGCGATCCCGTCGGCGACGATGCCGCAGATCACGTCGACCGGCGTCTCCTGGCCCCTGGGCACCAGGGGCAGCGATTCATGCTGCGACAGCAGAAGAAAACGGGTGCGGTCGGGAGCCGCCTCCGCCAGATGGAAAGCGTGGCGGATGACCCGCCGCAGCCGCTCCGGCGCCGGACCTTGGCCCGCCGCGTCCCGCAGGCTTTGCGACATGGCCGTGTATTCCGCCGCGAACAGGTCGGCCGCCAGCTCCTCCTTGCTCGGCCAATGGCGGTAGAGCGCTCCCTCCGACACCCCGGCGGAACGGGCGATGTCGCGGACCGTCGTCGCCTTCACCCCTTTCTGGGCGAACAGCGCGATGGCGGCATCGCGGACCTTGTGGCGAACATCGGTGGACATGACGCCTCCATGTGAATGAATGTTCACTCACAAGGTGACGAGGCCATTTTACGGGCGCAATGACGAAAAAGTATAGGTCGCGGCGCGCCGGTCCTAGCCCATGGATATACCGCTTATGAGCCGCAGCGCTCTGCCCCCCGCCATCCCGATCCGTCCTTGTCGAACGCCCAGGAACGATGCAACGCTAGGGGGTGGCGATGCAACGTTGGATGAAGGTATGACGCCAATTCTCCAGTCACTGACAACCCTTCCGTCATATTTGCTCTTCGCTGTCGTGATGCTGGGGTTCCTGCTGCTGTTCATCCTGGCCTACACCGCCGTCACCCCCTATCGCGATCTGGCCCTGGTCCGTCAGGGGAATACGACCGCGGCCCTGACCCTGGGCGGCGCCATGATCGGCTTCGCCCTGCCGTTGACGAGCGTCGCCTCCCACACCACCAGCATCGTCGATCTGGCGGTGTGGGGTGTGATCGCGCTGGTGTCGCAGCTTCTGGTCTACGTCACCGGTTCGCGCGTGCTGCTGCCGGATTTCCGGGCCGGTGTCGAAGCCGACCGCACCGCTTACGGCATCTTGCTTGCCAGCCTGTCCATAGCGGTCGGGCTGCTGAACTACGGCTCGCTGACCTATTGATCCGAGGAAAGGCTTTCCGATGAAGCGCTCGCGCACCGTGGCGGCCCTGCTGCTGGGCGGCATCAGCCCGGTCTTGTTCGCTTGCGGCGATGACGGCCCTGAAGAGGCGACCGTCTATCCCTCCGTCGAAGCCTGCACTGCCGAGAAGCCGGCAAGCGACTGTGCTGAGGCCTTTGCCGCTGCGCGCGAAGAGCATCTGGCGGGCGCACCCCGTTTCTCCAGCCGGGAGGCCTGCGAAGCGGAGATGGGCGACGGTGCCTGCACTCCGGCAAATGAAGGCGTGGGAAGCGGCACGGGAAACGTCTTCGTTCCGGCACTGGTCGGCTTCATGATCGGCCGCAGCCTGACCGGCGGTTACGCCCAGCCGGTTTATTTCGACCGTCAGGGTTACGCCCGCAGCGGCAACACCCGGATCGCCGAGACACCGCTCCCGCCGCAGCGCCGGGACGAGATTCGCCAGGGCAGCGGGGGCGTGGCTTCCAGTTCCGGTTCCTACTACCGGCCGGGCTCGGGCAACGCGGGAAAGTCCTTCTCGGTCACCACGAGCGGGCGCAGCGCCGGGTTCGGCTCGACCGGTTCGTCGCGCGGCTTTTCGGGGAGCTGAGGCCATGGAGCGCGTCCCGACAGCCCCTCGCCCGCAGTGGCAGACCAAGCTCGACGAGATCGGCTTTCCCTTCCACACCGATGCCGACGGCACGGCCTACTGGGACGAAAGCGCTTATTGGCGCTTCTCCCTCGCCGAAATCGAGACGCTGGAGGCCGCCGCCGAGGAGGTTTACCGGCTGTGCGAGGACGCGGTCGGCCATGTCGTGACGCGCGGTCTTTACGAGGCGGTCGGACTTCCCCCTTGGGCGGCTCCCGCCATAGAGGCAAGCTGGGCGGAGCGCAAGGGGCGGGACATGGCGCTCTACGCCCGTTTCGACTTCGCCTGGGACGGCAAGGGCGGGGCGCCGAAGGCGCTGGAGTTGAATGCGGAAACGCCGACTTCGCTTTATGAGACCGCCGTCGCCCAATGGTGCTGGCTTCAGGACGTCCATCCGGACGCCGACCAGTTCAACAGCCTGGAGGAGGCCCTGGTCGAGCGCTGGCAGGCGCGGATGCAGATGTTTCCTGCCCTGGCATCTCCCACTATGGCATCGCAGGCCGAGGCGGTGCATTTCGCCTGCCTGATGCCGCATCCGGAGGACGAGGCGACCATCGCCTATCTCCAGACCCTGGCGCTGCGCGCCGGCATGACCACCAAGGCGATGCCGATCCAGGCGATCCGCTACGACGACGCCTCCGGCTGTTTCCTGGATGAGGCCGGTCTGCCGATCCGGCACCTGATGAAGCTGTATCCCTGGGACTGGATGATCCGGGAGACGACCGGCCGTGAACTGGTGACCGCCGCCGCTCAAGGGCGGATCCGGATGATCGAGCCGGCCTGGAAGATGGTGATGGCGTCGAAGGGGCTGTTCGCCCTGCTGTGGGAACTGAACCCTGGCCACCCTAACCTGTTGCCGACGGCCCTCGACCGCACCGGCTTTCCGGCTGGGAGTATGGTGGTGGCGAAGCCGCTGCTCGGCCGCGAGGGCAGCAACGTCAGCATCGCCACCCTCGACGCCGCCGGTTTCCCGGTTGGCCAGCCGATTGCGCAGACCGAAGGGCCCTATGTCGACGAGGGCTGGGTGTATCAGGCCTTCACGCCGCTGGCGGAGGCCGATGGCAACCATGCCGTCCTCGGCGTGTGGATGGCCGGCGACAAGGCCTGCGGTCTGGGAATCCGCGAGGACCGCGCCCTGATCACCGGCAACACCAGCCGCTTCGTCCCGCACATGATCGCGCCGACCTGACGGCGCTTGCGGTCACGCGCCGCGGAAGACAAGCTCGTCGGCGATGATGGCGCCGCTCGCCTGCATCAGATACAGCCCGATGTGGTGGGCGACCGCCTGTGGGTGGGCCGCGGTGTCGGGCAGGCCGAGGCTGCGGGTGGTGGCGAGCGGCAGATCGTAGGTGGCGCATCCCGGCTCATACACGACGATCTCGCGCAGCGGTCCGGTCATGCCGTGGTTGCGCGCCGACAGCAGAGCCTGCACAGCCTGAAGCACGCAGATGTCGGTGCAGATGCCGTCCACAACAAGCGTCTCGATGCCGTTGGCGGCGATCCAGTCGAACAGCCGGTTCCGCCCGCTCGCGAGGTCGGTCGTCCCGACCACGCCATTGATGCAGTCCTTGCGCATCAGCGTGACGCCGGGGGCGCCGTCCAGCCAGGACAGCGCCTCGACCAGATTCTCCTCACCGGTGCCGGCCTCGCAGTGGGGCGGGTAGGGGTATTCGGGTTTGCCCGGTTCATGGGTGTCGAGAAACACCGCGATGGGATAGCCTGCCGAGAGGAACAGCCGGTCGGTGCGGTCGATCTCGGCGATCATGCGGCTGACCTGGGCATTGGCGACCGGCGGCGCCAGATTGCCGCCGCCGATGGCGGCGAACCCGTTCACCGGATCGACGTCGAGCTTCCCAACCCGTTTGCCGGCCAGCGAAACGCTGGTGCTGCGCACCGGCAGGGCGGCGGCGACGGCCTCCAGAGCGGCGCCGGGGTCAATGGCGGGGCTGATAATGGACTTGGTCATGGCTTCTCTCCTCCGGTTCAGACCAGCACCGGGACGTTGGCGACGCCCTCGGTGCCGAAGATGGCACGATAGCGGGCGACTTCGGAGGCCGGCCCGGTGGCCTTCTCGTAATTGTCGCTGAGCTTCACGGCTCCCTTCCAGGCGCCATCGACCTCGACCGCGGTCACCTTGCAGACGAGGCTCAGCGGATCGAGCCCCTGGCCGTTGCGCGGGTGGCAGTTCCGGAAATCCGAGGTCAGCAGGGTGCCCCAGCCATAACCGTCGCGGATGCGGCCACCGAAGGTTTGGTGAAGCTTCACGATATCCTCGACATCCAGCCCGTCGCTGAACAGGACGCGCTTCTCGCGGGGATCGCGGCCGTGCCGTTCGAGCCAGGCGATGTATTCCTCGCCCGCCGTCACCGGCTCCTTGCTGTCCACCCGCATTCCGGTCCAGTCCGCCACCCAGTCCGGCGCGTCCTTCAGGAACTGGCTCGATCCGAAGGTGTCGGGCAGGAAAACCAGCATCGCGCCGCCATAGGTCTCCTGCCACAGCCGCAGCACATCATATTGTGCCACCTGCAGGTCGTCGTCGTTCCGCGCCAGTGCCGCAACCGTCGTCGGCAACTCGTGGGCGTTGGTGCCGATGGCCTCCAGATCGTGCTTCATGGCGAGATGGGTGTTGGAGGTGCCGATGAAACGCGGGCCGAGTTCGGCCGCCATCGTCTCCACGACATATTCCTGCCAGAGGAAGCTGTGCCGCCGCCGCGTGCCGAAATCGGAAAGGCTGAGGTCCTCGAGCGGGCGCAACCGCTCGATCTTGTCCCACAGGCGCACCTTGGCGCGGGCGTAGAGGATGTCGAGTTCGGTCTCGGTCATGCTGGCGAGCGCGGCGCGCGTCTTCAACTCGTTGATGACGCTGAGGGCGTAGATCTCCCACATCGTCGTCATTGCCCACGACCCTTCGAAATCCAGGCGCCACTGGCCGTCCTCCTCCGACAGCCGGTAGTCGGGCAGGGCGAAGTCGTCGGCGAGCCAAGCGACGAACTCGGGCCGGAAGATCCCGCGCTGCCCATAGAAGGTGTTGCCTTGCAGCCAGACTGCCTCGGACCGCTTCAGGCGCAGCGAGCGCACATTGTCGAGCTGGCGGCGCAGTTCGGCCTCGTCGATGATCCGGGCCAGCTTCACCGAGCGGGTGCGGTTGATCAGGCTGAAGCGGACCTTCACGTCGCGGAAATGCCGCCAGATGAATTGCAGCATCGCCAGCTTGTACCAGTCGGTGTCGAGCAGCGACCGGACGATGAAGTCGGTGGCGAAATTGTGGTTGTGGGCGCGGCTGCTGAAATTGACGAGCATGGCTGAAACCTCCTGTTCTCGCTGACCGGGTCACAGCCCGTAATGGTTGGTGACCGGCAGACGCCAGCCCGGCCCATAGGTCCGTTCGGTGACGACGACGCCCGGAGGGCTCTGGTCGCGCTTGTACTGCGCACGCGCCGTCATGCGGGCGATGCGCTCGGTATAGGCGGTGGAAATCGGCTGGCCGACGGCAGCGCTCGCCAGTTCGGCGGCACGGTCCGCCCCATTCAGACCCTCGACCATGGTCGCGAGCACCGCGTCAAGATGCTCGTAGGCGCCCAGCGCCTGCTCGTCGGTCTGCCCCTCGCGCAGTTCGGCGCTCGGCGGCTTGGCGATGATGCGGTCCGGCATCACGGCCCCTTGCGGGCCGAGCAGGCCTTCGGCGCGGTGCGTGTTGCGCCAGCGTGCCAGACGGAAGACGACTGTCTTGTAGACGTCCTTCAGCACCGAATAGCCGCCGCACATGTCGCCGTAGAGGGTCGCATAGCCCACACTCATCTCGCTCTTGTTGCCGGTGCTCAGCACCATCAGCCCAAGCCGGTTGGACAGGGCCATCAGGGTCATGCCGCGCGCCCTCGCCTGGACATTCTCCAACGTGGTGTCCGCCACCGGCACCGGCAGGTCATTGAAGACCGGAGCGAGCATGCCGTCGAAGGCGGCCATCGCCGGCGCGATCGGCACGGTCAGCATGCGGGTGCCGAGCAGGGTGGCGGCCCGTTCGGCATCCTCCATGCTTTCCGCCGAGGTGTAGGGCGACGGCATGCGCACCGGCAGCACGCGCCCGGCGCCCAGCGCGTCCACCGCGACGGCGGCCGACAAAGCGCTGTCGATGCCGCCCGACATGCCGAGCACCACGCCGGGAAAACCGTTCTTGTTCACATAGTCGCGCAAGCCCAGCACCAACGCCTGGTACATGGCCTCGGTCTCCTCGGGGTAACCGTTCGGCAGCATGCCGAGCACGTCGCCGCGCCGCAGATCGACGGCTCCGTCCTCGCCGCGCTCCAGCGTGATGTCGAACACGCATTCCCGGAAGCCGGCCTGGGCGATCACCAGCCCGGCCCGGTCCATCACATAGCTTCCCCCATCGAACACCAGGCTGTCCTGTCCGCCGATCTGATTGACGTAGAGGATCGGCAAGCCGGTGGCCTTGACCGTGCGCCGGCCGATGGCGAGCCGCACCGCCTGCTTTCCGGTCCTGAAATGCGAGCCGTTCGGTACGATCAGCACCTCTGCCCCTTCGGCCGCCAGGGACTGGGCGACCTTGCCGTGCCAGAAATCCTCGCAGATGGCGATGCCCAGGCGGAAGCCGCGGAAATCGACGGGCGAGGGCAGCGGGCCGGGGGCGAAAACCCGCTTCTCGTCATAGACCTCGTCGTTTGGAAGCGTGTGCTTGAGCACGATCCTCATCGAACCGTCGGTCTCGATGAGAAAGGCTGCGTTGTGGGGCAGGGCGGCGCCGTCGAGGGGTCCGCCGACCAGCACCGCCGGTCCGCCGTCGCCCCGCATCTCGCCGGCCAGCGCGTCGAGCGCCGTGCGGAAATCGCGCCGAAAGCCCGGACGCAGCACCAGATCCTGAAGCGGATAGCCGGTGCCGAAACATTCGCTGAACACCAGCAGGTCGGCCTTGCCGCGGTACTGCTCGCGGCGGCGGCGGATGATGGCGAAGTTATCCTGGAGGGCGCCGACCGTGGGGTTGGCCTGGACGCAGACGATGCGCAGAGTGGTGGACGGAGTGGTTGACATGGCAAAGCTCCTTTGCCGAATGCCGCCGGTCTGTCCGGCGGGCTTGGTCGTCATGCTGGATTGCAGCGCCGGATTGACACCGCACTCAGTTGTTGGACAACGCGATCAGTGTTTGGATGATATGGAAGTGATCCTCGAACATCTGTTCGGGATCGATTTCCGCGATCGGCATCCAGCGGGCCAATTTGGCATCGTCGCCGCCACGCACCTTGGGAAAGCCTTCGTCGGTGGGCTTGAGCTGGATGAGGAAGGCTTGAGTCACCGTGCGCCCGCGCGTCGAGCGGTAGGGGTGATCGAAGATCTGGCTGGCGCGGATGCCGCCCTCCAGAAAGCCCGCTGGAATTTTGAGCTTCGTCTCCTCCCGCAACTCGCGGATCATGGCGTCCTTGATCCGCTCATGCTGGCCGACGAAGCCTCCGGGCAGTGCCAGCAAACCGCGTCCCGGCAGGCCCCGGCGTTCGACCAGCAGGACGTGACCGGACAGGACCACCACGGCATCGGCGGTCAGAAAGGTCGGAGGGTAAGGTGCGTTGGCCCAGCCTGCCTTATATTTGGCGATATAGGCGCTTTCCTCGGCCAGCCGCTTGTACTCGTCGGTGCGTGCGAACTCCGCCATGAAGGCGGTGACATTCGCGGGCAATGCCTCTTTCCATGCCTCCAGCGCCGCCGCCGCGTCGGCGAAATAGGCGTCGCGGATGGGCGTGGCCGAAATCCCCCGGCAGTTCATGCATTCCACGGCGCCCCATTGCGGGAACATGCGCAGATAGTAGCTGCTGTGGTCCTTCGAATGACCGATCAGGCCAACCCTTGGGGTCGAGCCATCGGCAGGCCGGTGATGCTGCACGACGACACCATGCACCGCGGCCTGGACATCGCGGATCCATTCCAGGTCGTTGTAGCGGTCGATGAGGGGAAGCACCGTGATGCGCTCGCACTCTTCCGGTGTGAAAGCGCCTGCTATGCAGGAGCGCACTTCTTCGAAGCGGAAGGGATTCCGGTGGCTGCGCGCCTGACGCGACGATCCGACCAGCACGATCAGATGGCGCCCCAGCGACAAAGCCCGCTGCATGACGGTGAGATGGCCGATATGGAACGGGCGGAAGCGGCCGACGAAAACCAGAAAATCGTACGCCAAGGCGCTATCCGCTCTGGTGGCCAGGGCGCCTTGGGCATTGGGAACCGCGGTCTTCCTCGGCAACGACAGGGTGCCGGACTCGCGTCCGGTGCTGTTGGTAGAAACCATGCTCAGCAAGCTCCTTGCTGAAAGAACGCCGCAGTCTATCTGCGGCACAAGAACGATACGGTCATGGCGGAGGTTTCTCAAGGTCCTCGTGCATGCTCATTTGGAGCAATGCCTTCGGCAGCGTATGGCTGGAGATGGTGCACGGGGCCGGGATTCCCGAAGCTCCCGATTCTTGAGAGATGACGTCATCAGACGAAAAGCGGCACCGCCCAAATACGTTCTTCACCGGCGACGGCCAGCATCGGAACCGGAGCTTTGGCGACCGGGTTCTGCCGGACTTTCGCATTGCGGGCGAACACGGCCACCTTGGCACCTTCGATCAAGCCGCCTTGCGCGATTCGTCACGGTGATCCGCATCGGCGGACGGCCGGCCGGCCAGCGTATCGGCAAAGCCGTGGTTCACGTCGCGATGGTTGGCCTCGTCATTGCGGACGGCGAGCACGACATCGCGCAGGGTGGCGGTTTCCGGAAGCTGCCAGTAATCGATGGCAAGGCGCGGGGCCGGCGGGTTCGCATGTCGGCCGGCGTCGATTTCAGCGAGGTAGCCGGTGTAGCTGATGACCGCTTCCTCTTCGAAATAGCCGACCACACGGTGGGCCGTCTGCGGCGAGATCAGGTACAGCAGGAAGAAAGCGTTGTAGAAAGCACCCTGGGTCAGCAGGATCAGGACGCGTTCCAGCCAGTTCGGCTTCGCCACCTCGATGAAGGTCATCAGGTGCATGCGTTCATTCTCGGCCTCGTCGAGCAAGGTGTGAATCCAGCCCTGGTCATGCTGCATGTGGCGCAGGCAGCGCAGATGCTGCAACGTCGCGCCGACCATGCCGGGAACCGCCGCCACCGTTTCCAGGACGATGGCGCGATGTCCATAGCGCTTGGCGAAGAAGGTGTCGGCCAGCAGGCGCAGCACCTTGGTGAAGCCCAGCGCAATGCGGTCACTGACGTTGCGAGGCGTATGATGCGTGGTGAGGATGAAGGTATTCATGATCTGAGCTCCTCGGCTCCAGTGCGCCGGTACGCTCTGTCGGCGGTTGTCGACGGCGTCCACAGCGTGACGTGTCAGGTGCATCGAGCGTGTCGCCGTTGGCGCCGGCCGCTTGATGCTGTGGATATAATATGCGCAAAAAATATATCTTTAAGAGCGGACAGATTGTCGCACTTGGCGTCGGGAGTTGGATGGATGTCCAGAATGCGCGGTTGAATGGGGCAAAGTGCTGCAGCCGTCAATGAGGCTTGTGAGCAGGTCGCACGGCAACGTGATGGCCGGCGATATAAATCATTCATATCCTATGAATGTTATAGTTGTTATCTCAGTCCCGACGCCGCATCCAAGCTCAATGTCCGATGCTCTGCGTCCCGCCTGGGGGATGACGGACGACTCATTTGGATCGCGACGTGCGTGTCGAGGTCCGGGCATTGAACCGGTCCTGCATCCAGTGTGCAATTTCGTCGGAGAATTCCGGCGGGGCCTTTCGGCCGAATGTATTGGCGACACTGGCAAGTGTCTCCTTGGCCAATTCCGCCCGCATCGCCTTTTCCGCGCGCAGCATCACCGCATGCACCGCACAGACACCGGATGTCGCCCAGGAGGGCGGTCGCTCCCCGAACACGGCGCAGCGACCGCGGATTTCCTGGCAATCGAAAAGCGGCTTGTCGCCTTCGATCGCATCGACGATGTCCAGAAAGGTGATGTCCTCCGGCGCTTTGGCGAGCCGATAGCCGCCGCGCACGCCTTCGCTGGCCATGACGAGTCCGGCCTTTTCAAGCTTCGGGAAGATCTTGGCAAGAAAAGACGGTGAAATGCCCTGCAGTTCGGCCAGGTCACGGCTGCTCAGTGGCTGGTTGCCCGATGAGACCAGCCAGAGAAGGCAGTGAATGCCGTACTCGACGCTGACGGTGAGATGTGCCATGGCCGGTTCCGATGGAAAACAGTGGAACAGGGACATTAATAATCCGCGTTTCAAAGCGCAAGCCATCCCTGTTCCGCAACTTCCCCGTCACTTCCTGTCCAGCGTGGTCAGCTCCGTGTCGGCGGTGTCCACCACGAAGACCGCAAGGAGCTTCGCCGGCTTGGTGTCGCTGGCGTTGGCGCTGACCCCATGATGGTCGCCCGGCAGTTCGGTGAAGTTCTCGCCCACCCGATAGGTTTTGGTCGGGCCGTCATTGACCTTGCTGCGGATCGCCCCTTCCAGCACGGTGGCGTAGATGAGCGCCGACTTCGCATGGGTATGGGCAGGCGAATAGCCGCCCGGACCATATTCGACCAGCACGCCCTTGACGCTCTTGCCAGGCACGTCGGGCAGTGCGTGTTCGTAGACCAAGGTCACCTTGGCATTTTTCGACTGGGGGGTATCGGCGAGCGCCGTGGCGAACGGCAGGGTCACGAACAAGAGGGGGGCGATAAAGCGCTTCATGGGTCTGCTCCTTCAGCAATCGAGGGGTTTTGATTGGACGCCGGGTAGCGACGCCTTGGGCCGGAAAGTCGATCAGGCGCCGGCCTTGGACCGTTCAAGCCAGTCGGTCAGGCTGATCCGGCCGAGGCGGGCCGGGCCGGTGGGGACCAGGGAAAATTCGGTGACGCTGCCGCCGAAATAGCGAGCTGCCGGATCGCCGACGGCGTTGCGGCGGTCGCCCACTGCCTTGAGATAACGGCCGATGATGTCGGCGAAGGGACCGCGGTCCGGACCGGCGATGTCGATGCGTCCGTTGAGCGGCTGCGCCAGGGCGGTCTCGGCCAGAATGGTGGCCACATCGTCCGCGGCAATCGGCTGGAACTGCACCGGCGCCAGCCGCACCGTGTCGCCATCGGCATGGCCGTCGGCGATGCCGGCGAGGAATTCCAGGAACTGGGTGGCGCGGACGATGGTGTAGGGGATGCCGGACTGCGCGATCAGCCGTTCCTGTTCCACCTTGGCACGGAAATAGCCGAGGTCGGCGACGCTGTCGGTACCGACGATCGACAGGGCGACATGGTGGCGGACACCGGTCTTCGCCTCGGCCGCGGCCAGATTGCCGCCAGAGGTCCGGAAGAAATCGGTCACGACCTTTTCGTCGAAGGACGGGGCATTGGACACGTCGACGACGACCGCAGCGCCGGCCAGCGCCTCGGCCAGTCCCTCGCCGGTGATGGTGTTCACGCCCTTGCTGGGCGAGGCGGCCACGACCTCATGGCCGCTGGCGCTCAGGATGGCGACAAGCTTGGAACCGATCAGCCCCGTTCCACCGATGACGACGATTTTCATGAGTCCCTCTCCTGTCCAACGGGCGTCTGGTGCCCGATTGAAAAGCCGGAAATGGCGACGGCGGGCGTTCGAACCTTGCGGATCACCGCGATCCGGCTGCCCATCCGATAACGTGGACCATATCAGTCTGCGTTTTGTCGCACAAGCAGAAAACAGAGACTATCATTGTCTGCGTTTGGGGCCGAGTGGCGAAGCCGCCTGTGGGACCGTTCAGTCCTGGTGCGGGGGCAATCCGTCGGGTCCGGCTCCCGACCGCGCGGAGGAGGGGTCGAAGGGGTTCAGCCATTCGCGATGCCGGGCGAAATGCACGGCCAGCAGGTCGATGAAGGTTCTCACCTTGGTGGACAGGTGATCGCGGTGCGGATAGATGGCGTTGATGGCGAACTCCACCGGCCGGTGGTCCGGCAGCAGCCGGCATAGGGCTCCGCTGCGCAAAGCATCCAGTACGATGAAGCTGGGCAGCAGCAGCAGACCCTCGCCGTTCAATGCGACCAGCAGCAGGGTTTCCGCGCTGTTGGTCACCAGATTGCCCGACACCCGTGCCGACAGGTCCGACTGGTCCGGGCCAGTGAAACGCCACTCATTGCCGAACGGATAATGGCTGTAGCGCAGGCAATTATGGTTCGCCAGATCCTCCAGGCTTTCGGGAGCGCCGTGCTTTTCGAGATAGGCCGGCGCCGCGCACAGCACATGCCGCCAGGGCGTCAGCCGCCGGCAGATCAGGCTGGTGTTCTGCGGCTGCAACGGGTGCACCGCCAGGTCAAATCCTTCGTCCACGATGTCCACCGAAGCCTCGCCGATGGTCAGCTCCACCGAAATCGCCGGGTAGCGCGCGACGAAGTCGCCGATCACCGGCGCTATGAAGCGGGCGAGGTGCGTGCCGATGTGAAGGCGCAGGGTGCCCCGCGGCGTCGCGTTCAGCGCCACGGCCAACTCGTCGGCGGCCTCCAGCTCGGCGAGGATGGTGATGCAGCGGTCGTAATACGCCCGACCGGCATCGGTCAGGCTGACCCGCCGCGTGGTCCGATTCAGCAGGCGGACCGCCAGCCGGTCCTCAAGCGCCTGGACATGGTTGCTCACCATGGTGACGGACATGTTCAAGCGCCGCGCCGCCGCGGAAAAGCCGCCGCACTCCACCACCCGCACAAAGGCCGTCAGGCTCGTCAGCCGGTCCATGCGCACCCCCGCCGCCTTGGTTCGCCACGATTATCAACTCACGCCGGATAATCTTTCCAGCCTTTCCCGAATTCTCAACCGGCAACCCCAATCCCATCCTGACAACGCGGTCCGGGACGGCCACAGCTCCCGGTAATCCCTCGGAAAAGGATCGGTGCCATGGTTGAACTCACTCACGGCAAAGAGGCCGGAGCGGCGCCTGCCGCGCTCGGCACGCGCAAGGCGCTGAAGCGCATGGCGCTGGCGCTGGTTCTCCTCGGTGGCGTCGCCGCGGCCGGCAACGTCGGCTATCGCTACTGGACCATTGGGCGGCATCTGGAAAGCACCGACGACGCCTATGTCAAAGCCGATCATACAGTGATCGCGCCCAAGGTGTCCGGCTATGTCGCCGAAGTGCTGGTGCAGGACAACGAGCGCGTCGCCGCCGGCCAGCCGCTCGCGCGGATCGACGACCGTGATTTCCGCGTCGCACTGGACCAGGCACGGGCGGACCTGGAGACGACGGAGGCGGCGATCCGCAACCTGGACGCCCAGATCGTGCTGCAGCGGTCGCTGATCGAGCAGGAGAAGGCCGACGTGGCGGCGAGCGAGGTCGCCCTTGCTTTCGCGCAGAAGGAAAACGCACGCTACAGCAACCTGATGCGGACCGGCTACGGCACGACCCAGCGGGCGCAGCAGGCGGAATCGACCCTGGGACAAGCGCAAGCCAAGGTGAACGGCGACCGCGCCGCTCTGGCCGCCGCCGAAAACAAGATCGCGGTGCTGGTCACCGAGCGCGGCAAGGCCGTGGCACAGCGCGACCGCAGCCGCAGCGCGCTGGAGCAGGCGCGGCTGAACCTGTCCTACACGGTCATCGCCGCCCCGATCTCCGGTACGGTGGGCGCCCGCTCGCTGCGGGTCGGGCAGTATGTGCAGACCGGCACGCAGTTGATGGCCGTGGTGCCGCTGCAGGCGGTCTATGTCGTCGCGAACTTCAAGGAAACCCAGCTGACCCACGTCCATGCCGGGCAGCCGGTCGAGATCGCGGTGGACGGCTTCCCCGGCGTCGAGCTGAAGGGCCATGTCGACAGCCTGTCGCCGGCCAGCGGTCTGGAGTTCGCTCTGCTGCCACCGGACAACGCGACCGGCAACTTCACCAAGATCGTGCAGCGCATCCCCGTGAGGATCGTCCTGGATCCCGGCCCGCTGTCGGGTCTGCTGCGCCCCGGCATGTCGGTCGAGCCGACCATCGACACCCGCGAAACGGCGACGCCCGCAAGCTGACCTCCCTCAGGGCAAAGGATCAAGACCATGTCCACTCTTGCCGCATCCGGCCCGGCCGGTGCCGCCACCACCCGGAACTGGCTTGCCGTGACCGGCTCGACGCTGGGCGCGTTCATGGCGGTGCTTAACATCCAGATCGTCAACGCCTCGCTCGCCGACATCCAGGGTGCCATCGGCGCCGGCATCGACGACGGAGGCTGGATCTCCACTGCCTATCTGGTGGCCGAGATCATCGTGATCCCCTTGAGCGGCTGGCTGGCCCAGGTCTTCTCCATCCGCCGCTATCTGCTGACCAACGCGGTGCTGTTTCTCGTCTTCTCGGTCCTGTGCGCCTTTGCCGCGAACCTGGAGCAGATGATCATCCTGCGCGCGATCCAGGGCTTCAGCGGCGGCGTCCTGATCCCGATGGCCTTCACCATCATCATCACGCTTCTTCCCAAGGCGCAGCAGTCGATCGGGCTCGCCTTGTTCGCCCTGTCGGCGACCTTCGCCCCGGCGATCGGCCCGACCATCGGCGGCTATCTGACGGAAAACTGGGGCTGGCAGTACATCTTCTATGTCAACCTGATCCCCGGCGCCGCGATGGTCGGCCTGCTGGCCTTGTCGCTTGACCCCGCGCCCATGAAGCTCGACCTGCTGAAGACGGGCGACTGGTCTGGAATAATCACGATGGCGGTGGGGCTTGGCACATTGCAGACTGTGCTGGAGGAGGGCAACAAGGAGGATTGGTTCGGTTCGCCCTTCATTCTGCGGCTGAGCATCGTGGCGGCGGTCTCGCTGGGGCTGTTCCTGTGGATCGAGCTGCGCAGCGCCCGGCCGCTGCTGAACCTGCGGCTGCTGGTGCGGCGCAACTTCGGGTTCGGCATCGTTGCGAACTTCATGCTCGGCGTGGCGCTCTACGGGTCCGTCTTCGTCCTGCCCGTCTATCTGTCGCGCATCCAGGGTTACAACGCCGAACAGATCGGCGGCGTGCTGGCCTGGACCGGGCTGCCGCAGCTTCTGCTGATCCCGCTGGTTCCGCGCCTGATGAAGCGGTTCGATGCGCGGCTGCTGATCGCCGTGGGTTTCATGCTCTTCGCCGGCAGCGCCTTCATGAACATCGCCATGACCGCGTCTTACGCCGCAGACCAACTGCTGGTGCCGAACATCGTGCGCGCCGTCGGGCAGGCGCTGGTCTTCGCGCCGTTGTCCGCGGTGGCGACCGCCGGGATTGAGAAGGAGAACGCAGGCTCGGCCTCCGGCCTGTTCAACATGATGCGGAACCTCGGAGGCGCCGTCGGCATCGCCTTGCTGCAGACCTTCCTGACGAAACGCGAGCAGTTCCATTCCAACATCCTGTCGCACGCGGTTTCGCTGTTCGAGCCGGCGACCGTCGCCCGCATCGAGCAGTTGACCCGGTACTTCCAGTCGCACGGCATCACCGATCCGGTCGACGCCGGGCGCCGCGCCTATGTCGCCATCGGCGCCGTGGTGCGCAAACAGGCCTTCGTCATGGCGTTCAGTGATGCATTTTTCCTGTTGGGCACCGCCCTGCTCGTCGCTCTGTTCGCGACCCTGCTGCTGAAGAAGCCCGACCATTTGGGCGGGGGCGGCGCCCATTGAACCGCGGCTTCTGCCGGCGTTCCGTCCCGACGGAATGGGACGGTCGATTGCAGGTTTTAAGAAGCACGGCTATATTGATGTAGAATTTATACAGGTTTGGTCGGCGATGCGCTTGTCGAGCTATACGGATTATGCGCTGCGCCTGCTCATGTACCTCGCGGTGCGGCAGGAGGGGTTGCCGACCATCAGCGAGGTTGCGCAGGTGTATGGCATTTCAAAAAACCACCTGATGAAGGTGGCGAACGATCTCGGGCGTGGCGGCTATATCGAAACCGTGAGGGGACGGAACGGCGGGCTGCGCCTCGGTCGTCCGGCCGAGCAGATCCGGATCGGCGATGTCGTCCGCTACACCGAAGAGGACATGGCCATCGTCGACTGCATGGGCGCGCTTCAGGACCCGCCTCTTTGTCGACTGAGTCCGGCCTGCAACTTGCGCAGCGCTCTGCATGAGGCGTTGCAGGCCTTCCTGGCTGTCCTTGACGACTATAGCTTGGCCGACATCGTCCGCCATCGCCGCAGCATGGCATCCATGCTCGGCCTGCCGCAGCCCCCTGTCCTCCATACCCTCGGGCAGGGGGCCGCGAAGCAAGAGTCGTGACCATCAGGCGGCTTCGAGCTCTTGGCCAGCGTCGGCTGCGAACTCATGGGCATCCGCATTATCGACATCCAGCCGGGAAGGCCCATGGCACTTCCGCGGTCAAGCCCTGGTCAGGCTTTACCGATATCCACCACGGCCTGGGCGAAGGCCATTGGCGCCTCCTGCGGCAGGTTGTGGCCGATGCCGCCGGTGATCAGCCGATGCTCGTACCGGCCGGTGAACTTCGCACGGTACATGTCCGGTGAGGGGTGCGGCGCGCCGTTGGCGTCGCCTTCCATGGTGATCGTCGGAACCTTGATGGTCGGGAAGGCCGCCAGCGCCCGTTCAAGTGCGTCATACTGCGCCTCCCCTTCCGCCAGGCCGAGCCGCCAGCGGTAGTTGTGGATGCTGATGTCGACATGGTCCGGGTTGTCGAGGGAGGCCGCGGAGCGTTCGAACGTGGCGTCGTCGAACGCCCAGTTCGGGGAGGCCAGTTGCCAGATGAGCCGGGCGAATTCATGCGTATACTTCGCATAACCGGCGCGGCCGCGGTCGGTGGCGAAGTAATACTGATACCACCATTGCAACTCCGCCTTGGGAGGCAGAGGCGCCCGATTAAGGTCCTGGCTGCCGATCAGATAGCCGCTAACCGATACCATGGCATTGCAGCGCTCCGGCCAGAGTGCGGCCATGATGTTCGCCGTCCTGGCCCCCCAATCGTAGCCGGCGAGGATTGCAGTCTTTATCTTCAGCGCATCCATCAGGGCAATCATGTCGGCGGCGATGGCCGCCTGCTGGCCGTTGCGCGGCGTTGCGGCGGACAGGAAGCGCGTCGTGCCATAGCCGCGCAGGTGGGGGATGATGACGCGGTAGCCGGCCGCCGCCAGGATGGAGGCCACCTCCACATAGCTGTGGATGTCGTAGGGCCAGCCGTGCAGGAGGAGGACCACCGGTCCATCGGCGGGACCATCCTCGGCATAGCCGATGTTGAGCGGTCCGGCATCGATCTGCTTCAAGGGTTTAAAGCTTGTGGGCGAGGAAGAGCCCGCCGTCGGCCGGGCCGCGGGTGGTTCCGCTGCCTGCGCCCGCCCCATTTCCAGTCCGAGGCCGGCCGCCGCCGCTGCAAGGGTCGCCGTACCGATGAAGCGCCGCCGCCCGTGGTCGACCAGGGCCGTGCCGGCGGTTTCCGTCTCCAGTTTCCGTGCCATCTATCTCTCCCGAGATGCGTTCATTCGTGGCCGCAACATGAGATGCCGATGTATCCCCCGCATGTCCGACCAAGGGGCATGGTGAAAGCGTCTGTACCGTTCGGCCCATCGGATACAGTGGGATACAAAGTCCGGATGGAGGTGAACGTCCCGACCCTGTCGCGGATCGGTCATGCCGGCAGAGGCTATGGGCCATCGCCTTCCGCTGAGCCGAGTCTCAACCGCCGGTTGATGTCGATGTTGGTCATGAACGTCTCGTCATGGCTGACCAGCAGGATGGCGCCGTCATAGGAACTCAGGCCCGCCTCCATGGCTTCGATCGAGTCGACGTCCAGGTGGTTGGTCGGCTCGTCCAGGATCAGCAGCGCCGGTGGCCGTGGTCCGCCCAGCGTGCAGGCGAGGCCGGCGCGCAGCGTCTGTCCGCCACTCAGCGTTCCCACCTGTTGCAGGGCCGCGTCCGCCCGGAACAGGAAGCGGGCGAGAGCTGCCCGGCAGGCATTGTCGGTGGCGCCGGGATTGAGGCGCCGGAAGTTATCGAGGATCGACGCATCGGGATCGAGGATGCCGACGCGCTGGTCCAGCATGGCGAAGTCGACGGCGACCGAAACCGTCCCCCGCATCGGCCCGATCCCGCCGGCGATCAGCGTCACCAGCGTCGTCTTGCCCGATCCGTTCGGTCCGACGATGGCGACCCGTTCCGGCCCCTCCATGGTGAAGGAGAGATCGCGGATGATCGGATTCTCCGGGTCATGGCCGGCGGTGACACCGTCCAGCCGCAGGACGGTCCTATTGGCCGGAAGTCCGGTGGGCGGCAGCGCAACCGAGAGGTCCTGCATGATCTCGATGCGGGACCGCGCCGAGGCGAGTGCGGCCTGGGCCTCCGCCCGCTGGCGGTCGGCCAGTTTGGCGCCGGCACCCCGGCTTGCCTCGGCATTGCTCTTGCGTCCGCCCAGCAGGATGCGGGGCATGTCGCCTTGCGCCGCCTTCCGTGACCCGGCCGCATCGCGCCGGTCCTGCCGTTCCGCCGCGTGTTGCGCTTTGCGCCGGACCTCGGCCGCCTGCTTTTCCGCGTGGGCCAGATCCTGTTGAGCGGCCTCCAACTCCGTCGCCTTGCGCTCGCGATAGCGCGTCCAGTTGCCTCCATAACGGGCGGCACCCAGCGAGCTCAGTTCGACGATGGCGTCCATCCGGTCGAGTAGCTCGCGGTCATGGCTGACCACGATCGCTCCGGTCCGCCAGCCGGCGAGGAGGGCAATCACCGCCTCGCGGCCGGAGCGATCGAGGTTGTTGGTCGGCTCGTCGAGCAGCAGGAAATCCGGTGCGGCGAAGATCGCCGCAGCGAGGCTGGCGCGGGTCCGCTGGCCGCCAGAGAGTTCCGTCAGCCGGGTCTCGGGACCGGCATCAAGCCCGACGCGGGCCAGGGCGGCGGCGATGCGCTCTGCCAGCGTCCAGTCGGCGTCCGCCAGTTCCTTCACGCTTGCGGCCCCAGCCTCGGCGCGGCGCAGGAGGGCGAGCGCCCCAGTCACGCCGAACAGAGCAGCCACTGTTTCCCGCTCGCTGGGTCGGACCGTCTGTTTCAGCAGGCCGAGCGTGCCGGTGACCCGGACGGTGCCGGCGAGCGGCTGAAGTTCTCCCGTGATGAGTTTCAGGAGGGTCGATTTGCCGACACCGTTCCGTCCGATGAGGCCGGTGCGCTCTTGCCCGAAATTCAGGTCGACACCGGTCAGGACGCTGTGCCCGTCGGGCGTGGCCCAACTGATCCGGGATAGGGAGATTGATGCCATGCGTCGCCCCTTGTTGGAGTCAGGATATCGGCACGCAGCCGTGCTGATACCAGATGGCGATGGAAAACGCAACGGACCTGTGCTGTTTTGCTGGCGGATGGAGAGCTGAAGGGATGTGAACGTGGACACCGGCGGACGCAAGCCAGGAGGAAGGCCGACCAGGGAGCAGGCTGCGGCCATCGATGCGCGCATCCTTGATGGCGCCAGGGCCGTCTTCTGTCGCAAAGGCGTCGCCAACAGCGGTTTGGAAGAGATTGCGGCCGAACTCGGTGTGTCCAAGCACACGCTTTATCGCCGTTACCCCAACAAAGCCGCCCTTCTTGAAGCCGTGGTCGGACGTGACGTCGGGCGGTTCCGCGATGCCCTGCTGTCCGCCGCCGCTGGCAAGGAGGGAGAGGGGGCGCTCGACGCGTTGCGCCGCGCCGCGTTCCGTTATGTCGAGATCGGGTCGTCGCGCGACTACGCCGCCTTCTATCTCTCCGTCAGCGCCGAGGCTGCGGTCTCGCCGGTTCTCCGGGAGCGGTTGGCATCCTGGTCACGCGATGCCCTGGAACCGCTGGTCGGGCTCGTTTCGACTGCGCAAGCGGCGGGTGAATTGCGACCCGGCGATCCGGGTTCGGTCTGCGGGATCCTGGTCGACCTGCTGGAGGGCGTCAACAACCGGCTGCGGCTCGGCGAAGACGCAGTGGTGGAGGTGCCGTCCCTCTTGCGGCTGTTCGAGGAGCGCTGGGCGGTCTTCACCACTGCCTTCGGAAACGGTTAGCCCCCCGTCAGCCGAGCGTCACCTCGGCACAAAGGCCGCCGGTGCGCCGGTTCCGCAGCGTCAGCGACCCGCCGATCGCCAGCGCCAGCTGGTGGGCGATGGCCAGCCCCAGTCCGGTTCCTCCGGAGTCACGGTTGCGGGACTGTTCGAGCCGGTAGAAGGGCTGGAGGACGGCGGTGAGCTGATGCTCGGGAATGCCGGGACCGGTGTCGCGGACGGCGATGCCGATCCGGCCGGTGCCGTCCCGGGTCACCGTGATCTCGGCCTCTCCGGCGAATTTCAGGGCATTGTCGATCAGGTTGGTCAGAATGCGGCGCAGCGCGTGCGGTCGGGTGGTCAGGACCGCGCCGGAGAGCCCGCGGACGGTCACTGGCTTGTCCATGTCCTGATAGTCGAAGGCGAGGCTTTCGACGAAGGATCCGACATCGATGCGGGCCGGCGTCTCGACATCGCCATGGGCGCTACGCGCATAGGCCACCCCTTCGCGCACCAGCCGTTCGATCTGCGACAAATCCCGGAGCAGCCGCTCCTTCTCCGGGCTGTCCTCCGCCATCTCGACCCGCAGCGTCATGCGGGTGATCGGCGTCTGCAGGTCGTGGGAGATGGCGGCGAGGATCCGCACGCGCTCCTCCAGGTAATGGGCGATCCTGTCCCGCATGGCGTTGAAGGCGGTCGCGGCATGGGCGACCTCGCTTGGGCCGTCCTCCTCCAGCCGCGCCGACTTCCCGCCGGGATCGAGCGTCTCGGCAGCCTTGGCGAAGCGCGCCAGCGGCCGGATCGCCTGCCGCACGGCAAGCCAGGTGCAGAGGACCAGCAACATGAGCTGGCCGGCCAGCAGGAGGGGGAGCCAGGCGGCGAGCGGCATGAGCGCCGGTGTCACATCGATTGTCACCGGCGAGCCGTCGCGAAGCGTGACATGGGCCTGGAGATGCGGGCGGTCGCCCGGAATGGTCTCGACCGCCACCGGGAAGCCGGGGCCGACACCGCCGTTGATGGCGCGGGCGATCTCCGCACCACGGCTGCCAAGGTCCGGCACACCCGGCAGGCCGGGGCCAAGCTGGTAACGATAGGTGCGCCGCTCCAGCACCGCTAGCCAGCGGCCGCGCTCCTCCGGCGGCAGGCGGTCGAGCAGGGCGACCGAGGTCGCCACATCCTGCTCCAGCGTGCCGAGCATCATCGCCTTGGCGGCACTGGTGCGCTCCAGGAGCAGCGCGCCGAAGGACAGTCCGTGCGCCAGAACAAGCCCGGTCAGGAGGATGAGGAACAGTCGCCAGCGCAAGGTGCGGGGCGGATGCAGGAAGCGGTGGAACCGGCGGATCGCGCCCTTCATGACCGTGCCCTCATGATCTCCACCGGCATCGCCAGGACGTAGCCTTCGTTGCGCACCGTCTTGATGTGGCTGGGCTCGCGCGCATCGTCGCGCAGCCGCTGCCGAAGCCGGCTGACCAGCAGGTCGATCGACCGCTCGAACAGTTCCGCTTCGCGCCCCTGCGTCAGGTTGAGGAGCTGGTCGCGCGACAGGACCCGTTGCGGGTGGTCGAGGAAGACGCGCAGCAGCCGGTATTCCGCGCCGCTCAGCGCGACGGCCGTGCCGTCCTGGTCGAGCAGATGGCGGGCGACGGTGTCGAGTTGCCACGTGCCGAAGCTCAGCAACTGTCCGGCCTCGCTGATCTGGAGGTTGGGCGGCAGCATGCGCGCCCGGCGCAGGATCGCCTTGATGCGTGCCAGCAGCTCGCGTGCGGCGAACGGCTTCGCCAGATAATCATCGGCCCCCATCTCCAGGCCGAGGATCCGGTCCATCTCGTCGTTGCGCGCGGTCAGCATCAGGACTGGTGTCGTGGCATGCCGGCCGGCACGAAGCTCCCGGCACAGAACCAGCCCGTCATCGCCCGGCATCATGATGTCGAGCACGATGAGGTCCACCCGGTCGCGCTCCAGGAACGACCGCATCTGCCGTCCGTCCGCGGCGAGGGTCACGCGCAGGCCGTTCCTTTTCAAATAGCCGGACACCAGCTCCCGGATGTCGCGGTCGTCATCGACGATCAGGACGTGGTCGATGTGATCCATTCGGTCGAACCCCGCTGCTGTTCGGCGGTCCTATGACGGATGGAGTCCTGCCCGCGTCCGGCGGTTTGTGTCGGTCTGTATCCGCCCCGTCGGCTGATACATGCCGGTACAAAAAACCGCCTGCCGCGAGCCGGCATCCGCATCGTTCCGTCTGGACAGCCTGCCTTCCGGCAATGTACTTATCAAAATAATCATTATGACGCAAACCACATGAGGGGATACTTCCATGCTCCGATGCAAGTTTCCGGCTGCCCTGTTCGGTCTGGCTTTGTCGCTGGCCGCTCCCTGGTCGCCGGCCGCCGCCGCCCCGGTGAAGTCCGTGGTCATCGTGCATGGCGCTTTCGCCGACGGCTCAGGCTGGCGCAAGGTGTCCGACATCCTGACCGCCAAGGGCTATGCCGTGTCGATCGTCCAGCAGCCGCTGACCTCGCTCGGCGACGATGTCGCGGCCACCCGCCGCGTCCTCTCTCTTCAGACGGGCCCGGCCGTCCTGGTCGGCCACAGCTATGGCGGTATGGTGATCAGCGAGGCCGGGAACGACAGCCATGTCGCGGCCCTGGTCTATGTCGCCGCTTTCGAACCCGACAAGGGCGAGAGCCTCGCCAAACTGGCCGAGAGCAAGCCGGTGTCGGGTGCTGAGCCGGGGGCCGTCAAGGCCACCGCCGACGGCTACCTCTACCTCGACCCGCCGGCTTTCGCCGGTGCCTTCGCCGCGGACCTTCCGGCGGCGGATGCGGCCTTCCTCGCCCATTCCCAGGTGTTCGCGGCGAAGGAGGCCTTCATGATGCCGGCCGGGGAGCCGGCGTGGAAATCAAAGCCGAGCTGGGCACTGGTGGCGACCGCCGACCGGTCGATCAACCCGGAGCTGGAACTGGAGATGGCCCGCCGGGCCGGCAGCCATGTCCGGTCGATCGAGGCCAGCCACGCCGTCTACGCCGCCAAGCCCGAGGCCGTCGCTGCCCTGATCGTCGAGGCGGCCGAGGCGGTCTCGCAGTGATCTTCCAATGATCTTCGGGGCGGGCGCGAAGCCGCACCCGGCCCTCGAAAGGTTCAGCCATGATCCTCTTTCTCGTCTCCTTCCTGGCGGGCGCCCTGACCATCGTCAGCCCCTGCATCCTGCCGGTCGTGCCCTTCGTCTTTTCCCGGGCGGGGCAGCCGCTGCTCCGTGGCATCCTGCCGATGCTGTTCGGCATGGTGGCCAGCTTCGCCGGGGTCGCCACGCTGTCCGCCGTCGGCGGAGGTTGGGCGGTGGAGGCGAATGGCGCCGGGCGGGCCGCCGCCATCGCGCTGATGGCGGTGTTCGGATGGACGCTCCTGTCGCCCCGCGCCGCGGCGGCGCTCAGCCGACCGCTGGTCGCCGTCGGCAACCGGCTGTCCGGCCGGGCCGGTGTCGCCGGGTCGTTCCTGCTGGGTGTCGCCACCGGCCTGCTGTGGACGCCATGCGCCGGGCCGATCCTCGGGCTGGTCCTGACCGGCGCTGCGCTTCATGGCGCCAGCCTGCAAACCACGCTGCTGCTGGTGGCCTATGCGGCGGGTGCCGCGACATCCCTGACCTTCGCCCTTCTGGCCGGCGGCCGGCTGCTGGCGGCGATGAAGCGGTCGCTCGGTGTTGGGGAGCGTCTGCGCCAGGGACTCGGCATCGCCGTCCTTGCCGGTGTCGGCGTCATCGCCTTGGGGCTCGACACCGGGTTGCTGGCCCGCCTGTCCTATGCCGGAACGTCCGGCGTCGAACAGTCGCTGATCGACCGGTTCGCCCCTGCCGTTCCGTCTGCCACTGCCGCAACGTCGGGTGCGCCGGAGACGTCCGGGACGGGTCTGGTGCTCGCCGATGCCCGGCGGGTCTACCGCAGCAGCCTGCCGGTCGAGGGTGTTCTTCCCTCCCTGGACGGCGCGACGGACTGGCTGAACTCAAAGCCGCTCACCACGGAGGAGCTGCGTGGAAAGGTCGTCCTGATCGATTTCTGGACCTACTCCTGCATCAACTGCATCCGCACGCTGCCGTACCTGCGGGCATGGGCGGAGAAGTACCGGGACCAGGGGCTGGTGGTGGTCGGTGTCCATGCCCCGGAGTTCGCCTTCGAAAAGCGGATCGGGAACGTTCAGAAGGCGTTGCGGGATTTCGCCATCACCTACCCGGTGGCGATCGACAATGACTTCCGCATCTGGCGGGCGTTCGGCAACAGCTATTGGCCAGCCTTCTATATCGCCGACGCCACGGGACGAATCCGCCATCATCAGTTCGGCGAGGGCGGATACGAACAGACCGAACGGGTCATCCAGGATTTGTTGGCAGAGGCCGCCGGACGTCGGGACGAGGATGGGAGGCTCGTCAGCCCGGCGGGGCAGGGCGCGCAGGCACCCGCCGACCTCGACGACATTCGCTCTGGCGAAACCTATGTCGGCTATCGGCAGGCTGCGAACTTCGCATCGCCGGAACGGGACGGCATCGACCATCCGCAGGACTACACGGTCGGTGCGCTGCGGCTCAACCGCTGGGGGCTTTCCGGCAACTGGACGGTCGGGGCCGAGCAGGCCCGGCTGAACCGGGCGGGCGGGGCGATCGTCTACCGCTTCCGGGCGCGCGACCTGCACCTCATCCTCGGTCCCGCCCAGGACGGCAAGCCCGTGCGTTTCCAGGTCACCATCGACGGCATGGCACCCGGGCCGGATCACGGAACGGATACGGATGCCGAGGGCTACGGCACCGTTTCGGAAACCAGGCTCTACCAGCTGGTGCGGCAGGCGGGCGCGGTGCGGGAGCGGACGTTCGAGCTGCGTTTCCTCGATCCCGGCGTCGACGCCTACGCCTTCACCTTCGGTTGAGGAGAAGCCCGCATAGCCTTGATCTTCCGCATCCACTGTCTTTCACTTCCTGGCATCCCGGAGGTTATCGCGCAACCGGGCGACCGCTCTCTGGAGCGCGCGGAACTCGTCGGGCGGAAGTCCGGAAGCCTTCACCGTCAACTCACCGAAGCCCAAGCCCTTCTCGCGAAGTTGGCGCCCCGCCTCGGTCAGAGAGACGCGTACGCTGCGTTCGTCCTCGTCGTCGCGCATCCGCGTGACATAGCCCATCGCCTCCAGCCGCTGGAGCATCGGCGTCATGGTGCTGGGCTCCAGGAACAGCTTTTCGCTGAGGCTCTTGACGGTCTGCCGATCCTCCTCCCACAGGGCGATAATGGTGATGTACTGGGGATAGGTGACGCCAAGCTGCTCCAGCACCGGCTTGTAGACCCGCGAATAGGCGAGGTTGGCCGAATAGATCGTGAAGCACATGAAATCCGCCAGCTTGGCGGTTTGCGACCTCCCGGCCGGCGGAGCGGCCGGCGTGTCGGAGGCGGGGGCGGCGGGAGTGCTGGCAGTCTTGCGGCTCATATCGTCACCGGAAGGTTCGGTTGTCCTGATCACCATCGCCGCAACTGCCCGCCTTGGCGCCACGCCGATGTGGTTACGATCATAATGATTATCATACATCCACTGTGGGAGACAGCACGATGCGTGTTCTTCTCGCGATGGCGGCGGCCATCGGGCTCGCTGCCGCCCCCTGCGCCTGGGACGATGACCCCCGCGAGGCCCCCTCGATCCTGGCGCTGCTCTCGCAGCCCCTCCCTTCCTCTGTCACCCCCTTTTCGCACCAGCCTGTCGACACATCGGCAGCAGTGAGCACGCCCCAACAGTGAGGACAAAGACATGAAGCTTTTCGAAGACCGGATTTCCTCCGCCGTCGCCCGTGTGCGGATCGCGTTGGCGTTGAAGCGGGTGGAGGTCGAAAGCGTCCCGATTTCCATCCTCGGTGCGCAGCCGCGCAGTCGGAGCGCCGATTACCTTGCGGTCAACCCGCAGGGTCTCGTGCCGGCGCTTCTGACCGACGACGGCGCGTTGATCACGCAATCGCTGGCGATTGTCGAGTATCTCGACGAGCGGTTTCCCGAGCCGGCGCTTTTACCGGCTGATCCGGCCGAACGCGCCCTGGCGCGGTCGGTGGCCCTGTCCATCGCATCGGACATCCATCCCCTTTTGCCGCCCCGCGTGGCAAAGCGGTTGGGCACCATTCCGGGCGCCGATTCCATGACCGTTGGGGACTGGAACCGCCACTGGCTTCAGGAAGGATTGACGGCGGTCGAAGCCCTGTTGTCCCGCCAGCCGGAGAGACGGTTCGCCGTTGGGGACGCTCCGTCGGTCGCGGACGTCGTCCTCTTCCCGCAAGCCGTCAACGCGGAGCGGGCGGGCCTTTCCCTTGAGCCATGGCCACGCATCGCCGCCGTCGTCGCGACCTTGCGCACCATGTCCGCATTTGCAGCCAATGCGCCGGTGCCTCGGTCGGCAGACGCTTCCACCGAGTGAAATTTCCGGACACAACCACCTAGCCTCGGCTGCGCACATGTGTGGCGGGATCGATGTCGGACCCGCTGATGCAACACAGCCATCATGTGTGTAACAAGTTGTCCGCCGGAACCGCCACCGTCGCTCAGAACTGGACAAGTTCATTGCACTGTGAGGTGTTGGACGGTTCCGGAGCCGTGGTCGGTGGAGGTAGCATGGACGGTCGTACGCGCGATCCGATTGCAGGGTTGAGCTGGGTCTTGCGCCGCGGAGGACATCTGGCGCGCAGGCTGGCGGTCGTCTTGGTTCTGCTGGCCCCGGTCACAGCAGCAGGTCGGGACCTGACGGGCACGGAATCGGGGACGATCATCGTCTTGACGTCGTTTCCCGCCGGATTCTACGAGCCGGTGCGGGAAGCCTTCGAGCGCGCTCATCCGGACCGGCATTTGCGCGTGATCAACACCAAAACCACCGCGGCGATCACCCGGCTGCAGGACCGCGAAGGCGAGGGCGTCGATGTTTTCTGGGCCTCTGCCCCGGATGCTTTTGAGGTTCTGAAGGCGGCGGGATTGCTGGCCCCGATCGCATCCCGGTCGACCGGTGCCCCGTCGACCATCGGCAACCAGCCGGTCGACGATCCTGACGGCACCTATCTCGGCTTCGCGCTGTCCGGTTACGGGCTGGTCTGGGATCAGTCCTACCTCGACCGACACGGGATTGCCGCTCCTCGGGGATGGGAGGATCTGCGGCGTCCCGGATATGCCCGGCACCTGGGCATCACAGCGCCATCGCGGTCGGGCACCATGCATCTGATGGTGGAGACGGTGCTGCAACTCCAGGGCTGGGAGCGCGGCTGGGCGACATGGCTTGAAATCGCAGGCAACCTCGCCACGGTGACGGCGCGCAGCTACGGCGTGGTGGAAGGGGTTGCAAAGGGCCGTTTCGGCATCGGGTTGGCCATCGATTTTCTGGGACAAGGGGTAGGCCAATCGGCGGAGCAGGGGCCGGAGGTGGAAGAAAAGCAGCCTGCTACAGACGGCTTGCGGTTTGCCTATCCGGTCGACAGCGTTTTCCTCCCGGCCAGCGTCGCGATTCTGCGCGGTGCTCCCAATCCGGCGGGGGCGAATGTCTTCGTCGATTTCCTGCTGTCACAGGCCGGGCAGGAACTGATGCTGCGTCCCGACATCGGACGGCTGCCGGTGCGTCCGGACAGCTATGCCGACGCACCCGCCGGCTACCCCAATCCCTATGCACGGGAAACCGGCGACGACCTCTTCCTCTTCGACCGGGGCCTGTCCAGCCGTCGCTACGAATTGGTCAACCTGCTGTTCGACGAGCTGATCACCTTCCGGGTGAAGACGCTCAACCGTGTCTGGCAATTGATCCATGAGGGCGAAACCCGTCTCGCCGCCACCCCCGATCCGGTGGCGCGCGACCTGCTTCGCGCCGCGCGAAAGGCCGCCACCGGGGTTCCGGTCAGCGCCGCCCAGGCTGCCGATCCGGCCTTTCCCGCCGCGCTGCGCCGTCCCGCCCGCGGCATGCCGGTCTCGGCACGGCAGGGAGAGCTGGAGGCGGAATGGCGAGCTTTTTCCAAGGACCAGCTGGAGGCGGCTCTGTCGGCGTCCGAACGGGCCCTGGTCATCCTGCGCGTGGCGGCCGGAGAGGGGGGATGGCCATGAGCGCCCAAGCGAGCGCCCAAGCGAGCGTCCAGACGGCCCCACCGCCCGCGATGGGTGGCGGGACGTGGCCGGTACGCTTCGGCATCCGGGTTCGCCTTTTTCTTGCCTTCGTCGCCGTCGCGGTCCTGTCGGTGGTGGCCTGCGCGCTGGGCTGGCTGTCCTATGACCGGCTGGGCGGCACGCTGGACGAGTTCGCGGAAAGCCACCTGCCTGCCCTGGGCCTGGCGGCCAAGCTGGCGGAGGAGGGCGGAGCCATCATCGCCACCGCGCCCGTCCTGGCCGGCAGCCGGACGGAGGCCGAGATGGACGCCATCCGCGAGGCGCTGGGCCGCCGTCTGGCCGCCCTGCATTCACTGACGGACGCCATCGAAGGTGGCGTTCCCGGCCTGCGTCCGGTGGTGGATGCCCTCAGCCGCAATCTGTCGGAGTTGGACGGCACGGTACGCCGCCGCTTGGCGCTTGGCCGCCGCAACCAGGAGGCCATCGAGCGTCTGCGCTGGCTGCACGCTGATTTCCTCGACGAGATCGAACCCTTGGTGGCGGACGCGCGCTTCAACATCCAGAGCGCCCTGGCGTCGGTGGAAAGCGGGAAACCTTCGGCGGATGCCGTCCGCGTCCTGCGGGAGGAGAACCGGCGGAGCGAGGCGGTGCTGCAGATCGGCGCCAACGGCAATCTTGCGGTCGGGCTGATCGCGCGGGCGGCGACACTCGCCACGCCCGAGATGCTGGACGACAACGCCGGATTCCTCGAGGAGACCGCCGACCGGCTGCAACGCGATCTCACCGCGCTGGCCGACTGGCCCGACGGCGTGTCGCTGGGGCAGGTGGTGGGCCAACTCCTCGCCCTCGCCCGCGGGGCGGACGGCAGTGTGCCGGCGTTGCGCCGGGAAGAGCTGGAGACCACCGCCCGTGGGCAGGCGCTGCTCGCCCAAAACCGGGACATCGTGGCCCGGCTGAATGGCCTGATCGCCCGACAGGTCCAAGCGGTGGAGAGCGATTCCCGCGCCGCCGCCGGGCGCTCCGCCCAAGCCATCGCGTTTGGCCGCTCCGCCCTGCTGGCGAGCGCCGTGGTCAGCCTGCTGGTGGCTGTGCTGGTGGCGTGGCTCTACGTCAATCGCAATCTGATCTCCCGCCTGACCCGGCTGGGGGACGCCGCCCGTGCCATCGCCGCCGGGGACCTGAAGGCTGAGATCCCGTTGGGCGGCAACGACGAGTTGTCGGACATGGCGGCAGCGCTTCTGGTTTTCCGCGACACGGCCATCGCGGTGGAGGAGGCGAACGCCCAGGCGATGATCGACAACGCCCAGGCAGGTCTGGCGATCACCGACGGGGATGGCGTGATCGAGTTCGTCAATCCGCTCGCCGCCGCCCTGATCGCCCCGCCGTCCGACGGTCATGCGGAGCAGGGCGGAGGGGCGCCCCGCCTTGCCGACCGGCTTGACGCCGAGGGCGCCGCCCGCGTCACGGCGTTCTTCGCCCAAGCATCCACCGGTCCCGAGGAAGGCGCCGCGCCGGCCCTGTCGATTCTGTCCACCGGGCGTCGTCCGGACGGCGGGGCCGTGCCGGTGCAGGTCGGCGTCCGTCCCTTCTGGCGCCGCCAGCAGCAGCGCTTCATCGTCACGCTGACCGACATGACCGAGCGGGTGGAGGCCCAGCACATCCTGGAACGCACGGTCCAGGAGCGCACCGCGGACCTCCGGGCCACCAACGACCGGCTCGAACGGGCCGTCGCCGAGCACCGGCGCACCGAGCGCGAGCTGCGGGAGGCGCAGGCGGAACTGGTCCAGGCCGGAAAGCTGGCGGCACTCGGCCAGCTTGCCGCCGGCGTCGGGCATGAGCTGAACCAGCCGCTCGCCGCCATCCGTTCCTACGCCCACAACGGCCGCAAGCTGATCGAGCTTGGCCGGACGGAGGAGGCCGGCGGCAATCTGGGCAAGATCGCCGACCTGACGTCCCGCATGGCGAACATCACCAACCACCTGAAGCGCTTCGCCCGGCGCCCCGATACCCGGCTGGGCGCGGTTGAACTGGGGCCGGTGATCCAGGGGGCGCTGTCGCTGTTCGGCGACCGTCTGCGCGAAGAGGCGGTTGGCGTCGCGGTGGAACTGCCGGATGCCGGCGCTCCCTTGCGGGTCCGTGCCGAGGAGGTGCGGCTGGAGCAGGTCCTGGTCAACCTGCTGAGCAACGCGCTGGACGCCGTGGCCGCTGCCCCGGTCCGCCGCATCCTGATCCGGGCGGAGGCTTCGGGCGGTGCGCAAACCGGGGAACCCGACATCGTCCGTATCGAGGTGCGCGACAGCGGTCCCGGGATCGCCGCCGAGTTGGCCGGGCAGATCTTCGATCCGTTCTTCACGACCAAGCCGATGGGAACGGGGCTGGGTCTGGGGCTGTCGATCTCGTACAACATCGTCCGGGACTTCGGCGGCGTGCTGTCGGTGGCCGAGAGCGGCCCCGGCGGAACCACCTTCGTCCTCACCCTGATCCGTGCGTGAAAGCCCCGCCATGACCGTCCTGTTGATCGATGACGATCCGGAAGTGCTCGATTCCAGCCGCCAGACATTGGAGTTGGAGGGGCTGGCCGTCCTGGCGGTGACCGAGGCCGAGGCGGCTTTGGCACGGCTCGGAGCATCCTGGCCGGGAATCGTGGTGACCGACGTGCGGATGCCGGGCATGGACGGCTTCGCCCTGCTGGACCGGATCCGGGCGGTGGATCCGGAGGTTCCGGTCGTGCTGATCACCGGGCACGGCGACATCGCCATGGCAATCCGTGCGGTCCGCGAGGGCGCTTACGATTTCATCGAGAAGCCCGCCGAGCCTGGGCATCTGGTCGAGGTGGTGAGGCGCGCCCTGGACCACCGCGCGCTGGTTCTGGAGAACCGGCGCCTGCGCGCCCAACTCGCCGACGGCGACCTGGAGGGGCGCATCATCGGCCGCTCGCCGGCCATCGAGCGCCTGCGCGCCGCCGTGGCCAACCTCGCCGACGCGGAAGTCGATGTTCTGCTGTTCGGCGAGACCGGCACCGGCAAGGAGCTGGTCGCCCGCAGCCTGCACGAGGCCGGGCGGCGACGGACCGGCAATTTCGTGGCGCTGAACTGCGGCGCCATGCCCGATTCCATCATCGAGAGCGAGCTGTTCGGCCACGAGCCGGGCGCCTTCACCGGCGCGCAAGGACGGCGGATCGGCAAGCTGGAGTTCGCGGCCGGCGGCACCCTGTTCCTCGATGAGATCGAGAGCATGCCGATGCATCTCCAGGTCAAGCTGCTCCGCGTCCTGCAGGAACGGGCGATCGAGCGCATCGGCGCCAACCGGACGATCCCGCTCGACCTGCGGGTGATCGCCGCCACCAAGGTGGATCTGTTGAAGCTGTCGGCTGAAGGCAGGTTCCGCGAGGATCTCTATTACCGGCTGAACGTCGTCACCGTCCCGTTGCCCCCCTTGCGGGAACGGCGGGAAGACGTGCCTCTGCTGTTCCGCCATTTCCTTGATGCCGCCGCGACCCGGTCGCGCCGGACGGCGCCGCCGCTCGACGCAGCCACGCTCGGTCGCCTCGCCGCCCACGCCTGGCCGGGCAACGTCCGCGAGCTGCGCAATGTCGCCGAACGGGTGGCGCTGGGGTTGGGCGACGGCCTCACGCCAGCCTCTTCCGCCCTGCCGGCGGCCGGAACGGCGGAGATCGAGCCGCTGGCCGACCAGATCAACCGCATCGAGAAGCAGTTGATCGAGGACGCGCTTGCCCGCTGCGGCGGACGGGTCGGCGAAACGGCGGAGCGGCTGGCGATCACCCGCAAGACTCTGTATCTGAAGATGCGCCACCACGGCCTGAGCCGGGAAGATTTCACGGAGGAGTGAGCGGAGCGGCCCCCGCCATGTTCCCGGTGCATGTTCCCGGCATTACCCAGCCGCACCGGCGGATGTTCCCATCCTGACCCACCGGTGTCGGGCGAAGCCAGACCGCACACGACCTGACCTTTTGGCACGCGGATTGCTGAACCTCCAAGCATAAGACTTCACGGGAGGAACAACACCGATGCTTCGCACCACGCTCGCCAGGCGCACCCTTGGCAATGCAGCCGCCGCCCTGGCCGTTCTGCTGCTGTCCGGCACCGCCGCCTTCGCCCAGGACGCCAGCGGCAAGCTGGTCATCGTCACCTCGTTTCCCAAGGACCTGACGACCGCTTACCAGCAGGCCTTCCAGAAGGCCTATCCGAAGGTCACGGTCGAGATCCTGAACCGCAACACCAATGCCGGCGTGAAGTATCTCCAGGAAACCGCGTCGAACAACGGCGTCGACCTGTTCTGGGCGTCGGCTCCCGATGCGTTCGAGGTGCTGAAGTCCGCCCAGCTCCTGCAGCCCTACAAGCCCAAGGTGGAGGGCATTCCGGAGAAGGTCGGCGCCTATCCGGTCAACGATCCCGAGGGGATGTATGCCGGCTTCGCCGCGTCCGGCTACGGCATCATGTGGAACACCCGCTACATGAAGGCCAACGATCTGCCGGTTCCCAAGGAATGGGCCGATCTGACCAAGCCGGCCTATTACGACCATGTCGCGATCTCCGCCCCGTCGCGCTCCGGCACGACGCACCTGACCATCGAAACCATCCTCCAAGGCGAGGGCTGGGAGAAGGGCTGGCGTACCAACAAGGAGATGGCCGGCAACTACCGCACCATCACCGAACGCAGCTTCGGCGTGCCGGACGGCGTCAATTCCGGAGCCTTCGGGGTCGGCATCGTCATCGACTTCTTCGCGCTGTCCTCCCAGGCATCGGGCTTCCCGGTGGAGTTCGCCTATCCGACCGTCACCACCATCGTGCCGGCGAACATCGGCGTGGTGAAGAACGCCCCCAACAAGGCGGCGGCCGAAACCTTCGTCGATTTCCTGCTGTCGCCGAAGGGCCAGGAAGTTCTGCTGGAGCCGGCGATCCGCCGCCTGCCGGTCAATCCCGCGACCTACGAAAAGGCGCCCGCCGGCTACCCCAATCCGTTCAAGGACAAGTCTCTGGGCGCCCAGGTGAATTTCGACGTCAATGTCTCGCAGGCCCGCTACAATGTGGTGGATGCGCTGTTCGACCAACTCATCACCTTCCAGCTCGACGACCTCAAGGCGGCGACCAAGGCGATCCAGCAGGGCGAGGCGGCGCTGGCCAAGAAGCCCAATGACAAGGCCAAGGCGCTGTTGGCCGAAGCGCGTGACCTCGTGGCCGCCATGCCGGCGACGGCGGAGCAGGCCGCCGATCCGCAGTTGGCCGGCGCCTTCACGGTGGAGCGCAAGTCGGCCAAGGACGCGGTGCCGGAACGCCAGGCGCAGATCGAGCAGAAGTGGGCCGCCTTCGCCAAGGAAAACTACGCCGCCGCCCGCAAGAAGGCCGACGAGGCGATGGCTTTGGTGCGCTGACGCGCCGTCGCGTTGCGCACGGGGGCGCGTCGGTTGCGCCCCCTTTCTTCTCCCCAGCTCAAGGGGCCTTTTTCCATGACGTCACTTGCGCTCACGCGCGACCGCATCGCGCGCGTGCGGCCGGGGCCGGCGCTGGCCGCGCTGCTGATCGCTGCCTTCCTGCTGCTGTTCCTGGTCGTTCCGGTGGTTCAGGTCATCTTCGTCGCTTTCCAGGACAAGACGACGGGCGCCTTCACCCTGGTCAATTTCGCCGACTTCTTCCGCAACGACCTGTTCATGCGGTCGTTCGGCAACTCCGTCTACGTCTCGGCAATGTCGGTGGTGGTGGCGAGCCTGCTGGCACTGCCGCTCGCCTATCTGACCACGCGGTTCGAATTTCGCGGCGCTGTGCTGATCCAGAGCCTGGGCATCATCCCGCTGATCATGCCGCCCTTTATCGGCGCCGTCGCCATGCAGCTGCTGTTCGGGCGCAACGGCACGGTCAACCTGCTACTGCGCGACCATTTCGGCTTTTCGATCCCCTTCATGGAGGGGCTGAACGGCGTCATCTTCGTCCAGAGCATCCACTATTTCCCCTTCATCCTCATCAACCTGTCGGCCAGCCTGAAGAACATCGACCGGGCGATGGAGGAATCGGCGCAGAATCTCGGCTGCCACGGCTTCCGCCTGTTCCGCCGCATCGTCTTCCCGCTGGCGATGCCGGGCTATGTCGCCGGCGCCTCGCTGGTCTTCATCAAGGTGTTCGACGATCTCGGCACGCCTTTGCTGCTGAACGTCAACGACATGCTGGCGCCGCAGGCCTATCTGCGCATCTCCTCGATCGGCATCGCCGACCCGATGGGCTATGTCATCTCCGTCGTGCTGATCGCCTGCTCGCTGCTGGCGCTCTGGGTATCGGCGCTGGCGATGCGCGGCAAGGATTATGCCACGGTGCAGCGCGGCGGTGGCGGTCTGGCCAAGCGGCGCCTGAAGCCGCTGGAACTGGTGGCGGCCTATGGCATCGTGCTGCTGATCCTGGTGCTGGTTCTGGCGCCGCATATCGGGCTGGGGCTGCTGTCCTTCGCGACCATCTGGTCCTTCAGCCCGCTGCCCGACGCCTTCACGCTGAAGCACTATCACACCGTCTTCACCGAGAGCGGACAGTACATCACCAACACGCTGCTCTACGCCTCGCTGGCGGCGCTGCTCGACGTGGCGATCGGCACCGCCATCGCCTATCTGGTCCTGCGCACCAAGCTGCCGGGGCGGCAATGGCTGGATTACGTCGCGATGGCCGCGTTGGCGGTGCCGGGCGTGGTGCTGGGTATCGGCTATCTGCGCAGCTTCTACGGTGTGCCGATGCCCTTCTCCGGCCAGCCGCTGTCGAACTTCTGGCTGATCCTGGTCTTCGCGCTGGCGATCCGCCGGCTGCCCTATGCACTGCGCGCCTGCACCGCGGCCCTGCAGCAGGTCAGCTCGTCGCTGGAGGAAGCGGCGGAGAATCTCGGCGCCACCAAGCTGCGCACGGTCGGGCGCATCGTCGTGCCGCTGATGTCGGGCGGCATCCTCGCCGGCTTCGTCACCAGCTTCGCAACGGCGGCAGTCGAGCTGTCGGCGACCATCATGCTGGTCCATTCGCAAAGCGACGCGCCGCTGGCATACGGCCTCTACGTCTACATGCAGTCGGCGGCCGGGCGCGGTCCGGGTGCGGCGCTGGGCATCTTCGCCGTCATCATCGTCGGTCTGGGCACCTACCTGTCGCATGTCGTGATCGAGCGCGGTCGCCGTGAACGCGGCCAGGACCATTAACGATCAAGACCACTGACAGAGCCCCCGAAGGGAACCCCATCATGAACCACCAGTTTTCTCCGGCCGCGCTCGTCCCCCGGATCGAGAGCGTCGGCGTCGACATTGAGGGCGTCAACCTGTCCTACGGCAGCAACCATGTTCTGAAGGACGTGAATCTCGCCATCAGGCCGGGCGAGTTCTTCGCCTTCCTCGGCCCGTCCGGCTGCGGCAAGACCACGCTCCTGCGGCTGATCGCCGGCTTCAACACCGCACAGGATGGGGAGGTCCGCATCGGTGGCCGCGACATCTCCACCCTGCCGCCGCACCGCCGGGACGTCGGCATGGTGTTCCAGAGCTACGCCCTCTGGCCGCACATGACCGTGCGCCGCAATGTCGCCTTCGGGCTGGAGGAGCGCCGCGTGCCCCGTGCCGAGATCGAGCGGCGGGTGGATGCCGCTCTCGATCTGGTCGGGCTGAAGCATCTGGCCGACCGCCGGCCGTCGCAGCTGTCGGGCGGCCAGCAGCAGCGCGTGGCGCTCGCTCGCACCGTGGTGATCGAGCCGAAGATCCTGCTGCTCGACGAGCCGCTGTCGAATCTCGATGCCAAGCTGCGCGTGCAGATGCGCCAGGAGCTGCTGAGCCTCCAGCGCAAGCTCGGCCTGACCACCATCTTCGTCACCCACGACCAGGAGGAGGCCAACACCATCTGCGACCGCATCGCGGTGATGGACGACGGCAAGGTGCAGCAGGTCGGCACCCCGCAGGACCTCTACGACCATCCGGCCAACCTGTTCGTCGCCGGGTTCCTCGGCACCGCCAATGTGCTCGACGGCACGGTGCAGGGCCGCGACGGCGGCACCGTCTTCGTCGCCGACGGCGTCACGCCGGTGGCGCTGCCGCCGTCGGTGGCGCCGGGGGCAGCAGGCAAGCTGATGTTCCGTCCGCAGAACCTGATCATTCGTCAGAATGGCCGCCAGGACGGCGCCCCCCCGGCCTTCGGCCACGCCCGACTGACCGGCAACATCCGGCACCGGGAATTCCTGGGCGCCTCGATCCGTTACGCGGTTGACGTCGGTGGACAGCTGGTGCAGGTGGACGCGCCGCATCAGACGGGCGATGCTCTTCTCGCCCCGGATGCCCCGATCATTCTCGACCTTGCGGCCGACAAGGCCCGCTTCCTCAGCCGATAAGGTGCCGCCACCGTGACCGATCCCGTCGCCGACAGCCTCATCCGTCGCCCCATCCGCGCCGTCGCCTTCGACCTGGACGGCACGCTGGTGGACAGCGCGGCCGACCTCATGCATGCCTCCAACGCCCTGCTCGCCGAACTGGGACGACCGCCGGTCGATCTGCCGGCGGTGCGTTCCTTCATCGGCGATGGAGCGCCCAAGCTGGTGGAGCGCGTGCTGGCCGCCACCGGCGGGGTCCCGACCCCGGAGGAAGCGGCCCGCTGCCTCCAGCGGTTTCTGTCCATCTACGAGGCCGACCCCAGCGCCCACAGCGCACTCTATCCAGGCGTCGCCGAAACGCTGGAGGCCCTGGCGACAGCAGGCTTGCGGCTCGGCGTCTGCACCAACAAGCCGATGGGGGCGACGGTGCGGCTTCTGGATGATCTGGGCATCGCCGGCGTCTTCGCGGCGGTGGTCGGCGGCGACAGCTACCCGACCCGCAAACCCTCGCCCGAGCCGGTCCTGGGTCTGCTGGATCGGCTGGAGGTGCGGCCGGACGAGGCGGCCTTCGTCGGCGACAACGAGCACGACGTGGCCGCCGCCCGCGCAGCGAAGGTCGCGCGGGTGCTTGTCGTGCCCTATGGCTACGCCCGGGTGGCGCTCGATGGCCTGCCGCACGACGGCATTCTCGACGGGTTCGCCGATCTGCCGCGACGGCTGTCATGTTGAATGCCGTCATCTTCTGCCGCCATGGCGAGACCGAGAGCAATATCGGCGGCTGGCTCGCCGGGTCGCGGGACGTGTCGCTGACCGAACGGGGCCGGGCGCAGGCGCGGGATGCCGCCGCGGCCCTGCTCGCCGAAGGGTGGGCTGTGCCGGTCGTCTACAGCAGCCCGCAACGCCGGGCGCTGGAGACGGCGGCTATCCTGGCTGATGCCCTGAATGCTCCCGTCATGCCTGTACCCGGGTTGGAGGAACGGCGTTGGGGTGATCTCGAGGGTGGCGCCATTCCCGCCGATCTGTTGCGGGAGCACGTGCCGAACGGAGAAAGCCTGACCGGCTTTCACGCCCGCGTCACCGCGGCACTCGACGGCCTGCCGGTGCCGGCGGACGGCCGGCCGCCGCTGATCGTGGCGCATGCCGGCACATGGCCGGTGCTCTGCCAATGGATGGGCCGGCACTCCAAGATGCTGTGGCCACCGAATGCGGCCCCCGTCCATCTGACGCGGCAGACGGGAATGGTTGGAGTGGACATGCCCGGCGAAAGTGGTGGGGCTCCATCCATGGGCTGAGAATGAACGGGCCGGCCTGTCGGCGACGCTCGCCTTGCAGGACAGAGTGACGGGGTGCATACGCAGAGCCCTTCCAAGATCAATTGGCTTGGTCGATAACCCCGCTCAGGTGGATGGCGAGTTCGACCGAGAAGCGTCGTTCCGGGCTTTCGACGTCGATGCCGAACAGCTCGGCGATGCGCGTCAAACGATAGCGCAGAGTGGTGACGTGCACGCCAAGCTGGTCCGAACAGGCCTTGGTCCGGCATCCGGTCTTCAGATAAGCGGAAAGCGTCTCCAGGTAGGGCGTTCCATGCCGGCGGTCGTACTCGACAAGAGCGCCGATGCTGTCGGCGACATAGCCGCGTACCTCGTGGGTGTTCGCCGCCGCCAGCAGCATCGGTAGCGGGCCGAACTGCCGGGCATCCAGCACGCCGGGGCGACCGAACTCCTCGGCGATCCGGATCATCCGCCACGAGCGCTCCCATGCCTCCGCATAATCCGGCGGAGCCGTGCAGCGGCTCGTCAGCACGATGAATGGCTCGGCGTGCAGGATGTTGGCGACGGATCGCGCAATCTGTGCCATCAGCCGCTTGACCGGTCCCTGGCTGCGCTCGTCGACGGCAGGAATGAGGCAGACCAGTCCGGCCGGAACGGTGACGAGCGTTCCGGTAACCCCGCACGGCGCCAACAGCCGCTGGACCGGAAGGTGGAGGTCGGCCGCGGCGCTCACCGCCCGCGGACTGCGGCCGGGCAGTCCGACCACGATCATCTGGGTCGGCAGATCGAGGTTGAGGCCGAGCCGCAGCGCGCGCTCTCCGATGTCGCGATGATCGCGCCAGCGCCGTTCCACCAGTTCCAGGAACAGATCGGTGAGCGTGCGGTTCTCGTAGCGAAAGCGGATGACGTTGCGCAGCATCTGGATGCTGAGAGCATGCTTGATGCCGTCGAGGAGGAGCTGATCGGACTGGCCGTAGGGCTGCGGCCCCGGAAAGATCATCAGCGCGCCGACCACCTCGCCGTCGGCGGTCAGCGGGTCGATGCGCGGGGCCGTGCGGATGCGCTTGCCGCCGACCTCCCAGAACAGGGTCGCTTCGCCGGCGGCGGGATGGTCGATCGCATCGCGCGCCGCCTTCATGATCGAGGGACCGAGGCTGGTCGCGACCGCCGCCTGCCAGTCGGCATCGCCGATGTCGCTGCCACAGGGCGCCCTATCGGCGGTGACGAGGTTGGCCGTGAAGTCGACGATGACGATCGAGTAGGGCAGCAGGTCGCGGAAGAGCGGCAGGAGAGTGGCCATCGCCCCATCTTCCAGCGCCTGCCGCAGAAGCGACGTATTCACTTCCAGCGCCCGTTGCAAACGTTCGGCGGCAAGGGACTCCGCCCGCAACCGGTGCTGGCGTTCCACCGCGATCTCGCCGAGCTGGACGATCATGCCGATGAAGGTCAGATCTTCCTCACTCACCTCGACAATGCTGCGGGAGACGACGCTCAGCACCAGCGGCCGGCCGCTGTCGTCGGTGCAGTTCATCGGTACGACCAGCACACTGTGATAGTCGCGCTCGAACGCCTCCCGGCGGTAGCCGGGAAATTCCTCCGACACCCGGGCGTCGGGGATGAAGACCGGCTCGTTCCGCCGCAGGGCGACCAGCGATGGGCTGGTCGCAAGCTCCCAGCGGTCGGGCAGGGGGCGCTGGATCAGCGTCGGGTCGTGACGGACGACGACCAGGGCATAGCCATGCTCGACGTCCACCGCCATGATCGACCCCATCGACCAGTTGGCATGCCGGCAGGCGGCCAGGACCAGGCGCTGAAGCACCGTCGCCAGATCGCCGCCTGAATTGATCAGGCTTGCCACCACGCGCAACGACTGGATGCGCGATGTCTCGACCACGTTTCCTCCGCTGAAGGGACAGGCCCCGGATCAAATCCTTCTGACTCTAACCCGGCTATGGCGGTCGGAAAAAGCCGGAACCTCAGTGTCCCTCCGGCGGTTCGCCATCCGCCGTCTCAACGCCTGTCGCGTCGACGACCATGCGCGGCTTGGAGATCGCGGCCCCGGTCAGGCTTTCGGCCGGCAGCGGGGAGAAAGCCGTTTGTCCGGACGCATGCTCCCGTTCCCGTATGACGCGACGGACGAGGACGAACACTGTCAGTCCGGCGCAGCCGGCGGCGGCATAGACGAACAGGCCCGATGGGCCGAACCTGTCCATCAGCAGGGCGCCGGGGACAGGGCCGATCATCGCTCCGGCGGCCCAGACCACCAGCAGTCCGCTGACCGTCGGAACGATGCGGTCCGGCGGCACCACGTCGCAGGCATGGGCGACGCACAGGGCGTAGATGCACAGGACCTGACTGCCCCACAGTGCGAAGCCCGTCCATACCAGCCACTCGGGGCTTCCGGCCGGCAGCAGCGCCATGATGGCGGACAGAATGGCGCCGGTCGCCGCCACGGCCGCGATGATGATGCGCCGGTCGCGCCGGTCCGACAGCGCGCCGAGCGGCCATTGGGCAAGCAGGCTGCCGCCCTGGAGCGCAACGAGCAGTGTGGCGGCGGCCGACGCGGACATGCCGATGCGCAGCCCGTACAGCGGAGCGAACGCGGTCATCGTGCCGGTCACCACGCCGACCGCGAAGCAGCCGACCAGGGCGGACGGCGCCAGCCGGAACAGCCCGCGCAGGTCGAGAGTCACGGCCGTCGGCAGGGCCGGGCGGGCAGGGCGGGCGGCGGCGACCGGCAGCACCGACAGCAGGATCAGGAGGATCAGCAGCCGGAAGGGCTGGTCGCCGCCGGGGTCGAGCAGAAGGGGACCTGCCATCAGCGCCAGCTTGGTGGTGACCATGTAGATCGCCAGGATGCGCCCGCGCTGGCCATTCTGCGCTCCGGTGCCGATCCATCCTTCGACCACCGTGAACAGGCCTGCGAACCCGACGCCGGTCATCGCCCGCAACAGGAACCAACCGATGCCGCCACCGGCCAGCGGCAGGGCCAAAACCAGGATCGCCATGAGCGCGGCCAGTCCGGCATAGGCACGGACGAAACCAAGACGGCGAACCACCCTGGGGGCGGCAAGGCAGCCGGCGGCGAAGCCGATGCCGTAACCGGACGCGACCATGCCGATATCGGCCGCCGACAGGCCCTGTGCCTGCATGCGCAACGGCAGCAGGGCCTGGAGCAGTCCGTTGCCGGCCTGAAGCAGAATGGCAGCGGCCATGACCGGCAGCAGCGGCGGCATCAATCTCCGCGTCTCCGTCCGGCTCAGGTCCGGGCGAAGGTGAGGGCGCAGGCCTTTTCGGCCTCCATCTCCTCCATGTCGAGAAAGCGGTCGCCGATGCGCGGGTGGGCGCGGCTGCCGTCCGACGCGCCGATGGCGACCAGCAACTCGTCGGGACCGGGTGCGTCGGGAACCTGGAAGTTCGCGGTCAGGAAATGGGCCCGCTTGCCGGTCTCGGTCTTGTGGATCATCGGCAGGGCGAGCAGCGCGCCCGGGGCGTTGCGGGTGTTGGTGAAGCTGAGGAAGGTGGTTCCCTGCGCCGCTTCGCGGAACATGTTGCCGAAGCGCAGGGTATGGATCAGGGCCGAGGCATGCTCGATCTCGCCATTGACGCCGACCGAGGCGGCCTTGCCGTAGGCTTCGATACGTTCTGCCGACATGAGGGCGACAAGCCGCCGCGTCATCTCCGCCCCCAGCACCGGCGCCACACGCAGAATTTCCGGCTGCAGATTTTCGACGAATCCCTGGCCGGCCCAGGGATTGCGCAGCACGGCGGCAACCACGACCGACGTGATTGGCCGTTCGGCCGGCTTGCCGCCTTCGACGATGGTCTCCTCGATGAAGGTGGAGATCTTTCGCAGTCCGATGTCCATCATGGTCCGTTCGTTTTCTTGAATTTCAATCCCGTCGCCGGCCAAACCGTAACAGTGCGGCCGGCGACATAGTGCTGTTCGACTGTGCGCTGCCTGTTCGCGCGAGTGTTCAGCTTGCCGCCTTGGCGCTGGCGACCCATTGCTCGAACGTGGGTTTGTTGGCGGAGAGCCATTCCTGGGCGAGTGCGCGGATGTGGCTTTCGCTGGCACCCTTCTCGCTGATGCTGCGTTCCCAGCCGGCCCAGGTCTGCAGCGGAAAGCCGATGGATTCGACCAGCGCCTTCACCGCTGGGTTGGCGGCGATGAAGTCGCGGTTGGCAACGGTGTTCCAGTTCCACGACGCCATGGCCATCCGGCAAGGGTCGGCATCGCCGGCGCAGCCCGATACGCCTTTGACGAGGGCGGTTCCCTTGTTGGGCACCGACGGCGGCAGGGCGTCGAACGGGGTGGGCAGCCAGACCACGTCCTTGCCCGGGATCAGCGTGTTGGTGACCCAGGACGGACTCCAGGCATAGAAGAAGGCCGGTTCGCCGCGGCGGACGCGGGCGACGGCCTCCACCATCAGCGGCTCGTACTTGCCGCGGACCGAATTCACCGTGTCCTTCAGGCCGAACTTGTCGAGCTGGTAGTCGACCACGTCGCCGCAGCTCCAGCCGGGATCGCAATTAACCAGATCGGCCTTGCCGCCCTTGCCGAACAGCGCGGCGATTTTTGGATCCTTCATCTGCTCCAGCGAGGTGATGTGATGGGCGTCGGCCGTCTTCTTGTCGATCAGATAGCCGTTGACGCCGCCTTCCTTGATCAGTCCGCCGCCAACGATCATCGCCTGCTGCTCCACCTTGCGGAAGGCGGGTTCGCGCTGGGGGAAGTTGATGTCGGTGGCGATATCCAGGTCGCCCTGCGCGGCCGCCTGGAAGAACAGGGTCGTGCTGAGTGTGCTGAGCTTGACCGAATATCCCAGTTCCTTGAAGGCGGCGGAGACGATCTGGGCGGTGACGTAGTTGGCGCCCAGACTGTCGGATTGGGCGTAGCGGATGGTCTTGCCCTTGCCGGGCTGGTCGGCGGCCAGCGAGGGTTGGGCGCAGCCCAAGGCGAGGAATGCGGCGATGGGCAGAAATTTTATGGCCGATTTGGCGTTGAAGAAGGGCATGACGGTCTCCTCGAACGGGGCGGGACGGGATAGGGGGGAACCGGGTACCAGGATGTGGCGCGGGTCGGGATCACTGGTCCGGACTGGAGATGACGGGATTGGAGACGGCCGGCCGGGCGACCCCCTTGTCCTCCACCGGTCTGCCGGAGCGGACCAGCGCCCGCAGGCTGCGAAGCAGCGGACGTCCGCCGGGGCCGCTGGGCTGGGCCATCTTCTGGGTGATGCGATCGAGCACCATGGCGAGCAGGACGATGGCGATGCCGCCCACCGCGGCGCGGCCGACGTCGAGCCGTCCGAGGCCCTGGAGCACCACCAGCCCCAGCCCCTCCGCCCCGATCATGGCGACGACCACCGACATCACCATTGCGGTCAGCACCGTCTGGTTCAGACCGCCGAGGATGGTCGGCACGGCAAGGGGAAGCTGCACCTCCCATAGCAGCTGCCGCTTGGTGGCGCCGAAGGCGAGGCCCGCCTCGACCATCTCGGTCTCGACCATGCGGATGCCGAGATTGGTGAAGCGGATCAGCGGCGGCGCCGCCGCCGTCACCACCGCCACCTCGCCCGGCACCGTGCCGACGCCGAACAGCATCACCACCGGAACCAGATACACGAAGGTCGGGGTGGTCTGCATGATGTCGAGGATCGGACGGACCACGCCCCACAAGCGGTCGCTGCGGGCACAGCCGATGCCGGTCGGGATGCCGATGGCCGCGCAGATGACGATGGCCGTGGTGATCAGCGACAGGGTCGTCATCGCTTCCGACCACACCCCCAGGGCGGCGATGGCGATCAGGGCGACGCCGGTGAAGCAGGCGACGCCCAGGCTTGCCAGCCGCCAAGCCAGCAGCACCGCCACCGCCACGACGGCGAGGAAGGGAATTTCCTGAAGCAGGAAGATATTGAGCGTCAGGACATATTCGACCGGCCATTTGATGGCGAGGAAGAGCGGACGCAGATTCAGCGCGATCCAGGCGACGCCGTCCTGAATCCAGGCGTCGACGGGGAAGACATTCAGGTCATTGGCGTCAAACATGCAGACCTCCCACGGGGTGAGGAGGGGCCGACGCGATGCCGGCCAGAATGCGATCGCCGGCGAGCGTTCCGGTCAACCGGCCTTCCTCGTCGACGACCGCCATCGGTCGTCCGGCCCGGTGGGCGCGGGCGGCGTCGAGGAGGCTGTCGCCTTCGCGCACGGTGACGAAATCCTTGCGGAGGGTTCCGAAATTTGTGTCCCCATAGGGCTTGCCGTCGCGCAGGCCCCGGAGCGTCTCGGCGTCCAGCACGCCGACGACATGCCCGCCGTCGTCCAGCACCAGCCCGCCGCCGTCGCCGGTCTCGGCGAGGCACAGTCCGGCAGCCAGCGGAACGGGCTGCACCGGACTCATCGCCGAACGGGCGTCGAACAGGCGCGAGCGGTCGACCTCGCGGGTGAAGGCGGCGACATAGTCGCTGCCGGGCTCCAGCACGATCGACTGGGGCGTGCCTTCGCGGACCAGTTCGCCGTCGGCCATGATGGCGATCCGGGTGCCGAGCTTCAGCGCTTCCTGGAAGTCGTGGGTGATGAACAGGATGGTCTTCTTCAGGGTGCGCTGCAGGCGCAGCAGTTCGTCCTGCATCTCCGTCCGGATCAGCGGATCGAGTGCGCTGAACGCCTCGTCCATGATCAGCACGTCGGCGTCGGTGGCGAGCGCGCGGGCCAATCCGACCCGCTGGCGCATGCCGCCGCTCAACTCATGGGGATAATGGTTTCCCCAGCGCGCCAGCCCGACGATCGACAGAACCTCTTCCGCCCGGCGCCGCCGGACCTGGGGGGACACCCCCTGGAGCTTCAGGCCGAATTCCGCGTTCTCGGCGACGGTGCGGTTGGGCAGCAGGGCGAAGTGCTGGAACACCATCGAGATCCGCGTGCGGCGGATGTCGCGGAGTTCCGCCTCGCCGGCGGCGACGATGTCCTGGCCGTCCAGCAGGATGCGGCCGGCGCTCGGTTCGTTCAGCCGGTTGATGCAGCGCGCCAGGGTGGACTTGCCCGACCCCGACAGCCCCATCACCATGTAGATAGCGCCGCTCTGCACCGACAGTGAAACGTCGTTCAACCCTACGACCATTCCGGTCTTTGCCAGCACTTCGGACTTTTTCGCACCGGCCGCGAGCATTTTCAAAGCCGGCTCGGGAGATTTGGAGAAAACTTTACAAAGATTCTCTACCCTCAGTCGTTCGGTCACAACCGTCTCCCATCGTTGTGGTCGGTGGGCTTTCCCTGTCTTCAAAGTTTTTTACTTACGCCCATTTAGAAAAACTGGACCTCTTCCTGTCTTCCCGTCAAACGGAGGAAACGCAGCCCAATCATTCCTGCGAACCGGAGCATGCGGGCGACGCGTCTCCGTCATCTCAGGGGCGAAAAAGCAGTCGGCAGCAGGATGCGGTTTTCCGCCGTTTCGATCAGTGCCGTCAGCTTCGGGATGAAGGCCTGCCAGCGCGGATCCTCGGAGAGCCGTTGGCGGCGGGCGGTGCGGTCCTCGAAATCCGCGTATCCCCACATATGGACGACATGGTTGAGTGGGCCGATCTCGCTGACGAAGTAGCCGATCAGGTTGCCGAGGATCGGTTGCTGGATTTCCAGCCCTTCGTTCTGCACGAGCGCCAGATAGTCGCGCAGCTTGCCCGAGCGGATGCGATAGATCCGTTCCTCGACGATCATGGCGCGCCTCCCGTGCCGTCTTCGGCGTTCTCCTGCCGGATTTTACGGGCGATGCGGAAGCACTCGACGCCGGCGGGAATGCCGCAATAGACCGCGATCTGGATCAGCGCCGCCTGCAGTTCGGCATCGGAAAGGCCGTTGCGGATGGCGCCGCGCAAATGAAGCTCGAACTCGTGCATGCGTCCCAGCGCCGCGATCATGCCGAGGTTCAGCAGGCTGCGCTGGCGGCGGTCGAGCGCGTCGTCCGCCCAGCATTGCCCCCAGCAATATTCATTGACCATCTGCTGAAAGGGGCGGGAGAAGTCGTCGGCCGCGGCCATCGCGCGGTCGACATAGGCGTCGCCGAGCACGTCGCGTCGGACGCGCTCACCCGCCCGTTGCAGGGGCTCATCCATGGCTTGCAGTCTCCTTTGGGTGGTCGGCGGGAGGAAGGTGGGCCGGCGTCAGGAAGCGTCCCATCAGCCCCGCCACCGCGTCCGGCGCCTCGATCAGGATCGAATGACGCAAGCCGGGCAGGATGTGCAGTTCGGAACCGGGAATGCTGTCGTGCATGGTGCGGGCCATGCGCGGGTTGGAGCCGATGTCCTCTTCGCCCGTCGCGACCAAGGTCGGACAGCGGATCTGATCGAGGAAACCGCCGAAGTCGGTTTCCGCCAGGACGCGGTAGGCGGCGGCGTAGCAATCGGGGTCGTTCTCGGCGTTGCGCCGGCGCAGGACCTGAATCAAGTCCGGGTTCCGCTCCTGGAAGCCCTCCGTCAGCCAGCGCGACAGGGAGGCGTCATAGTGCGAACCCGGCTGGCCGGCCTGCAAGGCGGCAAGGCGGTCCAGCACCCGCCGCCGTTCCTCCGGGTTGCGTCCGGCGACGGTGGACAGCAGCACGAGGCGCTTGACGCGCTCGGGGTGATTCAAGGTCAGGCGCTGTGCGATCAGCCCGCCAAGCGAGAATCCCGCCAGGTTGAAGCGGTCGAACCCGACATGGTCGGCCAGAGCCAGCGTCTCGCCGACGAAATCATCGATCTCGTAGCGGCCCTTGATCCGGGTGGAGCCGCCATGGCCGCGCAGGTCGAAGGTCAGGATGGTGAAGCGGTCGGCCAGCCGCTCGACCACACCGCTCCAGGCCTCCAGGTAGGAGCCGACGCCGTGGACGCAGACCAGCGGCTCCGGACCCCGGCCGTCAAGCCGGTAGTTCAGCGTCACCGGCCCGACGGTGAAGTGACGGGATGCCGCCATGGTCAACGTCCCGCCGCAGCCATGCGCGGCGCCGCCGCGGCAATGCGGCGATCCTCCTCGCGCTGTCGGTCTCGCTCGCGGGCGGCGAAGACGGGCAGCACCTCTCGGGTGAACAAGTCGAGCGTCTTGCGCTGCAACTCGAACGGCAGGTTGAAGGACAGGCCGAGCGAGAACTGGTCCACGCCCGCCGCCTCGTAATCCAGCAGCTTTTCGATCACCTCGTCCGGCGTGCCGAACATGAGGTTCTTCAGGACATTCTCCGGCTTGTAATTGTCGCGGCCGGCGACGCTTTCGTAGGAGACGGCGGTCGGGAATCCGTTGGTCACCGTTCCGATGTTCTGGAACAGGTTCTCGAAGCTGCGGCCATAGTCGATGCTGTGCCGCACCGCCAGTTCGGCCTCCTCCGGCCGCTCGTAGCAGCAGGTGCGGCGCTGCATCATGAAGCGCGGGCGCGGCACCTCCGGATGGTCGGCCACCGCCTTGCGGAACTTTTCGCCCAGCACGGCGATCTCGGCGGCCGGGGCGGCCAGCGGCGTCGACAGGATGCTGGCGCCGATGCCGACCGCCCAGTCGAAGGTGCCCGGATCGCGGGCCGCCACCCAGATGCGCGGGTGCGGCGTCTGCAGCGGCTTGGGTACCGAGGTGGCCAGAGGAAATTTCCAGTAATGGCCGTCATGGGCGTAGTCGCCGGCCCACAGTTTCTGCACCGCGGGCACAAGTTCCTTCATGTAGGCGACGCCCTCCTGCTGGGGCATGCCGCCGGCCATGCGGTCGAACTCGTACTGGTAGGCGCCGCGGGCGATGCCGAACTCCAGCCGGCCGCCGGTCAGATGGTCGCACAGCGCCGCCTCTCCGGCCAGACGGATCGGGCTCCAATAGGGGGCGACGACCGTGGCGGTGCCGAGCCGGATGCGCTCGGTATGCTGGGCGAGCCAAGTCAGGATGGTGAAAGGGTTGGGGGAGATCGTGCACTCGATCGTGTGATGTTCGGCGGTCCACAAGGTCTCGAAACCGCCCTGGTCGGCCATTCTCACCAGTTCCAGCATGGTGCTGGTCACGTCGCTCATCGGCGTGTGCGGTGAAAAGCGCTCCATGGCGAGCGCGACGGCGAACTTCATGTCCTGGTCCTTTATGCGGGGGAGAAGAAGCCCGGTCGGGGCGGATCAGCGCAGCCGGATGACGAAGGGGTCCTGCATGGCGCCGGAATAATCGATGACGACGTTCTTCGACCGCGAGAACTCGCGCATCACGTCGAAGCCGCCACGCCGCCCGTAGCCGCTCTGCTTGAAGCCGCCGTTTGACGACATGTAGGCGGCGGCACGGTAGGTGTTGATCCAGACCGTACCGGCGTCGATCCGGGTGGCGAAGCGCATGGCGCGGTCGATGTCGCTGGTCCAGATGCCGGATGCGAGGCCATAGCGCGTGTCGTTCGCCATGGCGATCATCTCGTCTTCCGAGGCGAAGGGCACCACACCGACGACCGGGCCGAAGATCTCGTCCTGCATGAAGCCCATGTCGTTGCGCGCGTCGGCCAGCACCGTCGGCTCGAAATACCAGCCCTTCTCCAGCCCCGCCGCCTGGGGCCGCCGCCCGCCGGCCGCCAGCCGGGCACCGTCGCGCAGACCCGAGGCGACATAGCCCTCGACCTTGGCGAGCTGCGCCGACAGGGCAAGCGGGCCGATGTCGGTGTTCTCCTCCATTGGGTGGCTGACGGTGATGCGTCCAGTGCGGGCGACCAGCGCCTCGACGAAGCGGTCGTAGATGGCGGCCTCGACAAAGCAGCGCGACCCGGCGACGCAGGTCTGTCCAGCGGCGGCGAAGACGCCGGCGACCACGCCGTTCACCGCCCGCTCGATGTCGACATCGCCGAACACCACATGAGGCGACTTGCCGCCCAACTCCATCTGGCAAGGCACGAGGTTGGCTGCGGCGTTGGCGGCGATGCGGCTGCCCGTTTGGGTGCTGCCGGTGAAGACGATCTTGGCGATGCCGGGATGGCGGGTCAGCGCCTCTCCGGTGGTGCCGCCACCGCCGGTCACCACGTTCACCACGCCGTCCGGGAAGCCGGCTTCCGTGACCAGTTCGGCGAGCGCCAGGGTAGAGGCGGTGGCATGTTCCGACGGTTTGATCACCACCGTGTTGCCAATGGCCAGACAGGGCGCCAGCGTGCCGGTCAGCAGCATCAGCGGCGAGTTCCACGGCGTGATCATGCCGACGACACCCAACGGTTCACGCAGGTTGAAGTTCAGCATGTCGAGCTTGTTCACCGGGATGGTGTCGCCCTGCAGTTTGTCGGCCATTCCGGCGAAGTAGAGGTAGCTGTCGGGGATGGCGCGCATCTGGGCACGCATCTCCTTGATCAGCTTGCCATTGTCCCGGGTTTCCATCAGCGCCAGTTCTTCGGCGTTGGCGAGGATCAGCTCGGCCAGTCGGCGCACGAGCTTGCCGCGGTCGCTCTGGGTCATGCGCCGCCAAGCCGGATCGACGAATGCGGCCCGTGCAGCGGCGACGGCGGCGTCGACATCCTCCTCGCCGGCATCGGCCAGCTCGTACCAGGGCTCGGCGGTGGTGGGATCGTAGCTCGGAATGTAGCGGCCGCTTTTCGGTTCCACGAACCGTCCGCCGATATAGAGGGCGCGGCGGGAGCCTTCGAGCGATCTGCAGGTGGTGTGCATCGCGATCTCGTATTTTTGTGAGGGAGCGGCGGGAGTCAGCCGTTTTCGGCGAAAGCGCCGGGCCAGGAAGAGGTGCTGCCGTCGACCATCGCCAGCCGTCCGCCATCACTTGAGTCGATGTAGATGCCGAAGCGGTCCGCTCGGCGTTCCCGGACATAGCGGCGCAGCATCGCCCGGGTCTCGCGCATCGGCATCGCCTCGAAGGGCAGGGCGTCGAGCGCGAAGAAGCGGAAGCCCGGCGGCAGGGTCGTGGCCGCCGCGTCGGCCGAGAGGCGGGCGCGATAGACCAGACAGCCGGCGTCCTGTCCGGCGATGTCGAAGAGCGAATAAAGGAAGCTGTCATCCGGCCGCAGCGGCAGCGTACCCCCGTCTGCCAGAAACAGTGACCGTTCGGCCTTGCGGCTGCGACCGCCCGGCAGGCGCCAACCGCCCGCTCCGTCGGACTGCAGCAGGATACCGTCGTCCGCTTCGACGAGGTAGCCGACCTGAATGCCGTGCGGTGCCTCTGCACCGGCGTCCAGAGAGTCGCGCACCGTCGTGTACCTGCCTCGGCAGAAGCCGAGCGGAGCTGTCCGGTTTGCCGTTTTGCTTGGACCGAAGTCCTGTACACGACCGATGAGAATGAGATGGTCACCGGCGAAGACACGGTCATGCACCGTGCAATCGAACCAGGCGAGGCAATCGGTCAGGACCGGTGCGCCGGTGTGTTTCGGGCCAAACCCGGTTGAGTGGAATTTCTCGGGTGAACGAGAGGCGAAAAGGCTGGAGACATCGGCCTGTCCCTCGTGCAGCAGGTTCACGGCGAAGGATGGCGCGCTGCAGAAGATCGGAAAACTGAACGACCGATTGCCGATACAGACGAGGACAAGCGGAGGATCGAGTGAAACGGACGTGAAGGAATTCGCCGTGATCCCACGCGGATTTCCCTCTTCGTCAAGCACGGTGACGACCGTGACCCCGGTCGGGAACATGCCGAAGGCGTTTCGGAGGTCCCTTTGATTTATGGGCGTTGGTTCATTCGAAGAGACTGTCACGTCAACCTCCCTTCCATGACAAGGACGAGGCTACGCCGGGCGGACGCGGCCATCTTCCTCCGGGGCAGCGGAAGCTGCGACATTTTGTCCCATCGATTCCGAGGAACGCCTCCTGTCGCGGCAGCTGCGACGTGGATGCGTCGGTTACCGCCGCGCTGGTGGGCGCTGGGTTGACCATGACGATATGGCCGGGCACAAGCGCCTTCTTATGCGATGTCGCATAGTCCGCGCCCTATTTCCATAAGGCGCCTTATGTGTTTTTTTGATGTAGGCGGGGTAGGTTCTATTCTGAAGTGCAACTTTCTTGTAATCACAGGGCTTTACGGGTCGTGAGCGCTGATGGGTGAGCATTATTCGCAGATCGATTTCGCCGAGCGCCGCCGCATCCAGGATATGCGCGACGCCAAGATGCCGGTGACGGCGATCGCCGAGGCTTTGGGCCGTCACCGGTCGACCATCCACCGGGAAATCCGGCGCAACTTCTATCACGACCCGTTTCGAGATCGCTGGGGCAAAGAGTACAAGTGCTACTTCTGCACCAGCGCCCAGAAGTATGCCCGTGATCGACGCTCTCGGCGTAGATTGAAACTGACGCTCAAGCCGGTTCTGCGCGACCACGTGATCGCCAGGCTGCGGGAAGGCTGGTCGCCACAACAGATTGCTGGCCGCCTCAAGCTGGATGCTTCTGATGGCGCGACAGTGTCGCACGAGACGATTTACCGCTTCATCTACGGTCCAGAAGGCCGAACCCTTAGGGATCGTTTCCAGAACCTCGGCGGCACCTTCGGCGCAATCCTCGGGTTGATCTTTGGGAACGCAGAGATTGCGTTCCATAAGACTCAGCATGCGCATGAGGGGGCGGTCAGAGCCAATTGAGAATGAGAAATTCCCTTTGGTCCGGTTTTTTCGGCGCAACGCCGTCAGGAATCCGCCTCCCTCAAGCGTCGGCGCGTCTTTGTCATGGCATGAACGGAGTTTATGACGATGCCGCGCTCTTGACTGTGCCGGGGATTTCGCAGAAACATTGTTCATGGTCGAAACGGACACTCACATTGTTGCCCGGTTGGCCGGCATCCCCAAGGCGGGGTGCCGGGATGTCGACCACGCACGCTGAACATGCGGATCGCCAACCCTGACCTCGTCGCTCGCGGACGAGGTCTTTCGGCTTTGAAACGTGCCTCGTCCTCCCGTCCCTGCGGAGATGAACATGGCGCAGAATATCTACGATAATCCCGATTTCTTCTCTGGCTACAGCCAGTTGCCTCGGCAGGTACATGGGCTGGACGGCGCACCCGAGTGGCCGATAATCCGGGCCATGCTGCCTGCGTTGATCGGCAAGCGCGTGTCCGACCTGGGCTGCGGCTTCGGATGGGTCTCACGCTGGATGCGCGCGCAGGGCGCGGTCTCGGTGCTTGGCCTCGATCTGTCGGAGAACATGATCGCACGTGCCAAGGCCGATACCCAGGACCCCGCCATTGAGTATCGAATCGCCGATCTCGAGACGCTGGAACTTCCCGCGGCGGCTTTCGACATCGTCTTCAGTGCGCTGACCTTTCATTATATCAAGGACTTCCAGCGCCTCACGCGCATGATCCACAAGACATTGGTTTTCGGCGGAGATCTGGTCTTCACGATTGAGCATCCGATCTTCATGGCTGCGGCACATCCTCATTGGATCGCCGATGAAGACGGCCGTAAAACTTGGCCAGTCAACGGCTATTCGGTCGAGGGCGAGCGACACACGGACTGGTTCACGAAGGGCGTGCTGAAGTATCACCGGACACTCGGCACAACGCTCAACACGCTGATCGCTGCCGGCTTCAAACTGCACCGGGTCGAGGAATTCGCTCCGACGCGCGAACAGATTGAGCATTCGCCTGAACTGGCCGAAGAGCTGGAGCGGCCGATGATGCTCCTAGTCTCGGCTCGAAAGACAGAATCGCGTTGAGAGTCTAGCTGGTCGTGCTGCTAGAACGGGCGGCTCGCGACTGCCTGCTCCCCCTGCTAAGCGGAAGGTCCGACATTGGTTTCCGAACACCTATCTGTGACGGCAAGGTTTTCATTCCGAGATCGGCAAGCGATCTCTGGCGGTTGAGCAGGCTTGGCAATCTTCCCCTTGCGGAATATGTGAACGTCGTATAAACCTATACGACGTTCACTTTTTTTGGGGGCTTGTCCATGTCGGGACTGCGCGAACGCAAGCGCATGCAGACCCTGGACCATATCGCGCGCATCGCCTTCGCGCTGTTCGAGCAGCATGGCTACGAGGCCGTGACGATGGAGCAGATTGCAGGCGAGGCTCAGGTCGCTAAGGGGACCCTGTATCGATATTTCCCAGTCAAAGAGGCGGTGCTGGCACACTGGTTCCACGCCGAGCTCGCTCATGACATGCAGTCTTTCTCGCCGCCCCTTTTGACCGAGGGTGGCTTTGCGCAGGGCGTGACCGTGCTGCTGCATGCGTCGGCGCAGTGGTGCGAGACGCATCGGACCTACTTGCCTCCATACCTGCGCCATCGCTTTCTTGCCATCGGCTCGCCCCAGCCGGAACCGGCCGGAGTGACACGCAGCGATATCGTGGACGCGTTCGAGGCGCTGGTGCAGAGGGGGCAAGGCAGCGGTGAGTTGCGCACGGACATGTCTTCCCGACAGTTGGCGGCGTCGTTTCACCATTTGTATCTCGCCGCCATGCTGCGTTGGCTGAACCAGCCCGAGCTGGTGCTGCAAACCGAATTCGAGGCGGTGGTGGCGCTGTTCCTGCAAGGCGCGACTGCCCGACATGGCGCGCCATGATCGAACCGGACGATGCCATGAAGCTTGTCGTGATCACGTATGGCACGGAGGGCGACACCCGCCCCCTGGTCGCGCTGTGCCGGGCTCTGATGGACGCCGGGCACCGGGTGCAACTGCTGGCGGACCGAAATACCTTGTCCACTGCGCATGCCCTTGGTGTGCCCGCTACTGCGCTGGCGGGTGACATCCGCGGCACGCTCGACGCCGACAACGCGATCGGCAAGGTGGTGGCCGACGGCCATTCGCCGGGGCGAGCCGCGCGGGCGCTGGCAGGCATCGCGAACGCGCATGCGCAGGCCTGGCTGAAGGCGCTGGTGGAGGCTGGGCAAGGTTGCGACGGGATCGTGATTTCCGGATTGGCAGGGTTTGTCGGCCTATCGGCGGCGGAGGCGCTGCGGGTGCCGGCGATAGGGACGGGAATGATCCCGTTGACGGCGACGGCGGAGTTCGCTCATCCGTTCCTTCCCCCGCGCTTGGTGCCGCGATGGCTGCGCCGTGCCAGCCATGAATTCGTCAATGGCATGCTGTGGCGCGCCTTCCGCGCAGCCACCAACTGTGCAAGGGCGTCAGTTTGTGGGCTGCCGCCGCAGCGTACCTTATGGAAAGGGCATCCGATGCTGTACGGCGTGTCGCCGACGCTGATGCCGCAGCCGGCGGATTGGCCCGGGTATGCGATGGTGTGCGGGCAGTGGGTGCATGAGACTCAAGATGTGACGCCGCCGGCGGGGCTGGCTGATTTTCTCGCTCAAGGCGAAGCGCCGGTCTATGTCGGCTTCGGTAGCATGATGGGATTTAATCCTACTCAGGCTCGAGAAGCCATTGTTGGCGCGCTGGCGGGACGCCGTGCGGTGTTCCAACCCGGGTGGAGCGGGATCGAGACCAGCGGGCTTCCCGACCATATTTTTGTGGTGGGCGAAACGCCGCACCAGTGGTTGTTCCCCAAAATGTCGGCGGTAGTCCATCACGGTGGCTCCGGTACCAGCCACTCCGCGGCACGCGCGGGAGTGCCGGCAGTGGTCGTGCCGTTCGCCGGGGACCAGCCATTCTGGGCCGATCGTCTGTGGCGGCTTGGCGTGGCGCCCGAACCTGTCCCGGCACGACAGTTGAACGTACAACGGCTACGGCGGGCCATCGATGCGGCCCAGGACGCGAGGATGCGCGCGAAGGCCCGTGAAGTGGGTGAGCGAATGCGCGCGGAGCGCGGCTTGGCTGTGGCGGTGAACAAGATCGAGCGCTTGCTATCGCGCACGTAGCGCCGGCTGGGACGCGCGCGCTGTGAACAAGCTCTAAGATGCATTTCATCAACACGGGATGTTGCGCTTGCACAATCATATCATCTCAATTCTCGCAGAACCGCTATCCACAATGGAAGCCTAACAGTTAACGAATGATCATCGGAGCAAAACCATGCAAATCCGTTCAGAACGTCCTGAAGATACGGATGCAATCCGAAGCCTGACAACCGCAGCATTCAGGGATATGCTCTATAGCAGTCAGACTGAGGCTATGATTGTCGATGCTCTGAGGGACGCTGGCGCATTGACTATTTCGTTAGTTGCCGTCCAAGACGGTGACTTAGTCGGTCATGTCGCCTTTTCCCCTGTTGCAATCAGCGATGGGTCGAACGGATGGTATGGCCTGGGGCCAGTCTCCGTTCGACCGGATCAGCAACGGAAAGGCATTGGCCTAGCACTGATCCACGAAGGTTTGGATCGTCTCCAGCACATCGGGGCGCAAGGGTGCGTGGTGCTCGGAGACCCCGGTTATTACAGCCGGTTCGGGTTCAGGAACGACCCCCACCTTCGGTATGCCGATGCCCCACCGGAGTACTTCCAATGCTTGGGATTCACAGCAACTTTTCCAAGAGGCGAGGCTTCCTATCATCCCGGCTTCGGTGCGAGTTAGTACTCTGACACATTCAGAAGATTCACCGCAAAGCCAAGGTACGGCTGCACCTTCCGAATGCTTCTGAGCACTATGGAGGCAACGTCAATGAGGTCGTCGGCCGCTCCATTCACCTGCTTACCGAAGCGGCCGTCCTCATCGTCACAAACCACTCAATGCGTTTTGGAAACATGGGGTAACCGCGGGTGGCTGTTCTCCTAGTAGCCTGCGCCGGACGGAGCTTTACGTATATAGAACGATACGAGCCGTCTGGTTCAGTCCTCCAGGCGTTGGTCACCACACCGGCCCGTCGAGTATTCACTAAGCGCGAGTGCTGGAGCCGCTCTTCATAGAAGAACCAGCGAATGATACAATAGGCGCCATGCCAAAACACCCAATCGAATACCTGCGCGCGATATGCCTTGCTCTCCCAGAAGCGGTGGAGAAGGAGGCATGGGGCGATCCGACCTTTCGGGTGCACGACAGGATCTTCGCGATGGAGAAGCGTGGTGACGGGCGCATCTCGCTCTGGTGCAAGGCCCCGCCGGGGAGCCAAATGATACTGGTCGGTGTCGATCCGGACCGCTTCTTCGTGCCGCCCTATGTTGGGCACAAAGGCTGGATCGGCGTTCAACTCGACAGTCATCCAGACTGGGGCGAGATAGCTGCGCTGGTCAGACGGAGTTACCGGCTGGTTGCGCCGAAGCGCTTAACGGCGCTGATTGAATGACGGAACGGGGTCAGACGGCGGAAGCAGACTCCGTCTTCGACGCCCGGCCCTAGCGTCGCCCGGCGGCCCCTCCATGTTTAAGGGATGGTTTTCAGAACGCGCTGAGGCGGTTGGCGACGATGAAGATATCCGCCGCGGTGAGCAGCGCGAGTATGATCCGCGCCAACCTGTCGTGTCGTCGATCCAAGCGTTTGTTCGCCAGCAGCCAAGCGCAGCCGTGCTCGACGACGCTTCGGACCTTGCGGAGCCCCGAGCCGTGGGGCTCGCCGACCTTTTGCGGATGTGCGGCTGGACTCCGTCGCGCAAGCAGAGCCAGCGGTTGTCGGCGCTGTCGTAACCCGCGGCCGCGTAGAGCCTGCCGATGGCGGCGCAGACGACCTGGGCCAAGCGCAGCAAGTCGGGGAAGAGCATGGTGTCATGCACGTTGGCGGGTGAAGGGATGACCGCCAGCGGCAGACCGTCGGTCGAGACGACCACGTGGTACTTGGTCCCGGGCTTGCCGCGGTCGGTCGGGTTCGGGCCGGTCAGCTCGCCGCCCCGCTTGGCCCGCACCGAACAGCTGTCCACCACGACATCCCATGTGGCGGCGTCGGGGGCCGGAGCGCGCCATGCGGACGAGGACGGCATGGACCCGGCGCAGCACCGCCGTCGTGTGCCACTCGTCCAGGCGGCGGCGCAGGGTGGAACCCGAGGCGCGCCCATCTGTGGCCTTCAGTTCCCGCCATTGGACGCCCTCGCGCAGAAAGAAGCCGAGCGTCCGGATCACCTCCAACGTCGGCACCGGCGGGCGCCCTGGACCAGGGTGCCGGTTCTCGATCCGGTCGATGATGTCGGCCACCAGCTCTACCGCCTGCGATTGCATGTCCACTCCGATGACGAAGGCACGAGAACCAGCAGGCGGTTACCTGATCGCGCTCGCAGTCAAACCGCGGAGAGTTCTGGAAACCGGGCCTTAATCTCTATGCGCTTTTGGCCGTCGCCCGGCGTCGGCGTCGCAAGCGCATGGGGCGCAAACCACGCAACAGTCCGGTCCCCGCTGAGCGCTCTATCGCCAATCGTCCGGCCGAGGTGGAGACCCGGCAGAGTTTCGGGCACTGGGAATGTGACTTGGTGATCTTCAGCCCTCAGTTCGGCAAATCCAACATCACGTCTCGTCAGGATCGTCAGAGCCGATACCACATCCTCATTGCCAATGAGGATCGCCGCTCAGCCGAGGTGATTAGCCGGATCGCAACGGTGCTTGGCAAATTTCCACATCATGCATGCCGGACCATTACTTTTGACCGGGGAACGGAGTTCCTGTCATACAAAAGCCTATCGTTGGACAGTTATTTTGCAATCCGCACAGCCCCTGGCAAAAGGGTGGTGTTGAGAATGCCAACGGACGTTTGCGGCGATATTTGCCTCTGGGCGTCCCTGTAGCGGAGCGCAATGGCCCAGCACTTGCCGCCCTCGCGAAGCGGCTCAACGATACGCCACGCCGCTGCCATGACCACAGGACGCCAGCCGAAGTCTTTGCGGCCAATCTGGTGGCTTCGAAGATCGAGTGGTGAATACCAGCTACGCCTGAGCGCCATGAGAGGCCGTGAAACCAGCAGCCCTCCCCTGCCCCGCCGCTCGCACCGGTGGGTCCACAGGCTTGATCCGCCATCGCGATGGCGGCGCGCGGATCAAGCCTATGGGCTCCCGGTACGAGCTCTCCTCTCCCAACATGATGGCTAAAAAGCTGGACACCCGATCAACAAAAACGTGTTGTCGCACTTCAGCTTGATTCCGCGGGCGGCGCACCGCACAGCGGCTCCGGGGCTTGACCGCACTGCCGAGCCGAACCCGAACGCATCCATGCCAGATATGCCGAAGAAGGCTGGCAACCAGGAAGCTCGACCAAGCCAAAGCCACTGCCACTGACAGTCCTACTTTGCGCAAACCACTGACACTTCCACCCGGTTGCAACATGACGTGTAAATCCAACACCAACTGTCACGAACGCCGGGGACTCATTCGAACGGGGGCGTCAATTCTCGGTGGTTGGGGGCGCAACCACCGAGAATTAACATTGCCTGTAGCGAAGATTTGATCGGATCTTGCCCTCTACGATCTGATTTGCGCCACCAATCGCAGCAGGAGGCGGAGCGAGTATCGCGTAGCACTTCGGCAGATAGCCGCGCGCCCCGGTCATAGGGCCGCATCCCACTCTCTCCTCATGCCATGGTGATACCGGCATCATGAAGTCTACCGATCTCCGCGGAAGGCAAACCCAGCAGATCGGCCAGCACCGCTTCGGTGTCCTGTCCCAGCCGGGGCGCCGGACGATGATCGGTGCGCTCGCCCAGACCGGGAAAACCGAGCGGCGATCCCGGAACCAGCAGCGACCCGACGCCGGGTTGGTCGATTTCGCGGAACAACGGGTTAGCGATGGAGCAACGTGCGTCTTCCGCAACGAGCTGGCCGAAATCGCGGTATGGGCCCCACAGCACCCCCGTACCGGTGAACGCGCCTTCCACCTCCGCCAAGGTGCGCGCGGCGAACCAAGGGGCGAGCACGGCGGAGATTGCATCCCGGGCCAGAAAGCGCCCGCCCTCATCATCCATGTCCACGCCCATCAGTGGGCCGATCATCGCCAGCCTGTCTCCAAGCCCAGTCGCCTTGCCGAGCGCTTTCCACTGGCGGTTGGAAATGGCGACGACCATCGCCCGCCGTCCATCGGCGGTGGCGAAATCCCGGCCATAGGCGCCATACAGGTCATTGCCCATCGGCGGACGCACGGCGCCGTTCACCCGCACGTCGGCGAGGTAGCCGAGATTGCCGACGGTCGCCAGCATCACGTCGGCCAGCGCCACCGTCACCTCCTGCCCCCGGCCCGTGCGGCGGCGATGCCGTTCGGCCGCAAGCAGCCCGGTGGCGAGATAGAGGCCGGCCGCCACATCCCAGGCCGGCAGCACATGGTTTACCGGCTCCCCTCCCCGGCCGGTCGCCATCGGGAATCCACCAGCGCAGTTGACGGTGTAATCGACCGCCGCCGATCCGTCGGGATTGCCGGTCAGCCGCAGCATGATCAGGTCCTCGCGCTTGGCGGAAAGCGCCTCATACCCCATCCAGCCGCTGGCCGGCAGGTTGGTCAGCAGAAAGCCGGCATCCTCGCCCGACGCGGTGATGATGGCCTGGGCGATTTCCCGCCCCTCCGGCTTGTCGAGCGCCAGGGCGACCGACCGCTTCGCCTTGTTGAGAGCCGTCCAATAGAGGCTGGTGCCGTTGGGCGCCAGCGGCCAGCGCCGGTAGTCGATGTGGCCGCCGATGGGATCAATGCGGATCACCTCCGCGCCCAATTGGGCCAGCGTCATGCCGCCGAGTGGAGCTGCGACGAAGGCCGACACCTCGACGATGCGCAGATCGGAAAGTAGCGAGGACATGGCAAGGGGATCCGCTTCGCAGGAATGAGATTGAAGGGATTAGCGCCGGGAAGGGGCGCAGATGCGCCCCGGCCTTACACGCACCGCCCGCCGTCGACCTCCAGCACCACGCCGGTGATGAAGGAAGCCTCGTCGGAGGCAAGATACAGCGCGGCATTGGCGACGTCGGACGGTCGGCCCAGGCGGCCGAGCGGGACGATGCCCATCATGGCCGCCCGCTTCTCCGGGGTATCGCCGCCCATGAAGGTGGCGAGCAGCGGCGTTTCGGTGGCGACCGGAGCCAGCGCGCAGACCCGGATGTTGTCGGGTGCCAGCTCCAGCGCCAGCGACTGGGTGATGTTGTGCACCGCGCCCTTTGTCGCGTTGTACCACACCAGCCCCGGACGCGGGCGCAGCCCGGCGGTGGAGCCGAGATTCAGGATGACGCCGGACTTCTGCGCCCGCATGGTCGCCACCACCGCCTTGGAATAGAGGTAGATCGACTTGACGTTCAGGGCGAAGACGCGGTCGAACTCCTCCTCGGTCACATCCTCGAACGGACCCTTGGCGTGGGTGGAGCCAGCATTGTTCACCAGGATGTCGAGGCGCCCGAACTTTTCAACCGTCGCGGCGATGGTCATTTCGACATCGGCGGCCTTGGTCACGTTGGCGGCGATGCCGATGGCGGACTGGCCCAGCCGCTCCGCCACTGCGCGTGCGGCGTCGCCGTTGATGTCCACGACCGCCACGCGGGCACCCTCGCGCATGAAGGTCTCGGCCATCGCAAGGCCCAGGCCCTGCGCCGCCCCGGTAATCAGGGCGACCTTGCCGTCCAGGCGCTTCGTCATTCTCGGTTCCTCCCAAAGGTTTATGTGATGATGGGGGAGGCTATCCGGGCCGGACGGGTCGTGCTATGGACCATCCGTCATAACTGCTATCAGCGCCCAAAGCATATCAGGGTGGAAGGTGCGGAGCCGGGCGCCGTCAGGGCGCACTGTTCTCCCCCGCGCTGCCGGGAGCGACGACCTTGCCCTTCAGCACGCCATTGGCGACGCATTTGACGACTTCGGCATGGATCAGCCGCAGCAGGGCGCGCGTCGCCTTCGACACCGGCTGATGCAGCGGTGTCGCGGTGACAAGCATAGCATGCATGTCCTTCGACGTGATCTCGCGCGCGACCAGCCGGCCCTGGTGCACCTCCCGGTGGACGGCGCCGAAGGGGAGAATGGTCGATCCCATTCCCTCCTCCACCAGCTGCTTGATGGCGGTGACGGAATCGATCTCCATATCGACCAGCAGATTGATATCGGCACGACGAACCGCCGCGTCCACCACGCGACGCAGCCCGTTTTCCAGACCGGGCAGCACGAAGTGCAGATCGCCCAACATCTCCACCCCGACTGGCCCGTCGTCGCCGACCTCCGCCTCCTTCGCGGACTGGACCAGAAGCAGGTTTTCCACCAGCAGGGGCGACGACAGCATGCTGCGTCCGCGCCGCGCGTCGTAGAGAACGGCGAGATCGAGCCTCCCGCCCTCCACCCACTCCAGCAACGTGCCGCTGAACACCTCGTGGATGCGCAACGTGGCGTCCGGATAATTTTGGTGGAAGCGTCGGGCGAGCGGGGCGCCCAGCGTGGCGCAGATCGACGGCGGAAGCCCCAGCGTGACCGATCCGGTCAGCCGTTCCGACTGGTCCTGGATTTCCTCCTTGATCTCGCTGAGCGCTCCCAGCAGGTGGCGCACCACGTCGTAGAGCTTGCGCCCCTGCTGGGTCAACGAAACGCCGCGGCCATGGCGATAGAACAGGCTGGTGCGCAGCTCGTGTTCCAGCTTCTGGACCTGCCGGCTCAGCGCCGGCTGGGTGATACCCAGCTTGACCGATGCCTTGGAAAAGCTGCCAAGGTCGGCCACCTGAACGAAATAGCGCAGTTCCAGAAGTTCCATCGCGGGCAGCCTTGTCTTTTCGGTCCTCCCCGTCGGATAGCGAATACGCTGGTATGGCACAAGCGTAGTCGCCACAGGTCAGTTCCTCCCGGCCGGCCGGCGGTTCTCAGTTGCGGCGCGACAGCAGGCCGCGGGCGACGACCTGGGCCTGGATTTCCGCCGCACCCTCGAAGATGTTCAGGATGCGCGCATCGCACAGCACCCGGCTGACCGGATATTCGACGGCATAGCCATTGCCGCCATGGATCTGAACCGAATTGTCGGCGTTCGACCAGGCGACACGGGCGGCCAACAGCTTCGCCATGCCCGCCTCGATGTCGCAGCGGCGGTCGCCGTCCTTCTCGCACGCGGCGAAATAGGTCAGCTGGCGGGCGATCATCGTTTCCACCGCCATCCAGGCCAGCTTGCCGGCGACGCGTGGGAAGGCGGCGAGCGGACGGCCGAACTGGACGCGCTCCTGTGCATAGCGCAGGCCGAGTTCCATTGCGTTCTGCGCCACGCCGACGGCACGGGCGGCTGTCTGCACACGGGCGGATTCAAAGGTCGCCATCAGCTGCTTGAACCCTTGGCCCTCGACGCCGCCCAGCAGGTTTTCGCGTGGAACGGCGAAACCGTCGAAGCCGATCTCGTATTCCTTCATGCCGCGATATCCCAGCACCGGGATCTCGCCGCCACTCATGCCCTCGGCCGGGAACGGGTCTGCCTCGGTGCCGCGCGGCTTTTCGGCCAGCAGCATCGACAGGCCGCGGTAGCCGGGAGCGTCTGGGTCGGTGCGCACCAGCAGCGTCATCAGATCCGACCGGCTGCCGTGGGTGATCCAGGTCTTCGCCCCGGTGACGCGATAGGTGTCGCCATCCAGCACCGCACGGGTGCGCAGGCTTCCCAGGTCGGAGCCGGTGTTGGGTTCGGTGAATACGGCGGTTGGCAGGATCTCGCCCGACGCGATGCGCGGCAGCCAGCGCTCGCGCTGCTCGGCCGTGCCGCCCATGCGGATCAGTTCGGCCGCGATCTCCGCACGGGTGCCGAGCGAGCCAACGCCAATATAACCACGCGACAGCTCCTCCGTCACCACACACATGGCGAGCTTGCCCATGCCCAGCCCGCCATCTTCCTCCGGCACGGTCAGGCCGAACACGCCCATTTCAGCCATCTGCTCGACGACCTCGAGCGGGATCAGCTCGTCCTTCAGATGCCAGTCGTGGGCATGAGGCTCCACCGCGTCGGCGACGAAGCGACGGAACTGGTCGCGCACCATGTCCAGCGCCTCATCCTCCAGCGCCGCCTCGCCGAAGCCGCCGCCATGCAGCGCATCGGCCAGCAGCTCGGCGATGCGCAGCCGCAGGCCGGACGCGTTGCCGGCGGCCATCAGCCGGCGCACCGCGTCTGTGCGGAAGGCGTCCCGCTCCTCCTCGCCCAGGGCGAAGTCGGCCGGCCGGACGATCTCGCCCTGGCTCATCGCCAAGCCGCCATCGAGTTGGGCCAGATACTCGCCGAACGCCGCCTGGAGCATGGACGCTTCCAGTTCGCCCAGCCGGCCGGCGCGGTCCAGCCGCTCCGCCCAGCCCCGCATCTGGCGCAGCGCCTCGGCATAGGTGGCGACCCAGGCGAAACCATGCGCCGCCACCTGATGGCGATCAAGCAGGGCTGCGTCCACGCGGCCCTCCGGCGCCACCAGCGCCGCGACGCCGCGCTCAGCCGCCTCGGCCAGCCGCGCCACCGCGTCGAGCGCCGAAGCTGTGGCCTGCAACAGGTCGGGAAGCAGAAGCGGACGGGCTTCGGACGGGCTGTCGGTGCTCAAGGTGGAAGACATCGGCGTGTTTCCCCGGTGTTCGTTGTACGATGTTTGCTATCCGGTCCGGCCATCTCTGGAGACTGCCGGGTCGTCACTCCGCCGCCGCTTTCCCGCGGGATGGCGGAGAGGCGGCATTTGCAGCAGCGACAATTCCAGCGAAAGCCTGTTCGACCAACCGGCGCTGATCGGCGTCATGGTCGCCGTGGAAGCTGCCGGCGGGAGAGGCCGCCTCGGCGCGGGCCACGTAGGCGACGCGCGGCTCGATGCAGCCGGCCGCTTCCCGCAAGGCCTCCAGCCGGCGGTCGAGGTAGGTCCAGGCGCCCAGATTGACCGGCTCCTCCTGCGCCCACAGGCAGGATGCGTCCGGCCAGCGGCGGAACAGCGCCGACAGTTCGGCTTCGGGCAGAGGATACAGCATCTCCAGCCGCACCACCGCGACATCCTCGGTTCCCAAGGCTGCCCGTTCACGCTCCAACTCGTATGCCAGCTTGCCGCTGCATAGCAGGATGCGGCGAACCTGTTCCCCGGCAGTGACGACGATCGGCTGGAACCCGGTCCCGGGCGCGAGTTCGGCCAGCGCCGACACCGCGGCCGGCAGGCGCAGCAGGGTCTTCGGGCTCAGCACCACCAGCGGCTTGCGGTCGCGCCGCAACACCTGCCGCCGCAGCAGGTGGAAGTAATTCGCCGGAGTGGACGGATGGGCGATGCGGATGTTGTCACGTGCCGCCATCTGGAGGAAGCGTTCCGGCCGGGCGGAGGAGTGCTCCGGCCCCTGCCCTTCTAAGCCATGCGGCAGCAGGATGACGAGACCGGAGGGCTGGCGCCATTTGTCCTCGGCGCTGACGATGAACTGGTCGATCAGGACCTGGGCGCCGTTGGCGAAATCGCCGAACTGTGCCTCCCAGATCACCAGCGCGTCGGGCCGCTCCAGGCTGTAGCCGTATTCGAAGCCAAGCACGGCATATTCCGACAGCGGGCTGTTGACCACGTCGAAGCGTGCCTGCGGGACGCCCAAATGGTTGAGGCTGACCTGGCGGCGCCCAGTGACGGCATCGGTCAGCGCGAAATGCCGGTGAGAGAAGGCGCCCCGCACAACGTCCTGGCCGGTCAGCCGCACCGGCGTTCCATCCGTCAGCAGCGTGGCGAAGGCCAGCGCCTCGGCGGTCGCCCAGTCCAGCGGCTCCTCGGCGCGGCGACGGATGACGCGCTCGACCTTTCGGTCGACCGCCAATTCGTTCGGAATGGCGGCCAGTGCCGCAAGCAAGCTTCGCAGCCGGTCGGCGGCGATACCGGTGTCCGGTTCGATGGATGCCGAGCCGTTCGGAGCGAAAGGCGCCCAGCGGCCTCCGGGGAACCCGTCATGGTTCGGCCGGTGGTCGGCGGCGGCGGCAAGCGCCTCCTGGAAGTGGGCCTTGTGCCCGGCGGCCAGACCCTCCACCGCGCCGTCGCCGACGACGCCCTCCGCCACCAGTCGCTTGGCATAGAGCGCGCGCGCCGGCTGGTGTGTGTCGATCGCCGTGTAGTCCAGCGGCTGGGTGAAGCGCGGCTCGTCGATCTCGTTGTGACCGTTCCGGCGGTAGCCGACGAGGTCGATCACCGCGTCGCGCCCATGCGTCTGCCGGAAGGCGACGGCAAGATCGGCGGCCCGCAGCGCCGCGTCGGGATCGTCGGCATTGACGTGCAGGATGGGGCTGTCCACCGCCTTCCAAAGTCCGGTGCAGTGGAGTGAGGTCCGCGCCTCGTCACGTTCGGTGGTGAAGCCGATCTGGTTGTTGACGACGATATGGATGGTGCCGGCGACAGTGAAGCCGGCGACGCCGGACAGCTGCAGCGCCTCGGTCACGCTGCCCTGCCCGATTACGCTGGCGTCGGTGTGCAGCAGCACGCACAGAACCCGGCGCGCTTCGCCACCCTGCTCGCGGGCCAGATCCTGGCGCGCCCGCGCCCGGCCCAAGGTGACGGGATTGATCGCCTCCAGATGCGACGGGTTGGGAGACAGGGTCAGCGCAAGCGTCCGGTCGTCGAAGGACAGGCTGCTTTCCACCCCCATGTGATAGGGGACGTCGGCGGGAACCGGCGGATCGGCCAGGAACGGGTGCATGCCCTTGATGCCCGCGAACAGCTCGACCAGGGGCTTGCCCAGCACATTGGCCATCAGGCTGAGCCGGCCGCGGTGCATGGTCCCGACCTGAACCTCGGTGACGCCCGCCGCCGCCGCCGCCGCGAGGATGCGGTCCAGCAGGGGGATCAACGTCTCCATCCCCTCCGCGCCGAAGCGCTTCTTGGTCGGATAGCGGATGCCGAGCAGCCTTTCGAATTCCTCCGCCGCGCTCAGCAGCGACAGCGCCCGGCGACGCGCCTCGGCCGGCGGGAGGGTGTCGGCACCCTCATAGGCGTCGCGCAGCCAGGACCGCAGCACCGGATCGTCGATATGGGCGGTCTCAAGCGTCAGAGTGCCCTGATAGAGCCGGCGCAGCCTTGCGGTCTCCGCATCCTCGGACGCCATCCGAGCGGGCGGAGCGGTACGGCCCAGCGGATCGAGAGCGGCGGCGGCATGACCGCGCTGGCGGATTTCCTCATGCAGCAACACCAGCGGATCGGAGAGCGGAGCACCGGACGCCGGGGTGGCGGCGCCGAGTTCGTCCAGAATCTGGAAGACGGCTCGCCAGCTCACATCCACCGACGCTGGATCGTCGCGGAAGCGTTCCTGCAACGCTTCGAGATAGGCAGCCCCGGCGGCGTTGAGCGGAGAGGACGGCCTAGACATGGCGCACACCGTTCATGCGGTTGAACATCCGTCGTTTGAGGCGGTTGGGAACAGTCCGCCACAGACTATCGACCGGCCGCCCATCGCGGAGCGCACGGCGTGCCTGTAACAGATATTCATTGCGGGCATAACAAACCGTTTGCTGGCGCAGCCGTTTCACCGTGCCTCACTGGGTTTGAGCAAAACAGTTGGCATTCCTGAAGGCTTGCCTGGCTTATGGCTGGTATGCCCACGAAACACATTCCGCTGTGCTAACGCTTGCTCCACTGTCAGGGTCACCACATCGTCCCTGGCCGTTCCCAGAAAATCCTCAGCGATATGCGGAACACAAGCCAACACCCATGAACCTCGCGCCAAGGAGAGGCCGCGCCTACCGCCAGATGTTCGAAAGCAGGATGCCTGTCCAACTGGATGCATATGGCCCTGTAACTTGACGACACCAACGGCTCCGCCGCGTCCAATCGGCATCGCGTCGCCACACAACAAGAACTTCGGGAGGAAAAACAGCATGAAGCGCCGTCAATTCTTCAAGGGTGCCGCCGTCGCCGCCGGTGCATCCACGCTTGCGGCCCCGGCCATCGCCCAGTCGGAGCCGACGATCCGCTGGCGCTGCGTGTCCAGTTTCCCGAAAAACATCGACGTGCTCTATGGCAGCGCCGAGGTGATGGCGAAGAACGTCGCCGAGGCCACCGACGGCAAGTTCCAGATCCAGGTCTTCGCCGCCGGCGAGGTGGTCCCGGCGCTGCAGGCGCTGGATGCCGCCAGCAACGACACGGTGGAGATGTGCCACACCGCGTCCTACTACTATGTCGGCAAGGACCCGGCCTTCGCCTTCGGCTGCTGCCTGCCCTTCGGCCTGAACACCCGCCAGCAGAACGCTTGGTTTTATCACGGCGAAGGCGGCAAACTGCTGGAGGAGTTCTATGCCGGCTACAACCTGAAGGCGCTGGCCGGCGGCAACACCGGCGCCCAGATGGGCGGCTGGTTCCGCAGCGAGATCAAGAGCGTCGAAGACCTGAAGGGGCTGAAGTTCCGTATCTCGGGCCTGGGCGGCCAGATCCTCTCCAAGCTCGGCGTGGTGGCGCAGCAGATCGGCGGCGGCGACATCTACCCGGCGCTGGAGCGCGGCACCATCGATGCCGCCGAGTTCAACGGCCCCTACGACGACGAGAAGCTCGGCCTCTACAAGATCGCGCCTTACTATTATTATCCGGGATGGTGGGACGGCACATCGCTCCAGCACTTCTTCATCAACACCAACCGCTGGAACAGCCTGCCGAAGCATTATCAGGCGGCGCTGACCGCTGGCGCGGCGCTCGCCAACGTCGACAGCGTGGCGCGCTACGATGTGCTGAACCCGGCGGCGCTGAAGCGCGTGGTCGCCAACGGCGCAAAGCTGCGTGCCTTCCCGCAGGATGTGCTGCAGGCCAGCCACAAGGCGGCGATGGACCTCTATGACGAGCTGGCGGACAAGAACCCGGCCTTCAAGAAGCTCTATGAGAGCTACCGCCGCTTCCAGAACGACTCCAACCTGTGGCTCCAGGCATCCGATTACGCCTACGACAGCGCAACGCTCCGCCTGACCCGGCGCTGATCCGCCGCCGCTCCTTGCGATATCCCAACCGGGACCGGATGCCGCCATCGCCGCATCCGGTCCCGGCTCCGTCGCGGCCTTCGCGACCGGCCTTCCGGGAGAAGCTGCCCCCATGACGAGCCACACCCCCTCCCCTCTGATCACGGCCCTGGTCGGGGCCTGCCGGCTGGTCGATGCGGTCACCGCCCGGCTGGGCAAGGCCATATCCTGGCTGATCCTGCTGGCGATCCTGGTCTCGGCGGTCAATGCCGTCATCCGCAAGCTGTTCGACGTCAGCTCCAACTCGTGGCTGGAACTGCAATGGGTGCTGTTCGCCGCGGTGTTCCTGCTCTGTTCCCCCTGGACGCTGAAGGACGACGAACACATCCGCATCGACATCGTCAACGCGATGCTGACCAAGCGCGCGCGCGACGGCATCGACCTGTTCGGCCATATTGCCTTCCTGCTGCCCTTCAGCTTCGTGATGATGATCACCTCCTGGCCCTTCGCCATCACCTCCTTCGCCATCGAGGAACAGTCGATGAACGCCGGCGGGTTGCCGCAATGGCCGGCGAAGCTGCTGATTCCGCTCGGGTTCACCGTGCTGTTCGTCCAGGGCCTGTCGGAGCTGGTCAAGCGCGCCGCGGTCATGTCCGGACATCTGGAGGACGCGAGCCAGCGGGCCGGAGGTCATCAGGCGGCGGCCGAGGCGGAGGCCGAGCGGCTGCTCGCCGCTGAACGCGAACGGACCGCCCATCCCGACACCATTCCCAGCCGGTAGACGCGCGATGAGCACGACCTCCCCCTCCATTTCGCCGCGCACCGTCCGGCTGTCCGTCATCTCCCTGCTGCTGCTGGCCGCCGTCGCCGTGGCGCTTTATGTGCTGCCGGTGCCGGGTGCCGGCGCGCTCGCCGAACAGGACGGCTGGCGCGGCTGGTTCGGCCACAACATGGCGCCGATCATGTTCGCCGTGCTGGTGGTCATGCTGCTGCTGGGCTATCCGGTCGCCTTCGCACTGGCCGCCAACGGCTTGCTGTTCGGCCTGATCGGCATCGAGCTGGGCCTGTTCCGACCCGATCTGTTCCAGGCGCTGCCGGAACGCGTCTACGGCACGATGAACAATGACGTGCTGCTGGCCGTGCCCTTCTTCACCTTCATGGGGCTGGTGCTGGAACGCTCCGGCATGGCAGAGGATCTGCTCGACACCATCGGACAGCTGTTCGGGTCGATCCGGGGCGGCCTCGCCTACGCCGTCATTTTCGTCGGCGCGCTGCTGGCAGCGACGACCGGGGTGGTCGCGGCTTCCGTCATCTCCATGGGCCTGATCTCGCTGCCGATCATGCTGCGCTACGGCTACGACCGCCGTCTGGCGTCGGGCATCATCGCCGCCTCGGGCACGCTGGCGCAGATCATCCCGCCGTCGCTGGTGCTGATCGTCATGGCCGACCAGCTCGGCCGCTCCGTCGGCGACATGTACGAGGCCGCCTTCATCCCCGGCCTGCTGCTGTCAGGCCTGTACGCCCTCTATGTCTTCATCGTCTCGATCATCTTCCCCAAGGCCGCCCCCGGCCTGCCGCCGGAGGCCATCGCCTACCGCGAGCCGAACGGCGCACGCGGCATCTGGCAGCTCGGCCTGCTCGCCCTGTTCTCCGGCGCGGTCGCTTATTGGGTGATGGGCCGCACCGGCGTGAAGTCCGGCGCCGACTATGTCGTGCTGCTGCTGTCCTTGACGGTGCTGGTGGCCTTCCTGGCCGCCACCTTCAACCGGACCTTCGGCGTGCAGCGTCTGGTTCTGCAGGCAGCCGTCACGGCGGTGCTGACGGCGGGAGCCGCATGGCAGACGCTGAACGGCTGGACCACGCTGGCCCTGCTGGGCGATTCCGTCGCGGCGGGCGCGCTCTATGCCCTGGCGGTGGCGCTGGTGGAGCGGGCCAGCGGCCGGCGCCTGATCTCCCGGATGGCGGAGCAGGCCACCTTCGTGATGGTGCCGCCGCTGGCGCTGATCTTCCTGGTGCTCGGCACCATCTTCATCGGCCTCGCCACCCCGACCGAGGGCGGCGCCATGGGTGCCGTCGGCGCGCTGGCGCTGGCAGCGATGAAGAAGCGGCTGAGCTTCGACATGGTGCGTCAGGCCACCTATTCGACGGCGAAGCTGGCGGCCTTCGTGCTGTTCATCCTGATCGGCGCCCGGGTGTTCTCGCTGACCTTCTACGGCGTCAACGGCCATGTGTGGGTCGAGGAGCTGATGGTCTCCCTGCCCGGCGGGCAGCTGGGCTTCCTGATCGCAGTCAGCATCATGGTGTTTCTGCTGGCCTTCTTCCTCGATTTCTTCGAGCTGGCCTTCATCATCATCCCTCTGCTGGCACCGGCGGCGGACCGGCTGGGCATCGATCTGGTATGGTTCGGCATCATCCTGGCGGTGAACATGCAAACCAGCTTCATGCATCCGCCCTTCGGCTTCTCGCTGTTCTTCCTGCGGTCGGTGGCGCCGAAGCTGCCCTACATCGACCGCGTGACGAAGAAGGAGACGGCGCCGGTCCTGACCAGCCAGATCTATTGGGGCGCCGTGCCCTTCGTCGTCATCCAGCTCGTGATGGTCGGTCTGGTGATCGCCTTCCCGCAAATGGTCATGCATTACAAGTCGACTGCCGTCAAACTTGACGACAAGCAGATCGAAGAGCAGTTCCAGGGACTGGGCAACAACATGGACGACGCGCTGCCGCCTCTGGAATTCAAGTGAGACAGGAAGGGGAGACGACATGCGCATCGCCGTCGTAGGGGCCGGCGCCGTGGGCGGCGCGCTGGCGGGGTATCTCGCCGCGACCGGCCGGCACGAGCTGTCGCTGCTGGCGCGCGGCGCCCATCTGGCGGCCATCCGCGAGCGCGGACTGGCCGTCCAGACACCGAAAGGCACGCTGATCTCCCGGCCCCAGGCCAGCGACGATGCCGCCGACCTGGGTCCCCAGGACGTGGTGATCGTCACGGTCAAGGGGCACGGGCTGCCGGCGCTGGCCTCGTCCTTCCCGTCGCTCTGCGGACCTGACACGCTGGTGGTGGCGGCGCAGAACGGCATTCCCTGGTGGTATCTGCACGGCGCCGGCGACGGTGTCGCAGCGGAGCCGCTGGAGGTGGTCGATCCCGGTGGCGCCTTGTGGTCCGCCATCGGACCGGAGCGGGTCGCCGCCTGCGTGATCGAGGTGCTGCCCGCCCGCATCGTCGAACCGGGCGTCGTCGCCCACACCGCGCTGCCGGTGCTGGCCTTCGGGGCGCCACGCCCGGGCGAGCATGCCGGGAGGCTGGCGGCGCTGGCCGACAGCTTCAATGCAGCCGGCGCGACCGCCCGTCTGCCCGCCGACATCCGCGTCCCGCTGTGGAGCAAGCTGATGCTCAACATGGCGGTCGGCCCGACCAGCGTGCTGACCGGCGCCACCATGGGCGCCATGGAGCAGGCTCCCGGCATGGCTGCCGTCCAGGGCCAGCTGATGCGTGAATGCCTGGATGTGGCCCGTGCCTGGGGCGTCGACCTCCCCGACGACATCGATGAGCGGCTCAGCCGCGGCAGCGGCGTTCCCGGCCACAAGCCGTCGATGCTGCAGGATTTCGAGGCAGGGCGCAGCATGGAGATCGACCCCATCGTGACCGCCGTCCTTGAACTGGCCCGCCGCCGCAGCGTGCCGGTGCCGACAATCGAGACGCTGTGGGCGCTGACCGCCCTGAAAGAGCGGGTGGCGCGCGCCGGCTGATGCCGGCCGCCGCACCTCCCCTCGAACCAACAGATTTCCGGAGAAGACCCGACATGTCCCCCGACACCCGTCCGATCACCAACTTCATTGCCGGCAGCTGGCGGCCGGGCCGCGACCGGCTCGACATCTTCAATCCGTCGGACCTGGACGAACTGGCCGGTTCCTACACGCTGGCCGGTGCCGACGACGTGGCCGAGGCGGTGGCCGCCGCCCGCAAAGCCCAGCCACAATGGCGTGCCACCACGGTGGAGCAGCGCTCCCTGGTGCTCGACGCCATCTCCCGCGCGCTGTTCGACTGCAAGGACGAGCTGGCGCGGATCGCCGCCACCGAAGGCGGCAAGACCATCCCCGACGCGCTGGGCGAGATCGTCCGCGCCGCCCATCTCGCCCGCTTCTTCTCGGCCGAGGCGCTGCGTGCGCCGGGCGAGACGCTGGGCTCCGTGCGGCTGGGGGTCGAGGTCGACGTGACGCGAGAGCCGGTCGGCGTCATCGGTCTGGTGACGCCCTGGAACTTCCCCGTCGCCACGCCGATGTGGAAGATCGCCCCGGCGCTGGCTTTCGGCAATGCGGTGATCTGGAAACCGTCGGAAAAGACCCCCGGCATCTCCATCGCCGTCACCCGCATCATCGCGGCGGCCCTGGAAGCGCACGGCATGCCAGCGGGCCTGTTCAATCTGGTGATCGGCGCCGGTCCGAATGTCGGCGCCGCAGTGGTCGATACGGTGGACGCGGTGTCCTTCACCGGTTCGGTCAACACCGGACGGCGCATCGCCGTGCGCTGCGCCGAACGCATGATCCGCGTACAGCTCGAACTTGGCGGTCAGAACCCGCTGGTCGTGCTCGCCGACGCCGATCCCGAGCGTGCCGCCGAGATCGGGGTCAACAGCGCCTATTTCCACGCCGGGCAGCGCTGCACCGCCACCGGCCGATTCATCGTCGAGGACAGCATCCACGATGCGTTCGTCGCCGCGATGGTGGATCGGATGGCGGCGCTGCGCGTCGGCCACGCCCTGCAACCGGAAACGCAGATCGGTCCGGTGATCGACGAATTCCAGCTGAGCAAGAACCTGCACTATATCGACACCGGCCTTGACGAGGGCGCCCGTCTGGCGTCCGGCGGCACCCGGCTGGACCGACCGACGCGTGGGTATTTCCTGGCGCCGACCCTGTTCACCGAGACCAGCAACGCCATGACCATCAACCGGGAGGAGGTGTTCGGCCCGGTCGCCAGCGTCATCCGCGTCAGCGATTACGAGGAGGCGCTGGCTGTCGCCAACGACACCGACTATGGCCTGTCGTCGGGCATCATCACCAACTCGATGAAGCACGCCCGCCATTTCCAGGCGAACATCCAGGCCGGCATGACCATGCTGAACCTGCCGACGGCGGGCGTCGACTACCACGTCCCCTTCGGCGGCCGGAAGATGTCGAGCTACGGCCCGCGCGAGCAGGGGCGCTCGTCCATCGAATTCTACACCATCATCAAGACGGCCTACCGCGCGCTGTGACGCAGGCCCGAAGCCCAGGGAGAGCTCCCTTGCCGAACGATATCCAGACCAGCGGGCAGACCAGCGGACAGGCCACCCTCCGGCCGGACTTCGCGACGGCCGTCCTCGCCCCGATCCGCGCCATCGTCGGCGAGCGGGGCCTCATCACCGATCCCGACACCATGAAGCCCTTCATGGAGTCCTGGCGTGACGGCTGGGTCGGCCGGTCGCCCGCCGTGGTGCTGCCCGACAGCACCGAGGCTCTCGCCGCCGTCGTCCGCATCTGCGCCGAAACCCGCACGCCGATCGTGCCGCAGGGCGGCAACACCGGCCTGACCGGGGCCAGCCAGCCCCATGCCGACGGATTGGAGATCGTCATCTCCACCAACCGGCTGAACCGCATCCGCGAGATCGACATCGACAACGACACGATGACGGTGGAGGCCGGCTGCATCCTCGCCAACATCCAAAACGCGGCGCGCGATGTCGGCCGGCTGTTCCCGATGAGCCTCGCCGCCGAGGGATCGTGCCAGATCGGCGGCAACATCGCGACCAACGCTGGCGGCGTGCAGGTCGTGCGTTACGGCAACATGCGCAACCTCGTGGCCGGGCTGGAGGTGGTGCTGCCCGATGGGCAAATCTGGAACGGGCTGCGCGGCCTGCGCAAGGACAATGCCGGCTATGACCTGAAACAGATCTTCATCGGGTCCGAAGGCACGCTGGGCATCGTCACCGCCGCGGTGCTGAAACTCTCGCCGCTGCCGCGCGCCACCGCCACGGCGCTGGTCGCGGTGTCGGGCCCCAGCGACGCCGTCGATCTGCTGACCCGCGCCAAGGGCGTGGCGGGCGACCGCATCGTCACCTTCGAGCTGATCCAGCGCGCCTGCATCGACGTGGCTCGCAAACATGTGCCGGACGTGCCCGATCCCCTCCGCGACCGCTACCCCTGGTATGTGCTGGTGGAGCTGGCCGACCAGGAGTCCGGCAACCGTCTGGCCGAAATGCTGGAAGGCATCCTGGAGGCGGGGATGGAGGCCGGAGAGGTGCTCGACGGTGTGGTCGCCGCATCGAAGGCCCAGGCCGATTCGCTGTGGCGCATCCGCGAGGGCATTCCGGAAGGCCAGAAGCGTGAAGGCGTATCCTTCAAGCACGACGTCTCGGTGCCGATCTCCCGCGTCGCGCGATTCCTTGATCGCACCGACGCGGCTCTGGAACGGGCCTGCCCAGGCATCCGCCCCTTCTCCTTCGGCCATCTCGGCGATGGCAATATCCATTACAACCCAATCCAGGCGGAGGATGGCGACCCGGTCGAGTGGAAGGCCAAGCTGGCGACGGTCAACGCCATCGTCCACGACATCGTCGTCGAACTCGGCGGCTCGATCTCGGCCGAACACGGCATCGGCCGCCTGCGCATCGACGAGATGCCGCGCTACAAATCAGCGGTGGAACTGGAGATGATGGCAACGCTGAAGCGTGCCTTCGATCCGCACAACATCATGAATCCGGGAAAAATCCTGCACATATCCGGGGTGTCGCCGTGATGTTCGATCATCTGAAGGATTGGGTCGGCCGGGTGGAGATGCGGACTGATACCGCCGCCGCCGCACCGCTGGCGGGGCTGGCCGCGACGCTGGACCACGACACCCCGCCATGGCCGGCGGGAGAGTTGCCGCCGCTCGGCCATTGGCTGCATTTCCTCCCCAATGCGCTGCAGCGGGACATTGGCGAGGACGGCCACCCGCACAAGGGCGGCTTTCTGCCGCCGGTGCCGCTGCCCCGGCGGATGTGGGCCGGCAGCGACATGCGCTTCCTGGCGCCGATCCCCATCGGTGCGGAAATGCGGCGCGTCTCCACGATCCAGGCTGTGGAGCACAAGGCCGGTCGGTCCGGCGACATGGTGTTCGTCAGCGTGATGCACGAGATCGCGACCGACGCCGGAGTCGCCATCCGTGAAAAGCAGGACATCGTCTATCGCGAAGCCGCGAAGCCGGGCGAGACGGTTCCGCCGGCCGTGACAGCCGAGCCGCTGCCCGCCCCCCGCTGGACCGGCAGCGTAACCCCCGACCCGGTGCTGCTGTTCCGTTATTCGGCGCTGACTTTCAATGGCCACCGCATCCATTACGACCGCCCCTACTGCCGCGAGACCGAAGGCTACCCGGGGCTGGTGGTGCATGGGCCGCTGACGGCGACCCTGCTGATGGACCTGGTGTTGCGCAATCTCGGCGGCGATCTCGGAGACCGGCGGGTCGCCGGCTTCCGCTTCCGTGCCCGGCGGCCATTGTTCGACACAGCGCCCTTCACACTAAACGCGGCGGACAGGGAGGACGGTGAAATCGAAGGGTGGGTGGTCGGCCCGGACGGTCAGGTCGCCATGACCGCCGAATTCGTGGTCACCCCATGAGCGGGCCGTTCAACGACAGGCGGCCCCGCCGCAGCTGGCTGTTCACCCCGGCGACCCGCCCGGAGCGCTTCGACCGTGCTGCCCGATCCGGCGCCGATGTGCTGATCATCGACCTGGAGGATGCCGTTCCACCGGCCGACAAGGCGGCGGCGCGCGACACGGCGCTGGCCGCCCTCGCGGCACCGCCGGCCGTTCCGATCCTGCGGGCGTTGCGCATCAACGCACCGGTGACGCCCGAAGGGTTGGAGGACCTGCTGGCGCTGACGCGCCGGCCGCCAAACGGCGGGCCGGACTGCGTCATCGTGCCAAAGGTCGACAGTGCCGAGACCATCCGCTGGATCGACGCGCTGCTGAGCGGCATGGGAAGGTCCGTGCCGCTGGTGGCGCTGATCGAATCGGCCCGTGGCGTCGCCGCCGCGGAGGAGATCGCCCACGCGTCGCCCCGGCTGGCTGCGCTGTTCTTTGGTGCCGCGGACCTGTCCGCCGACCTGGGCTGCGCCAGCGCGTGGGAGCCGCTGCTGTCCGCACGCTCGCGGCTGGTCAATGCCGCGGCTCTGGCCGGCATCGAAGCGGTGGACTCCCCATTTTTCGATCTGACCGATGCAGCAGGGATGCAACGGGAGGCCGCCGCCGCCCTGGCTCTGGGATTCGGCGCCAAGGCGGCGATCCATCCTGGCCAGATATCCGCTATCAACGCGACCCTGACGCCGACCGAGGCCGAAATCGCCCATGCCCGCCTTATCTTGGCGGAAAGTGTGAAGGGTGTTGCGGTGGTCGATGGCCGCATGATCGACGAAGCTATGGCACGAAAGGCCCGCCGCATTCTGTCTCGCGCCACATCTGCGGCCCAGCCGCAAGAGGACTGATATTCATGAAGCTCCTTGTCCCCTGAAGCGGGTTGTCGACTACAATGTGAAGATCCGCGTCAAGGCGGATGGCAGCGGCGTCGAGACCGCCAACGTGAAGATGAACATGAACCTCTTCGACGAGATTGCAGTCGAAGAGGCGGTGCGGTGCAAGGAAGCCGGTAAGGCGACCGAGATCGTGGTCGTTTCCGTCGGCCCGACCCAGGCCCAGGAGACCCTGCGCACCGCTCTTGCCATGGGTGCCGACCGCGCCATCCTGATCCAGACCGACGTGACGACCGAGCCGCTCGCCGTCGCCAAGGTGCTGAAGGCCCTGGTCGAGAAGGAGGCCCCCGGCCTCGTGGACGGCGCGGTGTTCGTCGACGAAGGCGATCATTTCCTGAACGGGCGGTCGAGCTCCGCCTGGGCGAAATACGCCGACGCCTTGCGAAGGATTTCATTCGCTTGGCGCAGTTCTCGCACCTCACGCTCCAGCGCCTTGATCCGCTCCTGCTCGTCCGTTGTCGGACCAGAACGCTTGCCCTGATTACGCTCGGCCTGCCGACCCCAGTTCCCCAGCGTCTCGGCATTGCAACCGTTCTTCGCCACGATCGAGCCGATCACTGCCCACTGCTAGGCGTGCTCGCCTTCGTGCTCGAACACCATCCGAAGCGCGCGCTCTCGGACTTCAGGGGCGTATTCGGGGGATGCCTGCTTCGTCATGATGACCCCACTCTCTCAGAAGATGGGGCCTCCAGTGAACCCGGTGCGGTTCAAACCTTTCTCGCCGGCCTGTTTGGGATCGCCGCATGACAGTGCTGATGTCGCAGTTCTCGGGACTTGCAGCGGGTGGAGAAGTCGGCATCACCCACGCCATTCGCATCTTGGGTCGCGAACTCGACATTCCGATGGCGCTGTGCGGAGTGAGCAACGTGTCGGCCATTGGGTCCGACCATCTGCTGGCGCCGGTGTAGGCGCTGTTCCGCGCGGACCGCCTTGATACGATAAAAGCCGGCCCCGGGGCGAACCGGGGCCGGCTTCGGGCGGCTACGACGAGCAGCGATCACAGAAAGCCGGTCGAAAGCCAGGGAATTGCGGCGACCAGCACCAGTCCGACCAGCAGAGCCGCCAGATAGCCCAGGATCGGGCGCATGCCCTCATCCGGGTTGACCCGGCCAATGGCCGAGGCGACATAGAAACCGACGCCGAAGGGCGGGGCGAACAGGCCGAGGCCCATGGCGAGGATCACCACCATCGCATACTGCACCTCATGCACGCCCATCTCGCGGGCGATGGGGAACAGCAGCGGGCCGAACAGTACGATGGCCGGAATCCCCTCCAGCACGCTGCCGAGGATGATGAAGGCGACGATGGATACGGCAAGGAAGGTGAAAGCGCCTCCCGGCAGGCCGGCCATGAACTGCGCCAGATCGGTCGAGAACCCCGAGCGTGTCAGGCACCAGGCCATCGCCGTTGCGGTGCCGATGATGAACAGGATCGCTCCCGACAGCGCCGCGGTCTCGACCAGCATGGGTACCACCCGCCCCCAGTCGAAGCGGCGATAGACCAACAATCCAACGGCAACGGCATAGACGATGCCGATGGTCGAAACCTCGGTCGCCGTGGCGACGCCCTCGATCACCGCGGTGCGGATGACGAAAGGGAGGGCGAGCGCGGGCAGCGCCACCACCAGGCTGCGGCCCAACTCACGACCGGTCGGCCGACGTACTCCCGACAGGTTTTCATGGCGGTAGCGGTGGCGGACAACCAGACACAACATCACCGCCAGCAGCAAGCCGGGCAGCAGGCCGCCGGTGAAGAGCGCAGCGATGGAAACGCCGGTGACCGAGCCGATGGTGATCAGCACGATGCTGGGCGGAATGGTCTCCGTCTGCGCGCCGGTCGCCGCCAGCAGCGCCACCAGATCGCCCGGCTTGGCACCGCGGGCTTTCATCTCGGGGAACAGAACCGGGGCAACTGCCGCCATGTCGGCAGCCTTCGAGCCGGAGATGCCGGACACCAGATACATCGCGCCGATGAGCACATAGGACAGGCCGCCGCGCACATGGCCGAGCAGGTTGGCCAGCACCGCCACCATGGCGCGGGCCATGCCGGTCATCTCGATCAGCAATCCTAAGAAGACGAACAGTGGCACCGAGAGCAGGATCAGGTGTGACATGCCCTCATCCATTCGGCCGACGACGACCAGCAGCGGCACCCTGGTGGTCAGGGCGAGGTAGCCGAAGCTCGACAGTCCGAAGGCGAAGGCGATGGGCACACCGGCGAACACGGCCCCTGCAACCACGAGCACAAAGAAGACCAGCAGGTTAAGCTTGCCGAGATCGGCCAGCATAGGCTGGAGGACGAAGAACAATGCGGCGATCGTCGCAACCGCCGCTACAGCACCCACCACCAGCTTGAGATCGCCCACCCGTGCGAGGCGGATCAGAGCCGCCGCGATCATCAATCCGAGACCGGTCGGCAATGCAGCCGCGCGCCACATGTTCGAGATCTGCAGAGCCGGGGTGGTGATCTCCAGCTCCTCCCAGGCGAATTCGCCAGCCGGCATGATGACCAGCAGCAGGAAACAGAGTGCCGCCGCCACCGCGAAGACATCAAGGAACGCCCGCGCGCGTGGCGATGCCCAACTGACGAAAGCGGTCATCCGCATATGCTCGCCACGGCGGAAGGCGACAACGGTTCCCAACATCGCCAGCCAGAGGAACAGGATCGACGCCAGTTCGTCCGACCAGGTGATCGGAGCGTGGAGCACGTAGCGGGCGACGATACCGGTGAAGAGAATCACCACTTCCGCGGCCACCAGAAGCGCCACCGGCAGTTCGGATAGCCAGCCCAGAAGCCGGTCGGCATGCGCCAGCCACCGGCTGGCGCCGTCGGGCGAGCCGGCGGTGGACTTGTGATCCACCACCGCCGTCATGTCAGCGCCCCTACCGAACTTTCCAGGGCGCTCCAGGCCTCTTCACCGTATTTGGCTTTCCATTCGCCGTAGAAGCCAGACTTGCGCAGGGCTTCCCGGAACGGCGCCGGATCGACCTTGTTAAAGGTCAGCCCCTTCTGCGAGAGCGAACCTTGCAGCGCGTCGTTGAGGCCGGCGATGTCCTGGCGCTGCTGCAGCGCGCCGTCGTTCAGGTTCCGGCTGACGATCTGCCGCAAATCCTCAGGCAGTCCACGCCAGGAGCGGCCGTTGGTGACGATCCACGAACCGTCCCAGACATGGTTGGTGATGGAGCAGAATTTCTGCACCTCGTAGAACTTGGCGGTGTCGGCCACCACCAGCGGATTCTCCTGTCCGTCGACCACGCCGGTCTGCAGCGCTGCATAGACCTCGCCCAGGTTGATGCTGGTCGGCGACGCGCCCAGCCCCTTGAACAGCGACACATAGACCGGGCTGACCGGGACGCGGATCTTGAAGGCCGCCAGATCGGCCGGCCCGGTGATCGGCTTGGTGCTGGTGGTGATCTGGCGGAAGCCGTTGTCCCAGATGCGGTCGAGGGCGTGGAGGCCGGCCTTGTCGAACCCCTTGCGGATCACCCCGCCGAGTTGGCCGTCCATCGCCTTCCAGACAGCGTCATAGTCCTTGAACGCGAACCCCATGCCGTTGATCGACGCAACCGGAACCAGGGTCGACAGGATCAGGCCGCCGGTGCTGAAGAATTCGATGCCGCCGGAGCGCACCTGCGCCAGCAGGTCGCTGTCGCCGCCGAGCTGGCTGTTGGGGAAGACGGCGATGTCGACCTTGCCGCCGGTCTCCTTGCGGATGCGTTCGGCCGCTTCGACAGCGCGGACATGCAGCGGGTGGCTCGCCGGGAAGCCATGGCCGAACTTCCATGCGAATTCCGCGGCATGCGCCTTTGAGATGAAGGGTGCGGCCAGGGCGCCCACCGCGGTAGCGGCCAGAAACTGCCTACGCTTGATCAACATCTTGGTTCCCTCCCTTTTTGTGTTCTCTCGTCCGGATTGCCCTCCGTGCCGGCCGGCCCTTACCGGCCCGACGGCGATCCTGGGCGACGCCCCTCCACTGCCGCCGCGAGGATGCCGCGCACGGCTTCTTCGGTCACCGGTCCGGGGTTGTAGCTGTTGTCCGTCTCGACGGTGAGCCGGGCGGCCTCCTCGATCCGGTCGGCGGAAAAGCCGACCTCCGTCAGCCGCGTCGGCAGGCCGACCGTTTCCATCATGTCGAAAATGGCGGCGCCGATGTCTTCCACGCCGATGGCGGCGGCAAGCCGGTCCATCGCCTGGGGGGCGAAGGGTGCATTGTAGGCTGCGACATGGGGCAGCACCAGCGCATGGGACAATCCGTGCGACACGCCGTAGGTGCCGCCCAGGACATGGGCGACGCCATGCTGGAGCGCGAAGCCGCCGGCCAGCGCCGCACCGGCGAGGTGGGCGCCGTACAGCAGGTCGGCACGCGCTTGCCCATCGTCCGGACGGTCGGCCACCCGCGGCAGCGCGTCCATGATCGCCCGCGCGCCCTCCATCGCCGCCGGCACGATCACCGGGCTGATGGTGGGGGTGTAGATGGCATCGACACAATGGGCGAGCGCGTTCATGGCGCTGGCCATGCTGACGTCCACCGGCAGCCCGAGCGTCAGCGAGGGGTCATAAACAACGGTGCCGGCCAGCATGCGCAGGCTCTGGTGCATCCGCTTGACGCCGTCGATGGTGATCCCGCAAAAGCCGGTCATCTCGGAGCCGGAATAGGTGGTCGGCACGGCGATGATCGGCAGCCCGAGGTCCAGCGCGATGGCTTTGCCCAAGCCGATGGAGGCGCCGCCGCCGACGCTGACCAGGCAGTCGGCGCCCATTTCGCGCGCCTTGGCCCGGCCCCGGATGGCCAGTTCGATGGGTACCTGGGAAATCGCTTCCGGCAGGATGCCGATACAACGGCTTCCAAGACGGTCGGCGACACGCCCACCCATTGCGCTGCGGCCGGGAGTGGAGACGACGAGCGCATGCTTTGCGCCCAGCCGCTCCACCTCCGCGTCGATCCGGTCAATGGCCCCGGCTCCGAAGACGACCCGCGATGGCAGCGCGTTGAACACGTCGCCGGGGGTGCTGAATTCTCTCATGATGGAAATCCGTCCGATAGGTCGGTGAGGGCGGCGCTTACCAATCGACGATGGTGCCGTCGTCGAGAATGGCCGAGGTCGTGTGCATCACCTCCGGCCTGAACGGGTGCTTCGCCGCTTCCGTCTCGTTCACCTCGATGCCGAAGCCGGGTGCGTCGGGCACCTCCCAATGGCTGCCGGTGCGGCGGATCGGGGTCTGCACCACGTCGTCGTACCAGGGCACCGCGCCGCTCATCTCCTCCTGGATGACGAAGTTCGGCGTGGAGATGTCGAAATGCAGGGCAGCAACGCCGGCCAGCGGACCGTTGGGATTGTGCGGGGCGATGCCGATCAGGTCGGCTTCCGCCAGCGCCGCGATCCGCTTGCCTTCAAGCAGGCCGCCGGTGTGGTTCAGGTCGGGCTGGGCGATATGGACCGCCTTCTGGGCGAAGACCGGCTGGAACTCCTTCAGCCCGACCAGCCGTTCGCCGGATGCGATCGGGCAGTCCGCCTGCTCGGCAATGCGGCGCAGCGCCTCGGTATCGCCGGGCTGGACCGGCTCCTCGCAGAACATCGGCCGATAGGGCTCCAGTTCGCGGATGTAGCTCATGGCGGCGGCGATGGAGCCGGGGCGACCGTGGAAGTCGATCATGATGTCGACGCCGTCGCCCACCGTGTCGCGCAGCGCCTGCATCATCTTGCCGACATGGCGCTGGGCCGGAATCGGCGCGCTGTGGGCGCCATAGGGAATGAACACGACCTTGAGCGCGTCGTAGCCCTTCTCGGTCACCGCCGCGGCCCGTTCCTTCAGCGAGCCGACGTCGAAGGTCTCGTAGACCGACTTCATCTCGCCAAGGCCGAGATGGGTGTAGACGCGCACGCGGTCGCGAACTTTGCCGCCGAGCAGGCGCCAGACCGGCAGGCCGACGCTCTTGCCGAAGATGTCCCAGAGCGCGTGCTCGATGCCGCTGATCGCCGTCACGCCGACCATGCCCAGCTTGTAATAGCTGAACTTGTTCATCGCGCGGACGCACTGTTCGATGTCGCGCGGATCGCGTCCCAGCACGGTCGGTTCCAGATCCTCGACGGCGCCGGTGACCGCCCGCGTCTTCCAGTTCAGGCTGGCCTCGCCCCAGCCATACAGGCCGGGCTGGTTGGTCAGCACCTTCACGAAGATCCAGTTGCGCATCTCGGCGTTGACGACGAAGGTCTTCACGCCGGTGATCTTGATCGGCACGCCGGCGCTCCGGCGGGCGAGGTCCTCGGTGTCTCGGATCATGGAATGCTCGTGTTTTGGATGGCGGGAGGCGATACCGGAGCAGGTGCCCGCACCAGGTTCAGCAGCGGCTCGCCGGCCACCAGCCGGTCGATGTTTTGGGCAATGAACGCATAGCGGCGTTCGGGCAGCCGGCTCGTCCAGGCCGACGAATGCGGGGTGCAGACGGTGTTGGACAAGTCCTCAAAGCGGAAGCTGGCGGGCGCCACCTGGTCGTCGGCTCCTGCCGGATAGCCGTACCAGACATCGAGCACCGCACCGCCGACTGTCCGGCGCGACAGCACATCATAAAGCGCTTCCTCGTCGACGATGGGCGCGCGCGATATGTTGATCAATACGCCCGTCGGCTTCATGGCGGCGAGTTCGGCCGTCCCGATCAGCCCGCGGGTCTGATCGGTTAGCGGGCAGGCGATCACCAGGAAATCAGATTGCGCCAGCAAATCCGGCAAGCGTTCCGGCGGCAAGATCGCCTCGGTCAAGCCGTCGGTGTCGGTGGCGAACTGGTCGACCGCGAGGATGCGCATGCCGAAAGCCGCCGCCCGCCGGGCTATTGCACGCCCGATCCGGCCGAAGCCGATGAGGCCCAGTGTCAGGCCGTGGATCTCCCCGTGGGGCACCCGCGCCCGGTAGACATCGGACCATGTGTCCGTGGCGAAGGAGCTGCGCAGAGCGTCGGGGCGGATTTCCCAGTTCAACATCGCCGCCATGACGAACTCGGCGATGGGAATTTCATGCTCAAAGACGTTGCAGATGCTGGCGCCGGATGGCAGTGAAGCCATGTCGATGCCGTCCAGTCCGGCCCCTGGTACATGCAAAAGGCGAAATTCAGGTGCCGCTCTGCCGCCTCGGGAGAACCGCAAAGACACGACCACGTCGTCTGCGGTGATCGCGGAATCGAACTGGGACGAGTGGGCGGCTTCACGGGGAAGGGGTATGATGTCGCAGGGAGTCGTCAGGAAAGCGGCCAGCTTGTCCTTGTGATTGGCAGCCTCCCCAATCATGAAGACTTTCATTGGCTTTATCCTCCGTTGCACGAACGATAGAGCCAACGAATTGAGTAGGTCCAACTTTTAAAAGTGATTGATTGATAAGAAATAGTTTTCACCGGCTGGTGTTTGCGCCGTCGGTGATTGGGGTGAAAGGCCGACCGTTCAGGAGACCAGTTCGCCCACCGCGGTCGCGACGTCCAGAAATGTCTGAATGGCGGGAGAGGTGTCGTCGCTCTGGTAGGCAACCCCGAGCGTCAGGTGGGGTGCCGGCCCGTCGAGCGGACGATAGACCACCCCGGGCCGTGCGAATTGCTGAAGATCGGAGGCGATGAGGCCGATTCCGAAATCCGCTGCGGCCAGCGCGATGATCGATTGCGCCGGGGAGGCTTCGAGAATCAACTCCGGGCTGAATCCCGCCTGCTGGCACAGGCTGATGATCTCATCGTAGAGGCGTGGGCCGATCACGCGCGGAAAGATGATGAAACGTTGCCTGGAGAGATCATCCAGCCGCAGGCGCGGCCGTTCGGCCAATGGGTTGCGGTCCGACAGCACGACATTGAAGCGCATGCGCGCGATCGGGTGTGACGACAGCGACTGATCGTCGAGCGGGGGATGGAAGATGCCGACATCAATCGCTCCGGCCCTCAAGGCTTCTTCCTGCTCTGACGTCGTCATGACATGGACGTTCACGCCGAAATTGGGCAATGCCATGCGGAACCGGTGCATGATCTCGGGGAAGACGATGTAGAGCGCCGGTGCGGTCATACCGACCGACAATTGCCCGATTTCGCCGCGATCCGTTTGACGCGCGAGCTGCGCGGCACGTTCCATCTGATTCAAAATCTTCCGGGCTTCGCCCAGGAAAGTCTCGCCGGCCCTCGTCAGGGAAACGCGCCGCTTGTTGCGGTGGATCAGCTGAACCTGCAGCTCTTCCTCCAGCTGGCGCAATTGCTGGCTGAGGGCAGGCTGCGTGATGTGGCACCGCGCGGCGGCACGGTGAAAATGCAGCTCTTCGCAGAGCGCGACAAAAAACTGGAGCCTGCGACGATCCATGATGCGGAGATAAGATCATCCAGCCGAAGCTGTAAAGGCAGGATGATCGGCCCGGCCGTCTGGCGATGTTCGGCTTGCAGGTCAGTGCGATGTTTGCGCTTTGATGATCTCAACAAGGAAACATGTTGATAAGTGCGGGAATTGTAGAGTTCCAGTTGTGCGCTACTCAAAACATGACCCTGATACGAGAGGAGAGTGCCGGCCGCCGATCCCCTTTCAGATCTTCTTGCCCAGGTGGGATTTGGTATACCATATCGATGGCGCGGTGGATGATACCCTCGCATCCGGCCCTTCACCGCGAAAGACCAACATCGGGGAGCCGACGGAGACCATGCGCAACTTCGAAGAACCCGGCCGTTCGCTCGCCATGGGCCGCAACGGCATGGCCGCCACCTCGCACCCGGCGGCAACCCTGACGGCGGTCGAGATCCTCAAGGCCGGCGGCACCGCGATCGATGCCGCCGTGGCGGCCTGCGCGGTCCAGAGTGTGGTCGAAGCCGGATCGACCGGGATCGGCGGCGACTGCTTCGCCATGGTCGCTCCGCTGGGCGGGACCGACATCCGCGCCTACAACGGCTCCGGCCGCACCCCGGCGGCGTTGACGCTGGAGCGCTTGCGGGCGGCGGGCGTCACTGCGATCGACCGCCACTCTCCCCACGCGGTCACGGTGCCGGGCGCGGTGGATGCCTGGACGCGGCTGGTCGCCGACCATGGCCGCCTGCCTCTGAGCGAGGTCTTCGCCCCGGCCATTGCCATGGCGCGCGAGGGCTACGTCATCACGCCACGGGTCTCACACGACCTCGCCCAGCAAACCGATCTGCTGCGCCGGGATCCGACCGCCACCGCCACCTTCCTGGTGGACGGAGAAGCCCCCACGGCCGGCACCGTCCAGACCCAGCCGCTGCTGGCCGACACGCTGGAGGCAATCGGGCGCGAGGGACCGGACGCCTTCTACCGCGGCGCCATAGCCAACGACATGGCGGAGTCCCTGCGGGCGGCGGGCGGCTTTCACAGCCTGGAGGATTTCGCTGGGGCCAAGGGTGAGTACGTGACGCCGATCAGCACCGACTATCGCGGCCGCACCATCCATGAATGCCCGCCGAACGGACAGGGCATCATCGCCCTGATGATTCTGAACATCCTCAAGCGCTTCCGGCGGTCCGGCGATCCGCTCGACCCCGACAGCCTGCATGTGGAGATCGAGGCGACGCGGCTCGCCTATGCCGCGCGCGACGCCTTCCTGGCCGATCCGGCGCAAACCGGACTGTCGATGGTGGAGCATCTGCTGTCCGATGCGCTGGCCGACCAGCTGGCCGCCCGGATCGATCCCGCCCGCGCGCTGGAGATCGGTGGGGTGTTCGACAGCGTCGAGCACAAGGACACGGTCTACATCGCCGTGGTCGATAAGCACCGGACGGCAGTCAGCTTCATCAGCTCGAACTTCCATCCCTATGGCAGCGGACTGATGGCGCCCCGCACCGGGGTGCTGTTCCACAACCGGGGCCAGAGCTTCTCCCTTGTTGACGGGCATCCCAACATGGTGGCACCGCGCAAGCGGCCGATGCACACCATCATTCCGGGGATGGTCACCGAAAACGGGCGCGTCAGCCTGACCTTCGGCGTCATGGGCGGGCATTATCAGGCGATGGGCCATGCTCACTTTCTATCGAAGCTGTTTGACCACGGCCTGGACATCCAAAGCGCCATCGACCTGCCGCGCCTCTTCCCCCTGCCCGGCACCCGCACCGTAGAAGCGGAGACGGCAATCCGCACCAAGGCGGGGGCGGAGTTGGCCCGCCGCGGCTTCACCGTGACGGCACCCAACTCGGCCATCGGCGGTGCCCAGGCCATCGGCATTGATTGGGAGCATGGAACCCTATTGGGCGGCTCTGACCACCGGAAGGACGGGTGCGCGCTGGGGCATTAACAGGTCACCACCACGCGCGTCGCGTCGAAGGACCGTGGTCGCCGCACCACGGCCCTTCGAGGTGTTGTCGGGTTGGCATGGGCCGCTCCGGCATGGCAGGTTGCCGAACATGAGCACGGCCTCCAAGCCCTATCGCGGTTTCCGCTTTCCGGCCGGGATCATCAGCGAAGCGGTGTGGCCGATTAAATCATGTCGATAGCCGCAGGTAGAAAGTCGGCAGCACCTCCGGCAGCTTTTCGGCGCGGTCGATCACCATGACGTTGCGCGCCCCGAACATTCGGGTCAGGTAATCGCGGCCCTGCGGATCGAGCCCGATCACGAAGCAGTCGATCCCCCGCGACGCCAGCCCCAGCACGGCACGGCGGGCGTCGTCCAGCAGATAGCGGCGGTCGGCGACGTCGATGTCCGACGGTTCGCCGTCGGTCACCACCAGCAGCAGGCGGCGATGGGTCAATTGCTGCTCCAGCAGCCGTCCGGCATGGCGCAGAGCGGTGCCCAGCCGGGTGGACAGGCCGGCCTTTAATCCAGCCAGCCGCCCCTTGGCCGCGGCATCGTAGGGTTGGCGGAAGGCCTTGATCCGGTAATAGCTGACGTCCTGCCGCCCGTTGGAACGAAAGGCATGGATGGCGAAAGGGTCGCCCAGCTCGTCCAGCGCCTGGGCGAACAGGGTCGCGGCCTCCCGCTCCACCGACAGCACGCTGCGTCCGCCTCCGGCGATCGGATCATCGGTCGAGGCGGAGACGTCGAGCAGCAGCAGGACCGACAGGTCGCGGTTGCGGCGGACCAACACTTCGTGCACCCGCGGATCGGGAGCCTCGCCGCGGCGGTGGCTGACCATCGCGTCGATGCAGGCGTCCAGATCCATGCGGTCGCCCTCCGGCTGACGGCGCAGGCGCACCGGCCGGCTGACCTTGGCCGAGCGGACCAGCGCGGTCAGCCGGTCGGCGGTCGCCTGATGACGTTCGACGATGCGGGCGATGGCGGCGGGGTCGCCGGTCTCGGTCCGGCGTTCGTTCAGCACGACCCAGTCGGGACGGTCGATGCCGACGCGGTAGTCCCATTCCGGGTAGCGCACCGGCGGGGCGGTGATCTCCTCCTCCCCCACCGCGCGGGCGGGAACATCGGTGGCGGACAATCTGGCCGGGGTAGCGCCCTCCCCCACCTGATCGTCCGGGCGGCCGTGGTCGCGCTCCTCCTGCTCGGTGCGGAAGGCCTCGAACACCGTTTCGGCATCGCTGGGCGGGGTCGGCGGCGCCTCTCCATGGTCCCACAGGCCGAGATTGTCGTCGCGGTAGGCAGGCTCGACGACGTAATCCTTGGAATTGAACTGCACCCGCATCTGGCCGAGGTCATTGCCCAGCAGCCCGCCGATCCGGCGGCTTACCGCCGGGCTGTCCCACTCGGACTCCGCCGCGAAGAACAGGCGCTTGCCCTTGGCGACCCAGGCGTCGTCGTCGCGGTAGTCGGGGTCGATCAACGCACGGGCCAGCCGCGCCATCAAAGCGGGCGCGGTGCCGGCGCCATTCGGCTCGGCGACGTGGAAGGGCCGCCAGACCCGCAGCAGGCCGGGATGCTCGCGCATCGCCAGATGCTCGACCCGCGCATCCTCGATCAGCGAGACCAGCGCCAGCTGCATCGGCTTCAGCCCGGCGGCCGGGAAGCGCGGACCGGTGAAGCGCAGATGCGCCCCGGCATGAACCAGGGCGGCGCGGAACAGTGCGCCGGAGCGGCGGCCATCGACGCCACGGAAGGTTCCGGGCATCCAGATCAGCCCGTCCGACAGGCTGACCCGCCGCGGCGGGTTGCCGGCGGCATCCGGCTTGGCATGGCGGATCGGCACCCGCAACCGCCACAGGGCGACCAGATAGGCGACCAGCCGGCGCTCGACGGAGGAGAAGGCGGTGTCTGCGGGAGATTGGCGCGACTGGTCGTCGGGCATTTGGGCTCCGGTCCTCTTTCCTCTCCCTGAAGAGGGATGGGTCAGGCAATTGCCGCGGACACGGCGGCGGAGAAGGCGTCCCGCACGTCGGCATCGTCGGTGATCGGCAGCACCAGCGCGATCCGGCAGGCAGTCTCCAGCGCGATCCCCTGCGCCACCAGCCGGCCGGCATGGATCAGCATGCGGGTGGAAACCCCCTCCTGCAGTCCATGGCCCTTCAAATTGCGCGAACTTGCGGCGATGCGGACCAGCAAGGCCGCGGTGTCGGGGGCGACGCCCGATTCATGGGCGACGATCTCCGCCTCCACCGCGGCGCCGGGATAGCCGAATTCGATGGCGGCGAAGCGCTGCTTGGTCGATTCCTTCAGATCCTTCAGGACGCTCTGGTAGCCGGGGTTGTAGGAGATCACCAACTGGAAGTCCGGATGCGCCTGGACCAGCTCGTTGCGCTTTTCCAACGGCAGGATGCGGCGGGCGTCGGTCAGCGGGTGGATGACGACGGTGGTGTCCTGGCGGGCTTCGACGATCTCGTCGAGATAGCAGATGGCGCCGTGCCGCACCGCCTGGGTCAGCGGCCCGTCGTGCCAGACGGTGCCCCCAGGGTCGAGCAGGAAGCGCCCGACCAGATCCGACGCGGTCATGTCCTCGTGGCAGGCCACCGTCACCAGCGGCCGGCGAAGCCGCCACGCCATATGCTCGATGAAGCGTGTCTTGCCGCAGCCGGTGGGACCCTTCAGCATCATCGGCATGCGCGCCGCATAGGCGGCCTCGAACAGCGCCACCTCCCCGGCGACGGGCCGGTAATAGGGCTCCTCCAGAATCCGGTGTGCGTCCAGCGCCATCGGCGCGTCTCCTTGTGAATGGTCTCGGTCCGGAGAGATGCGGCGGGCGTCCCCTGGCACCTGCCGCGCCGTCCGCCGAATCCTCCGGGAGATTCGGCGGCCGGGGTCTCGGTCCTTCAGCGATGCAGTGCGGTCTCCGGGTTGGGGATGCCGTCGATCGGGCATTCCTCGGTCCCGACGGCGCCGCGGGTCATCGCCTCGACGCGGGCGCGGGTCCCTTCCGGATCGTTGATCCAGTCATGGTAGAAGCTGTAGGCGCAGGCCGCCTCGCCCTTGGAATCCTCGCCGGAGTTGATCTTGCCGGTGTAGCCGCGGTGGACCAGCTTGAAGAGGTGGTTCTGCGACTGCATGTTCTTGCGCGCGTCGCGGATCAGCGAGGTGGAGAGCTGGGCGTACTGGATGCCGTTCTCCTCGGTGCCGCACTCGCCCAGCGTCCGGCCGTCGAAGCCGATGATGGCGGAATGGCCGAAGTAGGAATAGACCCCGTCGAAGCCGGCGGCGTTCGCCACCGCGACATAGGTGTTGTTGGCCCAGGCCATTGCCTTGGACATGATGACCTGCTGCTCCTTGGCCGGATACATATAGCCCTGGCAGCGGATGATCAGTTCGGCGCCCTTCATGGCGCAGTCGCGCCAGATCTCCGGATAGTTGCCGTCGTCGCAGATGATCAGGCTGATCTTCAACCCCTTCGGTCCTTCGGTGACGAAGGTGCAGTTGCCGGGATACCATCCCTCGATCGGCACCCAGGGCATGATCTTGCGGTACTTCTGGACGATCTCACCCTTGTCGTTCATCAGGATCAGCGTGTTGTAGGGGGCCTTGTGCGGATGCTCCTCATGCCGCTCGCCGGTCAGGGAGAAGACGCCCCAGACCTTGGCCTTGCGGCAGGCGTCGGCGAAAATCTCGGTCTCGTCGCCGGGAACCGACGAGGCGGTCTCGTACATCTCCTTGGAATCGTACATGATCCCGTGGGTCGAATATTCCGGGAAGATCACCAGATCCATGCCCGGCAGGCCGACCTTCATGCCCTGGACCATCTCCGCGATCTTGCGGGCGTTGTCGAGGACTTCGGCCTTGGTGTGCAGGCGCGGCATCTTGTAGTTCACGACCGCGACGCCGACGGTGTCCTTGCTGCTGGAAATATCGCCGTGCAACATGGTGCGTTTCCTTCTTCGTCTGTGGATGCTTGGTCTGTCGATGGACAAGGAGAGGGCGTCCCGTCCCGGTGCGAGGCGGGACGGCGAACCCCTTGTTTCGGGGTTGGCGGGAATGGGACCGGAACTGCGGCCTAAACGGCCATGTGCCGGTGCACCAGATCGTCGGTCAGGCTTTCCGTCAGCCCGCGGGCGGCGACCCGCCCCTTGTCGAGCATCAGGAAATGGTCGGAGGCCTGCCGGGCGAACGTCACGTTCTGTTCGACCAGCACGACGGTGATGCCGTACTGGCGGTTCAGGGTCATGATCACGTTTTGGATCTGTTCGACGATGTTGGGCTGGATACCCTCGGTCGGTTCATCCAGCAGCAGGACCTGCGGATTTGCCGCCAGCGCCCGCGCGATCGCCAGCTGCTGCTGTTGCCCGCCGGACAGGTCACCGCCCTTTCGATTCAGGTTGTCCCGCAGATAGGGGAACATCTCGAACACCAGGGGCGGGATCTCGCGCTTGCCGTCCGGACGGGCGAAGGTGCCCATCAGGATGTTCTCGCGGATGGTGAATTTGCCGATGATGCCGCGCCCCTGCGGGACGTAGCCGATTCCGAGGCCGGCGCGGCGGTGGGTCGGCTCGCTCCGGATGTCGCTGCCACCCAGCCCGATCCAGCCGGTGACCCGGTCGGTCAGCCCCATGACGGTCCGCATCAGCGTGGTCTTCCCAACCCCGTTGCGGCCCAGCACGCTGAGCAGGCTGCCTTTGGGCACTGCGAAGCTGACGTTCTGCAACACCGGGCTGCTGCCGTAGAAGGAATAGACGTCGGTCATGTCAAGCATGGGAGATGCCCCCGCTTCCAAGATAGGCCTCGCGCACCTTGGGATCGTTCTCCACATGCCGGATCGATCCTTCGGACAGGCGCTTGCCCTGGTGCAGAACGGTGATGGTCTCAGCGATCTCGCGGACGAAGCCCATGTCGTGCTCGACCACGATCAGCGTGTGCCGGCCGCGCAGCCGCTGGAAGATGCGCGAGGTCTTGCCGGTCTCCTGGATGGTCATGCCGGCGGTCGGCTCGTCCATCAGGATCAGGGCGCTGTCCTGGACCAGCAGCATGGCGATCTCCAGCCATTGCGTCTGGCCATGCGACAGGAAGGCCGCCCTGGTGTCCAGCTCGTCGGCCAGTTCGACGATCTCCAGCACCTCGGCGATGCGCCGGTTGAGGCGGAGGCCGGGGAACAGGCGGATGGTCCGTGCCGGGCTGGGGAGCCGGGAGTGCGCCACCTCCAGATTTTCGCGCACCGTCAGCTCCTTGAACACGCTGGGCACCTGGAACTTGCGGCCCACCCCATGGCGGGCGCGCCGATATTCCGGCGCATGGGTGATGTCCTGACCATCGAGCAGAATGCGCCCTCCTGTCGGCTGGGTGCGGCCGCAGATCAGGTCCAGGGTGGTGGACTTGCCGGCCCCGTTGGCGCCCAGCAGGCAGCGCAACTCGCCGCGCTCGACCGCCAGATCCAGGCCATTGACCGCCTTGAAGCCGTCGAAGCTGACTTCCAGCCCGTGGAGTTCGAGATAGGCCATGTCGGTCGTCTCCTTCAGCTCAGCTTGCGGCGGGCGTGCGGCGCATCGGCAAGGGCGGAGGCGGGCGCGGGCCGGGCCGGGCGGGTCAGGCGGTCCGACAGGATGCCGATCAGGCTCGACAACCCATTGGGCAGGAAGACCACCACCAGGATGAACATGCCGCCGAGGATGAGCTGCCAGGTGTCGAGGAAGCTCTCGGACAGGCTGCCCTGCATGAAGTTGACCAGGATGGCGCCGATGGCGGCCCCCAGCAGCGAGCCGCGCCCGCCGACCGCCGCCCAGATCACCATCGACAGGCTGAGCGGCACCCCCATGAAGGTGGGCGAGGCGAATTCCAGCACCATGGCGTAGAGCATGCCCGCCACCCCGGCCATGCCCGCCGACACCGCGAAGGCCAGCGACTGGTAGGCGGCGACGTCGTAGCCGAAGAAGCGCACCCGGTCGGCGTCGTTGCGAATGGCCTGGAGGATCAGCCCGGCCTTGCTGCGGGTGAAGGCGAGGCCGAGCAGCAGGCACAGCGACAGTGCCCCGGCGGACAGATAGTAGAAGGCCGGGCTGTAGGGATCGAAGGTGATGCTGCCGACCTCCAGCCACGCCAGATCGGTGATGCCGTTGAAGCCGCCGGTGTAGGCCTGCTGGTCGATGAACAGCAGGTTGACCACCGCCAGCATGGCGAGCGTGATGATGGCGACATAGACCCCGGCGATCCGGGCCCGGAACATGAAGGATCCCAGCAGCAGCGCCACCACCACCGGGGCCAGGATGCCGGCCAGCACCGCGAACAGGCTGGAATGGAAGGGCTGCCAGAACCAGGGCAGGTGATCGAGGTTGTTCCACACCATGAAGTCCGGCAGGCCGGCCGACCCGGTGTGGACCGGGCTGGTCTTCAGCTTCAGATGCATGGCGATGGCATAGGCGCCGATGCCGAAGCTGACCCCCTGCCCCAGATTGAGGATGCCGGCATAGCCCCAACTCAAGGCCAGCGCGGCAGCGGCGAGGCCGAGCGCCAGATAGCGGGCGAACTTGTTCAGCAGAAAGGCGTCGGTGACGAAGCTGGGAACCGCCAGGATGACGGCGCAGAACAGGAGATAGACTGCGAACTGCGCATACGGCTTGCTGCGCGACAGGGTCGATTTCGACATAAGCGGGCTCCGGGCGACGGGACTGACCGGGGGACTGGCCCCGTTACGGAGTTCTGGTTGGCGGAGGTTGGAAGGTTGGTCGTCGGGGAACTGGACACTGGTCATTGACTTGGTCCCCCTCACCGGCGCCGCTGATCGACGAACAGACCCTGCGGACGGAAGCGGATCAGGACCACCACCGCCAGGAAGACCAGCGCCTTGGCCAGCGTGTCGTTCAGCAGGAAGGCGATGCCCGCGGTGCCGCTGCCGAGCAGGCCGGAACTGACCACCGTGCCGATCAGGCTGCCGACGCCGCCGACCACCACCACCATGAAGGCATCGACCACGAAGTTGGTGCCCATGTCCGGCGCCACGCTCTTGATCGGCGCCACCAGCGCCCCGGCCAGCCCGGCAAGGCCCGAGCCGAAGGCGAAGGTCAGGCTGTAGATCCTGGCGCTGTTGATGCCGTAGCAACTGGCGATCTCGCGGTTCTGGGTGACGGCGCGCAGCTTCATGCCGAACTCGGTCCGCTGGATGAGGAACCAGGTCAGCGCCAGCAGGGCGGCGGTCAGCGCCAGGATGAACAGGCGGTAGCTGGGGACGCCAACCCCGGCGATGTCGATGCTGCCGGACAGGAACTCCGGCGTCTGGACATAGCGCAGCTCGGCCCCGGCGGACAGGCGCACCGCCTGTTGCAGCATGATGCCGATGCCCCAGGTCGCCAGGATGGTGTCGAGCGGCCGGTGGTAGAGGAAGCGGACCACCGTGCTCTCGACCACCCAGCCGGCCGCCGCCACCATGAAGAACACCAGCAGCAGGCAGGGGATCAGCGGCAGACCGAACTGCGACTGGAGGAACCAGGTGCCATAGGCGCCGAGCATGACGAACTCGCCATGGGCGAGATTGATGACCCCCATCGCGCCGTAGATGATCGCAAGCCCGAGCGCCACCAGCAGCAGGATCGAAGCGATGCTGAGCCCGGTGAAGAGTTGACCGAAGAAAATATCCATAAGCCCCTCCGACGGGGAGAGCGTCGGGCGACGCCCTCCCCTGCCCGTTCTATTGCTCACGCACCCTTCAGACCGTCCTTGGTGCAGCTCTGGCCCGGATAGGCCCAATAGGGTTCCGGCTTCACCCAATCCGACGATTGCTGGATGACCTTGAACTGGCCGTCGGCCTGGGCCTGGCCGATCTTCGGCCACAGGTAGCAGTGCAGGTTGTCGCCATCGACCTTCACCTTGCCCTGCGGCGCCATGATCTCCAGGCCCGCCGTAGCGTCGCGGACGGCGATGGGGGTGATGTCGCCCTTGCCGATCTTCTCGACCGCCTTGCGGAACAGGTGCATCTGGAAATACGCCGCCTCCGATACGAAGTGCGTCACCGAATCCTTGCCGAAGCGCTTCTGGTAATTCTCGACGAAGACCTCGTTCTCCTTGGACTGGTGGCCCATGAAGTACGGGGCGGAGGTGAAGTGGCCGGCGGCGTACTCGCCGCCCATCGCCGCGATCTCCACCTCCGACGTGGTCAGGCTGGCCATCGGCATCTTGTCCGGGTTGAAGCCCGCCGCCTTGTACTGCTTGTGGAGCGCGATCACGCTGTCGCCGACCACGGTGGAGAAGATCACGTCCGGCTTGGTCTCGCGGAACTTGTTCAGCACCGAGCCGAACTCCGAATGGCCGAGCGGCACATATTCCTCGCCGACCACCTCGCCGCCCAGCTCCTTCAGCAGGATCTTGCAGACGTTGTTCTCTTCCTTGGGATAGATGTAGTTGGAGCCGATCAGATAGAACTTCTTGCCGAAAGTCTTGACCAGCCAGGGGATGAACTCCTTCTGCTGCTGGTTGGGCACCGCCCCGGTGTACATGACGTTCTTCGAGCACTCGCGGCCCTCATAGAGCGTCGGATACCAGTAGAGGTTCTTGCGCTTCTCGAAGACCGGCAGCACCGCCTTGCGCGAGGCGGAGGTGTAGGAGCCGAAGACGCTGACGCACTTGTCGTTCAGCACCAGCTTGTTGGCCTTGTCGGCGAAGGTGGCGGGGTCGGAGGCCGGGTCCTCGACGACCGCGGTCAGCTTCATCCCGTTGATGCCGCCGGCGGCGTTGATCTCGTCGATGGCCATCAGGGTGGCGTTGTGCATCGACTTCTCGACGACCGCGGTGGTGCCGGTCAGCGAGAAGAGGACGCCGACCTTGATCTCGCCGTTCGCCGCCCAGGCGACGCCGCTGTCCTTTATCCAGATGTGCGGAAAGCCGACCGATCCGGCCAATCCGGCGACAGCCGTCGATTTCAGAAAATTACGCCGTGTGAAGGTCATGACGTGTTTCCTCCTCGTTTGCCTGTTCTTGCTGGTTCTTCGGCACAGACAGGAGAGCGCACAAAAAAAGCCCCACCCAGGCCGGCGGCCTGCTGGGGCTTCATTGCCTCGGCGCAACTCCCGGCGTCATCGGCGGGGGTGTGCCTGGTGCGGTCTCAAGGTGTGTAGGCTGATTTTAAAATATTCAACGAATGGTGGCGTCGATTGTCCAGTATTGTTCCGGCCGACCCCGAATGGATCGGACGCCGGGTAAAAGGAACCGTTGCGCGACAAGAGGGTTGCCGCGTCGGTCCATAAGGATTGAACGGTCGGACTTATCCCTGCACAAACCTGCCCATCGGCCTCCCTCGCATCTGTGGTGCCGGAGTGCGCGTCGGTACATTAGGTTCAAACACAAAAAAACCCCAGCAAGGCTTTCACACCTTCAGGGGCTTCATCGCCTGCCCGTCGATCCGACATCATTGGCGGACGCGAGCGATTTGCTTCACTTGCTTAGTAAGATGCACATCCCACCGCCTTATCGTCAATATCAAAAATGATCAGCGAGTCGGATTTTCCGCCATCAGCATTTCGCTGGCGTCGATGATCGCGGCGGCGACCGCCTCGATGGTCGTCCGCCGGGCCATGGCGCGTTCGCGGATGAAGCGGTAGGCCTCCTCCTCGGTGATGCGCCGCTGCTCGATCAGGATCGCCTTGGCCTTGCTCACCTTCTTGATGCCGTCCAGCCGCTGCTCGACCTTCTGGAGGCGCTTGCGCATGCCGCGCTCGCCCTCCGCGGCACGGTGGGCCATGAACATGGTGGTCAGCAGGCCGAAGGCGCGGATCGGCTTGCTGACGAAGCCGCGCACCCCGTAATCGACCAGGGCCTTCAGCACGGTCGGGCTCTCATAATCGAGCACGGCGACGATCGGCGGTCCTTCGTCGGCGGTGGACCAGGACAGCCGACCCTGCCCCGACAGCAGCCGGGTCATGTCGAGGAAGATCAGATCGACACCGCTGGGGCGGTCCTTGGGCGGCGGCCATTCGGCTCTGGCCTGACAGCCGATGCGGTGGAGCTGGCGCAACAGCTCCTCCGCCTCGGCGTCCTGCGGGTGGATGACCACGACGCGAAAGGAACGGATGTCGCGGAGCAGGTTGATCGACATGCGGCGTTTGCCCCGTTTGCAGTCAGACCGTGGCCTGCCGCCGCCAGCGGATGTCCGCCTCGCCGGCAACGTTATGATCCACCAGATAGGGATCGGGCTTCATCGCCACCAGCGACTCAGCGACGATCTCGAACCGGCCATCCGCATCGACCCGGCCGACGCGTGGCCACAGGTAGGTGTGGTTGTTGTCGGGATCGATCCGCACCCGCCCCTGGGGCGCATCGAACTCCTGCCCGAAGATGGCGTCGCGCAGCCGGTCGGTGTCCATGCAGTTGGCGATGCGCAGAGCCTGGGCGAACAGGTGGACCTGGAAATAGGCGGCCTCGCACGATGCGTTGGTCCGCTCGTGCTCCCCGAACCGCTCGCGGTAGCGGGCGACGAAACGGCGGTTCGCCTCGCTGTCGATGGAATCGAAATAGGGGGCGGCGGTGACGTGCCCGCGCGAGGCGGCGACGCCGATGTCGCTGATTTCCGCCTCGCTGGTGGTCAGGCTGGCAATCGGCATCCGCGCCGGATCGAACCCAGCCTCGGCATAGGCGTGGTAGAGGTGGGCGGTGGCGGCGCCGACCACCGTGGAAAAGATGAAGTCCGGCTCCTTGCGCCGGATGTCGCGGATGACCGGGGCGAACGCCTTCTGCGTCGCATTCAGCGGCAGGTACTTCTCGGCGAGGATCTTGCCCGACCGCTGGAGCACCAGCTCCCGCATGATCCGGCTGGATTCATAGGGATAGATGTAGTCCGACCCCACCATGTAGACGCGGCTGCCATATTCCCGCGTCAGATAGTCGGCCAGTTGCCGGCCGTTCTGGTTGGGGGCGGCGCCGGTGTAGATGACGTTGCGCGAGCATTCGAACCCCTCATAGAGGGTCGAATAGAGCAGCAGCCCGTTGCGCCGCTCCACCACCGGCAGGATCGCCTTACGCGTGCTCGACATATAGCAGCCGAACAGGACGCTGACCCGCTCCTCGGTCATCAGCCGCTCGGCGAGAGCCGCGAACACCGCCGGATCGGATTGCGGATCCTGGACGATCGGCAGGATCTCCCGGCCGTTGACCCCGCCGCCGGCATTGATCTCCTCGATCGCCATCAGCGTGCCCTGGAGCTGGGTGCGTTCGATTCCCGCCGTGACCCCGGTCTGCGAGAACAGCACGCCGACTCTCCACGGTTCACCGCTCTTGGGGGTACAATCCATCTGCATCCACCTCTTCGTCGCACTCACGCCGCAACCCGCGCCCAGACCAACCGGCGGCTATCCGGTTGAAAATAAAACAAAAAAAGCCCCAATCAGGGCTGTCGGCCCGGATTGGAGCGCCATTGCTCCGGCCCGCTCCATCACGTCGGAACCCCGCTGAAACCCAGCCGCGGCCCCCTGGCGTGACGTCGGACAGATATGGACTTGCATACTATGACAAGGACGGATTGTTTGGCGACTCCTGTTTTACGCCGGTCTGCGGGTTCCGGGAGCGACGGCCGCCCGTCAGGGTGACAGGCGACGCGTTGGGCGGCCTCAGCAGGACGGAGTCGACACCCATCCAGCGGCAGAGCACCGGACAGGTGCCGGCATAGGCGACGATGGTGCGAAGTGCGGCATCACCGTCATGGCAAAGGGCGATGCCGCTCGCGGGCGGGCTTTCGTCGACGTCGTGCTGTCCCCGCCCGCTGAGGCCTCCGATCAGGCGGCGCGGACGGTCGACAGGAAGTCCTCGACCTCGCTGCGCAGCCTGACCGTCTCGCGGACCAGACCGCTGGAGGCGGACAGCACGCCCGACGCGGCGCTGCCGGTCTGGCCGACGGTCTGGGCGACCCCGGCGATGTTGCTGTTGACCTCCGCCGTGTGGCGGGCGGCCTGCTGGATGTTGGCGCCGATGTCCTTGGTGGCGGCGCTCTGCTGCTCCACCGCCGAAGCGATGGCGGTGGCGATGTCGCTGACCGAGGTGATGGTGCTGCCGATGCCCTGCACCGCCGTCACCGTATTCCCGGTGAATTGCTGGATTTCCTGCACCTTGGCCTGGATGTCTTCGGTGGCCTTGGCGGTCTGGTTGGCCAGCGCCTTGACCTCCGAGGCGACGACGGCGAAGCCCTTGCCGTGCTCGCCGGCGCGGGCTGCCTCGATGGTGGCGTTCAGCGCCAGCAGGTTGGTCTGGCCGGCGATGGCGTTGATCAGTTCCACCACCTGTCCGATCTCCTGGGCGGCGGACGCCAGGCTCTGGATCATGCCGTCGATCTTCGTGGCTTCATCCACCGCACGGCCGGCGACGCTGGTCGACATGGTCACCTGACGGCCGATCTCGGCGATGGAGGCGAACAGTTCCTCCGTCGCGGCGGCGACGGTGTTGACGTTGCTGCTGGCCTGTTCGGAGGCCTGCGACACCGCCTGCGCCTGGGTGCCGGAGCGGTCGGCGGCGGTGGCCATGCCGGAGGCGGTTTTCTCCATCTCATGCGCCGCGGCGGCGACGGCGGCAACCATCCCCATCACGCGGGCCTCGAACTGGGCGGCCATGCCGAGCAGGGCGGCGCGGCGTTCGGCCTCGGTGCGATCCTTCTGCGCTTCGGCTTCCGCCTGGAGACGGCGGACTTCCAGCCCGTTGCGCTTGAACTCCTCCAGCGCGCGGGCAAGCGTGCCGACCTCGTCGCTGCGGTCCTGGTGGTTGATCGCGACGGACAGGTCGCCGGTGGAAATGCGGTTGGTGGCCTGGGTCAGCTGCAGGATCGGCGTGGTGATGCGCCGGCCGATCCACACGGCAAGGCCGAGGCTGACCGCCGCCAGCACCGCGATCACCGCGGCGATGTTCAGCATGGTCTGCAGGCGCGCGGCGGCCACCGTGTCGAGATAGACACCGGAGCTGACCACCCAGCCCCAGCCCTTGGTCAGCTTGGAATAGGCGGATTTCTCCACCGGATCGCTGGAGCCGGGCTTGGGGAAAGAGAAGGAGGAATAGCCGCCGCCGGATTCGGCCGCCTTGATCTCGTCGCGCACGAACAGCCGGCCGCTCTTGTCGGTGCTGTCCCACATCGCCTTGCCTTCGACCTGCGGGTTCAGGTGGGCCAGGATGTTGCCCTTGCGGTCGAGGATCAGCGCATATTCCGATCCGTCGTAGCGGGCCGACCGCGCGATGTCGAGCGCCAGCTTCTGCGCGTCGGCGACCGGCAGCTCGCCGGAGGCGGCCCGCTGCTCGAACCGTTCGATGATGGAGGTCACCATCTCCACCGCGACGCGGGCGCGGGCTTGGCGCTCCTCCATCATCACGGTGCCGAGCGTCCTGGCGGTCATGGCCCCGGCGCCGACCAGCGCCAGGACGGTGATCAGGGGCAGCAGCAACAGGCGCCCCCGGATACCACGCAATGCGGAAATCATGTCTCTCTCGTCCCTCGGCGTCTGGCGTCTTGCTGGATAGGCCTTGTCGGAACGGCCGAGCCGGCGCCCCACCCGCTGGTGAGACGCCGGCCGGGCCGACTGCAAGATTATTTCATTCAGACTTTCACATATGGTTTACGCGCTACACCATTTGGTCAGCGGTTCACCACTTTCGGCGGCAGGGCGTAGACCAGCAGAGCGCCGATCAACAAGCAGCCGGAGAAGAACCACAGGGCGGCGTTGCTGCTGCCGGTCAGGTCGATGACGATGCCGATCAGCGAGTTGCTGACCAGCCCGGCGATGCTGGCGAGCGAGATCGCCATGGCGAAGCCGGTGGCCGCCGCCGTGCCCTTCAGGAAGGTGGCCGGCAGGCTGAAATAGGCCGGAAGCGGACCCAGCACGCCGACCGACGCGATGGTGAACAGCGCCACGGTGGCGACGAGGTTCTCGGCGAAGAAGGTGCTGGCCGCCATGGCGGCCGAGGCGGCCAGGAAGGGGACGATGATGTGCCAGCGCCGCTCGCGCATCCGGTCGGAACTGGCGCCGATCAGCAGGATGCCGATCACGGCCAGGATGTTGGGGATCATCGTCAAGAGGCCGATGTGGAACGGGTCGACCACGCCGGTCTTGCGGATGAAGGTGGGCAGCCAGAAGCCGATGGCGTAGGCGGTCAGCAGGATGGCGAAATCGATGCCGCCCAGCATCCAAACCTTCAGGTTCAGCAGTCCTTCCTTAAAGCTGTGGCCGGCATGCTTGGCTTCCGAATCGTCGCCATGCAGGTCGGCGGCAATCCGGGCCTTCTCATCGCCCGACAGCCACTTGGCATCGCGGAAGGAGTTGGGCAGCGCCACGAAGGTCAGGAAGCCGAGAAGCACGCTGGGGATCGATTCCAGCAGGAACAGCCACTGCCAGCCGCGCAGGCCCTGGACATGGTCGAAATGGCTCATGATCCAGCCCGACAGCGGGCCGCCGATCACGCTGGACAGCGGCAGGCCGATGACGAACAGCGCCATGATACGGCCGCGGCGATAGGTCGGGAACCACAGCGTCAGGTAATAGAGCACGCCCGGCAGGAAGCCGGCCTCGGCCGCGCCCAGCAGGAAGCGGACGATGTAGAACTGCGTCGGGGTGGAGACCAGCATGGTGGCGGCCGACAACAGGCCCCAGGTGATCATGATGCGGGCGATCCACAGCCGCGCGCCGACCTTGGTCAGCACGAGGTTGCTCGGCACCTCGAACAGGATGTAGCCGACGAAGAACAGACCGGCGCCCAGACCATAGGCCGCCTCGCTGAACTGGAGGTCGCCCATCATCTGCAGCTTGGCGAAGCCGATGTTGATGCGATCGAGATAGGCCGCCAGATAGCAGAAGCAGAGGAAGGGAATGAGTCGCCAGGTGATCTTCTTGTAGAGCTCATCCGCATCGACGGACTGCGCCGCGCCCAAAGCTGCATTGGGTGCGGCATTCGCTGTTGTCGTCTGGGCATAAGACATGCTGTCTGTCTCCTTACGCTGATCGCGTTGTGAACCCGTCCTGTTTTTGCATGCCGGCGCCGCCTGTCTCGGGTGCGGCGCCGGGTGTCGGTCCCGGTTTTCTTTTTATTGGTCCTGAACTGCTCATCCCCCTCTCCCCCCGGGGAGAGGGTCGGGGTGAGGGGGATGCATTGCGTGGATCCTCTATGGCACGGAGGTGCGCGACTCTTGAGGATCCTCGCCGCGCGCCCCCCTCACCCTAACCCTCTCCCTGGGGGGAGAGGGGATGTCCCCGCACCCTCACCGGCCGAACCGGTCGAGCACCTCCTGCTTGTTCACCACATCGCCGTATTTGCTGTCGATGTCGAACAGGTTGGCTTCGTGCGGGCCATCGTGGCGGTCGCCGACGCACTCGCGCACGACGATGGTGCGAAAGCCGTGTTGGACCGCGTCGACGGCCGTCGCGCGGATGCAGCCGCTGGTCGAGCAGCCGGTCAGCACCACCGTGTCGACGCCCATCGCATGCAGCATCGGGGCGAGGCTGGTGCCGAAGAAGGCGCTGGCATACTGCTTGGAGATCACCACCTCGTCGGGTCGCGGCGTAACCTCCGGGCAGAAGGCGGCGAGCGGGTTGCCCTCCACCATGTCCTTCATCACCGGGGCCTTGCGCACCCACATGCCGCCATCGGCGAAATGGCCGGGATGGTAGCGGATGTTGGTGTGGACGACCGGCACGCCATGGCGGCGGGCGGCGTCCAGCAATTCCACCGTCTCCGCCACCGCGCTCACCACGCCGGGGGCGTAGAGCGGCGCGCCTTCGGTGGTGTAGCCCTGCATGAAGTCGATCACAAGCAGGGCCGGCCGCTCGCCGAAGCCGATCCGGTTGCCCCAGACGCCCTTGTAATTGTCGGATGCGCTCTGCCCGTCGGTCATGTGGTCGCTCCTCAGTAGGCGCCGGACAGCAGGGCGCCGGCGCCGGGCACGACCGGCTCCAGCTTCAGCGCCTTCAGCATGGCGTAGGTCGTGGCGATGGCGGCGGTCAGCACCGGCTTGCCGGTTTCCGCCTCCACCCGCGGCACCACCGGCAGCGACGGCATCTGCACGCAGGCGGACAGGACGACCACGTCCACCCCGTCCAGGTTCATGCCGCGCACGATGTCCGGCAGGTTGTTGGGGTCGTGGCGGGCGACGTCGAGATTGTCGGGGATCTCCAGCGCGCGCCAGTCCTGCACCTCGAAGCCTTCGGCGCGGATGTAATCCACCACCAGCTCGGTCAGCGGGCGCATGTAGGGGGCGACGATGGCGATGCGCTTGGCGCCCATCACCTTCAGCCCGTCGACCAGGGCGCCGGCGCTGGTGACCACCGGGGCCGGCGCGTCGTTCTCCAGCGTCTTGCGGGCAAGCCGCGCCTCGGAATCGCGATGATAGCCCAGGCCCATCGACATGATGGCGACGAGGCAGGCATAGCCCAGCACATCGACGCGGGCGTCCGACAACTCGACGGCGCAGCGGTCGGACTCGGCGTCCATCGCCGCCAGCTCTTCCTTCTTGACCGTCTTCATCCGCATGCGGGCGGAATGGAAGGTGAAGCGTTCGGGGCGGATCGCCTGACGCGCGGTCAGCATGGCCGGGATTTCCGTTTCCATGGTGACGTTGGAGCTGGGGACGATCTGGCCGATGCGGTACAGCGAAGGCATGGGATTGGTTCCTGTGTGTCAGGCGAGCGGATGATCGAGGCTGTCGCCGAAGGCGGCGAAGAAGCCGTCGAGATCGTCCCAGGGGATCATGTGCCCGGCGTTGGGGACGCGGGCGATGCGGATGGCGGGCTGGAGGCGGGCGATCTCCTCCTCGTCTTCCGGCTGGATGACGCCGCCGCGGCCGGCGACGATCAGCAGCGCCGGGACCGGCAGCTTCGGCAGGTCGGCATGGATGTCGTCCTGGTGGAAGCCCTCATAGGCCCGGACGATGGCCGGCTCGTAGCAGGTGTGCAGCCATTCCGCGCGCAGCCGCAGCTGCTCCTCCGTCCAGGTCGGGCAGAAGGCGCGCATGGCGTCGGCATCCATGCCCTTCAAGGATTGGCGGATCGAATCGACGTACCAGGGCAGGCCGCTGGGATAGGACCGGCGGCCGGGGCCGGAGACCGGCGGGTCGATCAGCACCAGCTGGCGCAGGCCCTTCGCATTTCCGCGCACCGAGGCGCGGATGGCGAAGCGGGCGCCCATGGAATGGCCGACCAGGACGTAATCGGTCAGGCCGAGCGCGGCGACGAAGGCGTTCACGTCGTCGGCACAGGCATCGATGCCGTAATCCAGATGCGGACCGCTTTCCGACAGACCACGCCCGCGCACGTCCAGCACATAGGTGTCGAACTGCTGCCCGAAGCGCTCGGCGACGAAGCCCCAGGTGACGGCCGGGCTGGTGATACCGGGGATCAGCACGATGGCCGGGCGGCCGGCATGCCGCTCCCCGCAATAGCGCAGGTAATGCTGGCGGATGCCGTTGGCCTGGACGTTGGCGCCGTAGAGGAAGGTCGAGGCGGTCATGCCGCGATGCCTTCGCGCAGCGGCTGCTCATACACGTCGTAGCCGAAGACCCAGGCGGGATCCTCCTGATTGCGCAGGAAGGTGTTGGCGTTGGACACCGCCTGCACGCGCGTCGCGCGGTCCTTGCGGTTGGCCTCGTACAGGGCGAAGGCGGTGCGGTAGTCGGTCAGGCCGGTTTCGGAAAGGCAGCGGGTCAGCATCGCCGCATCCTCGATCGCCATGCCGGCGCCCTGCGCCATGTGCGGCTTCATCGGGTGGCAGGCATCGCCGAGCAGGACCAGCCGGCCGCGGCTCCACAGCGGCAGCGGGTTGCGGTTGCGCAGCGGCCATTTGGTGACCTCGTCCGTGCACTCGATCAGCGCCTGGACGGTCGGGTGATAGCCCTGGAACGCCTCGAACATCTCCTCACGGCTGCTGTCGACGAAGGCCTCCTGGAAGTCCCAGGCCGGATGCGGCACGCCCGTGACGTAGTAGTATTCGTCGCGCTTCCCGGTGGTGAAATAGACCATCATGTGACGGTCCTCGGTCCACCACTTGATGCAGTCCTCGAAGGTCAGGTCGTATTTGGCGAGCTGATCGCCGCGGATCAGGGCGCGGTGGGCGACCCAGCCGCTGTAGTTCGGCGCCTCGACGCCCAGCAGGGCCTCGCGGATGCGGGAGTTGATGCCGTCGGCACCGATGACGATGTCGGCGCGCGCCTCGGTCCCGTCGGCGAAGGTCAGGCGCACGTCGTCGCCGCTGTCGGTGATGGTTTCCAACCGCTTGTCGAACTGGACGGTGCCGGGGGCCAGCGTGTCCATCTGCAGCAGATGCATGTCGCCGCGGTGAACGGTGACATAGGCGGCGCCGTACTCACGCTTGGCGAAGTCACCCAAGGGAATGCGCGACAGGTAATCGCCGGTGAAGCCGTCGCGGCTGAACCAGAAGTCCGGCTTGGAGCCCATCGCCTCCAGCGGCTTTTCGATGCCAAGGCGGCGGAACACCTTCATCACGTTGGGACCGACATGAATCCCCGCGCCGAGCCGGGAGAATTCAGGCGCCTGTTCGTAGACATCCACCTGGAACCCGGCCTGCTGCAGGAGCCCGGCGGCGGCTGCTCCGCCCAGGCCGGCCCCGACGATAGCGATTCTCTGAGTCTTTCCCATGGATATGGCCCTTTGCTGACGTGGGGGTGTTCGGTCGGCGCCGCCGAAGGGCTCGCGACCGGATGCAAGGGTGCGGGAGGAGTGTCCGGGGGCTTCTCGCCCCGGCTCCGGCCGTCGACCGTTGCATTGAACTCGATATGAAGTGTGTACGCTGTTTCAGCTTGCCATGCAACACAATTCGCCATACAACGCTACTCAGCCTTTGCGGGGCAGGCAGGGCCGTTTGCGGCACGGAGTGACCACGATTTGGCCTTGCTCAGCCTCATTTTAAATCAGGGTTGCCTATTTAACGTTCATATCGGCACAGCGGCGGTGAAGGGTTTGCTACCTTACTGTTCGTGGTCGAATTAAGCTTATACGCTCTATATATCCTGGTCAGCCCGCCGCGATGATCGGCGGTTGTCCACCCGAAAACACGGCCCGGATCGCGCTTCGGCGACCATGGCCACCAAGGTTGGGAGAGATGAGATGCCGGTGAGTGATCGCGAACTGACGCAGATGTTCGAACGGGTTCTGACCCTGTCCAAGGTGGACAAGACCCAAAGCGTCGCTGTGCTGAAAAGCGACTATTCCAATCCGCGCATCGTGCGCGCCGCGATGGACGCGGCACAGCGCCTGGGCGCGAACGTCTACGGGGTCGAACTGCCGGCCTTCAACCACCCGCGCGCCATGGGCATGGACATGACCGCCTATTGCGGCGACACGCCCCTGACCGGCAACCTCGCCGCCCAGCGCGCGCTGGAGGCGGCCGACCTGATCGTCGACACCATGATGCTGCTGCATTCGCCGGAACAGGAGCAGATCCTGAAGACCGGCACCCGCATCCTGCTGGCGGTCGAGCCGCCGGAGGTGCTGGCCCGCATCCTGCCGACCGAAGAGGACAAGATCCGCGTCAACGCCGCGGCGGAGCGGCTCAAGCGCGCCCGCTCCATAACCGTGACCTCCAAGGCCGGCAGCGATTTCCGCGCGACGCTCGGCCAGTATCCGACGGTGACGGAGTACGGATTCGCCGACGAGCCGGGCCGCTGGGACCACTGGCCGAGCGGCTTCCTGTTCTCCTGGCCGGACGAGGGCAGTGCCGAAGGCACGCTGGTTCTCGACGTCGGCGACATCCTGCTGCCCTTCAAGACCTATGTGCGGGAGAAGGTGACGCTGGAGATCGAGGAGGGCTTCATCCGCCGCATCCATGGTGGGTTCGAGGCGGAATACCTGCGCGACTACATGGCCTATTTCAAGGATCCGGAGGTCTACGGCATCTCCCACATCGGCTGGGGCCTGCAGCCGAGGGCGCAATGGACGGCGATGGGGCTGCACGACAAGAACGACGGCATGTGCATGGACGCGCGCGCCTTCTACGGAAACTTCCTGTTCTCCACCGGCCCGAACACCGAGGTCGGCGGCAGCCGCAAGACCCCCTGCCACATGGACATCCCCTTGCGCGGCTGCGACATCCTGCTGGACGGCGAGCCGGTGGTGCTGGCCGGCGACGTGGTGGCGCCGGAAGCCTCGAGGGCATGACGTGCGGCATGAGGGCGGAAGCCCGCCACCCTTCCCTGCCCCCGCCGCCGCTGCTATCGTCCGCTACCCACCGGTCCACCGCATGTTGACCCCGATGACCCAAGACCTGTTGCCTGAAGGCGGCGCCGACGCTGGCCCCGGAGAAGCCGATTACGTCTTCTCCGACCAGATCGGCCATCTGCTGCGGCGGGCCTATCAGCGGCACCTCGCCATCTTCCAGCGCAACGCCTGCGACCCGCAGCTGACCTCGGTGCAGTTCGTCACGCTCTGCGCCATTCGCGACAACGGGCCGAGTTCGCTGATCGAGTTGGTGAAGTCCACCGCCATCGACCAGGCGACGATCCGCGGCATCGTCGACCGGCTGAAGGCGCGCGGGCTGATCCGCCAGACCTCCGACGCGCAGGACCGCCGCAAGGTCATCAACTGCCTCACCGACGAGGGGCGGCAACTGCTGGAGGACATGGTGCCCTGCGCCAAGCGGATCAGCGAGTTGACCATGGGACAGCTGAACCCGGCGGAACGGCTGGCCGTCACCCATGTCCTGCAGAAGATGATCGCGCAGGACGGGGAGGAGTAACCTCCCGCCGACGCCTTCCAGACAAGACTCCCGCGGAGGCTCGCGGGGATGCGGGACCTATCGCACCGGACGGACGCTTTATGGAAAAGACCATCGCGCTGCGGGTGAATGGCCGCGCCGTCTCGGTGACGGCGATGGCCGACACGCCGCTGCTCTACATCCTTCGCAACGATCTGGCCCTGAACGGGCCGAAATACGGCTGCGGGCTCGGCGAATGCGGGGCCTGCACCGTCATCCTCGACGGCGTGGCCGCGCGGTCCTGCGTCATCCCGCTGGCGGGGGTGGAGGGGCGCGAGGTGGTGACTCTGGAAGGGCTGGGCAGCAGTGCCGCCCCGCACCCGGTCCAGCAGGCCTTCATCGACGAGCAGGCCGCCCAGTGCGGCTATTGCATGAACGGCATGATCATGACCGCCAAGGCGCTGCTCGACCGCAATCCGACCCCAACCATGGACGAGGTGCGCCGCGCCCTGTCCGGCAATCTGTGCCGCTGCGGCACCCATGTCGAAATCCTGCGCGCCGTCATGCGGGCCGCGCGGCTTCTCTCCTCCCCCGGAGCACATCATGACGATCAACCCAACGCCCGGCCCGACGCCCGAAACGCAATCCCAGCCGACGCCGACCCGTGCGGAGCTGATGGCGGCGACCGGCGTCCTGCTGATCGTTGACGAGATCCAGCCGCCCGCCGGCTTGGTCGCCAAGGGCGGCACCGCGACGCCGAAGCCGCCGGAGACCGCCCTGTTCCTGGCGGTGCGTGACGACGGGCAGGTCTTCGCCTTCAACGGCCATGTCGATCTCGGCACCGGCATCCGGACGGCGCTGACCCAGATCGTCGCGGAGGAGCTGGACCTGCGCATGGACCAGCTGCGCATGGTGCTGGGCGACACCGGCCGGACGCCGAACCAGGGCGCCACCATCGCCAGCGCCACCATCCAGATCTCCGCCGTGCCTCTGCGCAATGCGGCAGCCGAAGCGCGCCGTTTCCTGCTGGAGCGCGCCGCCGCCCTGTTCGGCGTGCCGGCGGGCGAGTTGCGGGTCGAAGAGGGCGTGGTGATCGCCGGCGACGGCAACCGCCGCATCTCCTACGGCGAACTGGTGCGGGGCGAGCGGGTGGAACTGCGCATCAGCGGCAAGGCCCCGCTGAAGGCGCGCGAACAGTACAAGCTGGTCGGCAAGGGCGCGCCGCGCGTCGACATCCCGGCCAAGGCGACCGGCGAATTCTCGTATGTCCACGACCTGCGGCTTCCCGGAATGCTGCATGGCCGGGTGGTCCGCCCGCCCTATGCCGGCATCGACAGCGGCGAGTTCGTCGGCAACAGCCTGGAAAGCGTCGATGAGGGCTCCATCGCCCACATCCCCGGCGTCGTCAGGGTGGTGGTGCTGCGCGACTTCGTCGGCGTGGTGGCGGAGCGCGAGGAGCAGGCGATCAAGGCCGCGCGCGAGCTGAAGATCACCTGGAGGCCCTGGACCCGCAAGCTGCCCGACCTGTCGAACCTTGCCCAGGCGCTGCGCGAGAACCCCAGCACGCCGCGCAAAGTGCTGGACAAGGGCGACGTCGATGCCGCGCTTGCCACCGCCGATCAGCGGATGACGCGCACCTATGTCTGGCCCTACCAGATGCACGGCTCGATCGGTCCGTCCTGCGCCGTCGCCGACTGCAAGGCGGACCATGCGACCGTCTGGTCCGGCACCCAGAACCCGCATCTGCTGCGCGCCGACCTCGCCTGGCTGCTGGAATGGCCGGAGGAGCGGATCGACGTGGTGCGGATGGAGGCTGCCGGCTGCTATGGCCGCAACTGCGCCGACGACGTGGCGGCGGATGCGCTGCTGCTGTCGCAGGCGGTCGGCCGGCCGGTGCGCGTCCAGCTGACCCGCGAGCAGGAGCATCTGTGGGAGCCGAAGGGCACCGCGCAATTGATGGAGGTCGATGGCGGCATCAGCGCCGATGGCGGCATCGTCGCCTACGACTTCGCCACCAGCTACCCGTCGAACGGTGCGCCGACTCTGGCGCTGCTGCTGACCGGGCGGGTCGATCCGGTGGCGGCGGTGTTCGAGATGGGCGACCGCACCTCCATCCCGCCCTACGATTACGAGAACATGCGGGTGGTCATCAACGACATGGCCCCCATCGTCCGCGCCTCCTGGATGCGCGGCGTGTCGGCGATGCCCAACAGCTTCGCCCATGACAGTTACATCGACGAGCTGGCCTTCGCCGCCGGGGTCGATCCGGTGGAGTTCCGCCTGCGCCACCTGCGCGAGGACGAACGCGCCGCCGACCTGATCCGCGCCGTCGCCGGCCGCGCCAACTGGCAACCGCGCACCGCCCCGCAGCAGACCCCGCCGGAGGGCGACGTGCTGCGCGGTCGCGGCTTCGCCTATGCCCGCTACATCCACAGCAAGTTCCCCGGCTTCGGCGCCGCCTGGGCGGCCTGGGTGGCGGACGTGGCGGTGGACCGCAAGACCGGCGAGATCGCGGTGACCCGCGTGGTGGTCGGCCATGACGCCGGGCAGATGATCAACCCCGACGGCGTGCGCCACCAGATCCACGGCAACGTCATCCAATCGACCAGCCGCGTGCTGAAGGAACAGGTGGAGTTCGAAGACTCGGTGGTCGCCGCCAAGGAGTGGGGCGGCTATCCGATCATGACCTTCCCCGAGGTGCCGGACATCGACGTGCTGATGATGCCGCGCGAGAACGAACCGCCGCTGGGATCGGGCGAATCCGCCTCCGTGCCCAGCGCGGCGGCCATCGCCAACGCCATCTTCGACGCCACCGGCATCCGCTTCCGCGAGTTGCCGATCACTGCGGAACGGGTGAGGGAGGCGCTGAACGGCCCGTCCGAGCCGGTCCCTCCCTCCCCGCCGGAAGCGGCCAAGCCGCGCAAGCGCGGCTGGAAGGCATGGCTCGGCGCCTCGCTGACCGGCTTATGCGGGGTGATGATCGGCATGGCGAGCAGCGCCCTGCCCTTCCGCGCCGAGATCGCCCCGGTGGCGCCGCCATCTGCCGGGCTGTGGTCGTCCGCCACCATCGAACGCGGGCGGCAATTGGCGGCACTCGGCGACTGCGCGGTCTGCCACACGGTGGAGAATGGTACGACCAACGCCGGCGGTCGGCCGTTCGAGACGCCGTTCGGCACCGTCTACAGCACCAACATCACGCCGGACCCGGACGGCGGGATCGGGCGCTGGTCCTTCGCCGCCTTCGACCGGGCGATGCGCGAGGGGATCAGCCGCGACGGCCGGCATCTCTATCCGGCCTTCCCCTACACCGCCTTCCGCAACATGACCGACGACGACATGCAGGCGCTCTACGCCTACATGATGACGCAGCAGCCGGTGCGCAGCGAGACGCCGGCTAACACCATGCGCTTCCCCTTCAACCTGCGCCCGATGATGGCGGGGTGGAACACGCTGTTCCTCAACCGCGAGACTTACAAGCCGGACCCGCAGAAGACTGCGGAGTGGAACCGCGGCAACTATCTGGTCAACGGCCTCGGCCACTGCGCCGCCTGCCACAGCCCGCGCAACGCGCTGGGGGCGGAGAAGCTGGGCGACGCGTTCCTGGCCGGAGGCACGGTCGATGGCTGGGAGGCACCGGCCCTGAACGGCCTGTCCAAGGCGCCGAAGCCCTGGACGGAGGACGACCTGTTCACCTATCTGCGCACCGGCTTCTCCCAGCGCCATGGCGTCGCCGCCGGCCCGATGGCCGCGGTGGTGCACGAACTGTCCACCGTGCCGGAGACAGACGTGCGGGCGATGGCGGTCTATCTCGCCTCCCTGGGCAGCGAGGTGGGCGGTGATGCGGTGGAAGCGCCTGCAGCCACCCCCGCCCCCGTCAGTTCCGCCAATGGAGAGCGCATCTTCAACGGCGCCTGCCAAGCCTGCCACAGCGACGGCGAAGGGCCGACGCTGTTCGGCGTCAGCCCCTCCATGGCGGTGAACAGCAACGTCCACAGCGACAGCCCCGACAATCTTGCCCACGTCATCCTGCACGGCATCCAGAACCCGGCGACCCGCGACCTCGGCTATATGCCGGCCTTCCGCGACAGCCTGTCCGACCGCCAGATTGCGGATCTGATGGCGTATCTGCGCGGCCGCTTCGCACCCGACAAGGCGGCCTGGACCGACGTGGCGAACGCGGTGACGAGGGCGCGGGCCAATCCGGGGACGCATTGACGGGGAGACCAGCGCCTTACGTTGGGTACTATCCACTGCCAGCCGAGCCGACCACGCTCGTTGATCATCTGGATGTGGCGACCGCGTTGGCTGGGGGTGCTCCCGGTCGTGTCGCGCGCCACCGCGCTCGAGCGCGGCGGGACGATCACCTTGGCGTCGGGGCTTTGGGCAGTTACCGCACGGTAGACCGCTTCGCCGTCGCAGGCGCCGTCCGTCAGCATCGGCTGTAAGCCGACGCAAGGGTGACGTCCTGCGCCGGCGTGAGCACGTCATCGACGGCGCTGGGAAGTGAAGCGGTCAGCGTCGCCAAGGGGAGGAGGTCATGTCGTTGCCGATGTGCCATCGCCGCTCTCATCCGCCGTTACGCGCCGGGTCAGGAATTCCAAACGGTAAGGCTGACCAAACGTGGGTCGTCGGCGTGATCCACCAGCATGCGTCGGACCCGCTCCTGCCATAGGCTGCGGAACTGCGCCGCGTCGTCCGCTGTGGCCGCGTCGGACAACACGCGCTGCAGAAGGCGAGGCATCGCCGGATCCACCGGAACGACACTCATGTCGAGTGTCGCCTGCAGGCCCGCCCCCGTGTCGGTGCGGACGAAGGCCATGGCGCCTTGCATGCCGACGCCGAAGGACAGGAGGTTCCGGCGGTCGAAGCGTCCGGCGATGCCTTTAAAGCCGGTGTCTTTCGTCGCTCCGGTCAGCAGCGTGGCGACGCTTGCCATCACGCCGGCCACACCCTCGTCGGCGGCCTCACGAACGGAGACTGCAACAGCCCCGCGTTCGGGCACTTCATCGGGATACAGCTTCTCCAATGACCGTACAGTCATCAGGTAAGATCCCGCGACGGTCGGACAGGAATGGCCGGCAAGCCGCACAGCGTCGGCATATCCGTAGTGAAGCAGGCCGCCCTCGGCCGCGCCGAGGAACTCGCTCAGCGGATCGCGCACAATGAGCCGCGGCGCCGCATCGTAAAATGATGGAAAGGTCATGGTCGGACCATGCCACGACAATGCCGGATCCTCTTTGTGCTTGCGCAAACTCCGCGCCATTCGGCGCGCATCGCCGCGAACGCTCCGTCCCGCCGTGATGGGGAACATTCGGCGTGGACGAGACATGCGGCCGCCTGTGGCCAGGCTCACATCGGCGGCGGGCGGAGTTCGTTAGGGTGATGTCATCGAGACCACCGGCCGGATGCAGAGCACCGGCCCCACCAAGGAGACCGCACCATGATCCGCACCTCCCTGCTCGCCGGCTTCGCCACCCTTGCCCTGTTCGCCGCTCCCGCCATGGCGCAGAATGTGTCCAACCTGTCGAACACCGCGGCCGGCATCGGCAATGCCGCCACTCAGAACGTCACGACGTTGCAGCGTAGCGGCGGGTTGTTCGGCGGCCCGAACATGGCGAACGTTTCGAACCTCTCGGCCGGCGTCGGCAACACCGCCAGCCAAGGCGTGTTCGTCGGCCAGCGCAGCGGCGGGCTGTTCCCCGGCGGCTCGATGGCCAATGTGTCGAACACTGCGGCGGGTATCGGCAACTCGGCGTCGCAGGGCGTGACGGTGCTCCAGCGCTCCGGTGGCCGGACGCCTTTTGGCCCTCCGAACCTTGCCAACGTGCAGAACCTCGCCGCCGGCATCGGCAACGTCGCCGGCCAAGGCGCCCTTGTTCGCCAGCGCTGAGTAGCGAGTTACCCACCTCCCATCCCATGATCTTGGCCCCGCCTGGTTCATCCGGCGGGGCCGCCCTTTTGTCTTCCTCCGTCTGCGGCCGCTTTCCCCAAGGTGCTGGCAAAGCAGCAGTGATCGAGGATGTCGTGTTAGAAAGGGAGCCCCGAGCGAAGAGCCGCTCGTCGCGCCTGTCCCGCCACACGCTCCTGCTTGAAGCGCGACCCATTACCCGTCGATCGTCGCGCGGCGAATAAGCGCGGACAGCGGCGCATGCGGGTCCAGCGTGCCGAAGGCCAAACCGCGATCCCCGCCCAGGCGCGAACGGCAAAAAGTCTCGGCCACCGGCGGGTCGTCGCCCTTCAACAGAACAGTCGCCTGCAATGCGAGGGCAGCGCGTTCCACCACACGTCGGCTGCGTGCTTCCAGTCCGTCGGTATCGGCAAAAGTGGCGGCAAGCCACTCCGCCTCGCGGTCCAGATCCGTGCTCCGACCCCGGACAGTGGCCAACTCGCCGAGCAGGGCTTGGGCGCCGTCCGGTTCCTTTTTCAAGGTGCGCAGCACGTCCAGACACTGCACGTTGCCACTTCCCTCCCAGATCGAGTTGAGCGGGGCTTGACGATACAGGCGCGGTAGATTGCTCTCCTCGACATAGCCGATACCGCCCAGGCATTCCTGCGCTTCGTTCACCATCGGCGGACAGCGCTTACAGATCCAATATTTGCCGATGGCGGTGGCGATGCGGGCGAACGCCGCCTCTTCCTTGTTGCTGGTGGTGGAGTCCACGGCACGGGCGACGCGCATCGCCAAGGCGACGGCCGCCTCGCTTTCCAGCGCCAAGTCGGCAAGGACGTTGCGCATCAGCGGCTGGTCGATCAGCAGGCGGCCGAACGCGCGGCGCTGGCTGGTGTGGTGCAGCGCCTGCACCAGCGCCTGCCGCATCAGTGCGGCCGAGCCGATCATACAGTCAAGCCGCGTCAGCGCCACCATCTCGATGATGGTGGCCACACCTCGTCCCTCGTGGCCGACCATACTGGCGGAGGCGCCCAGGAACTCCACCTCGGCAGAGGCATTGCTCCAATCGCCGAGCTTGTCCTTGAGGCGCTGGATCTCCACCGCGTTGCGCGTACCGTCAGGAAGGAAGCGCGGCACCAGGAAGCAACTCAGCCCCCCTTCCGCCTGCGCCAGCACCAGATGGGCGTCGCACATCGGAGCGGAAAAGAAGAATTTGTGCCCGACGAGTTCGTAGCCACCATCCCGCTGCCGTATCGCCCGGGTGGTGTTGCTGCGTACATCGGAGCCGCCCTGCTTTTCCGTCATTCCCATGCCGATCGTGCAGGCGGTCTTGTGCCCGGCGGGGATCGAGCGCGGGTCATACTCCAGCGCCGTCACCCGCGGCAGCCATTCGGCTGCCAGATCAGGCGCGTGGCGCAGCGCCGGCACGGAGGCGTAGGTCATGGTCAGCGGGCAGGAGGTGCCGGCTTCTGCTTGGCTGCCCATGTACATCAGCGCGGCGCGTGCCACATGGGCACCCGGCTGGCCGGCGTTGCGCCAGGCGAAGCTGTGAACACCAAAGTGCATGGCCTGCCGCATCACCTCATGGTAGGCCGGGTGAAACGCCACCTCGTCGATGCGGCGACCATAGCGATCGAAGCTCTGGAGCTGCGGCCGGTTCTCGTTGGCCTGCGCTCCCAGTTCCATCAGCGCGCCACCGGCAAGGGAGCCATACATCGTCAGGGTGCCGGCGGCCCAAGCGCCCCCTTCCCGCTCTACGGCCTGGCGCAGGGGCCGATCACCCAGCCATGCGTTGTAGGCTGGCATGGGATCGGGCTGGTTCTGCACGTCATGGGTGATAAACTGTGCTCGCTGGGACATGGCTTGTGCTCCGAGCTGTCACGTGAAAGGCTGCGGCGGGCCACCAACCTTCCCGTAACAGCGCCCCATCGACTTCTACCTCTCTCCCAGGCGGAGAACAGTCTTGAGGAGACGGAGTACCGGCAGGTCAAGTATCTGAACAATGTGGTGAAAGCCGAGCATCATGCGCCAACACCAGAAGTTTGCAACAGAGCCCGTCTGGCAACCCTCCACCGTCGATTTGACGCACACCGTGGGCTCACCTCAAATTGAAACGACACCCTTCGGGTCGTAGGATGCGCCTGCGAGGTCGGCACTGCCGATCCGATTAACGTTCAGAGAGGCAGCATCGAACGAGAAGAGTACCCGATTTTGTTGAGTATCGAGTGCGCTGTAGACAAGCTGGCCGCCGACGGCACTGAAATCACCTGCCGCTGTCCAATCGGGACCTGAAGCGACCTCCTTGACCATGCGCGTACCAGCGGCGGTGCCATCGCTCATCCAGAGCTGGCGCCCATTCTTGCCGTCGTCCGCGTTGAAGAACAGTTCCTCGCCAACGGCCGTCATGTCGGATATCGACGCTCCGAGAGTCCCCGGATTGATATCCATGACCAAGTGGGTGCCCGGTGTGGTTCCGTCGGAGGCCCACAGCTCCATGCCATGTTGACCGTCATTGGCGGCAAAGAACAGGATGTCACCAGCCGCAGTAAGGCTGTTGGGATTCCATCCCGGCATCGGTGCGAAGCTCTTGATCTCCCTGGTGCCTTCGACCGTACCGTCCGACCTCCACAAAGAGAAGTCGGCGTTGAAGTAGAGCGTCCCGTCCATCGCCTCCAGGTCGTTGTCGAAGCCCTCACGCGTGTCGGTGACCATGCCGCCCTTCAATGGAATCGTGCCGGCTTCCGTGCCGTCCGTTACCCACAGATACGTTTCGAACTCGCCCGTCCCGGATGTAAGGAAAAGTCGGTCGCCGACCGCCGTCAGGTGCCGTGGATCGTGGGCAAATGGCCCTCCCGGGTCGATGTTGCCGGGGAGGAAATCCTTCACCACCATGGTTCCGGAGGCGGTGCCGTCGCTTTTCCAGAGAGCGACACCGTGTGCGGCATCCCGTGCATCGAAAAACAGGGTGCCGTCCACGTCTGTGAGGCCGATGATGGAGCTCATTGCGTGGGAGACCATTTGGGCTCCCCTGGTGGTCCCATCACTCTTCCAGAGCGCGCGACCATGCACCCCGTCATCGGCGGTGAAATAGAGCTCGCCGTCCATCACCGTCAAATCGCTCGGGCTGGACGAGCCGCCACCGGGACGGATGTCCCTCACTAGAACGGTTCCCTTGGCGGTTCCATCACTTTTCCACAATTCCGCGCCATGGGTTGCATCGTCAGCCGTGAAGAACAGCGTGTCGCCGATGGCCGCCGAGCCGGTGGGCTGGGAAGAGGTTGGCCCGGGCGCAATGTCCTTGACGAGGTATGCAGCCTTGCCGTCGGTGCCCCAGAGTTCACGGCCGTGGGCGGGGTCGTCGGCCGTGAACAGGGCTCTTGTTCGTGATGGCCTGGAGTCGGGAAACGTAAAATCGCTTCCTTCGGTGAAGGTCGGCTGGCCGCGCGACACCCCGGTGACATGGAGGGTGGAGCCGTCCTTGAAGGCGAGGTCAGCCGCCCAGGAATAGCCGTCCGGGTAATAGGTGTATGGCTTGATGTCCTTGACAGTCACCGGACCGGCAAGATCCGCGTGGCTGTAGCCGTGGAATTCGATCCGGTCATTGTCGTCGTTGAAGCCCGCGATCGTGTCGTGGCCGAATCCTTGGCCGCCGCTGCCGAAGAGGAACAGGTCGGCAGCGTCGCTGAAATCGACGGCGCCCCATCGGCCGGGCGCCCCGCCGCCGTCCATCCAGTCGTCGCCCCTGCCCCCGACGAGGGTGTCGCGTCCGGCAAGGGCTCCTTGATAAGGATCATGCACACCAATGCTGTCATTGCCATCGCCGCCGATCAGCAGGTCGTTGCCCATTCCGCCGCCGAGCCAGTCGTTTCCCGAGCCACCCGCCAAAACGTCATCGCCCGCTTCACCACTCAAGCGATCGTTGCCGGTGCCACCGAACAGGCGATCATCGCCATCATAGCCTCCCAGCCTGTCGTCGCCGCCGCCGCCCCGGATCGTATCGTTCCCCGCGGCGCCGAAGATATCGTTTGCGCCCGCGTTGCCGCGAAGGTTGTTGGACTGGCTGTTTCCGCTCAGGAACGTCCGGCCTTGGGATAGGTTGTCCAGCAGGACGGCATTCTCCAGATTGTCCGCCAGTTGATAGGAGCCTTTGACGAAGGCCGTATCGGTGTCCTCCCCGGGATTTTCGCGGATGATGTCGCTGGGCCGCTGGTCGCTGCCGGTTCCGATGATCCAATAGACATCGTCGCCAGATCCGCCGGCCATCGTGTCCGTCTGTCCATCGACGCCGGCATAGAGCGTGTCGCGGCCGCTGCCGCCAAGCAGACTGTCGGCTCCCGGACCGCCACTCACCACATCATCTCCGGCCCCACCGTCCAGACGGTCGTCACCAGGACCGCCCTTCACGGTGTCGCTGCCGCTGTCGCCCCATAGGGAGTCGTTGCCCTGATCCCCCTCCAACTCGTCACGCCCACCCTTGCCGAAGAGGAGATCGTCGCCCCGGCGACCGGATATCGTGTCGTCCCCCCGCCCACCCGTCAGTGTATCCGCTCCACTGGTTCCGTTGATTCGCTGGCCTTCCAGTGGGCCAAGGGTCGCGACGAAGACGTCGGTCAGCCCCCCTTTGGCATCGTCGGGTGAGAGGTTGTCGGCAAAGCTCTGAAAGCCGACATGTGATCCGTCGGCCGAGATGACGCCTCCGAATGAAGAGCCGTTTGCCTGGACACCGTCACCGGTCTCGCTGGCCAGTATCAGCGCACCGGTCGTCAAATCCTTCACATAGATGTCAAATGCGGAGGCGGGACCATCCTTTGGAACGAGGGCGGCCACGCTTGAGAAGGCAACTCTTCTTCCGTCCCCCGAAATGGTTGGAAGTATGGATTGCCCGTTTGCCGGCATGCCGTCCTGGTTACGGCTAATCAGCGTCAGCTTGCCTGTCACCAAGTCCTTCAGAAAGACATCATCGGTTCCGTTGCAGTCATCTGGAGCCAGATCATCGTCGTTGCTGGAAAAGACAAGTTTGGTTCCATCATCCGAAATTGAAGGTATGCCCAAGACTCCTGATGCTTGCCTTCCATCCATGGTCCGACTGGCCAGGATGGTTTTCCCTGTGTTCAGATCCCTTACGAATATGTCTTCGCTGCCGTTGCCGTCACCTGGCACCAGATTATCGGCACTGCTGGAAAAGGCGATCTTCGTTCCGTCCGCTGAAATCGCGGGATTGGAACTGGGCCCATTCCCAAGGGAGCCGTCCACTGCCTGACTGACGAGGGTCGTCTTGCCCGTGGTCAGGTCCTTAACGAAGATATCCCCCTGTCCGTTCGTGTCACCGGTGACGAGGTTGCTTGCCTGACTGAGGAACGCAATCTTCGTTCCATCGGCGGACAATGCAGCGGCAAAGCTCGAGCCATTCGCATCGCCGCCGTCCTCCGCACGAGAAACCAACGTCAATGCTCTGGTCGTCAAGTCCTTCACGTAAAGATCATAGAACCCGTTGTTGTTTGTCGGCGGGAGATCATCCGTGTAGCTGGAAAAGGCCACCGTTGTTCCGTCATCCGATATGGTCGCCGCGCTTAGCCATCCGATCACCTGCTTTCCCGATTGTGTCTGGTTGATCAGCATAATCTGACCGGTCTTGATGTCCTTTAGGTAAAGATCGGGTTCATGGGGTGTCAAATCATTTTCAATAAGGTTGCTTGAATAGCTGACAAAGACCGCTTTTGTGCCGTCGCCCGAAAGCGCTGGACTTTCTGAGTCCAAGTTTCCACCGGTGTTTTTGGCAGTGGAACTTACAAGATTGAGATCGGTAACGACGGTTGTTGTCATGGCGATCACCTCTTGCAATTCCGCAGACGCTAGGGACGCCGGGACTATTTCTACCACATCGCGAAATAATTACCATTATTTCAGAGCATACATTAGACTCATTGCTCTGAGTATAAAAGAAATCGAAAGAGTGTCAGACGCTATGCATAGTCTGATTGTCCCCTGTTATACTTGAGGATAGGGTGGCAGGCGTCAACTTAGCAGAATCCATGCGGAACGGACAAAGAACTCCTTTCAGCGATTATCTTTTTCTTCCAATTACGCCAAGTGCTGCATAGAGACGGGCCTTCCCAACCTTGGTCGGTCAGTCAAAACCCGGTTCCCGTTGTGGGCGATGCCGCGGAACAGCGGTCCGTGGGCGGCCTGGAGGGGAAGCCTGCTGGCGATCTTCGGCGCCCAGGGCGGGACATCGGTCGCATTGTACACGTCGGTGGTCTACATGCTGTATTTCCTGCAAGGCGTCCTGAAGGTCGACAGCATGCAGGCCAACATGTGCGTCGCTGTCGCGGTGCTGGTGACCGCGCCGCCGCCCCGCCCTTGAGGGTGCCTCGGGCCATCGGCGCGTCCAGTGTGGCGCCGATGGTGCCTGTAGGTGGACACGCTATGATGCGGGTGGCCGTCAGGCGGACGCGGTCCGCAACTGGTGTCCCAGGAAGAAGCGCAGCATCTCCGCCGTGGCGTCCGGACCCTGCGGGTCGGTGTAGGAGCCGGTGGGGCTCCCACCCGCCCAAGCATGTCCGGCGCCATGGATAGCCCACAGTTCGCACAGCGTCCGGCCGGAAGGGTCGGTGTGCAGGGTTCGGCTGTAGGAACGCCGGCCGGGGGCTTCGCCATGTTGCACTTCGGTGCCGAGGCCGGCCGCGGCGGCCGTCGCGCGGGCCGCCACATGATCGCCGTTTCGCGGGTGGACGACGGTATCGCGATCACCGTGGAAGATGATGGTGGGCACGGGGTGGCCGGCACCCGCTCTTCCTGCTCTTGCCCTGCCTGTGGCTCCGCCGTCGCCCTGGCGCATGGCGGCGAGGGCGGAGGGAAGATCGTGCGCGGCGCCGGCAGGCAGGCCGGAATGCACGCCGACCGCCGCATAGAGGTCGGGATAGGCTTCCCCCATGATGGCCGCGGCGGCACCGCCGGCCGACAGCCCGGCAATGTAAACCCGGTTCGGGTCGATGGGGTGGTCGTGGATGATCCGGCGGGTGATCCCAGCCAGCAGGTCAGGCTCCCCTTGTCCGCGGCGCTGGTCTTCGGGTTTGAACCAGTTCCAGCAGCGCTGGGCGTTGGCCGAGGTCGGCTGTTCGGGGTAGGCGACGTAAACGCCGTGCCGCTCGGCAAAGGCGTTCATCCTGGTCCCTGCGGAGAAATCGTCGGGCGACTGGGTGCAGCCGTGCAGCATCACCACCAGCGGACGCAGCCCGTCTCCGCGGTTGGCCGGCACATAGAGCTTATACGCCCGCGTCCCCGCTGCCCCGCTGTGGGACGCCGTTGCGAAGGACGCGCCATCCGGCAGCGGTTCGGCGGGCGGGCGCGGCGCACCGGTTCCGCCTAGCAACCCCGTCGGCTGCAGGCGCGCGGCAAGGCCGCGCAGGGTCTCGCTCAGGCCGGTCCTCGCGCCCTTTCCTGACCGGCCTCCCGGCATCTTGCCGGCCGGTCGCGCGCGGTTCGGGGTGTCGCTGCGAACCTGCGGTCCGGGAGCAGCATCGAGGTTCACGAACTCTCCCTCCAGCAAAGTCGGGTCTGGCACGGTGGCCGGAGTTGCCGCAGGTTCGGCCGCGCCCTCTCCGCGCAGCAGACGCTGGACCAGACCGGTCGCTTCGGCGAGCCGGCCAGCCCGGGTCAGTCGGGCGACCTCGTCCATGCCGGGCGGAAAGCCGGTGGGGCGTGTTTGGGACATTTGGGTGCTTTCTCGGTTCGGGGATGACGCCGACATCGGCTCTGCGGGACGCATCAGCGGATGCGGTCGGCGAGCGCCGCCTTGACGGCGGACGGCGCATGGAGCGCGCCAAGTACGGTCAGCGTGGCGATGGTGGCGCGGGCAAGCTCGGGCGTCACGTCCTGGGCGATGGCGGCAAGCCCGAGGACGCGGATATCCAGCATCCGCCCCTCGGCCTGTACGGCTTCCAGGTCGGCGCGGCTGAAATGACGAAGGCCCAGATCGACGCTCTTTCGCGTCACCGATTGGCGGACCACGTCAGCGTGTTTGTCGACTTGGTTGCGGATGGCAGTGCGGATGAAGTCGGTGCGGTTCGAATAAAACCCCTCCTCCACCAACAGGTCGATGTGACCTAGGTCGACGTAGCCGAGATTGATGGTGATCTTCTCGCTGTCTCCGGCTTTCGGCCGCAGGTCTCGCGCCACGTCGCTCATGATCGTCCATCCGCTCACCATCTGTCTGGATGGTAAATGGATGGTGGGCGCCGGCCGTTCAAGCCCGACCCCGATGTTTTCGGAAGCCGGACGGTACGCAACTCCCGCCACCGCGGATGGCCTGACGCGGCGCAATAAAAAGGGGAGCCCGAACGCTCCCCTTTTTCCGTCATTTTACGAGCGGGCAGCCGCTTGCCTTCGGGTCGATGTAGGCCTGCGTACCGGGGATCTTCTTGATGATCTTGAAGTAATCCCAGGCGTATTTCGATTCGGCAGGCATCTTGATCTGCGCCAGATACATGTCGTCGAAGACGCGGCCGTTATCGGCGATCTTCGCCTCCTTCATCATCATGTCGGTGACCGGCATGCTGCGCATCTTGGCAGCCACCTTGTCGGCATCGTCGGTGCCGATTTCCTGCACGGCCTTCAGGTAATGGCGGACCGCCGAATACACACCGGCCTGGTTCATCGACGGCTTGCGGCCGGTCCGTTCCTCGAACTTCTTCGACCAGGCGCGGGTCTCGTCGTTCATGTCCCAGTAAAAGGAGTTCGCCAGCATCAGTCCCTGCGAGGTCTCCAGCCCGAGCGCCTTGATGTCGTTGATGTTCAGCAGCAGGCCGGCCAAGGTCTGCCCACTCTGGGGAATGCCGAATTCGGCCGCCTGCTTGACGCCGTTGATGGTGTCGCCGCCGGCATTGGCGAAGGCGACGACATCGGCGCCGGATGCCTGAGCCTGAAGCAGGTAGGAGGAGAAATCGGATGCGCCCAGCGGATGACGCACACTGCCCTTGATCGTCCCGCCGAGTTGCTTGACGGTGTCAGCCGCTTCGGCCTCCAGCGAATGGCCGAAGGCGTAATCGGCGGTGATGAAAAACCAGCTCTTCCTGCCCTGCTCGACCAGTGCGCGGGCGGTGGCAGAGGCGACGGCATGGTTGTCCCAGGTCCACTGGAAGCCGTAGGGGCTGCAATCCTTGCCCGTCAGATCGGTCGAACCCGGACCGGACATCAGGAACAGGCGCTTCTTGTCCCGCGTGATCCCCTGCACGGCCAGCGCGGCGGCCGAATTCGGCACATCGGCAATCACGTCCACCTTTTCCGTATCGATCCACTGGCGGGCGAGGTTGGCGGCGATGTCCGCCTTGTTCTGGTGGTCGCCGACGATGATCTCGATCTTCGTTCCGTTGATGGCGTTGCCGAACTCCTCTGCGGCCATCCTTGCGGCCACCGCCGATCCTTCGCCGTTGATGTCGGCATAGATGCCGGAGCGGTCGGACAGCATGCCGATCTTGATGACAGAGTCGGACATCTGGGCCTGGGCCTGGGCCGAACCCGCGGCCAGCGTGGCGAAGGCGACGCCGGCGAGAAGGAACTTGCGCATCTTTCACTCCCAATTCTGACAGTTCTTGGTGATTGGGGCGGTCGCCGGCGACGGCGCCGCCCGGAGGGTCGCGGAATGAGGACTCAATGGGTGGTATAGCCGCCGTCGACGGGAAGGACCGCACCGGTGATCGATGCCGCGGCGTCGGAACAGAGGAAGGCGATGGCGGCGGCGACCTCCTCCGGGCCAATCAGCCGGCCGATCGGCATCTTCTCCAGGAATACCGCCTTCAGGACCTGATCCTCGGGCAGGCCGGTGACCTGCGCCTGCTGGGCGATCTGCCGTTCAATGATCGGGGTCAGCACCGTGCCGGGACACACCGCGTTGCAGGTGATGCCGTGACCGGCGACCTCGATCGACACCGACTTGGTCAGGCCGATGATGCCGTGCTTGGCGGCCACATAGGCCGGCTTGTGCGGGGCGCCGACCATGCCCAGCACGGAGGCCGTGTTGACGATGCGCCCCCAGCCCCGTTCCCGCATCGCCGGCACAGCCGCCTTGATCGTGTGGAATGCGGCGCTGAGGTTGACTGCCAGTAGCAGGTCCCACTTGTCGTCGGGAAACTCGTGCAGGGCGGCGACATGCTGGACGCCGGCGTTGTTCACCAGGATGTCAATCGGTCCCAGCAGGTCAGCCGCCTCCGCCATCAGGGCGCGGGCCTCCTCCGGCCGGCTGAGATCGGCGGCGGAATAGACGATCCGGGTCCCGCTCCGCTCCGCGATCTCGGCACAGGTCCGGTCGATCTCCGCACGGTCGCCGAAGCCGTTGACCATCACATGGCAGCCCCGGCCGGCCAGTTCCCGCACCGTCGCCAGCCCGATTCCGCTGGTGGAGCCGGTAACCACGGCGTTTCTGTTCTGCATCTCTCGGTCCTTAGATATAAGAAAATGGGGCGGCTCAGAACGCCACCTGATCGGCGCCCTTGAGGTGGAGCATGGCGCGCGCCTCTTCCGGAGTGGCGACCTCCAGCGACAGTTCCTCCAGGATGCGGCGGATCTTCGTCACCTGCTCGGCGCTGTTCCGCGCCAACCGGCCCTTGGCGAGATAGAGGCTGTCCTCAAGCCCGACCCGGACATTGCCGCCCATCACCGCGGCCATGGTCGTGAAGGGAATCTGATGGCGGCCGGCGGCCAGCACCGACCATTCGTAATCCTTGCCGAACAGGCGGTCGGCAGTTTCGCGCATGAAGACGAGGTTGCGCTCCTCCGCCCCGATGCCGCCCAGGATTCCGAAGATCGTCTGGATGAAGAGCGGCGTCTTCACCAGCCCGCGATCAAGGAAATGTGCAAGATTATACAGATGGCCGACGTCATAGCATTCGAACTCGAAGCGCGTGCCACAGCCTTCACCGAGATGTTCCAGAATATAGGCGATGTCTCGGAAGGTGTTGCGGAAGATGAAGTCGTCGGTGCTGCGCAGATAGGGCTCTTCCCAGTCGTGCCTCCAGTTCTTGTACCGGTCGGCCAGAGGGAAGATGCCGAAGTTCATCGATCCCATGTTGAGCGAGCACATTTCCGGCTGGGCCTGCAGCGGGGCGGCAAGTCGTTCCTGAACCGTCATGTTGAGCGAGCCGCCGGTGGTGATGTTCAGCACCGCATCGGTCGATTGTTTCAGCCGCGGCAGGAACTGCATGAACACCGCCGGATCCGGTGTCGGCTGCCCGGTGCGGGGATCGCGGGCGTGCAGGTGCAGGATCGCTGCCCCGGCCTCGGCCGCACCGACCCCCTGCTCGACGATCTCGTCGGGCGTGACCGGCAGGGCGTCCGACATGGTGGGTGTGTGGATCGAGCCCGTCAGCGCGCAGCTGATGATGACTTTCTTGCCTGATGCGGCCATGCAAGGCCCTCCTGTGTAAGTCCGCCCGTCGGGGTTGCGGACGATTGAAGATTGAACGTCGCCGAGCGGCTGCGGTGGCGGCTACCGGCGTTCCAGGGCATCCAGCCGTTGAAGATGCGTGGCAAGGGTGGTGGCGACCTCCTCCCGCTGCGCTTCCGTCCAGGTCCGGAAGCCCACGCCTGCCTTCATGCCCAGCCGCCCTGACGCAACCAGATGGCGCAGAAGGGGCAACGGACCGGGACTGCGGTCGAGATCGGGAAGGACATGCTCATGAACCGCGAGGGTCAGGTCGGTGCCGACAAGATCGGCATTCTCCAACGGTCCAAGCACGGCGAGCCGCCGGCCGAAACTCGCCTTGACCACGGCATCGACCGTTTCGGCATCGCACACGCCGTTCTGGACCAGGGCAATCGCCTCACGCCAGAGCGCGTGCTGCAGACGATTGCCGATGAAGCCGGGAACATCCTTGCGGACATGCACCGGCGTCTTTCCAATGGACGTCAGCAGGCCCATCATCGCTGTGATCGCGGCATCGCTGCTATCCTTGGTCTGAATCACCTCGACCAGCGGGATCAGATAGGGCGGATTCCACCAATGGGTGCCCATGGCGCGGGTCTTGTCGGAAAGCGGCTCCATGATCCGCGTGATCGGGATCACCGACGTGTTGCTGGCCAGAAGTGCATGGGCTGGCGCCTCCGCTTCGATGGCCGCGACGATGCGTTGTTTGAGGGCGAGGTCCTCCGGCACCGCCTCGATAACGATGTCGGCGCTGGCAACGGCCCCCGCCAGCGTTTCGTGCAGCTCGATCAGGTCGGCGGCCGCGACGTCTTCCCCCAAAACCTGCAAATTGCGGCGGATATGGTCGGGGATCGCGGACCGGCGTTCGGCATCGGGTTCCTGGATGGCGACGCGATGTCCGGCGGCGGCAAAGGCCTGTGCGATCCCGTGCCCCATCAGTCCGCCGCCGATGATCGCGATGCGCTGGTTTGTCATGGCGCGTGCATTTCCCCCTTTGCCTGACCGGAAGCCTGTGCCCCACCACCCATTTCCTGCCAAGGCCCACAGGATCGCGAGACGGATTGTTCAGATGGCGTGCATTTTGGAAGGGATGGCTAGCAACACGCGTGCCATGCGAGTAAATACTTGAAAAGAAAGAATATATTCAAAGAGACGCTCAACATGCGGGGGAGCAGGATTCAGCGATCGCTGACAGTCGACTGGCGCAAAGGGCGGAACACCGCTGCAAATCGGCACTTTCCCCGTGTTCACTTTTCTGACAGACAATGTGCGACATATTGACAATCAGTGACGCAAAGGAGCGTGGCATGCAGAAGGATCCGGCCGGCCATTTCGCTGCGGCACGTGCGCTGATGGTGATGATCGATGAGATGATCGACGGCGCCATCCTGGTCGATCAGGATGCGCGCCTCGTCTGGTCAAACGACAAGCATGTCTGGTTCAGCGACAAACAGATTGCGATGCTTGGCTTCCGGTCGCCGGCGGACGCAATCGGCCAGCCGGTGGAACGCATCATTCCACACAGCCGGATGCGCGAGGTTGTAGAAACGGGCCGGTCGCTGCCGCTCGACATCATGCGCTATGGCGAGCACACGCTGCTGGTCAGCCGCCTGCCCCTGCGCGATGAGCGAGGACAGGTCATCGGAGCCCTCGCCTTCGCCCTGAAGAACAGCCTGACCTATCTTCGGCCCATCGCCGACCGTTTCAACAAGCTGCAGTCGCGCCTGACCCGTGTGGAGCAGGAGTTGGCGGCGAGCCGGGCCTCCCAATACACGGTCGAGAACCTGATCGGCTTCAGCCAGCCGATGTTGCAGGTCAAGCGGCTGGTGCGCAGGGCCGGCCAGATCCGGTCGGCGGTCCTTCTGCTTGGTGAAACCGGGACCGGCAAGGAACTGGTGGCTCAGTCGATCCATGCCTCCTCGGATCGCGCCCACCGTCCCTTCGTCGCCGTCAATACCGCCGCAATTCCCGAAAACCTTCTGGAAGCGGAGTTCTTCGGCGTCGCGCCGGGCGCATACACGGGCGCCGCCCGCCAGCCGCGCCCCGGCAAGTTCCAGCTTGCCCATGGCGGAACGCTGTTTCTCGACGAGATCGGCGACATGCCGCTGCCACTGCAGGCAAAACTGCTGCGCGCCCTGCAGGAACGCGAGGTCGAGCCGCTCGGGTCCAATCAGATCATCAAGGTCGATGTCCGCATCATCGCGGCAACCAGCCGTCCCCTGGCCGAGATGGTGCGCAGCGGCGCCTTCCGGTCGGATCTGTACTACCGGCTCAATGTCTTTCCGATACAGCTGCCGGCGCTCCGTGACCGCAAGGACGACCTGGAGATCCTCGCCCCCCTGTTTTCGGAGAAGATCGCCATCAGTCTTGATCAGCCGATGCGCGAGTTCACGCCTGCGGCGCTGGATGCGCTGCGACAGCATGATTGGCCCGGCAATGTCCGTGAACTGGCCAACGTCATCGAACAGGTCTATGTGCGCACCGAAGGTGAGCGCATCAGGGCCGAGGATTTCGCGGACATCCTTCCGAGCGCCGCAATCCAGCCGCCTGCCCCACCCGACCGGAAGCGGTCCCTGACCGCCGCCATGGACGAGCTGGAACGGTCGCTCATTCTGGAAGCCCTGGAGGATTGCCGGGGCAACAAGCTCGAAGCCGCCCGGAGGCTCGGCCTATCGCGCACAAACCTTTACGCCAAACTGCGCAAACACGGCATTGCGTCGCATTCAGACGACTGATGCCAGCCTCCTGACCGCGGCCCAGCATCCGGGCGTCGATGGACGGTCGCGGCCGTCGGACGGTCGGACGAGACCTATCAGGGCACTCCGCTCAGTGCCCTGCCGCCCCCGCCTCAGTCCTTCGGGCGACCATCGCCCGGATGCGGTCCTTGGTGTGCTCATCCAGCGGATTGTAGACCAGCAGCCCCAGGTCCGGGCGGCCATCGACGGCGAAGCCGGAAAACTCCATCTCGATGCTGCCGAGTTCGGGATGCTGGAGGTGCTTGATCCCCTCGCTCGGCGCATAGACATCGTTCTCCTTCCAGAACCGGGCGAAATCCGCGCTGGCCCGGCACAACTCGTCGACGAGGTCGGCAATCTCCTTCACCGCCCCGGCGCGGGCGGCGTCGACACGGAAGGCGCCGACCAGGAACCGCGCCATGCCTTCCCAATCCTTCTGCTTGGCCCGGATCGCCGGATTGCAGAACACCAGCCGCAGGATGTTGCGCCGGTCGGGGGGAAGCGTGGCGTAATCGGTCAGAACGACCGTGGCGGCCTGATTCCAGGCCAGCACGTCCCAAGTCGCCGTCTTGATGAAGGCGGGACAGGCGTCGAACGCATCCAACAGCCGTTGCAGACGCGGACTGACGCCGTCCGCCGGCCTGTACCGCATCTCCGGCGGACGGCCGAGCGCCAGGATGAACAGATGCTCCCGTTCCAGATCGGTCAGCAACAGGCTGCCGGCGATCCGGTCCAGCACGTCGGCCGACGGCGCCCCTCCCCGCCCCTGTTCCAGCCAGGTGTACCAGGTCGGGCTGATGTTGGCCCGTTGCGCCACCTCTTCCCGGCGCAGTCCCGGCGTACGGCGCCGCCCTGTGAAGCCGAAAACCGCCGGATCGAGCCGCGTGCGGCGGTCCCGTAAAAAGCCGGCTAGCGTGTTGGCCTTGTCCGCTGGTTTGGCGTCGGGCTGCATCGGCGATCCTGGTAGCCATTATACTAGGAAAACGTCACTACTTTAACAGGATATCACCGGGCGTCACAGTGGGGGTGACGAAATTGGAACGGTGATTTCCCCATGCGTATTTTCCTCACTGGCGCCACCGGCTTCATCGGCCGGGCGGTGCTGTCCGAACTTCTCCAAGCCGGCCATCAAGTCATCGGCATGACCCGCTCGGCCGACGGCGCCCGGGCGCTGGAAGCCGCCGGGGCCGAGCCACACCACGGCACGCTGGAGGACCCGGCGAGCGTCCGAAGCGGCGCCGAAAGAGCCGATGCGGTGATCCACACCGCCTTCGACCACGACTTCTCGCGCTTCGTCGAGAACTGCGAAAAGGATCGCCGGGTGATCGGCGCGCTGGGCGAGGTGCTGAAGGGGTCTCGGCGCCCGTTGCTGATCACGTCCGGGGTCGGCATCGGCGGTGCCGGCCATGGCCGGCTCGCGCGGGAAGATGTCTTCGATGAGTCCCACCCCAATCCGCGCATCGCGTCGGAGCGGGCCGGCAACGAGCTGCTGGATGCCGGCGTCAACGTCGCGGTGATGCGGCTGCCGCAGGTCCACAACACCGAGAAGCAGGGGCTGATCACCCCGCTGATCGCCATCTTCCGCGAAAAGGGGGCCGCAGCCTACATCGGCGACGGGCGCAACCGCTGGTCCGCCGGTCATCTCAGCGATGTCGCCCGCCTGTATCGGCTGGCCATCGAGAAGGCGGAACCCGGCGCCCGCTATCACGCGGTCGGCGAGGAAGGCGTCGAGACCCGCGCGATCGTCGAAGCGCTGGCGCGCGGCCTGAAGATCCCCTCGGTCTCAATCCCGCAGGACAAGGCGGCGGAGTCCTTCGGCTGGATGGCGATGTTCGCGGGCATCGACATGGCGGCATCCAGCGCCCTGACACAGGCGACGCTCGGTTGGCGACCGCAAGGCCCCGGTCTGATCGCCGACCTGGAGGCGATGCGATACCCATGAGCGGAAGAGTCAGCCGTCACCCTTGAGATAGGCGCGCGGCGACGATCCCAGCACCCGCTTGAACATCGCCGTGAAGGCGGCGGGGTTGTCATAGCCGAGGTCGAGCGCGACGGCGGTGACGCTCTCCCCCGCCACCAGCCGCGGCAGCGCGGCGGCAAGGCAGGCCTGCTGTCGCCATTCCAGGAAGCTCAGCCCGGTTTCCCGCCGGAACAGCCGGGTGAAGGCGCGCCGGCTGACCCCCAGCCCGTCGCACCATTGCTCGATCGTCTCATGCACCGCCGGCTGCCGAAGAAAGCGCCGGCAGCGCTCGGCCAGGGCCGGATTCGTCGGGAAGGGCACGGTCAGCGGCTGGGCCGGCAGATGCTGCATCTCGTAGCGGATCAGCGTCATCACCGCGCCGTCATGGCTGTCCGGGTCATAATCGGCCGGGACATCCACGGCGCGGGAAATCAGGCTGCGGATGAAGGGCGAAAGCCCGACGACCTGACAGCGGTCCGGCATGCCGCCGCTCAGGTCCGGATCGAGAAAAAGGCTGTGGGTGGTCACCGCCCCGATCATGCGGACCTCGTGCATGACACCAGGCGGGATCCACAAGCCGAAGTCCGGCGGCACCACCCACCGCCCTTGCGGCGTCGACATGATCAGCACCCCGGTGATACCGGAGATCAGCTGTCCGCGCCGGTGCCGGTGGAGCGGCAGCGTCCCGCCGTCCGGGTAGTCGTGGGTGGTGGCGAGCAGTGGCCGCTGGACGGCGTCGATCTCGTCGACGCGGACATTTCTGACCATGGCCCGATCTCGTAGGAAACTGGCCTGACCGCGGTGGCGGGCCTTCTCTGCCGACCGTAGGCTTACAGCGCATTCAACGCAACATGCCGGGCGATCCCGGACCGCCCCCTTCATCGAGGACGGGACGGACCCAACGCCTGAGGCGGAGAGAAGAGGGCATGCCCCCGTGACCGACACCACCATGAGCCGGCCCCGCACCGGTTCGACGGCCTTTTCCATTCTGGCCGCGATCAGCGCCTGCCACCTGCTCAACGACATGATCCAGTCGCTGCTGCCGGCGGTCTATCCGATCCTGAAGGACGAGTTCGGCCTCAGCTTCGCCCAACTCGGCCTGCTGACCTTCGTCTATCAGGTGACGGCATCGCTTCTTCAGCCGCTGGTCGGCCTGTTCACTGACCGCAAGCCGATGCCCTATTCGCTGGTCTTCGGCATGGGCTCCACCCTGCTCGGGCTTCTCACCCTGGCGTGGGCGCCCGGCTTTCCGGCGCTGCTGGCCGGCGGCATGCTGCTAGGCTTCGGGTCGTCCGTCTTCCATCCGGAAGCGTCGCGCATCGCGCGCCAGGCCTCCGGCGGCGCCCATGGGCTGGCCCAATCGCTGTTCCAGGTCGGCGGCAATCTCGGCTCCTCGCTCGGCCCGCTGCTGGCGGCCTTCGTCATTCTGCCCCACGGCCAGGGCAGCCTCAGCTGGTTCGCCATCGCCGCCCTTGCCGGTATGGTGGTCATGGTCCGGCTGGGCAGCTGGCAGCGACTGAACGCCAAACCCCGGTCGGGTGGCAGACAGTCGGCGCAGCGGAGCGAACTGCCGGCCGGACAGGTCGCCAGGGCCGTCGGCATCCTGATCGCGCTGATCGTCTCCAAATACGTCTATCTGGCCAGCATCACCAGCTACTACATCTTCTACCTGATCGACCGCTTCGGGTTGTCCACCGGCGACGCCCAGCTCTGCCTGTTCGTCTTTCTGGCGGCCGTCGCGGCGGGAACGGTGATCGGCGGTCCGGTCGGCGACCGCATCGGCCGCAAGACGGTGATCTGGGTCTCGATCCTCGGGATCCTGCCCTTCACCCTGGCCCTGCCCTATGTCGGCCTGACGGCGACGGTGGTTCTCAGCGCCGTGATCGGGCTGGCCCTGGCATCGGCCTTCCCCGCCATCGTGGTCTATGCACAGGAACTGCTGCCCGGCCGGGTCGGTCTGGTGTCGGGCCTGTTCTTCGGGCTGGCCTTCGGCGTCGCCGGCATCGGTGCGGCGGGGCTCGGCGTCGTCGCGGACTGGCGCGGCATCGGCTTCGTCTATTCCGCCTGCTCGTTCCTTCCGCTCCTGGGGCTGCTGACCGTCTTCCTGCCGAATGTGGAGCGCCGATAGCCGCCGGGGACGGGTCAAGCGGCCCTACGGCAAAAAGCCCGCGCTCCTGATCGGAGGCGGGCTTTTTTCCTGGTCTGCTGTGTCGGGCCAGCAGGTCACTCCAGCGGATCCAACATGAAATGCCGGACCTTGTGCCGGTTTTCGATCAGTTCGTCGATGGTGGGTTCATTGCGCATCGCCCGGCCGATGGCGATCTTGGTCGCCTCGTAATTGGTGCGGTAGAGATCGGCGCGATCGAGGTTCGGATCAGTGGGACAGCGGGGGTCGATCCAGACCATCACCAGAATGCACAGGTCGTTGATCCCGTCGCGCGGCAGTATGCCTTCGATGACGCAGTCCAGCACGGCGTCGGCCGTGGCCGCTTGGACGATGCCGCCGAACAGGTCGACATAGGCGCTGGACTTCATCGTGACCTTGGACACCATCATGGTGGCCGGACGGACCATCTGATTGCAATCCCGCACCGCGAACATGCGGGTGTGGCCGGCGGTCTGCCCCATCATGGTGGCGAATGCGTGGCCGGCCGGACCATCGACCGTTCCGATCACGATCTCCGGCATGGCGTCGGTGAACTGGCCCTCCTTGGCGAAGACGGTGGCTTCACCGACACGGAACAGCGGATTGGTCATGGGATCATCGTTCTCTTGATAAGGGTGACATTGCCGGTCAACCGGTGCGGATGCCGTCCAGCAGCCGGTCGGTCCTGCCGGGGCTCGATGCGATACCCTGCATGTGTGCTGACGAGTCCATCGGCGACCACGATCATGGCGTGGCTGAAGACGGCCGTCCCACACGCGTGCGCGTTTGGAACGGACCGCCTCCACGAACGGTAAGGGAAAGGGAGCGCGGCCAATCAAAGCTTGCCGGTGACCCAATAATCGACCCGGGCCTTGTTGTTCTTGATGTAATTGTCGACCGCCTGCTCGTAGCTGGTCTGCCGGGCTTCCTGCATCATCGCTTCCAGATCACCGATCGGCAGGACCATCCGGTTCAGGAATTCGAAGATTTCCGGATGATCCTGGTAGAAGCCTTTGCGGACGATGGCGTTCACGCTCTCCAACCCGCCCAACGCGCCCTTGGGGTCGTCCAGGTAGCGCAGCTTCCAGTTGGCGAACATCCAGTGCGGGCTCCAGCTCGTCACGACGATCCACTCGTTGCGCTTCATGGCGCGCTCCAGAGCGGCGAGCATCGCGGCGTCGCTGGCCGACACCAGCTGCAGGCCCTTCAGATCATAGGTCTTCAGCGCCTTTTCGGACGCCTGCATCAACCCCGATCCCGGATCGATGCCCTGGATCTTGCCGCCCAGCTTCTGCTGCACGTCCGGCTTCTTGAGATCCTCGATGGATTTGACCTGATCGACAGGGATGTAGTCCGGCACCACCCAGCCCAGGCGGGCACGGGTGTAGAGCGGGCCGAGGTCGACCACGTCCTTGCCGACCTTGTCGAGATAGGGCTTGTGGGTCAGCGGCTGCCACGACATCAGCATGGCGTCCAGCTTGCCGCTGGCGATGCCCTGATACTGGATGCCGATGTCGGCCATGGTCAGCTCGACCTTGTAACCGTACCGCTCCTCAATCACGGCTTTGGCCAGCTTCGTCACCGCTTCGGCGTCGGACCAGGCGGTCCAGCCGATGTTGATGGACTTCTCGGCGGCCTGCGCCGGGGCGGCGATCACGCCGGTCCCCAGACTGACCGTCATGGCCGCCGAAAGCAGCACGCCCAAGGCTTTACCGAAGATTTTCATCAAGAAGCCTCCTCTTATCGTTTGTTTGTTTGGACCCGTTTGGCCGGACGGCCCGGCGTCGCCGTGCCGAAACTTGCAGCAGACGCGAGCAGGTGGCCCGGAAGATCACCTCCGTCCTACCGGAGAACGCGATCGGATGATGGCTCCGGATCGAATGCATGATCCGCCGGCCACCTTCCGGGATCGACGCGGAAAGTCGTTTCCAACCAACGGGATCGTTGTTGGCATCAGTGCTGATTGAGGAAGAATGCCGGCCCCGAAAGCAAAAAACCTTCATCAGAGCGGCAATTCGTATCGGATTTGCGACAGCCTCGTACGACCCCGGCCCTGTCGGCGAATGTTGCCCGCCTTACAGGCGGCGGCCGTTGTCCTTGGATAATCACGGCGTGTCGCAAAACGACTGCTGCCGAAGTCCGGCTTGCGCAAAAAGACAGGTGCGCCTGTCGGCCTTTTTAAAGTTGATGTCGCATTCCAGAACGCGACGCGCCGCGACGGGCGGCAGGCTGGGTGTCGTGGAATCGAAAATGGCAACAGCCCGATCAAGGCTGAACGATTCCAAGAACGCACGGCCCCACTCCCGCAGAAGGTCAACCGCCATGTCGTCCGAGATTTCCATAGAAGCCCTGCTGACGCGCCGCAAGAAGGGGCACAGCCTGGAAGCCCCGTTCTATACCAGCGAGGAGATCTTCAAGCTGGACATGGAGATCATCTTCGGCCGCCATTGGCTGCACGTGGGTGTGGAGCCGGACGTGGCGGAGCCGGGCGACGTGATGGTGGTGGATATCGGCAAGACCTCCGTCATCGTCATGCGCGACGACGACATGGAACTGCGGGCCTTTCACAATGTCTGCCGCCACCGCGGCGCGCGCATCATCCTCCAGGAGAAGACCTCGGTCGGCAATCTGGTGTGCAGCTATCACCAGTGGACCTACGGCCAGGACGGCGAGCTTCTGTTCGCCGAGCATATGGGCAGTGATTTCGACCGCAAGTGCCGGAATCTGAAGAAGGTGCACATCCGGTCGGTCGGCGGCCTGATCTTCATCTGTCTGGCGGAGGAAGCGCCGGACGACATCGACCGCATGGCGGCGGCCATCGAGCCCTACATCCTTCCGCACGATCTGAAGAACTGCAAGGTCGCCAAGACGGTGGACCTGATCGAGAAGGGCAATTGGAAGCTCACGATGGAGAACAATCGTGAATGCTACCACTGCGTCAGCAACCATCCGGAACTGACCATCCCGCTGTTCGAATACGGCTTCGGCTTCGCCCCCGACGGCACCAACCCGAAGCGGATGGAACATGCCGCCAAGTACGACGCGCTGGTGCAGTCCTGCCACGCCGGTTGGGAAGCGGCCGGCTTCCCCAGCCGCGAGGTCGATCGCCTGACCGACACCACCGGCTTCCGCGCCGAGCGCCTGCCGCTGGACGGCGCCGGCGAGGCCCACACCAAGGACACGCGCAGCGCTTCCAGGAAGCTGCTGGGGTCGATCACCGAGCGCAAGCTGGGCGCCCTGTCCTTCTGGACCCAGCCGAATTCCTGGAACCACTTCATGAGCGACCACATCGTTACCTTTTCGGTGTTCCCGCTCGGTCCCGACCGCAACCTGCTGCGCACCCGCTGGCTGGTCCACAAGGACGCGGTCGAGGGAGTCGATTACGACCTGAACCGCCTGACGGAGGTGTGGGAGGCGACCAACCAGCAGGATGCCGATCTGGTCGAGATCTCGCACAACGGCGCCCTCAGCCCTGCCTACGAGCCGGGTCCCTATTCGCCCTACACCGAGCCGCTCGTGGAGAAGTTCACGGAATGGTACATCGGCCGCATGGCCGAACATCTGCTGGGCAAGCAGGCGCCGATGGGCGTCGCCGCCGAATAACGCGACGCCAGGGCGATCCCGGCCGGCAAGCCGCCGGGATCGCCCGCTGGTCAGGATTCAGGGCTCGAGGCCCAGGGTTCAGGGCTCAAGGTTCAGGGCTCAAGGAGAGAGATGACGATGCAGCAGGATGCGGCTCCGCCTCCGGTCCGGGATTGGGATCCCGAAATCGACGACACGCTGGTGTGCCGGGCGGTGCGGGACGAGACGCATGACGTGAAGACCTTCGTCTTCGCGCCACGGCGCCCCTGCCTGTTCCGGTTCAAGCCGGGTCAGTTCATCACGCTGGAGTTGCCCATCGGCGGCGAAACCATTCACCGCAGCTACACCGTCTCCTCCTCCGCCGCGCGACCGCATCGGCTCTCGATCACCGTCAAGCGCGTGCCCGGCGGTCCGGTGTCGAACTGGCTGCACGACACGCTGAAGCCGGGCGACACGATCCGCGCGGTCGGCCCCCTCGGCGAATTCACGCCGGGGGAGTCCGAGACTCCGCGCAAGTTCCTGTTCCTGTCCGGCGGCAGCGGCGTCACGCCCCTGATGTCGATGACCCGGACCTTCGACGATCTGGGCGAGGATCATGACATCGTCTTCGTCCACGCCGCCCGGACGCCTGCCGACATCGTCTTCCGCCGCGAACTGGACGCGCTGACCGGTCCCGGCCGCCGCCTGCGCGTCGCCCATGTGTGCGAAGGCATCGGCACCGAGGCCCATTGGGCGGGCTTCACCGGCCGGCTGTCTCTGCCGATGCTTGGGCTGATCGCTCCGGACTTCATGGAGCGGGAGGTCTATGTCTGCGGTCCCGGCCCCTTCATGAAGGCGGTGCGCGCCTTTCTGGAGCAGGGCGGCTTCGACATGGCCCGCTACCACCAGGAAAGCTTCAATTTCGAGGAACTCACGGCCGAACTTGCCGCGGGAGAGCCGCCGGCGCGATCCGCACCAGTCCAGGAGGCAGCGCCCACGGACGGCTTCCGCGTGGAATTCGCAAAAACCGGCAGGGTCTTCGCCTGCCCGCCCGACATGGCGGTCGCAGATGCGGCATCGGCCGCCGAGATCCGGGTTCCGACCTCCTGCTCACGCGGGATGTGCGGAACCTGCAAGACGCGGTTGATCTCCGGTACGGTGGAAATGAGCCACACCGGCGGTATCCGCAAACGTGAAATCGACCAGGGGTTGATCCTGCTCTGTTGCAGCCGCCCGACCAGTGATCTGGTGATAGAGCGTTAGAATTATCGCCAACGAATTGTCTTCCGGAGGGCGAGCCGTTGACGCTAGCATCCCGAAGGACGGATCACGGCCGTCAGGCTGGGACCGTGGAACTGGGAGGGTATCCTGGTGGGGAAGACAGTGGAATATCGCCGTTTCGGCGGTAGCGGTCCCGCACCCCGGCAGGAGGAACGCGCGCTGTTGTCGGTCGGGTTCATCCTGACCAACAATTTCACGTTGACGGCGCTCGCCCCCTTCATCGACGCCCTGCGGCTGGCGGCCGACGAGGGCGACCGGTCGCGCCAGATCCGGTGCCGCTGGACCATCATGGGATCGCGGGCGGAGCCGGTGATGTCCAGCTGCGGCATTGGCGTCGCCCGCTGGGAACCGCTGACCGATCCCCGCCGCTTCGACTATGTGGTCGTGGTGGGGGGGCTGCTGCACGCCGGCCCGCAGCTGGACGACGAGACGCTGGCCTATCTGCGCGCCGCGGCATCCTATGGCGTGACCCTGGTCGGCGTGTGCACCGGCAGCTTCGTGCTGAGCCGCATCGGCCTGATGAAGAACCGGCGCTGCTGCGTCAGCTGGTATCATCACCGCGATTTCATCGAGGAATTTCCCGATCTGGTGCCGGTGGCCGACCAGCTCTACGTGGTGGACCGCGACCGCATCACCTGTTCGGGCGGCGCCGGAGTGGCGGACCTTGCCGCCTTCCTGATCGAGCGCCATCTGGGCCGCGCCACCGCCCAGAAAACCATGCACATCCTGCTGATCGACAAGGCTCGTCCCGCCAGCCAGTCGCAACCGCAGCCGCCGACGGTCGTCGAGATCACCAACGACCGTGTCCGCCGCGCCCTGCTGCTGATGGAGCAGCACATCAGCGACCCGCTGTCGGTGGAGGAGATCGTCCGCCGCCTGAACGTCAGCACCCGGCAATTCGAGCGGCTGTTCCGGCTGGCCGTCGGCACCAGCCCGGCCACCTACTACCGGACACTGCGCCTGCGCTATGGCCATTGGCTGCTGCGCAACACCAAGCGGTCGGTCACTGCCATCGCGAACGAGGCCGGCTTCGCCGACTGCGCCCATTTCTCCCGCCAGTTCCGCGAACTGTTCGGCATATCACCGTCTGAGGTGCGCCGCACTGCCGAGCCGGATGCGGAGGCCGATCCGCATCTCTCGCCTCTCGCCGCTTTCCGGCGCACGAACGGGGACTCCCTGCTGCCCGACCGCCGCCTGTTCGAGGACCAGGCGCCGACGGCCCAAGAGGGTGTGGCAACGGACTGAAGGGGGTGCCATCACTCCCAATTCGCCTAAAGAAATCAGATATTTGACGGATCGGCACCGCATCGTTCCGCTCCTGTCGCAAAAAGGAAATTTCCGGTCGCGGGGGGCAACGCGACAATCGCGCCGATGGTGAATTCTTGGCAGGCTCAATACTGGGGATCGTTCCTGCCATGTCCTCACCCGCCGAAGCCCTTCTGAAGCCTCTGCAGATCAAGCATTTGACGATCCGTAACCGCGTGATGAGCACCAGCCACGCGCCGGGCTACGGGTCCGAAGGCAAGCCGAAGGAACGCTATCAGCTCTATCACGAGGAAAAGGCAAAAGGCGGCATCGGCCTGACGATGTTCGGCGGCTCCTCCTCCGTCGCGGTGGACAGCCCGGCGGCGCCGTGGAACCAGATTTCCGTCGCCGACGACAGCGTCATTCCCTTCTTCCGCGAATTCTCCGACCGGGTGCACCGCCACGGGGCGGCGCTGATGATCCAGTTGACCCACATGGGCCGGCGCACCCGCTGGGACACCGAGAACTGGCTTCCCACCGTTTCCGCTTCGGCCGCCCGCGAACCGGCGCACCGCAACACGCCGAAGGAGATGGAGGATTTCGACTTCAAGCGGATCATCGCCGGCTATGCCGCCGCCGCCCGCCGCTGCAAGGAGGGCGGCCTGGACGGCTTCGAGCTGTCGGCCGCCCACGGCCACCTGATCGACCAATTCTGGAGCCCCTCGGTCAACCGGCGCACCGACAAGTATGGCGGCAGCTTGGAAAACCGCATGCGCTTTGGCATCGAGGTGTTCGAGGCGATCCGCGCCGAAGTCGGGGACGACTACGTCGTCGGCATGCGCATGTCGGGCGACGAACTGATCGACGACGGCCTCAGCCACGAGGACTGCATCGCCATCGCCCGCACCTATGCCGAACGCGGGCTGATCGATTTCGTCAACGCGCTGGGCGGACAGGCGCGCGATCATCTGGCGCACGCCATCTCGCTGCCCAACATGTCCTTCCCGGTCGCCCCCTTCCTGCATCTGGCCAGCGGCATCAAGCGCGAGGCGGGCATTCCCGTCTTCCATGCCCAGCGCGTGACCGACCTCGCCACCGCCGCCCGCGCGGTGGAGGAAGGCCATGTCGACATGGTCGCCATGACCCGCGCCCATATCGCCGACCCGCATCTGGTGCGCAAACTGATGGAGGGGCGGCTGGACGACGTGCGCCAGTGCGTCGGCGCCGGCTATTGCATCGACCGCATCTATGTCGGCGGCGACGCGCTGTGCATCCAGAACGCCGCCACCGGGCGCGAGCGCACCATGCCGCACGTGATCTCGAAGGCGGAGCGCAAACGCCGCGTGGTCGTGGTCGGCGGTGGCCCCGGCGGCCTGGAAGCCGCCCGCGTCTGCGCCGAGCGCGGCCATTCGGTCGTCCTGCTCGAACGCAACGCCGCCCCCGGCGGCCAGATCGGCATCGCCGCCAAGGCGACTTGGCGCGAGGCGATGAGCGGTATCACCCGCTGGCTGTCCCAGCAGGTCACCAAGCTGGGCGTCGATGTCCGCCTTGGGGTGGAGGCCGACCGCGCCGCCGTCGAGGCCGAGACCCCCGATGTGGTGATCCTCGCCACCGGCGGTCGCCCCAACCGCGGCGACTTCAAGGGCGCCGATCTGGCGGTGTCGACCTGGGAGGTCCTGACCGGGGCGGTGGAGCCGACGGGGACTGTCCTGATGTATGACGGCACCGGCCAGCATCACGGCGCCTCCTGCGCCGAATTCATGGCGAAGCGCGGCGCGCTGGTGGAGATCGCCACCCCTGACCGCATGGTCGCGGAGGAGGTCGGCACCACCAACCAGCCGATCCACCTGCGTGAGCTGTACAAGCTGAACGTGGTGATGACCACCAACCATCAGCTCGTGGAAATCTACCCGGAGGGCAACCGCCGCGTCGCCGTCCTGCGCAACGAATACACCCACGAGGAGGAGGAACGGCTGGTCGACCAGATCGTGGTGGAGCTGGGCACCCTGCCCAACGACGGTCTCTATTTCGATCTCAAGGACCATTCGCTGAACCGCGGCGAGACCGATCTCGACAGTTTGATCGCCGGCCGGCCGCAGCCGGTGCAGGCCAACGGCCATGGCGGCTACACGCTCCATCGCATCGGCGACGCGGTGGCCGGCCGCAACATCCACGCCGCCATCTACGACGCCGCGCGACTGTGCAAGGACATCTGACACCTCCACCCCGCGACAGGAGCCGTCCGACGTGATCGCCACCGCTCTCACCACCGTCGTCCTTGCCGTCCTCGCCATCGGCGCGGCATTGGCCGCCTGGCAGTCGCGGCGTTGGCTGGCCGGCCGGCCGGCGGCGGTCGGTGTGGTCGCCGGGCTGCGCGCCCTGCCCGGCCGCTATCTGGTCGATGTCCACCATGTGGTCGGGCGGACGCCGTTCAACGCCCGCTTCCACGCGCTGGTCGCCGGCGGCTTCCTCGCGGCGCTGGTGCTGCTGGTGGCGATGGGTGTCGCCATCGGCGGATCGCGCATTCTCTGGCTGCTGCTGGCGCTGGTGCTGGCGGCCATGCTGGCGGGTGCCCTGATGGTTCGCCATCGCCGCCGGGTGATCCGCCCGCGCGAACTGTCGCAGGGCCGCTTCGCCCGCCTTCCGCTGTCGCTTTTGGGATTTTCCGGGTGCCTGCTTGTGGTGGCGCTCGACCAGTCGCTGGGCGGCGTGATGCCGGAGGCGCTGGCTCTGGTGCTGATCGCCATTGCCGGAGTGGCGATGGCCGATCTGGTGTGGGGCGTCTGGAAGGGACCGTTGAAGCATGCCGTGCATGGGGCGCTGCATCTGGCCTTCCACCCGCGTCCGGCTCGCTTCCATGATGGCATGGGACGCGACACCGGGCTGAAGCCGCTGCCGCTCGCTCCCACGGAAGAAAATGAGGCGGGTGCGCTGGGCGTAGCGCGTCCCATCGATTTCGCCTGGAACCGGCTGCTCGGCTTCGATGCGTGCGTGCAGTGCGGTCGCTGCGAGACGGCCTGTCCGGCCTATGCCGCCGGCCTGCCGCTGAACCCGAAGAAGCTGGTGCAGGATCTGGTCGCCGCCATGGATGGCGAGGCCAGCGACGCCGCCTATGCCGGCAATCCCCATCCCGGCCGGGGTGTCGGCAAGGCCCATGGCGGGGCGGCGCTGCCGCTGATCGGGCCGGATGCGATGATCCATCCCGACACGCTGTGGTCCTGCACCACCTGCCGCGCCTGCGTGCAGGAATGCCCGATGATGATCGAGCATGTGGACGCCGTCGTCGATCTCCGCCGCTTCCAGACGCTGGAGCTGGGCGCCACCCCCGGCAAGGCCGCGGTCATGCTGGAGGAACTGCGCGCCACCGACAATCCCGGCGGCCGTGCGCTCGCCCGGCGCTGGGACTGGGCGGCCGACCTGTCGCTGCCCCGGCTGCCGGCCGGTGGGGCCTGCAACACGCTGCTGTGGGTCGGTGACGGCGCCTTCGACCTGCGGGTCCAGCGCTCGCTGCGGGCACTGGTGGTTCTGCTGCGTCGCGCCGGGGTGGACTTCGCCGTGCTGGGCGACGAGGAGCTGGATTGCGGCGACGTCGCCCGCCGGCTGGGCGACGAGGCGACCTTCCAGTCGCTGGCGACCCGCAACGTTGCGACACTGAACGCCCGCCGCTTCGGCCGCATCGTCACCGCCGACCCCCACGCGCTGCACACGCTGCGCAATGAATATCCGGCCTTCGGCGGCAGCTGGACCGTGGTCCATCACACCGCCCTGTTGCTGGAACTGATCACCGCCGGCGCACTGACGGTGACCAAACCGGTCGGGCGCAGCGTGACCTTCCACGACCCCTGTTACCTCGGTCGCTACAATGGCGAGATCGAGGCGCCGCGCGCCCTGCTCGACGCCATCGGCGTGGAGCGCCGGGAAATGCTGCGCTCCGGCCTGCGATCGAGCTGTTGTGGCGGCGGCGGCGGCGCTCCGCTGACTGACGTGTCGGGCGAACGCCGCATTCCCGACGTCCGCATGGAGCATGTCCGGGAAACCGGCGCCTCGCTGGTCGCCGTCGCCTGCCCCAACTGCGCCCTGATGCTCGAAGGCGTCGTCGGTCCCCGGCCGGAGGTGGCGGAGATCGCCGAGCTGGTGCTCGCCGCGACGGAGACCGCCCGATGACTCACCCTCCAACCATCCGCCGCCGTGTCGATCCCCGCGCCGAGCGTGCCGCCCGCACAATCCTGACAGGCCAGCGCCCGCGCCTGCTGCGCCAGCCGGTCGCCGCCGCGACGAATGAGCGCCGCCGCGACCCGCGCGCCATCCGCGACGCCGCCTTGGTCCAGCGCCAGCCGCGCCCTCGCTACGACTGGACGCGCGACGCGGCCTCCGTCGGCATCGCCGCCGCAATTGGCGTCGCCGTTGCCGCCGCCCCCGTGATCCCGCTGAAGGTGATCCCCGAACCGGCCTATCTGATCCTCGCCATGCTCGACCGTCCCGGCGGCGAGGTCAGCGAGCATGACCGGCAGGTGATCGCCGCCGCCCGCCTGCTGGCCGACGCTGGCGGTGGTGCGGTGGTGACCGTCTCCACCGGGTCGGGGGAGGCGCTGGCGGAGGCCGGGTCCGACCGCCATGTCGCCCTGCCCGACGGCTGGGCCGACGATTACGTGCCGGAACGGCGCGCCGCCGCCGCTTCCGCGCTGATGGCCGCACTGTCTCCCCGTCACATCCTGTTCCCGGACAGCCCGGACGGCGCCGATGTCGCGCGGCGGGTCGCCGCGGCGGCGGGCGAGCGGCTGTTCGCCGGTGTGCAGAGTCTCGGCCCCGACCGCGCCACTCGGCAATCGGCCGGCGGGTCGCTGGAGACCGGGCACCGCCCGACCCGGCTGATGACGGTGGCGGCGGATGCCTTCGCCTCCCTCGACAGCGTGCGGCATGAAGCCCGGCCGCTCGACCTCACCGCTCCGGTGACCGCTGGGGAGGAAGTCCTGCCCCGCCTGGCCGGCGCCCGCCGGCTGGCCGTCGATCCCGACGCTCTGTCGCTGTCGGAAACCGATTTCATCCTCAGTGCCGGCAACGGCGTGACCGACTGGCAAAGTTTCGCCGAGCTGGGCGAGGCGTTGGGCGCCACCCGCGCCGGCAGCCGCGTGGTCTGCGACGCCGGCCATTTGCCGCGCGAACGGCAGGTCGGCGCCTCTGGCACGGTGGTCAGCGCCCGTTGCTACCTCGCCTTCGGCATCGCCGGCGCTCCGCAGCATCTTCAGGGCATCACCGGCGTCAGGCATGTGATCGCCGTCAACACCGACCTCCACGCCGAGATGATCAAGCGTGCCGACCTGTCCATCGTCGCCGATGCACAAGCCGTCATGCCCGCCCTGATCCGGCTCATCCGGGAGCGCCGCCATGCATAATGTCGCCGTCCTGCTGTCCATCGGCCGCCATCCGGTCTCCGGCCGCGCTCGCCGTGCCGCCACCGACGCGCAGGCGCTGGAGATGGCGCTGGCAATGCGTCCGCGGCGGCTGACGGCGATCCATGCCGGCCCCGCCGTCGACGGAGAGGCGCTGCGCGCCTATCTCGGCATGGGGCTGGAGCGGCTGACGCTGCTGGACCTGCCGGAGGGAAGCGATCCGGTCGAACCGCTGATCGCCCATCTGCGCCAGTTCGACCCGTCACTGGTCCTGACCGGACGGCAGGCGGAGGACGGCGAGGGCAGCGGCATGCTGCCCTATTTGATCGCCGGCGGCCTTGATGCCGCCGTCGTGCCCGATGTGGTGCGGATCGGCTCCGCCGATGCGCCGGACTCCATGCCGGGCGCGGTGGACCTCGTTCAGGCGCTGCCGCGCGGACAGCGGCGGGCATTGATCGCAACCGGCCGCCTCATAGCGACCGTCCATCCTTCCGCCCCGCCCGCCCGCGCCTCGGCCTTCGGCCCGGCCCGGCGGGGCGTCATCGAGCCGGTGGCGGTCCAGGCGACCGCCGACCTCTTCCTGTCGGACTGTGAGCATCGGCCATGGCGACCAAAGCCCAAGCTGATGCGCGTGAAGCGCGGCGGCTCGGCGCTGGACCGGCTGAAAGCCGCGACCGAGAGCAAGAGCGGAAAAGGCCAACTGCTGGTCAACCCGACAGCTGAAGCGGGGGCGCTGGCCATCTACGACAGCCTCGTCGAACAGGGAATGCTTCCATGACCATGCAAAACGATCCTCCCAGTACCACAGGTCGCGCTGTCGCCAATCGAGAGGAGGCCTGTCGATGAACACGATGATGCGAAGCGCGGTTTCGGTCGGGGGACCGGCCAGCCTGGGCTTTCCCCGCGGCGCTGCCAGGACGAGCGTCGGCGATGACGCGGCGGTCCGCCTGGAAGTCCGGAACGTCTACAAGGTCTTCTCCGCCGACCCCAAACCCGCGCTGACCATGCTGCGCCAGGGCGCCAGCAAGGCGGAGGTTCTGGAGAAGCTGAACGTCAATGTCGGCGTGCTGGATGCCAGCTTTCAGGTCCGTTCGGGCGAAATATTCGTCATCATGGGGCTGTCGGGGTCCGGCAAATCCACCATGATCCGCCTGCTGAACCGGCTGATAGAACCGAGCAGCGGCGAGATCCTGCTCGACGGCAAGGATCTGGTCAGCATGTCCAAGTCCGAACTGATCCAGGCCCGCCGCCGCAACATGGGCATGGTCTTCCAGTCATTCGCCCTGATGCCGCACTTGAGCGCGCTGGACAACGCCGCCTTCGGCCTGGAAATCTCCGGTGTGTCCAAGGCGGAGCGGCACAAGGCGGCGCAGCAGGCGCTGGAGCAGGTCGGGCTTGGCGCCTACGCCAGCCGCTATCCGCGCGAGATGTCGGGCGGCATGCAGCAGCGCGTCGGCCTTGCCCGCGCATTGGCCAACGATCCCACCATCCTGCTGATGGATGAGGCCTTCTCCGCCCTCGACCCGCTGATCCGCACGGAAATGCAGGACGAACTTCTGCGCCTGCAGCGCGAGCATCAGCGCACCATCGTCTTCATCTCCCACGATCTGGACGAGGCGATGCGCATCGGCGACCGCATCGCCATCATGGAAGGCGGCCGCATCGTACAGGTCGGCACGCCCTATGAAATCCTCAGCCGCCCGGCCGACGATTACGTCCGCTCCTTCTTCCGCAACGTCGATGCCTCCAAGGTGCTGCGGGCCGGCGACGTGGCGCGCTACGAGGCGACCAACACGGTCATCCGGCTGCCCGGCGAACTGGCCCCCGCCCTGCAGCAGCTGCGCGAGAACCACCACAATTTCGGTTATGTGCGCACCCATGACGGCCGCTTCGAAGGTATCGTCTCGCAGACGACGCTGGAACGTGAACTGAATGGGCCGCAGCCGCGCTTCGTCAACGCCTTCCTGCCCGACGTCCGCACGGTCAATGCCGCGACGCCGGTCCACGCCCTGCTCGCGCTCGTCGCCGACACCGAATGGCCGGTGCCCGTCGTCGACGACGACCACAACTTCCTCGGCGCCATTTCACGCGCCCTCATGCTCCATACCTTGGTTCGGGGGGATTGACCGATGGAGTCCGAAATCAGAATCGGCAAATGGGTCGAGGAGCTGGTCAGCTTCATGCTCGACCATTTCCAATCGACGTTCGACACGATCGCGACGGTGGTGAACGGCTTCGGCGGCGCCATCGACTATGTGCTGGTCGGCGCGCCGGCCTGGCTGCTGATCGGGCTGCTCGTCGCGATCTCCCTCTGGCGCGTCGGCGTCGGCTTCGCCGTCTTTACGGTCGCTGCCCTGCTGCTGATCGCCGGCATGGGGCTGTGGACGGAGACTGCCTCCACCCTGGGTCTGGTGCTGACCGCCACCCTGCTCAGCCTGCTGATCGGCGTGCCGCTGGGCGTCTGGATGGCGCGCAACCGCGTGGTCGAAAGCATCGTCCGCACCACGCTGGACTTCATGCAGACCATGCCGGCCTTCGTCTATCTGATCCCGGCGGTGATGTTCTTCGGCCTGGGCCGGGTGCCGGGCATCCTCGCCACCGTGATCTTCGCCATGCCGCCGGCGGTGCGCCTGACGTCGCTCGGCATCCAGCAGGTGCCGGCCGAGATCGTCGAGGCCGGAAAGGCCTTCGGCTGCCATGACCGCCAGCTTCTGTTCAAGGTGCAACTGCCGAACGCCTTGCCCTCGATCATGGCGGGCGTGAACCAGACTATGATGATGGCGCTGTCGATGATCGTCATTGCCTCCATGATCGGCGCCGGCGGCCTGGGCAACGTGGTGCTGCAAGGCATCCAGCGCCTGGACATCGCGCTCGGCTTCGAAAGCGGCCTCAGCGTCGTTCTGCTGGCCATCGTTCTCGACCGCATTACGCAAAGCTTCGGCCGGACCGCCTCCGCCCCACGCCCGGCACGCTTCGCGTTCCTACGGCGGTTCCGGCCGGTGCCGGCACCGTGAGCGCAGTGGCTCTTCCGGCGCGGCCCGTGCCGCCCCACGGGCCGCGGCTGCATGGTGACATAGGAGGCGGCATACGGGTGGAGCGGCTGACCGGCGCCGCCCTGGCCGACCGGGTGGAGGAGTTGGCGGCCCTGCGTCTGACGGTGCTGGGCGAGTTCCCTTATCTCTATTCCGGCTCGGCCGCGTACGAGGAACGCTATCTGTCCGGTCTCGGCGGCTTGCCGGGCGGACTCATCCTGACCGCCTTCGAGCGCAACCGCATGGTCGCGGCCGTCACCGGCGCACCGCTCGACCAGGAACTGGACGCCTTGCGCGACCCGTTCACCCATGCAGGCTGCAACCCGCGCTCGATCTTCTATTTCGGCGAGGTGGTGGTCCTCCCCTCCCATCGCGGGCGCGGAGTGGGGACCGCCCTGTTGGAAATCGGCGAATCCCACATACGCGAAACCGGCCGTTTCGCGTCCATCGCCTTCGGCGAGATCGTGCGTTCCGTCGACCATCCCCGCCGCCCGAACACCTACCGGACGCCCGATGCCGCGTGGCGGCGGCTGGGCTATCGGCTGGAGCCGGAGATCGGCGGAGCCCTGTCCTGGTGCGACGCCTGCGACCGGGAGGAGACCGCCAAACCCCTTCGTTTCTGGGTCAAGTCCCTCGCCACCAGCATCGGAGCATGACGCATGCCGCAGGACAGCCTGGTCTTCGACAGTCCGGCCCCGCGTGGCGCATATCGACAGTGTCAAGGTCCCGGTCCTGTGCGGGGTGGAGCGCTTTGCTTCTGTCCACCATCTGGTGTCAGTGATCGAGGGGCAACTGAAGCCGGGGCTGGGTCCGGTCGACCTGCTGCGCGCCACCTTCCCCGGCGGCTCCATCACCGGCGCGCCCAAGATCCGCGCCATGGAGATCATCGATGAGTTGGAGGTCCCGCGGCGCGGCGCCTATTGCGGGTCGGTCGCCTGGATCGGCTTCGACGGGGCGATGTACAGCAGCATCATCCGCACCCTGACCGTCACGCCGGACCGCGTCATCGCCCAGGCCGGCGGCGGCATCGTCGCCGATTCCGATCCCGGCCGCGAGCATGACGAGATGATGGTGAAAATCCGTCCGCCGCTGCGCGTGCTGGATGGCGGTTGAGGGGCGGGATCAGGACGCCGACACCGAACGAAGGGTCAGCGACAGGGGGCCGTTCCGGCGCGGCCATTCGACCACGTCGCCGGCCCGCCCGCCCATCAGCGCCTCGCCCAACGGCGATTGCCAGCTGATCCGGCCGGCGGCGGGAGCGGCCTCCTCGCCGCCCACCAGTGTGAATGTCCATCGGCGCCCGTCCTCATCCTCGGCGACGACGACGGAGCCGAACCCGACCTCATCCGCCGAGCCGGCCGGGCGCACCACCACGGCGGCGGCCAGACGGGCGCGGAGCAGGTCGGCGCGCCGCTTGGCGCTGCTCATCGCCTGCCGGTCCTCCGGCGCATCGAAGCCGCGCAGATTCGCAACCTCGGCGTCGGCCGCGGCAAGCTCCTCCTGCCAAGCGGCAACGGTGGCGGCGGACACGTGCAGGGGACCGGTGATCTGCGGCAGCGGCCCCTCGGTTTCGGCGTCGCTTTCCTTGACGAAGGCGCGGCTCATGTCTCCCCCCTCAACCCAGCAGCGCCATGGCGGCGGCGGGGGCGCAACTGGCGACCCAATCCTGACCGGGGGCCCCCACCACATCGCAGAAATCCTGGTAGGGACGGCCTAACCGGGCGGCCACCTCCTTCACGACGGCACGTCCGACGCCAGCCCCAACCACGGATGCATCGTCCGGCAGGGGCGGCGCCCCGGCCGACAGCACGCGACGGGCGGCATCGTGGATGCGGCGCAACTGGCGTTCGGTCAGATCTGCGGCCATCGCCCGCCAGACCGCCGGATCGTAATCGCCGGCATCATGCCCGACCATGCGGGCCAGACGGCGCAGGCTGGCCTCGACCGTCTTCGCCCCGTTGTCGGCGGCGGGATGCTGGTCCGCGGCCTCGTCCAGCCGGCCCAGCACGCGGTAGAGGTCGGCGCTGGTGGCGAAATACTCGGCCATCATCGGCAACCGCTCGCCAGCGACCAGCGCGGTGCGCTCCATCGCCATCACCGCCGTGCGGGTCAGCCCGGTATAGAGCAGTTCCTCCACCGCCATCCGCTCGTGATCGGTGACGCCGCGCGCCACCACGGCGCCGTCGCGCACCGGCACGACGTCCGTGGTCGTGCTGCCCATGTCGACCAGCAGCGCCGCCGGCAGGAGCCGGGCGACCACCGCGGCGGTCGCCATCCAGTTGGCGGAGGCCACGTCCATCACCTGTCCCCGCGCCTCCTGTGGCGACAGCAATCCGCGCCGGCCGGCATAGACGCGCAGCCGCACCTGCGGCAGGGCCGCCGCCATCCGGTCGATCAGCGTGTGCACGCCCTGGGCGCGGTCGTCGAACAGATCGACCAGTTCGCCGGTCATCGTCACCACATGGTCGGCGTTCGCCGGCAGGTGCTCCAGCACCGTGGCGAGTGCAGCATCCAGCTCTCCCATCCCTTGCCAGAGCCGGCAGGGCACCTGGACCGCATCGCGCAGCCGGCCATCCTCCGCCCAGGCGGCCTTCAGGTGGGCGCCGCCGATGTCCCAGCCGATCACGATCGAACCACGGGTGTCAGGCATGTGCGTCCTCCCGGCCCGCATCGGCCGACATGGTGTGGAACAGAGTCAGGATGTCGCCCGCCGGGTTCCAGCCCAGCACCCGCGACAGCCCGGAATAGCCGACGGACAGGCGCGGGTTCACCTCCACCACCACTGGGCCATTCGTCTCCGGACCATCAGGCCGGTCGATGAGGTCGACGGCGACATAGCCGCACAGCCCCGGAATCGCGGCGGCGACGGCGCGGGCCAGCGGCTCCCAGGCGGCGCGGCGGTGTTCCATCGCCCCGACCTCCACGCCATGGAAGGAGAAGCAGTCGCTCCCGCGCTCCACCGTCTGACGGTTGCAGCCGAGCAGCCGCACCCCGCCAGTATCGTCGACCAGCATGGACAGGCTGCACGCCTCGCCCTCGACCAGCGGCTGGACGATCCAGCGGCCGGCATGCGGCGGCGTCCAGGCGGCGATGTTGTCGACGATGAAGGTATCGAGGCAACCGGCGCCATCGTCCGGCTTCACCACATGGCAGGCGGCGGGCGGCGGCGGGGCGCCGAAGGGAACGGTGGGAATGGTCGCGATGCCGTGCGCGGCCAGCCGCGCCGCCGTTGCCGTCTTCGACGACGCGAGAGCGATGGCCTCGGGGGCGCAGGCGACCACCCGGCGGCCGGTGCCGCGGAAAAGAGCGGCGACGTGGCCCAGCAGCCCGTCGCTTTCCGGCGCGATCGGCCAGACCATGTCGCACCGGGCGGCGGCAGCGCGCCAGCGCGCCTCATGATCCTCGCCCGGCGCCACCGGAAACAGGGCGACACGGTCGGCCGGGAAAGACGGCGGGGCAAGGCGGTTGTCCCAGCATAGCGTGACGTTTATTCCGTCCAGCGCGACCAGATCACCGACCAGGGCCACGACCATCGCGTTGGCTTCCGCCATCAGGTCGGTCGGAAGCGGCCCGTTGCACAACGCGCCGCCGGTGACATACTCGCAGACCAGAACCCGACGAAGGCTGTTCTCCATGGACATCGTTCCCGTCATCGACCTGCTGGGCGAGCAGGTGGTTCATGCCAAGCGGGGGGAGCGCGACCGCTACCGCCCCATCGAAAGCGCGCTGACCGCAGGAGCCGCACCACAGGATATCGTGGCCGCGCTGTTGGCGCTGCAACCCTTCCGCGCCTGCTATGTCGCCGATCTTGACGCGATCAGGGGAAATGGCGACCACCGTTCCACCGTCGCGGCGCTGCAGGCCCGCTGGCCGGAGGTGGCGTTCTGGGTCGATGCAGGACTGGCGACGCCCGACGATTGCCGCCGCTGGTTCGACGCCGGGGTCCGGCATCTGGTGATCGGCAGCGAAAGCCAGTCGGACGGCGCGACGCTGGACGCGGCGCTGGCGCTGGCCGGAGAAGACCGGGTGGCGCTGTCGCTGGATGTCCGGCAGGGAGTGCCGCTGGGACCGGCGGTGCTGCATGAGGATGCCGGCCGCTGGCCCGCGCGCGTGATCGCCATGACGCTGGACCGGGTCGGCTCGGGCGAGGGGCCGGATCTGGACCGGATTGCGACGCTGACGGCCCGACGCCCGGGGGTTCGGGTGTGGGGGGCCGGCGGCGTGCGCGATGCGGCGGATCTGGACGCGCTGGCCGCACACGGCGCCGATGCCGTGCTGGTGGCCAGCGCTCTCCACGACCGGCGCCTCAACGCCGGAACGCTTGCCCGCTTCGCGTCGGGTCAGTTGGCGGCGAAGGGGTGAACCGCGCCGGCAATCCGTCACCGCCAACTTGACGGTGTCCCACCGGTGCAGGGCCGTCCTGTCTTTACAGCTTTTGCAGTACCCTGATCGAGCGCCGCCGATCTTGATGCACGTCAATGCTGTGCACCGTCAGACGGATAGCCTGGGTCGATAGCGTGGACCGTCGAACCGGTCCTTCCGGAGACGGCCGATGACTCTGCCGCTGACCGACCACGGATCGAGCCCCGGACGCTCGACCAACCCTGCCCCACCAGCCCAACGCGCCTTCCGGCACTCGGGCTGGCTGCTGGGGATCCTGCTCACGATGTTGGGCGCGGTGGGGCTGCTCTATCACGCCATGGGCACCCAGACCGCCGCTCCCGCCTATCGAACCGGACCGGTGGCGCGCGGCGCGGTCACCGCATCGATCACCGCGTCCGGCACCGTCAATCCGGTCGTTACGGTGCAGGTCGGATCGCAGGTGTCGGGACAAATCAGTGAACTGGTCGCCGACTTCAACACGGAGGTGAAGACCGGCCAGCTCATCGCCCGCATCGATCCCGCGCTGTTCGAAACACAGGTGGCACAGGCGGCAGGCGATCTCGCCGTCGCCCGGGCCGGCATCCAGACCCAGCAGGCCACCGTCGCCCGCGCAGCCGCCGACTTGGAGGCCGCGCGCGCGACCTTGACCAACGTCCAGGCCCAGCTGCGCAGATCGCAGGCGCTCCTGTTCAACGCCAGGACCAGTTTCGACCGCACGCAACGGCTTTTCGAGCGGGGAAATGCGTCCGCTTCGGACCGTGACAGCGCCAAGTCCACCAGCGACGCCGCCCAGGCCGATGTCGAGGCGCTGAGCGCACAGGAGGTCAGCCAACAGGCCACGATCCGGTCCACCGAGGCCCAGCTGAGTCTCGCCCAAGCCAACCTCGCGGCTGCGATGGCCCTGGTGCAGCAGAAGGAGGCGGCCTATCAGGGCGCGCGCATCAATCTGGAGCATACGCGCATCGTCGCGCCGGTGGACGGCACCGTCATCCAGCGCAACGTCGATCGCGGCCAGACCGTTGCGGCCAGCCTGCAGGCGCCGGTCCTCTTCACCATCGCCCAGGATCTGACGGCCATGCAGGTGGACGCATCTGTGGACGAGGCGGATGTCGGAACGGTGCGGGTCGGCCAGAAGGTGCATTTCACCGTGGATGCCTACCCCGGCCGCGCCTTTGTCGGCACGGTGCTCCAGATTCGCAAAGCACCCCAGGTCGTTCAGAACGTCGTTACCTACGACGTGGTCATCTCGGCGCCCAATCCCGATCTGGCACTCCTGCCCGGCCTGACCGCCAACGTCCGCATCGTCGTCGAGCATCGCGACGACGCGCTGCTGGTCCCCAATGCCGCTCTGCGCTATCGCCCGGCCAAGGCCACCCCGCCGGATGCGCCGCCATCCCCACAAGCGGGCGAGGTCTGGGTGCTCGGCTCGTCCGGCCAGCCGGAACGCCGCCCCCTTCGTCTCGGCACCTCCGACGGGACCATGGTGGAGGTCGTCGGAGGCAAGCTGTCTGCCGGCGAACGGGTCATCCTCGGCGAAACCGCCCCGGCTGCCGCCTCCGGCACGATGCCGTCCATGGGCGGCGGACCCCGTCTCTGACATCTGCGCCTTCCACCGGGGAGCCCGACCATGGGCAACTGGCTGATCGAGACCGAACACCTGAGCAAGGAATACCGATTGGGGGACGTGCCCCTGCTCGCCCTGAACGACGTGTCGGTGCGCATCGCCGCCGGCGAGTTCGTGGCCGTTATGGGGCCGTCGGGATCGGGCAAGTCCACCTTCATGAACCTGCTCGGTTGCCTCGACAGCCCCAGCGCCGGCCTCTACCGCCTCGACGGGCGCGACGTGTCGCACCTTGCTCCCGATGAACTGGCAGGGGTGCGCAACCGTCTGGTCGGCTTCGTGTTCCAGGGCTTCAACCTGCTGCCGCGCACGCCGGCAGTCGAAAATGTGGAGCTGCCGCTCGTCTACGCCGGCCTGTCCGCCCAGGAGCGCCGCCGCCGCGCCCTCGCCCGCCTGACCGAGGTCGGCCTTGCCGGGCGGGCATGGCATCATCCCTCGCAATTGTCGGGCGGCCAGCAGCAGCGCGTCGCCATCGCCCGTGCGCTGGTCAACGACCCGCTGCTGATCCTGGCCGACGAACCGACCGGCGCACTCGACTCACGCACCAGCATCGAGGTCATGGCGCTGTTCCAGGGCTTCAATGCGCGCGGCATCACGGTCGTGCTGGTGACCCACGAGCCGGACATCGCAGCCTTCGCCCTGCGCACGCTGAGCTTTCGCGATGGCCGGCTGATCGACGACCGGCCGGTCGTTGCACCCCGCGTGGCGTCCGAGGTGCTGGCGGGCTTGCAGCAGCCGGGAGCCGCGGCATGAACCCCCTGTCGTCCATCCGCATTGCGTTCGCGGCATTGCGTCTCAACCTCATGCGCAGCATGCTGACCATGCTGGGGATCATCATCGGGGTGGCGTCCGTCATCACCATGATCGCGGTCGGTGCCGGAGCGGAAGCGCGCATCGCCCAACAGATCGACAGCCTCGGCTCCAACCTCATCATCGTGGTGTCCGGCGCGATCACCTCCGGCGGCGTGCGTCTGGGCTTCGGCACACAGATGACGCTGAGTGAGGACGACGCCCAGGCCCTGCAGCGGGAAGTCCCCGAGATTCTGGTCGCGGCACCGGGCGTGCGCGGCACGGCCCAGATCATCTACGGCAACCTCAACTGGTCCACCGTGATCTTCGGCACCACCACCGACTTTCTGGCGGCGCGGGATTGGGGCATCGCCCAAGGCAGGCCCTTCGAACAAGCGGAAGAGGACCGCGCGGCAAAGGTGGCGCTGCTCGGCCAGACGGTGGCGTCCACGCTGTTCGGCAGCGCGGATCCGGTCGGCCAACTGGTCCGCATCAAGAAGGTGCCGTTCACCGTGGTCGGCGTGCTGGACCGCAAAGGCCAAAGCATGCAGGGCCAGGATCAGGACGACACAGTCGTCATGCCTCTGAGCACGGCGCGCAACCGCGTGCTGGGCGGCAGCGAGGTGAGCCGGCGGGCGGTGGGCGCCATCCTGGTCAAGATGCGCGAGGGTGCCGACATGCATGCCGCCGGGACGCAGATCCACGACCTGCTGAGGCAGCGCCACCATCTTCAGCCCGCACAGGACGATGATTTCTGGATCCGCAACCTGTCGGAGGTCGCCCAGGCACAGGAGGCGTCGTCTCGCGTGCTGACGCTGCTGCTGGCGGCGGTGGCCTCGGTGTCGCTGGTGGTGGGTGGAATCGGCATCATGAACATCATGCTGGTCAGCGTGACCGAGCGGACCCGGGAAATCGGACTGCGTCTTGCCGTCGGAGCGCGCAGCCGTGACATCCTGGGCCAGTTCCTGATCGAAGCCCTGACGCTGTCGCTGACCGGCGGGCTGATCGGGATCGCCGTCGGTGCCGCCGCCGCCTTCATCATCGGGCATTGGGCGCACTGGCAGACGGAATTGAGCGTGCCGGCGATCCTTCTGGCGGTCGGCTTTGCGGCTGTGATCGGGGTCTTCTTCGGCTTCTATCCGGCCCGCAAGGCGTCCCGCCTCCAGCCGATCGAAGCGCTGCGCTACGAGTGATGCGTGGCGGTGCAACGTACAGGGGAACGGGCGACATGAAGAACGGTCTCGACAACGCTGCCACGGTCGGCCGGTGGCATCCGCGGCGGGCGGCGGCAGGCGCGCCGGCATGATGGAAGAAAGGGCAGACTCCGGAGTTGCGCTGCGCGGACAAGGCAATGGACCGCTGCCGGCGTCGGTCGGCGGCTATGTCTGGCGCCACAGCGGCAAGCATCAGGTCGGGCTGGCGGTCCTTTCCGTCATGGTCTTCCTTTTGAGCATCTGGCCGCTCGAGATCCAGCGGCGCATCGTCAATGATGCCATCTCGTCGAGATCGCTGTCCGCGATCGTCTGGCTGTCGGTCGCCTATTTCGGCATCGCGCTCCTCGAAGGTGTGCTCAAGTTCATCCTGAACCTCTACCGGGGCTGGGTCAGCGAAAGGGCGGTGCGGCATCTGCGCATGACCATCCTCAGCTTGGCCCGCTGCGATCCACGCCGGCACGATTCACAGGAAGAGGAGGGCGTGGAAATCGCGCTGGTCCTGTCGGAAGCGGAACCGATCGGCAACTTCGTCGGCATCAGCGTGTCAGAACCCTTGCTCCAGACCGGCATCCTGCTCAGCGTGCTCGTCTACATTGCCCATCTGCGGCTGGAATTCGCGTTGGTCAGCGCACTGGTTTTCCTGCCGCAGATGATCATCGTTCCGCTGATCCAGCGGGCGATCAACCGGCGGGCGGCGATGCGCATCAGGACGCTGCGCCAGATCAGCAGCAACATCATCGGCAGCACCGGAAGCACGGTGGCCAACAGCCGGGACCAGCCCAAGCGCATCGACACCGTTTTCGCGCTGAATATGGGCATCTACACGCTGAAGTTCGGGATGAACTTCCTGATGAACCTGCTGCACCACCTCGGCGTCGCGGTGGTTCTTGGCATCGGCGGCTGGTACGTGGTGCAGGGACACATCGACGTCGGTGCGGTCGTCGCGTTCGTCTCCGGCCTCGCCAAGATCGTCGATCCCTGGGGCGACCTGATCAACTGGTTCCGGGAAGCCACCGTCAGCAGTGTGAAATACCAGCTGATCGAGACGGCGGCACGGCGGATCGCCACCGGCGGGGGGTGGGCGGACCGGTCCGTATGATGTGGGATGATTATCCAGCAACCCGCCCCTACAGGAATACCTCCGCCCTGGACGTATTGCATATGACGACCAGGATCCGCTCCATCTCGTGTTTTCACTGCCGGAACTCTATTCCCCTTCGAACGACACCACCCGCATGTCACGGCCGGCCAGCAGCGTGCGCCGGGTCCCACCGCAAGCCGGGCATGGCGCGATCAACGTGTCCGGCGCGTAGTCGGTGCCGCAGGCGTCGCAGCGCGCCTTCAGCGCCGTCCGCTCGATCGCCAGTTCCGCTCCGGCGGCCAGCGTGTCCTCCGTCACCAGGGGAAAGCAGAACAGCAGCGCGTCCGGATCGATGGCGGCGCCCGCGCCTATGTCCACCGTGACACGGGTCACTCGGCGGATGCCCTCCCGTCCGGCGCTTTCGACCACCAGGGTGACGATGCTTTCGCACAATGACAATTCGTGCATCGGTAAGTTTCCGAAGAAATCGAGGCTTTCCCCTAGGGCCGGTTCTATGTCTTCACCATAACCAGCGCAGTGGCGTTGATGTAAATCATATCGGCGCATGCAGCACTGGTGATATGAAAGAGCAGTCTGGACCAAAGATTGGCGGCCCCGCCCTCCAGACATAGTTAACAGCCGGGCACTGTGTTCATTCGATCATAACGGGTCAACGATTATGGTCACCCCAACAACGCGGACCGTCCGCCCGACAGCCCCGGGCTCCGGCGGATCGACAACGAACACCCTGGGGTGCCATCCGCCCTGACGGGCGTCCCGATCACGACAGGCCGGCTTCATCCCCGGGCCGGTCCCCCATGCCCCACATCCAGATTCTGGCCACGCCCGGCGGTTTCTCCGCCGCTCCGGCGGCGATCCCCTATTGCCGCAAGCCGGCCAAGCCACGACCCGAGGAACCAGCCCAACACCGGACGCGCGAGAACCGGCCCGCCGGAAAGGCCGGAACATACTCGACAGGAGCGCTGAGAAGCGGAGCCCGCGTCACGGTTATCAGGAGGTCACCCGACCATGAGCATGATGCTGATGATCCATCCGGACAAATGCACCGGATGCCGCAACTGCGAACTCGCCTGCTCCATGGAGCATGAGGGAGACTTTCGACCGAAAGCCTCCCGCATCCATGTCTACACCTGGGAACGTGAAGGCTTCTCCGTCCCCATGATGTGCCAGCAGTGCAAAGACGCCGCCTGCACCACCGTCTGCATGCCGAAGGCGATGCACCGCAACCCGGCCAACGGCCAGGTCGAGCTGGATCAGTCGAAATGCATCGGCTGCAAGATGTGCGTGCAGGCCTGCCCGTTCGGCTGCGCCTCCTGGGACTTCCTGGGGTCGCAGATCCTGAAATGCGACACCTGCGGCGGCGATCCGGCCTGCGCGACGATCTGCCCCACCCACGCACTGGAATGGGTCGAGGACACGGTGTCGGCGCAGGCGCGCAAACGCTCCTTCGCCACCAAGCTCAAGAACGCCTTTGCGGAGGTCTGATCATGCACGGCTGGACAGGAAAAATCCTTCGGATCGATCTCAGCACCGGCAAGATCGGTACCGAAGCGCTGAAGACCGACTTGGCGCGCGACTACATCGGCGCCCGCGGACTCGGCACCAAATACATGTACGACGAGGTGGATCCCGCCGTCGACCCGCTGTCTCCGGCGAACAAGCTGATCTTCGCATCGGGTCCGATGACCGGTACCTTCGCGCCGTCGGCCGGCCGCTACGACGTGGTGACCAAGGGGCCGCTGACCGGCACCATTGCCGCGTCGAATTCCGGCGGCGCCTGGGGGCCGGAGCTGAAATATGCCGGCTACGACATGCTGATCCTAGAAGGCCGCTCGCCGAAGCCGGTCTATCTGTGGATCCAGGACGACGAGGTGGAGATCCGCGACGCCGCCCATCTCTGGGGCAAGGACGTTCCCGAGACGACCGAGGCGCTGAACGCCGAGACGGCGACCGACGCCAAGATCGCCTGCATCGGCCCGGCCGGTGAGAATCTGTCCTTCATCGCCTCCATCATGAACGACATGCAGCGCGCGGCCGGCCGCACCGGCGTCGGCGCGGTGATGGGGTCGAAGAACCTGAAGGCGGTGGTGGTGCGCGGCACCGGTGCCGTCACCGTCGCGGACAAGGCCGCCTTCCTCGCCGCGGTGAGCAAGGCCAGCACCATGATCAAGGAGCATCCGGTCGGCGGCACCGGCTTGCGCCTCTACGGCACCAACGTGCTGGTCAATATCCTGAACTCGGTGGGTGGTCTGCCCACAGGCAACTTCCAGGACGGCCATTTCGAAACCGCCGACAAGGTGGGCGGCGAGACGCTGGCGGCCAACCAGCTGCAGCGGCCGAAGGGCTGTTTCTCCTGCATCATCTCCTGCGGCCGCGCCACCAAGGTCAAACACCCCAAATACAAGGGCGAGGGCGAGGGGCCGGAGTATGAAACCGCCTGGGGTTTCGGCCCGGATTGCCGGATCGACAACCTCGATGCGGTGATCAAGGCCAACTACTACTGCAACGAATACGGCCTGGACACCATCTCGATGGGCGGCACCGTCGCCTGCGCGATGGAGCTGTTCGACCGCGGCATCATCACGCTGAAGGACACCGAGGGTCTGGAGCTGACCTTCGGCAACGCCGATGCGATGGTCGAGGCGGTGCGGCTGGCCGGCATCGGCCAGGGCTTCGGCAAGAAGCTCGCACTGGGCTCCTACCGGCTGGCCAGCCTCTACGGCCATCCGGAACTGTCGATGACCGTCAAGAAACAGGAGATGCCGGCCTACGATCCGCGCGCGGTCCAGGGCATCGGCCTGAACTACGCCACCAACAACCGCGGCGGTTGTCACGTCCGCGGCTACACCATCAGCCCCGAGGTGCTGGGCGTGCCGGTCAAGGTCGACAAGGACAGCATCGACGGCAAGGCCGAGCTGGTCGCCCTGTTCCAGAACCTGACGGCGGCGCTGGATTCGAGCGGATCCTGCCTGTTCGCCACCTTCGGCATCGGTGCGCCCGAATTCGCCGAGTTGATGACGGCGCTGACCGGCTTCGCCTACACCGGCGACAGCTTCATCGAGGCGGGCGAGCGGATCTGGAACCTGGAGCGGCTGTGGAACCTGAAGGCCGGCCTGACCGCCGCCGACGACACCCTGCCGCCGCGCCTGCTGAGTGAGCCGATCGTGACCGGCCCGTCGAAGGGGGCGGTCAGCCGCCTGCCGGAAATGCTGCCTCTCTACTACGGCGTTCGCGGCTGGGACACCAACGGCGTGCCCACGCCGGAGAAGCTGAGCGCGCTGGCGCTGGCCTGACCCTGTCCGGTCCGCCGCCGCGGCCATCCGCCGCGGCGGCGGCGGCCGGGTGGCGGTGGTCTGGCGGCGGTCCCGGAAGAAGGGCCCTGTCCCATGAAAATCTCCTATTTCGCGCTGCTGCGCGACACCACCAAGAAGTCGCATGAGGTGTGGCAGCGTCCCGCGGCAACCCTGCGGGACCTGCTGCGCGATCTGGTCGCCGAATACGGCCCGAACTTCGCCCGCTGGATCCTGAAGGACGGTGAACTCGCCGGCTACGCCATCATCCTGGTCAACGGCCAGGACGTGCGCGGTCTTCAGGGGCTGGACACGCCACTGTCGCCGGACTCCGACGTCTTCATCTTTCCGCCGCTGGCCGGTGGCTGAGAAAGGGGCTGGTCATGACGTCCACAACGCTCCCCATTCTTCTCCTGCTCGGGGGCTTCGTCCTTCAACTCCTGCTCGCCCGCTGGCTGACGCCGGTCGGCAAGGGGGTGCTCGCGACCGCCGTGGTCTTCGCCTCCTTCCTCGCCTCGCTGACGCTGGTGCCGGCCAGCATGGCCGGCGTCGCGGCGGAGGCGTTGCTGCTGCCGGGCTGGGACGGGCCATTCTCCCTCGCCCTGCGCATCGACGGGCTGAGCGTCCTGTTCATGGTGATGGGCACCGGCATCGGCGCCGCCATCCTGCTGTTCTCCGTCCGCTACATGGAGCATGAGGAGCAGGGCACGACGCGCTTCTACGCCATCATGCTGGTCTTCATCGCCGGCCTGCTGCTGCTGGCGGGCGCCGCCGACATGCTGGGCGCCTATGTGGCGTGGGAAGTGATCGGGCTGTGCTCCTACAGTCTGGTCGGCTTCTGGTACAAGCAGAAGGCGGCGACCGACGGCGCCCGCAAGGTGCTGGTCATCACCCACCTCGCCGGCTACGGCTTCCTCGTCGGGCTGGTGCTGGTCTATGCACGGGCCGGTACGCTGGCCTGGACCGATCCGGCCGTCGCCTCCGCCTTCACCTCGGGTGTCGCAACGCTGTTCATCGTCGCGGCGATGGCGAAATCGGTGATGTTCCCGTTGCACACCTGGATCCCGGAGGCGATGAACGCGCCGACGCCGGTATCGGCGCTGCTGCATTCCGCCTGCTACGTCAAGGCCGGCGTCTACCTGATCGCCCGCATGTATGTGGTGGGTGGCAGGCAATGGCATGAGGCGATGGGAACTCCGCTGCTGGCGGTCGGCTGCGTCACCATCCTGGTCGGCGTCATCTTCGCCATGGCGCAGACCGACCTGAAGCGGTTGCTCGCCTTCCACACCGTCAGCCAGCTCGGCTACATCGTCGTCGGGCTGGCGCTCGGCACCGATCTCGGGTTGGCGGCCGGGCTGTTCTATTGCCTGAGCCACGCGCTGTTCAAGGGCACCCTGTTCATGTGCGCCGGCGCCATCCAGCACGCCACCGGCACCCGCGACCTGCGCGACCTCGGCGGTCTGGCGTCGGCGATGCCGGGGACGGCGAAGGTGTGGATCATCGCCGCGGCGTCGATCGCCGGCGTGCCGCTGACCAACGGCTTCGTCGCCAAATGGCTGCTGTTCAGCGCAGCGCTCGACAAGGGGCTGCTGGCCGTCGTGCTGGTCGGCTGGATCGGCAGCATCCTGACCGCCTTCTCCTTCCTCAAGGCCACGGTCAACGCCTTCTATGGCGTGCCCTCCAAGGCGCTGCTCGGCCGTCCGGTGCACGAGGCGTCGCCGAGCATGCTGGCCGGCATGGGGTCGATGGCCGGGCTGTGCCTGCTGTTCGGCGTCGCGCCGCAGCTGCTGATGCTGCCGATCGTCGCCCCGGCGGTGCGCTCGCTGGGCTTCGACTGGGCGGTGGAGATGAGCTGGCTCGGCATCATGACTGACCGCGGCACCATCGCGGTAACCGTCGGCGGCGGTGTGGTGCTGGCCTCGGCCATGCTGGGGCTGCTGGTCTACCGGCTGGCGCAGGCGCCGGCCCCCGGGCTGGTGTCGGTCTATTCCGGCGGCGAACCGCTGCCGGCCGGCGACCGGCCCGGCGCCGTCGATTTCGCCGAGATGGCGGAAACCGCCTTTCACCCCGTCTATTCGCTCGATCCCGATCCCGGCTATCTCCGGATCTGGCGCGCCCTGAACCGTGTGGCCGGTGCGGCGCAGACCGCGGCGGGCGCCGTCCTTGAGGATCGCCCGCTGCTGCCCATCGGTCTTGTCGCGATTGCCGCGCTGGCCGGCGTGTGGCTGGTCTGAGCGCTGCCGGAGGCATCGACATGGACACGGTCCTGATACCACTCTTCCTGGGAATCGCGCTCGGCGTCGGCCTCTACGCCCGCGCCATCCCGCAGGGGGATCGATCCTGGTGGCGCTTCGCCGCCGCCACGGTCGCTCTCACCATCGTCGCCCGGTTGGTCGGCCACTCCTTGCCCCATTCCTGGACAGCGACCCTGCTTGCCTCCGCCGCCGAGCTGGTGGCTGTCGGCATGGTGTGGAGCGGCGGAACCGACGCGGCGCGGGCCGCCGCCCGCAAATACCTGACGGCGGTGGTCCTCGCCACGCTCTGCACCTGGGCAGCGCTGGCGCTGACCGGCCTCGGCACGCTGCGGCCGGGTGCACCCTGGGACAAGCTGGCGGTGGCGCTGCTGCTGATCGGCGTCGCGCTGAAGCTGGGGCTGGTGCCGGTCTATTTCTGGCTGCCGGCGGTGGCGCGCGCCTCGTCGGCGATGACCACCGCGCTGATCGTCGCGGTGGTCGATGTCGGCGCCTTCTGCGAGCTGCTGGCGCTGCGCGATACCGCACCCTGGATCTTCACCGGCTTCGCGCCGCTGTGGGTCGGGCTGGCGGTGCTGTCGCTGCTGGGTGCCGCGCTGCTGGCACTGGCCCAGCGCGCGCTGAAGCCGATGCTGGCCTTCTCCTCGATTGACGACATGGGCTATCTGCTGCTCGGGCTGGTCATCGGCGGCGCCGACGGCATGGCCGGGGCGTGGTTCGGCATTCTCGGCCACGCGCTGGGCAAGATCGTGCTGTTCGGCGCGGTCGGGGCGGCGGAATGGCATCTCGGCCGGGCGGTGACGCTGGACGACCGCGGCCTGTCGACCCCGCTGCCGGTGGCGAGCGCCGCCTTCATGCTCGGGGCGTTGGGCTTCATCGGCATCCCGCCGACGCTGGGCTTCATCGGCCATTGGCGGCTCTATCTGGCCGGGGCGGAGCTGGGCGGGCCGCTGCTGCTCACCGTGCTCTACGCCTCCTCGGCGATGGCGCTGCTGTGCTACGTCCGCGTCATCCACCGGGTCTGGCTCGGTCCTTCCGTCGGAACAGGCGGGAAGACGCTGCCGCGCGCCGCCGCCGCGGTCCTGCTGGTCTTCGCCATCGCGCCGGTGCTGTTCGGCCTGGCCCCGAACCGGCTGCGCCCCACGCTCGAGCCTCATCCGCACGTCGCTGAACTGACTGGCCCGCTGGTGGCCAACCCGCTGGGAGGTGTGAAATGAACCTCATCGAACGGGTCATCGCGATCTCGCGCCGCCGGTCGCCCTGGATCTGCCGACTGAACACCGGCTCCTGCAACGGCTGCGACATCGAAATCACGCCACTGCTCAGCCCGCGTTACGACGCCGAGCAGTTGGGCATCGAGCTGCACGGCACGCCCAAGCACGCCGACATCGTGCTGATCTCCGGTACGCTGACTCTGCGCTCGCGCCAAGCAATCCTCGACATCTACGACCAGGTGCCCAACCCGAAGGCGGTGGTGGCGCTGGGATCCTGCCCGTCGTCGGGCAACGTCTTCGCCGGCAGCCCGCTGGTGCTGAGCTGCTCGCTCGACACCGTCGTTCCGGTCGATGTCTGGGTGCCCGGCTGTCCGCCGCGCCCCCAGGCCATCCTGGACGGCATCGCCCGCGCCGCCAAACTGCTGGAAGACGGCGCGACCAAGAGCCAGCTGGCCAAGAGCCGGCTTGCCGGAAGCCAGCCCGAAAGCCGGTGGGGGAGGCTGTCATGAACGCCGTCTGGTCCTATCTGGTCGCCATCGCCGTCTGGCCCGGCCTGCTGTTCGCCGCCCCGCTCGGCTGGCTGGAGCTGTGGTTCATGCGCAAGCTGGTGGCCCGGCTTCAAGGCCGCCAGGGTCCGCCCTTCTTCCAGCCCTTCTTCGATGTCATGAAGCTGCTGGGCAAGGAGACGGTGATCCCCCGGGGCGTCAGCCGCGGCATCTTCCTGGCGCTGCCGCTGGTGTCGGTGGCGGCGGTGACCGCGGCGCTGGCCATCGTGCCGCTGCCCGGCAATCCGGTGCCGTCTCTGCCCGGCGACGTCGTGCTGCTGCTGTACCTGATGGAGGTGCCGGTCCTGTGCGAGGTGCTCGCCGGCTATGTCAGCCGCTCGATCTACGGGCAGGTCGCGGCGATGCGCGAGGCGATCCTGTCCCTGGCCTACAACCTGCCCTTCCTGGTCGCCATCATCGCCATGGCGCAGATGGCCGGCAGCTTCCAGATGCGCGCCCTGCAGGAGGTGCCCTACGGCCTCGTCCATCTGCTGGCGGCCTTGACCTTCCTGCTGGCGCTGCCGGCGCGGATGAAGCTCAACCCCTTCTCCATCGCCAACGCCGAGCACGAGATCATCGCCGACAGCCACATCGAATACAGCGGCCCGCCGCTGGCGCTGTTCAAGCTGTCCCACGCCATCGAGGTCGTGCTGCTGACCGAGCTGTTCGCCGTCGTCTTCATCCCGGCGACGCCCTGGCCGCTGGTCAATCTGGTGGTCTATCTCGGCGCCGGCATCCTGGTGCTTGGCGGGGTGACGCTGCTTGCGACCACCACCGCGCGGCTGCGCCTGACCCAGGCTTTCCGCTTCTACTGGGTCTGGGGCGGCCTCGCCTCGGCCATCACCATGGCCGCGACACTGGTCCGGTGAGGGGGGATACCGCCATGGCAATGCTGAAGACCATCCTCGGCAACCTGATGCGACCGTCGCGCACCCGCGCACCGGCCGACATGCCGGTCGTGCCCCTGACGTACCGCGGCGCGCTCACCCACGACGCCGGCCGCTGCACCGCCTGCGGCACCTGCGCCTTCGTCTGCGCGCCCAAGGCCATCACCTTCACCCAGGATCCCGGCGTCTCGGTGTCCTGGCATTTTTTCATCGGCCAATGCTCCTTCTGTGGGCTGTGCGAGCAGAACTGCCCGACCCGGGCGATCCATCTGCGCGCCGACATCCCCGGTTCGATGAACAGCGCCGGCGGCGACGGGCTGCGGCTGGAAAGCGTCATCCACCTGCAGCCCTGCACCCGCTGCGGCGCCGCCCATGTCCCGCTGCCGGCGGCGACGATGGACACGCTGTGGGCAGCGGATGCGGACGAGGCCGAGCGCGGCTATTGCCCCGACTGCCGCCGCTGGGCGGCGAGCGCGCGCCTGCGCACCGCCTTCATCCCGGACGGCGCTGTCGCGGAGGGAGGTCGCCATGACCGCTGACACCATGATCGCCGACACCATGACCGCCGACATCGAAAGCGCCGAACGCGCACTCCCGCGCCTGATCGAGGCGCTCCGCGCCATCCCCGGCGTCCGGTCGGTCGACCTCCGCAACGGCGCGCTGTGGGCCGACGCCCCGCTGCTGGATGTGGAGGCGATGGCCGCCGCGATGGCGGCGCTGGGCATCCGGCTCGGCACCGTGACCGCCATTCCGCACCCCGACAGCGCCGAATCGACGGTGATCTACCATTACATCGACGAACATCGGATCATCAACGTCAAGACCTGCACCCGCAACGGCACGCTCGCCTCGCTGGCGCCCAGCGTCCGGGCAGCGTCCTGGGCCGAGCGCGAGATCCGCGACCTGTTCGCGGTCGAGTTCCCCGGCCACCCCAACCCGGTCCCGCTGATCCGTCCGGAGGGGATCGACACGGCGACGCTGCGCGAGGCGATGTGCCGCCCGGCGACGGTTGCCCGCAAGCCCTCTTCTCCGCTGGCCTCCCCGCCCGCCCCTCGTCCGGCCCGTTCTTAGGAGTTTCCGGCCATGCCCTACAGCTTTCCGCTCGGCCCCTATCACCCGGCCCTGGAAGAGCCCTTCAAGGTCAAGGTGCAGTGCAAGGGCGAGGTCATCGAGTCCGCCACCGTCGAGGTCGGCTTCAGCTACCGCGGCATCGAGCTGCTGGCGCAGAAACGCAACTGGGTCGAGGTCATCACCCTCATCGAGCGCGTCTGCGGCATCTGCTCCAACACCCACGCCATGACCTTCTGCATGGCGGCGGAGACCATCGCCGGAATCGAGCTGCCCAAGCGCGCCGCCCACATCCGCACCATCATCGCCGAACTGGAACGGCTGCATTCCCACCTGCTGTGGGCCGGCGTCGGGGCGGAGGACATCGGCTTCCATTCGCTGTTCATGGAGGTCTTCACCCTGCGCGAGCGGGTGATGGACACGCTGGAGGCGATCAGCGGCAACCGGGTCAATTACGGCATGAACTGCATCGGCGGCGTCCTGCGCGACATTTCCGATCCGGCGGCCCATCTGCCGGCGCTCGACGCGCTGGCCAAGGGGCTGGGCGAGGTCGTCATCCCCACCTTCACCCAGAACCCGACCGCGCTGGCCCGCACCCGCGGCGTCGGCCGGCTGAGCAGGGAGCAGGCGGTGGAATGGGCGGTGGTCGGCCCGGTGGCGCGCGCCTCCGGCTTCGACATCGACGTGCGCAAGGACCAGCCCTACCTGTCCTACGCCGATCTGGGCTTCGAAAGCGTCGTCCGGCCGGAAGGCGACGTGCTGGCCCGCGTCGTGGTGCGGGCGCTGGAGATGATGGAGAGCGTCCGGCTGATCCGCGAGGCGCTGTTGTCGCTGCCCCCCGGCCCGCTGCGGGCAACCCAGGGGCTGCCGGAGATCCCGGCCGGCGAGGCGACCATCCGCACCGAGGCACCGCGCGGCGAGGCCTTCTACTACGTCGCCTCTGAAGGCGGGGCCTCGCCGGCCCGCGTCAAGATCCGCACCCCGTCCTTCGTCAACATCCCGGCGATCGAACCGATGGTGATGGGCCAGCCGCTGGCCGACCTGTCGATCATTCAGGCCTCGGTGGACCCCTGCATTTCCTGCACCGACCGGTAGCGGCCGGCATTGATGCAAAAAGGCCGGGCTGGTGGCGGTCGGGAGGGCAAGCGGCAATAGAGGCGCCCCCCGCTGAATCCGAGCCCCCGATGCCGTACAAGACGAATGAGCCCCGCCGCCACAGGACCCCGAATGCCCAGTACCAGATGCAGAGCTGGACAGCCTAGGATCGGGCGCTGCGCCGGGTGGTGAGCTGACGGTGTGGGAGACGCAGCAGGCGATCGCCGCCTGGACGCCGGCCAGGGCGGGACGGCGCGACGGCGCTGGCGGACGGCGCTTACGACAGCGAGCCGGTCTACCGCGCCGGGGCCGCTTACAACCCCGACGCGGAGGTGATCATCCCGCCACGCTCAACCGCAATGCCGAGCGACACGGCCGGGAGCGCCTCATGCTCCTCCGGCCGCAGGATGGTGGTGAGCGCGGCCATAGGCCGCCACCCGGTTCCGGGACGCAGGCCTAAGTCGCCCAGTTGGCTGGCCACCCGCAGCGCGGCTTGGTGCAGACTGGAAAAGCTTCAGTCCCGCTCCTCGTAGGTCAGGGCGGTCCGTGCACCATTTCGTCGGGCGCTGCGGGCCGGCGCTGCGCCGATGCTGTCGGTCCGGGCCAAGGCGATGGCGTCCACGCGTTCATCCTTACTTATGCTTGCGACCGCAAACATACTTATTGGAATGCATGTTACTTGTGAGTAGGATGGGACAAATCGATGCGCTTATCAACAGTGCGCGTGGCTATCAATCGGCCATGGCTGTTGCGGCTGTCGGCGCGATGGACGAAAGCGGAGGGGAATGCAAAGGCTGGAGGATGACCGCGTGCCGGAACGTAGTGACGATGCGATGCAAGATGCTCCAATGCGGAAAACTTTGGACGGCGGATCGCCATGAAAGGCGTCTGTGGACTGCCGGACGGAGCGGGAAGCCAAGCATGTCGCCGTGCTGCGGACGGCGGCGCAGGCCTTCTACGAAATAGGCTTTCACAACACGTCGCTGGACGACATCGCGCGGCGCCTGAATGTCACCAAGCCGACCATCCACTATTACGTCAGGAACAAGGAGAAGATCCTCTTCGAGTGCGTGCGCATCGGGCTGAAGATGCTCAGCGATGTCTCCAACGACGTGATGGGCCATGGCGGCAGCGCCTATGAGGAACTGACCGCCGTCATGCACAGATATGCCGAGATCGTCACCATGGACTTCGGCCTGTGCGTGATCCACGTCGGCGAGGAGCTTCGGCCGCCTGATCGAACGCGGCATCGCCGAGGGCTGCATCGCCCGCTGGTACCGGCCGAACGGCGACCTCAGTGCCCGCGACATCGCGGCCCAGTCCATCGACCTGCTGATGAACGGCCTGGGCAAAACCAGAACATCCGGGGAGGACCATGACACTCAATCCCAGGGCCAACCCAACGGCCAATCCGACCGACACCCGATCGGACCTTCAGGGGCCGATGGCCCCCGATCCTGACGCAGTTGGGCGCGTCGCCGTCATCGGCGCCGGCACCATCGGCGCCAGTTGGGCGGCGCTGTTCCTGTCCAGGGGGATGAGCGTCGCCATCAGCGACCCCAATCCCGCCGCAGAAGTGGCGGTGCGCGGCCTGATCGCCGAATCCTGGCCGGCGCTGGAACGGCTGGGCCTCGCCCCTGGCGCCGATCCGGAGAAGTGGAGCTTCCACACCGACCCGCGCGATGCGGCGGGCGGCGCCCGCTTCGTCCAGGAGAACGCGCCGGAGCGCCACGACGTCAAGCGCGCGCTCTATGCCGCGCTTGAAGAGGTGCTGGACGACGACGCGATCGTCGCCTCCAGCACCTCCGGCCTGATCATGAGCGAACTGCAGCAGGGGTGCCGCGTGCCGGGACGCTTCGCCGTCGGCCATCCCTTCAATCCGCCGCATTTGATCCCGCTGGTGGAGGTCGTCGGCGGCCGGGACACGACGGCCGGCACGGTCGAATGGCTGATCGCCTTCTACCGCGCAATCGGCAAACGCCCGATCCGCCTGAACCGGGAGGTGCCGGGCCATCTCGCCAACCGTCTCCAGGCGGCGCTCTGGCGCGAGGCGGTCCATGCGGTCGCCAGCGGGCTGGCCAGCGTGGAGGATGTGGACACCGCCATCGCCGAAGGGCCGGGCCTGCGCTGGGCGATCATGGGGCCGAACATGATCTTCAACCTCGCGGGCGGTGCGGGCGGCATGCCGCACTTCCTCGACCATATCGGCCCTGCGATGGAGGACTGGTGGCGGCATCTCGGCACCCCGGCGCTGACGCCGGAACTGCGCGGGCAGCTGAACGCCGGCATGCGGGAGGCGCTGCACGGCCGGTCGCAGGCCGATCTGGCGCAGGAGCGCGACCAGCTGCTCCTGGCGCTGATCGAGACGCTCCAGCAGGAACGCCGGAGCCTGGGCACCGGCTCCTGACCGCACTCGACACCACGGAAAACAAGGGAGGAGACACCCGATGAAGCGCGCCGACAAGGTCATCATCACCTGTGCCGTGACCGGCTCGATCCACACACCGACCATGTCGCCCCATCTGCCGGTCACGCCGGACGAGATCGCCCGCGACGCCGTGGCGGCGGCGGAGGCCGGTGCGGCGATGCTCCACCTGCACGCCCGCGATCCGGATACCGGCAAACCCTCGCCCTCGCCCGCCCTGTTCATGGAGTTCCTGCCGCGTATCAAGCAGCAGACCGACGCCATCCTGAACATCACCACCGGCGGCGGGCTGGGCATGACGCTGGACGAGCGGCTGGCCGCGGCCAAGCGGGCGCAGCCGGAAGTGGCGTCGATGAACATGGGATCGATGAACTTCAACATCTCCGGCGCCGCGGCGAAGTTCGACAGCTTCAAGCACGACTGGGAGAAGCCCTATCTGGAGTCGACCACCGACTTCATCCTGTCCAACACCTTCGCCCAGATAGAGCGCGGCATGCGCGAGCTGGGCGATGCCGGCACCCGGTTCGAGTTCGAGTGCTACGACGTTGGCCATCTCTACAATCTCGCGCATTTCGCCGATCGCGGCATCGTCAAGCCGCCCTTCTTCACGCAATGCATCTTCGGCATTCTCGGCGGCATCGGCCCCGATCCGGAAAACCTGATGCACATGAAGGCCACGGCCGACCGGCTGTTTGGCAACGACTATTACCTGTCGGTGCTGGCCGCCGGACGCCACCAGATGTCCTTCGTCACGCTGAGCGCCATCCTCGGAGGCAACGTCCGCGTCGGTCTGGAGGACAGCCTCTATGCCGGACGCGGCAAGCTGGCGACCTCCAACGCCGAACAGGTCGCCAAGATCCGCCGCATCCTTGAAGAGTTGAGCCTGGAGATCGCCACGCCGGAGGAGGCGCGCGCGATGCTGCAGACCAAGGGCGGTGACAACGTCGCCTTCTGACCGTCCGAAAAAATAAACCAACAGGGAGGAAACATCCATGAAATGCTGGATTCTGGCTGCCGGTGTCTGTTCCGCCGCGCTGATCGCCGGGGCCGCTCACGCCCAAATCTCCGACGACAAGGTCAAGATCGCCGTCCTGAACGACATGACCGGCGTCTATGCCGACCCGACCGGCATGGGCTCGGTCGAGGCGGTGCGCATGGCTGTGGAGGAGATGGGCGGCAAGGTCGCCGGCAAGCCGGTCGAGGTGATCTTCGCCGACCACCAGAACAAGCCGGACATCGGCGCGGCGCTGGTCAACAAGTGGATCGACACCGAACAGGTGGACGTGATCGTCGACGTCCCCACCTCCTCCGTCGCGCTGGCTGTGCAGGACATCACCAAGCGCAAGAACCGCGTCTTCCTGATCTCCGGCGGCGGTGCCGCTCAGCTGACCGGGGAGGCCTGTTCGCCGACCACGGCGCACTGGACCTACGACACCTATGCGCTGGCCCAGGGCATGGGTAAGGCGGGTGTCAAGATCCTGGGCGACAGCTGGCACTTCCTGACCGTGGATTACGCCTTCGGGCATGCGCTGGAGCAGTCGCTGACCGAGGTGCTGAAGGTCAACGGCGCCAAGGTCACCGGCTCCGTCCGCCACCCGCTGAACACCGCCGACTTCTCCTCCTACCTGCTGCAGGCGCAGGGATCGGGGGCGAAAGTCATCGCACTCGCCAATGCCGGCGGTGACACCGCCAATTCGATCAAGCAGGCGCAGGAGTTCGGCCTGCCGCAGGGCGGGCAGACCTTGGCGAGCCTGCTGATGTTCCCCACCGACGTGCATTCCCTCGGTCTGCAGGCGGCGCAGGGGCTGGTGCTGATGGATGGCTGGAACGCCGACCGCGACGACGATGCCCGCGCCTTTGCCAAGGCCTATATGGCCAGGACCGGCAAGATGCCCAGCATGATCCAGGCCGGCAGCTATTCCGCCGTGCGCCACTATCTGAAGGCCATCGAGGCCGCCGGCACCGACGAGGCCAAGGCGGTGATGGTGAAGATGCGCGAGACGCCGGTGAACGACGCTTTCGCCAAGGGCGGCACGCTGCGCGCAGACGGCCGCATGGTCCACGACATGTACCTGATGCAGGTGAAGAGCCCGGCCGAATCCAAGGGACCGTGGGATTATTACAAGGTGCTGACCACCATTCCGGGCAACGAGGCCTACCGACCAATCGACAAGGGCGGTTGCCCGCTGTTGAAGTAATCCGGCCGGCTCCCCGGCCGCTTTGGAAAACTGGCGCGGCTGGGGAGCGACTTTTCGAGTTTTGATGGGATGGACGCCGCGGTCGGCATGCGTTCGAGATCAACGATCCGGGCGGGCAATATGCGTTGACGCCGCCCGTTCGCGCTCAGTCGGGTTCGAGCTGCTTCTGCGCCTTGGTCACGGCTTCATCGCACTTGATGGCATTGCCCTGCTGGTCAAAGCTCTTGGCTTGGTTGAGCGAGGCCTTGGCCTGCATAACACGATCGCCGGCGGCACCCGCGTTTTCGGCAGAGCGAACGGCGCCGGCTTCTTTATGCTCCTTTTGGTAGGGAACGGCGGGGGTACCGACTGGATCGTGCGTGTTCTCGGCATGAATAGCCTGCCCCTCACGGGCACCAGCGACACCCTGGCCGGCGGAGGACGTGGAGATGGCGGATTCCGCCTTCTCCGCCAGCTTGGCCTCCAATGAGGTGATCCGCTCGGTGCAGGAGGCGGCGAGGGCCGGACTGCTCGCGAGGAGACCGGCGACCGCGGTCGCGAGGGTAAGGGCGAGCTTCATGACTGGTCTCCCTGCCGTCAGACGGCGAGCTGGTCGCGGATGGGGAACTGGCGAATGCGCTTGCCGGTTGCTGCGAAGACGGCGTTGGCGATGGCCGGCATCACCGGCGGCAGGCCAGGCTCGCCGACGCCGCCCATAGGCAGGTTCGGGTTATTCGGCTTGACCAGATGGACGTGGATCTCTCGCGGGGACGTGTCCATGCGGACCAGCTCGTAACTGTCGAAATTGTTCTGCTGGGCGCGTCCATCCTTGAACGTGATCTCGGCCCGCCGGGCTTGGCCGAGGCCCATGATGACCGCTCCTTCCATCTGTGAGCGGATGCGCTCCGGGTTGACCTGCGGGCCGCAATCGATGGCGATGTCCACGCGGGGAACCGACAGGCGGCCACCGTCGCCCACAGCCACCTCGGCCGCTACGGCGACGTAGGAGACGAAGCTGTAATGGGCGGCGATGCCCAGGCCGCTGCCCTTCGAAACCGTCCGGCCCCAGTCGATTCCTTTCGCGGCGGTCTCGATCACCGTACGGAGGCGCCCCGTGTCGATCGGATAGCGGTCGGGGTTCTCGCCGTAATTCCAGACGTCGCCCAGATCGGTCGGGTCGATCTTCTGCGGCTGTCCGATCAATTCCAGCAGGTAATCCTTGGGGTCACGGCCGGCTGCGTGGGCCAACTCCGCCACAAAGCATTGGATAGCAAGGGCGTGGGGGATGTTGGACACCGATCGATACCAGCCGATGCGGACATGGGCCGGCGCCTCCGGGTTTTCGGCACGGAAGTTGGCAATCGGGAAGGGCGTGTTGGTCAGACCCATACCGAGTTCGAAGGGCATCTCGTGCTTGGGGTCGGGCGCGAAGATCGAGCCGATCGTCGGAGCCACGCTACGGTGGAGCCAGGCGACAGGCCTGCCTTGCTCGTCCAGCCCGGCCTCCAGCCGCTCGATCGAAACGGTGTGGTAGTAGCTGTGGTGAAGGTCGTCCTCGCGCGTCCAGGTGACCTTCACGGGCGCGCCGTCCATGGCCTTGCTGAGGATGCCAGCCTCCAGCACATAGTCTGGTTTCGATTTCCGACCGAAGCCTCCGCCCAGCAGCGTGACGTTGACTTTGACCTTCTCCGGTTCCAGACCCAACCGCTTGGCGAGGCGCAGGCGGGTGACCTGTGGTGCCTGGGTGCAGGCCCAAACCTCGCAACCCCCGTCCACGATGCGGGCGACGGCCGCCGGGGGCTCCATCGGCGCCTGAGCGAGGTGGGGAATGTAATATTCGGCCTCGACGCGTTTGGTGGCCTTCGCCATCGCGCCGTCGAAGTCGCCCTGGGCGCGCACCAGCTTGCCCGGTTTGCGCGCAGCCTCTTCAAGCTGCTTGCGATAGCTGTCCGACGAATAGCCGGCGTTCGGTCCGTCGTCCCACTGGATCTTCAGCTTCTTGCGGCCCTGGATGGCCGCCCAGGTGTTGCGGGCGATGACGGCGATGCCGCCCAGGGGCTCGAACTCCGAGGGGATCTGCGGTGCATCGATGGCCACCACCTTCACCACCCCGGGCGTCTTCAAGGTCTCGCCCGCGTCATAACTCGACACTTTGCCGCCGAAGACCGGCGGGCGGGCGATCACAGCGTACAGCATGTCCTCAAGCCGGGTGTCGATGCCATACATGGCCTTGCCGGTGGTGATGTCCCGGTTGTCCACCAGCCCGATCTTTTCCGTGCCGATGTAGCGGAACTCCTTCGGGTCCTTCAGCCGCACCGCGTCGGCCGCCGGAACCGGCAGGGCCGCGGCAGCCTCCGCCAGATCGCCGTATCCGATGGAGCGGCCGGAGGCAGCGTGGACGACCTTGTGGTTCTCGGCCCGGACCTCCGTGACCGGGACGCCCCACTGCTTGGCCGCCGCCTGCTCCAGCATGGCGCGGGCCGATGCGCCGGCCCGGCGCATCGGCATGAAGAAGTGACGCAGGCTGCGCGAACCGTCGGTGTCCTGGTTGCCGAAGCGCTCTTCATCGCCGGGCGCCTGGGCGACCTTGACGCGCGCCCAGTCAGCCTCAAGCTCGTCGGCGATGGCCATGGCAATGGAGGTGCGGACACCCTGTCCCATTTCCGAGCGGTGGCAGGTGATCGTCACCACACCGTCTTTGGCGATGGAGACGAAGACATGCGGGTCGTCCTTCCAGCCATGCGGCATGGCGTCGGCGCCGAACTTCTTCTTTTCCTCCGCACGCGACAGGATGGGCAGCCCGACCGCCAGCACGAAGGTGGCGGCACCCATGCCGCCGAGGAGCATGCGGCGGCTGACGTTTCTGAGGGAGAGATCGCCCATCACCCGGCCCTCCGTCCGGCGGACTGGCCCTGCGCCGCCTGCTTGATGGCGGCGCGGATGCGCGTATAGGTGCCGCATCGGCAGAGATTGGCGCTCATCGTGCCATTGATGTCCTGGTCCGACGGGTTGGGAATGGCGGCCAGCAGGGCGGCGGCCTGCATGATCTGGCCGGCTTGGCAGTAGCCGCACTGCGCCACGTTCAACTCCCGCCAAGCCACTTGCACCGGGTGGTTGCCGTCGTTGGCCAGCCCCTCGATGGTCGTGATCTTCGTCCCATTCACCAAGCTCATGGGCGTGACGCAGGAGAAGGCGGGCTGCCCATCCACATGGATGGTGCAAGCACCGCACTGCGCCACACCGCAGCCGAACTTGGTGCCCGTCAGGCCCAGTTCATCGCGCAGGTACCAAAGCAGTGGCATGTCCGGATCGCCATCAAACCGGTGTTCGGTACCATTCACGCTCAAGGTCACCATGGAAGTTTGTCCTTTCCCGACGCATCCGGCTCGTCCCGCCCCCGCCATTGACGCGCAAGGGTAGCCACGCGCCTCAACAGCCGCGCGGCGGGAGAGTTTCCCCGGCTAGCCGCAATACCGTGTCGGTAAGGCTTACCTTGAACATTGCGGTGGTTGGGCCGGGCGCTGGGTCGTTGGCAGTCCACCCACCGATTGAGAGCGTGTTTGTAGACGTCATGCGCTGAATGCCTGGGGAGCGAGCCGCTTGAGGCCCCGTGCAAGGATTGAGACGAAGGCGATCTCGATGAAAGCGATGAGGTGCTCGGCCGTCCGCCCAAAGATCGTGCTCATTCGCCGATAGAAGCTGATCCAGGCGAACGATCGTTCCACCACCCAGGCGATTTCGGTCGGGAGGAAGACCCCATCGCAGCCGCGGGCGATCGGTTGATGCGGCTGTCGATCACCACCGTGCTCGGCTCCGGCGTGTCGCCCCAGACCACGTGCCATGTCCGCCGCAGCCGGTCGAGCAGCCGACGCCCCCCACCAAAAAACATGTTGAACGAAGCACTGATGATCAGTATGCTGTCTATCAGCACACTGATTAACTTCGACGGAGCGGGGAGATGACCGGCGGGCGCGGAGGCAGGCGGGGATTGCACGGTGTGCAGTTCGTGCTACGAAACACATCGCGCTATCGATCTGGAATAAGGCGGCAATGGGGGACTTCATGTTGCACGGCGACCTGCATCTCAAACCCGGCCATCTGATCCGCCGGGCGCAACAGATCGCGGTGTCGATCTTTCTTGATGAGTGCAAGGAATTCGACCTGACGCCGACGCAGTACGCGGTCCTGGCTGTGCTGCGGGAGAAATCGGACCTCGATCAGATCACCCTGGCGTCGCGGGCGGCCTTGGACCGTTCGACCATCGGCGGTCTGGTCGAACGGCTGGAGGAAAAGGGCTGGATCCGCCGGACGGCCGGGGTGGAGGATCGGCGCCAGAAGCTGGTGTCTCTCACTGAAGCCGGGCAAGCCATTCTGGAAACGGTGGAACCATCGGTGGAGCGGGTGCAGCAACGCCTGCTGGAACCGCTGAACGGCGACGAGCGCGCCGTTTTCATGGCCTTGCTGGAACGCCTGGTGGACGAGAACAACGAAAGCAGCCGCGCTCCATTCAAGAAGTAAACGCAGCCCATTCTGGCAAGCTTGCCGGATGATTGTCTGACTCATGCGCCAGGAGTTTGGCGCTCTTTCTTCATGTTCTTGTAGTTTCATTTGATAATTTCTCTGTTTTGAAATTTCCGGATTCCGAACACCCGCCCGCCGCTTGACGAAGCCGGCGAACGGCGCCCTGCACCCAAACTTTGCCAGAACCGGCTGTCGCCGAAATCGGAGGACTCTCCATGCTTGAACTCGGTCGCCTCGAAGACCTGCCGGAGGACTACCGCGCCGCCCTGACCGCGCAGAATCTGGTGCCGTTGTGGCCCAGCCTGCGGGCCGTCCTGCCGCCCGGCAAGCCAGCACGGCGGACCCAGCCGATCGTCTGGACGTATCGGGACCTGCGCCCGCTGCTGCTCCGCGCCGGTGACCTGACGCCGATGGAAAAGGCGGAACGGCGCGTGCTGGTGATGGCCAATCCCGGGCATGGCCTGGAAAAGATGCAGGCGACGTCGACGATTTATCTTGGCATGCAACTTCTGCTGCCCGGCGAATGGGCGCCGGCCCACCGGCATACGCCGAACGCCGTGCGCATGATTGTCGAAGGCGAAGGCGCCTACACCACGGTGGACGGCGAGAAATGCCTGATGAACCGCGGCGACCTGATCCTGACCCCGACCGGCCTGTGGCACGAGCATGGCCATGACGGCGACAAGCCGGTGGTCTGGCTCGACGTGCTGGACCTGCCGATGGTCTATTACATGGAAGCTTCCTATGTCACCGAAGGCAACGCCCAGTCGGTAAATGGCGAGGCAGCCGAACGTGCCTACCAGCGCGGCGGCGTGGTTCCGTCACCCGTCTTCAGCCGGGCCGGAAAGCCCTTCCCGATGCTGCGCTACCCCTGGGCCGAGGTTCGCAAGGCGCTGCTGGCCCTGGCGGAGAGCCAACCCGGCATCGATGCGGTACAGGTCGCCTACGTCAACCCGGAGACCGGTGCCGACTGCCAGAAACTTCTCGGTTTCTCGGCCTTGATGCTGCGTCCGGGCGAGCGGCTCGACCTGCCGGCCCGGTCCACCGCCATGGTCTTCCACCTGATCGAGGGCGCCGCCGACGTCACACTGGACGGCAACCACCTCGCCCTGGCCGAGGCCGACACCTGCTGCGTGCCCGGCTACGAGCCGGTGAACCTGCGCAATCAATCCGCCGAGCAACCCGCCTTCCTCTTCATCGCCGACGACGCGCCGCTTCAGAAGAAGCTGGGCCTCTACGAAGTCCGCACCTGAATCAAAGAAAAGAGACGAGACATGTCTGACGCCAAATATCTTTGGACGCCTCCACCGGTCGCCTCGTTGCCGGTACGGGGCGTCGACGCGCGTTTCCCGGTGAAGCGGATCTTCTGCGTCGGCCGCAACTATCATGCCCACGCCATCGAAATGAACCGTCCGGTCGACAAGGCGTCTTCCAAACCCTTCTACTTTCTGAAGGACCCGTCGACGCTGGTGCCGTCCGGCACGACCGTCCCGTACCCGGCCGGAACCACCAACTACCAGTATGAGATGGAGCTGGTCGTCGCCATCGGCGCCGAGGGGTTCCGTGTCACCCAATCCGACGCCGGACGCCTGATCTACGGCTATTGCGCCGGGCTCGACATGACCCGCCGCGATCTGCAGCTGGTGGCTCGCGACCAAGGACGGCCATGGGATCTGGGAAAGAATTTTGAAAACTCCACGGTGTGCGGGGCGATCGTTCCGCAGGGCGATCTCGGCGTTCTGAAGACCGGCGCGATCAGCCTTCAGGTTAATGGCGAGCAGAAGCAGAGCGCCGATCTTAGTCAGCTGATCTGGGAAATCCCCGAGCTGCTGGCCGATCTTTCGCACTATTACCACCTGCAGCCCGGCGACCTGATCCTTACCGGAACACCGGAGGGGGTCGGTCCGGTCAAACCCGGTGACCGCCTCATTGGCCATGTCGAGAAGGTCGGCGACATCGCCCTCATCATCGGCGATGCCGAATAACGCCCCGACATCCCACCGTTTCGAAAATCCGAGGAAGAGATGACTGAAGAACTTCCCGTGCTGGTCGCCGGCGGCGGTATCGGCGGCCTTGCGGCGGCACTTGCCCTGGTGCGCCGCGGCTTCAAGGTCCAGGTGTTCGAGCAGGCCCCCAAGATCGGCGAGATCGGCGCAGGCATCCAGCTCGGCCCGAACGCCTTCCATGCCTTCGACGCGCTGGGTGTCGGCGACAAGACCCGCAGCCGTGCCGTCTTCACCGACTACATGGTGATGCACGACGCCATCGACGAATACCAGGTCGGCAAGGTCCCGACCGGCGAGGCGTTCCGCCAGCGCTTCGGCAATCCTTATGCCGTCATCCACCGGGTCGACGTGCATCTGTCGCTGCTGGAGGGCGCGCAGGAGACCGGCCGGGTCGAGTTCCGCACCAACACCCGGATCGAGCGCATCGAGCAGGACGACACCAGCGTCACCGTTTATGACCAGAACGGCAACGCCTACAAGGGCGTGGCCCTGATCGGCGCGGACGGCGTGCGGTCTGTGGTGCGCCAGCAATATGTGAACGACCCGCCGCGCGTCACCGGCCATGTCGTCTACCGCGCGGTGATCGACAAGTCGGAGTTCCCCGACGAGCTGAAATGGAACGCGGCCAGCATCTGGGTCGGTCCCAACTGCCATCTGGTGCATTACCCGCTGCGCGGCGGCGAGCAGTACAACGTCGTCGTCACCTTCCACAGCCGCGACAAGGAAGAGTGGGGAGTCACCGAGGGCAGCCCGGAGGAGGTCCGCAGCTATTTCCAGGACATCTGTCCGAAGGCCCGCCAGCTGATCGACCTGCCAAAGCAGTGGAAGCGCTGGGCCACCGCCGACCGCGAACCGATCCCGCAATGGACCTTCGGCCGAGTCACGCTGCTGGGCGACGCCGCCCACCCGACGACGCAGTACATGGCCCAGGGCGCATGCATGGCGCTGGAGGACGCGGTGACGCTGGGCGAGGCCCTGCGGGTCACCGGCAACGATTGGCCCAAGGCGCTGGATCTGTACCAGCGGTCGCGCATCACCCGCACCGCGCGGATCGTGCTCTCCGGCCGCGAGATGGGGAGAATCTACCACGCCAAGGGCGTCGAGCGTCTGGTCCGCAACTCGCTGTGGAAGGGCCGCCCGAGCGAGCGCTTCTACGACGCGATGGAATGGCTGTACGGCTGGAACGTCGGCAATTGCCTGGCCCAGGGCTGAAGGGTCCAAGGCTATGATGCAGCTCTACAACTTCTTTCGCAGCGGAACGTCGCATCGCCTGCGCATCGCGCTGAACCTGAAGGGGCTCGACGTCGAGTACGTCGCAGTCGACCTGCGCACCGAAGAGCATAGCGGCACCGCTTTCCGGGCGATCAACCCACAGGGGCTGGTGCCGGTGTTGGCCGTCGATGGAGAAAAAGGCGCCCACGCGCTGACCCAATCCCCGGCGATCATTGAATGGCTGGAGGAGCGCTACCCGACACCGCCCCTGCTTCCCGCCGATCCTGATGCGCGGGCGCGGGTGCGGGCGCTGGCCGCCCTGGTCGGCTGCGACATTCACCCGTTGAACAACCGCCGCGTCCTTGAATATCTGCGCAAGTCGCTGGGCTGTGGCGAGGCGGCGGTGCTCGCCTGGTGCGCCACCTGGATCGACGCCGGCTTCCAGGCGCTGGAGACGATGCTCGCCACCGACACGCGGCGGGGCGCCTTCTGCTTCGGCGACGCGCCCACGATCGCCGACGTCTATCTGGTCCCGCAGATCGAGAGCGCGCGGCGGTTCAACGTCGACCTGACGCCCTACCCCACACTGGTGGCGATCGACCGCGCCTGCGCCACGCTTGATGCCTTCCGCCGCGCCGCACCTGCGAACCAACCCGACGCAGCCTGACCGTCACACCGAACCGCCACACGAGACCGAAGAGAAAAAAGGGAGGGAAGAATGCAACCGAGGACGTCCATCGCGTGGGTGACCGCCGCGCTCGCCGCCTCTGCCCTGTCGCTCGCCGCCCACAGTGCCCGGGCCGCGGATCCGCTTAAGGTCGGGCTCGTCCTGCCGATGTCCGGGCCCTTCGCCTCCTACGGCAAGCAGATCGAGCATGGCGCCCGCCTCTACCTCCAGCAGTCCGGCGGAACCATCGCCGGCCGCCCGGTGGAACTGATCGTCAAGGACGACACCGGCGTCGCTCCGGAAATCAGCAAGCGCGCGGCGCAGGAACTGGTGGTCAAGGACAAGGTCGACGTGCTGGGCGGCTTCGGCCTGACGCCGTCGGCCTTTGCCGCCGCGCCGATCGCCACCGAGGCGAAGAAGCCGATGATCGTGATGAACGCGGCCGCATCGGCGATCACCACCAAATCCAACTACGTCCTGCGCGTCTCGCACACGCTGCCGCAGCTGACCGCCCCCATCGCCGACTGGGCGGTGAAGAACGGCATCCGCAAGGTCTATACGCTGGTCGCCGATTTCGGCCCCGGCCACGATGCAGAGACGCAGTTCAAGAAGACCTTCACCGCCGGGGGCGGCGAGATCGTCGGCGAGGTGCGCACCCCGGTGAAGAACCCGGACTTCGCACCCTTCCTGCAAAAGATCAAGGACATCAAACCGGACGCGGTGTTCCTGTTCGTGCCGCCCGGCGAGCAGACGGTCGCCTTCATGAAGGGCTTCGTCGAGCGCGACCTCGCCAAGGCCGGTATCCGCATCGTGGCCACCGGGGACCTGACGGAGGAGGACATCCTCGACGCCGTCGGCGACAATGCGTTGGGGCTGATCACCTCGCTGCAATATTCGGAAGTCCACAACTCGCCGGAGAACGCCGCCTACACGCGGGCCTATTACGCCGCCTATCCGAAGGACCGCCCCAACTACATGTCGGTGAGCGGATTCGACGGCATGCAGCTGATCGCCCGCACGTTGGAGAAGACCGGCGGCGACGTCACCGGCGACAAATTCATGGCGGCCGCCCGCGGCATGAGCTGGACCAGTCCGCGCGGCTCCATCGCCATCGATCCGGATACCCGCGACATTGTCCAGACCATCTACATCCGCAAGGTAGAGCGCGTCGACGGCAAGCTTCAGAACGTCGAGTTCGACGCCGTCGCCAACGTCCGCGATCCGGGCAAGCCTTAACCGCGCGCCGCGGTCCCGGGTGCCCCCGCCCGGGACCGCAACCTTCCGCTTTTCACAGCGTCCTTTTGAACCGCCCTTTCGCACCGTCGACAAAGGAGCTTGCCATGACCGTCCTCTTCGACGGTGTCGCCTCGGGGATGTTGCTGTTTCTCATCAGCGTCGGTCTGTCGGTCACGCTGGGGCTGATGAATTTCGTCAATCTGGCACATGGCGCCTTCGCCATGGTCGGCGGCTATCTGTGCGTCCTGCTGCTGAACCGCGTCGGCGTGCCGTTCCTGGCCGCGCTGCCGCTGGCTGCCGCCCTGACCGCCCTGGTCGGGGTGGTGCTGGAACGCACGTTGTACCGCCGGCTGTACACGGCAACCCATCTCGATCAGGTGCTGTTCTCGATCGGTCTGGTCTTCATGTCGATCGCGGCGGCCCAGTTCCTCTTCGGTGCGCAGCAGCAACCCCTGACCCTGCCGGATTTCCTGCGCGGCCAGATCAGCCTGCCGGGACTGGACATGGGCGCCTACCGCCTGTTTCTGATCCTGCTCAGCATGGTGATCGCCTTTGGCCTGCAGCGTCTGGTCGGCGGCACCCGGTTCGGGGCGGAGCTGCGGGCATCCGTTGACAACCCGCGGGCGGCCCGCGGCGTGGGCATCAATGTCGAGCGCGTCTTTACTCTGACCTTCGCCCTGGGAACGGCGCTGGCCGGACTGGGCGGTGCACTGGGCGTCGAGATGCTCGGCCTCGATCCCGGCTTTCCGGTCAAATACATCGTCTATTTCCTGATCGTCGTCGCCGTCGGCGGCAGCGGCAACATCACCGGGTCGCTGGTCGCCTCGCTCATTCTCGGCGTGCTCGACGTTGCCGGAAAATACTACGTCCCGCAGATCGGCGCCTTCGTCATCTACGCCGTCATGGTGGTGATGCTGATCTTCCGCCCGCAAGGGTTGTTCGGGCGCCGCGCGGCGCGCTAGAGGACAAGAGCATGAGTCTCGCAACCTTCGATCTGACCCCGCTCCGCCGCGCCGACCGCTGGCATCCGGCGGAACTGGCCTTCTGGCTGCTGCCGGTCGCCGCCTATCTGGTCTTTCCCGACAATCTGGTCCTGCTGACCCAGATCGCCATCACCGCGCTGTTCTGCCTGTCGCTCGATCTGATCCTCGGCTATGCCGGCATTGTTTCGCTCGGCCACGCCGCCTTCTTCGGGTTTGGCGCCTACGCGGCCGGGCTGCTGGCCGCCAACGGCATCGGCAATCCGCTGGCCGGTCTGGTGGTGGCCGCACTGGCGAGCGCCGCGCTCGGCCTCGTCACCAGCTTCCTGGTGCTGCGCGGTTCCGATCTGACCCGACTGATGGTGACGCTGGGCATCGCGATGATGCTGTACGAGGTCGCCAACAAGCTGACCGACCTCACCGGCGGGGTCGACGGGCTGCAGGGCATCGAGATGACGCCGCTGCTCGGCCGGTTCACTTTCGACCTCTACGGCAAGACCGCCTATTGGTACGCGGTCGCCGTCCTGTTCGTGCTGTTCTGGGCGGCGCGCAAGCTGGTGCACAGCCCGTTCGGACTGAGCCTGAAGGGCATCCGCCTGAACGTCGCGCGCATGCCGGCCATCGGGGCGCCGGTCAACGCCCGGCTGTCCGCCATCTACACCATCGGCGCCGCCTATGCCGGGATCGCCGGGGCGCTGCTGGCCCAGACGACGCAGTTCGTCGCCTTGGACGTCCTGTCCTTCAACCGGTCGGCCGAGCTGATGCTGATCCTGGTTCTCGGCGGGTCGGGATCGCTCTACGGCGCGGTGATCGGGGCCATCGTCTTCATGTCGGCCCACCATGTGCTGTCCGACATGAACCCGGAATACTGGCAGTTCTGGCTGGGCGCCCTTCTGGTGGTGGTCGTTCTCTTCGCGCGGGACGGGGTGATGGGTGGCTTGCGCCGGCTGAGCCATGCGGCCGGCGGCCTCCGGAAGGGAGCACGGTGATGCATTACGCTCTGCAGACACGCAATCTCGCCAAGAATTTCGGCGGCTTCACCGCCACCAACAATGTCAGCCTGAATGTCGAGGCCGGCGCGCGCCACGCGCTGATCGGCCCGAACGGCGCCGGCAAGACCACGCTCATCAACCTGCTCACCGGCTTTCTGGAGCCGACGGCCGGCCATGTCATTCTTCAGGGCGAGGATGTGACACGGCTGGGCCAGCACCAGCGGGTCAAGCGCGGTCTGGCGCGGACCTTCCAGATCAACCGTCTGTTCGCCGACTTGACCGTACTGGAATCGGTGACCATGGCGGTCAACGAGCGGCTGGGCCTGGGTGCCCGCTTCTGGAAGCCGGTCGGTGCCCATGGCCAGGCAGTGGACGAGGCGGTGGCATTGCTGGACAGCCTGCGCCTGCTCGACGTCGCCCACGAGAAGACGCGCAGCCTTGCCTACGGCAAGCAGCGGCTGATCGAGATCGCGCTGGCGCTGGCGATGAAGCCGCGCGTCCTGCTGCTGGACGAGCCGGCGGCTGGCGTGCCGACCACCGAAAGCCGCGAATTGTTCGAGTCCATCGCCGCCCTGCCGCGCGACGTGACCATCCTGCTGATCGAGCACGACATGGATCTCGTGTTCCGCTTCGCCGACCGAATCTCGGTCCTGGTCGGCGGCGCGCTGCTGACCCACGGCACGCCCGAGGTGATCGCCAACGATCCGAAGGTCCGCGAAGTCTATCTGGGGGAGGCGATCTGTGCCTGAGCTTCTGACGCTGGAGAATGTCTGGGCCGGCTATGGCGACGCCGTGGTGCTGGAGGACATCTCCCTGACGCTGGGGGAAGGCGACAGCCTGTCCCTTCTTGGCCGCAACGGCATGGGCAAGACGACGCTGTTCTCCACCCTGATGGGGGCGGCCCGGCACCGGTCCGGATCGATGCGCTTGGCCGGCCGTGACCTGACCCGGGTTCCGGCCCACGCCCGCGCCCATAGCGGGCTCGGCTGGGTGCCGCAGGAACGCGACATCTTTCCCTCCCTGACGGTGGAGGAGAACCTGACCGTTGTGGCGACCCACGGACCCTGGACCCTGCAGCGGGTCTACGAAATGTTCCCCCGCCTGAAGGAGCGTCGCGGCAACATGGGCAACCAGTTGTCAGGCGGCGAACAACAGATGCTGGCGATGGGCCGCGCGCTGATGCTGAACCCCAAAATTCTGCTGCTGGACGAGCCAATGGAAGGGCTGGCGCCGCTGATCGTGCAGGAGTTGATGACGATCATCCAGCGCCTGACCGAGGACAGCGGCATGGCGATCATCCTGGTCGAGCAGCACGCCCGCCAGATCCTGCCGCTGACCCGACAGGCGCTGGTGCTGGAACGCGGCAAGGCCGTCTACCGCGGGGACAGCGAAACTCTGCTCAACGACCGTGCGCTGCTGGACGGCTGGCTCGGCGTCGTGGCGCACTGACCGACAGGAAGACCGTCATGAAAGCGATTGACATCATCCACGCCGAACACCGCGCGCTCGGCGCCGTGCTCCAGGCGTTCGGCTTCATCCTCGACGAGGTGCGTGACGGCCGGCTGAAGCCCGATTTCGCGCTGCTGGAAGCGATGATCGAATACATCACCGAGGTCCCCGACAAGCTGCACCACCCCAAGGAGGACGACGTCCTGTTCGTCGTCCTGCGGGCGCGCATTCCGCAGGCGGGCGCGTTGATCGACAAGCTCCAGCACGACCATGTCGAGGGCAACCGGCACATCGCGGAACTGCGCGACGCGCTGCGCCGCTACCGGGAAGAGGGACCGGACGGCTTCCGGACGTTTGAGGGGACGGCCCGCGCCTATATTGCCAACAGCTGGGGCCATGTCGGGCTGGAGGAGCGCGAGCTTCTGCCGCTGGCCCGCAAGGGACTGAGTGAGGGGGAATGGGCCAACATCGACGCCGCTTTTGAAGCCAACAAGGATCCCTGGTCCGGCCCGACCGGGGAGTTCCGCTCGCTGTTCACCCGCATCGTGTCGATGGTTCCCGCTCCCCACGGCCTTGGGCCGTCTGCAGGCTCCGACACATAAAATCGGGAAATTGGGTTTCGGCCGGCGGCAGCGTCATGGCAGGAGAGGGCAAGCCGGTGGGTACTGCCTCCAGGACATGGAGCAGCACAAAGCCCGGCGCCTATCCCTCGGCCCTTACGGAGGTGTTCGGGGATGCCGTCGAGCACCGCACCTCAAAATTCAAGAACAACTATTTGGAGCAAGATCACCGGGTCGTGTCCCCCGCCCTGTCAGCGTTTCCGGTGCCACCGACGCGGACGTCTGGGCGCGACGACCGAGTTCCATACCCTTTGCCATTTTGGATCGAGCCGCCGCGTAGGCGGGGGCTGCCATCGGGGACTCCTGCGGCAGCCGCCATTTCCCCCTGTATTGGTCGAGAGATCGTGCTCGCGACCTAAGTGACGCTTCAGCATGCTGTTGCGCTTACCGCATTCCAGGCAGAAAATCGCCTTTGGGATTACCGACCGACGGAACGGAACCGCTGGCAACAGTCGTTTTTCCTCGGTCAGCGCCTGCTGTCCAGCCTGCGACAGCGCGGTGTGAACGGGCCGGATCAAGTCAGGGTAGAGAGAGGAGGGCACCGACTATCCACGCGGAGAGGACACGGTTATTTTATTCGTTAAGGAGATGAGTTTTACCGGGTCCATACTGTCAATCATTGAATGCACTCCATTGATCCCACAGCATCAGGCGAGGGCACAGATCCTCGAGCATCGATTCAAGTCATCTGCGGCGTCTGCTTAATTACTGATCTATATCATAGCTATACTAACACGCTAAGGGTGTTGATCAAAGAATGATAGGATAAATCCGTGAATTATTTGTAGAAAAGCACGTCACGGAGTGACTATAATTCTGTTTACATGCGAGGGCTCTTCAACGATGACCGTTCACCGTCCACCAAGTCCGGCCTTTGATCCGTTCGCCCGTCCTGATGGGAGTTGCCTCGGCCGCCGTCCAGAGGAGAAGGACGAACCACCTGAGCCTGCCAAAACAACCGGCCGCGGAACCCCGCCCACAGATCCAGCCGAGCCAATGAAATCTGGACGGCCTGAAAGCGGATGATCGCTTGGGTCTAAAGGCCACCAGAACGACGGGAATCGAGCGGATGGCCGAGCCCCTTGTCGCTTTCATCGAGATCGCCTTCGTCTCAATCCTCGCATGGCGCCTCGAGCGGCTCGCTCCCCACGCCATCAGCGCATGACGTCTACAAACACGCTCTTATCCTCGTGCCCGCCGCCCGCAGGGTCACGTTCACGCCTGAAAAGTTTTGCCGGCTAAGCGATCGGCAATTTTGCTCTCGACGTGATGAGCTGGTCGATGCTCTTCAGGAAGACCTGCAGGATGGGCGAGGGATTGTCCGCTCGATAGCCTGCGGCGATCTCGATCACAGGCGCGTTGCCGGTAAGCGGCCGGCTGACCAGCGAGCGCGGCAGCAAGGGATCCACATAGGCAGGCAGCAGCGAGACCCCACTGGTGGACGCCACCAGCGAGATCCCGGTGGCGATGCCGTCCTGCGCGTGGACCAGCGACACGACCACGCCGCGCTCACTTACGGTCTGCTGGTTTCGTTATTCTTCTTCGCTCGCTCCTTCTTCGCTTGATCGTGATGCCACTTGATGGCGAAGAACATGCCCGTGCCTAACACAATAATCTTGAATGGAAAGAAGACTAAGGGGAACCAATCATACATTTTGAACATCTCCAAGTTATGACACTATCTGTCGTCGGGGAACCTGACGGCAGTCAGGTCGAGCGCGAGTCTTTATCTGCGGAAGGGGCCGCAAGCGGCTGGGTTGGCGCGGCCGTACCGAAACGGGCTTCCTCGGCCTTGTAGAAGTACTCGCGGGCCACCAGCCAACCCTTCAACGGCCGCAAGTGCGGAATACAGGTCAGCACCAGGAACGGCGCATGAATGGTCCAGACCACAGAGCTCGCAGTGGGACCGCAGCTTCAAAACGCCACTGACCAGATGACCCTGGCTGCAGCGTGGGCAGTGACCACGCAGGCCGGCGCCGAGAGGGGGAAGAGGCGGCCACTCCTGTTCGGATGACATCGCGTGTTCCTTCGGGAGGCTATGGCAAGCAATGCCTGCATGCAATGCGCGATCGTATGCTCCGATGATGCCTGCAATGTCAACCAAAATGCATGCAATGTGCCGACGGAATTCATACAATCATGGAAGACATGGCAGGTGCTTCGGCCAGAAGGTCGGCCACTTGCCGCAATGCCTCGCGCAGACCCTGGCGGTCCTTCGGAGCGCCGAGCGCGACACGGACAGCCTCCAGCGGCGTTGACACGGCAAAGGCATCGTCTGCAGTCACGGTTGTAGCTGCCCATTGTTCATCAAGAGTTGCCGGTGCCCGATCACTCCACCACCGCCCGCCGCGTCCGAACGGTGATGTTGCCGTCAGCACCACGCTTGAGCGGCCACCCCATGCACCTGTTGGTCGACAGCACGGGGCTGAAGCTGTGCGGACCGGGCGGGGCGAAGAGGGCGGGCAGTTGTCTGGCGGCCAGGGCTCCGGTCGCGGCAGTCGCCTTCAGTAGGATTCGGCGGTCCAGCGGCATGGTAAGGGGCCTCCAGTCGGCGGTGAGAGACTAAGGCCCTACAATCATTGTGCGGTGTTGCCGCCCGTCCAGAAGGGGCGCCGGGCATCCGTCATCGTCTCACCTCCACACCCACCGCGCCTACGGCGAAATGATTACTCCTTCTGCGCGGGAACCTGATCCCCACATCCAGCATCAAAGCCACGAACACGAGGAGCGAGGGCATGGACCAGGCACGGCGGATCGGACAGGGTGCAGCGGTTTCCGACGCGGATCTCGCCGGGTGCATCCGGTTGGGTGACGCCGCCGCCTTTCGCATTCTGATGCAGCGGCACAACCAGACGCTCTTCCGCATGGCGCGCAGCGTGCTGCGCGACTCCACCGAGGCCGAGGACGCGGTGCAGGACGCCTGGATCCTTGCCTTCACCCGCATCCACCAGTTCCGCGACGCCTCCAGCCTGTCCACTTGGCTGGGCCGCATCGTCCTCAACGAGGCGCTGCGGCGGCTGCGGCAGAGACGACCAATGACCGGATTGGACGGAGAGGACGGACCTGACGGTGCGCTCCCCGGCGCCAAGGTGATCCCCTTCCCGGGCGCCCAACCGCCCCCCACGACCCCTGAGGAGGACGCCGCCCGCGCCGAGACGCGGCGTCTGCTTGAGCGCGCCATCGACGCGCTGCCGGATGCGTTCCGTACGGTCTTCATGCTGCGCGAGATTGAGCAGTTGAGCGTCGAGGAAACGGCATCCTGCCTCGGCATTCCGCCGGACACCGTCAAGACGCGCCTGCATCGGGCGCGCGGCCTGCTCGGCCAAAGCCTGCGGCGGGAACTCTCACCCGATCTCGGCGGCGTGTTCCCGTTCGCCGGCGAGCGCTGCGCCCGCATCACCGAACGGGTTCTCGACCGCCTCGGCCACAGCCTACGGCGGAACCCGCCGTCCGACCCGGACTGACCCGTGGTCCACGATCGGACCGAACCACCCAAGGGAGGACATCATGTTGATTCGCACCGTCCTGACCGCCAGCGCGCTCGCCCTGGCCGCCGTCCCCGTGCAGGCGCAGAGCGTGGAGAAGGCACCGCCTGGCGGCGCTTACAAGAAGGTCAGCGAATTGGTGAAGCTGCCCGACTTCCTGCCGGGCATGGGCACGCTCTACGTCGACCCGAAGACGCTGCCGGCCGGCCCCTTCCTGGCCTACGACCACGACAGCCGGCTCGCCAGCACGATCTACATGATCCCGGTCGAGGACATACAGGGGCAGAAGAAGTTCGACAACCTGAAGACCGCCGGCGGGACCGTCGATCACGTCGACATGTACTACAACGCGGGCCATCCCGGCGTGGAAAAGCCGCACTACCACGTCGTCCTCTGGCACGTGTCCAAGGCCGACGAGGCACGCGTGGCGAAGTAGCCATGATGCTGGTGCGACGCACGCTGCTGCGGGCCGGCGGCTGGGCCGCCGGACTCGCGCTGGTCGGGCTGCCGGTCACGACGCCCGCGGCATCGGTGGTGGAGATCCGCATGCGCGGCAATGCCGACGGCTCCAAGGTGTGGTTCGATCCGATCGGTGTGTTGGTGGAACCTGGGCAGACGCTGCGCTGGATCAACACGGATCCCGGCAATTCGCACACCAGCACCGCCTATCACCCGGCGAACGAAGGACACCCGCTGCGCATCCCCAAAGGAGCCGCGCCGTGGAACTCCGACTACCTGCTGCCGGAGCAGAGTTTCGAGCTGAGCCTCACCGCGCCGGGTGTCTACGACTATTTCTGCGTCCCGCACGAGGAGGCCGGCATGGTCGGCCGCATCGTCGTCGGACGCCCACGGGGGAGCGTCTCCGACGCGACGCTGCCGGAGCCGGCGCGCCGTCTGGTCCCCGCGCCGGAGGAGATCATCCGCCGCAAGACCGTCCGCATTACCCCATGAGAAACGCCGCAGGGAGGACACGATGAAGACCGGTTCCGTTGCAAAGCTTGACGGTCGGCGCGGAGATCCGGCCGCCTTTGCAACGCGATCGCCGGTGAGGCGAGGACATTCCCACCCCGGAGTCACCAAAGCTTAACGGGAGTGAACGGGCGCTTGGGCGTAGAGAGGCTTCCTGTAACGGGGCGGCGTGCAACTGCCGCTCCCGCGGCAAACACGCCACTCCAGGACGTCTCTAAACTCCGCCCATTCGACCACGGGAGCTCCATGATGATCCGCCGCACCACTCTGCTTGGGACTTGTGCGCTTGCGCTGCTGGCCGCCGTCGCATCCGCCGCTGAAGCCGGGGCAGCCACCCGCCTGACCGTCTACACCGCGCTGGAGAACGAACAGCTCGCCCCCTACAAGAAGGCGTTCGAGGCCGACAACCCCGGCATCGAGATCGAATGGGTGCGCGATTCCACCGGCGTCGTCACCGCCAAGCTGCTGGCCGAGAAGGACAATCCCAAGGCCGACGTGGTGTGGGGCCTCGCCGCCTCCAGCCTGATGATCCTGGATGCCCAGGGCATGCTGATGCCCTACCAGCCCAAGGGAGCCGAGGCGCTCAAGCCAAGTTTCCGCGACGCCAAGACCCCGCCGGCCTGGGTCGGGATGGATGCCTGGATGGCGGCGATCTGCTTCAACACGGTCGAGGCCGGGAAGAAGAAGCTGCCGAAGCCGACCTCCTGGGCCGACCTGCTGAAGCCGGAATACAAGGGCCAGATCGTCATGCCGAACCCGGCCTCCTCGGGCACCGGCTTCCTGGCTGTGTCCGGCTGGCTGCAGACCCTGGGGGCGGACAAGGGCTGGTCTTACATGGACAAGCTGAACGACAACGTCGCGCTCTACACCCATTCGGGGTCCAAGCCCTGCAAGATGGCGGCGGCCGGCGAATACCCGATCGGCATCTCCATCGAATACACCGGCGCCCAGCAGAAGACCAAGGGCGCGCCGATCGACGTGATCCTGGCCTCCGAGGGCGTGGGTTGGGAGATGGAGGCGACGGCCATCGTCAAGGGCACCCAAAAGGCCGAGGCCGCCAAGGCGCTCGCCGACTGGGCGGCGAGCCGCAAGGCGAACGAGGAATATGTGAACTTCTATCAGGTCACCGCCCATCCCGGCGTGACCAAGGAAACGCCGAACTATCCGAAGAACGCGGAGGCGGCGATGATCAAGACCAACGACTTCGCCTGGGCCGCCGCCAACCGCGACCGCATCCTGGCGGATTGGGAAAAGCGCTACGGCGCCAAATCCGAACCGAAGAGCTGAGGCCAGGGAAAAACCTGGTCGAGCCGACGGGCGGGTGCCGCGGGTGCCCGCCCGTTCTTTCCGTTTTCCGCCGGGACAGTCCGCCAATGACCGCCGAGCCCCTTCTCCGCCTGGACTCCATCGTCAAAAATTTCGGGACCTTCACCGCGTTGAAGGGCGTATCGCTCGACATCCGGCGCGGCGAGTTCATCTGCTTCCTCGGGCCGTCCGGCTGTGGCAAGACCACGCTTTTGCGGGTGATCGCCGGGCTCGACCCGCAGAGCGGCGGAGCGGTGTGGCTGGGCGACCGCGACGTGTCGCGCCTGCCGCCGTCGGCGCGCGATTACGGCATCGTCTTCCAGTCCTATGCGCTGTTCCCGAACCTGACCGTGCACAGGAATGTCGCCTACGGCCTGAAGCTGGGCCGGGCCGCCGAACGGGCGCGGGTGGAAGAACTGCTGGCACTGGTCGGCCTGCCCGACGCCGGACCGAAATTCCCGGCGCAGCTTTCGGGCGGCCAGCAGCAGCGGGTGGCGTTGGCCCGCGCGCTGGCGCCTTCCCCCGGCCTGCTTCTGCTGGACGAGCCGTTGTCGGCCTTGGACGCGCGGGTGCGGCTGCACCTGCGCCGCCAGATCCGCGAGCTGCACCGCCGGCTGGGCATCACCACCATCATGGTCACCCACGACCAGGAGGAGGCACTGACCATGGCCGACCGCATCGTTGTGATGAACAACGGCGTGATCGAACAGGTCGGCGCGCCCGACGAGGTCTATCGCCGGCCGGCCAGCCCCTTCGTCGCCGATTTCGTCGGAGCGATGAACTTCTTGCCCGGCGTGCTGGAGGCGCCGGGGCGGGTGCGGCTGGGCGACCATGGTTTCGAGTGCGGCTTCGAGTGCGACGGCGACGATCTGGCGTCTGCAGCCCCCGGTGCCGCCGTCACCGTCTGCCTGCGGCCGGAGGACGTGCAGGTGCGCGCGGCCGGCGGCGCCAACACGCTGGAGGCGGTGATCGAAAGCCTGGAATTCCTCGGCCCCTTCCACCGCGCCCGGCTGGCCGCCGACGGGTTGGGCGAGGCCCGCGTCACCGCCGACCTGTCGGCCAATCTGGTGCGCGACATGTCGCTGGAGTCCGGCCGCCGACTGGCGGTGACCCTGCCGCGCGAGCGGCTGCGCGTGTTCGAGGCCGTGCGATGAGCCTCGTCAAAGCTGCGACGGCAAAGCCGGTCTTCTTCACCCTTCGCCAATTCGGCCGCCAATCCGGCCGGCCGGTGGAGCCGGGCGAACGTTGGCTTTTCGGGCTGGGAATGGGCGGAATCGCGCTGTTCCTGGCGTTGTTCGTCCTGCTGCCGCTGTGTGCGGTTTTCCTGCGCAGCGTCTATGACCGCGACGGCGCTTTCGTCGGCTTCGCCAACTTCGCCGCCTTCCTGGAGGCGCCGACGCTGGTGCGGTCGGTGGCCAACACCTTGACGCTGTCGCTGCTGACCACAGTCATCACGGTGGCGCTGGCCTTCCTCTACGCCTTCTGCCTGACCCGCACCCATATGGCGGGCAAGGGGCTGTTCCGGCTGCTGGCGCAGATCCCGCTGCTGGCGCCGTCGCTGCTGCCGGCCATCGCGCTCGTCTATCTGTTCGGCAACAAGGGCATCCTGCGCGGCCTGCTGATGGGGGAGAGCATCTATGGCCCCATCGGCATCGTGATGGGGGAGGTCTTCTACACCTTCCCGCATGCGGTGATGATCCTGACCGTGGCGCTGTCGACCTCCGACGCCCGGCTCTACGAGGCGGCGGAGGCGCTGGGCGCCGGCGCCTGGAAACGCTTCGCCACCATCACCCTTCCCGGCGTGCGCTATGGCCTGATCTCCGCGATCTTCGTGGTGTTCACGCTGGTGGTCACCGATTTCGGCGTGCCCAAGGTGATCGGCGGCTCCACCAACATGCTGGCGACCGACGTCTACAAGCAGGTGGTGGGCCTGCAGAATTTCGGCATGGGAGCGGTGGTCGGCATCGTTCTGCTTCTGCCGGCTGTGCTGGCCTTCGTCGCCGACTGGGTGGGTCAGCGCCGGCAGATGGCGCTGCTGTCCGCCCGCTCGGTGCCGTTCCAGCCGCGGGTCAGCCCGGTCGGTGACCGGCTGGCCTTGCTGTTCTGCACGCTGGTCGGCGGCCTGCTGCTGGGCCTGCTCGGTGTGGCGGGCTTCGCCTCCATCGTCACCTTCTGGCCCTATAACCTGACGCCGACGCTGGCGAACTACGACTTCGCCCAGTTCGACGCGGCAGGCTGGAGCAGCTACGCCAACAGCCTGACCCTGGCCTTTTGGACCGCGCTGGCCGGCACCGCCATTGTCTTCACCGGCGCCTGGCTGGTGGAGCGGGCACCCGGACGCGCGGCGATGAAGGGAACGGTCCGGCTGATGGCGATCCTGCCGCTGGCGGTGCCTGGCATGGTCCTGGGGCTGGCCTACATCTTCTTCTTCAACGCGCCGTGGAACCCGCTGGGCTGGCTCTACCACGGCATGTCGATCCTGGTGCTGGCGACGGTGGCGCATTTCTACACCGTCAGCCATCTGACCGCCGTCACCGCCCTGAAGCAATTGGATGCCGAATTCGAAGCGGTGTCGGCCAGTCTGAAGGTGCCGGTGTGGTCGACCTTCCTGCGGGTAACGGTGCCCTTGTGCCTGCCGGCCATCCTCGACATCGCCATCTACTTCTTCGTCAACGCCATGACCACGGTGTCGGCGGTGGTCTTCCTCTATTCCCCGGAAACCAAGCCAGCCTCGGTCGCCGTGCTGAACATGGACGACGCCGGCGAGGTGGCGGGGGCCGCCGCCATGGCGATGATGATCGTGCTCACCTCCGCCGCGGTGCGGGCGCTGCATGCCCTGCTGTCACAGGCGTTGCAGGCGCGGACCCAGGCATGGCGGCGCCGCTGAGCCCGTCGGCGTCGGCCGCGACCTCCCGCGCCAGATCCAGGAAAGCCCGCACCACCGCCAGCCGGCGGCGTTCGCGCAGGCAGACCACATATTCGTCCATCTCGACCTCGGCACCGGCGATCGGCAGCAGGACCAGCCGCCCGTCGCCGGTGAATTCGGCGGCGGAGGTGAAGCCGATGCCAAGCCCCGCCGCCACCGCCTCCACCACCGCCTCGCGACTCTGAATCTCGATGACGGCGGCGGGCGTGACCTCCGCCGCCGCCAGCGCCCGTTCGATCAGCCGGCGGGTCATCGATCCCGGTTCCCGCAGCACCAGCCGCTCCGTTGCCAAGTCGGTCAGCGCCACCGCCCGGCGCCGCGCCAGCGGATGCGCCTTCGGCACCAGCGCCCGCACCGGATCGCGCCGCAGCGGCAGCACATAAAGTCGCGAATCCCCCGGCACGTCGGCCAGCACCGCCACGTCGATGCGCGTTTCCATCAGCCCTTCCAGCATGCTGCGGGAATTGCCGACCGCCAGCGTCACCGTCGGCCCCGGATGGCAACGGGTGAAGCGGGCGATCAGCGGCACCGCATGGAACGGCCCGTCCGCTCCCACCGCCAGCGTGCCGCCATCCAGATGCCGCACCCCGGCCAGCAGTTCCATCGCCTCCTGCTCCGCCGCGAACAGGCGGCGGGTGACGGCGAACAGCGCCGTTCCGACCTCGGTCAGCGCCACCTGACGGTTGCTGCGGTCGAACAGGGTGACGCCATAGGTCTCCTCCAGCGCCTTCACCTCCTGCGAACAGGTCGGCTGCGTCACGTTCAGCAGACGTGCCGCCTTGGTGAATCCCCCCTCCGTCGCCACCGCGTGGAAGGCGCGAAGCTGGGCGAAGTTCATTGATTTCATCTATGGACCCATAGGCCGAATGGATTGGCTTTATAATAGGCGAACCGGCGTCATGGGGCCATTCCGTCCGTCACGGTCCTCTTCTTCCCTTCGGGATTGTCCCTGATGTCCGACACTGTGCCCTATCTGCTGACTCCGGGTCCGCTGACCACCTCCGCCACCGTCAAGCAGGCGATGCTGCGCGACTGGGGCTCGCGTGACAGCCGCTTCATCGGCCTCAACGCCGCCATCCGCGATCGGCTGGTGCGTCTGGCGGGCGGCAGTGCCGACAGCCATGTCGCGGTGCCCGTCCAGGGCTCCGGCACCTTCGCGGTCGAGGCGATGATCGGCACGCTGGTGCCGCGCGCCGGCCGGCTGCTGGTGTTGGTCAACGGCGCCTACGGCACCCGCATGGTGCGGATCGCCCAGGTGGCCGGCCGACCCGTCACGGCGCTGGAGACGGCGGAGGATCTGCCGGTGTCGCCCGCCGCGCTGGCCGAGGCGCTGGATGCCGATCCGGCGATCACCCATGTCGCAATCGTCCACTGCGAAACCACCTCCGGCATCCTCAACCCGATCGAGGCGGTGGCCGAAGTCACCCGGTCCCGCGGGCGCGCTCTGCTGATCGACGCCATGAGCGCTTTCGGCGCGCTTCCCCTGGACATGGCGGCGCTGGGCGCCGTCGCGGTCGCGGCATCCTCCAACAAATGCCTGGAGGGGGTGCCGGGCATGGGCTTCGTCATCGCCCGCCGCGACGCGCTGGAGGCTGCCAAGGGCAATGCCCATTCCCTGTCGCTCGACCTGCACGACCAGTGGCGCGGCTTCGAGGCGAACGCGCAGTGGCGCTTCACCCCGCCCACCCATGTGGTCGCCGCCTTCGCCCAGGCGCTGGACGAGCATGAGGCGGAAGGCGGCGTCCCGGGCCGTGGCGCCCGCTACCGCGCCAACGCCGCCATCCTGATCGAGGGCATGCGGGCACTGGGATTCGAAACCCTTCTGCCGGACCACATCCAGGCTCCGATCATCGTCACCTTCCGCATGCCGGCCGATCCGGCCTTCGTCTTCGCCGATTTCTACGACCGGCTGCGCGAGCGCGGCTTTGTCATCTATCCCGGCAAGCTGACGGTGGCCGACAGCTTCCGCATCGGCTGCATCGGCCGGCTTGGGACGGAAGAGATGACCGCCGCCCTCGCCGCCATCCGCGCCACCCTGTCGGAGATGGGCGTCGCTTCCGGCACTCCCTGACCGCTCCTTCCGTTCGAAAGCCAAATCCGATGAGCTTCGTCTATTCGCGCCGCTACACCGGGCCGCTCCAGGCGGTCATCCTCGACTGGGCCGGAACCACGGTGGACCATGGCTGCCTCGCCCCGGCCGGCGCCTTCATGGAGGCCTTCCGCCGTTCCGGCGTCACCATCACACTGGAGCAGGCCCGTGCCCCCATGGGGATGGCCAAATGGCATCACATCCAGGCGATCACCCGCATGGCGCCGGTGACCGACGCCTGGACCGCCGTCCATGGCGCCGCCCCGACCGACGCCGATGTCGACCAGCTTTATGAAACCTTCCTGCCACTGCAGGTGGAGGTGGTGGAGCGGCATTCCGACGTGATTCCCGGTGCGGCGGAGACGATTGCCGCCATGCGGGCGCACGGGCTGAAGATCGGCTCGACCACCGGCTACCCCCGACCGGTGATGGAGGTGGTGCAGCGCGTGGCGGCGGCGCAGGGATATGAACCCGACATCACCGTCTGCGCCGGGGAGACGCCGGCCGGCCGGCCCGGTCCGGCGATGGCTTTGCGCTGCGTGGTCGAACTGTCGGTCTCGCCGGTGGAAGCCTGCGTGAAGATCGGCGACACCATCGTCGATGTCGAAGAGGGGCTGAATGCCGGCATGTGGACCATCGCGGTGGCCGACACCGGCAACGAGGTCGGCCTGCCGCTTGCCGACTGGCAGGCCCTGTCGCCCGAACGGCGCGATGCGCTCCATGCCACCGCATCCGATCGGCTGGCTCGGGCCGGCGCCCATTACGTTGTCCGGTCGCTGGCCGAGGTGTTGCCGCTGCTCGACGCCATCGAGGCCCGGCTGGTACGCGGCGAGAAGCCGTGACGGCCGGTTCTGTCATCGACCGCTCGGAAATCGTGGTGGTCGGCGCCGGTGTCCTGGGGCTGGCGGTCGCTTGGGCACTGGGGCAAGAACTGGGTCCTGCCGCCCGGTCGGTTCTGGTGGTCGATCGTCATCCGCCGGCGACCCAGGCGACGGCGCGGGCCGCCGCCCTGCTGACCCGCGCCCGCGGCGATGCGGCGACGGCGGCATTGGTGCGGGACACCTATGCCGCCATCACGAGCCTGGAAGAAGAACTGGACGAGGATCTCGGGCTGCGGCGGGTCGGCACCCTGCATGTGGCCGCCAGCCCTGCGCGTGTCGAGGCCCTGCGTACCCTCGTCGCCGACAGCACCGACCCGGCCGACTGGCTGGACGGCGACCGCGCCGCCCGCCTCGCGCCCTGCCTGTCGGTGGAGGCCGTTGAACGCGCCGCCTTCATGCCGATGGATGGCTTCATCGATCCGGTCCGGCTGGCCGATGCCTACCGCCGGTCGGCCCGCCGCGCCGGCGTGCGGATCATGATCGGCCCGTCGGTCCAGGCGATCCGGGTGGAGGGGGGACGGGTGGTGGGCATCGACACCGACCATGGCGTCATCTCGGCCCCGACGGTGGTCAATGCCGCGGGCGCCTGGGCGGCCGGGCTGGCCTGGACCGCCGGAGTGGGGCTGCCGCAGGCGCCGGTGCGCAGCCAATACTGGATCACCGGCCAGCACCCCGACCTGTTCCCCCGCGATCTTCCCGCCCTGGTCATGCCCGATGCCGGCGCCTATGCCCGGCCGGAACTGGGCGCTCTGCTGTTCGGGTTGCGCGGACGGCGGTCGCTGGCCTTCGATCCGGCCCGGCTTCCCGCCGACACGGCCGGACTGGACCTTGCCGACGCCGACGGCGGCTGGGAGACGCTGGAGGAGGGCTGGCAGGCGCTGGCGCGACTCTGTCCGCCACTGCTGCAAGCCGGCATCGCCCACTATGTTTCCGGCCTGTCCACCTACACCGCCGATGGCCGGTTCGTGCTGGGGCCGGTCCTGGAGGTGCCGGGGCTCTTCATGGCCACCGGCTGTTGCGGCGCCGGCATCGCCGCGTCGGGCGGCATCGGCCGGTCCGTGGCGGCATCCGTCCTGGCCAAGCCGGGGTCGGTGGACCTGTCCCCCTTCGCGCCCGGCCGTTTCGGCGGGGTCGACCCCTTTTCACCGGCGCTGCACGACGCCTGCGCCGCCGCACGCACCGGCAAGATCACCGGCTGAAAGGCCGATTTACAGAAGGATGACGCGATGCAGGCCGACCGTTCCGAAGGCGACATCAACCTCGGGCCGCGGCGCGAACGCTGGATGGCGGACGCCCTCGGCCCCCGCTCCCGCGCACTGGTGGAGCGCGATGCCGCCGCCTTCCTGAGACAGTCCCTGTCCACCCCCTGCCTGTCGGCGATCCGCAAGGCCGAGGGCATCTGGATCGAGGACATGGACGGCCGCCGCTTCATGGATTTCCACGGCAACAGCGTCCATCACATCGGCTACGCCCACCCCCGGCTGGTGGCGGCGCTCAAGACGCAGATGGACGAGCTTAGCTTCGCTCCGCGCCGTTTCGCGTGTGAACCGGCGGCCGAGTTGGCGGAACGCCTGGCGGCAGTCGCCCCGACCGGCCCCGGCAGCCGCGTGCTGTTCGCGCCGGGAGGGTCTGAAGGGATCGAGATCGCGCTGAAACTGGCCCGCGTCGCCACCGGCCGCTTCAAGACCGTCTCCTTCTGGGACGCCTTCCACGGCGCCGGCTTCGGTGCATCCGGCGTCGGCGGCGAGGCGCTGTTCCGCTCCCATGGAATAGGACCGCTGCTGCCGGGGACCGAGCATGTGGCACCCTTCGCCTGCGCCCGCTGTCCCTACGGCTTCGACCCGGCGCCCGGCGGAGGCCCGGACCTTGGCGTCTGCCGGATGACCTGTGCGCGGATGCTGCGCTATGTGCTGGAAAAGGAGGGCGACGTCGCCGCCGTGGTGGCGGAGCCGGTGCGCGCCGTGCCCTATGTGCCGCCGCCGGGATTCTGGGCGGAGGTGCGGCGGGCCTGCGACGCGACCGGCGCCCTCCTGATCTTCGACGAAATCCCGACCGGCCTCGGCAAGACCGGCAGCCTGTTCAGCCACGAGCCGTTCGGCGCGCAGCCGGACATCCTGGTGCTGGGCAAGGCGCTGGGCGGCGCCATGCTGCCGCTGGCTGCGGTGATCGCCCGCCCCGGGCTGGACGTGGCCGCCGACCGGGCGCTCGGCCACTACACCCACGAAAAGAATCCGCTGCTCGCCCGCGCCGGCCTGACCACCCTTGACATCATCCGGGACGAGGGGCTGGCAGAACGCGCCGCAAACCTTGGCGCCTTCGCGCTGGATCGTCTGCACGAGTTGACCGCAGCGCTGCCCGGCATCGCCGACATCCGCGGAGCCGGGCTGCTGATCGGGGTGGAACTGGCCGACCATGACGGCCGCAGCGCGGCCGACCGGGCGGAGGCGACCTTCTACGTGGCGCTCGCGGCCGGTGTCAGCCTGAAGATCTCGCAGGCCACCGTGCTGACGCTGTCCCCACCGCTGACCATTGCCAAGGCCGATCTGGAGCAGGCATTGGCGGTTGTCGCCCAGGCGATTTCCACAGCGGGGGGCTTCACTTTCTGACCACATAGGTGAAGTGGCGGATCACCCCCTTGGTGTCGGTCTCGCGATGGCACCCTCAACTTGTTGATCCTGACGATTATCGATGGCACCGATTGCCCATGGACGCCCGGGATCGGGCGATCACTTGGCAACCAACTGCGCGCCTACGACCTTGGCCCAGATGGCGAAGGCTTGGGCTCGGGCGGTACGACAGTCGGAGGCCGGACGGCTGTGGCGGTTGGTGAGGGTCGTCAGGCCGCTCCATATCCAGACGGCGCTCGCCCCGGCAACCCGTCCAACGCCAACCTGACGGCGCCCTTTCATAAGGGCCGGGTCCAAAGTTCATCCAGGATCATCCGTTTGGGACATGCGGGATTACCTCGCCGGATGATATTATCGTTCGCACATACGGATGATTGGCACCAAAAACAATCCTAACTCGATCAACGTCGTGCTTCTTCAAGAATTATGTCCGCTTTGTTCAATGTCACGGGGCCGCAACCTGCGTAGGCTGCTTGTCATAAAAGTTTGATGGCGCGGAAAGGGATCGATCCCACGCCCATCCGAACGTGGCCGCCGAAGCAAACAAGGCCACGGGTAAACAGCGTGTTCGCCGACCATTCGCGACCCACGATACGAACAGGAAAGCGGAAGAGGGGCACGGGACAATGAAGTGCATTGAACAGCAGTCCGACGGTTCCAAGGTCGACACGATCGGCTTTCTCCTGGTTCCCGATTTCTCCATGATCGCCTTCACCGCGGCGGTGGAGCCTCTCCGCCTTGCCAACCACATCAGCGGCAAGGAGCTGTATCGCTGGGTGCTGCTCTCCCCGACCGGCGGTGTCGAGCGGGCCAGCAACGGCATCCGGATCTGCGTCGACCACGCCATCGCCGACGCCCCACAGCTGTCCACCGTGATGGTGTGCAGCGGCATCGGAGGCCATTGGTACGAGGATCGGGCGGTGTTCTCTTGGATGCGGCGTTCGGCCGCCCAGGGGATCGCCTTCGGCGCCCTGTGCACGGCCAGCCATATCCTGGCCCGGGCCGGCCTGATGAACGGCTACCGCTGCACCATCCATTGGGAGAACATGGCCGGCTTCGCCGAGACCTTCCCGGAAATCGAGGCGACGGGGGAGCTGTTCACCATCGACCGCAACCGCTTCACCTGCGCGGGCGGCACCGCAGCCACCGACATGATGCTGCACCTGATCGCCGCCCGGCATGGCGAGAAGCTGGCGATGGACATCGCCGAGCAGCTTCTCCACACCAAGATCCGGGCCGGCAGCATCCGCCAGCAGGAAGAACTACATGTCAATCCGGTGCTGGATCACGAAGATCTCAACTCCGCCGTGGCGGTGATGCAGGCCAACATCGAGGAACCGCTGGACCTGCTGACGCTCGCCGCGGAGCTGGGCCAGTCCCGCCGGAATCTGGAGCGGCTGTTCCGCAAATACATGAACTGCTCGCCGGCGAAATACTATCTCGGCCTCCGGATGAAGCGGGCGCGGCAGCTGCTGTGCCAAACCCGCATGTCGGTGATGGAGGTGTCGATCAGCTGCGGCTTCATTTCCGCCACCCACTTCAGCAAATGCTACCGCGATCACTTCGGCATCGCCCCGCGAAGCGATCGCCAGAGCCAGCGGCACAGCCCGCTTGCCGCCGCGCACGAGTTCGCCGGCCTGACCTGATGCGGCAGGTGCGGAGCAGGCTCAACTCCGGGAAATCAGGCGGGTGGCGGCGGGATTCCTCAATTCGGTGTCGTATTCGAACACATGCCCTCCTCAGGTCGCCGATAAGGTACAAAACGGCCTGCCACACATCCGATCCGCGTCAGGCCCCGCCGGACAACTGCCAGGAGGACGGCACCGATGCTCGAAACGATCCTTTCCGCCCAATGCGCGCGCGGCGCGGCCACGGCCGACGCCCGGCTGTCCTCCATCCCGGCCAGCCTCTACGAGTTGTTTTTGGAGAATGTCGTCCTGCCCTGCCGGATCGGCGTCTTCGATTACGAGCGCGGCGCGCCTCAGCGGGTGCGCATCGATCTTCTGCTGCAGGTGCGCCAGGACGGAGCCCAGTTCTCCGACGATATAGGCGATGTGCTGTCCTACGATGATCTGTTGTCCGGGTTGAAACGGATCCTGATGGACGAGCACACCAATCTGGTCGAGATGCTGGCGGAGAAGATCGCCCGTATGTGTCTGGCCCACGAACAGGTGCAGTCGGCCCGCGTGTCGGTGGCGAAGCTGGACATTTACAACGGGGTCGCGGTTCCGGGCATCAGGCTGGAGCGGACGCGCGACCAGATGCCGGCGTCGTCCCTGCCGGCGTCACATCGCCTGATGGTCATGGCCGACCGCTTGGCCGACCGGCGGATCTGATCCGATGACGGCCAACGCATCGCCAGAAGACGGATCGCCAGACGCCGCGGCGCGGCCCTGGGTGATCAAGATCGGCGGCAGCCTGTCGGACTGGCACCGGCTGGGAACCTGGTTGGACCTGATCGCCCGTCCTGGCCATCTCCACCCTCTGGTCATCGTGCCGGGTGGCGGTCCGTTCGCCGATGCCGTCCGCGATGCCCAGGACAATTGGCGCTTCGACGATCGCCTCGCCCATCGCATGGCCCTGCTGGCGATGGAACAATTCGGGCTGATGCTGCACGGCATCTGCCCGGCGCTGCAGACGGCGGCGACGCACGAGCGGCTGCGGTCGCTGATCCGGGCACGGATGCCGGCGGTGTGGCTGCCGTCCGCCATGGTGCTGGATCGGCCGGAGATCGCCGAAAGCTGGGAAGTCACCTCCGACAGTCTCGCGGCATGGCTGGCGGTGGAGCTGGACGCGGCGGCGCTGGTGCTGGTCAAGTCGGGACCCTGCCCCTGCGCGGCGACCGATGCGGCGTCGCTGGCGCGCGACGGGCTGGTCGACGCGGCCTTCCCGCACTGGCGCGCGCGCTTTTCCGGCGAGAGCTGGTGCATCCATCGCGACAACCACAGCCTGATGGAAGAGGCGCTTGCCGGCCGCGCGAATCCCGGCTGCGGCCTGCTGCGCAACCCGGAGGCGGAACTTCTGCCGGGCCTGCGGGTATGACCGAATCATCCTCTGCTTCCGCTCCGCCGAGGTCGGCCTGGGCGCTGACCGGATCCGACCATTATATCAAGGAGACGCTCAACCTGATGGGCGCCGGCGGCACCCCGCACATCGCCCCCTTCCGCGTGACCCGCAGCGGGGAGGATCTGGTGATCGCCCCTTTCCGGGATTTCGCGGCGCCCTGTGCCGGGGCGGCGCACGAGGCGACGTGATCGACCCGGACAGGGTTGCCGGCGTCGTCGAAAGCGTCACCGCGTCCGGCCGCGTGCCGGCCTGCACAGCCATGTGACCGTGGCGCTGACGGCGAGTGCACCCGCGGTCAGCGCCAGCACCCAGAGCAGGATGCCGAAGCCGGCGCCGTCCCGGTGCACCGCGGCAGACAGGGCCGCCGCCATGCACAGCGCCGCGGCACAGCGCAGGCGATGAATCGTCCGCCGCGGCAGGACCCGCGGGGAATCGACCAGATCGCGCCAATGCCGCTCCACCGTCAGGACGAGCGCCCCGAAGGCGAGGTAGCAGAGGCCGAAGATCGCGGGGAAGGACAGGACGTCAGGCATGGTCGGTCAGCCTCGACAGGGTGGACGCCTCGGGCCGCGCACGCCGGGCCAGACGCCTGGAAACGCTCCAGGCACCGGCCGCCGTCAGCGCCAGCACCGCGTCGACGCCGACCACCGCCCAGTCGCCGGCCGCCGCCGCCCGGACGGGATGCTCACCGGTGGTGATCCAGTTCAGCACCACGCAGGCCGCGGCCAGCAGGGCGATGGCGGCGCACTGGCTGCTCCAGGGCGGATCCTGCTTGGTGCGGAGCGCGGCGTGAACGGCGCTGGCGATCCAGGTCAGGAAGAAGACGCCGACCTCCACCAGCTCGCGTGACGGCACTCCGGACGGCAACAGGCGGTTGGCCGCCATCATCGCCAGCGTGGCGATCAGCAGCCCGGTGGTGGTGCCGCAGGTCAGGGCGGCGACGCTGCGCCAGCCCACGCCGGGCAGGCCATGGATGACGCGCCGTTTCTCCATCCAGTGCAGCATGCCGGTGCCGATCAGCACGCAGCCGGTCAAGCCGAACAGGAAATAGAGCCAGCGCAGCGGCCAATGCTCGAAGGCGGCGAAGTGCAGCCCCGACATCACCCGGTGCGCCGCCACCATCGGTCCCGGCCGCTGGTACTTCAGCAGCGCGCCGGTCACCCCGTCGAAGAAGACCGGCTGGACATCCAGGCTGATGCGGTCGCCGGTGTCGCGGTTGATGCGGACCACCGATGCGGCATCGCCCGCATTGTAGACGAAGACCACTGCGGCCTCGCCGCCGCCCCACAAGCGTTTGGCCTCGGCCAGCATCGGGTCGAGCGGTGCCGCCCGCGCCCGGGTGCCGGCGCGCGGCCGGCTGTAATTGCCGAGCGCGTCGTCGTAGAAGCGCTGCACGTCCCCGCCATAGAGCGCCTGGACGCCTGCCGGCAGCACGATCGGCAGGATGATGACGATCCCGGTGAAAGTAATCATCAAATGGAAGGGCAGCACCAGCACCCCGGTCAGGTTGTGCAGGTCGAGCAGCGAGCGGCGAAGTTGGCCCCAGCTGCGGAAGGTGAAGAAGTCCTTGAAGATCCGCGCGTGGATGATGACGCCGGAGATCAGCCCGGCCAGCATCGCCACCGACGCGAAGGACACGATCCAATAGCCGACGAATCCCGCCCGCAGGTGTAGGCTGTAATGGGCCAGTGAAAGGCCAGCTTCTGGCCCCTGCGTGGCATGGCCGCACCGAGCGGTCTGCTCGCTCCAGCACCCCGCTCGTGCCACTGTGCTGATGTTGCTGTACCAGCTCCTCAATGGACGACTTCTTCTCCGTCTGCTGACCTTCCGTGGGCATCATGGCAGCATACAGTGGATGGGGGAGACCAGCTCCAGCCTCCCCGCCTGGGATCTGGGTATCCAACATATTCTGTGTGAATCAATCCAGGAGCAGAATGCTCAGCATTTCATGGCATTGTGATCAACAGGCCTTCTCAGCCTCCTCTTCTGTTCCAGGTGCTAGCCCCTGCATGGCCTCATTGGACAGTCAGCACCACTGCATAATGTTGGCACCCAGTCTGTCAGCCTGATGCAGCAGACATCTCTCCTGGTATCTTCTCAGCCCCTGCCTTGAATCCCATTTGCATTTCTCAGCCCCTGGCTGCACTGCTGCAGATCAGAAGAGCAGTGATGCTGGCTCTGTGCCCTCAGCTGAGGCCATGCTCAGCATTAAAATTCCTGCCAAAGTGGCAATGTGTGGCTCCCTGCTGAGCTCAGAGGCCATTCCATTCAGTCTTCTGCTGCTGCCTGTGTGTTCTGGAAACCTGGTAACCTCAGCTGAATGCTCTGCTGTGTCCACCCTGAGCCTCCATCTTCCCTTCTGTGAATCATGTGATGCATAGCTACCATGATCCTTCTTGGAATTTGTCTGTTGTTGTCATCTCATACTTCTTGATCAGAACAGTTCTGTGTTCATTCTCCTCATCACACTCTCCATCCATCCTTCAGCAGACCCATTCTAATCATATGGTCCCTCTCGTCGACAGGGCGTAGTTCAGCGACGGGAACTCGTTGTACATCGAGCTCTGGGCGGTGACGCCGCCGCCGACGCTCAGCCGGTCGTCAATGGTCTCGGGCAGACGGTAGTTGGTCCACAGCTTCACCTGATGCATCGGCGCGATGGCGGTGAAGGCGCTCGCCGCGTTGGCGCTGCTGTCCAGGCTCTTGGCACGGGTGAAGGTGTAGCCGGCATAGACGTCCCAGCCCGGCAGGATCTCGCCGGAGACATCCAGCTCGAAGCCGCGGCTCTGCGCCTTGCCGCCGGAGACGTAGATGGACTGGTTGGGGAAGCGCGGGTCGGACTGCGGCCGGTTCTCCTCCTCGATGTGGAAGACGGAGGCGGTGGCGTGCAGGCGGCCGCCGAAGTAATCGGCCTTGATGCCGGCCTCATACTGCCGCCCCTTCAACGGCTCCAGCACCTTGCCGGACGCATCGACGTAGGATTGCGGCTCGTACACCTGGGAGACGCTGGTGTAGAGGGCGTAGGTGGAGTTGACGTCATAGACGAGGCCGGCATAGGGCGTGACCTTGCCGCGGACGGACGCGCTGCTTTCCGCGGTGCCGGCCAGGGCGTCGGCATCGACTTTGGTCTGCCACCAGTTCATCCGCCCGCCGACGATCAGCTTCAGCGGCTCGGCCAGCTTCAGGCGCAGGACGCCGTAGGTGCCCCAGCTGTCGGTGGTGGTCTTGGTGTCCTTCTGCCAGTCCCGCCAGGCCGGCTCGGCCGCCGAGGCGTCGGGCGAGAAGATGTTCTGCGTCACCGACCAGCTGCCGGACGGATTGGCCGCGCGGTGGCGGAAGGTCGTCCGCTCGTAATTCGCGCCGACGGCCACCTCGTGGGTCAGGCCGAACAGCCCGAAATTGCCGGTGGCCGACAGGTCGGCGCCCAGCTGCTCCTGATCGTAGCGCAGCTTTTGTGCAAACAGCGTCGTCCGGTTCACCCCCGGCGTGACCGGCGCGTAGGCATAGGCCATCTTCCGGTCCATCTCGTTGTCGATGTAATGGGTGGCCAGCTTCACCGCCCAGCCATTGTCGAACCGGTGCTCCAGGTCGGCGAAGCCGCCTTTGGTGGTGAAGACGTCCTCGTTCCACTTCTCGCCCAGCGAGGTCGAGCGGTCGACGTCGAGCAGACGCAGCTGCGGCCGCCCGCCCACCACCGACGCATAGGCCGGCAGGTTCCAGGCGCCCTGGTAGCTCATGCGCTGGTACCACGCGCCGGCCGTCAGGGTGGTGTCGGGCGTCAGGTCGGCGGCGATGCTGCCATAGGCGAGGCCGCGGCGCTGCTCCGTCCAGTCCTGGAACGCGTTGCGGTCCTGATAGGCGCCGACGAAGCGCCCGCGCAGGCTGCCGGACTCGTTCAGCGGACCGGTGATGTCGCCCTCGCCGCGATAGTTGGCATAGGAACCGGCGGTCAGCTCGCCATAGCCTTCCAGCGTCTTCTTCGGGGTCTTGCGGACCAGATTGACCGCACCGCCCGGCCCGCCCATGCCGTTCAGCAGCCCGGCCGGCCCCTTCAGCACCTCGACCCTCTCGTACATCGCCAGATCGGGCGAGGCGAAGATGCGGTCGTCCAGCGTCGTCGGCACGCCGTCGAACTGCAGGGTTGTGATCTCGAAGCCGCGCGAATAGAAGTTCAGGCGGTTGCCGTCGATCGGTTCCACCGTGACGCCGGGCGTCTGCCGCATGGCGTCTTCCAGCGTGATGAGCTTCTGTTCCTCGATGCGTTCACGCGGCACCGTGGTGACGGTCTGCGGCACCTCGCGCGGGGCGAGCGGCAGCTTGGAGCCGACCGTGGTCGGCGGGTTGGCATCGCGCTGGCGGTCGGCGCTGACGTCGATCGTCGGCAGCGTCATCGTCTCGGACGATGTGTTTCCGGTGTTCTGCGCCGGATTCTGGACTGCATTTTGGGCCAGTGCGACGGCCGGCAGCAGCAGGGCTGCCGCCGCGACCGACCCCAGCAGACGGACGCGCCCCCTGTTATTTCCCCAACGGCGTCCGGGCTGCCCAATGGTCTTCATTCCGAAAGTCCCCCATTCGTCACTGTGCTGATGTCGTTGTGCGGATTTGTTGGCCGTCTCCCCGGTCGGCGTCCGCCGTCAGGGCCGTGGCGATTTCCTGCGCGCGGATCGGCAGGATTGAGAGCAGGGTGTCGCTGAGGCCGTGCGTCGCCTCGCAGCAGCCCTGCAGATACAGGCCGGCGGTGCAGCCGGGGACGGTCGGCAGGCGGTAGTTGCGCCTGACCTCCCCGCCGGCCAGCCAGGGCCCCATCGGCTGCAGCAACTCCTCGTGGATGCGGCGGTGATAGCCGGTGGCCAGCACCACGGCGCCATAGCGCCGCTCGTGGCGTCCGCCGCCGTCCAGGCTGGCGAGGTCGAGCACCGGGTCGCCGTTACTGGCGCGGCGGGCCGCCACCACCTCGTGCCGGGTCAGCATCGCGTGGCGCGCCGTCCCCTCGACCTTCTGCTGGTAAAAGATGCCGTAGACGGCATCGATGAGATCGGGGTCGACGACGGCATAGTTGGTGTTGTGGAAGGCGCGCAGCAGGTCGGCACGCTCGGCCGGGGGCAGGCCGTAAAGGTAATTGGTGTAGCCGGCGTCGAAGACCTGATTGGCGAAGGGGCTGCTGTCGGCCGGCCGCATCGCCGGTCCGCGCCCGATGATGTCCACTGCGACGCCCCGCCCATGCAGGTCGAGGAAAATCTCGGCCGCGCTCTGCCCAAGCCCGACCACCGCGACCCGGCCGGCCCGCGCCAGCTCCTCCGCGGCGGACAGATAATCGTTGGAATGGATCACGAGCGGACCGCCCCCGGCCCCGGCACCTCTGCGCACGAGGCCGTCGAAGGCGTCGGGAATCCGCGGCGTCGCCCCGGCGCCGATCACCACGTTGCGGGCAAGCCAGCTCCGCTCGCGGCCGGCGCGGTCACGGGCATGGACGCGGACAAGCGGCACCGCCTCTCCCACCCGCGCCGGCTCGATCGCCGTCGCCTCCAGCCCGTAGTCGCAGAAATCGTCGAAATCGGCGGCGACCCAGGCGAGATAGTCGTTGAACTCGCGCCGGCTGGGATAGAAGGTTCGCAGATTGATGAAGTCCTGCAGCCGGCCTTGACCGTGCAGGTAGCTGAGGAAGCTGTAGCGGCTGGTCGGGTCGCGCAGCGACACCAGATCCTTCAGGAACGAGATCTGCATCCGGCTGCCGTCCAGCAGCATGTTGCCGTGCCAGACGAAGGTTTCGCGCTTTTCCAGGAAGCGGCAGGCCAGACCGGCACCCCCCTCGCGCAACGCCACCGCCAGGGCCAGATTAGACGGGCCGAAGCCGACGCCGACGAGGTCCAGAACACGTCCACCGTCGCCGATGAGGGAGGGGATGCCATGCATCGCTCAGCCCCTCTGCTTCGTCGTGGCCGGGTCGGCGCGCGGCACCCACAGACGGTCGGCGAAATAGCGCTCGCGCAGCAGCATGATCAGCATCGCCCGCTTGTGCGGGAAGTCGAACTCCTTGACCTTGGCGAAGCCGGAGCGGTCGAGATTGCGGATCTGCTGGTGATGGTCCGCCCGCGGCTCACCGACGATGCGCTGGGTGCGCGGGTCGTCCAGGAACATGAAATGCACCAGCGACGGCAGCCACGCGCTGACATAGGCCCGTCCACGTACATGCTCCTCGCCGATCAGCACATGCCAGCCGCGGTCGTAATCCTGCGCGTCGTAGAAGGCGCCGATCCGGTTCTCCTTGGCCCAATAGACTTCGAAATAGCCGAAGGGCGCACCGTCCAAGCTGGCGATCAGCGGGATGCTGTGGGGATCGGCGAGCTGCGCCTCCAGATAGGCGCGGTGCTTGGCCGGATCGCCCTCCTCCTGCCAGAAGAAGGCGACGCGCGGGTCGTTCTGCCAGCGATGGAAACGCTCCAGATCACCGTCGATGTCGGCGACCCGGAAGGACAGCGTCTGCTCCAGCCAGGGGATGTGGCGGGCGTAGAGCGTGCCCTGCGGCTTGGGCGGCCGGCGCGGGTGGTAGCGGCCGTTCGAGACGATGTGCGCCTGGGGATATCCGCCCGATCCGGCGCCCAGGAGCCACAGGTCGGGCCGCTGGTACAGGGCACCGGCCATCGCCAGCTGGGTGCCGCCATCCTCCACCACGACGCCGTCCAGACGCAGCGCCTCGGCGAGACGGTCGGGGGCGGTCAGCCGCAAAATCGCGGGGTCGTCGGCGCGGATGAAGGTGGCGTCGAGCGCGGCGAATGCTGCCAGACGGCGGAGGTCTTCGCCGTCCGCCGCCAGTACCGCATCCTCCACCAGGGTCAGTTCGGTCGCCGCGGCACTGCCGGACAGCCGCCAGCGCTGCCGTACCTCGCCATCCAGGCGGACGGTCAGGTCGGCTCCGTCCCACAGGGTGCGGAGCGGGCGGCCAAGCGCACGGCAGGGCACCGGAACACCGCCGGACGCGGTCAGGGTGTCGGAATCGGCGGTCATCGAAGGCGCCTCCTCATGGCCGGCCGCGCGAGGCGCGGCGACAGGCGTTTGGGAAAGGGATGGGGGTTTCGGCCGGCGGCCGCCCGGCGATCATTGCGCCGCATGCGCCGGCTGGACCGGCACCTCGCTCCAGGGCGACAGCACCCCGGCATCGCAGCGCAGCACCCGGTCGGCAAGATGGAAGAAGCGGTCGTCGTGGCTGACGGCGATGATGGTGCGGCCGCCGCGTTTGAGTTCCGGCAGCAGCTCCTCGTAGAAGAAGCGGCGGAACAGCGGGTCCTGGTCGGCCGCCCATTCGTCGAGCAGCAGGATCGGCCGCTCTTCCACCACCGCGGCCAGCAGGGCGATGCGCTTGCGCTGTCCCTGCGACAGCCGGATGTCGGAGAGGCGGTCGCCGGCCAGTGCCACCTTGCGGTCCATCCGCAGCCGGCGCAGGAACGTCTGGGCAAGCTCCTCGTCCAGCCGGCCGTCGGGGCCGACCAGCCGGTCGAACAGGTGGGGGGTGGAGAAGACGGCGCTGATCTGCTCGCGATGCCAGCCGCGACGCTCCTCGGTCACCTCCAGCCCACCCAGCCGGATGGTGCCGGCAGCCGGCCGGCGCAGTCCGGCCAGCAGGGTCAGCAGGGTCGACTTGCCGCCGCCGTTGCCGCCGACGATGAACAGCGTCTCCCCCGCCTCGACCGTCAGTTCGACCGGGCCGAGGTGGAAGCCGGGCTCGTCGCCCTGGGCCGGATGGTCGTAGACGACGCCGGACAGGCTGAGCAGCGGCCCCTTGGCGGGAAGCGCCGCGCACGCCGGTTCCGGGCGGTCGAAGTCCGGGCGATGCGCTTCCAGGCGCAACGCCTCGACCTTCGCCAGCGCCACCTTGCCGGACAGCAGGATCGGCAGCGTGCCGACCAGATCGTTCAGCGGCATTCGCAGGAACATCAGCACCAGCACGAAACCGGCGGTGTGCGGCCGCGGCAGGTCCAGTGCCTCGCCGGCGGCGAAGATGCCGGCGATCAGGCCGAGGATGACCAGGGCGGTCCAGCTCAGGCTCAGCACCCAATAACGGTCGGCGCGGGTCTCGGTGTCGCGGGCATGCTCCGCCGCCGCCGCCACGTCGTGGCGGTGGAAGACGCGCTTGCGCACCGTGTTCAGCGCCAGCTCGTTGCGGCCTTCGATCGCGCCGCGATAGCCAGCGAGCAGACAGTCGTCGGTTTCGCGCACCTCGACCATCAGCCGGCGCATCGCCGACACCCAGCCATAGGCCGCCCCCACCCCCAGCCAGATCACCGCGGCGCTGAGCAGGAAGAGTTGCCAGGACAGCCAGGCGAGATAGAGGAAGCCGCCCAGCACCAGCACGCCGTTGCAGAAGACGAAGGGCAACCGGTTGAAGGCCTGTCCGACCGTGGCGATGTCCTTGGTCAGGGTGGCGTAGAGCGCCGGGGCGCCGATGGTCTCCAGCCGCTCCACATCGGTGTCGAGCAGACGCTTCACCGTCGCCGTGCGCATCTCGCACACCACCCGGTGGCCGAGCGCCGTCAGGATCGCCTGCGCACCGAAGCCGAAGCCGAACACCGCCGCCAGCAGTACGGCGATCAGCGCGAAGGTCGGCGCGTCGGGCGCCGCACTGCCGGCGATCAGCCGGTTGACCAGCGCGATCACCCACAGACCGGCCAGCGCCCCGGCGGCGCCCAGCCCAAGCGCCAGCGGCATGCGCCAGCGGAAGCGGCGCAGGAGGGAGAGCAGCAGGCTCATGGCGCACCGCCCGGTTCGGCCACCCCTTCAGCGGCCAGCAGGCCGGCCATGAAGGCGAGGTCGTCCGCCTCGTCCCGGCTGCCGCGGGAGTCGATGAGGGCGGCCATGGCGCGGACGGTCGGGGCGCGGAACAGCTCTGCCAGCGGCAGGTCGACCCCGAAGACGCCGCGGATGCGCGTCTGCAGCCGGACCAGCCGCAGGGAATGCCCGCCCAGCCGGAAGAAATCGTCGGTGACGCCAAGCCCCTGCCGTTCCAGCACCTCCTCCCACAGCGCGGCCAGCCGTGCCTCGGTGTCGGTGGCCGGCGGTTCGAACCCGGCGGACGTGGCCGGCATGTCGGGCGGCGGCAGCGCCTTGCGGTCGATCTTGCCGTTGGCGTTCAGCGGCAGCAGGTCCAGCACCACGCAGACCGACGGCAGCATGTAGGCCGGCAGGCGGGCGGCGAGATGGGCGCGCAGGTCTGGCGGTTCCGTCCCGTCTGTCGTCACCAGATAGGCGCAGAGCAGCGCATCGCCGGCAGCCGGCATATGGGCGACGACCACGGAGTGGCGCACCTGCGGATGGCTGTCGAGCGCCGCCTCCACCTCCGCCGCCTCGATGCGGAAGCCGCGGATCTTCATCTGATGGTCGCGGCGGCCCAGGAATTCTATGGCGCCGTCGGTGCGCCGCCGGGCGCGGTCGCCGGTGCGGTAGAGGCGGCTGCCGGCACCGGCGCCGGGTGCGATGTCCTCGGGGAACGGGTTCGGCAGGAAGCAGGCCGCGGTCAGGCCCGGTTGCCCGCCATAGCCGCGCGCCAGCCCCAGCCCGCCGATCCATAGGTCGCCGGTGACGCCGGGGGGGACCGGCTCCAGCCGGCTGTCCAGGATGTGAAGGCGGTTGTTGGCGACGGCATGGCCGATGGGAACCGTGCCGTCGCCATCCCCGGCCCGCTCCACCGGCCAGGCGGCGGACCAGACAGTGGTTTCGGTCGGGCCGTAGACGTTCAGCAGCCGCACGCCGCGCCCCAGCAGGCGACGGGCCAGACCGACGCCCAGCGCCTCGCCGCCGCACACCGCGCGCAGGCCCGGCCACGAACGCTCGGTGGCGTCCAGCAGCATGCGCCAAGTCGCCGGCGTCGCCTGCAGGACGGTGATGCCGTGGCGATCGATCAGCCCGGCGAGCGCTTGCGGATCGTGGGCCTGCTCGCGCGTGGCGAGGATGACGCGGGCACCGGCGACCAGCGGCAGGAACAGCTCCAGCCCGGCGATGTCGAAGCCCAGCGTCGTAACCGCCAGCAGCCGGTCGTCGGCGACGAGGCCGATCTGCGCCTGCATGGCATGGAGGAAACTGGCGAAGGCCTGCCGGTCGATCTGCACGCCCTTCGGCACGCCGGTCGATCCCGAGGTGTAGAGCGTGTAGGCGAGCTGGCGCGGATGCACCGGGCGGCCGGGATTGCCGTCCGCCAATTCCTCGTATCCGGCTGCGTACTCCGCCAGCGGCGCGTCGATCACCAGCACCGGCCGGGCCTGGGCCAGGATGTGGGCATTGCGCGCCGCCGGCTGGTCGGGATCGAGCGGCAGATAGGCGCCGCCCGCCTTCTGGATCGCCAGCAGCGCGACCGGCAGATCGACCCCGCGCGGCAGCGCCACCGCCACCAGACTGTCGGCGCCGACCCCGCGGGCGGCGAGCCAGCGGGCGAGGCGGTTGGCCCGTGCGTTCAACGCGCGGTAAGTCAACGCGGTTTCGCCGCAGACCAGGGCGACGCAGTCCGGCAGGTCGGCGGCGGTGCGTTCCACCATCGCCACGAGGTCTTCCGCCGGATCCAGCGCGAGGGCGGTGTCGTTCCAGCGCGTCAACTCCTCCGCCCGCGCCACCGGCGCCATCAGCGGCAGGTCGGCCAGCTCAGCCTCCGGATCGGCCAGCATTCCGGCCAGCAGGGTGCGGAAGCCGTCAGCAAGACGCTCAGCCGTCGCGGCATCGAACAGGTCGGTGGCATAGTCGATCGCGCAGAGCGCCCTCGCCTCCCCCACGGCAACGTCGAGCGCCACGTCCAGCTTGGCGGAGGTCTCCGGCACCGGAAGCGGCGTCACGGTCAGGCCCGGCAGCCGCAAGGCGGCGGGGGCGTCCATCCGCAGGTTCAGCAGGGTCTGGAACAGAGGCGTCCGGCTGCCGTCGCGCACCGGATCGAACCGCTCCAGCAGGCGCTCGATGGGGGCCGCCCCGTCGCTCAGCGCCGCCAGCGCCTCCGCGCGCAGCCGCCGGCAGAGCGCGCGGCCGGTCAGGCCGGGGGTCAGGCGGGCGCGGAAGAGCTGGGTTTCGACGAAGAAGCCGACCAGCGGTTCCAGCTCCTCGTCGTTCCGTCCGGCATCGGGCACACCGACGGCGAAATCATCCTGCCCGGACCAGCGGCCGAGCAGGACCTGCCAAGCCGCCAGCAGCGGGATGAAGGGCGTGCAGGCTTCTGCCCGTGCCAGGGAGCGCAGGGCGGAAACCGTCTCATCCGGCAGGGCGAACTCGCCCCGCGCCCCGGCGCTGCCGCGAACGCTCGGGCGGGGCCGGTCGGTCGGCAGTTCCAGGGCCGGGATGCCGGTGCCGAGCCGCCTGACGGCCCGTTCGACCGCCCGTTCGAAGCGCGCCTGCGCCGCCTCGTCGCGCTGTGCCCGCGCATGATCGGCATATTGCAGGGTCAGCGGGGGAAGCAGCGCCGCCGGGTCGGCTTCCGGATCCGCCAGGGCGGCGACGTATGCGGTCATCAGGTCGCGCGCCAGGATCGGGTTTGACGGACCGTCCGACAGGATGTGGTGCATCGCCAGCAGCAGCACGGCCCCTCCGCCGGCCCCCGGCAGCAGTGTCGCGCGGATCGGCGGGTAGGCGGACAGGTCGAATGGCCGCCGCGTCTCCTCGCGGATGCGCTCCGCCAGCGCCGCCTCATTGGGCTGGACGGGTTCCCGCGTCAGCCGCAGGGTCGGACGGGACAGCACCACCTGTTGCGGCGCCCCGTCCCGCTCTTCGAACCGTGTCCGCAGGATGGCGTGCCTCCAGGCCAGCGCTTCCAGTGCCCGCTCCAGCGCCGCCGCGTCCAGGGCGCCGTCCAGACGGAAGGCGCGCGTCAGGTTATAGGCGGCATCCGTTGGATCCAGGCGCTGGAGCAGCCACAAACGCTCCTGCGCCAACGACAGCGGAGCCGTCTCAATAATGCGACTAAGAGTTCCTTGCATCTATCGGCCCGCCTATTCCGCCGCGAGGCTGGTGGAGGCCGCGCCCGCCGCCCGGTCGACCAGTGCGGCCCGCAAGGCGGTCCGGAAGCGGTCGGCGATCTCGTCGATCTCTGCGGCGCTGACGATCAGCGGCGGCAGGAACCGCACCACTGCGCCATGGCGCCCGCCTAGCTCCAGGATCAAGCCCTGCTCCAGGCAGCGGCGCTGCAGCGACCGGGCAAGCTCGCCATCGGCCGGCCGGGCGCCCAGCCGCAGGGGCGGCCGGCGCTCGTCCACGATCTCGACACCGATCATCAGGCCCGGTCCCCGCACATCGCCCAGGCAGGGATGGTCGGCCTGGATCGCCCGCAGATGGCCGGTCAGCCGTGCGCCCATGGCGGCGGCATGCTCGTCCAGGCGGTCGGTACGGATCCGGTACAGGGTCGCCGACCCCGCCGCCATCGCCAGCTGGTTGCCGCGGAAGGTGCCGGCATGGGCGCCCGGCGCCCAGCAGTCGAGGCCGGCATTGTAGACCACCACCGACAGCGGCAGGCTGCCGCCGATCGCCTTGGACAGCACCAGGATGTCGGGCTCGATCCCGGCATGTTCGAAGGCGAACAGCCGGCCGGTGCGGCCCAGCCCGGTCTGCACCTCGTCGATGACCAGCGGGACGCCATGGACACGGGTCAGCCGCCGCAGCCCCTGCAGCCAGCGCACCGGCGCCGGCACCACGCCGCCTTCGCCCTGCACCACCTCCACCACCACGGCCGCCGGCGTCACGACGCCCGATTCCGGATCGCTCAGCAGTTGCTCGATCATCGACAGGCCGGCATCCACCCCGGCCTCGCCACCAAGCCCGAACGGGCAGCGGTAGTCGTAGGGATAGGGCAGCATGTGGGCGTCGCCGGTGCCGCCGCCCAACGGCCGCTTCGGCCCCAGATTGCCCATGATTGCCAGCGTGCCATGGGTCATGCCGTGGTAGCCGCCGGAGAAACCGACGATGGTGCGCCGCCCGGTGGCGGTGCGGGCCAGCTTCATCGCCGCCTCGATCCCGTCCGCGCCGGTGGGACCGCAGAACTGGATCCGGGCATCACGGGCGAAGGCCGGCGGCAGGGCTGCGAACAGATCCTCGACGAACCGGTCCTTGACCGGGGTGGTCAGGTCCAGCGTGTGCAGCGGCAGCCCGCTGTCCAGCGTCGCGCGCAGCGCCGCCACGATGTCCGGGTGGTTGTGCCCCAGCGCCAGCGTCCCGGCACCGGCGAGGCAGTCGATGAACAACTGACCGGCACTGTCGCGCAGATAGATGCCGCGGCCTTCGGTCAGCACCAGCGGGATGCGCCGCGGATAGGAGCGCGCGTTCGATTCCCGCGCCTCCTGACGGCGAAGCATCGGATCGTCGCCGAGGCGGATCGCCGGCTGGGCATGGAAACCGTCCAGGCCCAATGGCGCTGCGATGGTTGGTGCCGTGATGGTCGCAGTCATGGGCACATCTCCCTCATCGGGAATACGGGATCGGGCACGGCCGGTCAGGCCGCATCGCCCAGGGCGCGGCGCAGGCTGAGCGGACGCATGTCGGTCCACACCCGCTCGATGTGGGCGAGGCAGTCCTCCTTGGAGCCGCTGACGCCGATCGTGCGCCAACCGGCGGGAACCGGCTTGTGGTCGGGCCAGATCGAGTACTGTTCCTCGTCATTCACCACGACGTGAAATCGCGTGTCCGGGCTATCCCAGCTCATGCCGAAGCTCCTTCAGGTCAGGGCGCGGAAGAGATGATCGTGTTCGGGGAATGCGCGTTCGGAAGATCGCGTCATGCCTTCTTGCATAATGCGAATGATTCTCGTTTGCAAGTCGATTTGTAGTGCGCTAACGTTCGTCCCGGCTGCAGGGCCCGGCGGGATTGCCCGCAAGATATGTGTTGTTTATGCGACCCCTACGCTGAAGCCGTTCCAAGCACGGCCCAGAACCCGCTGCGATTGCTGCCCCACCTGCCGGCAGGAGCAACGCTCTGCCCGACTATGCGAACGATTCTTAGTCGCAGTAAAGACGTTTCTGCAGACCTGCCCGCAATTGGACGGACCGATCACCCCATGGACCAGCGCATTTTCGATCCGAGCCCGGCCGCAAACCCCGAAACTCTGGCCGTGCAGCCGCTGCTTCCCGGCGCCGACCTGCCGCTGCTGGTGACGCCGAAGGACGGCGCGCTGGACGACGGGGGGTGGCGGAATTTGCTGCCGGACATCCACGCGGTGGTGCGCGATCGGCTGCCCGTTGCCGGCGGACTGCTGTTCCGCGGCTTCGGGCTGCATGGCGACGCTCCCTTCCGCGCCTTCGCCGAGAGCTTCGGCCGGCCGCTGCTCAACTATGATTTCGGCTCCACCCCGCGCTCCGCGGTGGACAAGGGCGTCTACACCTCCACCGAATATCCGGCCCACCAGTCGATCCCGCTGCACAACGAGCAGGCCTATACCCTGCAGTGGCCGCAGACGATCTGGTTCCACTGCGTGACCGCCGCCACCACCGGCGGGGCGACGCCGATCGCCGACAGCCGGCTGGTCGCCCGGCGCATCGATCCGGCGATCCGCGCCCGCTTCGCCGCCAAGCGCCTGATGTATGTGCGCAATTACGGGAACGGCCTCGACCTTCCCTGGCAGCGCGCCTTCAACACCGACGATCCGGCGGAAGTCGAGCGTTTCTGCCGCGCCAACGCCATCGCCTGGGAGTGGACCGAGGACGGCGAGCTGCGCACCCGGCAGATCTGTCAGGCGGTGGCCCGGCATCCCGTGACCGGCGAGGAGGTCTGGTTCAATCAGGCCCACCTGTTCCACGTCTCCAACCTGCCGCCCGCGGTGCGCGACAGCCTGCTGGCGGTGGTGGAGGACGAGTCCGAACTTCCCCGCCATGTCTTCTACGGCGATGGCACGCCGATCGAGGACGAGGCGCTGGACCATATCCGCGCGGTGCTGGACGACTGCACCCGCAGTTTCCCCTGGCAGGACGGGGACGTGATGATGCTCGACAACATGCTGGCGGCCCATGGGCGGGAGCCCTTCACCGGCAGGCGCAAGGTCGTGGTCGCCATGGCCGACCCGGTGCGCTCCCCCGACCTTCCCGCCGCCTGAGGACCCGGCCATGGACAGCATCACGACCGCACCCGCCCCAACTTCCGGTGCCATTCCTGCCGGCGAGGAACAGCGCGCCCTGTGGACCGCCTGGCGCCTGGCGCCGGAGGATCCGGCCTACAACATGACCTACGCGGTGGAGCTTGCGCCCGGCATCGACCCGCAGCGGCTGGCCGCCTCCTTCGCCAGGGTCATCGCCGGGCATGAGGCGCTATCGAGCCACTACCGCGAGGACGCCAATGGCCGCCTCATCATGGAACGGGGTCCCAGATTCATCCCCGATGTCACCGTCCACGCCACCGAGGCGATGAGCGACGCCGACCGCCTGCGCTGGCTCGAGCGCGAGGCCGACCTGCCGTTGCCGCTCGACCGCGCCGTCGCCTGCCGCGTGCGGCTGCTGGCCGAGCCGGACGGGATGCTGCACCTGCTGGTCGTCCTGCACCACATCGCCGGCGATTACCTGTCCTTCGAAATCCTGTGCGAACAGGCCTTCACCGCCTATGAGGCACCGTCCGCAGCCGGCTCCACGGCTGGAGGCCGCTACTTCGACTGGCTGGAACGGCAGCGAGCGCTGCAATCCGGTCCCGAGGCCGCGCGGCTGGAGGCCTTCTGGCGCGACCGCATGACGGATGCGGCACCGCCGCCTGAACTGCCGGCTGACCGCATCGATCGTCCGGGCCCACCGAATGAGGCCGACCTACGGCTCGATGCCGCCATGACGGCGCGCGTGCGCGCGGCGGCCGACCGGGCCGGCGTCGGCGTCTTCCCACTGCTGACCGCGGTCTTCCAGATTTTCCTGCATCGCTGGAGCGGCCAGGACCGCTTCATCATCGGGACGCCGGTGTCCGGGCGGCAGGGGGCTGCCGACCGCGAGATGATCGGCTACACGCTGAACGCCCTGCCCTGGCCTGCCGACCTGGCCGGCAGCCCCACCGTCGCCGAGCTCGCGCGCACCGCACAACGGACGCTGAAGGCGCTGCTGCGCCACCGCCGCCTGCCGCTCGCCCGCATCACCGCGCTGGCCGGCGGCAACGGGCCGCTGTACCGCCACATGACCACCTATGTTCCGGTGGGCAAGCGCACAGCCGTCAACCGCGCCGTCCGGCGGGAGCTGTTCGCCCAGCAGCGCGGCGCCGCCAACGAGCTGAACCTGCGCTGGGTCGACGACGGCGAGCGGCTGACCGGCCAGTGGCGCGCCGACCCGGCGGTGTTCGGACCGGAGACCTCGGCCCGTATGAGGCGCGGCTTCCTTGCCCTGCTCGACCGCGCGATCACCGATCCCGATGCTCCGGTCATCACGCTGGAGGCGACCGCGGACGATGTCGACCGTTCGCTGCGCCGGGGACCCGCCGCCGGCGCGCCGACCTCGGCCCTTGCCCTGTTCGAGGCCGCTGTCGCCCGTCATCCCCGCCGCGCGGCCGTGGAGGACGGCGACCAAACCCTGACATACGCCGACCTCGACGCTGCGGCCGGCCGGCTGTCGGTGTGGCTCGCCGACGCCGGGGTGCGGCCGGGTGACCGCGTCGGACTGTGGCTGCCGCGGGGCGCGACGCTGGCCGTCGGCATGATCGCGGCGTGGAAGGCGGGAGCGGCCTACCTCTGCCTGGACCCGGCGTTGCCCGACGCGCGCCTTGCCTTCCTGGCGACGGACAGCGGCACGCGCGCCATCGTCGGCCACGGCGCGGCACCGGGCTGGCTTGGCGGAGCGGCGTGGCTGGAGTTCGACGGCCGGTCGGGCGGCTCAGCCGTCGCTGATGTCCCGGCCAGCCCAGACCTGCCGGCCTACCTGATCTACACCTCCGGCTCCGCCGGCACGCCCAAGGGGGTGGTGGTCACCCAGGGCAACCTCGCCCACTATGCCCAAGGCGTGCTGGCGGCGATGGAGTTGCCGGAAGAAGCCACGCTTGCCACGCTGGCGTCGGTGACCGCCGACCTCGGCTATACCGCGTGGTTCGGGGCGCTGCTCGGCGGACGTACTTTGCGGGTGATCGCGCCGTCGCTGGCCGACGACCCCGACGCGCTGGCCCGCCATTTCGCCGAACGGCCGGTCGACGCGCTGAAGATCGTGCCCTCGCATCTCGCCGCGCTGATGGCGGTGGCCGATCCGGCCCGGCTGTTGCCGCGCCGCTGCCTCGTCCTCGGCGGCGAGGCACTGGAGGGTGGCTTCGTCGTCCGCCTGCGTGCGCTCGCCCCCGGCTGCCGGGTGCTGAACCATTATGGCCCGACCGAGACCACCGTCGGCTGCCTGACGGCCCCCGCCCCGCAAGACCCGAGCGTTCCGGTTCCCATCGGCACCCCGCTGGCCGGCGTCCATGCCGCGGTGCTCGACCGCCACGGCGATCCGGCACCGCTTGGCGTCGTCGGCGAACTCGCCATCGGCGGCTGCGGTGTCGCCGCCGGCTATCTCGGCAGGCCGGCGCTGACCGCCGAGCGCTTCGTGCCCGACCCCTGGCGCAGAGGCGGCCGGCTATACCGCACCGGCGACCGCGTGCGCCTCACCCCCGCCGGCCTCGTGGAGTTCCTTGGCCGCGCCGACGATCAGGTGAAGATCCGCGGTTTCCGCGTCGAACTGGGCGAGGTCGAATCCTGGCTGCGCCGCCAGCCCGGCGTGGCGGAGGCGGCGGTCCTCGCCCGTCCGGTGACCTCCGGCGGCGGGTCCGGCTTGCGCCTGACGGCCTTCGTCGCCCCGGCGACGCTGGACGGAGACGCCCTGCGAACCGCCATGGCCGCCGCCCTTCCGGACGCGATGGTGCCGTCTGCGCTGCATGCCCTGCCCACGCTGCCCCGCCTGCCGAACGGCAAGATCGACCGCAAGTCGCTACGGGACGATGAATACGCTGCCCCGCCCGCCCCCTCGGCCGGCCGCCCCCTGACGGAGGCCGAGGAGACGCTCGCCGCCATCTGGGCGGAGGTGCTGGGACGCCCATCGGTCGGGATCGAGGAGGACTTCTTCGCCATCGGCGGCGATTCGATCCTGGCGCTCCAGGTCATCGCCAAGGCCCGGCCGCAGGGTCTTGTGCTGAAACCGAAACTGTTCTTCCAGAAACGCACCATCGCGGCCATTGCCGCCGCAATCACCGCCGCTACCCCACGGCCGCAGGCGCCGGCCGAGGGCAAGCCCGTCCCGGTGGAGCCCACCCCCTTCGCCCTCTGCGGCCTCGACGCTGATGCGGTGGCAGCGTTGCGCGCCGAGCGTCCGGGGCTGGAGGACGCCTATCCGTTGTCGTCGCTGCAGCAGGGCCTGCTGTTCCATAGCCTGATCTACCCGGCCGGCGGCGCCTACGTAAACCAACTGGTGATCGAGGCGGATGGCCCCTTCGACGCCGACGCCTTCACCGCCTCCTGGCAGGACGCCGTCGCCGCCAACGCCATCCTGCGGACCGCCTTCCGCTGGGACGGGGTGGACCGTCCGCTGCAGTTGGTGGAGCGCACGGCTACGCTGCCCGTCGCCCGCCGCGACTGGAGCGACCTGTCCGACAACGGCCGCGAGGCGGCCCTTGCCGCCTTCCTGGCGGAGGACCGGGCGCGCGGCTTCGCGCTGGACCGGGCTCCACTGATGCGGCTTGCGCTGATCCGCTGCGGCAACGGCCGCTGGTGGCTGCTGTGGAGCCGCCATCATCTGGTGGTCGACGGCTGGTGTTCGATCCTGCTGCTGGACGAGGTGCTGGAACGCTACCGCGCCCGGCTGGCGGAGGAGTCTCCGGTTCTGCCCGCCCGTCGCCCGTTCCGCGACCACATCGCGTGGCTCCAGTGCCGGGACGACCGCACCGCCGCCGGCTTCTGGCGGACCTTCCTCGCCGGCGTGGAGGGCACCACGCCGCTGCCGATGCTGGCACCGGCGCCCGAGACCGGCAGCGCGGTTCCGCTCAGCCACTCCCTGCTGCTGGACGAGGCGGAAACCACCCGTCTGACCACTACGGCGCGTGGGCTGGGCGTCACCCTGAACACGCTGGTGCAGGGCGCCTGGGGCCTCGTGCTGGCCGCCCGGTCGGGATGCGACGACGTGCTGTTCGGCGTCACCTCCTCCGGCCGGCCGGCCGAGCTGGACGGGGCGGAGCACATGCTGGGCGTCTTCATCAACACGCTGCCCCTGCGGGTGCGCGCGCCCGGCCAACGCCGCCTCGGCGATTACCTGCGCGGCATCCAGGCCGACAATGCCGCGATGCGCGAGCATGAGCACAGCGCGCTTGCCGACATCCAGGCACAGGCCGGCGCCGGGCCACTGTTCGACACGCTGCTGGTCTTCCAGAATCTGCCGATGCTGGAGGGGCGGCGGCGCCGCGTCGGTGCGCTCGACCTGCGCCAGCGCGACAATGTGGAGCGCACGCACTACGCCCTGACGGTGGAGGTGTTCCCCGGCGACCGGCTCGCGGTCGTCTTCGACGCCGATGGCCGCCGGATCGACGCCGCCACCCTCGCCCGGATCGCCGACGGCTTCCGCGCCGCCCTGCTGTCGCTGACCCGTGGTGCCGGAACCCCGTTGGCGTCGCTGCCACGGATGGGCGAGGCCGAGGCGCGGAGCTTACGCGAATGGGCCATCGGCCCGGCCTCCTCCCACCTGTCGCCGGACTGGGTGGAGCGGGTCGCCGCCCGCGTCGAAACCCATCCCAACCGCATCGCTGCCCGGTGCGAGGGTAACAGCCTGAGTTATGGCGAGCTTTGGCGGCGTTCGGAACGGCTGGCCCGCGGGCTCAATGCGGTGGGACTCCGCCCCGACGAATTGGTGGCCCTGCTCGCCCCCCGCGGCCTTGACCTGCTGTGCCTGAAGGTGGCGGTGCTGCGGGCCGGGGGAGCGTGGCTGCCGCTCGATCCCGCCCATCCGCCGGCCCGCTGGGCTCAGGTGATGGAGCAGGCCGGCCATCCGCTGCTGATCCGTGACGAAACGGTCGCTAGCGACCTGCCCGCCCTTACCACCGCCGATCTGCTGGCCCGCGCCGGGCAGGGCCGCCTGCCGGTGGTGCCACCCCGCAGCGACCAGCGCGCCTATGTGCTGTTCACCTCCGGCTCCACCGGGACGCCAAAGGGGGCGATGGTCACCCGCGACGGCATGCTGAACAACATGCTGGCGAAACTCGATCCACTGCAGCTCGGCGAACAGGACGCCATCGCCCAGACCGCCCCCTCCTGCTTCGACATCTCGGTCTGGCAGACCCTGACCGCTCCCCTCCTGGGTGCGGTGGTGGAGATCATCCCGGACAGTGTGGTGCGCGATCCCGACGCCCTGCTCGACCAGCTGGGACAGGCGGGCGTCACCCTATTCGAACCGGTGCCGTCGCTGATGCGCACCCTGGCGGAAACGCGCGATGCCGACGGACGCCCACGGCCGCTGCCGGCGCTGCGCTGGGTCCTGCCGACGGGAGAGGCGCTGTCCGCCGCCGATGCCGGGGCGTGGTTCGACGCCTATCCCGCCATCCCGCTGATGAACGCCTACGGCCCGGCCGAATGCGCCGACGATGTCGCCTTCCATCCGCTGTATGCGGCACCGCTCCCCGGCTCCACCATTCCCATCGGCCGCCCGACCGCCGGTGCGGAGTTGCGCATCGTCGACGGCGACCTCGCCGCGGTCCCGATCGGAACGGTCGGCGAAATCGCCGTCGGCGGCATCGGGGTCGGCCGCGGCTATCTGGGCGACCCGCGCCGGACCGCCCTGTCCTTCATCCCCGACCCGGACGGCGCACCGGGCGCCCGGCTCTACCGCACAGGCGATCTCGGCCGCTGGTCGGCGCAGGGTGCCATCGACTGGGTCGGGCGCAGCGACTTCCAGATGAAGCTGCGCGGCTTCCGCGTCGAGGCCGGCGAGGTCGAGGCCACGCTGGAACGCCATCCGGCCGTCCGCCGTGCCGTCGTCCAGATCCGCGCCGACCACCTGACCGCATGGTGGGAACCGGCAGAGCCCCATGCCGAGGTCCTTGCCGAACCCCTCGCCGCCCATGCCGCGGAAACGCTGCCGCCCTACATGGTACCGACACGCTGGATCCGGATGTCTGCTTGGCCACGCAACGCCAACGGCAAGCTCGACCGCAAGGCGTTGCCCGATGCCGAGGCCGCATCTTCCTCCACAGCGGACGAGCAACCGGTCACCGAAACCGAACGCCGTCTTGCGCAGCTTTGGCAGGAGCTGCTGCCGGGAAGCGCCGTCGGCCGCAACGCCGACTTCTTCGCCCTCGGCGGCCATTCCCTGCTCGCCGCCCGCCTGATCGCCCGGCTGCGCCGGGACGGCTGGCCCGGCCTGCCCCTGCGCACGGTGTTCGAGGCATCGGAACTCCGCGCCCTCGCCGCCCAGCTCGACGCCTTGGCCGGCGCAGGTACCGACGACACCCCGCCGCTGCGTCCGGTGGAGCGGCGGGAGGTGATGCCGCTGTCCCCTGCCCAGCAGCGCCTGTGGCTGGTCGACCGGCTGTCGGGCGGCGGCACAGCCTATCTGATGGCGGCCCGGCTGGACCTTTCCGGCGACCTCGACGCCGCGGCGCTGGAAACGGCCCTCAACGCCGTCGTCGCCCGCCACGAGATCCTGCGCACCGCCTATCCGGAGCGCGACGAGGAGCCTGCCGCCGTCGTCGCCACCGCCCTGTTGATACCGCTGCCGCTGGAGGACCTGTCCGGATTGCCGCCGGAAGAACGGGAGTCCTGCGCCCGGGCGCGGGAGGAGGAGCATGCGCGCACCCCCTTCGATCTCGCGGCCGGCCCTCTGTTGCGCGCCCGTCTCCTGCGGATGGACAAGCACCGCCACCGGCTGCTGTTCGCCATGCACCACATGATCGCCGATGGCTGGTCGGTCGGCGTCCTGTGCCGTGATCTCGCCACCGCCTACCGCGCGGCACGGGCCGGCGGGGCTCCCGACTGGCCGCCGCTGCCGGTGCAATATGCCGATTACGCGGTCTGGCAACGCAGCCTGTTGTCGGGCGAGCGGCTGGCGCGTGAAACCGCCTTCTGGCGCGACCGGCTTACCGGGGCACCGACCGCGCTTGCCCTGCCGACCGACCGGCCACGCCCGGCCATCGCCTCCACGCGCGGCGACTCCCTGCCCCTGCGCCTGGATCCGGACCTGTTGGCCCGCGTGGAGGATTGGGCGCGCCGCCGCGGCGCCACGCCCTTCATGGCGTTGCTCGCCGCCTTCAATGCCATGCTGCATCGGGAATCGGGTGCCGGCGACCTCCTGGTCGGCACCGACACCGCCGGCCGGCCGGATCGCGCCCTGGAAGGGCTGATCGGCTTCTTCGTCAATGTCGTGCCGTTGCGCTCCCGCCTGGAGCCGGGGGTCAGCTTCGACGCGCTGCTCGACCGCACCCGGCAGACGGCCCTCGACGCCTTCGAGCATGACGCCCTGCCCTTCGACCGCATCGTCGAAGCGGTCGGGGTGCCGCGCGACCGCGGGCGCAACCCGCTGGTCCAGGTCCTGTTCGTGCTGCAGAACGTGCCCGACGGGCCGCTGGAACTGCCGGACCTCGTCATCGCCGAAGCCCCGCCAGCGGAACGCCAGTCGAAGTTCGACATGGCCCTGTTCCTGGAGCCGGTGGCCGGCGGCGGCAACACCGGTGCTCCTGCCCTGGCCGCCGACTGGGTGTTCGCCAGCTCCCTGTTCGATCCCGCGACCGTGCGCCGGTTCCACGACGCCTGGGTCACGCTGCTGGAACGCGCGGTCACCGACCCGTCCCAGCCCGTCCTTCCCCCTCCCACGCCCCTTCTGCCGGTCAGGAATTCCCACCCATGGACCAGACCCGGCGCACCAGCGCCAAGCTCTCCCGCCTCGGCGGGCCGACGGCTCCCTGCCGGCCGGCCCGGTTGCAAGCCGCCGATCCCGTCCGTCGCTCGGTCCTGACGCCGGGTTCGGACTTTCTGATCATGCTGGAGCCGGCGGCGCCCGATCTCGACCCGGTCACCTGGGCTGAGAGCAACCGCGGGCTGATCGATGATCTGCTGCTGCGCCACGGTGCCATCCTGTTCCGCGGCTTCGCCCTGCCCGACCCGCAAGCCTTCGAATGCTTCGCCGAGGCGATGGAACCGTCTGGCCTGTTCGGTTCCTACGGCGACCTGCCGAAGAAGGAGGGTGGGCGAAACACCTACCGTTCCACGCCGTACCCCGAACGGCAGATGATCCTCTATCACAATGAAAGCAGCCATCTGGACCGCTGGCCACGCAAGCAGTGGTTCTTCGCCGAGCAGGTGGCGCCGGTCGGCGGCTGCACCCCCATCGTCGACTGCCGCCGGATGCTGACGCTCCTGCCGGCCGATCTGGTGGCGATGCTGGAGACGCGCGGGCTGCTCTATGTCCGCACCTTCACGCCGCGCCTCGATGTCGATTGGCGCGACTTCTTCAAGACCGATGACCGCGCGGCGGTGGAAGCCCACTGCTCCGCCGGTGGGATCGAGCTGCGCTGGCTCGATCCCGACACGCCGCAGACCCGGACCCGCTGCCCTGCGGTGATCCGCCATCCGCTGAGCGGCGAGCGCAGCTTCTTCAACCAGATGCAGCTCCACCACCCCGCCTGCCTGGAACCGGAGGTGCGGGCCGACCTGCTGGAGATGGCGGGCATCGAGCGTTTCCCCCGCAACGTCCTGTTCGGCGACGGCGAGACGATTCCGGACGAGACCATGGCCCTGATCGGCGAGGCGTACGAGGCGTGCGCGGTGCGCTTCCAGTGGCTGCGCGGCGACGTGGTGATGGTGGACAACATGCTGACCGCCCACGCCCGCGACCCGTTCGAAGGGCCACGCCGCGTCGTGGTGGCCATGGGCGCCATCGTCGAACGCGGGGCCGTGGAAAGCGGCATCCCGGACGCCCGCACCATGGAGGTTCTGTGATGGACGAGTCGACCGCCCTGACGCCGCGCCAGCGCGACATCCTCGACGCCATCGCCAACGGCGCTCCCGACGGCTCGCCGCTGGAGGTGGTCATCGATCTGGACGGCCCGCTCGACGCCGATGGGCTGCGCCGGTCGGTGGAGCAGGCCGCCGCGACCTTCGACGCGCTGCGCACGACACTGGTGCCGGTGCCGGGCTTCCGGACCCCGCGGCAGGTCGTCGGCGCCGTGCCTGCTGTCGCCTGGACGGAGACCGACGCCGAGACGGCCACGCCGCTCGACCCCGCCACCGGCCGGGTCTTCCGCGCGCAGCTGTCGCGGCAGGGGGCTGAAAGCGCCACCCTGACGCTGGCCGTCTCGCCACTGGTCTGCGATCGCGGCGGACTGGTCCGGCTCGTCGCCGCCATCGCCGACCTCCATGCCGGCAGGACGCCCGCCGCCGGAATCGGCCTTGCCCGCTTCACCGCATGGCGGGAGGAGCTGGACGCATCGGACGATGCGGCTCACGGACGCGCCTATTGGGCCGGCCTGGGGCTGGAATCCTTGATCGACCCACGGCTCCCCGGCCCGGTTCCGGTCATTCCGGGAGCCGGCACCGCCACCCGCAGCATCCCGCCGCAGACCGCCGCCGGGCTCGCCAGCCTCGGGCAGCCGGTCGATGCCGTGCTGCAGGCCGCGTGGTGGCTGCTGATCGCGCGCATCACCGGCGAGGAGGCGTTCCGCGGCCTGTGGGTCAACGCCCCGCGCCGCGACTACGACATGCTCGCCGACGGCATCGGTGCTTTCGAGGACACGCTCCCGCTGGCCTTGAGCCTGCCCGGCGACGAGACCGTCGACGGGTTGCTCGCCCGTGTCGCGTCGATGATGGACGCTCACCGCGACGCGCAGGAACAGCGCCCCGACGGCATCCTGTCGCCCGATACAGTGGCCTTCACCCTGACGGAAGCCCCGGAAGCCATCGCTACCGGCAGCCTGCGCTGGAAGCCACGCGGCTGGCCCGCGCCGCGACCGGTCGGCACCCTCACCCTGGCGGTGACGATGGCCGGCGGCCTGCCGCTGGGCATCACCCTGCACGCCGACCCTGCCCGCATCGCATCCGCCGCCGTCAAGGCGCTGGCCGACCAGTATCTCGCCGCCCTGGTTGCCCTTCCCGGCCATCGCACCAGTCGTGTCGCCGACCTGCCGCTGCTGGCGGAGCGCGACCTCCGCTGCCATGCCGCTCTCGCTGGCCCCGAACCCGCCGCCGCGCCGACGATCCCCGCCCTGCTGTCCAACCTCGCCGCCAGCCGGCCCGACGCCCCGGCGCTGCAGGACGGCGCGCGCCGGTGGAGCTATGGCGAACTCGACGAAGTGGTCGGGCGTCTGGCCCGCCATCTGCACCGCGACGGGGTCGGACCGGGGCAGCGCGTGGCGCTGGTCCTGCCCCGCTCCGCCGAGTTGGTCATCGCCCTGCACGCGGTGATGCGGGCCGGCGGTGCCTATGTACCGGTCGATCCGGACTGGCCCGAGGCGCGGCGGGCCGCGGTGATCGCAGCAGCAGCCCCCTGCCGGATGCTGGAGTCCGCCGATTTGGCCGCCCTCCTGGCGCAGCCGGCGCCCGACGCCGCGTTGCCCGTCGCCACCCCGCTGGATGCCGCCTATGTGCTGTTCACCTCAGGTTCCACCGGCACGCCGAAGGGCGTGGTGATCGGGCAGGGGCAGCTCGCATCCTATGTGGCGGCGGCAGGCGCGGCGCTCGACCTCGGCACTTGCCGACGCTTCGCCCTGACCTCCACCGTCGCCGCCGATCTCGGCAACACCACGCTGTTCGGGGTGCTGGCCGCCGCCGGATGCCTCGTGGTGGCTGACGAGGCGACCATGACCGACGGCGCCGCCTTCGCCCGCTTCATCGCCGACGAGGCCATCGATTGCGTGAAGATCGTGCCGTCCCATCTGGCGGCCCTGATCGACACGCCGGCTCCGGTGCTTCCCGGCACGCTCATTCTCGGCGGGGAGTCCACCGGCCGGCCGCTTCTGCAGGCCATCCGCGCCGCGGCCCCCCGCTGCCGCATCTTCAACCATTACGGCCCGACCGAGACGACCGTCGGCGTGATGGTCCATGCGCTGCCGCCGGCAGGCCCGCTGCCGGAGCGGCTGCCGCTCGACCGCGTGCTGGCCGGAAGCCGGGTGCTGCTGCTCGACCCGGCGGGACGGCCGGTGCCGATCGGCGCCGTCGGCGAACTCGTCATCGGCGGTCCCCAGGTCGCCCGCGGCTATCTCGGCCGCCCGGACGATCCCGCCTTCCGCGCCGATCCGGAACGCGACGGAGAGCGGCTGTACCGCACCGGCGACCTTGCCCGGCTGCTGCCGGACGGCGGTCTCCAACTGGTCGGCCGCGCCGACGATCAGCTCAAGATCCGCGGCTTCCGCGTCGAACCGGCGGAGATCGAGGCCGCCATCCTCGCCGTGCCCGGCGTCGCCCAGGCGGCGGTGAAGGTCTGGGGCGAAGGACGGTTGATCGGCTACGCCACTCCGTCCGCCGGGTCCGTCCTCGACCCGGCCGCCCTGCGGGAGGAACTGCGCCGCCGGCTGCCGGACGCCATGGTCCCGGCGGAGCTGCTGCCGCTCGACCGTCTGCCGCGGCTCGGCAACGGCAAGATCGACCGGGTCGCCCTGCCGGAGACGGCGCGCTCCACCGCCGGGGTGGACGAGGCAGCGGCACCACTGGAAACGCTCATCGCCGGGTTGTTTGCCAGTCTGCTGGAGCGCGACCGGGTCGGTGTGGGCGAAAACCTGTTCGACCTCGGCGGCCATTCGCTGCTGGTGATCAAGCTGGTGTCACGCCTGCGCAAGCGGCTGGGCGTGGAGGTGCCGCCGGGCATCGTCTTCGACCACCCGACCCCCGCCGGTCTCGCCCATGCGCTCCGCGCGGGAGAAACCGAACCGGGACAGCTCGACCGGGCCGCCGCCTGACGGTTCCCCCCTTTCACGACACGGACGGTTCCGGTTCATGGCCGACACGCTCGCCCCTACCCTGCACGACATCGCGCTGGGCTTCGCCCGCCTGCCGACGGAACGGCGGCGCGCCTTCCTTGACGCGCTGCGGGCACGCGGCATCGCCTTTTCCCGGCTGCCGGTGCCCCGTCGCGACGATCCGTCGGCATCTGCGCCGGCCTCCCCCGCGCAGCGCCGGCTGTGGACCTTGCACCGGCTCTATCCGGCATCGGCCGCTTACCACATGCCGGGGGTGTTCCGGCTGCGCGGTGCGCTGGATGCGGCGGCGCTGGAAGCCGCGCTGAACGCCGTCGCCGAGCGGCACGACATCCTGCGCACCGTCTACCGGGAAGACGGCGACGGCCGGCTGCGGACGGTCACGCTGCCGCCCCGGCCGTTCCGTCTCGGCCGGCACGAGCTGTCCGGCCGTCCGGCCGATGCGCAAGGCCTCGCCGAACAGCTTGCCGCCGCCCCCTTCGACCTGGAGCGGGCGGAACCCTGGCGCGCCGACCTGCTGCGGATCGCGCCCGACGACCATTGGCTGGTGGTCACGCTGCATCATATCGCCGCCGACGGCGCCAGCATCGGGCTGCTGATGGCCGACGTGGCGGCGGCCTATCGCGCGGCCCGCCAAAGCCGCCTTCCCGACCTTCCCGGCCTGCCGGTCCAGTATGCCGACATCGCCGCTTGGCAGGCCGCGTGGCTCGACGCCGGCGAGGCGGACCGCCAGTCCGCCTTCTGGCGCGATGCCCTGTCCGGCGCGCCGGCCCGCCTGAACCTGCCCGGCAGCGAGAGTGGCAGCGACGAAGGCGGCGAGCAGACCGCCATCCTTTCCCCAGAGCTATCCGGCCGGCTGAAGGGGCTGGCCACCAGCGAAGGCTGCACGCCCTTCGTGGTGCTGCTGGCCACCTATGCCCTGCTGTTGGGCCGGATGAGCGGACAGGACGATCTGATCGTCGGCATCCCGGTCGCCGGCCGCCGGCAACCGGAGGCGGAGCGGCCGATCGGCTGCTTCGTCAACACCCTGCCGCTGCGCCTGCGCGTCACGCCGTCGCAGCCTTTCCGGCACTGGCTGCGCGACATCGCCCGGCTGGTAGGCGAGGCTCAGGACAACCAGGATCTTCCACTCGACGCCATCCTTGAAGCCGGCCGGCCGGAGCATGGCGCAAGCCCGGCGGTTCAGGTCATGTTCGACCACCGCCCGGATCCAACGACCTTCGACGGACTCGATGGGTTGGAGGTTGAGCCGCTGGAGCTGCCGGTCCGCACCGCCAAATTCGACATCGCCCTCGCGGGCAGCGGGCGGCCCGACGGGTCGATCCTCGTCCGCCTTGCCCATCGCGGCGCGGCCGGTCCGGCGGCGCGCATCCTGCGGCGCTGGCAGCGCTTGCTGGTCCAGGTCGCCGCCGATCCCGATCGTCCGCTGCGCGCCTTCGACCCGCGCAGCGAGGAGGAGATCCGCGCGATTGCCGGCTGGTCGCGCGACCCCGGCTGGACCGGAGCGGCGCCCGATCCAGTGCCGATCCTGCTCGCCCGCCTCGCCGCCGAACGGCCGGACGCCCCCGCCGTCCTGTTCGGCGACGGCGTACTGAGCCGGGGCGAGTTGGACCGACGCGCCAACCGCCTCGCCCACCGGCTTATCGCGCGGGGCGCCGGGCCGGAGCGGCGCATCGGCGTCTGCCTGCCCCGCTCGCCCGAACTGATCGTCGCCTTTCTGGCGGTGCTGAAGTCCGGCGGCGCCTTCGTGCCGCTCGACCCCAGCCACCCGGCCGAGCGACAGCGCGCCATCCGCGACGCCGCCGGCCTGTCGCTGCTGATCGCCGCCACCCCACTGGACGGCGTGACGACGATCTCCCCGCAGGACGCCGCCGGGGAACCCGATCACGCCCCCGGCGTGGCGATCCACCCGCGCAGCCTCGCCTATGTCATCCACACCTCCGGCTCCACCGGGACGCCGAAAGGCGTGGCGGTGGAGCACGGCCCGCTCGCCATGCATTGCGTCGCCACCGCCGCCGTCTACGACATGGGACCGGACAGCCGGGAGCTGCATTTCCTGTCCTTCACCTTCGACGGCGCGCACGAGCGCTGGATGACCGCCCTGGCGGCCGGCGGCGCCATCCTGCTGCGCGACGACAGCCTGTGGACCGCCGAGCAGACCTATGACGCCATCCGCCGCCATCGCCTGACCCATGCCGGCTTCCCACCCAAATACCTGCAGCAGCTGGCATCCTGGGCCGAGCAGCAGGGCGGCGAGCCACCGCGGGTCCAGCTCTATTCCTTCGGTGGGGAGGCGATGCCCCGCGCCGGGCTGGAGCGGCTGTTCCGCAGTCTGCGACCCCGCCATGCCATCAACGGCTATGGCCCGACCGAGACGGTGGTGACGCCGCTGGTGTGGAAGGGCGACGGCAGCAGCCTTCCCGAGTCCTCCTATGTGCCGATCGGCCGGCCGGTCGGCGACCGCAGCGCCCACATCCTCGACGATGACCTGAACCCGCTGCCGATCGGCGTCACCGGCGAGCTGTGGATCGGCGGCAGCGGGCTTGCCCGCGGCTATCTCGACCGCCCGGCGGCGACGGCCGAACGCTTCCTCCCCGACCCGTTCGGCGGTCCCGGCGCCCGCCACTACCGCACCGGCGACCTCGCCCGCTGGCGTGAGGACGGAACCGTCGAGTTCCTCGGCCGGCGCGACCATCAGGTCAAGCTGCGCGGCTTCCGCATCGAACTGGGCGAGATCGAGGCCCATCTCGCCGCCGAACCCGGCGTGCGCGAGGCGGTGGTGATCGCCCAGGAAACCGACGGCGTCACCCGGCTCATCGGCTATCTGGTGCCGGCCGCCGGCCACCGTCCCGACCCGGCGGCGGTGACCGCGGCGCTGGCCGGGCGCCTGCCCGCCCATATGGTGCCGGCGCGGCTGATGGTGCTGGACGCGATCCCGGTCACGCCGACCGGCAAGCTCGACCGCGTCGCACTGCCGGCGCCGCGCTGGGAATCGGACGCGCAGGTCGCCCCGTCAACCGCGGTCGAGGAACTGCTGGCCCGGCTGTGGCGGGACGCGCTGAACGCCGAACGGGTCGGCGTGACCGACAATTTCTTCGAGATCGGCGGCGATTCCATCATCGCTCTGCAGATCGTCGCCCGCGCCCGCGCCGCCGGCCTGCGCATCACGCCCAAGCAGCTGCTGGAACGCCAGACCATCGCCGCCCTGGCCGTGGTGGCGGAGGAAGCGGCGCCGACCGTGGCTGTCGCCGAGCCTCCCGCCGGCCCCTCGCCGCTGGCGCCGATCCAGTCCTGGTTCTTCGACCAGCCGATCCCCAACCGCAACCGCTGGAACCAGTCGGTCCTGCTCGCCGCGACGACGCCGGTCGACCCCGGCCGGCTGGCGGCGGCTCTCGCCATGGTTGCCGGCCGGCATGCCGCCCTGCGCCTGCGCTTCAGCCAGGAGCAGGATGGCGGCTGGACGCAGACCCATGCCGACGGGCCGGCCACCATCCCGCTGGAGCAGGCGACGGCCGACGACGATGCCGCCGTCACGCGGCTGTGCGACGAATTGCAGGGCGACCTCGACCTCGCGCGGGGGCCGCTGATGCGGGCGCTGCTGATCCGCAAGGCCGACGGCCGGCAGCGGCTGTTCCTGGTCGCCCATCATCTGGTGGTGGACGGCGTTTCCTGGCGCATCCTGCTGGAGGAGCTGGCGGCGGCCCTGCAGGGTCCCTGCCTGCTGGACCGGCTGCCCGCCGCCGGCACGCCCTTCGCCCTGTGGACGCGGCGGCTGGCCGACGCAGTGCCCGAGTTCCTCGACCAATTGGACCATTGGCGTGCCGCGCTTGACACGCCGGCCTTGCCGATCATCGGCCCGCTTTCGCTCAACACGCGGCGGCATGCCGTCACCCACAGCCTGCGGCTCGACCGCAAGGAGACCCGCCGGCTGCTGACCGATGCGTCTGCCGCCTATCGCACCCGCATCGACACCCTTCTTCTCACCGCCGTCGCCCTTGCGGCCACCCGCCGCTTCGGACGCGACGCCCTGACCGTCCATGTCGAAGGGCACGGGCGCGACGCACTGTTCCCGGACATCGACATCGGCCGAACCGTCGGCTGGTTCACCAGCGTCTATCCCGTCCGTCTTGCACCGCCCGCTTCGTGCGACAGCGCCATCCGCCACGTCAAGGAGGCGCTGCGCGCGGTGCCCGATGGCGGCATCGGCTTCAACCTGCTGCGCCATCTGGGACCGCCGGAGGCCCGTGCTGCCCTGTCCAGCACGCCAACGGCCATCTCCTTCAACTATCTGGGCCAGTTCGATGCCGCGGACGACGCTCCCTGGCGTCCGGCCCTCGAGGAGTGCGGCGCCGGCACCGATCCCGATGCACCGCTGGGCGCCATGATCTCCATCGACGGGCAGGTGATGGCCGGCGAACTGGTCCTGCAGGCCCGTGCCAGCCGCGCCCTCTTCTCCGACGGAATAATCGCCGGCCTGATGGACGATGTCCGGGCCACATTGGCGGAGCTGGCTGCCCACTGCGCCGGCGTCGAGGCGGGTCAGGCGACCCCGTCCGATTTCCCGCTCGTCCCGCTGAGCCAAGCGCAGATCGATGCCCTGCCGGTGCCCGCCCCCGCCATCGCCGACATCCTGCCGCTGACTCCGATGCAGTCGGCGATGCTGCATCACGGCCTCGCCAACCCGCGGTCCCGGGCCTACACCGTCCAGGTCTGGGCGGCCATCGACGGGCTGGACGTCGATCGGCTGGCGGCGGTGTGGGGCACGGTGATCGCCCGTCACGACGTGCTGCGCGGCGCCCTGGTGCGCGACGGCGTCGACAAGCCGGTCATGGTCGTGCGCAAGACCGCGGAGCTACCCTTCACCCTGCTCGACTGGTGCGGCGAACCCGAGTCCGACGAATCGTGGCTGCGCCTGTGCGATGACGAGTACGGCCGCGGCTTCGATTTCGCCGAGGCGCCCCTGATGCGGGTCGCGCTGGCGCGCACCGGCCCCTCCACCCACCGTTTCCTGTGGACCTGGCACCACGCGCTGCTCGACGGCTGGAGCATGTCGCGCCTGCTGGGCGAGATCCTGCGGCTTTACGATGGGGAGCCGGTGCCCCCGCCGGCAGTGCGCGTCCGCGATCTGGTCGCCTGGACTCAGGCGCTCAGCCGGGCGCAGGATCGCGCCGCCGCGCACGCCCATTGGCGGTCCTGTCTCGCCGCCCTGCCGGCTCCCACCCGCCTGACCGCCATCCTGCCGCCCCCGGATGAACCCGGGCCGGATGGGGCCGATGAGCGCATCATCGACGAGGCGGCTGTGCAGCAGCTCCTGCGCTTCGCCAGCGCCCGGAAGGTAACGCTGAACACGCTGATCCAGGCCGGTTGGCTGCGGCTTCTGGCCCGGCTGTGCGGACAGAACACGGTCGGCTTCGGCGCCGTCATGTCCGGCCGGTCCGCCGAGATGCCGGGGATCGACCAGGTGACCGGCCTGCTGGTGGGCGTCCTGCCGCTGGTCCACGAGGTGGTCGAGGTCGGCACCCACGAAGAAGACCGTGAAGACGACTGGCTGCGCGGGCTGCTGGCCGCCAACATCGCCGCCCGTCAACACGAGCATGCGCCGCCGCCAGCCCTTCAATGCTGGACCGACCCGGCCTCCGCCCCCTTCGACAGCATCATGATTTTCGAGAATTATCCGGTTGACGCCGCCCTGCGGCAAAGCGAACGCGCAACCCTGTCCTTCCGCGAGGTCGGCAACCGCGGGCGGATGAGCTATCCGCTGACCCTGGTGGTGGTGCCACGTGACACGCTGGTCCTGCGGCTGGAATATGCCGGCGCCCTGTTCCGCCCCCAGGATTCGGCGGCATTGGTCGACGGGTTGGTCCGCGAGCTGCAGGCTTTGGCTCTTTCGGATGACGCTCCATGCCTGGGATGACAGCGCAGGAAGCCAGTTGGGCGGTGGTCGTTTCCTGCGAAACGGCAGCCCATGGGCCTTGACGTAATAACAAGCGTCATTACATAATGCGTTGACTGTGAGGAGGCGTCCGTGCACACCACAAAGCTCACCAGGATCGGCAACTCAACGGGTCTCACGCTGCCGCGGGAGGTTCTGGCGGCGGCTGGCCTCGACCGTGGCGATGAGGTGGCCGTCGAAGTGCGCGACGGGCGGATCGAAATTGCCAAGGCTGACGATACCTACAACCATGCCATGGATGTAGGCCGACGCTTTGCCGCGCGCTACCGCCGCACCATGGACATTCTGTCCAAGTAATCTCCATGGACGAACCCACCATCCAGGGCCGTCCTTACGTCAACCCGCCGCTCCAGGCGGTGCTCGATCTGCATGGCGAGCTTCTGACTGAGCATGGCGGAGCACCCGGCATCCGCGATCTGGGAGCACTGGAGGCCTCGTTGGCACGGCCGTTCCAGCTCATGGCCTATGGTGACGGGCGGTTGACCATCTTCGACCTCGCCGCCGCGGTCTGCGCCAGCGTCTGCCGCAATCATCCATTCGTGGACGGCAACAAGCGTGCCGCGTTCATCACTCTCGGGCTCGTACTCGGTCTCAATGGGTTCGAACTGGATGCCTCAGAACGTGAGGCTGCCGACATCATTCTTGCACTTGCCGCCGGCACGATGACCGAGGATTCGTTCCGTAACTGGGTGGCCGACCATGCCTACGACATCGGAACGCCGGATTTTTAAACCACCGCCAATCCGAGTCGGCGGCCGACAGCAGCGCCTCGGCCCCTTCCACGACGTCCGGGATGTGTTGGCAGCCCAGCCCGGTTCGCTTGCGGAAGGCCCTGGAACGCGCTAAGTAATACTTAGCATCGCACTGGTATTACCGAGGCGGCCATGGCCACGACGCTCACCACCAAGGGGCAAGTCACCATTCCCAAACCCATCCGCGATCGTCTGGGTCTCGGTCCCGGTAGTGCCGTGGAATTCGAGATCGCGGAGGACGGGCGCGTCATTCTGAGACCGGCGGACCGAACGCTTCCGGCAAAGAGCCGGTTCGAGCGCCTGCGGGGCCGCGCCACCGCGGGCCTGAGCACTGACCAGATCATGGCGTTGACGCGTGGCGAGGACTGACCGCCGATGACCTTGGTCGACACCAATGTCCTGCTCGATCTCGTGACGAACGATCCGGTTTGGGCGGACTGGTCCATCCGGCAATTGGACGATGCCGCCGTCAAGGGACCGCTGATCATCAACGACGTGGTCTATGCCGAACTGTCGGTGGGTTTTGACCGGATCGAAGACCTTGACGATCTGCTCGACGAGGCCGGGATCGCCATGGAAGAGCTCCCGCGCGAAGCCTTGTTCCTGGCCGGCAAGGCGTTTCGCCGCTATCGCACCGCGGGCGGCGCCCGTTCGGGCGTGCTGCCGGATTTCTTCATCGGCGCCCATGCCGCCGTGCTCGGGCTGCCGCTGCTGACCCGCGATGCCAAACGCTACCGTTCGTATTTCCCGTCGGTCGTTCTTATGGCGCCGGAAGCGCAGTAGAACCGGCAGCCGACAGCAGCGCCTCGGTCTCGATGCCTTCGGCGACGACCTCCAGCCCGATGCGATGGGCCAGTTCGACGATGCCGCGCAGCAGCGATTCCTGCCTGGGATCGGTGGCGAGCGCGCTGATGAAGCTCTTGTCGATCTTCAGCACGTCGAAGGGCAAGCGGCTGAGCTGCGACAGCGAGGAATAGCCGGTGCCGAAATCGTCCGTTGTTCGGTTCCCCTCAGGCCGGCCTGGAGGGCGAGACCGGCGTCAGGATCGTCTCCTTCGAGTTCGAGGACAGCGATGAGATGATTTCATCTGCGGCTCCGACACGGCCGAATTGGCCGAGGATAGAAGCCTCGAAATTGAAAACAGCATCCATCATGGCGACTTGATCCAGAATTAAGGCTCATCTCCAGTAGTCTTTCAGCAGCCTGTTAGAAGCGAGACAATGTTAACTGGATTATGAGAGCTATAAGGATCGTAAGACAGTTGGACGGGTGTGGCGCTGCCAATCCGTACCAAGTCCGAGGTGTCAGTGTTGAAGGAGAACACCACTTGGTTCTGCTGACTGTCCGTAGCATTGAAGAAGAGTGTTTTACCAACCGTGCCCAGGGCGCTGGGAGCAGTCCAAGCGTCATCGTCAGTGACGTCTTTGACCATCCTGGTTCCATTGGCGGTACCGTCGCTCATCCACAGATCATAGCCGTGGGTGCCGTCATTTGCGGTGAAGAAGACTTGGTCACCGACAGCAGTGAGATTGGAAATCTGGGCGCCAAGTTCGCCGGGACGTAGCTCCTTGACCATACGTGTGCCCGTCTCCGTCCCGTCTGAAGCCCACAGCTCCATCCCGTGCACCCCATCGTACCCTTGGAAGAACAGCGTGTTGCCGGCCGCAGTCAGATCGGTGGGGTTGGCGCCCATCATGGAGGTAAACTCCTTCACTCTCCGCGTGCCAGCCGTCGTTCCATCGGACGTCCACAGCTCGAATCCGGCGTTGAAGTACAGCCGGTTTCCCATGGGCTCCAAATCGATGGAAATGCCCACACGCGGTTCTTCGGTAATGCCACCCTTCAGCTTAACGGTCCCGGCCTCAGTGCCATCGGTCCTCCACAGATCCGTGTCATTGCCCACGCCATCTCGTGCGGTCAGAAAGAGGAAATCGCCGACAGCGGTCAAATGGTCCGGTGCCTGATTATAGGGCGCCATCGAATCAACGCTTCCCGGTATGAAGTCCTTAACCAGGGTCGTTCCATCAGTCGTTCCGTTGCTCTTCCAGAGCGCTGCCCCGTGCGTTCCGTCCTTTGCCGCGAAATAAAGCGTATTGCCAACCGAAGCAAATGTGCCGGGAGCGGACGACGAGGAACCTGCCCATATGTCTGACACCATCATGGTGCCCGACGCCGTACCATCACTCCTCCAAAGCTCGTTTCCGTGAATGCCATCGTCCGCCGCAAAGTAGAGCGTGTCGCCAACGCGGGTCAGTTGGCCGGGCGGCGACATTGAATTGTCAGGCTGGATGTCCTTGACGAGCGTCGTTCCGGCCGCCGTTCCGTTGCTCTTCCACAACTCCGCTCCATGCACGCCATCGTTGGCGGTGAAGTAGGCCGTGCCATTCACGGCGGTCAGATTGGAAGGTGTGGAGGAGGCCATCCCCGGCGCGATATCCTTGATCAGATGCGCAGAGGCGCCATTCGTGCTCCAAAGTTCGCCGCCGTGCGCCTCATCGGTGCCTGCGAACAGCGCGGCGCCCCCACCCGACGGCTTGTCGCGGAAGACGCCAGCCCAGTCGTTCCGGGCGGCTCTCCGCTCCCAATTCGCCCCGGCGAAGACGTATTGGCTGCCCAGAGACATCTGTGGCGCGCCGATGGATACACCTGTGACGTGCAGGGCGGAACCGTCGCGGAAGGAAAAGTCGGCCTGCCAATATTCTTGCCCAGGCGTCATATAGGGCTGGCTGGTGAGCCTCACTGGACCGGACAGGTCCTGGCTGCGGTAGCCACTGAAGACGAGCTGGTCGTTTTGCTGATTGAACATTTCCAGCCGGTCATTCCCGAAGCCGGACGCACCCTTCTGGAAAAGGAAAACGTCGCCTTGATCACTGAATGGAGGGTTGCGGAGGGTACCGTCAAGGATGGTGTCATCACCCGGGCCGGCAATGAAGACGTCATGGCCCAGATCACCTCCCTCCCCCATGTAGAAGGAGTAGAGATTGTCGCCGCCGTTCCCGCCGTAGAGCACATCGTCGCCATAGCTGCCGACAACAAAATCAACACCGTTCCCGCCTCGAACTGTGTCATCCCCGACGCCGCCGAACAGCGAATCCTGGCCGTTCATGCCGTAAATGAGGTCGTTTCCGGTCCCGCCGTCCACCCGGTCGTTGCCGTCGCCAGCCCAAACTGTGTCGTTGCCACCCCAGCCGTCGATGGTGTCATTGCCGGCCAGACCATACAATCTATTGTTGCCGCTGTTGCCGGCCAGAAGGTTGTTCAGCCCGTTGCCCGTTGCACTTCCGTTGGCCCAAGCCCCAACCTCTTGCAAGGTCGCATTCTCCAAGTTCGGCCCGAGCTGCCAGGAGAATTTGGCCCGCACAGTGTCGATGCCCTGATTGGCGTATTCGACGACTGTGTCTTCCGGCCCGTTCACCCAAAAGGTATCATTTCCGAGCGCGCCAGCCAGACGGTCGGGAGCGGCGTCGTCACCGGCGTAAAGCACATCGTCGCCCGAACCCCCATCCATGGTGTCGGCACCGTCGCCACCGTCCAGCGTATCATTGCCACCCTCACCGTACAGAAGATCTCTGCCGGCGTGTGCATAGATCAGATCGCTTCCCGAAGCCGCAAAGACGGTGTCATTGCCTGCCTTGGCCGAAAAGATGTCATTGCCATCTGTACCGCGAAAAAAGTTGTTGGAATCGTTTCCTCCGAAGTACGCCATCTTTCAACCCTCCTCTTGCTGATACGCGCGGTATATTATTTTTATGGAAATGCGCAGCAAATAAGGGTGGTGCCTTGACCGGAGAGCACTGTTTGACTTGCGGATAAACCCTTCAGACTCTCTCAGATGATAATGAGGTCACTGCTACCCAACCGCTGTTGGCCGAAGCCGCTGATCGTCAAGACAGGAACGTCTTGGCCCCTCTGCCGCACCGAGAGCAGAAGATCCTCCCCGACCGAGGATTGGAGAATGTCAGCAGGGCTCAACCCCAGACCACCGAAGCCGATAATGTCAGAGCCGGGCGTGAAGTCAGTCAGCGTGTTCGGACTGTCCGGCAAGGCGGCCGCCGTCACCCAAAACAGGTCGTCGCCCGCTCCTCCCGTCATGGTGCTGCCGCCCGCCCCGGCGAACAGCTCGTCCGCACCATCGCCGCCAAAAAGCAAATCCGACCCACCAGCAAGTAGGACGTCGCCATCGGGACCGCCGTACAGCCGGTTTCTACCGCCACCAGCCACGGCATTGAGAACATCCTCTCCACTTTCCCCAAACAGTTGGTCATGCGATCCGGCCAGCAGTTCATCGTTGCCAGCTCCTCCGAACAGCCGGTTCGAGCCGGGCGACTGGGAGGAGTCGACAAGGTCGTTCCCAGCACCGCCGAGCACCGTAATGGACCCGTCGAACAAATTGATGACGTCGTCCCCCGCCGTTCCAAATACCCGATCCGTTCGGCCCTGATTGAGGGCCTCGACATTCAGGACATAGCGCCCCACACCGAAGCCGGCAGAACCGCTGCCCTCAATGTTTGGATCGTAGTTGGAGTTCGCGAAACCACTGACGCCGACGATGTAGGTTCCCTGTTCCGGCGCAGTAAATGTAATTCGCGAGTCCAGCCCATCTGAATCGTCGTTGTAGGCGAGTTGATTGCCTTGATCGTCGAATATGCGCAGGATCGTGTCCAGATTGGACACTCCGGCATTGACAGCGTCCGTATCGATCATGACCTGCTGTCCCGGTGCAAGCCGGAACTTCACCAAATCAACCTCATTGGGCCGGCTCTCCACGCCAGCATTGTCGCCAAGGAAACCCTTCAACGAGAGTTTTCTTTCCTGTCGGAGTTCGGCAGTAAAGTCCCCCGCCTGCTGGATTGTATCATTGGGTTCCATGACATCGACTGTCTGGGACGGAATCAAGGCCGGGCGCAGAGTAGGATCCCCCTGCATGGTCATCCCGTAGAACCAGTCGACTTTCCAATCATCCGATGGGGCGTCAGTTGGCGCGAGGTTCGCGTTGAACCAGTCTTTGAATGCCTGCCCCATATTGGCAAGACTGCTTTGGGGAGAATAGAAATCCGCAAAATTCAGCATGCCGCCGGTCTTGGTACTGCCAACGGCATTGACGACATTGCCCTGCCCAAACACGTAGGCGCCGATCAGGTTGTCCGCCGTCGTATAGTCGGCACTGGAACAATTAAACATATTCAGGAAGCCAAAGCGTTTATCGATTTGAGCAACCTCTTGGCTTGTCAAAATCCCGCCGTCGACACCACTCACCGAATGGCCCGCTGACCAGCTGTGGATCTGCTCGATCACAGTTTCGGCATTCTCACCGAGCGCCTGTATATAACGGGGCAGCGTTGTCTCGCTGGGGTTCCGGATGTCTGTGACCTGACTATAAAGCGATGCCAAGCTTTGCAGGTCTCCGACATAGGGAGACCAGTCGTCATCGGCAAACCAGATCGCACGATCCTCATACTGAAGAGCGCCCGTACGGACGTTGTGGACCTTCTGGAAGTACGAATTGATGAGGTCTGCCTCGCTTCCGGCAATGATTCCCTGAAGGTTATCCGCAGAAAGCCGTGACACGTAGATCTCGCAATCGACATCGCCGGTGTGGCTGTCCAGCCCCTGCTCGTTCAGAATATAGGTCCCGTCGAGGTCCATGAAGTACAAGTCGTGGGGATAGGTTGTTTGGGACGCTCCACCCCAATTGTCTTCGCTGGTGAAATCGACATGGGGAATGTTGCCGACAAACAAAGCGCCTTCCAGCCCGGACTGCTCCCATTGCGTATGCAACTCATCACGTAGTTCCATAGCGGAACCGTTCCAAGGCCGGATAGAGACGTCATAGCCCTCGGCAGCTAGGTCCGCCGCGTAGACGTCCAGTGACCCCGCGATCTGTGGCATCAAGGAGGCTTCGACAAAAACGTCAAAGGTACCGGTGGCCAAAGCCACTGAAGGTGCTTGGCGGCTTTCCGCATCGGACAGGTTCCCATTGAGAATGCCGGCATTAACGAGGCTCTCCAGCGAATTGGGCCCGTTGCCCTTGATCGACTGAATGGAGCGGTCAATGGAAGCCTTATCGTAAAGCTCGCACTCTTGTGCTCCAGCCATTGTTTCTTCTCCGCTTGTGATACTCTGTACTGTCCAGCATAATCTTGGCATCCCACGATATGCTGCACCTGCCGGGCAACGAGTCCACCATCTGAACGGTCCCGCAATCTGCGGCCCTCAGGTCTTCACGTCGTTTGAGAGATGATTTGCCTTACAATCTTATAGCACGCATGGTGAGGATTGCGGGGCTAGGCAATGGGAGATGGGAGTTATCGGAGGGAGGTTTCGCGTATTGAAGTTGTGCATGTACTATTTTTCTCTCTGGTATTGACGAATACTACATTTGTGTCGCGTTCGAAGCCATTCCCTGTACATGTGTGACAAGATACCGCCCCTTTGTAAGACGACATGTCTCCTTCGAGAGCTGGAAGTGAATTTTTGCGAGCAAATCGATGCCGTCGGAGGAGAGCGCGATAGGTGTTCGCTGAACAACGCCAAGGATAAGCTGAACCGGGTCAGGCATCCGCACCGGGCGTTCCTTTAGCCGGGAAAATTCATGAGGTTTGGCGGAGCCTTGTTGCAGCGAGGTGAATTCGGCCGCAGGAGCCCCTTTCCCGGCACTTTGGTGCAGAACTCGGCCTGCAGACGGATTTCGCCCAGAGACGATGGAGATCAGGCGACCTTCCCGGTGGTTGGCATACCGAGGTTGGTCATGGGATTGATGACGGCTCAGGCGACCTTGGCTTCGGCATTTTGTGCGGGCAGAGTTCAGGCGCGCAGGCTGCGTCCGATTGGCACCTTGTACCGAAGCATCGCCACATCGACCAACGATCTCCTGCCGTGTTGGACGGCTCGCTGCCAGCCCAGCCGACCACGCTCCTTGATCGTCTGGATGTGGCGGTCGCGCTTGGTGGGGGCGCTCTCGGCGGTGCCGCTCACCAACGCGGTCGCGCGCGGCTGGATGATCACCTCGGCGTCCGGCGCACGCTCAACGACAGCGCGATAGACGGGCTCGCCATCGCAGGCGCCGTCCGCCAGCACCGCGCCGATCGGGCGCTTGATCTGGTCGAGCAGTGAGCAGACCAGCGAGGCGTCTCCCTCTTCGTTGCCCGTCAATGCCGAGGCGAGGATCTCGCCGGTGGCGGGATCGACGGCCAGATCGGTGCTGCGCCGGGAAAACGTCGAAGGATCGGGAACCGGGAGGTCCAGGCCGAGCAGGCGCATCAGCGAGCCCAGCAATCCCTCGATCTGGCGCCACGGCCGACCGAACGCCAGCCGCAGCACCAGCCCGGTCTCAATGGCTATATCGGAGTAACGCGCTGGCCAGCCGCCTCGGCCCGTGGTGGGCGGCGTCCGCGCGGCGATCGCCTCCGGCGTCACCCAGATCGTCAGATCTCCCCGCCGGCGCAGCGCGGCATCGTAGGCCGCCCAGTGGTGTTGTCAAGTTGCTGGCGGGGAGTGGAATTGCGGTCAGCTGACCTGCATTCGCCTCCCATGTCAGCTGACCTGGGCAGCGCCGGTGGCCTCGCGCCATGTGGTGAAGGCGCGGGTACGGGCGGCGCGGTACTCGGAAGTGGGGATGAGGTGGCGGCGCAGTTGAAAATGGGTGTGGATCGGGCCGTGGGTGGAAAGAAGCCGGGTCTCCCAGTCGCGCACCGCCTCATGGGAGAAGACCAAGCCACGCAGGAGCAGGATTTAGGCGAGATCGCGCAGGCTCAGCTTGAATCAAAGCCGCCACAGCACGATTGGGAAAACGACGTTGGAGGGCAGCTGCAGGCGGTTCAGCACCGAGCTGGTACGCTCGTTGAAACCGCGCCCAGACTCCCGGCAGCGGAAGCGGCGGTAGCCGTGGGCCGTCCAATCCGAACGCTCTGTCGTCGCGGTCGAAGAGCAGTGTGGGCAGCGCATCGGTCCCCCCAACGGAGAGATGATCTTCTACGTCAGCCCCGCGCCGTCAAACAAGTTGGCGCGAAGGCTGACAGAACCCTCAAAAACATCCACTGCGAACATCTTCGTCAACGGGCGCGCGCGACAGCCGAGTTCATAGTCGCCGCCTCCTGAATAAGATCTTGGAAAGCTCTTTCATCAAGATCATCTCCTTCGATGAGATCGACCGCACGCCTTACCCCCGTGAAACTAGCGTTGAAGAGCCTGTGCTTATCCTGGAGCATGCTTCCTTTGGGGAATGTAAGCTTGACCTTGTCTTTGTATGTCTCACCCGTGCAGATGATGCCGGCATGCGACCATGTGGGCACACCGAGGGGGTTAGTCGGCTTGCGCCACTTCACATCCTCAACGACATCCGGGACGGCGTCCCTAATCAGCTGACGGATGCGGGTGAGGAGTGCCCCACGCCAATCGGGAAGGCTGGCGATCTTTGCGTCGACGGCTTCTGACATTTTGGTCATCCTTACGGTTGAGGCGGACGTGGTTTGCACCAAGTGCGGTCCTGGTGCCGCGCCAGCATACAGGAGCCGATGACGCTTGAGCTGATGTGGTGGACGGCCCTTCCACTTTCCTGAAACGATGGCAAGCTAAAGCCTCAGGCGGAAATACCAAGCAGAACAAGGCGGTTGACGTTGTAGACGACGCCTCTGAGCAACGCCTGAGATCGTTGCGTGAGGTCTGTGCGGGCAGATAGAGCCTCGCCCCACCTCCGCTTTGCGACGGACATGACGGTTTCCACCAGCCACCTCAGCGCATACCAGTTCACCATGTCGGTCGAGGATCAGCTCTGGCAGCAGCATGGTCACCAGTCGTCCGACAGCTTTTGCAAATCGATCCCCTTCGTCCACCCGAACAGCCCGCGGCATAGGATCGGGATGGCCGCGGACAGACCGCGCTGTCCAGGGCTGGGCCAGCGTGAAGGTTTTTGAGGACGACGTTCGATTCTTGAAGTTTTCGCAGGATCGTGAAGATTTCCGCAGGCGGCCGGCCGGTCGCGAAGCCTTTTGCGATCCCAGGAACCCAGCATGCCAGACACCTTGCGCGAAGGTGAGCGAGCCGAACGGGACCTTTGCCCGGCGCGCCTGGTTCTTCCACGAGTGGCTCACCGGCGTGCAGTTCGATCTCCCCGATGCCGGCGCCGTCGCGCTATACGCCCGCGCTGCTGCCGGACAAGCACATCGTGCTACCGGGCGGGCCTTCGCGGCGCCACCGCGTCACCGACAACCTACTCGGCACCCCCTCCCTCTGCCCGGTGATCCGCCGGACGCCGCAGATCGAGGCGCTGCTCCGGTCGGGCATCCGGGAGGAAGCCGCAGTTCTGGTCCGCGGCTGCGACCCACAGATCCTGGCCCGCGCGATCAACGATCTCTACACTAAGGAAACCAAGGAGACCTTCGCCGTCGAGGGGTAACCCTCAAGTGGCAAAATGTCAGAGCGCTTCATCTAAGCATTGCGGATGGTCCGCAACTTCGATCCGGCCAGCGAGAGCGACCAGACCCGGTTGCAAAACGTCATCGTCGATCACCGCTATGCGGCGGCCGGATGGCGCGATTTCCAGAACTTCGTCGGCGAATCCTCGACGGAGCACCGGGAGATCATCCACTTCATCTGCCCCAAGCCTGAAGACGTGCGCTCCCTCATGGCAGGCTTTGCAGGGCTGGTCGCGCGGCTGAAGGGGGCTGAGATCGACCCCGTCCTGGCCGCCGCCGCGATCGCCTTTGCCTTCGTGTTCATCCACCCGTTTGAAGACGGTAGCGGACGCATCCACCGCTATCTGATCCACCACACGCTGGACGAAGCCGGCTTCACCCCGCCAGGCATCCTGTTCCCAGTCTCGGCGGCCATCGTGCGCAACCAAGCGGCCTACGACGGGTCGCTAGAGCGATTCTCACGTGCGATCACACCGCACATCGACTGGGAGTGGGTGGCCAGCGCATCCGAGGACGGTCCGGCCATCGTCGCCCAGAACCGGACCGACCACCTCTACCGCTACTTCGATGCCACGCCGAAGGCCGAGTATCTGTACGGCTGTATCATCGATACCGTGCGGCGCAACCTCAAGGAGGAGGTCCTCTTCGTCGAGGTCTTCGACCGCGCGATGCAGGGGATGATGGACCGTATCGACATGCCGAACCGGAAGGCGGCGCAACTGGTGCGGCTGGTGATGCAGAACAACCGGATTGGCAAGGAGAAGCGGCTCAAGCTCTTCTCAGAGCTGTCGGATGCGGAGATTGATGATCTGGAGCGGATCGTGCGCGTCGCCAGAGCCCTGCCCTCCGACGAGGACGACGCCTGAACGCCCATCAAGCCGCCGGTCTGGAGCTGGAGTCCGGACGTCCGAGGTCGAGCATCTGGTTCGGTTCCGTTGCAATGTTTGACGGTCGGCGCGGAGAGTCGTGGCGTCGGCGTCGTCAGGCGGCCACACCGAACAGACGGGCGATGAAGGTCGTCTCGGCGGCCATGTTGCTGGTGGGAATGGCGGCGACATGCCCCTTGCGCACCATCGCCAGGACGCCGGTCCACACGTCTACCGGAGAGCAGAAGGTAGTCAAGCGGACTGCGACATAATGTCTATATTGCACCGATGATTATCTCGTCCAGACTAACCTCGGAACTGACGACGGACTGAATAATAACAAGTTTTTCCGTAAACCCTTCACCAACAAAACTGGCTTTTTAACAGGAGATCTAAAGGTGATCAAGATTTTCTCCAGTCTTCTTTCTTTTGATCGCATGATCGCAATTCCAGTTATTAAGGTTCTCTACTGGATTGGCCTGATTGGAGGCGCCGTTGGGGGCGTTGTTTCGGCTATCGGTGGACTCGGCATGATGCGTTGGGATGCGGCGGCAGGAGTTGGCACCTTCATCGTCACCTTGGCCGGAACCGCTTTCGGTTTGCTGATGTGGCGCGTTGCCTGCGAAGGCATGATCGTCGTTTTCGGTATTCACGAACGGCTGGGCCACGTGAAGGACGCGCTGAGCCGGCAGGCGTCTGCGTAAAATGGCAATGCCTAGAGCGGTTTGACAGGCATCTGAATCGAGGGATTCCCACAAACGTCAGCCGGTCGCGGGTGATACCCTGCTTGCGTACCGTCTGGCGGATCAGCCGCTCGGGCCAGTGCCGCGCTTTCCCGGTAGGCCACTGTCCAGCCCACCATGGCGCGGCTGTAGATGTCGAGGATGACGTATAGGCACAGCCAGGTGCCCTTGACCGGCCCCTTCAGCTTTGTGATGTCCCAGCTCCACACTTGGTTGGGGCCGGTGGCAAGCAGTTCGGGCTTGGCATAGGCCGGGTGCCGGCACTGCTGGCGACCCTCGCGCACTTCATCATCGTTGGCGGCGAGCAGGCGGTACATGGTGCGCACCGAGCACAGATACTGCCCTTCATCAAGCAGCGTGGCGTAGACCTGGGCCGGGGCGGCATCGACGACGCGTTCGCCATGCAGCAAGTCAAGCACGCGATCCCGCTCACCGCCGCTCAGCGCGCGTGATGGAGAGGGCCGATGGCGGGATGGCGGTGGTGGACCGACCCGGCGCTGCCGGTCACGATGACGATAGAAGCTGGCGCGCGGCACGCCAAGCATCGGACAGGCGGTGGAGACGTCCACCCTTGCAGCCGCCTTCTCAATGGCAGCCATCACTTGCACTCGCCGCAATCCGTCGAGGCGGGCAAAGTCTCCAGCAATTGCGCCACTTTCCTAAGAAACTCCCACGGCTTCGGGACTGGCATGGGCCTCCGTAAGAACATAGCCGAGCGCTTTGGCCCGCCTCTGGAGATTGGTCAGAACGCGCTGATGGTAACGTTCCTTGTAGTAGGAAGCCCCCCAGCGCCGCCTCGGTGCGCCCGACGGTGATGGCGGCCAACCGCAGCAGCGAGGCCGCCCGGTTGCCGGAACGGCGGGTTCGTGAAGCCAGCACTTTTCCGCCGGGAATCATTTTATGCGGAGCCAACGACAACCAAGAGGTGAAGTGTTTGGCGTTCGGCCGGGCCGAAAGGTCGGTTCCACGTTTTGCAACCAGCTTGAGCACAAGATGTGGACCCAACCCGTGGATTTGCGTCAGATCGACGCCAAGCATCGCGTGAAGATCCTTGTGCACATCGAAGGCTGGAGCGTTGACACCCCGCCTCTTGTTGCGCGGGGAAGAAAGCGGCTTGGCCGGTTCTGGAGCCGCCGCCTTCAACCGGTCAAGGACTTGCTTGATCCGCCAACCGCAGTCCGCCACCTTTGTTTGATAGGTGTCGTACAATTCAACGGACTGGGTGAGGGGGTGGATGACAGAATGACGTGAAATCGCTACCCCTTCCGGGTGGCTGGCCCCGCTTCGCGCATTGCGCGATCCTTCCGCACGATGCATCGATAAATGGGGGATTGGGCGTGGCGGACACAATCGCTTCCGGTGGAACGGCTGGCACCGCCCGGCGTGCTTTTCGTTTTCCTCTATGGGCTCTTCGCGCCGTCTGGCTTCTGATCGTTCCACTGATGTTTGTGGCGCTCGGGATCAAGCAGGAGCAGCGGGCCGCCGCGACGCTTACCGAGTACCGGCAAGCCGGACAGGAATTGCCGGAGGCGCTTGCCCAACTCCAGCGGATTGAAGCGAACAATCCGTCGGCCTTCGTGACCATGGGCGGACCGGACGGCCGCCGCATGCCGGTCTCGATGGCCATCGCCGGGGTCCGCAACGCCATCGACACAACGGACGATGGCACCGAGGTTTCACTGATCCGCTACCCGTTGAGCTGGGGCACGATGGCCGGCGGCCTGCTGGCTTTCCTTGCCGGGCTCACCGGGTTGCTGGCGGCACGGGTCGCGGCGTTGCGGGCGCAGCAGTCGCGCGACGCCCTGGTCCGGAACTTCGACCGCTTGAGGCGGGGCCTGCCCTTCGCGCTCGCCGCCGTGCTCGTCGGCCTCAGCATTGCCAGTGTTTCGGCTTCGCTGTTCGAAGCGGCGAGCTTGTGGTTCTGGGACCATTTGTCGACCGGCAGCATGAAACTCTTCGCCGCTGCCGTGACGCTCGCGGCACTCGCGGCCTACAGTGCCGTGATGGCGGTGATCGCACTGCGCCGGGTCTTCGACCTCTACACCATGCAGCCGCTCGACATCCGTGGGTTGGTGGTGAGCCGGGACGAGGCGCCCGGCCTCTGGCGTTTCATCGAGGACTTGGCGGTCCGGCACGAGGCGCTGATGCCGGACAGCATCCTGATCAGCCTGACCGAGGGCTTCTTCGTTACCGAGGCGCCGGTCCGGCCGCTCGGCGGAGACCGGGTATTGCAGGGCCGTACCCTTCATTTGCCGGCTCCTTGCCTGCCGCTGCTCGGCGAGACCGAACTCGCAGCGGTCATCGGGCATGAACTCGCCCATTTCTCGGGCGGGGATACCACCTACAGCCGCCGCTTCGCCCCGATCCATGCCGGATTGTGGCGGACCCTGACCGCGCTCGGCGAGCGTTCCGGCACCGGCGGTTTCGTGATCACCCCCGCTCTGCATCTCGGCTTCCACACGCTCGAGAGTTTCGACCTCGCGGTCGCCCAACACAGGCGGCAGCGCGAGCTGGAGGCTGACCGCCGGGCCAGTCTGGTCAGCGGTCCGGAGAGCGTTCCCCTTGCGCTGATTCGCAGCGCGGCACTGGCGCCGGCCATCGTTGGGACGCTGAATGATGCCTTCTCCGCCCCGGAAACGTCCGGGCCAGATCTGATGGCCGAAATCCAGCGGCGCGTCGAAGGCGGTCTCCCCGATCCCGCTGCGCATCTGGAAGAGTGCCAGCCTCATCCGACCGACAGCCACCCGCCGACCGCCCTGCGGATCAGCACCCTTGGCGTCCAGCTCGACGAGCGCCTGCTGGCACGCGCTGCCCGCGGACCGGTTGCGGAAGACACCAGCCTGCCGCATCGGCTGTTCGCCGACTGGAGCGGGATTTGTCAGGCTCTGACGGCGGCGTTCCTCGACGAGGCGCGGGAGGCACACCGGCTGGACCGGGCGGAGCTGGAGGCCGCCGCCGCCGCCGTTCCGAAGGAGCACACGGTGCTCTACGAGAACGGCAGGCCGATGATCTGGGCCATGGCGTTCATCGCGGCAATGTTCGTCGCCTTTGCCATCGGCAGCATCTTCTTCGGGCAGTCACTCGGCATCGGCAACGATTCGGGGACGACGGCATTCGTTGGAGCGGTGACGGCCCTCGGTGTCTGCATCGCTTTGGCCCACGCGGCCTGGGTCCGCCACAAGACGAAGGCGCCACTGATGACCTTGACCCCCGACGCGCTGGTGTCGGCCCGGCTGCGGGAGGCAATCGCCTGGACCGATGTGGCCGGGATGCAGGTGACGACATCGCGCCGGCTGACGCTGGTGCTGGCTCTGCATGAGGAGGCGCCTCTGCCCAACCGGATCGGCTTTTCCATTTACAACAAGGTGAACCGTCGCAAGCGGATCGTGGTGCTCGAGGCGATGGGAATCCGCGGGATGAAGGCCGCCGACTTCGAGGCGCTGGTGAGCCGCTACCTCACCGCCGCCTATGCCCGCCGCCGGCTCGCCGGCGATTGATGCGGTGAGTGGCATCTTTCGACGAGCGGGCAGAAAGTGCGTGCGCCGCCTGCCGGTAAGCTTTGCAACAGAGCCGTATCGATCACCTCCAGAGTGGACGTTATCCTCTACGTCCGCCCTGCGTCGCCGAACAGGATGACGCGAAGGCTGACAGAACATTCAGTCGGAATCTACACAGCATCAACAAATTGACGTTGCCCTTGGCAGTCAGCTCGGGACCGATCCGCCTTCCTCCAGCAACGCCCCGGCGCCAGGAACCGCGGGGATTAGGCCAAGACGGGTGAGCATGCCGTACACGGTGCAGACCGCCGTGGAGACTGTCGGGATGCCCAGCATCTCCTCGATGGGGCGGATTGCCGGAAGGGACGGCATCTGCACGCAGGCCGAGGCGACGACGACGTCCGCCCCAGCCGTCTTCAGCGAACGCACGTCCTCGACCAGCCGCATGGGATCTCGGCGGCCGACCTCCAGGTTGTCGGCGATCTCGAAACAGCGCCAGTCGATCACCTCGATCCCTTCATGCTCGATGTAAGCCACCACCAGTTCGGTCAGGGGACGGGTGTAGGGTGCCATCAGGGCGATGCGGCGCGCGCCGAGCGCCTTCAGCCCCTCGACCAGCGCGCCGGCCGAGGTCATCACCGGCGCCGCGCAGTGGTTCGCGCGGGCGACTTCGGCCAGTTCCTGCTCCACAGTGCGGTGGTGGCCGAAGCCCATCGCCATGATGGCGACGAGGCAGGCCGTGCTCATCACGTCGACGCGGGCGTCGGCAAGTTCGGCGGCACAGCGCAGGCCTTCACGATTCATCGCCTCCAACTCCTCCTTCACCACCCGGTGCATGCGCATCCGGCTGGAATGGAAGGTGAAGCGCTCCGGTAGCACCGCTTCGCGGGCGCGCAGCATGGCCGGGATCTCGGTTTCCATGGTCGTGTTGGAACTGGGCACGATCTGCCCGATGCGGTAGGTCCGGGTCATGGTGCGGGCTCCTCAGGTGCGAGATCGGGCAGGTTGCGGGGGAAGCGCGCCGGCAGTGCTGCCGGCCGTGCGCGGCAGCCGGCCAAGCGCCCAGAGCAGCAGGTTGCCGGCCAGTGCGATCAGGCACGGAATGGCGGCCACCACCAGAAGGTCCGCGGTGGACCAGTTCAGCCGCATCAGTTCCCCGCCGATGACCGGCCCAAAGATCGACCCGAGCCGGCCGATGCCAAGCGCCCAGCCCGCACCGGTCGAGCGAACCGGTGTCGGGTAGAAGGCGGCGGCGAGCGCGTTCAGCGCGGACTGTCCCCCCAGGATGCAGAAGCCGGCCACCGCGATTACCACGCCCGCAACTCCCAGTGAACCAGAGACCTGCCCGATCAGCGCCACGCCGAGTGCGCCGGCCAGCAGATTGATCGCCAGCGTCGGACCGAAGCCGTGCCGGTCGACCAGCCAACCGAGCAGCAGGTTGCCGACCAGTCCGCCGACCCAGAAGATCGTTCCCACCAGCACCGCTGCCGAAGCGGGATGGCCGGCCTCCGTCATGATCACGGGCAGCCAGTTGGCGAGGAAATAGGCGGCAAGCAGGTTCATGAAGTTCAGCAGCCACAGCAGCGGAGTCGCCACCGCCATCGCGCCGCGGAACAGCTCCAGGATCGGCGCACCGCGCGCCGGACGGTCGGCCGCAGCCAGGATCGTGTCGTCGCGCATGGCCAGGCCCGGCTCGATCCGGGCAAGCCAGCGTCGCACCTGCTCCAGGTTCCGCCCCCTCACCGTCAGGTATTGAAGCGATTCCGGCAGCAGGGCGAGCATCGCCACGCCCAACAGCAGCGGGGCGGCTGCACCGGCGAGGAACACCGCATGCCAGCCATAGGCCGGGATGAGCAGGCCGGCGACGACCCCGCCCACGGCTCCACCGAGGATGAAGCCGGATGAGGCGACCATCATCAGGGTGATGCGCACCCGCACCGGGCTGAACTCCCCGGCCAGCGCCACGGCGTTCGGCACGATCGCACCCATGCACAGGCCCGTCAGGAAGCGCATCCATCGCAACTCCTCGACGCTGGCGGCCTGCGCGGTCGCGAAGCTGGTGAGTGCCAGACACAGCATGGCGGCGATCAGCACCGGGCGGCGACCGAACCGGTCGGCGATCATGCCCATGACCAGAGCACCCAGGGTCATGCCCAGCAACGCCGCGCCGAATACGGTGCCGAGGTCCGCCTTCTGGATGCCCCAGTCGCCGATGATCGCCGGCGCCACGTAGCCCATGGCCTGGACGTCGAAGCCGTCGACGATCATGCACAAGGTGCAGAGCGCGACGACGCGCAATTGCAGGCCGCCCAGCCGGCTGCGCCCGATGACGTCGGAGACGCTGACCATGTTCATGCCGTCCTCCCCAGGGGTTCGTCGTTGTTCTGCGCCTCGTAGGCGGCAGTGAAGTACGGATCGCGGCGGCGCAAATCCTCGTGGCTGACCTGTCCGGTACGCCGCATGTAGTCGTAGGCGAAGTCGACGGGGTCGAGGTGGAGCTTGCCGGCCACCGTCTCGTACCAGTCCAGGCTGCGCGCCGCGGCTCCCTGGAAGCTGGAGGAGGACCGGCGGCGCTGCGCTTCGAACGCGGCGAAGGCGGCGGGCAGGTCGTCGGGGTGGTCGACGATCCCACGGTGCAGCGCGATGGCGTCCTGCATGGCCATGCGGGTGCCGGATCCCAGCGAGAAGTGCACGGTGCGCAGCGCGTCGCCCAGAAGCACGACGTTTCCGTGGTGCCAGTGCTCGTTGCGCACGACGTTCGCCTCGAACCAGTGCGACCGGTTGGTCAGCAATGGGTTGCTGCCAAGGTCGGCACGGAATATTTCGGCGCAGGCGCGGCTGCTCTCCTCCTCGCTCATCCGGTCAAAGCCGGCGCGCAGCCACGTCTCCGGAGCGACCTCGACCAGAAAGGTGCTGAACTCCGGGCTGTACTGGTAGCTGTGAGCGATGAAAACGCCCGCCGCGGTTTCGCGGAAGATCAGCGAGACGGGATGGAAGCGCTGGCGTGTACCGTACCAGGCAAACTTGTTGCGTCGCCGTTCGAAGCTGGGGCGGAACTGTTCGGCGTAGTGCAGGCGCACCGCGCTGTTGGCGCCGTCGGCCCCGACAAGCAGGTCGGCGTCACGCGCCAGCGCATCGATGTCAGTGATGCGTTCGCCGTGGCGGATCTCCACCCCCACCCGCCGGCAGGCGTGCTCTAGCGTTTCCAGCATGGCGAGCCGGGCGGTGCGGGAGAAGTGATTGCCCTGGATCTGCACGCGGGTATCGCGGTGGACGATCTCCATATAGTCGCAGCACTCGTGCCCGGCGGTGAATTCGGCGAAGAAGTCCGGGTCTGCTTCCTTCAAAAAGGAAAGGCCGACGTCGGAAAAGACCACACCCCAGCCGTAGGTGGCGCCTCGCGGGTTCTGCTCGAAGATTTGGATGTCGTGCGCCGGGTCGTGCTTCTTCGCGAGCAGGGCGAAATAGAGGCCGGCTGGGCCGCCCCCGATGATGGTGATCTTCATGCCGGGCCTCCTTCTGCCGCGCAGGCGACGCGGTAGCGTTCCAACGCCTGCCGGAATGCCGGGGGGATGTCGATGGAGCGGCGTTCGCCGCGGGCGACGCAGACCGGGGTCAGATGCGCCAGGAACGCGATGTCGCCATCGAGTGTGCGGGCGCAGATCCGCAGCACGTAGGTCCGGTTCCGGATCTCGGCGACCGTGACGGTCATCTCGAACACCTCGTCCGGCCGCAGCGACCGGCGGAAGTCGAAGTCGAGCGCGCGGGTGGGAGTGCCGAACCCCTGCTCGTCTTTGGCGCGCTGCGGGGTGGTGCCGAACAGGCTGCCGTAGAACAGCTCCGCGGCCGAGATGACATATTCACTGAAGGTGACCGTGTAGACGACTCCGGCCGGATCGCACTCCCCCCATTTGACGCAGCGGCGGATCACCAGCGGGGTGGTGCCGACAATGTATTCCGTTGCTGTGAAATCGTTGAGAGTCATGCCGCACCTGCCGTGGTTTCAGCCGCCAACTTGTCGGCGATCAGTGTCTTCAGCGCCGGCTTGTCCAGCTTGCCGACGCGGGTGAGGGGGAACTCGTCCAGCATTTCGACGCGCTCCGGGCATTTGTATTTCGCAAGCCCGCAACCGGTCAGGAAGGCGCCCAACTCCTGCACGTTCGGAGCCGGCATGCCTGGTCGCATGATGATGAAGATGCAGCCCTTCTCGCCGTAGAGCGGATCGGGCATGGCGACCAGCTTGGCGTCGGCGACGCTGGGATGGCGGCTGACATAGGCCTCCACCTCCTCGCAGCCGATCTTCTCGCCACCGCGGTTGATGTTGTCGCGCAGGCGCCCTTCGAAGGCGTAGCAGGTCTGCCCATTCACGACATGCGCCGTCATGATGTCGCCCGTGCGGTAAAAGCCGTCGGATGTGAAGGCCGTAGCGTTGGCCGCCGGGTTGCCGAGGTAGCCGCGCAGGCTGGACGGGCCGCGAAAGCACAGTTCGCCCATCTGGCCGGGCGGCACCGGCGTCTCAGTTCCCGGTTCGAGCAGCCGGATCTCGTCGAACGGGCAGCCGGAGGTGCCCTGCGTGCGGTACCGCCGCTCCGTCGGGGCGTCCGCCGGCGAGCCGAGAAGCAACCCTTCGGTGATGCCGTAAAGGTTCGAGCAGGGCACGCCGATGTGCTCCTCCAGCTTGTCGGCACGGCTCATCGTCGCGAACAGGCGGAGGGAGGACAGGTCGTGCCGCCGGATGTCCGCATAGCCCATCAGCTGCGGTGCGATGGGGCCGACCGACAGTGCGTGGGTGACGCTGTGCGCCTCGATCAGCTCCAGCATGCGCCGGATGTCGACCCTCGGCATCAGGACGACGGTCGCCCCGCCGAGCATCATCGGCATCAGCGCATAAACCTGGGCGGCATTGTGCAGCAGGGGCAGCGACCACAGGATGCGGCTGTCCGCCGTCATCCCGTAGAGCCCCATCAGGTGCCACACGTGACCGAGATATTCGGCATGGAAGCGCGGAATGATCTTGGGCAGTCCGGTCGTGCCGCCGGATAGCTGGAAGGTCAGGACGTCTTGTGGACCAAAAGGCCTGTCGGCCAGCCGGTCGCGCGCCGTTTCCGCCGGAACGGCGGCGACCAGATCCTCCAGCGCCAGTCCGGCGGACGCCTCACCCCGCGCAACCACGAGATGATCCAGGCCGTGGTGCCGTTCCATCATGGACGCGGCAAAGCCGACGAGGTCGAAGCGGCTGAAATCCGCCTGAACGAAATAGCCGCGGGCTCCGCTTTGCAGGGCCAGTTCGCCGATCTCCACCTCGCGGTGCTGCGGCAGCGTGCAGACGGGGATGATCCCCGCCTTGAAGCAGGCGGCGAGCGCGATTACCGTCTCGATCGTTGTGCCCATCTGGAAAATCGCGCGGTCGCCGGTGGCAAGGCCCAGCGCCAGCAGCGCCGCGGCCAACCGGTCGCTCGCTCCGTCCAGTTCGGCGAAGGTAACGGTCCGCTCGTCGCTGATCAAAGCCGGCTTGTCAGGATGGCGCGCTGCAGTGGCACGTAGCACGTCCCCGACGGTGGAAGGGATCCAGGCCCCGTCGGCAAGGTATCGATCGGCCTGATCGGCCGGCGTGTAGACGACTCCGCTTATGGGATTGCGGATTCCTGTCATCTCTGTCCTCCCCTAAATGCGTTTTAAATTGCAAGCCGGCTAAGCAGCGGGGGCGATGACGACGCGGTCGCGGTCGAAGATTTCGATCCGACCGCAGATGCCGCCGGTGAACAGTCCGTACCAGACCGCCGGCTTCAGCCCGAGCGCACGACGCTGGAACTCGACCGGCCCAGCGGCATCGATGCGGTCGTGGGTGTCCAGCGCGGTGACGGTGCAGTCGTCGCGCCCGCGGGCCGCGCGGGTCAGGCTGGCGAATTCCTCCAGCCGCGGCACGAAGATGCTGACCGCCGCCGCGTTGCCGCCGTCCGGATTGAGCAACGTGGACTTGCGTGCCCAGACCTCGTCGATGGCAACGACGCGCCGGCCTTCGGTGGATGCGGCATCCTCCGCGTCCAGAGCGGCCCGCAGGGTCAGGGCGGCATCGGTGGAATCGATGGCGTTCAGCGGCCGCAGCTTGCGCGTGATTTCCACGAAATAGCCGTTGGGATCGCGCACGTAGATGGACTCGATCACCTCGTGCGTGGTCTCCACCGAGACTGTCAGACCTTCGGCTTCCAGGCGCCGCTTCCAGCCCTTCAGTTCCTCCTCACTGTCGACGAGCCAGGCGGTGTGGGTCGCGTCGAAGACGTGATCGTCCGGCAGTGGCGGCATCGATGCGCGCCCCACCAGCGCCTCCGGTTGTTCGGACCCGAGATAATAGAAGAAGGCGATCGTGCTGCCGTTGCCGCTGTCGAAGAAGAAATGCAGGAAGTCGGGATGGGTGGCCGGGCCCCAACCGCGCGCCGAGATGACATGGACGAGCGGCAGGCCCAGCTTGTCGCGGTAGAACTCCACGGTTTCGCGCAGTTTCCAGGTCGGGCGGGCGGTATGGTCCACGCCGCGCAGGCGGAGCCGCGTCGCGGGTTGTTCAAGCATGCTGGTCTCCTTGAAATCCTATCGTTCGTGGCGCTCAGCCGCCGAAATGGTCGCGCAGCCAGTCGCCGACCGCCCGGCCGGCGGCGTAGCGCCCCGGCTCCTCTTCCGGGATCAGTGCCCGACCGTGGTGGTCGCCGCGGATGCGCAGATGGGTCTTGTGTCGTGTGGCGAAGCCGTCGAAAAGAGCCGCGGCAGTCGACGGGAAGGTCGAGACGTCGCCGGTGTACTCGACCAGCAGCAACGGCTGTTCGATGGCCGGCGCGGTCTTGTATAGGGCGGCGTTGGATGACAAGCCTGACCACGTCGACAGCCACGCCTCCGGCGAGCAGACGCGGGCAAAGCCGACCGCGCCGTAGTTGGAGGCGAAGGGATCCCGCCCCCACAGCGTGCCGTAGCCGCGGTCGGAAGGATCGAGGGTCAAATCGAAGCAACGCAGGTCGGCGTCGGTCCGCCAGACGGTCATCAGCGGCGTGTGGGCGCCGCGCCGCCGGTCGTCAACGCTGCCGGTTTCCTTGGCGCGCTTGCGCGCCGCCAGCCGTTCCGCGATCAGGGCACGCGCCCGCTCGTCCAGGCGCGCGACCCGGGCCTTCTGGGCGGAGCGGTAGCGCTCAACGAAGTCCGGGGCATAGCGGGACGGTCCCGGAGGCTCCGCGAAGCCGTTCGCCGGGCTGAAGGGGTCAAGGGCGGGCTCCACCGACAGCGCGTCGTCTTCGTTGGTCACCGACGGGTCGATGCAGCCCATCAACAGCATGCCCTGGCCGGGGTGAGGAGCGACCAGCACCAGCCCGTCGACCACCGGCATGTCGAGCGACGCGAGGTTGGTCGGCCGGCCGCCGGGCGTGCGGGCGATCCGCCGCTCCGGCGCCAGTTGCGACTGTTGCATATAGAAGCCGTAGAGACTGCCGCCGCCGGAGTTGCCGAGCAGGACGATGCGGCGGAATCCCTGGGCGCGCAGGAAGGACAGCCCAGCGGCGACGTCGAACAGAGCCGTCTCGTGTTCAAGCCGGCTGTCGTTGCCGACGGAGCGTGGCGACTGGGACCAAGCCGCGAATCCGGCCTCTACGATGTCCGGGACAAGGTAATGGCAGGCCATGAATTCCCGCGGGTGCATGATGCACACAACCGTGTCGCTGCGCCCGCGGACATAAAGCGTGCCCCCCGTCGCCGCCCGATCGGCCGTGCGTAGCGCCACGTTGCGCGTCAGCGTGCCGTCAGGAAGGTCGCGTGGGTTCCAATCGGTGTTGAGAAATCCCGCCGTCGCCGCCTGATCCGCAGCCTGATGTGCGGCAGGCGTGGGTGTGCCCGAAGCCGGCATGTCCATCGTCTCCCTTTTGGAGGGCGGCGTGATCCGCCCATATGTTGGTCTTGAGGCAGGCCGGCACGGCTACTCACTGACGCTGCCCGCTCTGCATATTTGACATCGTGACGAATAATTGACGGTACCGTCAATAGGCGGAAATTCCTGTCAAGGCGCGTTTTGCCGCACCTGCGATGTGGCCATTGCTTTTCAGCGCAATGTTTTCAAAGGCTTCGATGCCGCCGGGTACCAAAATGCTCGTCTGTCAACGCTTCAAAAATTTGACGTATGCGTCAAAACCTCCCATCCTGCTGCGTGGAGAAACCTGGTAGGAGGACGGGGTGGGCAGAACATCGGCCAAAGCGGAAACCGGCCGGAAGGCGCTGCTGCGCCAGAGCGTGCTCGACGCGGCGGCGAAGCTATTTGCCGAACGCGGCTTCGCGGGCACCAGCTTCCAGGACATCGCGGACGCGCTGAATGTCGGGCGCACAGCGCTCTACTACTACTTCAAAAGCAAGGAGGAGGTGCTGGCTTCGCTGGTGGAGGAGGTCACCGTTGTCAGCGATCGGCAATCCGCCATGCTCTCAGCCCGCACCGACGACGATCCGGTCGAGGTGTTGCGCTCGATGGTGAGCGGCCATGTGGAGCTTCTCCTCTCGCACGCCCTCCAGTTCCGGGTCGTCGATCGGACTGAGGTGGAACTGCCGCCCGACGTGCGCGCAGTGCACGAGCGATCCAAGCGGGCCGTACTCGACCATTTCACGGCGCAAATCGCACGAGGGATACAGCAGGGCGTGTTCCGTCCCGTCGACGCCCGCGTCGCCGCTTTCGCGCTGATCGGCATGTGCAGCTGGACGACGTGGTGGTTTCATGAGGGCGGGCGCAAGACGGCCAGGGAGGTCGCTGGGATTTTAGCGGATCTGGCAGTGCACGGCCTATTGCGGTCGGACGATCAGCGCAAGACGTCCGGCGATCCCGGCGATCTGTTTCGCCAGTTGCACGAGAATCTGGATTGCCTGGAAATCCTATACAAGCAACAGGATGCGGGAGCCTGAAGGGGTTCCATCGGCTTTGTCACGGCAACTGAGTTGGCAAGTAGAGCTTGCGAACTTCGCAACTGGTTCACGCCGCGGCGGTCGCGGCCTGCCAGTCGGCCACGGCCTGCGCCCGGAAGGTGCGCAGGGCAAGGCGGGAGACCAAGTGGCGCTGGAGGTTGAAGGTGTTTTAGACGGCGGCATGCAGACAGGCGAAGCGCTGGGCGGAACGCGTTGATTTGAACCGCTGCATCTTGCGCTCTCGTCGCCGCTCCGGCTGGTGTGAGACCTCGACGCGGTTGTTTGTTTGCCGCCCCTGTTCATGGTGGGCGGTCAGACCGAATTGGCGGAAGGCGGCCCGGTAGGACTGGAGCTTGTCGATGGTGACCTGGGTGGGCGCGAAACCGTGCTTTTCCAGCAGTTTACACATCAGCTTGCGGGTTGCCGACTTATCGTGCCGGCGCTGGACGAGCACCTCCAACACCTCGCCTTGTCATCGACAGCCCGCCACAAGTACATCAGCTTTCCGCTGACCCTGAACACCATCTCGTCCAGATACCAGCGCGGGCTGGGCTTGAGCCGGAGACGCCGCAGGTTGCCGGCGATGGCCAGCCCGAACTTCACCACACAATGCCGGACCGGCTCGTAAGACACCTCGAAGCCCAGCGGCTCCGAGTTGCTTCGCGCGTGGCGTGGACGGCGGCTAGAAGATCTGCGGCGTAAAGGTCAGCATCGCCGTGGAGAAGTACGGCCTGCCGCTGGCCATCGACGCCGCGCCGGCCAATGTACACGACACCAGAGGCATCGTGCCGGAGCTGCGCCAGTTCGCCGGACGTGGCTTCCAAGGGCCGGCCATCGACGATCTCGGCTATCGCGGCGAACGTCTGGCCAAAGCCGCGGAAGCGTTCGGCATCACAGTCCGGCCGATCGCCCGCGGCCGCAAGGGGGTATTCATCGCCACCGAGATCGCCTGGGTGGTGGAGCGCTCCTTTAGCTGGATCAGTCGCTACCGGCGATTGAACACCATCGTCGAGCGGACGAAGGAGCACCTCATCGCTTTCGTCCGAATTGCCTTTATCTCGATCCTTGCACGGCGCCTAAAGCGGCTCGTTCCCCAGGAGGTCAGCGCATAGCTGCTGCAAACAGCTTCTCACAAATTTAGGGGGTTCTGCACGCCGGCTCTATTCCCGTGACAATGCCCCGCCGAGAGGTATTTGCCTACATGGAGACCTACTACAAACGACAGCGCACACATAGGGCCGTCGGCTATACAACGCCCGAACGAGCCGAGCTACAATCCGCGTGAACCCGCGTCTACCGAACCGGGGCAAGATCATTCCGTTGGCCTCCTACTTCGTGGCCGCCCTGCCCTGCCTTGCTAAGTGGAGGAGTTGGGCGGTCAGGCCGACCACTAAGATAGCCGCCAAGCAACCCTGGGCGCCAAGGAGCAGTGGCGACTTCAGGTCAGTCACCAATGGGTGGCCGTCCGGAACACGGCGCAGGATTTCGCTGACGGTCGGCACCAGCAGAAGAAACGCGCTCACGCTCAGACAAACGATCTCGATGTATCCGGCCGAGCGCCCCGCCCCAACAACTCCCTTGACCCCATAGCCCGCGAGCAGGAGGAGGATCGTCACGGCGCCGATGGCGTAGCTGACCGGCTGATGTGCCACGAGGAGAACTGTCGAAGCGCCGATCAGCATGGAAACGAAATAGACGGCGCCCGCCTTGGACCGGGGAACGATCCGACCATGGCGGGCAAGCATATAGAAGGCCATGGGAATGGCCGGCAGGCTGCCGAGCGTATGGGCCCAGCCAAGCGGCGAAATTCCGAGCATGAAGGATTTCCTTCCTTATCCAGTGAGGCAAAGCAGGCTACTCGGCGACGCCGCCATATCTACCTATCAATCGATAGGTAAAACAGGCATGCGTTCAATCTCCCGGCGAAGTGCCGTCTTCAAGCGACGATTCGCTGCAGCAAAGTACGGGCTATCGCTCCGAAGGTTGCGGCGTCGCCATAGGCGCGAGCGGATAGCATCGCGCCATGCACGCCGGCCATGAACAGTTCGGCATCGCTCCTGGCGGTTCCGACCAGCCGGAGACGGCCTTGTGCGGCGCCTCGCTCAAAGACGGAGGTGAGCCTGTCTGCGAGCTTGCGGAAATGCGCCCGCACTTCGAGAGCGACTGCTTCGGGAAGCACCGGACTCTCGCCCGCCAGCAGCGCGCAGACGCAGAACGGGTCGGTCGTGTCGGCGAAGCACCCCTCCCAGTAGCCGAGATAGGCGCGAAGCTGTTCGAGGGGATCAGAGACGTTCCGCTCCAGTTCGACAAGCCCGGCCTCGACCTCCTGTCGGTATTGCGCAACCAGCACGCGGACCAGATCCGCCTTGGCGGGGAAATGGTGGTGGATGCTCGCGGTGCGGATGCCGACGACCTTGGAGATGTCGGCGTAGCTGAAGCTGTTGTAGCCGCCCCTGGTGATCAGGGAGCGCGCACAGCTTAGGATGTCGTCGGCTCTGGTCGATGTGTTCCTCATATCTCTACCTACCAACTAGTAGGTATCCTGTCAACGCGAACTCGATGCATGCGTATCAACAGGTATTGTCACATAATACGTGGGTGTGGCGAGCCAGAGGTGCGCTGGGCATGGCAGCGGGATGAGACGCGAACCTGATCCCCGGGTCCAACATTACCTATGGCGCGCCGTCGACCAGGACGGCTTGGTGCTCGGTCTCCCAGGGCAGAGCCGGCCCAATACCCAAGCCGCCAAGTGATGCCTAAGGGTCCGGACCCATAAAGAGCCTTTCCCGCAGGGAATCGTTGTGACGCAAAGCCCTGGAAAGGGGCGTTGTGATGCGCAATGGCAAGTTCTGGTTGACGATGGAGCAGTTTGGGTGGCGTGAGCCGCACCTTCCGCGCGACACCCGAGGCAAGCCGCGCATGGATGATCTCCGTGTAATTAGCGGAATTGTCCATGTGCTGAAGTCGGGCGGACGCTAGGCGGATATTCCGTCGACGGTGGTGTCGCCTTCGAGGGCGAGCCCGTCGACGCAGATGCGGACCAGGAATTGTGTTCCCAACTCCTGGGTCAAGCAGAACAACTCGTAAATGTCGCTCTCGCGATCGCCGACATGGATGCAACGTCCCAGATCGCCGAACAGCTCCGTAGTTCGCCCCAGGTACTCCAACCAGCGGACGCTCTCCTGCTGCTCGATCGGAATCCGCGTCGGGTGATCCTCCTCTTGAGGGGGGCGGTACCGTTGAACTTGGTGCGGGTCGAGTACTCGACCGCGCCCAGGCCAAGCAGCAGGCCCTCAGTCGTGACCGCTAGGCTGGCGTGCTTCAGCAACCCACACACGGTGTGCATCCCAAACCGGTCATCCTGATCTTGACCGCTGTTCATCCAGACGGTCTGGCCGATCTTCTCGGGGTGCTCGCGCTGGGAGGAGAACTCCGTAATGTCCTGAATGACCAGGAGGGGGCCGGTGGTCGCGGCGATACGCCGGCGTATCGAGTCGAAAGTGCCGGCGAGGATGTCCTCTTCACTTCCGCGGTCGTTGGCGAAGAATCGGTAGGCCGCCTTCGTGTTGGCTCAGTCCTGGCAAGCCAGAAGGATGCTGCCACCCATCGCCCCGGCCATCTGATCGAGCAACGTGCCCAAAAGGTAGCTCAGTCGTTCGTCGGCGAGGCGGCAGCCGGCCAGTTCATCGTTGATCCATGCGTTTGATCCTGTGGCCATCGGCACCTTTTGAACATCGTTCAGGGCCAACAGACCAATAGTCACTTTGTCTGGACCGGGAGGCGTCATCACCACCGGTCCGGCGCCAAGCTTGACGTCCACGGGATCAGCACACCGTTGCTCAAGGCCTTCCTTGATCGTTACGCGCAGCATGCGACGATGATGGAATTCACGACAACCCGGCACTGGATCCGCGAGGAGCGACCGGCCGAGACGACTGCAACGATCTTGGAATTTCTCGGGCAACCTTGAATCATCTCCGGGTCGCACATCATGCGGTCCCATTCACAAGATGGTCCGATACGGTCGAGATGAACGCACGAAGACGCTGAAGACGCCGTAGGTCCCGGTGATAGCCCATCCAGATGTCTCGCGCCGGCGGCGGCGTCGGCAGTTCCAGTCTGCGGATACCCGGGATCTGATTGCCGACCACGCGGGGCAGGACGGCGATGCCGACGCCTTGCCTGCACATGCGCCCCTGGACGTTGCGGTTGTTCGATCGCAAGACCGGTCTCGCGTTGGGGAAACTCTCGATGAGCCACGCGATGTCAGGGAAATGACCCGTGGACGTGTCGTGGGTGATCAGCCGGAAACCGGTCCCATCGCCATATTTCGGCTCCTGCGCCTCTTCCGCGATGTAAACGCCATACTCAAGGCGGAAGAGCCGTCGCTGAACAATGTCAGCAGTGTCGAACGGAACGATACGAAAAGCGACGTCGGCCTCCCGCTGGGCGAGGTTGAACTGGCGCGTGCCCGTCAGGATCTCGACGTCGACATTGGGGTGGGCTTTCGAGAAATCCGCCAGGATGGGAGGCAGGACATAGGCCCCGAACCAGTCCGCGGATGAAATGCGCAGATTGCCCTTGAGATTCTGCTCCTGCCCCGCAAGCCGGCGCTCCATCGCCAGCGCGCTTTCTTCCATCTGCTCCGCCAGCGCGATGATCCCACGGCCCTCTTCTGTCAGAACAAGACCGTCCGCGGTGCGCTGGAAGAGCGTGTGACCGATCGCCTGCTCAAGTGCGCGGAGGCGCCGACCGACGGTCGGATGGCTTGTCTGGAGGGAACGCGCGGCGGCACCGAGCGTACCGAATCGCGCAATGGCGAGAAAGACTCTGACATCACTCCATTCCATCATGCCGACCCACACAAAATTGAACGCCGAGAGTACAGTTATGTCACTTACGGAACAAATCTAAATGCCTAGATTGCTCTCATCGTTTGGAGGTGGACCCTGCTGCGGACCCGCCAGATCCATGCGGGCCGCCGCTTGGGTGAAGGAAACGTGACCCTGGCTGCGGCACCCAAGGGAAGCTCGTCCGGACTGAACAGAGAGGATTTTCCTGAGGGGCGGCGGAACGCGGCAGCCCGCCTCGAAACGCGCAAATGAGGACTTCGACGATGATCACGATGCTGGTGACCTATGCGGGCGATGAGAAAAACGCCATTCGACCGCGACCATTGGATCAACCTGCACCTCCCGTTCGTCCGGGAAAGCTGGGGACGTTATGGGCTGGTCAGCGCCGGAAGGTTCTTCCCGCAAGGTGATGGTGCTGGGCTGATCGCGGTCGGGGTCGTCAACCTCCGCGACGAAGCCGCCATGGAAGCGGCGCTCAGGTCGCCGGAAGCCGCCCAGATCATGGCTGACGTCGACATCGTCACCGCCATCAAACCGCAACGCAACATCGTGAAGCCGCTCTGAACGGCACAGCGGTGCCTGTCGATTGCGGGGGCCGCTGATCTCTCCAGGTCTGCGCCCCGGCCGGCGTCACCGTGATCGGCGGTGTCTTCTACGCGCTCAGCGGGGCGTGCGCCGATGCTGGCCAACCTGTCGGCGCAGGTTTCGGCCTCACGATCGCCCGGCAGCCTGCGTCCGATCCCGCGCACAGCCCTCATCTGAACAACAGGAGAAAGAACATGCAGATCGGGTTCATCGGTCTCGGCAATATGGGCTCGGCAATGGCCCTGAACCTCGTGAAGGCCGGCCATGACGTGCGGGCCTGGAACCGCAGCAAGGTCGCACAGGAAAGCATTCCCGGGGTAACGCTGGTCAAGCGCGCGGCGGATGCATTCCAGGCTGACGCAGTCTTCACGATGCTATCCGACGACCCTGCCATTCGGGAGGTGATCCTCGATGCCGGCCTGCTGGCAAGCGCGCAACCAGGGCTGACCCATGTTGTCACCTCGACGATCTCGGTCGCTTTCGCGCGGGAACTGGAGTTGCTGCACGAAGAGGCAGGCCTTGGCTATGTGTCCGCACCGGTCCTCGGACGACCGAACGTAGCGGCGAGTGGCCAGCTTAACATCCTGGCGGCCGGGAAGGCCGATGCAGTTGCCGCGATCGAGCCGCTGCTCGCTTCACTCAGCAAAAAGATCTGGAAGTTGGGGGAGAATCCTGCTCTGGCGAATACGGCGAAGCTCGCCTGCAATATGATGATCGCCATGGCTATCGAGGCGATGGCTGAGGGTGTCGTGCTGACCGAGAGCGTCGGCCTCGACCGTGCGGATTTCTTCGAACTCATCTTGGGCACCCTTTTTTCGGGTCGCGCCTATGAGAGCTACAGCGCGCAGATCACGGAACGGTCGTTCAAGCCGGGTTTCAAAGCCGAACTCGCGCTTAAGGACATGCGTCTCGCGACTGAGGCCGGCAACGAGATCGGACGCACGCTCCCGATGCTCGAAGCTGTCCGCGAGGGGCTCAGCAAAGCCGTCTCGGCGGGCTTCGGAAAGAAGGATTGGTCGATCATGGCCGACATGACGGTTCGCGGCGGCGACAGCATGGCCTCGTCCGAAAGCAACCCGGAGAAGACCGAATGAAGACTTGGCTCATCACCGGCTGCTCAAGCGGCTTCGGACAACGCCTCGCGCTCGCCGCGGCACAACGCGGCGATCAGGTCATCGCGACGGCCCGCGATGTCAAAGCGATCGAAGAAATGGCCGAGCCTTTCGGCGGCCGCATGATCACCTCGCCGCTAGACGTGACGAATGCGGCCGCAGCCAAGGCAGCGGCCGCAACGGCGGTCGAGACATTCGGCGGGTTTGACGTGCTCGTGAACAATGCCGGCTACGGACTGTTCGGCGCAATCGAAGAAGGCACGCCTGAAGAATATCGGCCGATGTTCGAGGTGAACGTCTTCGGTCTGATCGAAACCACCAGAGCCGCCCTGTCCGTCCTGCGACACTCGGGCGGAACGATCGTCAGCATGTCCTCCGGCGCCGGCATCGCGGGCAGCGGAGGCGGAGGCGGAGGCGGAGGCGGAGGCGGAGGCGGAGGCGGAGGCGGAGGCGGAGGCGGAGGCGGAGGCGGAGGCGGAGGCGGAGGCTATTACAACGCCGCCAAGTTCGCGGTGGAAGGAATTTCCGAAGCGCTCGCCAGCGAGCTGGCGCCGTTCGGCATCCGCGTGCTGACCGTCGAGCTGGGCCATTTCGCACCGATTTCCTTGGCCGTTCCATCAGGATGGTGACCAACGAGATGCCGGAATACACCGCGAGCTCGCGCAAGCACTATCGCGAAACCAACAACGGCAATCAGGCGGGCGATCCCGACAAGGCGATCACGGTGATCATGCAGGCAGTCGACGCCGATGACACCCCGCTTCATCTGCCACTCGGCCCCATCGCGCACGCGATCGCCGAGCGAAAGCTGGCTGCGTTCCGCAGCGATATCGACGCTTGGCGCGACGTCTCGATCGCCACCGATTTCGATCAGCCCTGAGCGCCGGCCGCAAGCTCTGTTCAAACGTCAACATCGACCGGAAAGCGATTATGATCGCAACTTTGAAGGGGTTTACCCAGCAGCTGGTGCCGGTGAATGGCATCAAGATCAACGCTGTCACGGGAGGCTCAGGTCCGCCGATCCTTCTGCTTCACGGCTGGCCGGAAACATGGTGGGAATGGCACAATGTGATGCCGCTGCTGGCCGAGCATTTCAGCGTGGTGGCCATCGATCTGCGCGGCGCAGGCTTTTCCGACTGCCCGCTCGACGGCTATGACAAGGCAACGATGGCCCGCGACGCGCACGAGGTCATGATTGCCCTTGGGCATGAACGCTACGCCGTGTGCGGACATGACATCGGCGGAATGGTCGCCTTGCCGCAGGCCGCCATCTATCGGAAGGCTGTTACCCACCTGGCCGTCCTCGACGTTCCGCTTCCCGGCTGGACCGAATGGGAGGCGACGACCGCGAGGCTCTGGCACTTCAGCTTCCATATGAACCGGGATCTACCCGAACGCCTGATCCATGGCCGTGAATGTGACTATGTTTCGGCTTTCATGGCAGAGCGGTTCTACGATCACAGCACCTTCAATCCGGCGGACATCGAGATCTACGCGAAGGCGATGGCTCGTCCTGGCCGAACGCGCGGCGGCATGGAATGGTATCGCACCCTCGCCACCGATCATGCGGCTGCTCTTGAGTACAAGAAGAACCCCCTCGAGATACCGGTCCTTGGTCTGGGTGGGGACCAGCGGTTCGGTGCGCAGATGGTGCCGATGCTCAAAGAGTTTGCCAGTCATGTAACCGGTGGCTCGATCACGCGGTGCAGCCACTATGTCGCGGATGAGCGGCCCAACGAAGTCGCGGCCGCCCTGGTCGATTTCCTCAAAGCCAACTGAAACTCTGCGCCCGCGCCGTCGCGGGCCGGGCGGATCGCGACGCAGCGGGCGAATTGCGCCCGAAGCGGTCGCGATGGATAGACAAAATCAAGGAGACTGTCATGACCGCACCTCTCATTCGCGGCGTCAATCATATCGGCATCACAGTGCCCGACATCGAAGCGGCAAAATCGTTCCTGGTGAAAGCCTTTGGCGGCCAAGTGATCTACCAATCCTTCGGACCGCAGGATCCGCCGCGGCAGGGACCCGAATTCGAGCGGGCCGTCGGCGCTTTCCCCGGAACGGTTGTTCGTGCGCAGGCGATGGTCAAGATCGGAACCGGACCCGATATCGAGCTTTTCGAAATGCACGGCCCCGAGCAAGCCGAGCCGATCCAGGCGAGTGACTTCGGCATCACGCACTTCGCTCTCTACACCGACGACATCGACGCATCAGTCGAGCGCTTCGAGAAGGCTGGTGGCACACCCCTCACAGCGCCGCGCGCAATTCCTTATGCCACCGAGAAGGGTCCTGGAAACAAGGTCTGCTACTGCCGCATGCCCTGGGGCACGACGATGGAATTCATCACCACGCCGGACCGTATGCCCTATCATGACCAGACTGAACTGCGCAGGTGGCAGGACGAGGACTGAGCAGGGCGCGAAGAAGGGACTCGCATAGACGTTGGCGCATAAATCGTCGGGGGCTGGCGGTGTGAGGGTTCTGGCGGGTATAGAGGCGTCCCGCTGAAGCCGAGAGCCCGATGCCTTACAAGGCCAACGAAAGCCGTCGCCACAAAATCCCGAAGGCGCGCTACCGGATCGAGAACTGGTCGAACTACGATGCGGCGCTGCGCCGGCACGGCGACCTGACGCTCTGGGTGACGCCGGAGGCGATCGCCGTGTGGACGCCGCCCGCCACGGGGCGGCGTGGCCGGCCTTCCCGCTACTCGGACTTGGCAATCGAGACCGGGCTGATGCTGCGCCTCGCCTTTGGTCGTCCGTGGCGCCAGACCGAAGGCTTGCTGGGTTCGCTGATGCGCCTGCTCGGACTGGAACTGCCAGTTCCAGATCACACGACCTTCTCCCGGCGCAGTGCCAACCTGGAGGTCGCGTCGGCGCTGGCCCGGACGGACGGGCCGGTGTCGGTGGTCATCGATTCCACCGGGCTGAAGGTGTTCGGCAAGGGCGATTGTCACCTCGAAAAGTACGGCGGCACGGCGCGCCGGACGCGGAGAAAGCTGCACTTGGCGGTCAATCCCGATACTGACGAGATCCCGGCCTCGGCGTTGACGTCCCACGAAGAGGGAGACACTTTGCTGGTCGGCCCACTGCTCGACCAGATCGCCCGTCCGATCGGCACGGTGCTGGCCGACGGCGCCTATGACGGCGAGCCCGTCTACCGCGCCGTCGCCGCCCACACACCCGACGCCGAGGTGATCATCCCGCCGCGCTCGAGCGCTGGTGCCGAGCGACACGGCCGAGGGCGCCCCCACGCAGCGTGACCGCCACATCCAGCTGATCAACGAGCGTGGTCGGCTGGGCTGGCAGCGGGCGGTCCACTACGGCCACCGCTCCTTGGACGAGGTGGCCATGATGCGCTACAAGCAACTGATCGGGCGCAGCCTCCGTGCTCGGACTCTGCCTGCCCAGAAGGTCGAGCCCACCGTCGGCTGCAATGTCATGAACATGATGACCAGCTTGGGCATGCCGACCACCCGCAAGGTCGCCTGAGCACCACTGACCGCCGGTGAACTCCGCTCTCGCGCCAATTTGTGCATCAAAGTCGTCCGCGCCAGCATCGGCTGAGCCGTCGCCGCGTCACCTCTGCTGCATGGCCTTGCCGGGCCGCCCTATTGCGCCGCGTGGCCGTCGAACGGGTAGCGCAGGGTCTCGCGCGCATAGGCCTCGACATAGGCCATCAACCGGTCGGAGGCCGCCGCCGCTTCATCAGCGTCGCCGCGGTGGATCGCCAGCATCAGGTCGGCATGGGTTTTGGCTCCATCCTCCAGGCTGCCGGTATGGACATGGTAGTTCTGGAACCAGAAGCGGCGGGACAGCGACCGCAGCGGCCGGATGGTTTGGGTCGCCACCGGGTTGCGGGCGCACTGATCGAGCAGCTGGTTTACCTCCTGGTCGAGATGCATGAAACGCATACCGTCGCCGGTGCGCGCCGCCTCCAGCATCTCGTCGGCGATGCTGCGGCAGCGCTCCCGCTCGGCCGGCAGGGCGAAGCGGGCGGCCCGCCGGGCGATCAGCCGCTCCAGCTCACGCCGCACATCCAGAACATAGAGTTGGAGCTTCACGTCCACCTCGGTGACCATGATCCCGCGTGACGGGACGATGGTCACCATGCCGTCCAGTTCCAGCCGCTTCAGCGCCTCGCGCACTGGGGTGCGGCCGATCCCGAGTTGGGTGCTGACCTGCTTCTCCGACACGAAACTGCGCGGCGGCAGCGTGCCCGACACGATCAGCTCCTCAATGGCGGCATAGGCCTGATCGGCCATCGATCCGGCTTCGGTCTGGGCACCCGCCTGCTGCCCCATCTGCTGACTGGCCGGCTCCGTCACCCTGTCGCCCCTCATCCATTGCCGCCGGTTCGACCCGACGCCCGCTTGCGTCCCTCGTCCTGGCTTTAGCGCGCCGGGACGGAGGACGCAAGCGGGTACAGGCGCCGCAAACTTGCCCGTCCTATTACGGTTTGCCGGCGTCGGCGGATTTGCGGATCAGCGGGCATTCGCTCTCCGCCAGCGGACGGGCCGCATCGGCGGCGGCAATGACGCCCAACTGCTTGTAATAGTCCCATTTACCTTTGGATTCCGCCGGGGTTTTCACCTCGAACAGATACATGTCGCGCAACACCCGGCCATCCTCGCGGATGCGGCCGTTTTTGGTCATGAAGTCGTTGATCGGCGTGTCGCGCATCGTCTTCATCACGGTCGGCGCATCAATGGTGCCGGCCGCTTTCACCGCCTTCAGGTAATGGGTGATCGCACCGTAATTGCCGGCCTGCACCATGGTCGGCATGCGGCCGGTCCGGTCGAAGAATCGTTTGGAAAAGGCGCGGGTCTCCTCATTCTGATCCCAGTAGAAGGCCTCCGTCAGCACCAACCCCTGCGCCGTCTCCAGGCCAAGCGCATGGATGTCGGACAGGAACATCAACAGCCCGGCCAGTTTCTGGCCCTGCTTTGTAATGCCGAATTCCGCCGCCTGCTTGACGGTGTTGATCAGGTCGCCGCCCGCGTTGGCAAGCCCAATGACCTTGGCCCCGCTCGCCTGTGCCTGCAGCAGGTAGGAGGAGAAGTCGGCGCTGTTCAGCGGATGGCGGGCCGAGCCCAGAACCTTGCCGCCGGCCCCGGTGACGAAGGCGGCGGTGTCGCGCTCCAGCGACAGGCCGAAGGAATAATCGAGCGTGATGAAGTACCAGCTGTCGCCGCCCTGCTTCACCATGGTCCGTCCGGTCCCGGCGGCCAGCGCATAGGTGTCGTAGACCCAGTGGATGCCGTTGGGCGAGCAGGCCTTGCCGGTGAAGTCCGATGAGCCGCCGGCGGTGCCGAAGACGATCTTGTTCTTGCGCCGGGTCAGTTCCTGGATCGCCAGCATCACCGCCGAATTGGGCAGGTCGATCACCACCTCGACATTCTTGTTGTCGTACCAGTCGGCGGCGATCTGCACGCCGATGTCGGCCTTGTTCTGGTGGTCGGCGGAAAGCACCTCCACCGGACGGCCGAGCACGGAGGCGCCGAAATCCTCCACGGCCATCTTCACCGCCTCGAGGCTGCCGCTGCCGCTGAGGTCGGCAAGCGAGCCGGACAGGTCGGTCAGCACGCCAATGCGGATGGGGCCGGTCGCCTTCTTGGCAGGCGCAGATTGAGTGGTGGTCGTCTGGGCCGCGGCCGGCCAGGATAGCGTGCCGAACGCCAGCGCGATGCCGGCAGCCGTGGCGGCCAGGAACCCGTGGGACACGAGTTTCATCATGGATCGTCCCTCCCTTTTCAGGTGATCGTCTGGTTGTCTGAAGCCTTACTCTTGGCGGGTCGGTCGTTGGACGCCGATCCTTACAGCGGCTGAAATGCACAGAATTAAGTGGCCGGCTTCATCGTCGCCGCGATGGCCAGACGGGATTCCTCTCCCGCATGGCAGATGCCCTGCAACGCCGCCGCCATGTCCAGCATGGTGGAAAGGTCGACCCGGCCTGCCTGCTGCAGCATGCGTTTGGTCATCCGAACCGCCTCCGGCGGATTCGCGGCGATCTCCTCCGCCAGAGCGAGCGCCGTCGGCATCAACTCGGCGTCCGGCACCACGCGGGAAACCAGCCCCAGGGCCGCAGCCTCCACCCCGCCGACGGCCCGTCCGGTAAAGGCCAACTCGGCGGCGACGGCCGGTCCGGCGACGCGCGTCAGAAACCACAGCCCGCCGTCGCCGGAAATCAGCCCCAGCTTGACGAAGTTTGAACTGATGCGTGCCGACTCCCCGGCAATGCGCAGGTCGCACATGAAGGCCAGATCGCAGCCGGCGCCATAAGCCGGGCCGTTCACCGCCGCGATCACTGGGATCTCGAGAGCAGCCATGGCGCGTGGGATGCGCTGTACCCCGTCGCGGTAGGCGTTGCGCACCTGGTCGGCGGGGCCGCCGAACATGCCGCGCCGGTCACGGATGTCATGGATGTTGCCGCCGGCGCTGAACGCCTTGCCGGCGCCGGTCACCACCAGCACGCGCACCGAGCGGTCGTCTCTCATCTCCTCCAGCGTCGCCACCAGCGGGTTCAACACCGGTGGATCGGTGACGGCGTTGCGGGTTTTCGGCGCGTCCAGCGTCAGGATCGCGACGGCGCCCCGGCGTTCCAGCCGGACCTTGCCAGCGCTTTCGTCCGTATCGTCACTCATGCATCACCACCACGGCGCGGATCACGTCGCCGCGCTCCACGTCTTCGAAGGCCTCGTTGATAGACCCGAGCGGCAGGCGCCGGTCGATCAGCTCGTCCAGACGCAGGCGGCCGTCGAGATAAGCCTGTGCATAGGCCGGGAAATCGTCGGCCGCCTTCGCCCCGCCCAGGCTGGAGCGCAGGATGCGCCGTTCGCCGCTGATCGAGCCAAAGCGCAACTCGACCAGACGGTTGGGATCGGTTTTGCCGAGAATGGTGACGCTGCCGCCCGGCCGGGTGCAGTTCACCGAATCCTGTAACGAACCGATGACGCCCGCCGCCTCGAAGGCGTGGTCGGCCCCGCGCCCGCCGGTGATTGCGCGCACCTGGGTGGCCAGATCCTCGCCGCCGAGCATGGTGTGGGTGGCGCCGAAAGCGCTGGCGCGCTCCAGCTTGTCGGCGCGGCGGTCGACGGCGATGATTGCCCCGGCTCCGGCCAGCCTTGCCCCCTGCACGACGTTCAGCCCGACCGGGCCACAGCCGACCACCACCACGCTGTCGCCCAGGCCGACACGGGCGACGCGCAGCGCCGCACCGACGCCGGTGATGACGCTGCACCCCAGCAGGCAGGCACGGTCGAACGGCATTTCGTCCGGCACCGGGATCGCCGCGGCCTCCGGCACCACGGCATATTCGGCGAAGGACGAGACGCTGAGGAAATGGCCGACCTCTGCCCCGGCGGCATCGCGCAGCCGCTTGCGGCCTGCCGACAGGGTGGCGGCGCGATGGTTGGGCACCACCATGTCGCACAGCATCGGCTGGTCATGGCGGCAGTAATAGCATTGGCCGCAGGCGGCGTAGATCGTGCACACCACATGCTGGCCCGGCTTCACCCGTTGCACCGCGGAGCCGACCGCCTCGACCACGCCAGCGCCCTCATGGCCAAGCACCACCGGCGGCGGCACCGCGAAGGCTCCGGTCATCGCCTCGCGGTCGGTGTGGCACAGGCCGGCGGCATGCATGCGGATCAGCACATCGCCCGACTCCAGCGGCGCCAGGGTGAGCGGTTCGATGGACAGCGGCGCTCCCGTCTCGCGAAGCACCGCCGCCTGGAAGGTCGATCCCGCCATCCACCCTACTCCGCCGCCGGCCGTCGGATTCCGGCCTCGGCCCAACGCAGGATGCCGTCGTCGCTACCGGTCTGCAGAGGCTCGCAGTTCCGGGCCACCACCCATTCGGGGCGGGGATTTTCGACGCCATGCGGCCGGTTGGAGACCTGATTGTAGACGGTGTAGATGTGCCAGCGCGAATGGCGCGACATGTTGTGGCCGGAGCCGTGGACGATGTTCGGATGGAACAGCACCACAGTGCCCGGTTTGCCGGTGATCGCCACCGGGTCGCCGAAGCGGCGCATGATGTCGATGACCTGATCCTTGGGCACGGTCCACAGCTTGTAGGACGTCGTGGTTTCGTCCATCTCAGGATCGAGCCGGCCCAGCTTGTGGCTGCCGGGGATGAAATACAGGCAGCCGCCGATCTCCGTTGCCTCGTCCAGCATCAGCAGCGAAGTGGTCATATCCGGCCGATCGACGCCGTCGGTCTTCCAATAACCGTAATCCTGGTGCCACTGCCAGATGGCGCCGTCGATCGCGTCCTTCAGGTTGCATTTTGTGTGGTAGACATAGACCGGCTCGTCGCCCAGCACCTGGCGCGCCGGATCGATCACCCGCGGCAGCGTCGCCAAAGCCTGGAACGGCGGCGAGGCGGTCGGGCTGCGTTCGTCGTGGACGCGGAAGACCGTCCGAACGGTGCCGCTCTTCTCACGGATCACCCCTTCGGCTTCATTTCTCGTCACCCTCAGCAGGTCGCGACGCAGGATTTCCACCTCCTCGCGCGACACGAGGTCGGGAAACACCAGATATCCGCGCTCCTCATACTCCGCCATCTGCGCATCGGTCAGCCTCATGGCATCCTCCCTCGGTTCTGAATCGAAGATACTGTTGATGTACAGCCGATATATCGGTACCATATTATCGTATGCAAACGCGTTCAATGGAAAATGTCAACGATCAGCACATCGAACAAAAGGCGTGGGGGACGGACCGGCTCGTTCGGCCGCATTGAGCCGACGACCGGCGTCGATGCCGACAGGATCCAAAGGGAGGACATGGCCGATGCAGCTGCCGACAGCGTTGTGGACCGATCTGGTCGAACCGGATTTCCTTGTTCCGCTAAGGCGCGCCGTCGCCGAGCATGTGGAGCCTGACGCCGACGCCGTCGATCGCGAGGACATCTATCCGGTGGCGGCGATTAAGGAACTGGCCCGTCGGGGCTACACCAGCCTGACCCTGCCGCAGGAACTCGGCGGGCGCGGTCTGGGCTTCGCCCATTGCGCGGCGCTGTTCGAGGAAGCCTCCTACGCCAGCGCCGCCGTCGGCATCAGCCTGATCACCATCCTGCAGGCCCAGACAATCATCCACCTGTTCGGCGCCGACAGCCTGAAGCGGGCGGTGCTGCCGGAGTTCGGCCGCGGACTCATCACCTCCTACGCCCTCACCGAGGCCAACCACGGCAGCGACATCCGCAGCCTCGACACCAAAGCGGTGCGCGACGGCGACCGCTGGATCCTGAGTGGGCGCAAGTCCTTCATCACCTCCGGCTCGGCGGCAGAAGCCTATGTGATCCTGGCGCAAACGCCGGTCGGCGTGTCTGCCTTCTTCGTCCGCCAGGGCATGGACGGCGTATCGACGGAGGAAGGCCCGAACGCCGCCACCTTCGGCCTGCGCAACGGTCCGCACGTCGATCTGGTGCTGGATCGGGTGGCGCTGCCTGCCGATCATCTGATCGGGGTGGAGGGCAAGGGCGTACGCCAGGCGGTGACGACGCTGGACTATTCGCGGACCATGGCCGCCGCCATCAGTCTCGGCATCGCGAGGGCTGCCTTCGACGGTGCCCTGGCCTTTGCTGCCGGGCGCAGCGCCTTCGACCGCAAAATTCTCGATTTCCAGGGAATCCAATGGTACTTCGCCGACATGCTGGCGGAAATCGACGCCGCCCGGCTGTTGACCTACGAAGCCGCGCGCAAGCTGGACGACCATGACGACATCGCCCGTTTCGGCAGCGAGGCCAAGCTGCTTGCCAGCCGGGTCGCCACAGATACCGCCGCCCGCGCCGTGCAGATCTGCGGCGCCTACGGCGTCATGGAATCGGCGCGCTTCGGACGGTACCTGCGCGACGCCAAGGCTTACGAAATCGCCGGCGGATCGTCGGAAATCCTCAAGAACACCATCGCCAAGCGGCTGCAACAGCATGTGATCCGGCAGCAGGAGGCGCTGTCGTGATCGCCGATCCGCTCTATGCCCGCGCCGCCGCCACGCCCGACCGTCCCTTCCTGCTGTTCGGGGACCGCACCATCACCTACGGCGCCATGGTGGCGCTGGTGGACAACGCCGTCGAGCGGCTGGCCACGCAGGGCGTGACGGCCGGCCAGACCGTGGCAATGATGGTCGGCAACCGGCCCGGCTTTCTCGTCGCATGGTTCGCATTGTCGGAACTCGGCGCCATCACGGTTCCACTCAACACCGCCCTGGTCGGCGAGGGGCTGCGCTATTTGCTGGAACAGAGCGAAGCCTCCCTGCTGATCGCCGAAGAGGAGTTTCTCCCCGCCCTGCCCGCCTCCGCTCCGGCGCTGTTGCCGATGAACGACCGCTTCGAGACGGCGTCCGGCCGCGAGTGGACTCCGCGCCGCCGCCTCGCCCTGCCCGGCGGCACGGCCAACGCCATCCTCTACACCTCCGGCACCACCGGGCTGCCGAAGGGGGCGGTCATCCCGAACGCCTGCTACGAGCTGGCGGGCGAGCATATGGCGGCGGCGCTGGAGCTGACGGACGAGGACCGGATCCTGCTGTTCCTGCCGCTGTTCCATGCCAACCCGCAGATGTATGGCGTGATGTCCTGCCTGCGGGCCGGGGCAACCATTGCGCTGCTGCCGCGCTTCTCGGCGTCGCGGCTGTTGGAGGATGCGCGGCGTTACGGCGCCACCGGCTTCACCTATGTCGGCACGGTGCTGAGCATCCTCGCCAAGCGGCTGACCGGGCCGGAGCGCGGCCATTCCCTGCGCTGGGCGGTCGGCGGCGGCGCGCCCCCCGGCGTCTGGCGCGAGATCGAGGAGCGGCTGGGCCTTGCGGTGCGCGAGCTGTACGGCATGACCGAGACCGGCGGCTGGGTGTCGATGAACACGGCGCAGGCCGCCAAGTTCGGCAGCGTCGGCGCGCCACGGCCGGACACCGAGCTGTGCGTGGTCGATGCCGACGACACCCCGCTCCCTCCCGGCGAGAAGGGGGAGATCGTCGTCCGTCCCCGCCGTCCCGGCCTGATGTTCGACGGCTACTGGAAAAAACCCGAAGCGACGGTGGCGGCGACGCGGAACCTGTGGCTGCATACCGGTGACCGCGGCATGATCGACGCCGACGGTTTCCTGCATTTCGACGGCCGGATGAAGGAGTTGATCCGGCGCGCCGGGGAGATGATCGCCCCCGTCGAGATCGAAACGGCCCTGCTGAAGCATCCGGCCGTTCAGGACTGCGCAGTCGTCGGCGTTGCGGACGACATTCTCGGCGAGGAGATCAAGGCGGTGATCGTTCCCCGCCCCGGCTTCGACCCGAGGGAACTGCCGGCATTCCTGACCGGCCGCATCCCCGCCTTCATGTGTCCGCGCTTCGTCGAGTTGCGGACGGAAATCCCGAAGACGGCCACCCAGAAGGTTCAGCGCCATCTGCTGCACGACCATCCCGGCGACATCGTGGATCTGGGGCGGCACAAGGGGTGATGCGCCGCTAATCCCTTGCGGCATCCTCGCCATCCGCGGAACCGCCGAGACCAAGCTGGTGCATGCGCCGCCACAACGTCGCCCGGCTGATGCCCAGAGCGCGCGCCGCCTCCGCCCGATTGCCGTGGGTGCGGGACAAGGCGCTTTCGATGGCGGCGCGCGCGTCGCCGCTGTCCTGGCCCGCAGCCCCATGCCCGTTCCCGCCGGCCGGCCTGTCCTGCCCAGGCGGTTCGAGAAACAGCTCAGGACAGTCATGACGCAGAATCCCGGCGGGAATGTCCTCGACGGTGCCGAATTGCAGAACAAGCATGGTCAGACGCTCGCAGATATTCTCCAGTTCGCGCACGTTGCCCGGCCAACGGTAGCTGGCGAGCCGGGATTTCAAAGGCTCGACGACGACCGAAGGCGCCAGCCGGATCCCGGTGCGCTCCAGGCAGGCGGCGACGAACCCCTCGGCCAGCACCGGCACATCCTCCACCCGGTCGCACAGCGGCGGCAGGCGCAGGCGCAGCGTGTTCAGCCGGTAAAGCAGGTCGGCCCGGAACGCGCGCTGCGGCACCAGTTCCTCCAATGGCTGATGGGTGGCCGCGATCACCCGCAGATCGACCGGAACCGGCACGACACTGCCCAGACGCACGATCTCGCGCTCCTGAAGCACGCGCAGCAGCCGGGTTTGCAGGGCCAGCGGCATGTCGCCGATCTCGTCGAGGAACAGCGTGCCGGTGTGCGCCGCCTCGAACAGCCCGACCTTGCCGCCCTTGCGGGCCCCGGTGAAGGCCCCCTCCTCATGGCCGAACAGCTCCGATTCCAGCAGGGAATCCGGAAAGGCCGAGCAGTTGATCGCCACGAAGGGGCGGCCGGAGCGCGGGCCGAGATTGTGGATGGCCTGGGCGAACAGTTCCTTCCCCGTCCCGCTGTCTCCGGAGATCAGCACCGTCAGGTCGCTCGCCGCGAAGCGCCGTGCCGTGGCTCGTGCCTGCTCGATGGCCGGACTGTCGCCGCGGATGTCGTCGAGTGTGTAGCGGGTCGTCCGGTTGGGGCGCCGCCGGGTCTGGGACCGCAGGCTGACGTCCGCCTCGCTGATGGCGCGGGCGTCGTAGACCGTGATCATGGCACCGGTGACCTGCCCATGCTCGCGGATCGGGATGCGGTTGGCGATCCAGTCGCGGCGGCGGAACGTCAGGACACTGCCCTTTTCCGCCTCGCCGCTGCCCAGCACTCCGCGCAACGACAGTTCCGGCGCCACCTCCGCCGCGACCCGGCCAAGAATGGCGTTCGGGGGAAAGCCCAGCAGGGCTTCCATCGCCGGATTGACCGCCGTCACCCGGTCGGCCGGATCGACTGCGAGCACCGCTTCCTGAACATTCTGGAGGACGCCGTTCAACTGGCTGTAGCGTGCATTTTCCAGCCGGGCGATGCGGGCCATTTCCAGCGCGTCGTCCAGCCCCTGGCGCACGCCCGCCACCGAATAGGCCAGGATGCCCTCCATTCCCAGCCGCTCGGTCGCCTCGACCACCACGCTCGACCCGATGATGACGGGAAAGCCGCGCTCAGCCATGCCCTTGACGCAGGCGACGGCCTCGTCCGGTGTCTCGTAGCAGCCCTGCTCCACCTCGGTCCGCAGCAGCCCCTTGATGGCGTCCAGTTCCGGGATGATGCGGCGGTGCATGACGATACCGACCCGGTTCGACCGCTCCCGCGCCTTCAGCAGCGCCAGCAGGATGTCGTAGCCGCCGACCTTGATGGTGGCGACCGGCGACTTCACGGTGCTGCGCAGGTAGCTGGCATTGGCGCCGGCGCTGACGAAGGCGTCCACCGCACCCGACGCCTCGCGCTCCCGCGCCACGGCCAATGCCGCCTCATAAGCTTGGTCGATCACCTCGATCTCGGCACGTTGGGCATATTCGTCCAGAACCGCACGTGCCAGCCGGGTGAGATGGCGGTAGCTGAGAAAGCACAGCCGCAACCGCCCATTGTTCGGATAGCCCAACGTCATTGGCATGGTTCCTTACCCCCCGGCCATCCGCCCTCCGCATCCGTCCCGACGGGGCCGGCGACATCGATCCGGGACTGCCGCCGTTTCATCAGCGTTGCAAACAAATGTTTCATGACACGTTTCTTCGCAACAAGCCACCCGTTTCATGAAACGCCTCTCTCAGTCCCCCGAATCACCAATCGATTGATATTGAAAGAAAAAATCATCGGGTACCGGATTGGCACACCGCTTGCTGATTGATGAGCGAACAAACATTCCGCAAACGAAGCATCTGGGGCGAAGGGTATGGCACCACTGAACGGCATCCGGCTGATCGACCTGACGCACATGCTGTCCGGTCCCTACGGCACCATGCTGCTGACCGATCTGGGGGCCGAGACGATCAAGGTCGAACCACCGGGTCAGGGCGAAGGAACGCGGCAGTTGCTGGCCGGCGATCCCGATTTTTCCCGGCACGGCATGGGGGCCTATTTCCTCACGCTCAACCGCGGCAAGCGCAGCGTCTGCATCGACCTGAAAAGCGAGGAGGGGCGCGCGGTCTTCCTCGACCTCGTCCGCAAGAGCGACGTGGTGTTCGACAATTTCAGCGCCGGTGTGACGGAGCGGCTGGGCATCGACTTCGCGTCGCTGTCGGCGGTCAACCCGCGCATCGTCACCTGCTCGGTCACCGGCTTCGGCGGCGACGGTCCCGATCCGAACCGGCCCGCCTTCGATCAGGTGGTGCAGGCGATGGGCGGCGGCATGAGCATCACCGGCCTGCCCGACGGACCGCCGCTGCGGTCCGGCATTCCCATCGGCGACCTGGGCGGCGGACTGTTCGGCGCGCTGGGCGTGCTCGCCGCGTTGCAGGAGCGGGAGCGGACCGGGGTCGGCCGCCATGTGGACGTGTCGATGCTGGACGTGCAGATCTCGCTGCTCAACTACATGGGCACGATGCACCTGATGTCCGGGCATGTGCCGGAACGGCTGGGCAACGGCCATTTCGTCCATGTTCCCTACAACACCTTCAGGACCGCCGACGGCCACATCATCATCGCCTGCATCGGGGACGCCTTCTTCGAGCGGCTGCTGCCGGTCATCGGTCGACCGGAACTGGAAGCACCTGACTACCGCCTGCAACCCGGCCGCTACGCCGACAAGGAGCGGATCGAGCGCATCGTCGGGGAGGAACTGGTCAAGGACAGCTCCGCCAGCTGGCTCGCCAGGCTGCGCGAGGCGCGGGTGCCCTGCGGCCCGGTCAATGATTTCGCCCAGGCGATGTCCGATCCGCAGGTGGTCGCCCGCGACATGGTGGTGGAGGTGCCGCTGCCGCAGGGCGGCACGGTGAGGATGCCCGGCAACCCGATCAAGCTATCCGGGGGCAAGCCCGACCGCTTCACCGCACCCCCCGAGTTGGGCCACGACACCGACGCGGTTCTGGAAACGCTGCTGGGCTACGGGCCCGAGCGTATCAGCGAACTGCGCGGTGCTGGACGGGTGGGGTAAGCCATGGACCGCCTGCTGTTGACCGAGGTCGCCCCGCGCGACGGATTGCAGAACCAGCCGATCCTCGTTCCCACCGCCGGCAAGCTGGAGCTGATCCGGCGGCTGGCCGAGGCCGGACTGACACGGATCGAGGCCGCCAGCTTCGCCTCGCCCAAGGCGGTGCCGCAGATGGCCGATGCCGAGGAGATCATCGCCGGAACCCACTCCCTGCCGGGTGTGGTGGTCTCTGCCCTCGCCATGAACGGGCGCGGACTGGACCGGGCGTTGTCCTCCGGAACGCCGCAGATCGCCACAGTGGTGGCGGCGACGGAGGAAATGAACCGGCGCAACATCAACATGACTCTGGATCGGGCGACCGCCGCCGCCGAGGAGGTGATCGGCCGCGCCCTGGAGGCGGGCATCGCTGTGCGCGCCTATGTCGCCGTCGCCTTCGAATGCCCGTTCGAGGGGCTGGTCGATCCGGCTGCCGTCGTCCGGCTGGCGGAGGGCTTCGCCGCCATCGGTGCCGGCGAGGTGGTGATCGCCGACACCATCGGCGCCGCCGCTCCCGGTCAGGTGACCGCCCTGCTGCGGGCGCTGCTTCTCAGCCTGCCGGCGGAGCGGATCGGCATGCATTTCCATGACACGCGCGGCTTTGGCATCGCCAATGCCCATGCCGCGATCGAGGCGGGCATCCGCCGGCTCGACGCCAGCGCCGGCGGGATCGGCGGCTGCCCCTTCGCCCCCGGCGCCGCCGGCAACCTCGCCACCGAGGACGTGGTGCTGCTGGCCGAGAAATCCGGCCTCGCCACCGGCGTCGATCTTCCCGCCCTGATCGGAGCGGTCGATGTCGCCGGACGCCTGCTGGGCCGGCCGCTGGGCGGACGGGCCATGCCGTGGCTGAGACGCAGCTACGCGCAGCCCACCGGAGATCCCCGTTGAGTACATACCGGAATATTCGACATCATTTGCCCTGCCGATAATTAAGACGCAAAAGGAAATAAAGTCCTCAACAATCCAATGAGAAACAGGGAGGAGCTTGGTCATGAGTTTGACAATCGGCATGGACCGACCGGCCGCCGCACTGGTGGCGCGGGCCGCCGCCTCCACCGTGGGAAGCCTGTTCCTTTCCACCGCGCGGCTTTATCCGCAACGCATCGCCATCGAGGATGACGGCCAGGACGAGGTCCGCATCCTGACCTTCGCCCAGCTGGCCGAACGGGTGAACCGCAGCGCCTCGGCGCTGGCGGCACTGGGGGTGACGCGCGGCGCCCGCGTCGGCGTGCTGTCCGAGAACCGGCTCGAATACATCGAGACGCAGCTTGCCTGCGCCCTGCTGGGAGCGATCACCGCCTGCCAGAATTGGCGCCTCAGCCCGCGCGAACTGGAACACTGCATTGGCCTCGTCGCGCCGACGGCGATCCTGGTCTCGCCCCGGCATGCGGGCATCCTGTCCGACGCCGCCACCGCCGGGATCCCGGTGATCGAATTCGGCGCGGAGTGGGAGCGCCGCCTCGCAGCCGCATCCGCCGACACGCCGCCGGACGTCGGCGAGCCCGAGGATCCCCTGCTGATCCTCTACACCAGCGGCACCACCGGCCTGCCCAAGGGGGCGGTGCTTACCCATCGCAGCCAGCTGGCCCGCATGACAGCGGCACCGTTCGACCTGGGGGTGCGGCCGGGCAACACCAACCTGTGCTGGCCGCCGCTCTACCACATGGGCGGCACCGAGCCGGCGCACTATGCCCTGCTGACCGGCGGGCGGGTGATCGTGCTCGACGCCTTCGATCCCGACCGGATCGCCGACAAGATCGAGACCGAGCGGTTCGAATGGGTGTCGATCATGCCGGGTACGCTTGGCCGGATGATCGAGGTGCTGGAACGGCGCGACGTCAGGCCGCTCGGCCTGCGCACCTGCGGCGTGATGGCCGACCTGTCGCCGCCCGCCGAGGTGGCGCGGCTGAGCGAACTGCTGGGCGCCGACTTCCTCAACTGCTTCGGATCGACCGAGACCGGCACTCCGCCGCTGTCCGGCCGCCAGCTTCCCCGCGGCGCCACCGACGATCTCGGCAAGGCGCCGAGCGTCGGGGCGGAAATCCGGCTGGTCGACCCGGACGACAACGACGTTCCCGACGGCGGCATCGGCGAACTCGCCATGCGCGGCCCGACGCTGTTCAGCGGCTATTGGAACAACGAGGCGGCGACCCGGCAGGACTTCCGCAACGGCTGGTTCCACATGGGCGACCTGCTCCGCCGCCGGCCGGACGGGCTCTACGATTTCGTTGACCGCGCCAAGTACCTGATCAAGTCGGGCGGCGAGAACATCTACCCGGCGGAGATTGAGCGCGTTCTGGTCGGGCATCCCGACGTGCGCGATGCCGTGGTCGTGCGCCGGAAGGACGACCGCTGGGGCGAAATCCCCGTGGCGGTGGTGGTGTCGGCAAACCCCCGCCTGGAGGCCGCCGAACTGTCCGCCCTGTGCCGGCGGGAACTGGCCGGATTCAAGCAACCCAAGGCCATCCACTTCGTGCCGCCCGAGCGCATCGTCCGCTCCACCACCGGCAAGGTGCAGCGCGGCGCCATCGAAAGCTGGGTCGAAAGTTGGGTCGATAGCCAGACGGCGGAGCCATCATGAGCGACAGCCTGTCCACCTATGTCGCCGCTGCCACCGGCGACGATGCCGCCGAAATCGACGCGCTGGTCCGCACCGTGAGCGGCTTCGTCCAGACCTCCCTGCGGCCGCACGAGGAGGCGGTGGACCGCGCCGACGACGTCGATCCCAGCCTGATGCGCGATCTGCGCCGGTCGGCCGCCGACCTCGGCATCTACGGCTACAACATGCCCGAGGAGATCGGCGGGCCAGGGTTGAGCCGGATCGCCATCTCGGCCATCGACGAGGCGACCGGCCACACCAGCATGCCACTCGCCGAAGCCTGCGGCCATCTGCCGGGATCGCTGCTGTTCGCCGACGCTGCCCAGCGCGACTGGTTCGTCGGACCGCTGATGCGCGGCGAACGCACCGTCGCCTACGCCCTGACCGAACCGGACGCCGGGTCCGACCTGAACGCGCTGCGGACGCGGGCGCGGCGGACCGACGGCGGCTGGCGGCTGTCGGGCGCCAAGACCTTCATCTCGCATGCGGAGACCGCCGACCACACCATCGTGCTGGCGGTGACCGACCGTGACGCGCCGCTGAAGGGGCGGCTGACCACTTTCATCGTGCCGCGCGGGTCGCAGGGCTTCATCGTCGAGCGCCGCTTCCGCAAGCTGGGCTGGCACGGCTACCACCTCTCGGCGCTCAGCTTCGACGACTGCTTCGTGCCGGACGACCATGTGCTGGGCGCGCCCGGCGCCGGCTTCGGCGTGATGATGGCGACCATCAACAACGACCGGCTGTTCGTGTCCTGCCGCTGCGTCGGCATGGCCCAGCGGCTGATCGATCTGGCGGTGCCCCATGCCCGCGACCGCACCACCTTCGGCAAACGGCTGGCCGACCATCAGGCCATCGCCTTCATGTTGGCGGATTGCGACGTGGAGATCGATGCCGGCCGGCTGCTCTGCGCCAAGGCGGCGCGCCTGTCGGACCAAGGGGATCCCGACGCCCGCATCGCCGCCTCGCGCGCCAAGCTCTACTGCACCGAGATGGTCGGGCGGGTGGCAGACCGGGTCCTCCAGATCTTCGGCGGGGCCGGCTTCATGGCCGACCTGCCGGTGGAACGCATCTATCGCGACGCGCGCGGCTTCCGCATCGGCGAGGGCACCTCGGAGATGCAGCGGCTCCAGATCGCGCGCAGCCTGATCGACCGGATGTGAGGACAATCGCGGATGGAAACCACGCTCCTGGCCCAATCCCTGCTGCTGGCCCTGACCACCGCCGGGCTCTACGCCGCCATCGCCTCCGGCCTCACCCTGGAATTCGGCGTCACCGGCATCATCAACTTCGCGCATGGCGAGTTCGTCATGCTGGGCGCCTTCCTGACCTATTTCCTGTACGAGACGGCGGGCGTGCCGCCGCTGGCCGGAATGGTCCTGGCCGGTCTGGCGATGACGGCCCTGTCCTGGCTGGTCTTCGATGGATTCCTGTCGAGGGTGCTGAAACAGGACGAGCACAACCAGATTCTCGCCACCATCGGCCTGTCGATCCTGCTGATCAATCTGGCGATGATCGCCTGGACGCCGGACGCCCGCGTGATGCACGCCCCGCCCCTGCTGCCGCCGCTGCAGCTCGGCGACGTCATCGTTCCCGGCAACAATCTGGTCGTGCTGCTGGTCGGCATCGCGCTCTATGCCGGGATGATCTGGTTCATGCGGCACACCCGCCAGGGGCTGCTGCTGCGTCTGGCCGCCGACGACCCGCAGCTGGCGGTTCTGGCGGGGGTGGACGTCACGCGGATGTTCCGCCTGTCCTTCCTGATCGGCGGACTGACGGCGGGCGTCAGCGGCGGACTGGTGGCGCTGATCCTCTATGTCCAGCCGCTGGTCGGCGTCGATCTGGTGATGCGCGCCTTCGCCATCGTGGCGTTGGGCGGGCTCGGGAGCATCGGCGGGGCGCTGATCGGCGCGGTGCTGCTGTCGGCGGCGGAGAACCTGACCGCCACCTTCGTGCCGGGCGGGGGAAGCTGGGGCTACGGGGTCGCCTTCGTCATCATCGTCCTGGTGCTGGTCGTACGACCCACCGGGCTGTTCGGATCGGAGCGGCGCGCATGAAGACCGGACTCACGCGGCTTCTCCCCTACGCCGTCATCCTGCTGGTCACGTTGGCACTGGTGTGGATCGACAAGCCCTTCTGGATCCAGCTCGCCATCGGCGTCGCCATCACCGCGATCACCGCCCTGGCCTGGGACATCCTGTCGCGCACCGGTCAGGTGTCGCTGGGGTCGGCGGCCTTCTTCGGCATCGGGTCCTACACGCTGGCGATCTTCGAACCGCTGATCGGGCTGGCGCTGGCCTGGATCGCGGTGGCGGTGGTCTGCGCGCTGGCGGCGACGCTGCTCGGCCTGCTGACTCTGCGGCTGCGCCGGATGTATTTCGCCATCGCCACGCTGGGCTTCGCCCTGTCGATGCAGGTGCTGGTCGTGGTGTTCCCCGACTGGACCGGCGGTTCGGGCGGCATCGCGCCGCCGGTGCTGGCGGACGGCGATCCGCGCTGGCAGCTCGGACTGATCGGGCTTCTGCTGCTGGCGGCGGTGGCTCTGTCGGACGCGCTGCTCGGCCTGCGCTTCCGCCCGGCCTTCTTCATGATCCGCACCAAGCCGGAACTGGCCGCGGCCAGCGGCGTGCCGGTGGTGCGCATGAAGATCTTCGCCTTCATCGTCTCGGGCGTGCTGATCGGCTTGGCCGGCGCCTGCTACGGCGGCCTCTACGGCTATGTCGTACCGACCGACGTCTTCACCACCAACTGGAGCGTGCTGCCGCTGGCCATCGCCACGCTGGGCGGCATGGACACCACCATCGGCCCGCTGCTGGGCGCCATCGCGCTGAAGGCGCTGGAGGAGGTGGCCCGCTCGGTCATCGGCGGCACCGGCTATCAGGTGGTCTACGGCGCCGTGATCATCCTGTTCGTCATCGGCATGCCGCAGGGGATCGTCGGCCTGCTGCGCAAGGCCGGAACGCTGGCCCGACGGCGGAGCGCCGCCGGGGAGAAGAAGAAGGAGCGGGAACGCCATGCGTGACACAGCCTCTCCCGGCCCCGCCGAGCAGCTCGCACGGACACCGGCCGCCACATCCAACGGCGCGATCCTGGCGGTCGAGGATCTGACCGTGGCCTTCGGCGGGCTGAAGGCGCTCGACGGGGTGTCGCTGTCCATCGCGGCGGGCGAGATCACCGGCCTGATCGGCCCCAACGGCTCGGGCAAGAGCACGCTGGTCAACACCGTGTCTGGCCAGCTTCCAGTCCGCGGCGGGCGCATCCGCCTGCGCGGCGGCGACGTGACCGGGCGGCGTCCCGACCGCATCGTCCGCGCCGGTATGGCCCGCACCTACCAGATCCCGCGCGTCCCCCCCACCCTGACCGTCGAGGAGGTGCTGTCGGTTCCCCTGCTCTATGCCGGGCGCGACCGCCACCGGCTGCCGGGGCTGGGCGACGCCGCCTCCATCGCCGCCTTCTGCGGGCTCGGGCCGCTGTTCCGCCGCTTCTGCGGCGACCTGTCGGTGACCGATCTCAGGCGGCTGGAGATCGCCCGCGCGCTCGCCTGCGCGCCGGATCTCCTGCTGCTGGACGAGGCGATGGCCGGCCTGTCGCACGAGGATTCGGTGCAGGTGATGGGCCTGATCCGCAATGTCCACGAACAGGGGATCAGCATCGTGATCATCGAGCATCTGATGCGCGTCATCACCAGCCTGTGCCACCGCGTCGTGGTGCTGAACAACGGCCGCCTGCTGGCCGAAGGCGCGCCGGCCACGGTGCTGGCCGACCAAGCGGTGCGGGAAGCCTATCTGGGCAAGGGGTTCGCGTCATGAGCCGCTTCGTCGGACGGATCGGCGGCGCGTCCTACGACCGCCTGCGCGTCCTCCACCAGCTCGACATCGCGGTGGAGAGCGGGCACATGCTCGTCATCCTCGGCTCCAACGGCGCGGGCAAGACCACGGCGCTGCGGGCGCTCGCCGGTACCGTCGCAACCAGCGGCCGCCATCTGGCGCTGGACGGCGAGGACCTCAGCGGCTGCGCGCCCTGGCAGCTTCCGGCCCATGGCGTGGTGCTGGTCCCGGACGGGGCGCGCTGCTTCCCGAACCTGAGCGTCGAGGACAACCTGCTGGGCGCACACGGTGCCGCGGCGGGACGGCGGCGGCAGGCGCCCTACGGACGGCTGCGCGACATGGTGTGCGGCTATTTCCCGGTCCTGCGCGACCGCAGCCGCCAGATCGCCGGAACCATGAGCGGTGGCCAGCGCCAGATGCTGGCGATCGGCCGCGCCCTGATGGCCGAGCCGTCGGCCCTGATCCTGGACGAGCCGTCGGCCGGGCTGGCCCCAATCGTCGTCGAGGAGCTGTTTGTAACCCTCGCCAAGATCAAGCGGGAGACCGGCTGCGCCATCGTCATGGCCGAGCAGAATGTCGGCTACGCCACCCACGTCGCCGACCATTGCGTCGTGCTGGAGGAGGGGCGGACCGCCCTCTCCGGGCCGATGGCCAAGGTCGTCAACCACGAAAAGCTGCGCAGCGCCTATCTGGGCGTCTGACGCATCGGAAACGGAGGACACCCCATGCCGGCAGTCGGTTCCGACGTCGTCATCGCGGGCATCGGCGAAACCCCCGTCGGTCGCCTGCCCGGCTGGTCGCCGGTCGAAATCCAGGCCGCGGCCGTTCTCGCGGCGCTGCGCGACGCGGGCTTCGCCCTGTCCGATCTCGACGGACTGATCAACCTCGATCCCTACGCCACCCCCAACAGCATGTTCTCGTCCACGCTGGCCGAGCATCTGGGGGTGGCGCCCCGCTTCGCCTGCACGGTCGATGTCGGCGGCACCGTCACCGGCATGACCATGCTGCAGCAGGCGGTCTGGGCCATCGAAAGCGGCTATTGCGACGTGGCCGCCTGCGTCTACGGCGAGAACGCCCTGACCGGCCGCCCCGCGGGCGCGCAGGGCCTGCACATGCACAATCTGCTGGGCGGGGAGGAGTGGGAGGAGCCGTTCGGCCTGCACGGCATGGTGATCCCCTACGCACTGCTCGCCCAGCGCTATCTCGACCTCTACGGCGCCACCGACGCGGATCTGGCGGCGGTCGCCCTGGTCACGCGCCGCCACGCGCTGCTGAACGACAACGCGCAGATGCGCAAGCCGATGACGCTGGAGGATTACCGGGCCAGCCGCCTCATCAGCAGCCCGCTGCGCTTGCTCGACTGTTCGCTGGTGTCGGACGGCGGCGGCGCGCTGGTTCTGACGCGGGCCGGGCGGGCGCCGCAGGGCCGCGGCCGCGGCGTCGCCATCCGCGCCATCGGCATGAAGACTACCCACAACTCGGTGGCCCTGATGCCGGACATTCCGGAACTCGGGATGGCCGCCGCCGGCGCCGACGCCTACGAGGCGGCGGGCATAGGGCCGGAGGACATCCAGCTCGCCAACCTGCACGACGCCTTCACCATCTCGGTGTTGGTGTCGCTGGAAGCGCTGGGCTTCGCGCGACCGGGCGAAGGCGGATCGCTGGTGCGCTCGGGTGCCATGGATCTCGGTGGCCGCAGGCCGCTGAACCCCCATGGCGGCCTGCTGTCCCAGGCGCACATCGGCGGAATGCTCCACATCACCGAGGCGGTCCGCCAGCTGCGCGGCGAAGCCGGGAGGCGGCAGGTGGAGGGCGCGCGCCGGGCGCTGGTCAGTGGCAACGGCGGCATCTTCTCGGTCTGCGGCGCCATGATTCTGGAGAAACCCTGATGCTGGATCTTCTCGCCACCCCGCCGAACCCGACCGGGGCCAGCGCTCCCTTCTGGGATGCGTGCGACCGGGGAGAACTGCTGTTCCCCAAATGCGGACGCTGCGGCCATCTCTTCTACTACCCGCGCCGGCACTGCCCGCTCTGCGGCGATACGGCGCTAGGCTGGCAGCGGATGTCAGGCCGGGGGACCGTCTTTTCCCACAGCCATGTCCACGTCGCCTTCCAGGGTGGGGCATGGAGCGGCCAGCTTCCCTACACGGTGGTGCTCGTCGATCTGGCCGAAGGCCCCCGGATGCTCAGCCGGCTGATCGGCGACAACGCCCCGGCCGTGCGCGGCGGCGACGCCGTGTCCGTCGTCTTCCCGCAGATCGGCGACCGTCGATACCCCTTCTTCGAACGCGCCCCCGCCGGCTGAACCGGCGGCGGAGACCACCCGCGAACAACGATCATAAGAACAGGAGGAAGCCATGCGTTTCGTGAAACGGCTGGCGGCCGGCGCCGCAGCACTCGGCATCGCCGCGCTCGCGATGAACGGCCCAACTCCGGCTGCCGCCCAGACGGCGGAGCCGATCCGGATCGGCGTGCCGCTGCCGCTGACCGGCGTCCTGGCGGTGGGCGGCCAGACCATCCTGGCCGGCGTGCAGTTCGCGGCGGACGAGATCAACGCCGCCGGCGGCCTGCTCGGCCGTCCAGTCTCCCTGCTGATCGAGGACACCAAGAGCGAACCGAACACCGCCGCCACCATCGCCTCCAAGATGGTGACCGAGGACAAGGTCTACGCCTTCGTCGGCGGATACGGCAGCACGGCCGACTTCGCGCTGCTGTCCAGCATCAAGCGCTACAAGCCGCTGTTCATCCACACCGGCTCCTCGTCCGTCCGGCTGGAGAAGACCTTCGGCACGGAGGACTGGTATTACCATATCTACATCTGGGATTATCACCGCCAGAAGGCGGCTTCGAGTTTCCTCGCCTCCATCGACCCCAAGGTCAAGACGGTGGCGCTGGCCTATGAGGACGGGCTCTACGGCGCCGACGCGGCCAAATATGCCGAAGAATATTTGACGAAGGCCGGGATCAAGCTGGTGATGAAGGAGCCGTTCAAATCCGGCTCGCCAGACCTCTCGCCGGTGTTGACCCGCGTCAAGTCGTTGAACCCCGACGCCTTTTTCTCCGTCGGTTACTCGGGCGACAACCTCCAGCTCGTCCGCCAGATGAAGAGCCTGGGGATCAAACCGAAGCTGACCATGGTGGTGTCCGCCGGCGACCGTCGCACCGACTACGGCGACATGAGCGAGGGGCTGACCATGATCACCGAATGGTCCACCGCCGACCGCACCCCTGCTGCCGCCGAGTTGATCCGCAAGGTGGAGGCGAAGGGCCAGACCATCGCTCCCGTCTTTCCCCAGGGCTATACCGGCATGATGACCCTGGCCAAGGCGATCGAGAGCGCCGGCACGCTGGACCAGGACAAGGTGCGCAAGGCGCTGTCCACCGCCACCTTCGACACCCCCTACGGCAAGATCGGCTACCGACCGTCGGAAGGCGGCGGCCTGCACCAGCTGCTGTCGGACGAAACGATGGTCATCGTCCAGCACCGCAAGGAGGGGGAGGAGATCGTCTATCCCCCGGCCAAGGCGAGCGGCACGCTCGTCTATCCGGCACCGTAAGATGATGGTCCGCTTCGAACGCCGCGGAACGGTCGGGCTGATCACCCTGACGAAGCCCGACCGCCACAACGCGCTGGCCGTCGATCTGGTGGCCGACCTGCTCGCCACGCTCGACCGGTCGGACGCCCGTCAGGCCGCCGCCCTGGTCATCGCCGGCGACGGCCCCTCCTTCTGCGCCGGGGCGGACATCGGCGACCTGCTGGACGCCGGCTGGATGATGCCGACACCCGGCGGGCCGACGCCGATGGACCTGTTCGAGCGGCTGGACGGATATTCCCGCCCGACCGTCGCCGCCGTCCATGGCCGGGCGCTCGGCGGCGGGTTCGAGCTGACGCTGTGCTGCGATCTGGTGGTCGCGGCGGCGGACGCCGTCTTCGCGCTGCCCGAACTGGGGCTGGGGGTGGTGCCCAACACCGGGCTGGCGCGGCTGGCCCAGATCGCCGGCCCGCGCCATGCCCTGGACCTGATCCTGACCCGCCGCCGCATCGGGGCAGAGGAGGCGGCAGCATTGGGACTGGTCTCCCGCGTCGTCCCGCCCGGAAACGCCGTGGACAGCGCGGTGGAGTTGGCACGGGCCATCACCGACGGTGCGCCGCCGGGGGCCATCGCCACGGTCAAGCGCGCGGTGCGCCGCGCGGCGCCGCTCGACTGGACGGCAGTGCGGGCGATGTTGGCCGAGGTGCCTCCCGGCGAATGGACGGAAGGGCTGGGAGCCTTCCGCGACCGACGGCGGCCCGACTACAGCGATTTCTGGAGGACATCGGATGCGTGACGCCAAATCCTTCCAGGTCTTCGACCTGCATCACCATGTCGGCTCGCTCGACATTGTCGGCGGCGGCGCTTCGGGCGGTATGACTGCAGATGCCGAGCAGCGGATCGCCTTCATGGACCGCAACGGCATCGCCCAGGCCCTGCTGATGCCATCCAACGGCTATCAGGCGCCGAACGGCATCGCCGACACCCGCCGCGTCAACGATCAGGTCGCGGAGTACCGCGACCGCTGGAGCGACCGTTTCCCGGCGGCGCTCGCCACCGTTTCCCCGCTGGAAGGGGACGCGGCGCTGGACGAGATCGACCGCTGCATCCAGGTTCTCGGGATGAAGGGCATCGTCTGGCACCACCGGTTCCAGGGCTGCGCCATCGACCATCCGCGCATGGACGCGCTGCTGGAGCGCGTTCGTCATCACGGCGTGCCGGCCTTCATCCACATCATCGGCGATTCCAAGCTGGAATCCCCTTGGAAGCTGGAGGTTCTGGCCGAACGCTTCCGCGATGTCCAATTCGTCGCGCTGGACGCCTTCTCGTCTCCCGATTTCGCCCATTGGATGCCGCACATCGCCCGGCGCCATCCGAACATCCTGTTCGACACCGGGGTGATGGTTCCGGTTTCCCACATGATCGAGCGTTTCGTGCGCGAGGCGGGAGTGCAGCGGCTGCTGCTGGGTACGGATTTCTACTCCTCGCCCAAACTGTTCAGCGTTCCGTTCCCCCTGCTGGAAATCCTCGCCTCCGACCTGACCGATGGGGATTGCGCGGAGATCCTGGGCGGCAACGCCCGCCGCCTGCTGGGGCTTGCCTGAGGAGCCGGCCCCGGCGGTCGCATCGATCTGCCGCCGGGGCCGCGCACGTCACTCCGGTACGGAGCCTTTCACCACGACGCGCATCAGCACGCGGCGGTGCTTGCCCATCTCGAAGTTGGCCGTGGCCCGGTGCAGCAGGCAGCGGTTGTCCCAGAAGACGAGATCGCCGTGTTGCCAACGGTGGGTATAGACGAAACGGTCCTGCGTCGCGTGCTCCAGCAGCTCTTCCAGCAGGGCGCGTCCCTCTTCCTCCGGCAGGCCCTCGATGTGGGAGCTGTACATGCCGATGTAGAGGCTCTTGCGGCCGGTCTCGGGATGGGTGCGGACCAGCGGATGGGCAATGGGCGGAGCGGCGGCAATGTCGTCTTCGGTCGGCGGGGCGCTGCCGGTGTAGCGGCGCATGAATTCCAGACTCTGCACCGACTTCAGTCCGTCGATCCGCCGGCGCGTGGCCTCCGGCAGGGCGTCAAAGGCGGCGGTCATGTCGGCGAACTGCGTGTCGCCGCCGTTCGGCGGCAGTTCCACCGCCTGCAGCATCGTCAGCAGCGATGGCTCGCGGAGGAAGGACTTGTCTGTGTGCCAGAAATAGTTGGAGCTGATGAAGGGCTTGGCCACCGGGTTGCCGGCAGCATCCAGGTTGGTGATGGTGTGGACCGCGTCCCACTTCGACCCGTCGGCCAGCCGGATCATGTGGCCTTCGATGGGGCCGAACAGTTCGGCGAACCGGTACATGCGCTCCTTGTCCAGCGACTGGTTGCGAATCACCAGCAGATGATGGTCGCGGAAGGCCGCGCGAACCGCCTCAACCGTCCCGCCGTCGAGCGGCCGGGACAGGTCGAGCCCGTCGGTCTCCGCCCCGATGATGCCGTCGAGCGGTATGAACAGGGAGATGGGGCGGTTTGAGGTATCGGCCGGAGAGGCGGCTTGCGCATGGAGGCTGTTCATTGGGACGGTTCCTCTTGCAGGGCGGGATGGTTTTCAGAGTGGACGGCGGCAGGCCCAAAGGGCGGCGCGCGTCAGGATTTGGCGGTGCACCGGGTGTTCCAGGGACGCACGGTCATGGCCCAGCGTGTCGGCCACTGCCCGGCCCCGGCCGACGTCGCGCGCCCACAAGGCGGGCCAGGCCCCTCCCTCCTCCGACGCCACGATCGCCAGCGGTTGGACGCCCTCGGCCAGATCAAAGTTGCCATAAGCCTCATCGGTGACCGTGAAGGGCGGCAAGCCGGCGGTCAGGGGATGGGGCGCGTTGGTAGGGACCAGGGTGACCGGGCCGCGCGGCGGATGGGCGGAGCGGCCCCACACCCAGGCCCCCCCCAGCAGATCCCTCCATTCCGCCCAGTCGTCGAAGCAGATCAGCGCAGTGTGCAGCCCGAGCAGCCCGCCTCCGCCGGTGACGAAGCGCGAAAGCCGCTCCCGTCCGGCCTGCGACAGCGAAAAGGCCCAGCGCTCGCGATGCGGGGCGTATTTCTCGCTGCCCAGCATCCGCCAGCGCAGCGCATAGACGGTGAGCAGGTCGAAGCCGCCCCGATCCAGCGCCTCCAGCCCACCTTCGATGTCGTCGGTGACGGTCGAGACAGCCCCAGCATCGGCCAGGATCCGGTCCAGCACCGGAGCAGCGTCGGCGAAGGGATGGCCGATGCCACCGGTCAGGATCAGGTTGCGGATCGCCCCACTCATCGGTCGCCCGCCGGGGGCTTGACCGCCGGCGCGCGGCGGGGCAGGTGCATCTTCAGGCTGAAGGAGACGCCGCCGTCGACCATCAGATGCTGGCCGTGGATGTAGCGCGCCCGGTCCGAGGCCAGGAACAGCACCGCGTCGGCGACATCGTCGGCGGTGCCGAGCGACCGGGCGGGCACGGCGGCGCCGCGCACCGCGCGCACCTCCGCATCCGCGTAGATCGGCGCCGACATGCCGGCGTCGATGAAGCCGGGGGCGACGGCGTTGACCCGCACGCCGCGCGGCGCCAGCGCCAGCGCCAGATGTTCGGTTAACAGCGCCACCGCCGCCTTGGTGGCCGGATAGGCCCCGGCGTCCGGGCTGGGGGCGACGGCGTTCAGCGAGGTGATGTTGACGATGGCCCCCGATCCGCGATTCGCCATCCGCCGCGCCACAGCGCGGGTGACGATGAAGGTGCCGGTCAGGTTCACGTCCACCACGCGGCGGAAATCGGCGACGCTGTGCTCCAGCAGGTCGCCGAAGCGGACGATGCCGGCGTTGTTGACCAGCAGGTCGGGTCCGTCGCCGAACGCCTCGGTCATCGCGGCGACCACCGCATCGATCTGCGCCTCGTCGGTCACGTCGGCGGTGAAGGCCAGGGCGCCGGGGATCCGCGCGGCCTCCACCTCCAACCCGGCGGCATCGAGGTCGAGCAGCGCCACGCGGTATCCTTCGCCGGCCAGACGGCGCGCGATGGCCGCGCCCAATCCGCCGCCGGCTCCGGTCACCAGAGCGGTTTTGGTCATGTGATCCTCCCGGGAAAACGGATGTTGGACGTGGATTGAGCCGGCCTCATAGCGTGCTCTGCACGACGCCGCCATCCACCGGGATGGCGGTGCCGGTCAGGTAGCTCGCGCGTTCGGATGCCAGGAAGACGATCAGGTCGGCGACCTCCTCGGGTCGGGCGAAACGGCCGAGCGGGATGCCGGCGGCGATGCCGGCCGCAGTATCTTCCGCGGTCCGGCCCTGGGCGGCGGCACGGGCGCCGACCACCTGGGTCATGCGGTCGGTCGCCGTCCAGCCGGGACAGACGGTGTTGACCAGGATGTTCTCCGGCGCCAGCTGCGTCGCCATCGTCTTGGCCCAGCCCAGCGCCGCCAGCCGCAGGCTGTTGGACAGCATCAGCTCGCCGATCGGCTGCTTGACGGAATAGGAACTGACGTTGACCACCCGCCCCCAGCGCTGCCGGCGCATGTGGGGAAGCGCGGCGCGGGTCGCATTGACCGCCGACATCAGCGTCAGGCGGAAGGCGTCCTCCCAGTCGGCACCGCTCAGCTCGTCGAAGGAGCCGGGTTTCGGACCGGCGGCGTTGTTGACCAGGATGTGAATGGTGCCATAAGCGTCGGCAACCTCACCGACCAGCCGCTCCACCGCCTCCGGGTCGCCAACGTCTGCCGGCACCGCCAGCACCGGGCCGCCGGCCGCCTCCAGAAGCGCCCTCGCCTCCTCCAGCCGGCCGGAGTCGCGGCCGCAGATGGCGACGACGCAGCCTTCGCGCGCGAACCCCAGCGCCGCCGCCCGTCCGATGCCCTGGCTGCCGCCGAGCACCAGCGCGACCTTGCCCTTCAGTCCCAAATCCATCGCTGTGGTCTTCCTTGTTCCGGATGCGGCGGCCCGTCAGCCGCGCGGACGCTTGCTGACGACGGTTCCGGCCTCGGGCTGGAAATAGCTGCGCTCGGGCTTGTAGGTGCCGCTCGCCACGGTGATGCCCCAGCTTCCTTCCTCCAGCGCCATGAAGCCGTGGATGTCGGTGGGCGGGGCGATCACCACGCTGTCGCCCGGCTCCAGCACGCGGTCCTCGACCACGGCTAGGTCGGCCCTGCCGGGAACCGAGCCGTCGTCGCGCCGCTCATAGACGGTGTGCTTCACCCGCCCCCGATAAATCGCCATGCTCTCCCAGTTGCCGTGGTCGTGGACGGCGATAGGCTGACCCTCGGGCAGTTCGAACAGCAGGATCGACAGGTCGCCGTCATAGTAGAGGTACTGGGAGTTGGCGACGTGGTTGCCGATGCGCGGCACGCCGGCCGTGCACAGGTCGGGGCGGGCGGCGAGCGCGGCCAGCGGTTCGCGCAGCGCCGCCGTCAGGTGGGCGGTGTCGTGTCCGTGCGTTTCGATCGACCGGATCACCGCCTGGGCGCAGGCGCGGATGGCGGTGCCGGTCTCGGGGCTGGCGGCCATGGTGGTTCCTCCTGAAAGGCCTCTTGAGAGGCGGTGCTCAGAGCGCCGCCAGCAGGCGGCGGGTCGCGGCAACGGCGCGCGCCACGCGGGCCGGCGCGTCCATCGTCCGCGCCAGGGTGGCGGTCGGAATTTCGAGGGCAAGCGGCAGCCCGGGCGGAAGCGCGCGCAGCAGCCCGGTCAGGTCGATGCCGCCGTCGCCGGGGAAGAGCCGCTCCTTCACCGCCGTGTGCAGCAGGGAGTCGCGGTCGGTCCCATGGTCGCGCGGGGCGTCGCAGAGATGCATGTAGGCGAACAGGCCGGGCGGGATCGCCGCCACTTCGGCCGGCGTGCCGCCGGAGCGATCGTAATGCAGCGCGTCGAGCGCGATGCCGATATTCGGGCGCCCCACCCGGCCGATCAGCCGGGCGGCGGCGGCGGCGCTCGGCACGCTCATCCAGGACACGAACTCGAACTGCACGGTCAGGCCGAAGCCGGCGGCATCGTCACACAGCCGTCCGAGCCTTGCCGCCAGCCGCCCCCCGTCGGGGTCGTCGCCGGTCGCCAGCACATGGCGGGCACCCAGCTCGGCCGCGGCCTCCAGGAAGGGGCGGAAGGCGTCGAGGTCGGTGTGGGGCAGGACGCGGGCGGTGTTGGCGTCGAGTGCCGTGACGCCGCGGTCGGCCATGCACCGCTTCATCTCGCGCCGCAGGGCGGGGTCGGCCAGCAGCGGCATCGGATCGCCGTCGGGCTGGCCGCCCAGCAGGCGCAGGCCGACATGGGCGCAGCCCTGGTCCGCCGCCACCGTCACCATGTCGGGCGGCGACAGTTCCGGCACCGTGTAGTAGGAGAGCGACAGCGGATTCATGCCGCGCCTCCCGCCGCCTCGAGGGGAGACGGAGCCGGACGGACGCCGCCATATTGTGCCCAGGTGCCGGCGACGTGCCATCCGGCATCCACCACCAGATTGACGCCGGTGATCGCCGACGCCCGGTCGGAAGCAAGGAACTCGATGCTCTCCGCCACCTCGCGCGGCTGCACGATCCGGCCGAGCGCCGTGAATTCGGCCGGATCGGCGGCATAGCGGCCCGACCGGATCCGTTCAACCACCCGCGGCACCAGCGTCGAGCCGGGCGAGACGCAGTTGACCCGGACCCCGGCGCGCCCCCACTCACCGGCGAGGTTGAGCGTCAGGCTGACCACCCCCGCCTTGCTCGACGCATAGGCATGGACCGGCACCGAACCGATGGCGGCAATCGACGCGATGTTGACGATGCTGCCCCGCGCCTGCCGCGCCATACGAGTGCCGAAGGCGCGGTTGGCGTAATAGGTGCCGGTCAGGTTGACGTGGACCGTGCGCTCCCACACCTCCAGCGGCAGCTCGGCCGGCGGCAGCACCGGCTGAAAGACGGCGGCGGCGACCACCAGCGCACCGACCGGACCATGCGCCACCTCGATGGCGGCGGCCGCCCGCTCCACCGCATCGGCGTCGGCGATGTCAAGCGCCAGCGAGACACCGCCGAGTTCACCGGCCACCCGCTCCGCCGCCGCCGGGTCGAGGTCGGCGACGGCCAGCCGCCAGCCGCGCGACGCCATCAGCCGGGCGGTCTCTTCGCCGATGCCGTTGCCGCCGCCGATGACGACGGCCAGCGCGCCACCCGTGGTCGATATCTGCGGTTTCATGGCGGAATACCCCGTCATTTGCGCAGATCGGCAGCGAGGAAGGAGTCGTCCAGCACCTTCGACCAATCCACCGGGCCGGACCACTCGCCCATGCGCTCCATGCCCTTGACCCAGATGTTCAGGGCATCCATGTCAAAGTCGCCCTGGCTCCAGTACTTGATCGCCGCCATGCGCTTCATTGAGGTGGTTGCGACCTCAATCGGCAGCGTGTCGCCATAGCGCTTGGCGACCATCTTCGCCGCCTCTTCCGGGTTCTCGTAGATGAAGTTCACCGCCGAGCGCCAGGCGGCGAGCAGCCCGCGCAACTGGTCCGGGCTCTTGCGCATGAAGTCGCCGGTGGCGACGCCCACGGTCGGCGTCATCGACGGCAGGTTCTCCAGCGAGAAGGCGACCTTGTAGCGGTCCTTCCGGGCGCTGTAGAGCGGCTCCAGGATCAGCGCCGCATCCACCCCGCCCTGCTCCAGCGCCGACAGGCCCGAGCCGACCGATCCCAGCGCCACCATGTCGGCCTTGCCGGGATAGCCGGCCGCCTCGAAGGCCATGACGACCATCAGCTCGCTCGACGATTTCGGCGCGGTAATGCCGACCTTGCGGCCGACCAGATCCTTGACCGAGGAAACGCCGCTGTCCGGCCGCGTCACCCACAGCAGGTCGTCCACTCGGCGGATCGCGGTGTGGACGATGCGGATGTCCATGCCCTGCCTGATGCCGGCCAGAGCGGTGGAGGTGCTGACGATGCCGTAGCCTAGCCCGCCGCCCACCATGTTGCGGATGCCGGTGCCGCCGCCAACCGAACTCATCACGTCGGTGACGTCGACGCCGTTCTTCTTGTATTCGCCCCGCTCCAGCGCCACGGCGATCGGGGCGGTGTTCAGCAGAGCGCCGTAATGGGACGCCATGATCTCCAGCGCATGGGCCTGCGGCGCCGAGGCCAGAAGGCCGCCGATCAGCGGCACCGCCGCCAGCGCGCGGGTCAGGAAATGGGTGATGGTCATGGCGTCCCTCCGTTATGGGTTTTGTCTTTTCTCAGCAGGCGGCGGGCGTTGCCGGCCAGCGCCGGCGACACGGCGCCGTGGTGTCCGTCCTCCGGCTGGTCCCAGCCGGCGAAATTGGTGCCGAAGACCAGCCGGTCCGGCCCAACCACCTGCGTCAGCAGCGCCAGCGCCCGGTCGTCGTTCAGGTGCGTGTCGAACCACAGGCGCGACAGCATCTCCTCGAAGGCCCCGTCCTTCTTCATCGACTGGCTGGCCCAGGGCCGCTTCATGCCGGCCTGCGCCAGCCGCCCGGCGGTGAAGGCGGCCGCACCACCGCCATGGCTGATCCAGACATCCAGCCGGGGATGGCGCTCCAGCACGCCGCCGAAGATCAGGGTGGCGACGGCGATGGTCTCCTGCGCGGCGAACCCGATGATGACGTCGAGGTCGAAGCGCTTCAGCGCCGGATCGCCGGGCGGACCGTCGATGCCGGCCGGGGCCGGATGCAGGAACAGCGGCACGTCCAGCCGGACGAACGCCTCGTAGAGCCTGTCGAACGCCGGGCTGTGCAGCGGCTCGCCCGCGAATTCGGTGCCGGTCGCCGCCCCCCACAGCCCCAGTTCGCCGACGGAGCGCTCCAGCTCCTCCGTCGCCGCACGCGGATCCTGCATCGGCAGGGCGGCCAGCCCGCCCAGCCTGTCGGGATAGCGCGCGACCAGTTCCGCCAGCGCGTCGTTGTGCCGGCGGCAGAAGGAGACGGCCGAGGGCACGTCGATGTGGTGGAAATAGTTCAGCGGACTGGCCGACAGCACCTGGAAGTCGATACCGGCCTCATCCATGCGGCGCAGCCGCAGCTCCGGATCGGTGAAGGGGCTGTTCAAATGGCGGACGCCGCTCAGCCGGTAGTTGCCGACGCGGTACCAGGGCTGGCCGTTCTCGTCGACGCCATGCTCCGGCCCGTGGATGCCGGCGGCGCCGTTGGTGGCCTCCAATCGGACATGGGCATGGACGTCGATCAGCTTCGCAGTTTCGATGGGCATGAGAAGGTCCTTTCCGCCGGGCGGGCCGGCGGCCGGGAAGGAGGTGACAGGCGAAGAGGACGCTCGAAGGCGGGTGCCGCTCAGGCGACCCGGTGCATCCGGTTGTCGAGCGCGAGCAGCGCGCTGTTGACCGCCAGGGCGAACAGGCCGATCAACACGGTGACGCTCATCATCGTCGCGGTGTCGTTGACGCTGATGCCGTTCATGATCATGAAGCCCAGCCCGCGCTTGGAGGCGAACATCTCGCCGACCATCACGCCCAGCAGGGTGATGGAGAAGCTGATGCGCAGGCCAGTTACGATTTCCGGGACCGTCGCCGGCACCAGGATCGCGGTCAGCGTCTGCATCCACGTCAGCCGCATGGCCCGGGCCGATCGCCGCAGCACCGGGTTCATGGCGCGGATGGCCCCCATCGTAACCAGCATCATCGGGATGAAGCCGTGCAGGGTGCCGAAGGCGACCTTCGCCGGCATGCCCAGGCCGAACAGCAGCAGGATCACCGGATAGAGCGTGACCTTGGGAATCGCGTAGAGGGTGACGAACAACGGCTCCAGAACGTCCGACAGCGACCGGTTGGCACCGATCAGCACACCCGCCAGCCCGCCGCCGATGCAAGAGATGAGCAGCGACAGCCCCAGCGCCTTCGCCGTCTCCGCCACGTTTTCCCAGAAGGACGGGTTGCCGAACAGGACCATCAGCCGGTTCAGGGTAACGGCGGGCGATGCCAGGGCCTCATCCCCCGCGAGCCCGTGGAACAGCTGCCAGCCACCCAGGATCAGCAGGGCGATAACAGCGGCGGCCACCAGCTTCTCCCCGCCCCCGGCGGTGTCGCGGGCGGCGCCGACACGGCCGGCGCCGGAGCGGTGGCGCACCCGCTGTTCCGCCCAGTGCAGCAGCACCGTCAGGCTGGACACGAAGACCACCACGAACAGCAGCAGCGCGTACATCGTTCGGTCCTGGAGATTGTTGTACGCGAAGGCGATGGAGTAGCCGAGCCCGCTGCCGGCCAGGATGAACTCCGCCCCGATGACGCCGGTCACCGAATAGCTCAGCGCCAGCTTCACCCCGGTGAAGATGTGCGGCCCGGCGGCCGGAAGCTGGATCAGCAGCGCGTCCTGCACACGGTCGAGGCGGTAGGTGCGTCCGACCTTGCGCAGCACCGGCGGGATGCGGTCCAGCCCCGACAGCGTCGCCGTCACCATCGCCATCACGGCATAGAGGAAGCCCATGGCGATGATCGGCAGCGCGTTCATGCCGAGCAGAACGATGAACAGCGGATACAGCACGAAGAACGGCAGGGCGTAATAGCTGGCGATCAGCGGCTCGACCGCCCGGCGGACCCGCGGCAGGGCGTGGAGCGCGACGCCGCCGGCGAAGCCCACGACCATCGCGGCGACGGCGGCGGCGAGGATGTTGCGCAGGGTGAAGCCGATCTGCGACCAGAACCCGTCGGTTCCCATCAGACGGACCAGTTCGGCAAGCATCTCCGACGGCGGGATCATGGTGCCGCGCCCGACATAGCCCAGGCGGCAGGATGCCTCCAGCGCCAGGACAGCCGCGGCGGTGATCAGCAGGCGCTGGATGCCGGCCCGCGTCATCCCACGACCCTCCGCTGGCTGGCCATCGCCTTCAGCGACTCTTCGCGCAGCGTGTTCCACAGGCGGGTGGTGACGTCACCGAAGGCGGGTTCGGCGGCGATGGCGCTGGTCCGGTCGCGCGGCCAGCCGGTCTCGACGATCTCGATGAAGCGGCCGGGACGCGACGACATAACACCGATGCGGTCGGACAGCATCGCCGCCTCGTCCAGCGCGTGGGTAATGAGCAGGACGGTCGCCCCGCTGGCCCGCCACAGCCGCAGCAGTTCGTCGCCCATCAGCAGGCGTGTCTGCTGGTCGAGCGCGCCGAACGGCTCGTCGAGCAGGACAAGGCGCGGACGCATGACCAGAGTGCGAGCGATGCAGACGCGCTGGCGCATACCTCCGGACAATTGGTTGGGATAGGCGTCGGCGAAATCGTTCAGACCCATGAAATCAATGGCATGGCTTACGCGGTCCTCCGCCTCGGCGCCACGGAAGCCGGCGCGGCGCAGGCCGAAGCCGATGTTGTCGCGCACGGACAGCCAGGGGAACGACGCATCCTCCTGGAACACCACGCCGACCCCGTCGGGAACCGTGCCGCGCACGCGCTTGCCTTCGAAGGTGATCGTACCGTCCGTGGGGCTGCTCAGCCCGGCCAGCACGTCGAGCAGCGTGGATTTACCGCAGCCGGACGGCCCGACGATGGAGAAGAACTCTCCTCGGCGCAGTTCCAGATCGACCGGCCCCAACGCATGGATCGCCGATCCGAAGATGCGGGTGACACCGGTCATCACCGCATGGCTTCCTGCCGTCAGACCGTTGGGACCCGGGGCGCGGCCGAACGGTATGGGCTGCGCCGGATGGGACCCGCCTGCCGGATCCTCGGGGACCGGTGCTCTTTCTGACGATAGACCACGCATGGGCTGCATCTCCCTCCCGGTGTCGGGCGTTCCGCCTGAATTCTGTTTGTTTTGTAAGCATACAAAAGCAGCCCGCCGGCTCTGTCTAGGACAGCTTTGGACCACCCCCATACAAAAATTGTTTGTCCTCCCCCGCCGCCGATGCGAGGCTTCGGGACCATGCCCGGGGCGTACCGACCTGCCTGCCGTCGCTCCGATACAAGCGATGTGAACGGCCGCAACGGCCGCCAAAGCAATGGATCCCGCAGATGCGCAGCCGCCAGCTGGAAAGTTTCATCCTCGTCTGCGAATTGGGCAGCATCAGCAAGGCGGCGCTGGCGTTGAACATCGCGCAGCCGGCGCTGGGTGTGCAGATCAAGGCGCTGGAGAGAGAGTTCGGCGTGCCTCTGCTGGTCCGCACCGTCACCGGGACCCACCCCACCCCGGCCGGCCTCCTCTTCCTGGAAGAGGCGCGGCTGATGGTGCGCCGCCTGCAGGATTTAAAACGCTCGTTGCGCGAGGTTGCCGGACAGGTTCCGAGAACGCTGGCCGTGGGACTGACCCCCAGCCTGTCGGGGCTTCTGGCCGGCAGGTTGATGGAACGGCTGCACGGCGCCCTGCCGGGGGTCGAACTGAAACTGTTCGAGGAACTAAGCCACTCCCTTATCGGTCATGTCTCCTCGGGCAAGCTGGATCTCGCGCTGGCCTACACGGTGCCGCGCAGCCGCATGCTGCACCGGGAGCCGCGGCTGAACGAGGCGTTGTGCCTGATCACCCATCCGGGCTCGCAGTTCGACGGGATCGGTCCGCTGTCACTGGCTGCCATCGCCGACGCCGAACTGGCGATGCCGAACGAGGGCGATCTGGTCCGGCGTCTGGTCACCGGCGCGATGACCGCGCGCGGGCTGGTGCCGAACGTCGCCTTCTCGCTGGAATCGATGCAGGCGATCAAGGACATGGTCCGGCGTGGACTGGCCTGCGCGATCCTGCCGCACAGTGCCGTCGCGGAGGACGTCCAGACCGGCACCCTGGTGATCCGGCCGATCTGCGACCCGGCACTGATGCGCACGCTGTTCCTCATTCATCCCACCGGAAGCGAAATGAATGCCGCCACGTCACAGGCGCTGCGCATCATCGACGACCTGCTGGACGAGTTGAGGCACGAGGACTCGAACTTCACCGTCGCGACGGAGCAGGATTGACGGTTCCATCAGGTCTCGCGCCAAGGTGAGCGAGTGGGCGCAGAGAGCCCGTCCTCCGGCTCCGTGTTGGTCAGGCGACAGCGAGCAGGTCGGCAAGGCACCGTCAATTTGTCGGCGCCGGTGATGGTGGCGGGCGCGGTATGACCAGGAATGCCCGGTGGACAAAGGTGATTACGCGGCCAGGGGCACGCCGGCCACCTCGGCCGAGGCGGCGAAGGCTTGGGCTCGGGCGGTGCGGTACTCGGCAGCGGGGCGACGGTAGCGGCGGAGGTGGACGAGGTTGTTGATCGGGTCGTGAATGGAGAGGAATCGCTGCACCTGCCGGGGTGACTTGAAGCGCTTCATCTGCCGCTCGCGTCTGCGCGTCGGCTGATGGCTGGTCTCGGCCCGGTTGTTGAGGCCCTTATGCTGGCGGTGCTCGCTGCGCAGCTTCAGGGCCTTCTTGGAGGCTGCGTAGGACTTCAGCTTATCGGTGATCAGCACCCGCGGCGCCCGGCCCTGCCTCTTCAACAGCTTGCCCAGCAGACGCTTGCCCGCCTTCGTGTCGCGCCGGCTTTGCACGAGCACGTCGAGAACAAAGCCGTCCTGGTCGAGCGCCCGCCACAGGTCGTGCTTCTTGCCGGCGACGCTGATCACGACTTCATCCAAATGCCACGTGTCGCCGCGCGCAAGGCGCCGTTGCCGGATGCGGGTGGCGATCTCTCGGCCGAACTTCAGGCCCCATTAGCGCACGGTTTCATGGCTGATCGTGAGACCACGCAGCCCCACCATCTCCTCGACCATCCAAAGGCTCAGCGGAAAGCGGAAGTGCAGGTACACCGCGTAGCTGATCACCTCGGCAGGGAAGCGGTAGCCGGCGTACATCGCATCGGGGCGCGTCGTCATGCCGGCCCCATACCGTCACCCAGGCGCCCCTGCCAGCCCGAACTTGACGGTGCCGATTCCACCATTTCCCGCCCATGCCAAGGGCAACGAGGTCCGGTTTCCTCGTGGAGAGGCATCACCGTCCAAAAACGTTAGCCTTCTCGGACACAAGCCGTAGCTTTACAAACTATTAAAAGAAAAGGGAATTTACGGCATCAGGCCGAGCCTCTTCCGGACAGCGGCTTTGAAGCCTATTTCCACACGCATCTTGGACCGACCCGCACTCGGCTCTCGGCGACATCACCCCGGACCAGGCCGAGTTTCGAGCCGCTTGACCCGGTGTCCATTCTGCCGGGGAAGGTCACTTGGGGTTCACGCCGACGTTGGCGACGCTCGGGATCGGTCTCCGTCCCTACTGTCAGCTAGCGACCCCTGGGTCGTCAGCTCAGACTTGGCGCGAAACCTGACGGAACCCCGTGTTCCGCGGCAGCCGGCAGGTGTCGGCAATCTGCCGCTGGCTGGCACCGAACTCATCCCACAGACGAAGGAATTCTCCGATCCGTCGCATGTCCGACCTTGCTCGAAGCTTCCCTATCCTCCTTGACCTGTGCCGAGGAAGGATCATGGACATATCAAAGGCTGGTTCGGCCCCCGACACCACCCCTACGTGTGGGCGAATTCACGGAAACGGACGGGTGCTTTCCGCTGAAATATGCATCTGTGGGGGCGAATGCCGAATGACTGAGCTACTCGACCACGGCCATGGCCTAAGCCTGAGGTCAGAGATGACGGAACCGGCTTGACCGTACGAGCAACCAATGGTCGATTGCCTGGCCCTGCCACTCACACTGTCCAGGCCGTTCATGAACATCGACAGCGCCGCCGGCCGTTCCGCCGACCCTTCTAACAACTGCCCGGCGGCCATTCGGACTGAGAACCCTGAGGTGAAAGACGCGCGGGCGAAGAACTCAGCCCTGCATCACCCGCTGCTGGTCGCCGTCAGCTTGGTGCTGGTGGCGCTGAACCTGCGGCCGGCGCTGTCGAGCCTTGCGCCGGTCATGGGCGATGTGGTGCGCGACGCCGGCCTGACGTCTGGGCAGGCAGGCCTGCTGACCACCTCACCCGTGCTGTGCCTCGGCCTCTTTGGAGTGGTGGCTCCACATCTGGCCCAGCGCTTCGGTACGGAACGGATGATATTCATCATGCTGTTGATTCTGGGAGGTGGCGTCGCCCTCCGCGGGGTCGGCAACTTCGCCGCGCTTCTCGCGGGGGCAACGCTGGCAGGTGCTGGGATCGGCATCATCGGCGTGCTTTTGCCCGCTGTGGTGAAGCGTGATTTCCCTCAGAAAATCAGTTTGATGATGGGTGTTTACACCATGGCGCTCTGCGCCGGGGCAGCGACCGCCGCTGGGACGACGGTGCCGCTTGAGGGCGCCTTGGGGCAATGGACCGGCGCCCTCGCCTTTTGGGCGGTCCCGGCCGTGGTGGCGGCGTTGGCTTGGCTGCCGTTGGCACGTGGACGCCAGAGCGCGACCGGACCCGGCAGCCCGTCAGTGCGCGGCCTGTGGAGCAACGGGCTGGCTTGGCAGATCACCCTGTTCATGGGGCTGCAATCGGCATTGGCCTACATCGTGTTCGGCTGGATGGCGCCGATGCTGCGCGACCGCGGGTTTGATCCGACGACGGCCGGATTGATCGTTTCCGGCTCGATCATGGTTCAGGTGGCGGCAGCGCTGGTCGCGCCCATGCTGGCGACGCGCACCCCGAGCCAGAGCCTCGCCGCCGTCTCGATGCTCGGCTGCAGCCTGGTCGGCATGGTCGGCTGTCTCTACGCGCCACTCGGCACCATCGCGCTGTGGGCAGTGATTCTTGGGATAGGACAAGGCGGGGCCTTTGCCGTCGCGCTGACCCTGATCGTGCTGCGCTCGCCCGACAGCCGCACCGCTTCGCACCTGTCGGGCATGTCGCAAAGCGTTGGCTACACGCTGGCCTCAGCCGGTCCATTCTTGGTTGGGCTGCTGCATGGCTGGAGCGGCGATTGGCACGCCTCCACCCTGCTCTTCGTCGCCATTGCCGTGCTGGCGGGCTTCTTCGGCTTTCTCGCCGGCCGCCCCCGCCAGCTCCGCGTCTGATCAAGCGCTCTGCGAACGGCAGAGCGCTTCCGGCATCGCCCCCGTCGCCATCCGCTCAGTCATAGTGCGTCGGGCGGCGGCCGCGCGGGGCCGCGAAGGGCGAGATCGACCGGTGCAGAAACCGGCCATCGCCTGCCCTGCCAGTCTGGACGCCCTTGTCGATGATGACAGTGCCGCGCAGCAGAACGGTTTCAGGCCAGCCCGTCACCTCCATCCCCTCATAGGGCGTGTAATCGGCTCCGTGGTGCATCAGTTCCTGGGTGATCGTCACCTTGCGGTCGGCATCCCACAGCACGAGGTCGGCATCCGCCCCAATCGAGATGCTGCCCTTCCGTGGAGCGAGGCCGTACATGCGGGCGTGGTTGGTGGATGTGAGGGCGACGAACTCCTGCAGTGAAATCCGTCCCTTCCCTACCCCTTCGGAGAACAGGATCGGCAGGCGGACCTCGACGCCGGGGATGCCGTTGGGAACCCATTTGAAGGCCGTCCGCTCGCCCTGCTTCTTCTTGCCGGCGGGGCTGTCGAAGCGGAAGGGGCAATGGTCGGAGGAGAAGACGGAAAACAGCCCGGATTGCAGGCCGGTCCAGCAGGCGTCCTGGCTTTCCTTGTCGCGCGGCGGCGGGCTGCAGACGTATTTGGCGCCCTCCATGTTCAGTCCCTTCAGGTCGTCGGCCGTCAGGGTCAGATACTGGGTGCAGGTTTCGGCATAGACCTTCAGTCCGCGGCTCTGCGCCCAGCGGATCTGTTCGATGGCATCGGCAGAGGAGACGTGGACGATCATGATCGGCACGTCGACGATCTCGGCGAAGGAGATGGCGCGGTGGGTCGCCTCCCGCTCCACCGGGATTGGGCGGGATTCGGCATGATAGTAGGGATCGGTGCGGCCGGCGCGCTCCAGCCGCTCGGTCAGGAACTTGATGGCGTCATAGCCTTCGGCATGGACCATCACCAGCGCCTTCTCGCGCCGGGCGACGTCGAACACCTCCAGAAGCTCGCGGTCGTTCAGCTTCAGGTCGTCATAGGTCATGAAGACCTTGAACGACGTGTAGCCGTCCTGGACCAGGGCGGGCAGTTCCTGCCCCAGGACCTGCTCGGTGGGGTCGGAGATGATGAGATGGAAGGAATAGTCGGTCAGGCACTGGCCTTCCGCCCGCGCGTGATAATTCTGCACCGCGGCGCGCAGCGACTGGCCTTTGGGCTGCAGCGCAAAGGGAATGACCGTCGTGTTGCCGCCGAAGGCCGCGGACAGCGTGCCGCTGCGGAAATCATCGGCCATGATCGTGCCGTCATCGCCGTCCTGCGCGATGTGGACGTGACTGTCGATGCCGCCCGGCATCACCAGCTTGCCGGAGGCGTCGAGGACCGCTCCGGACGTGTCGAGCCGTTCGGCCAGGGCGACGATGCGGCCGTCCTTGATGCCAATGTCGCAGCGGCTGACATCGGCGGCCGTGACCACCGTTCCGTTGCGCACCACCAGATCGAACTCAGCCATGTGCCTTATCCTGTTCCAGATGTGATCGGTCGGTCATCCTTTGGTCTTCCTGGCGCTCACCGCGCCTGCGGCATGGCCCGGCCGAGCGCCTCGATGAGACGGTCGACCTCGTCGAGCGTGTTGTAGTGGACCAGTGAAACGCGGATTACCCCGTTGACGGCGGCCAGCCCCAGCGTCTCGATCAGGCGCTTGGCATAGAAATCGCCGAAGCGGATGCCGATCATCGATGCATCGACCGCGCTCACCACCTCGTCCGACCGGTAACCGTCCACCACGAAGCTGATGGTCGGCACCCGCAGGGTCCGATCGGCTGCGGAGTGGCCGATGACTGTCACATCGTTGCGTCCGCACAAATAGGCGAGCAGCCGCTCGGCAAGCGCCTCCTCATGGGCGGCGATGGCGTCGAAGGCAGCCTCGATCTTGGCCCGGCGCGGTCCCGTGGCGCCGCAGCGCTCCCCCAGCTCCGCAAGGTAATCGACGATCCCGGTGCAGCCGACGGCGAGTTCGTAATTCACGTTGCCAGGCTGGAGCTTGTAGGGGATCACCGAGCGGTCGATGAAGTAGTGGTTCAGGCTGGGCAGTGCCGCCAGATGCTCGTGCTTGCCGTAAAGTACGGCAAAATGCGGACCATAAACCTTGTAGAAGCTGAAGACATAGTAATCGACATCCCAGCCGGCCACGTCCACCGCGCGGTGCGGGGCATAGGCGACGGCGTCGACCAGCAGCTTGGCGCCGTGCCGGTGCACCAGCCGGGCGATGTCGGCCACCGGATTGATGGTGCCGAGGATGTTCGAGGCATGAGTGACGCAGACAAGCCGCGTGCGTCCGTTCAGCAGAGGCTCCAGGTCGTTCAGCGACAGCTCCAGGCTGTCGGGGCGGACCGCCCAGGTCCGGATGACGGCGCCCTTCTCCTCCAACTTGCGCCAGGGGCCGATGTTGGCCTCGTGATCGCAGTTGGTGACGACGATTTCGTCGCCGGGCCGGATCTGTTCGGCCATCGCCGTCGACAGGGTGTAGAGCAAAGCCGTCGTGCTCGGCCCCATCACCACCTCGTCCGGCCGGGCGGCGCCGATCAGATCGGCGATGTCGGCATGGGCGTCGGCGACCCGTGCGCCGGACTGCCGCGATACGGCGTAGCTGGCCCCTAACTGGACATTACTGGTCAGCAGATAATCCCGGATGCGGTCGGCGACACGCGTTAGGGTCTGGGAACCCCCGGCATTGTCCATGAAGATCCAATCGCCGGCGAGCGCAGGGAACTGGGAGCGGACAAAGGACAGATCGAGCGGGGAGGACGTCACGTTCGACACGGGTTCAGTTCCTTCGGTCAGGTCGTCGCGGTCTGGTCGGCGACCAGCAGCGGCACGGACAGGGAGACGACGCGGCAGTCGGCGTCGGGATCGGGAGCGCGCCACATCATCATGGCGAAGTCGGCGGTCTCGTCGAGTGCCACAAGCGGACAGTGCCAGACCCCGCCGGCATAAGTGATCGCCTGATCGGGACCGGCAATGAAGGCGCGGGCTGTTTCGGGATCCGGTTCGCCATCGGCATCGGCCAGGGCGGCCACCACCAGGAAGCGTCCGCCGGTCATGGGGACGAATGTCTGGCTGCTGAGCGGGTGCTGCTCCATCGCCGTCACGGTGAAGGGCAGGCGCGACGGCGTGAGGCGATAGAGCGCCAGCACCGGCGGCAGCGGTTCGCCGGCGAAGCCCAGCCCATGCTCGGCGTCATAGCGGATGCCGCGCCCGTCATTGACCAGGGACGATCTGCCAAGGCCGGCGGCGAGCACGGTACCGAACGGCGCGAAAACCTCGCCGGTCAGCGGCACCGGCGGGATGCTCCGGAGGGCACTCAATGGTTCAGCACCGCTTGCAGGAAGGCGCGGGCACGCTCCTCCTTGGGCGCGGAGAAGAAGGCGTCCGGCTTGGCCTCTTCCACGATCTGGCCGCGCTCCATGAAGATCACGCGGTCGGCCACGCGGCGGGCGAACCCCATCTCGTGGGTGACGACCACCATGGTTACGCCGGTGCGGGCCAGCGACTGCATGACGTCGAGCACCTCGCCGACCATCTCCGGGTCAAGCGCCGAGGTCGGCTCGTCGAACAGCAGGATTTTGGGCTCCATCGCCAGCGCGCGGGCGATGGCGACGCGCTGCTGCTGGCCACCCGAAAGCTGGCCGGGAAATTTGCCGGCCTGTTCGGCGATGCCGACGCGGGTCAGCAACTCCATGGCCCTGTCCTCCGCGGCCTTCGGCGTCAGCTTGCGCACCCGGATCGGCGCCAACGCGACGTTGCGCAGCACGGTCATATGGGGAAACAGGTTGAAGCTCTGGAACACCATCCCGACCTCGCTGCGGACGGCCGCCAGATTGGGGCCGGGCCGGACGGCGACGTCGTCCACCAGAACGGTTCCGCCGTCGTAGGTCTCCAGAAGGTTGATGCAGCGGATCAGGGTCGATTTGCCCGAACCCGAGGGGCCGAGCAGAACGACGACCTCGCCTTCCGCGACATCGAGGTTGATGTCGGACAGGGCGCAGAAGCTGCCGTACATCTTGCGCAGGTCGCGGATGGAGATGATCGGCCGGGCGGCGGACGGTGCGGGCGCGGCCACGCCCCGTTCCCCCGTTTGCATATTCTTGGTCTGCATCTCAGCGGCGCTCCCGGGCAAAATGTCTTTCCAGCGAGCCCACGGCGCGCACCATCGGCAGGAGCAGGAGCACATACAGCGCGGCAGCGCCGATCAGCGGCGTCGGATTCGCCGCCAGTGCCTGGGCCTGGGTCGCTTGCTTCAACAGGTCCGGCATCGCGACGACGGAGGCGAGTGCCGTGTCCTTCATCACGTTGATGCAGTTGCTGGTCATCGGCGGGATGACGACGCGGACGGCCTGGGGCAGGATGATGTCCCCCATCATGCTCCAGTAGGACAGGCCCAGCGCCTGACTGGCCTCGAACTGGCCGCGGGGGATCGCCTGGATGCCGGCCCGCAGGATTTCCGCGCTGTAGGCGGCGCTGACCAGAGACAGGGCGGTGGTGGCGGACGCGAAGGGGGAAAGTCGGATTCCAACGAACGGCAGGGCGTAATAGACGATGACCAGAAGCACCAAGATGGGAATGGCGCGGAACAGGTCGATGTACAGCACCCACAGTCCGCTCAGGGTCGGCGGGCCGTAAAGGCGCAGAAGAGCGAGGATCAGGCCGCCGATGAGGCCGAGCGCGATGCTGAGAATCCCCAGCGTCAGCGTCGTCCCCAGCCCCATCAGCAGGAGCGGCAGCGCATCCCACAGCACCCTTCCGTTGAAGAAGGTGTCAATCAAGTCCATGAGAGAATGTCCAGGCATGGGCCGGGTCCAGGCCGTAAGGCGACGGCCCGGAGGCTACGGCCGGGCATGACACCGCTCGGGCGCCACGTCCCCGGCCATTAGGTGCAATTGCGGGGAGACGGTCCGCGTTCAGGACTTCTTCGGAATGTCGAGAACCTTGACGGTGCTGCCCTCGGCCTCGGGTTTGACGCCGAACCACTTCTCATGCAGGGCCGCCAAAGTTCCGTCCTTCTTCATCGCGGTGATCTGCTCGTTGACGGCGGGTAGCAGCGGGCTGTCCTTGGCGAACATCACGGAATAGCGCTCGCCGGTCGGGATGCGCTGGACGACTTTGAACTGCGGCTTGTCCTTGGTGTAGTAGAGCAGGGCCGGAATGTCGCTGATGTAGCCGTCCAGGCGCCCGGCCCCAAGATCGAGCATGGCCGGCTGCAGCCCCTCATAGCGGCGGACGTCGCCGAAGCTGTATTTCGCCTGGTTCTGGTTGGCCCACATGTCGCCGGTGGAGCCGGTGTCGACGCCGAGCGACTTGCCCTTCAGGTCCTCGACGCTCTTGAGCGGGGTGTTCGCCCGCACGGTCAGCGACTGGTCGCTGTCATAATAAGGCTGGGCGAAGGAGACCGAGTCCAGGCGCTTGTCGGTGATGGTGATCGACGAAATCGCCATGGCGATCCGACCCGACTGAACGGCGGAGAACAGACCGTTGAAGGGGATGTTGACGATCTCCACGGTCTTGCCCAGGCGCTTGGCCGCCTCGTTGACCACATCGATCTCGAAGCCGACGAACTTGCCGGATGCGTCTTGGAACTCCCACGGGACATTGCCGATGTTGGCACCGACGGCGAGGTCGGCGGCGTGGGCCGGTGCGAAGTTGCCCCAGACGGTGGCCGTCGCCGCCGCGAGGAGAGCGAATTTGAGAATCTGTCTGCGCATGGCTGTACCTGCGTCTCCCTGCATGGGTGGGTGAATGCCTGACGCGAATCCCTGAAAGCCGGTGGTATTTTTCTTTGGTCTGATAGGCCGGACCGGTCTGACCAGTTGGATTGCACGCCCTTTCTGAGCTATTGTCAAGGCGTCGCGTGGGGCACCCCGGCAAGAACAACGACAGACAGGGATCGGCAGGATGCGTGGACGGCTGTTGGTGCCACAGGCGGCGGTCGAGAAGATCCGCCAGATCATCGACGAACAGGGGCTGCGTCCGGGCGACCAGTTGCCGCCCCAGCGCGAGCTTGCCGAAAGGCTGAGCATCAGCCGCGCGTCTCTGCGCGAGGCACTTTCAGCACTGGAGACCCTTGGCTTGATCAGGATCGAGGTGGGGCGTGGCGTCTTCCTGACAGATGGAAAGCCACCGGACCCGGTCGCCGCTTGGCGGTTCGCCGACCTCTATTCGCCCCGCGAAGTCTACGAGGCGCGCCTGGCGTTGGAACCACAGGCCGCCCAACTGGCCGCTATCGCCCTGCCCGACACCGCACTCGAAACGCTTTCCAGCACGCTGGTCCGGATGCGCACCGCCTTCCAAGCACATGACTTCGCACAAGCCGGAGTGGAGGACAGCAATTTCCACCGCCTGATCGTTGAAGGCTGCGGCAACCGCATGTTCATGGACCTGTTCCGAACGGTTGATGCCGTGGTTGCGGAGATCCAGAGGCTTCCTTTCGCGCAGGAGGACCGCGTTTGGGAAACCCTGGAAGAACACGAACGGATTCTCGAGGCTTTGCGATCGCGTGACTGCCCCCGCGCCGCTCAGGCAATGTCTGACCATATCACTGGCGCAGCGGAACGGCTCGGCATCCTATTGGGTACAGGAGCCGGCTCGAGATCGGATACTCGGCAGCCCCCCGCGGAGCGGTTCGGTTGCAACTTTTGACGGTGTTCGCGGAGGGCATTACCACGTAAACTACGGAGTTGGCGAGCCCAAGCTGCCCCCCATCCGCGCCGTCGCCTTCAACCTGGACTGTGGATCGACGTCCAATCACGGCCACACGGAATGATGGTTTACATCGTTGATTTCGATAGAAAAATCCCACTGCAGAGGACATTGGTGCGAAATTTGTTGGTAGCTGGCGATGTCGTGGTCTTGGCAGGTATCAGAGGCGCCCCGCTGAAGCTGAGACCCGCATGCCGTATAAGGCCAACGAGAGCCGCCGCCACAAGATCCCCCGCGCCCGCTACCGGGTGGAGACCTGGTCGGCCTACGATGCGGGGCTGCGTCGGCGTGGCGACCTGACCATCTGGGTGACGCCGGAGGCTATCGCTGGCTGGACGCCGGCGCGTTCTGGCCGGCGAGGCCGACCATCGCGCCACTGGACCTCGCCATTGAGGCTGGGCTGATGCTGCGCTTGGCGTTCGGACGGCCGTGGCGGCAGACCGAAGGCCGGTTGGGTTCGTTGATGCGCCTGCTCGGCCTGGACTTGCCGGCTCCGGATCACACGACCTTTTCCCGCCGCAGCGCCGACCTTGAGGTCGCGTCGGCGCTGGTCAGGACGGACGGGCCAGTCACCGTGGTCATCGACTCCACGGGGCTGAAGATGTTCGGCAAGGGTGAGTGGCACCTGGAAAAGCACGGTGGTCAAGCGCGCCGGAGTTGGCGAAAGCTGCACCTCGCGGTCAATCCAGACACGGGTGAGATCCTCGCCTCGGAGTTGACGTCCAACGAGGAGGGGGATGCCTCTCTGGTCGCTCCATTGCTCGACCAGATCAAGCGCCCGATCGGCGCGGTCCTGGCCGACGGCGCGTACGACGCCGTCGCGGCACTGGCACCGAAGGCGGAGGTGATCATCCCGCCGCGCGCGACCGCAGTGGTGAGCGGGAGCACCGAGACCTCCCCCACCCGGTGCGACCGCCACATCCAGATGATCAACGAGCATGGTCGGCTCGGCTGGCAGCGGACAGTCCAGTACGGCCGCCGTTCCTTGGGCGAGGTGGCCATGATGCGCTACGAGCAACTCATCGGGCGCAGCCTCCACGCCCGGAGTAGGCCTGCCCAGAAGGTCGAGGCGGCCGTCAGCTGCGAGGTGATCAACATCATGACCAACTTGGGCATGCCCGTCTCGCGCAAAAGCGCCTGATCACCGCAGTCGGTCGGCGGACTCCACTTGCGCGCCGAATTGTGCGCCAAAGTCGCACCTCATCGCTTTCGTCCAAATCGCCCTTAACTCGATCCTCGCACGGCGCCTAAAGCGGCTCGTTCCCCAGGAGGTCCGCGCATAACTGCCGCAAACAGCTTCTCAGTTGCGGCAGACCTCTCAGGCCTTCAACTCAGCAAGGCGCTGCAAGACGGCTTCCTCCCGGACGCTCTCTGCTCGGGCATCAGTCCAGGCGTCCCCGCAGGCGCCGCACGTGGTAACAGGGACCTGCACATCGACGGTCGCCATCAGGACGTCCCCGGGCCCATAGGGGAAACGGACCGCCTGCGCTTCCACGCTGTGGATGAGGTGTGCGCTCCCGCACTTCGGGCAGAGCTTGTCGAGGGGTTCGCCGAAGTCCGTGTTCAACATCACTTTCTGTTTTCCTTTACGGGTATAGAGCGCAGGCCGTCTCAGCGACGGACCCACCGGCCCATTATCGTCCACCAGGCGCCCCACTCCAAGCTTGTGGAGGAGCTGTCGGCATTTTTTCAGGCGGCAATGCCCTCTTGTCGCCGTCTATACGTCGCAATGCCGCGATGCCCATGTCGGTAAAGCGGGCCGTCAGCCAATGGGATCCATCGTCGTCCGGGGTGAGCAGACCCCGGTCGATCATTTCCTGCAAGGTGGCTCCCGGCTTCGGCTTGCCCCCGTGTTGGGCCCGGTCGCCCAGCGGTGGCGACCGCCCTGGCGACGGTGGAGGGGCTGGTGAGCGTTCTGATCGATGCCACCGGGTTGAAGGTGTTCGGCACCGGGGAGTGGCACCTGGAAATGCACGGCGCATCGGACGTGGCGGAAACTGCATCCGGGTGTTGACCCAGATACCGGCGAGATCCTCGCGTCCACGCTGACCGCCACGGACGAGGGCGACGCCTCTTTGGTCGGCCCCTTGCTCGATCAGATCATGCGCCCGATCGCGACCGTTATCGCGGACGGCCTCTACGATGGGAACCCGACTTATCGGACCGTGGTCGCCCACAGCCCGGTCGCGGCGGTGATCATTCCACCGCGCTCGACGGCGGTGCCGAGCGACACGGCCGACACCACCTCCAGCCAACGCGATCGCCACATCCAGTTGATCAACGAGCGCGGTCGGCTGGGCTGGCAGCGGGCGGTCCGCTACGGACGCCGCTCCTTGGGCGAGGTCGCGATGCTGAGGTACAAGCAGTTGATCGGCCGCGGCCTGCACGCCCGGACTCTGCCGACGCAGAAGGTCGAGACCCGCGTCGGCTGCCAGGTCCTCAACATCATGACCGGCCTCAGGATGCCGGTTTCCCGCAAGGTCGTCTGAACGCCAACTGCCCAGGGCGGAGTCCGTCAACGTGCTGAGCTCTGCACCAATGTCGCGCTGAACCTGTTCCATGAGCATGAGCGGTTGGTGGCTGAGGAGATGGCCAAACTAGAGGCCGCACACCTGACCCGGAGCAAGACGCAAGACATCGCGAGGCCGCGGACCCGGGGCCAGGGTTCGCCTGCCCATTGCCCCATGGCCACCACCATCCGAGCTGGACGGCAGAACGTACTTGCGGGTGGCGCCTGTCTTGGCGAGGAAGAGACCTGGACCATGTGCAGGGCATCGGCAACTGGCGTTCACTTAACAAACGGCAGATCGCGTTCAGTTCACGCCCAGCGCCTGATCAAGAAGAGGCTGCGGGCCATCGGCAAACGGGTTGATGATGGTGACTCCACCCAGCGTACGACTGGCCTGACCATCTTCCGACAGGAGGAGCCGGCACCCGTGACGCTTTGCTGTCGCCCAGATCATCGCATCCCAAAACAACCAGCCATGGTGGGTGACTGCGTCCATGGCATCCGTGAGGCACGCGTCGTCCGCCGCCACCACCGGCAATATGTCGCGCCACTGCTGGACAATTTCTGTTGCTCGCCCCGGCGGGATGCCCTGCTTCGCGCCGGTGAGGGTGCGGAAGAGCTCTGCCAGAGACTGGAGCGTCAACACGCAGTCCCGGCCAGGGAGGCGGTGGATCAGGCTAACAGCCTGATGGTGCCGCTTCCCGGCGGATCGGTCGACCGCGTAGACCAAGATGTTCGTGTCGAGCGTGAAGCGCATGGCGGTTACCGGTCATAAAGGGCGTCACGGTCAAACCGCGCGTCCCCGAGGTCCACGCCATCTTCCAGCGTCTGGAACAGACGGTTCCAAGCCGAGCCGCCATCGGTTTTGGCGGCAGACCGATCATAAGGCGCCAACTGCGCCACCGGCTGTCCACGCTTGGTGATGATCACGGTGTGCCCGATGATGGCTTGCCCGAGGATCTCGGAGAAATGCCGATTGGCGTCGGCTGCGGATACGGTGCGACGCATCTCAGCTTCCTTGTAGTGATCTCACTACTATATGAACAGTGCTGGCCTGCGTCAATGAGTGAGTAGTGTTTTCACTACTTTAGAGCGACACATCCTGGCCGCTCAGGCGTGCGCGCCAGCGCTGGTGATCGTCGCGCTCTCCGCAAGCTGGACGATGTCAAACCTGCCCAATAAGTTCAGCTGCTTAAGCCGACCGGCGTTGTTGCGCAGAACGCCAGGGCTGACGGCCCCGCGCGTGGACAAGTCGCTGAGACAAGCCCCTCTCGTTTTACCAGCATGGCCGTTCGAGACGGAGTAGCGCGGCAGGTCCGATCCCTCGCGGCATGTCGCTTACCTGCCTGCGGTCCACCTCAGACAAGGAAGAAAGAGCGATCAGATTGCTGTCGGTGATGGCCGTGTCGGACAGTCTCTTGGCGACGGGCGGTTTCTGGAAAGGCTGGAGGGGGTCAGTTGCTGATCCAGGGGTTGAGCAGTGCAACGCCCATCGGCTCGAAATCACGCACGTTGCGGGTCACGACGGTCAAGCGATGAACGAGCGCGGTGGCCGCGATCAGGCTGTCGCCCTGTGGCCGAGGGTCCGGAACGTGGAGCGTCGCACAGCGCTGAGCCACCTCGGCATCGACCGGCAGGATGCGGCCCCGGAAGGCCGGTATCACCTGGGTATCGATCCAGGCGCGCAGCACCGCCCCTTGGGTGGCATCCCGGCGGCCGACCTGCCCTGCGCCCAGCTCGACCTCGAACAGGGTGATGGCGGAGATAAATAAGTCGGCCGGCGGCACGCCGCCCGCCCAGGCGAGCAGGCCGGGGTTGGCCCGCACCGGCCGCCGCAGTTCGGAAATGGCGTTGGTGTCGAGCAGGAACATCAGTCCAGCACCGCCGGCCGGGCTATGTCGTCGATCCGCGCCGGCTCGAAATCGAAGTCGGCACTGGCATCGTCCTGGCGCAGCAACTCGACGATGGAGCCGCCCTGTTCGCCCGACAGGCGTTGATAGGTGTCGTAGCGCAGCAGCACGAAAGCCGGCTCCCCGCGATCGGTGACGATCACCGGACCATCCTCGGCTGCTCGCTTCGCTTCGCTTGGGTTCTGATTGAACTCTCTGCTGGATATCATACGGCCCATGCTATCCACTCCAGACATTATGAGGATGCTACAATACTACATTTGAGCGAGAGCTACCAAACGAAATGTAGGGACAATCCTACAAAGTGGCGTATTGTGGACCGAACTTCATACGGGAGCGATCGCTCTAGATCTTTGTGCTCAAATTGCTCAGGCTCGCCACATGGGACTTTTGACCTTCGTCATAAACGTAACCTTGGACGGCTGCGTCGACCACCAAGAGGGAATCGCTGACGACGAGACCCACGCGTTTTTCACCGGCCTCATGGACGAGGGCGGGGCGATGCTGTGGGGCCGCCTCACCTACGAGATGATGGAGGGCTATTGGCCGGCGGTCGCCCGCGGGGAGGTGGAGGCGCCGCCGGCGATACGCGAGTGGGCGGTCAAGTTAGAAGCCAAGCCGAAGTACGTGGTGTCATCGACACGAAAGGACTTCCCTTGGACCAACAGCCACCACATCGCCGGCGACCTGCGGACAGGCGTGCAAAGGCTCAAGGACGCGACTCCGGCGGGCGTACTCGTTGGTAGCGGCAAACTCGCAACTGAGCTGGATCGGCTGGATCTGATCGACGAGTATAAGTTCCTCGTTCATCCCAGGATCGTTGGCCACGGGCCGACTCTGTACCAGGGCGGGCTGCCCAGTTCGCGACGACTCGAGTTGGTCTCGGTGAAGCCGCTCCATAAAGGCGCCGTCGCCATGCACTACCGGCGCGAACGCTGACTCAGAGACGCCTCAACGCGCCTAGATGCCGTAACGGGCGACGTTGGTGCGCAATTCGATTGACGGTTGGCGGGCGGAGTACCGGGCCGGTATAGAGGCGTCCCCCTGACGCCGAGAGCCACATGCCGTACAAGGCCAACAGGAACCGTCGCCACCGCATTCCGAAGGCCCGCTACCGCGTCGAGAATTGGGCGACGTACGACGCGGCACTGCGTTAACGCGGGCACCTGACCATCTGGGTGACACCCGAGGCAATCGCCGCGTGGAGGCCGGCGTGGCCGGCCGGCGCGCTACTCGGACATCGCCAATGAGGTTGGGCTGATGCTGCGCCTCGCGTTTGGCTGGCCGTGGTGGCAAACCGAAGGCATCTTGGGCTCGCTTATGCGCCTGGTCGACCTCGACCTGCCGGTTCCCGATCACATGACTTTCTCCCGACGCAGCGCCAACCTCGCGGTGGCGACCGCCCTGGCGAAGGCGGAGGGGCTGGTGAGCGTTGTGATCGATTCCACCAGGCTGAAGGTGTTCGGCACCGGGGAGTGGCACCTGGAAAAGCATGGAGGCCAGGCGCGTTGGAGCTGGAGAAAGCTCCACTTGGCGGTCGATCCCGATACCGGCGACATCCTCGCCTCGGAGCTGACGACCATGCAGGACGGCGATGCCTCGCTGGTCGGCCCGCTGCTCGACCAGATCAAGCGCCCGATCGGCACGGTGCTGGTGGACGGCGCATATGACGGTGAGCCGGTCTACCGCGCTGTCGCCGCACACACACCCGACGCCAAGGTGATCATTCCGCCGCGTTCCACCGCGATGCCGAGCGAGACCGCTGCCGGCACCCCCAGCCAACGCGATCCCCACATCCAGTTGATCAACGAGCGCGGTCGGCTGGGCTGGCAGCGGGCGGTCCACTACGGCCACCGCTCCTTGGGCGAGGTGGCCACGATGCGCTACAAGCAACTGATCGGGCACAGCCTCCTTGCTCGCACTCTGCCTGCCCGGAAGGTCGAGGCCACCGTCGGCTGCAAGGTCAAGAACATGATGACCAGCTTGAGCATGCCGACCACCCGCAAGGTCGACTGAGCACCCCTGGCCGCCGGTGAACTCCGCCCTCGCGCCAATTTGTGCACCAAAGTCCTGAGGGGGCGCATCTGGAAGCAAGCCGGCTACGCCAGCCGAAGGCAATGTGGAACCGTAAGCTCTGGCTACAGTTCATCTACCGCAGCCGGGTACCTCACCGAACTGGGCCGTGTCCTAGCTTTGCATTGCTGCAGATGCAGCGAGATTGCGAGTAGGCTGGCGGCAGTGGCGAGGCTTACGACCAGGAGGGACACTGTCGGCCAGCCATGGGCCACCGCCAGTGCACCCGCTGCAGCCGGGCCGAAGACGAGCCCGGCGTTGTTCCCTTGCATCAGGAAACCGATGGTCGCCCCGATCAGCTCGGGGCAGGGCGCCATCCGTGGCGCGGAGTGGATCAGCGCGACCGGGATCAGCCCGGCAAGAGCGGAGAAGACGATGCTGGCGGTGTAGACAAGAGCGCCGGACAACGCGCCACTCAAAACGCCAATGCTGCATACGGCCATTGCTCCAAAGCCGACCAGTAGGATCGTGCGGTGAGCCACACCCCTCGACAACAGGGCGCCGCAGGCAAGATTGCCGAGCGCATTGACCGATACCGCAATCCCGGTGAGCTGACCGCCCATCCTGGTGTCCACGGACAACCGTTCGGACAGGATTGCCGGTAGAAACGCGAACACCGCGAAGTAGGCCGCCGCGAAGAAGGCGAAAAGCCCGGCAAGGAGCCATGGCCCGCTAGCGGACAGTGCCAACCGAACAACACGGGCGATGCTCCGCACGGGAACCATGCGGGCTGGAATGCCACGCGTGGCCGGCACCAGCAGAGCAGCATAGCCAATCAGCAGGGCTGCGTTCACCAGCCAGAAGCCGCGCCACCCCAAGGCGTCCAGCAGTGGCGTTGCAATCAATACCGCGGACATGCCAATCGGCATGAAGGTGCCCCACATGGCCATAGCCCGACTGTGGTCGCTGGATCGCGCGACCGCGACAATCAGGGTCGGTCCCGCTACACTCACCGCCAGGAATCCGACCCCCTCGACTGCGCGCATGGCCAGGAGTAGCGGCGCATCATTCGCCAAGGCGCCGATGGCGCTGCCTCCGCCCTGCAGGAGGAGCCCACCGAGCGCCATGAACCGGGCGCCGACGTGATCCACCGCCACGCCGATGGTGATGCCCGTGAGCGCGCCGACAATGGCGAACGCGGAGAGCAGCCAGGATGCGGTGCCGAGGTCGAGTGCGAGGTCGGCCTGGATGGCGGCGAGCGCGGCGGGCGCCTTGCCGACTTGGCAGGCCGAAACTACGCCCGCCCCCACGATCAGCAGGATACTCGGCCAGCGAGCGTCATTCCGCGTGTGGAGTGCGTCCATCGCTTACCTCCCGGACGGTGTGCGCAGTCGCTCGCGGCCATGAGCCAGCGCGATGGCGAGTGCGGCCACGTGGCGCCCCTGAAAGCGGGCGCCGTCAAGTTCGTTGGCGCTTGGCCGGCGATCGCCGCCGTGGCCATCGTCGGCGAGCGTCGAGGCGCCATAGGGCGACCCGCCGGTCACCTCGTCCATGCGCATTTGGCCCTTGAAGGTGTATGGCAGCCCAACAACCAGCATGCCCAGATGCAGCAGCACGATATGCATCGACAGGATCGTAGATTCCTGTCCGCCGTGCTGGCTGCCGGTCGAGGTGAACACGCTGCCGATTTTCCCGACGAGCTTGTCCTGGAACCATAGGCCGCCGGTCTGGTCCAGGAAGTTCTTCATCTGCGACGCCATGTTTCCGAAGCGCGTCGGCGTGCCGAAGATGATCGCGTCGTAGTCCGGTAGTTCGTTCACCGTGGCGACCGGCGTTGGGTCGGGCGCGTATCCCGCTGCCTGGGCGACCGCCTCCGGTACCAGTTCCGGAACCCGCTTCACCACGACCTCGGCGCCGGCTTCCCGGGCGCCCTCGGCGATCGCAGCGGCCATGGCCCCAATGTGGCCGTAAGAGGAATAGTACAGAACGAGGATCCTGCTCATGAACCTTCCTCACCCAATGGTTTCATTCAGTGGTGGGAAGCCATAGATGCCATCTCGACATGATGCGCGGAACTGTGAAAAGATTGCTGAGTTTAATCGATCTGATCGATCATGCTGGACGCACTCACGCTCGACCAAATGCGCACCTTCGTCATGGTGGTGGAAGCCGGGAGCTTCCGTGCCGCGGCTGTCCGCCTGTCGCGCGTTCAATCAGCGGTGAGCCACGCGGTGGCCAATCTGGAGGCTGAGCTCGGGCTTACCCTTTTCGACCGATCGGGCCACCGACCTGTGCTCACGCCGGGCGGGCGGGCATTGCTTGCCGACGCGCGTGCCATCCTGTTGAAGGTTGATTCCCTGCGGGCACGGGCGCGCGGCATGTGCGAAGGCGTTGAACTTTCGCTGTCCATCGCGGTGGATTGCTTGTTTCCACTAGCCGCGGTCGGCACCGCCTTGAAAGAGCTGCATGACGCCTACCCTGCGGTCGGCGTCGAAGTGATGGTCGGGCCGCTCGGCGTACCGTTCGCCGCGCTGTGCGAAGGGAAGGCCACGGTCGGGATCGTCGTTGGCCGCGATCTGCGTGATCCGCGAATCGAACTGGAGGCGCTGTCGTCGCTGTCGTTCGTCGCTGTGGTCGCAGCGGCACACCCTCTGGCGGCGCGGAGCCGCGCTGGGGAGGAGGTTACAGCGACGGAGCTGACTGACCACCTGCAGATCGTGCAGGCGGATCCTACCCCCCTGTCGGAGGGGCGCGACTTCGGCGTGCTGTCGCCCGGTACCTGGCGGGTCAGCGGTCAGGACACCAAACAGGCGCTGATCCTGGCGGGCGCCGGTTGGGGGCGGTTACCGCGGTGGGCGGTGGAACGCGATCTTGCCGAAGGGCGCCTGGTGCGAGTGCGGGCTTCGGCGCTTGGGCGCGACGGCGAGGCCGTTGTAGACGCATTCTTGGCACATCGGAACGACACCCCGCTTGGCCCTGCTGCCTGCGCCTTTCGTACCGCGCTGCGCCGAGCAACTCCCCCCTCGCGCGCATAGGCGCGGGTCTGAAGCCGACCGATCCACAGCGCTGAAAGTGGATAATCTCACGGGGCATCGTCACATAAACTGCGGGGCTGGCGAGCCGGAGGTGCGCCGGGCATGGTAGCGGGATAAGACGCGAGCCCGATCCCCACAACTGCCACCGCTTCCCAGCCGAGGGGATCGCGCACGCCGTTTGGCTGTACCACACGTTCCCGCTCAGCTTCCGCGATGTCGAATTGCTCCTGTCCGAGCGCGGTGTCGAGGTCTCATTCGAAACGGTTCGGCGCTGGTGTCGCAAGTTCGCCCAGACCTTTGCCAACCGGTTGCGCCGTCGGCGCCCACGGCCCGGCGATCATTGGCACTTGAACGAAGTGTTCATCAGAATCAATGGAGTGCAGCACTATCTCTGGCGCGCCGTCGATCAGCACGGCGTGGTGCTCGATATCCTGGTGCAGAGCCGGCGCAACACCAAGGCCGCCGAGCGTTTCTTCAAGAAGCTGCTGAAGGGCTTGCGCTACGTGCCGCGTGTCGTCGTCACCGATAAGTTGAAGTCCTATGCCGCCGCCAAGGCCAAGATCATCCCCGGAGTCGAGCACCGGCAAAGTCGGTATCTCAATAACCGCGCCGAGAATTCACACCAACCGACCCGCCAACGCGAGCGGCGGATGAAGCGCTTCACGTCACCGCGCCAAGCCCAGCAATTCCACTCCGTCCATGGCCCCATATACCAGCACGCCCACCCACGTCGACATCGCGTGAGCGCCGCTGAGTATCGCACCTATCGGGCTGACGCCTTCGCCGTCTGGCAGCAGGAGACGTGCGTCCATAAGGTTGCGTCGTAGCTGCCGTTGGCAGTTGCAGGCCTCTTCCCTTGCCTCGCTCACGTTGATGTGACGATGCCCTCGGCATGCCGGTGTCCCGCCGCGCCACCTGAACACCGCGGGATAATGCGGAGCCCGCCAGAATGCTGATTTCTGCACCAACGTTCATTCCTGCCGCTCCCTGTTCCGTTGTGGTTAAAGCCGGCTGCACAAGCGGTAGGCATCCAGGATCGAGGCATGCAGGTCGCGGCTGGCCACCGCATCGCCGATGCGATGCAGGGCGAAGCGGCCTGGCTGCAAATCCTGAGGGTCGCCCGCCAGCAGGCGGTCGATGTCGGTGACCCCGTCATTCAGGGATGCGGTGCGCAGTTCGTGGAACACCCCGTCCATCGGCAGCGTGCCGTGTTCGACGATTATCTGAGCGGTGACGATGACGCGCTCCTGATCCGTCATTTCGTTGCACAGGACGGCGGCAAGGTGATTTCCCTCGCGGCGCACCCGGATCAGGCGGTGATCTACCAAGGGCGTGACGCCCTGCTGATAGAGCCTTTTGCGGAAGCTGGATGTGTCCTGATACGGCATCTCGACCGCCGTGGCCGCGTCGGGCGTGACGAAGGTCACCGTCTTTCCCGCCGCCGCCAGCTTCAGCGCGCATGAGGGTGCCGCCTGCCGGCCGGTGCCGTCATAAATCAGCACGTCTTCCTGCGCCGGGACATGGCCGGACAGCATGTCCCAGACACTGGTGCAATGTTCGCCACCATCCAGCCAGTCCAGGTCGGGGATGCCGCCGGTGGCGACGATGACGATATCCGGCTTCTCGGCGGTGATCTCGGCGGCTTCGGCAAATACATTCAGGCGAATGTTCACGGCCAGCCGCTCAAGCTCGTTCCGGCGCCATTCGGTGATGCCGAGAAGGTCCTGCCGCCCTTCGGCGCTGGCAGCGATAAGGATCTGCCCGCCCAGCCTGCTTCCCGCCTCGAACAGGGTGACACGATGGCCGCGTTCGGCCAGCACGCGGGCGGCCTCCATCCCCGCTGGTCCGCCGCCGACCACCACCGCGCGGCGCGGCGTATCGGCGGGCGTGATCTCGTGGCTCAGCGTAGTCTCGCGGGTTGTTGCGGGGTTGTGGACGCAATGCGCCTTGCGATACAGGCAATAGGACGCACCGACACAGGGCCGGATGCGATCTTCTTCGCCGCGCTGGATCTTCGCGACCAGATGTGGGTCCGCGATATGCGCCCGCGTCATGCCGACCAGATCGGCGATGCCTTCGCGCAGGGCATGCCGCGCCGTCGCGACGTCCCGGATGCCGGCGGCATGCATGACCGGCAGCGCGACCTCGGCCCGGAAGCGCCGCACCTCGCTGAGGAACGGAGCGCTGCGCTGGAACATGCCGGGCATGTTGTGTTCGGTCAGCAGCAGATCGCTGTCCATTCGGCCATAAATGCAGTTGAAGAAATCGATATGGCCCTCGCGTTGCAGCATGTGGGCGATTTCGATGCTTTCGTCCATATGCAGCCCGTCCTCCCCCCCTTCGTCGATGACGTAGCGGATGCCGATGACGAAATCCGGGCCGACGGCCTCGCGCATCGCCTCATGCACCATCAGCACGAAGCGGGCGCGGTTTTCGGTCGAACCGCCGAAAGCGTCTGTGCGCAGATTGGTGCGTGGCGATAGGAACTGGCCCATCAGATGCCCGCCGGTCAGGGTTTCCACCCCGTCCAATCCGGCCTGCTTGCAGCGCCTTGCGGCGGCGGCGTAATCGGCGACGACGCGGTCGATATCGGCGCGGTCCATTTCCTTGGGAAAGCTGCGGGTTCGCGTTTCGCGTATGCGCGACGGCGCGATCGCCGGCAACCAGCCGCTGCCCAGCGCGGTCGCCCGCCGCCCGAGATGCGACACCTGACACATGATCGCGGCGCCATGGTCGTGGATGCGCTGCGCCATCGCGCCGAGGTGCGGCAGGATCGCGTCGCTGGACAGATTGAGCTGCCCTCCCCCCCAACTCGAATCGCGCGAGGTCATGGCGGAGCCGCCGATCATCGTCATGGCGATGCCGCCCTTGGCTTTTTCCTCATGGTAGCGTTGGTAACGCTCGGTCGGCATACCGCCCTCATCCAGCATCGAGGCATGGCTGGTGCTGACGATGCGGTTGCGCAGCAGCAGCCCGCCCAGCCGGAACGGCGACAGCAGGGGATCGGAGGTCCAAGTGTTGGACCTGTCGGCGAACTGCATGGAAGATCTCCTTGACGTGCCTTAGGGGCATGCCGGGGCGGGAACAACACCCAAGGATGAGGCAGCGGTGCGCAGGCAGGAAGCTTGATAAAACTTGCAGGGGGTATACGCTGAGGGTATGGCCCTGCGCAGCATCGCTCCCCTTGCCCGGACCCTGTTCATCTTCGAGGCCGCCGCCCGGACCGGCAGCTTTTCCGCCGCGGCACGGGAATTCAACGTGACCCAGCCGTCGGTCAGCCGCAGCATCGCTCAGCTGGAGGACCGCCTGGGCTTGCGGCTGTTCCAGCGCACCCCCACCGGCATCATGCTGACCCCGGACGGCGACGAGATTTTCCGCACCCTGCGCGACAGCCTGGAGGCGATCGATCGCACGGTCGACGCCGTGCGCCAGCGCGTGGCGAAAACGCGGATCACCCTCTCCTTTTCCAGTTCCTTCGCGACGCAATGGCTGGTGCCACGGCTGCGCTCCTTCAAGGCGGCGTTCCCGTCCGTCGAACTGCGGCTGGATCTGGTGCAGGGAATGCTCGGCCAGCCCCCCGCCAACGTGGATATCGCCACCCGTGTCGTCGAGGCCGATGACCCGCGTTATCACATCTGGCCCTTCGCCCCGGAAATCATCATGCCGGTCTGCAGCCCCGGCTATCTGGCCGAACGCGGCCCCTTGGATGCCGATCCGCAGCGCCATGTGTTCTTGAACCTGAACGACGAACACAAGGCGCATTGGAACCGGCTTCTCAGCTCACCCGAGCGTCTGGAAGCCGTCGGGACCTGGGACGTGTTCTCGGATTACTCGGTCGCGCTGCAGGCGGCGCAGAACGGCGAAGGGATCGCGCTCGGCTGGGTCAGCGTCGTATCCCGCACACTTGGAGAGGGGCTTCTGGTTCGCGCCTGCGCAAGCGAGATACGCACCGGGCGCTGGCATTCGCTCATCGCGCCGAAATCCCGGCCCCTGCATCCCATGGTGCCGGCGATCTGCGAATGGCTCATCGCCGTGATGCTCGACGATCTCAGGCGGATCAATGTGGCGCTTGTTCAATGATCGCTAGGAGCGCGGCGGCCCCCTCGGGGAACGGCTCCCATGCTCCCGGACCTGATCATGGCCGGCTTTGTCTGGTACGGTCGGGGCGACGATGCAGGACTGCGGGCAGGATGGGTGCGCCCCCCTGCCCGAGCGGGATCGACCAAGCGCGGTTCCCGGGGAGGGAGGAGCTTCGCCGTCGTTCATTCCTGCTCCAGCCACTCACCTATCGCCGTGGGGCGGATCGGCGCTTGCGCACGCAGGCGCCCGGCCTCTCCGGCATGCGCAAGCCCGCTGGCGGACGCGATCAGGTCGGTCGCCGCGATCTGGCAATAGCGGCCCTGGCAGCGCCCCATCCCGGCACGGCCCAGCGATTTCACCCGGTTCGCCTCCGCCCCGCCATAGACGGCGGTTTCCCGCACCGAACCGGCGGTGACCCCCTCGCAGCGGCACAGGACGGCATCGTCGGGCAGGGCGCGCAGTTGATCGGCCGGCCACGGGAAGGCCCGCGCGATGCCGCGGGCGAAGCGGTCCAACCGGTCGAGCCGCCTCAGGTCGGCGGTGCCGTCGGGTCCCGGCAGGCCCAGGTCGGACAGGCAGGCGGACGCGGCGAGCCGCCCGGCGACCTCCGCCCCGTCGGCCCCCAGCAGGCGCAAGCCGTCGCCGGCCAGATAGACGCCGCTCCGGGCACGCCCCATGCGGTCGGCGCAGGGCAACCATTGCGCCCAGGTCTCGTCATAGGCGAAGCGGCAGCCGGCGAGATCGGCAAGCTGGGTTTCCGCCTTCAGATGCCAGCCGAGCCCGACTGCGTCGCAGGCCGTGCTCCGCACCCGTCCGGCGGCGTCCTTCCAATGGACCGCCGTCACGCCGTTGTCCGTCGCCTCGATCCTCTCCAAAGCCACGCCGGCATGGTAGAGCCGCCCCAGCCGCGCCCTCATCGCCAGCCCTTGCAGGGCGAAGGACGGACGGACGGCAAGGTCTGGAAAGGCGGCCATCTGGCCGCGCAGACCGGCAGTGTCGAGAACCGCCGCGACCCCTGCTCCCGCCTTGAGGAGCTGCGTCGCCAGCAGGGTCAGCAGCGGCCCCGACCCGGCCAGCACAATCCGCCGCCCCATCGCGATACCCTGGGCCTTGAGCGCGATCTGCATCGCGCCGAGGCTGTAGACGCCGGGCGCCTGCCATCCCGGCACCGGGGCGAGACGGTCGGTCGCGCCGGTCGCCAGGATCAACCGGTCATAGCCGATCCGGCGGCTTCCGCCGTCCCCCACCGCGTGCAGCACCCCGCCGGCCAGAGCGACGACCGACTGACGCGGCAGATGGACGATGCGCCCCGCCGCCACCAGCCCGTCGAAGGTGGTGTGCAGCGCCACCGCCTTGGCGGCCTGCGATCCGTAGAGCGTCTCCGGCGGACGGGTGAAGCCGTCGGGCGGGCGCCGGTAGATCTGCCCGCCGGCTCGCGCGCCCTCATCGATCACCGTCGGGCGCAGCCCGGCAGCCGCCAGCGTCTCGGCGGCACGGATTCCCGCGGGTCCGGCCCCGACGATCACGATCCGCGGTCCAGTCATGGCCAATCCTCCCGCGTCCGGGTCAGCAGCCGCATGCCGTCGGCGACCGGAGTTGAACAGGCACGGATGCGCGGCCCCTGTTCCTGCCAGATCCAGCAATCCTGGCAGGCCCCCATCAGGCAGAAGCCGGCACGCTGTTCCGGGCCGAACTCCGCCTGCCGCAGCGCCGGGGCATTGGTGAGGACCGCCGTCAGAACCGTATCACCCGCAAGGGCCACGCGCTCCACGCCATCCAGGAGGAAGCGGACCGGCGCCCGTCCCGTTTCGGCCAGCCTGACCAGCCGGCCGCCAGTCATCCCGCTCATTCCGCCGCCTCCCGGGCCGGAGCCTTGGACCGCGGCATTTCGGGGAAGCGGGCATGGACCTCCTCCAGCGCGGCTTCCACCCCTTCGGCCCCACCGCGGCCTCCCATGCGACTGAAGATCTCGGTCTTGGCGAAGAAGCGCCAATGGATCGGCAAGCCGGCGAGGGTCCGCGTAAGCAAATCATAGGCGGCCGCCGTCCATTGCCGCTCGTAGCCCTCGCGCTCGGGACCGTAATGGAAATGCCCGGTGGGGGCCGGCCGGGCCGCACGCAGCCGGTCGGTGGCGTCGATGTCCAGGACTCCGTCGTGGATGACGACCCCATACTCCCGCTCCGCGGCCTCCAGCGAGACGTAGCCGCGCACCACGTCCTGCGCCACCCGCCATGCCTCGCGCGTGAACGGGTCGCCCCGCCCGCCGCCGCCCGCCGAGCGGATGTCGAGCACGTCGCCCGGCTGGAGCACGGCGGTGTCGATGTTGCCCAGCCGCTTTTCCCCCGGCGTGCCCGGATTGACCACCATATCCGACAGCCCGGCCGCCCGGCCGCCCAGCACGCCCCAGGGGCGGAAGAAGCCGCGGTCCCGGTTGCGCGCGGTGATCCGGGTGTCGGGGGCGAAGACGCGGAAGGCCATATGGGTGGCCAATCCGCCGCGCCAGCGCCCGGGCCCGCCGCTGTCGGTCGCCAAGCCATAGCGGACGAACTCAACCGGGGTCTCCATCTCGGTGATCTCGATCGGCGTGTTCTTCAGATAGGCGGCGTCGGCGCCCGACCCGTTGGTGCCGTCACGGTGCGGCATGCCGCCGCCGCCGCCGACCACCGGATTGACAGCGGCGATGATGCGGTTGCCCGTCCGCTCGTCGGTGGTCATCACATTGACGATGCAGTTGTTTCCGGCGGGGGCCGCCGGAAGCCGCTCCGGCACCGCCTGGGAGAAGGCGCCGAAGATCACAGAGCGCAGCCGCGCGCAGGTCAGCGACCGCATCCCCACTGCCGCCGGGAAGGTCGGGTTCAGGACCGTTCCCTCCGGCGCAATACAGGTGAAGGGGCGGGTCAGGCCGGTGTTCAGCAGGATTTTCGGATTGAGGGTGTAGAGGACGTAATAGACGCCGACCAGCAGGATGGTGTGCCGAGGATCGCCGCCCGACGGCACGTTGAGCGAGGAGGCGAGCTGCGGGTCCGACCCGGTGAAGTCCAGGATCGCCGCGTCGCCCCTGATCCTCAGGGTCAGCTTCAGGCGGCAGGGGTTCGCGGCGACGGAATCCTCATCGGCGTAGTCGGCGAACACCCACTCCCCGTCGGGCATGGCGCGCAGGATGTCGCGGGCCTGCGCCTCGGCATGGTCGAGCAGCGCGTCGACACCGTCGAGGAAGGCGGTCTTGCCGAACTTCTCCACCATGGCGAGGATCTTGCGCTCGCCCGCGTTGAGCGCGCCGACCAGCGCCTTGATGTCGCCGATGTTCAGGTCGGGCTTGCGGACGTTGGTGGTCATGATCCGCAGGATCTGCTCGTCGAACACCCCTTCGCGGACCAGCTTCATCGGCGGGAAGCGGATGCCCTCCTGATGGATTTCAGTCAGCGCCCGCGACAGCGAGGCCGGTACGGCACCACCCATGTCGGTGTTGTGGATGTGCCCGCCGGTCCAGGCGATGATCTCCCCATCGTAAAAGACCGGCTTCCACAGGTGGGTGTCGGGGGCGTGGGTCGCGACGAAGCCGGAATAGGGATCGTTGGTGAAGGCAACGTCGCCCGGCCGGTAATCCTTGATCATGTCAATGGCACGGCCATAGGTCAGGCCCGGATACCAGGTCGCCCCCAGTTCCATCGGCACGCCGAAGGTCTCACCCCGGCGGTTCAGCAACATGACGGTGAAATCCTCCGTCTCCTTGACGAAGGCGGAATGGGCGGTGCGCTGCAGCGTGTGGGCCATGTTCTCGGCCGCCGAGCGTGCGTGGTTCGCCAGAACCTGAAGCTTCATACGGTCAAACACAGCGATCACTCCGCAAAGGTCAGGTGGAGGTTGAGGTGCGCGTCGACACGGGCTTCGGTCCCGGCCGGGATGGCGAAGGTGGTGTCCTCCTGGGCGACGATGGCCGGCCCCTGGAAGCGCGATCCGGCCTGCAGGTCCGCGCGGCGATACAGCCCGACCGGGGTCACGGCACCGCCGGTGAAGACCGGAACCGTCCGCTCCGCCGACGCGGCGCGCGGCTCGTCCTGCGCGGTGGGGAAGTGCAGCGCCGGCCCGTTGCCGATGGCCGACAGGCGGAGGTTGACGATCTCGATCCGCCCATCGGGGTCGTCGAAGTCGTAAAGACGCGCGTGCGCCGCATGGAAGGCGGCGGCGATGGCGCCGGGGGCGTCTCCATCCAGCCAGGAGGGGTCCAGCGGCGTCTCGATCTCATAGCTCTGGCCGGCATAGCGCATGTCGGCGACGATCATCAGCTCGACCGCGCCGGAATGGCCCTGGGCGGCAAGCCAGTCGCGCCCTTCCGCGCCCATCGCGGCGAAGGCTTCGCGCAGCGTCGGCATCAGCCCGGCATTCAATTCTGCGAACAGGGTGCGGACGAAATCGCCGCGCAGGTCGGCGACCAGCCCACCCAGCGCCGACACCACGCCCGGCCAGCGCGGAGCGACGACGCGCGGCATCCCCAACTCGCGCGCCAGGAAAACCCCCAGCATCGGCCCGCCGCCGCCGAACGGCATCAGCGCGAAATCCCGCACATCGACACCGGCACGCGCCGCCATCTTCTCGACCTCCGCGAACATTTCCGACACGGCAACGTCGAGGATGGCCTGCGCGGTGGCCTCCACCGAACGGCACAGCTCGTCGGCCAACCGCCGGACGGCGGCGCGGGCAAGATCGACGTCCATCCGCAGCTGCCCGTAGGCCATCTGGCTGTGGCCGAGCCAGCCGCACACCACCATCGCGTCGGTCACCGTCGCCCATCCGCCGCCGCGGCCATAGCAGGCCGGACCGGGCGTCGATCCGGCGGACTCCGGCCCGACGCGCAACACCCCCTGTCCGTCGACGCTGGCGATCGACCCGCCGCCAATGCCGATGGAGCTGACCGACACCGACGGGATGTGCAGCGGAAACTCGCCGATCATCTCGCCAGTGCCGAACTGGGCCTGACCGTCGATGATCAGGGCGAAATCGGCCGAAGTGCCACCGATGTCGAGCGTCAGGATGCGCGGCTCCCCCGCCTGCCGGGCCAGCCACGCCGCGCCGTTGACACCGGATGCGGCACCGGACAGCAGCATGTGCACGCAAGCCCGCTTGCCCTCCGCCGCGTTCATCACGCCGCCGTTGGACTTGGTCAGCAGCGGACGGGCGGGCACCCCACGTCCGGCCAGCCGCTCCTCCAGCGCCGACAGGTAACCGGAGATGCGGGGATGGACGTAGGCGTTCAGGATCGCGGTCGTCGTCCGCTCATACTCGCGGATCACCGGCCAGACCTCAGCGGAGGTGAAGACGAACAGGTCGGGGGCGAGCCGGGCGATCTCCTCCTTCACTGCGGTCTCATGGCCGCCATCACGCCAGGAATGGAGGAAGGCGACGACGACGCCCACCGCCCCCTTGGCCTTGAGGGCCGCAACGGCCTCGGCAACGGCGGCCATGTCGGGGGCCTGCCGCTCCGTCCCGTCGGACCGCAGGCGGGCGGGAATGCCGAAGACCATGTCGCGGGCCACGAGCTGGTCGGGGCGCGAGCAGAACAGTGAGTAGGTGTCGGGCATGCGCAGCCGGGCGAGTTCGATGACATCCTCGAAGCCGGCATTGGTCAGAAGCGCCAGCGGCGCGCCCTTGCGCTGGATCACCGTGTTCATCCCCACCGTCGTTCCGTGCACGAAACGGGTGACGGCGCCGGGGTCCATCCCCTCGCGCTCGGCCAGCAGGGTCAGGCCGGTCATCAGCTCCGCACCGGGATCGTCCGGCGTCGTCAGCACCTTCAGCGACGCGACCTGGCCCGACCGGGTGTCCAGCGCGCAGAAATCGATGAAGGTCCCGCCGATATCGACGCCGACCTTCCAATCGGCCTCACCCATACCCCCGTCCATCTTCGCTCCCTTCAGCAAATCAGCCTGTGCTGGGCAAAAAGCTGACATGGCGGGGCGAGGGCGGTCTAAGACCCAATGAAAGCAAACGCATAAGGCGAACTTATGCACCGGGCCTCCAATGGCTCGATCCATAGCCCGGCCTTATGGGATCATGCCCAACCCGTCTTTGACCCGCCCGCCCGTCCTGGGCAGCCTGACCGATGGGGCGGAGCCGCGTCCGCCCGCATGTGGGAGAGGTCGATGAGGGTTATCGTGCTGGGCGGCGGGTTGATGGGATCGGCCGCCGCCTTTTTCCTGGCCCGGCGCGGCCTGCGCGTCACTCTGCTGGAACGCAACCGCGTCGGCACGGGCGCCACCGTCGCGTCCTTCGGCAACATCCGCCGCAGCGGGCGCTATCTGCCGCAACTGCCGCTCGCCCATCGGTCGCGGGTGCTGTGGGGCGAGGCGGAGCAACTGCTGGGCCGCGACGTGGAGTTCCGCGCCACCGGCCACCTGCGGCTGGTGTTCGACGAGGACGGGCTGGCCGACATGCGCCGCTACATCGCCGACGCCCGGCCATGGGGTCTGGAGTTGGATGAACTGACGCCGCCGGAGATCCGCCGCCGCTTTCCGGGGCTGGGGCCGGGCGCCATCGCCGCTTCGTTTTCGCCGCAGGACGGCAGCGGCAATCCGCGCCTGATCGCCCCTGCCTTCGCCGACGCCGCCCGCCGATTGGGGGCCGAGATCATCGAAGACAGCGGCCCGGTCGAGGTATCGGCGGCCGGTTCGGGCTTCCAGGCGGTAACGCAGCGGGGCCGTTTTACTGCCGACTGCCTGCTGAACGCCGCCGGCGCCTGGGGCGCGCGCATCGCCGCCGGCTTCGGCGAAGAAGTGCCGATGTCGGCCTATGGGCCGCAGATGGGCGTCACCGAACCCTTGCCGCACCGGATCCTGCCGGTGGTGGGCATGTGGTCGCGCGCAGGCGGGGATGGCTATCTCCGTCAGGTCGAGCGCGGCAACATCGTCTTCGGCGGCGCGGCGGAGCGCGTGGCGGTGCCGCTCGACCCCGGCCATGCCAAGGCGGACCCGGCAAGGCTGCCCGGACAATTGCGCGGCTTGGTCCGGCTGCTGCCGGCCATCGCCGATGTCACGGTGATCCGCACCTGGTCGGGCTGCGAGGGCTATGTCGCAGACAAGCTTCCGGTGATGGGGCCGTCGGCGACGACACCGGGATTGTTCCACGCCTTCGGCTTCAGCGGCCACGGCTTCCAGCTCGGCCCCGGCGTCGGCGACGTGATGGCGGAGATCATCGCCACCGGGCGCACCGACACTCCGCTGCATGATTTCCGCATCGACCGTTTCCAGACCGCCGGCCGGCCGGTCGGCCTGGAAACGGGACAGCTCTGACCGAGCCGATTCGGCCCGCGCTTCCGCGCGCGGGCCGCAGGGCTTCGGACCGGGTGGTGAACCGGCCGGCCACGGGGATCACCAGCGCCGAGGCAGCAATGACGAAGGCTCCGGCCAAGCTGGCCGGCGACGGCAGCAGGCCGAAGATCGCCGCATCGAGGATCAGCGCCCACAGCATGGCGGTGTAGTCGAACGGGGCCTGGGTCGACACCGGCGCGCGGGCCATCGCCTCGGTCATGGTGATGTGCGCCAGGCCGCCGGTGACCCCTGCGCCGACGAGAAAAGCCAGCGATTGGGCCGTTGGGGTGCTCCAGCCGAATGGCAAACTCGCCAGACCGCCGAGCGCGCAGAGGAGGGCGAAGTAGAAGGCGATGGTCCCAGGCGCTTCGGTCGCGGTCAGCGTCTTGATCTCGACACGCCCGGCAGCGGTCGCGACGGCCATGGCCAGCCCGGCCGCCACCCCGATGATGGTGTTGCGATCCAGCGTCGGCCCTTCGAAGGCGGGGGCGAGCATCAAAACCACCCCGGCAAAGCCGGTCAGCGCCGCACCGATGGCGACGGCGCCCGGCCGCTCCCGCAGGAACAGCATGGCGGCCGGCACCGCGAACAGCGGCGCCAGGAATCCGAGTGCCGTCGCCAGCGCCAGCGGCAGATAGGCCAGCGAAATGAAGGAGAGCACCATCGCCGCGCCGCCATAGAAGTTGCGCTTCAGATGCCCCACCGGCTGCCGTGTCTTCAGGGCCGAAGGGAATTGCCGGCGCCACATTAAATAGGCGATGATCGGCGGCAGGGCGAAGGCGCTGCGGTAGAAGACGATCTGTCCGATAGGCGCCTCGACGGTGGCCAGCCGGACGAACAGCGACATCACCACGAACAGCCCGGCCGACACCAGCCGAAGCAGCACGCCGCTGCGGACTCCGGAGGGGGTTGGTTCGGGCGGTGGTTCAGGCAGAGGTTCGGGCGGAGACATGGACTGGGGGCCGGCGGAGGGTTCCGGCGTCTGTCCAGGCATGATCGGCGCATCCTTTTTGAAAAGCCGGTGGTGGCTCAGCCCAGGGCCTGGGTGGCGAGTGCGAAGGTGACGGGACGGTCCGGCCCGCGCGTCGCCGGATCGGTCAGCGGCGCGCCCAGCGACATGGTCAGCACCGTATCGTGAATCTTCATACCCGACCGGGCGACGAACAGCGGGAAGATGCCTTCGTCCAGATGGGTGTCCAGACGCAGGAAACGGCCGTGATGCTCGTCCACGTGGGGGTGGACCACGGCGACCGCATCCTCGTCCAGCCCGGCGACCACCGGACCGACGACATGGCCGCGGCCGAAGGGTCGGCAGAGGGCGAAGGCCGCCAGCCTGCCGTCGCGCTCCAGCCCATAGCCGACCGACTGCTCGAACAGCCGCGCAATCAGCCCGGCGCGCGAGGTTCCGAAGGCGTGTCCGTCCAGCGCCGTGATCGCCGCCAGATCCGTCGCCTCCAGGCGCCGCACCGGTCCCTCCGTGGGTGGCTGGTCACCGCGCCGCGCCTCGCCCTGGCACTGGAACACGGTCCGGTGGCCGATGAAGCCGAGCGAGCGGTATAGCGCCAGCGCGGCACGGGTGGCGTTGAGCCGGTAGGTCCGCCCGGCCGAGGCCGACAACACCCGCTTCATCAGCCATTCGCCGACTCCCAGCGATTGCAGCCGGGGCGAGGTCATAACCATGCCGATGGTCGCGAAGTCGTCGCCATGGGGAAACCACATCGCCGATGCCAGGACGCGGTCGATCTCGTCGAGGGCGACGACACCGTGACCGACCTCGCGCGCGAACTGCCAATCCTCCGCGCGGTGCGGCCAGCCCACCGAAATCGACAGCGCCTGCAAGCGCTCAAGGTCGATGTCGGCGACGTCGGCCATGCGCACGTCGAAGGCGTCGACCGTCAGGGAGGGCGGTAACGCACCGTCCCCCGGTCGATCCGCAAGCCCGCGTTCGCTCAAAGCTGCCTCCTCCCCGGAGTTTCCATAGCGTGAGGCGGTGCGCCTTTTGCTCAACCGACATGCCTGAGCCACCGACCGTCGCCTGAGACTACCGGGGGACCCACCGCACAATTCACCGCAAAGCACCGGCTCGGCACAACAATCCTCCAAATCACTTATGCATTCAGCATGGAATGGAGCGCCCGCCCGCTAAGATCATCACTGTCGCAGCCGCCAAGGCCGCCACCCTTCTCCGCACACCGCGGCGAACCCGAAAACGACTCCCCGCGCCCGTGGCGCGCAGCATGGGACAAGGTGAGGCCGCCATGACCGTGATCGACATCCTCAAGGACCTGATCGCCTTTCCCTCCGTCGTCGGAACCCCGAACGGCGCCATCGTCGACGGGATTCGCGGCGTTCTGGAAGGTGCCGGGGTGCGCGTCCGGGTTCTGTCGGGGCCGGAGGGCGACCGGTACAACCTGTTCGCCACCATCGGTCCGGCGATGGTTCCGGGCTATGTCCTGTCCGGCCACATGGACGTGGTTCCCGCCACCGAACCCGAATGGACCAGCGATCCGTTCCGGATGCGCGCCGACGGCGACCGGCTTTACGGGCGCGGCACGTCCGACATGAAGGGCTTCATCGCGGCGGCGCTGGCGGCTTTGCCGGCCCTGACCGCCGCCCCGCTGGCCCGGCCGATCCATCTGGCCTTCACCTATGACGAGGAGGCCGGCTGCCAGGGCGCGCCGCATCTTCTGCCGCATCTGCCCGCCCTGTGCGCACCGCCGCTGGGCGTCATCGTCGGGGAGCCGAGCGGCCTGCGCGCCGTCCGCGCCCACAAGGGCAAGGCCGCTGCCCGGCTGACCGTGCGCGGACGCTCCGGCCATTCCTCCCGCCCCGACCAGGGGCTGAACGCCATCCACGCCATGGCCGACGCGCTGACCGCCGCCGTCGCCCAGGCCGACCGCCTGACCCAGGGGCCCCTGGATTCGGTGTTCGAGCCGCCTTACTCCTCGCTGCAGGTCGGCACCATCCAGGGCGGGCTTGCGGTGAACATCATTCCCGATGCCTGCACCGCCGAGTTCGAAGCCCGCGCCATCGCCGGCATCGACCCCGTCACCCTGTTGGAGCCGGTGCGCGAAGCGGCAGAGCGGCTGGAGGAGCGCGGCTTCGCCGTCGACTGGACGCAGACCGGCGCCTATCCCGCCCTGTTCCTGGCAGCCCGCTCGCCCCTGGCCCGCCTGCTGGAGGAACTGACCGGACAGGAGCCGCAGGCCGCCGTCAGCTATGGCACGGAGGCCGGGCTGTACCAGACCGCCGGGATCGACGCGATCATCTGCGGCCCCGGCGACATCGCGCGGGCGCACCGTCCCAACGAACACATCCTCGTGGAGGAACTGAACGCCTGCCAGTCGATGATCGAGGCGCTGGGCCAGCGCTGCCGTCTTTGACAGCAATTCAAAATTGCCGCGCATCGCCAAAGGAACGCTGATGACCTTCCTGTTCAATTCGGATGCCGCGCGCGGCGCCGTCTTCGCCAAGGCCTTTGCCCGCGAGCTGCCGGACCTGCCCTTTTCGATGGATCCGACCGGCGTCGATCCCGATGCCGTGCGCTACCTGCTGACCTGGACCATCCCGGACAACCTCGCCCGCTACCGCAATCTGGAAATCGTCTTCTCAATCGGGGCCGGGGTGGACCAGTTCACCATGGCCGCGCTGCCCGCCCATGTGAAGGTCGTGCGCATGGTGGAGGACGGCATCGTCCGGATGATGCAGGAATACGCCACGCTGGCCGTGCTGACCCTGCATCGCCAGATTCCGGCCTACCGCGCCCAGCAGGCGGAGCACGTCTGGCGTCCCCTGCCCCAGCCACAGGCGGCGCAACGTAGGGTCGGCGTTCTGGGGCTGGGCGTGCTGGGGCAGGCGGTGCTGGAGCGGTTGAAACCCTTCGGTTTCCCACTGGCGGGCTGGAGCCGCTCGCCGCGCGACATCGACGGCGTGACCTGCCATCACGGCACGGACGGCCTCGACGCGATGCTGGCCGAGACCGACATCCTGATCGTCCTGCTGCCGCTGACCTCCGACACCTGCGGGTTCCTCAATGCGGAGTTGCTGGGCAAGCTGCCCAGAGGTGCCGCGCTGGTCCACACCGGGCGAGGACTGCAGTTGGACCATGCGGCGCTGCTGGACGCGCTCGACAGCGGTCACTTGTCCGGCGCGGTGGTCGACGTGACCGATCCGGAGCCGCTGCCGGCCGACCATCCCTTCTGGACCCACCCGAACATCGTGCTGACCCCGCACATCGCCAGCGTCACCCAGCCGGACGGCGCCGCGCGCGCGGTCATCGGCAACCTTCGCCGGCATTTCGCCGGGCAGGACCCGATCGGGCTGGTCGACCGCAAGCGCGGCTATTGACGCCGGCGCCCGTTTCGCTCCCAGCGGCACAGCCGCTCACCAACAAGGATTCTTCCATGTCGCTGCTGAAGACCATCGACCCCACCCCGACCTTCGCCCCGCGCGAGTCCACCCCGATGCCGGAACGGCTGATCGCCGGGTCGCCCGCTTTCAAGACCTGGGCGCAGGACGCCGCCAAGGACGACACCATCAAGACCGGCGTGTGGGAAGCAACGCCGGGTGAAACTCGTTCGATCAAGGGCGAGACCTTCGAGTTCTGCCACATCCTGTCCGGCGTCGTGGAGATCACCCCGGACGCCGGGGAGCCGGTGGTTTACCGGGCGGGCGACAGCTTCGTGATGAAGCCGGGCTTCACCGGCGTGTGGAAGACCATCGAGACGGTCCGTAAGATCTACGTCACCATCACCTGAGGGCGTGTCATGAGCCTGTCCTTCGACCCGGACCGCCTGCCGCTGCCCATCGGCCACTTCATCGGTGACCGCCTGATTCCGGCGGCCATCGCAATGGAGGGCGGGCTGCCCATGCACCGCCCGTCGGATGGACGGGCCTATGCCGACTGTCCGGTGGCCTCATCCGACCTCGTCGACGAGGCGGTCGCCACGGCGCAGGCCGCCCTGAAATCCAGCAACTGGGGCGGCGTGCGCCCGCGGGAACGCACCGCTGTGCTGCAGCGCTGGGCCGCCCTGATCGAGGAGGAGGCGGAGACCTTGGCGAAGGTGGAGGCGCTGTCCTCCACCCGTCCGGTCGGCCAGTTGGTCACCGGCGACGTGGCGGTGACGGCCGAACAGATCCGCTTCTTCGCCGAATTCGCCGACAAGGAGGGCGGCGACCTCGCTCCCACCGAAGACGGCAGCTTCGGCATGGTGATGACGGAGTCCTACGGCGTCGTCGGCGCCATTACGCCGTGGAACTTCCCCCTGTCGATGGCGGGCTGGAAGCTTGGCCCGGCGCTGGCCGCCGGCAACGCGGTGGTGCTGAAACCGTCGGAGATGACGCCCTTCTCCACCGTCCTGCTGGCGCAGCTGGCGGTGAAGGCGGGCGTTCCCGCCGGGCTGATCAACATCGTCCAGGGCGACGGCCCGACGACCGGCGCCGCCATCACCCGCCATCCCGGCATCGCCAAGGTCAGCTTCACTGGATCGACGGCGGCGGGATCGGCGATCATGGCCGACATCGCCCGCAGCGGCGTCAAGCCGATGACGTTGGAGCTGGGCGGCAAGAGCCCCCAGATCGTCTTCGCCGACGCCGACCTGGAGAAGGCCGCAGCATCCATCGCCACCAGCGTGCTGTCCAACGCTGGACAGGCCTGCGTCGCCGGATCGCGCCTGCTGGTCGAAAAATCGGTGGCCGAACCGCTGATCGAGCGGATCCTGGGCCACATGCGCGCCGTCCGCCCCGGTCCGACCTGGGACGAGAAAGCCCGTTATTCCCCCATCATCTCCGAACGGCAGCGCGCCCGCATCCATTCCATCGTCACCGCCTCGCTGACCGGATCGGTGGAGTGCCTGACCGGTGGCGGCCCGATGGACGGCGACGGCTATTTCTACGCGCCGACCCTGCTGGCCGGTGTCGACCAGACCTCCCCCGCCGTCACGGAGGAGATCTTCGGCCCAGTGCTGACCGTGCAGAGCTTCGACAGCGAGGAGGAGGCGATGGCGATGGCCGACCATCCCACCTACGGGCTGGCCGCCGGCCTCTACACCCGCGACCTGTCGCGCGCCATCCGCTTGACCCGGCGGCTGCAGGCCGGGACGGTGTGGGTCAACCGCTATGGCCGCTCGCGCGACCACATCCTGCCGACCGGCGGCTACAAGCGCTCCGGCATCGGCAAGGATCTGGGGCGTGAAGCCTATCTCGCCAACCGCCGCAGCAAAAGCGTGCTGATCGGCCTGTAATCCAATCAAAGCAGGTGAGGGACGTTCGATGAAAACCCACAACATTGCGATCATCAAGGGCGACGGCATCGGGCATCCCGTGGTCGATGCCGCCTGGGAAGTCCTGCGGGCCGCGGCGAAGCAGTCCGGCTTTGCGCTGAACGGCACCGAATTGCCGTGGTCCTGCGCCCATTACAAGGAAACCGGCGTCATGATGCCGGCCGACGGCATCGACATGCTGCGCAAGTATGACGCCATCCTGCTGGGCGCCGTCGGCTGGCCGGCGGAGGTGCCGGACGCGGTGTCGCTGCACGGGCTGCTGCTGCCCATCCGCAAGGCGTTCGACCAGTATGCCAACGTCCGCCCGCACCGGCTGTTGCCGGGGGTGGAGGGGCCGCTGCGCCGCGGCGGCTTCGACATCCTGTGCATCCGCGAGAACACCGAGGGCGAATATGCCGGCGCCGGCGGACGCATCCATCAGGGAACGCCGCATGAGGTGGCGGTGGAGACCGGCGTCTTCACCCGCATGGGGGTGGAGCGCATCCTGCGCTTCGCCTTCGCCCAGGCCCGCGCCCGGCGTGGCAAGCTGGCCTCCGTCACCAAATCGAACGCGCAGAAATATTCGATGGTGTTCTGGGACGAGATCACCCGCCAGCTGGCCGCCGAACACCCGGACGTCGAGGTCACCAGCTATCACGTCGACGCCATGGCTGCACGCATGGTGACGGCGCCGGAAAGCCTGGACGTCGTCGTCGCCTCCAACCTGTTCGGCGACATCCTCACCGACCTTGGGGCCGCGATCCAGGGCGGGCTGGGCTTCGCCGCCTCGGCCAACCTGAACCCCGACCGCAAGGCACCGTCGATGTTCGAGCCGGTGCACGGCTCCGCCCCCGACATCGCCCATCTCGGCATCGCCAATCCGATCGCCGCCATCTGGTCCGGCGCGATGATGCTGGAGCATCTGGGGGAGAAGGCCGCCGCCGACCGCGTGATGGCGGCGCTGGGCGACACCACCGGACGCGGCATCGGCACGGTTCCCGGCAAGGACAGGACGGACGCGATCACCGCCGCCGTGCTGTCGGCGCTGTCGTGATACCGGCCCTTTCAAGAATACCCGCAGCGGAAAACACACGATCATGACCCATCACCTGACGGACCCCTCCCTGTTCCGCGAACAGGGGCTGATCGGCGGGCGCTGGTGCGACGGGGCGGCCGGCCGGACCATCGATGTCCAGAATCCGGCGACCGGCCGTGCCCTCGGCAGCGTTCCCGACATGGACGGAACCGACGCCCGCGACGCCATCGCTGCCGCAGCCGAAGCCTACCCGGCCTGGAAGCGGCGCACCCATGCCGACCGCGCCGCGTTTCTGGAGCGCTGGCATGCCCTGATGATCGAGAATCTGGAGGATCTGGCCCGCCTCCTGACGCTCGAGCAGGGCAAGCCGCTGGACGAGGCGCGCGGCGAGATCCGCTATGGCGCGTCCTTCGTCAAATGGTTCGCCGAAGAGGCGCGGCGCATCGGCGGCACCACCATCCCCTCCCCCACCCCGGACCGCCGCATCGTCGTGCTGAAGGAGCCGGTTGGCGTCTGCGGCATCATCACGCCGTGGAACTTCCCCAACGCCATGATCACCCGCAAGGTGGCTCCGGCGCTGGCCGCCGGCTGCACCGTGGTCATCAAGCCGTCGGACTTCACCCCCTACTCGGCGCTGGCGCTCGGCGTGTTGGCGGAGCGGGCGGGCATTCCGGCCGGCGTCATCAACATCCTGACCGGCCGGCCGGAGGCCATAGGCGAGGAACTCCTTGCGAACGAGACCGTCCGCAAGATCTCCTTCACCGGATCCACCCGCGTCGGCTCCCTGCTGATGCGCGGGGCCGCCAACGGCATCAAGCGGTTGAGCCTAGAACTGGGGGGAAATGCGCCCTTCATCGTGTTCGACGACGCGGATCTCGACCAAGCGGTGGAAGGCGTCCTGCTGTCCAAATTCCGCAACGGCGGGCAGACCTGCGTCTGCGCCAACCGCATCCTGGTGCAGGCGAGCGTCTACGAGGCGTTCCGCGACCGTCTGGTCGCCCGCGTCAACGCCATGCGGGTGGGATCGGGGCTGGAACCGGGGGTCGCCATCGGCCCGATGATCAACGCCGCCGCCGTCGCCAAGATCGAGCGCCACGTCGCCGACGCGGTTGCCAAGGGGGCACGCGTCGCGTCCTCCGCCGTTGTCGCTGCGGATGGTCCGCAGTTCGTCGCACCGGTGGTGCTGACCGATGCCACCACCGACATGCTGCTCGCCCACGAGGAGACCTTCGGCCCGGTGGCTCCGCTTTTCCGCTTCGAGACGGAGGAGGAGGCCATCGCGCTCGCCAACGCCACGCCCTTCGGACTCGCCGCCTATTTCTACACGCAGAACCTCGCGCGGTCCTGGCGGGTGGGCGAAGCGCTGGAGGCCGGCATGGTCGGGCTGAACACCGGCCTGATTTCCACCGAGGTCGCCCCCTTCGGCGGCGTCAAGCAGTCCGGCTTGGGCCGCGAAGGAGCGCAGGTGGGGATCGAGGAATATCTGGAGCTGAAGACCTTCCACATCGGCGGGCTGGGCTGACGCCGAAGCGCAACAAAAGGCCCGGCAGGAGCGAAGCACTTCCGCCGGGCCTTTTGTTTTCCGACGATTACTGAATGCGGTCGAGCGCCTTGTAGTACAGGCCGACCAGAGGCAGGAACCAGGGCTTGCCGAAATGGCCGGGCACCGCGGGCCAGGACAACCCCTTCAACGGGTTTTTGTCCTCCCGCCCCAGGATCGCGTCGGCCATGGTCATGCCGAGATGGGTGGACAGCTGCGCCCCGTGGCCGGAATAGCCCATGGCGTACCACAGCCCGTCGTGATAGCCGGCGCGCGGGTAGCGGTCGCTGGTCATGTCCACCAGCCCACCCCAGCAGTAATCGATGTCAACGCCGGCGATCTGCGGGAAGATCTTCGCAAGGCTTGCCCGCAGGATCGCGCCGCTCTTGGCGTCGGACTGCTGGTCCGAGCTTGCCGAGAAGCGCGCCCGGCCGCCGAAGATCAGTCGCCGGTCGGGCGACAGGCGGAAGTAGTTGCCGATGTTCATCGACGTGACGTAGGTGCGGTTGCCGGGCACCACCGACGCCACCTCGTCGTCGCTCAGCGGCCGGGTGGCGATGATGAAGCTGCCGACCGAGATGATGCGGCGGCGGAAATGGCTGAAATTCGGCGTGGTGTAGGCGCCGGTCGCGACAAGCACCTCCTTGGCGGTCACCGTTCCGCGCGGGGTGGACAGCATGTGGCGGTCGCCCGAGCGGGTGATGGCGCCGACCGGAGCGTTCTCCACCAGCACCGCGCCATGCCGCTTGGCGGCATCCGCCAGCCCGACGACAAAGCGGCCCATGTGCATCATGGCGCTCTTGCGCGACAGCATCGCGCCATGGAAGGGCGAGCCGACTTCCCCCTTCAACTCCTCGGCGCTCAGCAGCGCCGTGTCGGGATCGACCTCACGGTGCACGACCTCGAAGTTGCGGGCGATGGCGTCGAAATGCGCCGGCTTGGAGGCCAGCTTCAACTTGCCGGCATGGCGAAAATCGCACTCGATCCCCTCCTCGGCGATCAGCGCTTCCAGCGTGTCAATGGACTGGTCGAAGGCGCGGTAGAGCGCGATCGCGCGCTCCGTCCCCAAGGCGGTCTTGGCGGCGATGAAGCTGTGCGCCAGACCGTTGTTGAGGTGCCCGCCGTTGCGCCCCGAAGCCCCGCCGCCGATGCGGCCGGCCTCCAGCACGATCACCCGCGCGCCGGCCTTGGCCAGTTGGCGGGCGGCACCCAGGCCGGTGAAGCCCCCTCCGACGATGGCGACGTCATATTGGCCCTCAACGGCCTCTGCGGCCCCCTCGGCCCCGCCCGCGAAGGCGGGAGCGGTGTCGTGCCAGTAGGAGACGAATTTCATGACCTGGGTCCTTCCCATTGCAGCCTGAACCGTGAAATGCGTCCCTTACAGCCCGACCACGCCGGGCAGGCCGGAGATGTCGCGGATCTCGGTATAGCCGTAATAGGGGTTGGCCGGTTCGTGGCCGCGGTTGACCCACACCTTGTTGCGGATCCCCAGATCATGCGCCGACATCAGGTCGTAGCGGAAGGAGGAGGAGCAGTGCAGGATGTCCTCCGGCCCGCAGCCGAGCATGTCGAACATGTATTCGAACGCCTTGAATCGCGGCTTGTAGGCCTGCGCCTGTTCGGCGGTGTAAACGGCGTGGAAGGGCGCGCCCAGCTTCGCCACGTTCGACGGGATCTGGTCGTTCATGGCGTTGGACAGGATGACCAGCGGAATTTCCTTGGCGACCTTCGCCAGCCCGGCCGGAACGTCCGGGTGCGGCCCCCAGGTCGGAACCCGCTCATAGACCATGCGCGCATCCTCGTCGCGGAAGACGACATTGTTGCGCTTGCAGGTGCGCTCCAGCGAATTCTGCACGACTTCGGCGTAGGGCTTCCAATCGCCCATGATCTCGTCGAGCCGGTAGGCGGCGAAGTTCTTGATGAACTCCGTCATCCGCGCCTCGTCCAGGATCGACCCGTACAGATCGCGCGCGGCTTCGGCCATCTGAAAGTTGATCAGCGTGCCGTGGCAATCGAAGGTGACGTATTTCGGCCGAAACTGGCTCATGGCTGCTTCCTCGGGATGGGGCGGTGGGGGAATGGATTGGGGCGCGATCTCGCCCTGCCACATGATCCTAGCCTCGTCGCAATGCCGGGCCTGACCGAATTGCCCGGCGCGAAAGCACAAAGTTCCGTTTCCGTCTCGACGCTCAGCATTTGGTTGGGAGCTGAGCGGCGCTCGCGCCCCCAAAGCCGGGTCGGAACCGGGTCCAAGCGCTCCGCCACGGCATAAGATGCGGCCGGCCGCCGAAGCAAAGGTGGAAGATGTCGCGGCGGGCGTCGCCTTCAGACGAACGTCCGGGAGCGGTGCGCCCACTCTTGAGGCAGAGGGTGAAAGGACTGCCCATGAGCAAGAATACGGTTTCCAAAAGAACGGTTCACTGTCTGGCTTTCGAACCGAAGCATCTAAAGGATGCGCTGGCATTGTCGCGGCAGGCGCAATGGCCGCACCGTCTGGAAGACTGGTCCCTGACCCTCGCGCTCAGCCAGGGGCTTGTCGCTGTGGATGCGGAGGCGCCGGACGGTGCGCAGGTGGTCGGCACGGTGCTGATGACCCCCTATGGCGAGGATGCCGCCACCATCAACATGGTCATCGTCGATGAAGGCTGGCGCGGGCAGGGCCTTGGCCGCCGCCTGATGGACGAGGCCATGGCTCTCGCGGGAGACCGCCCCCTGCGCCTCGTCGCCACGACCGATGGGCTGCCGCTCTACGAAAAACTGGGTTTCCGCGAGGTTGGCACGGTCCTTCAGCACCAGGGAGAAGGCGGTCCGGTTGCGCTGTTTGCGACGGAAGACGCCACCCCAGCGGGCGCCGACGACCGCGCCGCCATCGCCGCCCTCGACCGGCAGGCCTTCGGCGCCGACCGCAGCCAGCTGCTGGAGCGGTTCGCCGAGCGTGGTTCCTTAACGCTGCTGCGTCGCAACGGCGCTCCTGTCGGCTTCGCCGCCCTGCGCGACTTCGGCCGCGGCCAAGTCATCGGCCCAGTGGTGGCACCCGATGTGGACGGCGCCAAGGCCCTGATCGGTCCGATCATCGCCGCAAATCCCGGCAAATTCCTGCGGGTGGACACCACCGCCGACACCGGCCTCGGCCCTTGGCTGGCCGACTGTGGTCTTCGCCATGTCGGCGGCGGTATCGCCATGCGCCGCGCCGCCCCAACAGCATCGGCGGCCGCAGCGGCCCCCCCCATCTCGACCTTCGCGCTCGCCAGCCAGGCACTCGGCTGATCCGGAGAGGACCATGCTCAGCAATTCCCTGATCGAACTCGACCGTGCCCATCTGGTGCATCCCGTCGCATCCTACCGCGGCCATGAGAAGGCCGGCGTCCGGGTGATCGCCTCCGGCTCCGGGGCCACCCTCACCGACACGTCCGGCCACCGCCTGGTGGATGGCTTCGCCGGCCTGTGGTGCGTCAATGCCGGCTATGGACAGAAGAGCCTCGTCGAGGCCGCCACCCGCCAGATGCAGGAACTGCCCTACGCCACCGGTTATTTCGGGCTCGGCAGCGAACCGGCGATCCGGCTGGCGGCGGCGCTGGCCGAACGCGCTCCCGGCGACCTGAACCATGTCTTCTTCACGCTCGGCGGGTCGGACGCGGTGGACAGCACCATCCGCTTCATCCGCTACTACTGGCAGGCCAAGGGCCAGCCGCAGCGCGACCAGTTCATCTCGATCGAGCAGGGCTATCATGGTTCCTCCACCGTCGGCGCCGGGCTGACCGCCTTGCCCGCCTTCCATGCCGGCTTCGGCGTGCCGTTCGACTGGCAGCACAAGATTCCGTCGCACTACGCCTACCGCAACCCGGTCGGCGACGATGCCGACGCGATCATCGCCGCCTCGCTCGCCGCGCTCGACGCCAAGATCGCCGAGATCGGCGGGCCGGAGCGGGTGGCGGCCTTCTATGCCGAACCGATCCAGGGGTCCGGCGGCGTCCTGGTTCCGCCCGACGGCTGGATGAAGGCGATGTGCGACCGCTGCCGCAGCCTGGGCATCCTGTTCGTCGCCGACGAGGTCATCACCGGCTTCGGCCGCACCGGCCCGCTGTTCGCCTGCACCGACGACGGCGTGGTTCCCGACCTGATGACCACGGCGAAGGGCCTGACCTCCGGCTATGTGCCGATGGGCGCCGTCTTCCTGTCCGACGCGGTTTATGCCACCATCGCCGATGCTGCCGGAGCCGCCGCGGTCGGCCATGGCTACACCTATTCCGCCCACCCCGTGAGTGCCGCGGTGGGGCTGGAGGCATTGCGGCTGTACGAGGACGGCCTGCTGGCCAACGGCGTCAAGGCGGGCGCGCGGCTGATGGCCGGACTGCATGCCCTGCGCGACCATCCGCTGGTCGGCGATGTGCGCGGACGCGGCATGCTGGCCGCCATCGAGCTGGTGGTGGACAAGGACCGCAAGACCCCGCTGCCGGCCGCCGCCGAGCCGTCCCGGCGGATTTTCGACCGCGCCTGGAGCAACGGGCTGGTCATCCGTGCCTTCGGGAACGGTGTGCTGGGCTATGCCCCGCCGCTCTGCTGCACCGACGACGACATCGATGCGATCCTGGAGCACACAGCCCAAACGCTCGACCAGACACTTGAGGATCCCGACATCCGCCGGGCGATGCGATAGGCGAAAAAGGGGGCGTCCGCGCAAGAATCCGTGAACACCCCCGTATCCAGCATTTTCTGCTGTCCGACACCGATATTCAGAGACAGGCGTCAAGCCCTTAGACCACACTGGATGGGACAGAAGACCGGAACTCTGGACACTCTCCAGAGGGGCCACCTCCAGAGACAACCCGGCGGACGATGCCGCCGAACCTGAAACGCTCCGCCGAACCGACACGGTTCCCACGCGGTCCTTGATGAGGAGTTGGTGCGTTGCCCAAGAGTCTGCTGAATTTCAAATATCTGACCTTCGACGTCGTCGGCACGCTGATCGACTTCGAAGGCGGCATCAAGGACTGCCTCGCCGAAATCGCGGCGGAGGCGGGAACCACGGTGGACGGCGAAGCGGCGCTGACCCTCTACCGCGAAGCGCGCTACACCGACGCCACCGACCTATTCCCCGACGATCTGGTGCGGGTCTATTCGGTCATCGCGCCGAAGCTGGGATTGCCCGCCGGCACGCAGTACGGTGAACGCCTGCGCGATTCCGCAGCGTCCTGGGCCGGCTTCCCCGACAGCAGGGACGCCATGGCCCGTCTGGCCAAGCGCTACAAGCTGATCGCGATGACAAATGCGCGGCGCTGGGCCTTCACCCATTTCTCCCGCGAATTGGGCGACCCATTCTATGCCGGCTTCACCGCCGACGACACCGGCGTCGAGAAGCCCGACCCCGCCTTCTTCCAGCAGGTGTTCGACTTCGTCGAGCGCGACGGCGGCAGCAAGGACGACATCCTGCACGTCGCCCAGAGCCAGTATCACGACGTCGGCGTTTCGCGTCGCCTCGGCATGAAAAATTGCTGGATCCAGCGGCGGCATGCGCAGAAGGGCTATGGCGGCACCATCGAGCCCGCCGAATTCACCGAACCGGATTTCCATTTCCGCTCGATGGCGGAACTGGCGGATGCGGTCGATGCCGCCGCTACGCCGAAGACCGTCTCCGCGTAACCGGACCAAACCGGAGTGCGCCAAAAAATAAAAAACAGACAACACACGAACAGAGTGAGGCTAGCATGACAAAGACGCCTGATAGCTGGTCCCGGATCGACGACAGCATGGTCGAAAGCGCCATACGGCGCGGGGCCAACCGCCGCGATCTGCTCAAGATGCTGATGGCGGGCGGGGTGTCGCTCGCCGCCGCCAACCTCCTTGTGGGCCGCGCCGACGCCGCGGTTGCCGAGGAGCCGGTGAAGGGTGGCACGCTCAAGGCCGCCGGCTGGTCGTCATCCACCGCCGACACGCTGGACCCGGCGAAGGCGTCGCTGTCGACCGACTATGTCCGCTGCTGTGCCTTCTACAACCGCCTGACCTTCCTCGACAAGGCCGGCATCCCGCAGATGGAACTGGCCCAATCGGTCGATACCGAAGACGCCAAGACCTGGACGATCAAGCTCCGCAAGGGCGTGACCTTCCACGACGGCAAGTCGCTGACCCCCGACGATGTGGTGTTCTCGCTGAAGCGCCATCTCGATCCGGCCGTCGGGTCCAAGGTCGCGAAGATCGCCTCCCAGATGACGGACATCAAGGCGGTGGACAAGAGCACCGTCGCCATCACGCTGGCGACCGCGAACGCCGACCTGCCGACCATCCTGGCCACGCATCACTTCATGATCGTGGCCGACGGCACCACCGACTTCTCCAAGGGCAACGGCACCGGCGCCTTCATCTGCAAGAGCTTCGAGCCGGGCGTGCGGTCCATCGGCGTGCGCAACCCGAATTACTGGAAGGGCGGCCCGAACGTCGATTCCTTCGAGTTTTTCGCGATCAGCGACGACAACGCCCGCGTCAACGCGCTGCTGTCCGGCGACATCCACCTCGCCGCGGCGATCAACCCGCGCTCCACCCGGCTGGTCGACGGGCAGCAGGGCTTCTCCCTGTCCAAGACGACGTCGGGCAACTACACCGACCTGAACATCCGGCTGGACATGGAGCCGGGCAGCCGCAAGGACTTCGTCGACGGGATGAAATATCTCGTCAACCGCGAGCAGATCGTCAAATCCGCCCTGCGCGGCTTCGGCGAGGTCGGCAATGATCAGCCGGTGTCCCCGTCCAGCCCCTTCCACAACGCCGCGCTGAAACCCAAGGCATTCGACCCGGAACGCGCCAAGTCCCTGTTCAAGAAGGCGGGCGTGCTGGGACAATCCATCCCGGTCATCACGTCGGACGCCGCCTCATCCGCCGTCGACATGGCCATGGTGATCCAGGCCGCCGGCGCCGACATCGGTATGAAGCTCGACGTCCAGCGCGTGCCGTCCGACGGCTATTGGAGCAATTACTGGCTGAAGGCCCCGATCCATTTCGGCAACATCAACCCGCGCCCGACGCCGGATATCCTCTTCTCCCTCCTCTACGCCTCCGAAGCGCCGTGGAACGAGAGCCAGTACAAGTCCGAGAAGTTCGACAAAATGATGCTCGAAGCGCGCGGCACGCTCGCCTGGGCCAAGCGCAAGGAACTGTACGACCAGATGCAGGTGATGATCTCCGAGGAAGCCGGCACCATCATCCCCGCCTACATCTCCAACGTGGACGCCATCACCGACAAGCTGAAGGGCCTCGCTCCCAACCCGCTGGGCGGCATGATGGGCTACGCGTTTGCCGAGTATGTCTGGCTGGCTGCCTGATACAGTGGGTCGGCGGGACGGGGCGGGCGGCTGTCCGGCCGCCCCGGTCCGCCGTGGCCCCTCTCGTCGCCGCCCGACTGGGCAAGCCCTCCGGGGGCGCCTCACCATGCGGAGGCCAGGCATGACATCACGTGTTCCCTCCCTCATCCTCGGCCGGCTGTTCATTGCGCTGGTCACGCTGACCATCGTGTCCTTCGCAGTCTTCTTCGCCACCACGCTGCTGCCCGGCGACACGGCGACCATCCTGCTGGGTCAGGCGGCGACGCCGGAGGCGATCGCCGGCCTGCGCACGGCCATGCATCTCGACGAACCGGCCCTGCTGCGCTTCTTCTACTGGATCGGCGGGCTGTTCCAGGGCGATCTCGGCACCTCCTACGCCAACCATATGCCGGTGTCGTCGCTGATCGCCGGTAGGCTGCTCAACACGCTGAAGCTTGCCGGCCTGACCACCTTGATATCGGTTCCCCTTGCGCTGACGCTCGGCATCACCGCCGCGATGTGGCGGGGCACGCTGTATGACCGCGTCGTCACCGTCGCCACCATCGGCATCATCTCGGTTCCGGAATTCGTGCTGGCGACCTTGGCCGTCCTGGTGTTTGCGGTTTACCTGAAATGGCTGCCCGCCCTGTCCTTCACCTATAATGTCGACAGCTTCTCCGGGCTGCTGCGGGCCTATGCCATGCCGGTCATCACGCTGACCTTCGGGGTTTCGGCGCAGATGATCCGCATGAGCCGGGCCGCCGTGATCGAAACGCTGAACACGCCCTATGTCGAGATGGCCCTGCTGAAAGGCGCGTCCCGCCCCCGGCTGGTCCTGCGCCATGCCTTGCCCAACGCGCTCGGCCCGATCTCCAACGCGGTGGCGCTGTCGCTGTCCTATCTGGTGGGCGGCGTCATCATCGTCGAGACGATCTTCAACTATCCCGGCATTGCCAAGCTGATGGTCGACGCGGTGTCCACCCGCGACCTGCCGCTGATCCAGTCCTGCGCGATGATTTTCTGCGTAGGCTATCTGATCCTGATCACCGCCGCCGACATCGTCGCCATCCTGTCGAACCCGAGGCTCCGATGAAGACACACACCTCCACCGGTTCCCTCGCAACATGGTCCGGCTACAGGATCAATCCGGTAGGCCTGGTCAGTTTCTGCGTGGTTCTGTTCTGGGCGCTGGTTGCCCTGTTCGCTCCCTACATCGCCCCCCACTCCGTGGGGGATATGATCGACTTCGATTACTTCGGCCCGATGCGGCCCGGCCTGTGGCTCGGGTCGGATTATCTCGGCCGCGACATGCTGTCCCGCATCATCTACGGGACCCGCTACACCGTCGGCATCTCGCTGGCCGCGGTCGCCATCGCCTGCTTCACCGGGGTCGTGCTGGGCATGACCTCCGCCGTGCTGCGCGGGCCGGTGGACATGGTGGTCAGCCGGGTGCTCGACGCCATGAATTCGATCCCCAGCAAGCTGTTCGGCCTGATGGTGGTGGCGGCGGTGGGATCGTCGATCCCGGTGCTGATCCTGACCCTGTCGGTCATCTACATCCCCGGCGCCTACCGCTTCAGCCGGTCGCTGGCGGTCAACATCGACACGATGGATTTCATGATGGTCGCCCGCATTCGCGGGGAAAAGCTGCCCTACCTGATCGGGTCGGAGATCCTTCCCAACATCGTCGGTCCGGTGCTGGCCGATCTGGGCCTGCGCTTCGTCTTCATCGTGCTGCTGCTGTCGGGCCTGTCCTTCCTGGGTCTGGGCGTCCAGCCGCCCTACGCCGACTGGGGCGCGCTGGTGCGCGAGAACATCGGCGGCCTGCCCTTCGCAGCGCCCGCGGTGATCGTGCCGTCGCTGGCCATCGCCACCCTGACCATCAGCGTCAATCTGCTGATCGACAATCTTCCGCGGAAGATCCGGGACCGGAGTGCCTCCTGATGACGAACCTCGTCGAAATCCGCGGCCTGACGGTCGAGGCCACCACCGATTCCGGCCGCTGGATCCAAATCCTGAAGGGCATCGACCTCGACATCGCCGCCGGCGAAACCGTCGCCTTCATTGGCGAAAGCGGGTCCGGCAAGACCACCGCCGCCATGACGCTGCTGGGCTACGCTCGCCCCGGCTGCCGGATTTCCGGCGGCACGGTGCGGGTCGACGGCCATGACATGGTGACCTTGTCGGAGAAGCAGCGGGCGGCCCTGCGCGGCACGGTCGTGGCCTATGTGCCGCAGAGTGCGGCGGCCGCCTTCAACCCGGCGGCGACGATCATGGATCAGGTCATCGAGGTGACGCGGATCCACCAGCTGATGCCGCCGGACGAGGCCCGCCGCCGTGCGGTCGCCCTGTTCCGCGCCCTGTCGCTGCCCAATCCCGACAGCATCGGCGACCGCTACCCGCACCAGGTGTCGGGCGGACAGCTGCAGCGGCTGGCGGCGGCGATGGCCCTGATCGGCGATCCCAAGGTGGTGATCTTCGACGAGCCGACCACGGCGCTCGACGTCACCACCCAGGTCGAAGTGCTGCGCGCCTTCAAGGCGGTGACCAACAAGCGCCGGATCGCCTGTGTCTATGTGTCCCACGATCTTGCCGTCGTCGCCCAGATCGCCGACCGCATCATGGTGCTGCGCCACGGAGAGGTGCAGGAAACGGGCAGCGTCAACGACATCCTGACGCGCCCGACCCATCCCTACACCAAGGAATTGCTGCACGCCTTCCATCCCGACACCGGCGGGCGGGTTGCCGCGGCGGAGGCCTTTGCCACCGATGCCTCCCCGCTGCTGGAAATCAAGACGCTGAGCGCCGGTTACGGCCCGCCGCAGTCGAACGGGCTACCGCTGGCCCTCGCGGTCAAGGGGGTGAGCCTGCAGGTGAAACGGGGCACCAACCTCGGCATCATCGGGGAGTCCGGCTGTGGGAAATCGACCCTGGCGCGCGCCATCGCCGGCATCCTGCCGGCCTGCAACGGCGACATCCAGTTCGACGGACGGGAGCTGTGGCACAGCGCCCGCCAGCGCAGCCGCGAGCAGTTGCGCGACCTTCAAATCGTCTTCCAGCATGCCGACACGGCGCTCAACCCGGCCAAGTCGATCGAGGATATTCTCGGCCGCCCGCTGACCTTCTATCACGGCCTGCGCGGCAAGGCCCGCGATGCGCGCATCGACGCGCTGATGGACATGGTCCGCCTGCCCCGTGCCCTGCGCCACCGCCTTCCGGCGGAGCTGTCGGGTGGCCAGAAACAGCGGGTGAACTTCGCCCGCGCGCTTGCCGCCGAACCGAAATTGATCCTGTGCGACGAGATCACCTCGGCCCTCGACACCGTCGTCGCCTCGACGATCATCGACCTGCTGAAGGAACTGCAGCGCGAACTTGGCCTATCCTATGTCTTCATCAGCCACGACCTGTCGGTGATCGAGGCGATCTGCGACGAGATCATCGTGATGTACCGCGGGCAGGCGGTCGAGACCATCATCCCCTCGGCCCGGCAGCAGCCGCAGCATCCCTACTCGCAGTTGCTGTTCTCGTCGGTTCCGAAGCTGGATCCGACATGGCTCGACACGCTGGACATCGACGCCGACCGGATGCGGGTGGCCTGACCGGCCTGCCCCCCGCGCGGTTCGCCGCCGCGCGGGGGATGCGGTTCCGCCGCGACGGTCCTCACATCGGAAACAGCGTGGTCAGCGGCATGTGCGCCCGCACGATCGGCGATTTCAGCACGACGTAACTGAAGTATTTGTCGATGCCGATGTCCATGTCCGTCAGCTTTTCCATGATCTCCTGATACTCACCAATGCCGGACGTGACGAACTTCAGCATGTAGTCGTAGCCGCCCGACACCAGATGGCATTCCAGCATCTGTTCGATCTTCTTGACGGCAGCCAGGAAGCGGGCGAAATCGACCTGCCGATGGTTCTTCAGCGTCACCTCGGTGAAGACGGTCAGGGTCTGGCCGAGTTTGCTGACGTTGATCTGCGCCGTGTAGCCTTCGATGTAGCCCTCGGCCTGGAGCTTCTTGACGCGCATCAGGCAGGGGCTGGGCGACAGATTCACCAGCTCGGCCAACTCCACGTTGGTGATCCGGCCGTTCTTCTGGAGCTGATGCAGAATCTTGATGTCGATGCGGTCCAGCTTCATGGGGAACCCATCCGGTTCGAGGGCAAGGAACGGAAAACGACAGCAGAAAATTCTGCCGATCGGACCAGGTGAGCTTAGCACGCACTGCCTGCCTGTCGATGGCCAAGACGCGGGTCCCCGACAGAACAAAGCATCATGTCCTGCGGCAACGACAGAAGATAATGCCGTTGAATCGGCCAAAGCAGCGCCTACCGGGCCGCGTGGCATGGCTAGATGGCGCAACGCCGAAATCGGAGATCCTTCCAATGCCAGCCCCACTGCAAACTATCGCGTCCTCCCCGAACCTGCCCGGTCAGACCGACGTCGTCGTGATCGGCGGCGGCATCGTAGGCGTCTGGGCGGCCTACTTCCTTGTCCGGCGTGGCCTGTCAGTGGCTCTGGTGGAGAAGGGGCAGGTCGGGGCGGAGCAGTCCAGCCGCAACTGGGGCTGGTGCCGGCAGCAGAATCGCGACGCACGCGAACTGCCGATGGCGACCAAGAGCCTGGATTTATGGGAGCGTTTTGCCGCCGAGAGCGGCGAAGACACCGGCTTCAGCCGCTGCGGCCTGCTTTATCTCAGCAACGACGACCAGGAGCTGGCGGGCTGGGCGCGCTGGCGCGACTTCGCCCGGTCGGTCGGCGTCACCACCCACATGCTGAACGGCGCCGAAGCCGCCGAGCGCGGCCGGGCCACCGGACGCCCCTGGAAGGGCGGCGTCTTTTCGCCGTCGGACGGCATCGCCGATCCCGCCCGTGCGGCTCCCGCCGTGGCGCGGGCGATCATGGCGCTGGGCGGCACGGTGCATCAGGGCTGCGCCGCGCGCGGTCTGGAAACCAGCGGCGGGCGGGTCAGCGGCGTCGTCACCGAAAAGGGCACGATCCGCACCAAGCTGGTGGTCCTGGCGGGCGGGGCCTGGGCCTCCTCCTTCTGCCACCAGATCGGCGTGCGTTTCCCGCTCGCGTCGATCCGGTCGTCGATCCTGTCGGTCGGCCCCAGCCCGTCCGGTCTTCCCGACGCCCTGCACACCGCCGCGGTGTCGGTCACCCGGCGCGGCGACGGCGGCCATACGCTGGCGATCAGCGGGCGTGGGCGCGTCGATCCGACCATGCAGCAGATCCGCTTCGCGCCGCAATTCATGCCGATGTTCAGCCGCCGCTGGCGCAGCCTGATGCCCGGCGGGCTGGAGGGTGTGCGCTCCGGCCACGAGACGCTGCGACGCTGGCGGCTCGACCGCCCAACCCCGATGGAGCGGGTGCGGGTTCTGGACCCCAAGCCGGACCGCGGCACCATCCGTCTCACCCATGAACGGGCCATGGCGCTGCTGCCCGGCCTGAAGGGCGCGCCGGTCACCGCCGCCTGGGCCGGCTACATCGACAGCACGCCCGACGGCGTTCCCGCCATCGGTGAAGTCGGCAGCCTGCCCGGCCTGATCCTGGCGGCAGGCTTCAGCGGCCATGGCTTCGGCATCGGCCCCGGCGCCGGCCACCTGATCGCCGACCTCATAACCGACCAGGCGACGATCGTCGACCCCAAGCCTTATCACCCCGACCGCTTCGCCGGATTTGCCGCCGGCAAGGTCGCCGATTTCTAACCGGAGACCGGTCCGTCAGGAACCACCGGGCTCCAGAGCGCGGGCAGCCCGGCGCAGGCATTCGCGCATTAATTCGTGGCTGCCCGACAGCGGACGCTCCTTGCTGGTCAGGATGGTGATGGGCACGCGGATGCTCGGGCGGAAGGGCCGCTGGACGATTCCGGAGAACTGGTTCCACGGCAGGAGCCCATCGACGACCGCCACGCCGATCCCCTCGCGTACGAAGGGCAGCGCTGTGATGGACAGGTCGATTTCCACCGCCGGGGCATAAACGCCGCACTCCGCATCGACCGCCCCGGCCAGAAGCCGGCCGGGCAGCGTGTCCACGCGGTAGGAAATCAGCGTTTCCTCCACCAGATCGGCAAATCCAAGTTCAGCCTGTTCGGCCAGCCGATGTCCCTCCGGCAAGAGGCAGACCAGTTCGGCATATCCGACTGTCTCGACATCAAGATCGTGGTGGGGCATGTCGTTCATCGCCACCCCCAGCAGAACGTCGCCGCTGCGCAGCATGTCCAGAATGCTGGCGACCGGCGCGACCAGCGACCGCACGACGATGTCGGGATGGGCCTCACGAAATGCGGTCAGCGCCTTCGGAACAATGGACATGGAGGGCGCGGGCGAAGCGGCGAGACGGACCAGACCGGTGCGGCCATGGCGCATGTCGACCGTTCGCCGGCGCAAGGCGCCGAGTTCCGAAAAAATCCGCTCGGCCTCCGGATACAGTTCGTTGGCCTCCTGCGTCGGCACCAGACGCCCGCGCACCCGGTCGAACAGCTTGAAGCCGAGCTGATCCTCGGCGTGCAGCAGGATTTGGCTCAAGGCCGGCTGTGAAATGTTCAGCATCGCCGCCGCCCCGGTGACCGTTCCACAGCGCATCAGCATGCAGAAGACTTCCAATTGGCGGGCTTGCATTCACGATCCTGGAGGCTGACGGAAGGAAGGCGGAACCGGCACCGCCTGATTCCGACTTTGGCAGCGCCATTATACCGATCGGCGGGACCGAGGGTCGAGCAGCATCGGCAGGACGGCAATATCCGGTTACGAAGCCGCACCGACTTCCCCGATGAAACCCTGCGATGCAAGACTTTGGGCGCTGGTCGAGTGGCTCAGCCATTCGGCTTTTGATCTTGCCCCGGTTCGGTGGACACGGGTTCACGCCGATTGTAGCTCGGCTTGCTCGGGCGTTCTGTGGCCGATGGCGCCGTGTTGCATGGATGCGGTGGGTGTCGTAGGTCACGCCCCCGTCTCTGATCTGGTCGCCCGCTATGCCGCACAAGGCCAATGCCGCTTGTCGCCATCACATTCCGCGAGCGAAGCGCATAGTGACGAATTGGTCCGAGTATGACGCCGCCCTGCGCCAGCGCGGCAGCCTGACGGTCTGGTTTTCGGACGAGGCCATCAAGGGGTGAAAGTTCGCTGACCGGCCGCTTCCTCAATGATCCAATCGACGAAGGCGTGGACGTTCGCTCGCGACGCGACCTGGGGTGGATACACGAGGTAATAGCCGAACCCTGCCGGGCAGGACTCCGCAAAGGGACGGACCAGCCGCCCGGCCGAGAGATCGTCGGCAACGATCAGGCTGCGCCCCAGCAGCACCCCATGCCCGTCGACGGCCGCCTGGGTCGCCGTCACCGAGGAATTGAAGCGCAGCCCCCGAGTGAGGTCGATGGCCTGCTCCAGCCCGACCGTTTGCAGCCAGACCCGCCATGACGGGATCGGCCCCGCGAAATTGATGGTCTCGTCGTGCAGCAGCGTGTGTTGCCGCAGGTCGGCGATGCTCCGCAACGGAACGGCGCCGGACAACAGCCGGGGGCTGCACACCGGAAACAGCTCCTCCTCGAACAGCAGCACGCTTTTCAGGCCGGGGTAGGAGCCGGGGCCATAGCGGATGACGATGTCCACCTCGTGAGTGGAGAAATCCACCAGCCGCACGTCCGCGTCGATGCGCAGGTCGATGCCCGGGTGGCGCGTCCGAAAATGCTCGATGCGCGGCATTAGCCATTTGGCCGCGAAGGACGGCGACATGCTGACCGTCAGGATGCCGCCCGCGGCCAACCGCTTGACCTGCCCCATGGCGGCCTCCATCAGGTCGAAGCTGCGCCGCAGGTCCGGCAGCAGCATCTGCCCCGCCTCGGTCAGCAGCACGCGCCGGCCGCTGCGCCGGAACAGCGGTACGCCGAGATAAACCTCCAGCGTCCGCACCTGATGGCTGATCGCCGCCGGGGTGACGCGCAGTTCGTCCGCGGCGCGGGCGAAGCTGAGGTGGCGGGCGGCGGCCTCGAAGGCGCGGAACCCGCTGAGGGGCAGCAACGGTCGCGACATCGACAAATCCACCTTGTCGATTCGATGAGGAAAGCTCGTTTGCCGTTCTACGCGTCCTGCGGCATTTTTCAACAGGAAAGCAAGGCAGCAAGGCGGAGCGATCGCAGGTTTCGACGGTCCTCCGACTCACACCTCACGACAGAAATTCTCATCTTTTCAATCCACGCCAAGGGGCGTGAAACGACCCGCGGGTGGCGGGCCATCCACATACGACCCTTGTTCGAACTCAAAGGAACCATCATGAGCACGCAGAAGGTTGCGCTGATCACCGGCGCGTCGCAGGGCATCGGTGCGGGTCTGGTTGCGGGCTTCCGCCAGCGCGGTTTCGCCGTCGTCGCCAACTCCCGCTCCATCAAGGCCAGCGACGACCCGAACGTCGTGACCGTCGGCGGCGACGTCGCCGACCCGGACACCGCCAAGCGCTTGGTGGAGACCGCCCGCGAACGCTTCGGCCGCATCGACACTCTGGTCAACAACGCCGGCATCTTCATCGCCAAGCCGTTCACCGAATACACCGAGGCCGACTATGCGGGGGTCGTCGCCACCAACCTGACCGGCTTCTTCCATGTGTCCCAGTTGGCCGCGGCGCAGATGCTGAACCAGCGCAGCGGGCACATCGTCAACATCACCACCACGCTGGTGGAACAGCCGCTGGCCAGCGTGCCCGCGGCGCTGGCTTCCCTGACCAAGGGCGGCTTGGACGCGGTGGTTCGCTCACTCGCCATCGAATATGCAGGCAAGGGCATCCGCGTGAACGCGGTGTCGCCGGGCATCATCAAGACGCCGATGCACGCCACCGAAACACACGAATTCCTGGCCGCTCTGCACCCGGTCGGCCGCTTGGGCGACATTCAGGACATTGTGGACGCGGTGCTCTACCTCGACTCCGCCAACTTTGTCACCGGCGAAACGCTGCACGTCGACGGCGGCCAGCACGCCGGTCGCTGGTAAGGCCCTGGCGGTAACGCCATCAAGTGGAGAGGAACACCCGATGCCGTACGTGAACATCCAGATCACCCGCGAGGGCACGAGCCCCGGCGCAACCGGCGCGACGCCGGAGCAGAAGGCGGCCCTGATCAAGGGGGTCAGCGACCTGTTGTTCGAGGTGCTGAACAAGCCGCACGCGGCGACCTTCGTCGTAATCGACGAGGTTCCCATGGAGAATTGGGGTATGGGCGGGTTGCCGGTTGAGGAATACCGGCGCCAGACGGCGGGCAAGACGTCCTGAACCGCCACCCTGTGGCGTAGGTACGACAATGGGGGTCTGGTGATCGAGCAGGACTGCGGGTAAAAGATCGGGCCCCGCTGGAGCCGAGAGCCGGATGCCGTACAGCGCGAACGAGAAGCGCCGTCACAAGATCCCGCGTGCCCGCTACCGGGTTGAGAACTGGGCGGCCTACAATGCGGCGCTATGCCGACGGGGGTGACCTGACGATCTGGGTGACGCCCGAGGCGATCGCCGCCTGGACGCCGCCCGCCACGGGACGGCGCGGTGTTGTCAACTTCACGGTCGGTTGACGAGCTGAGGGTCTGAACAACCTGCGTTCTGGCTGGTTCAGGCGGTCAGGGCGAGGCCGGTCACCTCGCGCCAGATGGTGAAGGCGCGAGCTCGGGTGGCACGGTGCTCGGAGGAGGAGATCAGGTGGCGGCGCAGTTGGAAGTGATTGTGGATCGGGCTGTGGCTGGAGAGAAATTGCTGGGCTTGCCGGACGGATTTGAACCGCTTCATGTGCCGCTCGCGCCGTCGGGGCGGCTGGTGCGAGGCTTCGCAGCGATTGTTCAGGTATTGGCTTTGCCGATCTTCGTTGCCGAGCCTCATCTCCCTCTTCGCTGCCGCGTAGGATTTCAGCTTGTCGGTGATGATGACCCGCGGCGCATAGCGCAACCCTTTCAGCAGTTTGCGAAAGAAGCGCATGGCCCCCTTCGTGTTGCGCCGGCTCTGTACCAGGATGTCCAGCACCACCCCGTTCTGGTCGATGGCGCGCCACAGATAGTGCTGCTTGCCGCGGATGCAGATGAACACGTCATCCAGGAACCATTTGTCGCCCAGCTTGGGCCGGCGACGCCAGAATCAGCTCGACCTCGCGCAGGCTCAAGCTGAAGCAGTGATACAGCCACACCGCTTCGCTGATGATTTCGGCGGGAAAGGGGAAACCGCGATACGGGTTGGGCGACGTGCTCATAACCGGAAACCTGCCAAGGACAGGGCGCGCTCGTCAACCTGACAACACCTGAGAAAGATTGGAAGATGCCGCCGCGGGAGTGGACGGCCACAAAGGCGCAGATGGCCGTCATCTTCGGAGAGCGCTTCGCAAGGGCGATGAACGCCTGATACTCAACACGCCCCGCCAAGCACGAAATTCCTGACACTCCCCGACCGCCAAGCCCTACCCGACGGCACCCCAGATCAACACCCCTTTTCAGCTCAAAGTAGCACGCCGCTCAGCACAGGCTGAGACACACCCGCTACGAACAAACTCTCAATATGAGCCGTGCACCAGATTGCTCGGATTGCCAGCAAGAAAATTCTCGATATTGTCGATGAGTTGATCCGCCAACATCTGCTGCGCCTCGTCCGATGCCCAGGCGACATGCGGAGTGACGATCACGTTTGAACGCCCGGCAATCCGCATCAGCGGGCTTGATGGATCCGGCGGTTCGACCTCTGTGACGTCGAAACCGACCCCGCCGATCAGCCCTTCCTCCAGCGCAGTCACCAAATCCTCTTCGACCACCATCCCGCCGCGCGCGGTATTGATCAGCAAGGGGCGGCGGCTCATGCGGCGAAACTCCGGCAGTCCGATCATGCCGCGCGTCTCAGGGGTTAGCGGACAATGCAGGGTGATCACGTCGCTGGTTTCCAGCATTTCCTCCCAGGGGGTGTAGAGGGGGCCGAGACCGCTTGCGCCCTTATGGGCGGCGAACAGCGGTACCATGCCGAAGGCGGCGGCGATCGCCGCCACCCGCTGGCCCAGCACCCCTTCCCCGACGATCCCGATCCGGGCGCCGCGAAGGTCGCGGATCGGGTGGTTGAAGAAGCAGAACTGCCCGGCCTGCTGCCAGGCGCCGGCCAGCACGTCCTGGCGGAAACCGACGAGGCTCCTGCGAAGAGCCAGGATCAGCGCGAAGGTATGCTCCGGAACCGTGTTGACGGCATAGCCGCGGATATTGGCGACGGCGATGCCGCGCTCCTGGCAGGCCCGCCTGTCCACGCAATCGGTGCCCGTCGCCGCGACCGCGATCAGCTTCAGGTCCGGCAGGCGCGCCAGCGTCTCCGCCGTGATCGGCACCTTGTTGGTGATCGCGATGGACGCGCCGGAAAGACGCTCCGCGACCTCGTTGGGATGGGTCCGCGCATGTTCCTCCAGCCGATGGTCGAAGGAGGGGCGCCGCAGACGGATCTGCGGCGCCAGGGTGGCACGGTCGAGAAAGACGATTCTGTGCATTGATCCGTCCTTCCGCCCTCAGGCCGCCGTCGCTGGGAGCGGCGGCTGGACATCCGCTGGGACCGGGCACTGGTAGGGACGGCCACCGGTGAGGGTGCGGAACTCCTCCTTCGCCTTGGCGATCAGATCGGGATCGGCAAGCGCGTCCAGCGCCGTCAGCGCCAGGATCGACGCCGCGTTGGTCATGCCCTTGTGCGCGCCCGGCAGCTTGCCCTGAGCGACCAGCTGCCAGGAATGGAACGGCGTGCCCATCGCACAGGTCGCTCCCCAGAATTGCGCGGTTGGCACCACCCAGCTGACGTCCCCGACGTCGGTCGAGCCGAAATTGCGCGTGCGGGTGCCGTCGAACGGCGCCACGCCGTCATGCAGGCTGCGCTCCGGCGCCGAGCCGGAGCCGAATCCCTTGGTGCGGACATGCCGGAGATCCTCCGCCGAGAGGGTTTCCATGAAGGCCTGCGCCGTCCTGTAATCATCCTCGCCGAAACGGACCCCGCCGACATCCTGCATGCGGCGATACAGGGCGTCGCCGAGGGTCCGGTTGAGCAGCACGTTGGACATGCCGGACTCGACCCGCACCTCCACTGTCGTCTCCGTCATCAGGGCGGCACCTTCCGCGATCTTCTTCACACGCTCGAACAGCTGCCAGAGCTGATTGAGGTCGGGAGCGCGAACGACGTAGGCGATCTCCGCATTCGCCTGGACGACGTTGGCGGCACGGCCGCCGGCATCGCGGTAGGCGTAATGGACGCGGGCTTCCGGGATCATGTGCTCGCGCATGTAATTGACGCCGACATTCATCAGCTCGACCGCATCGAGCGCGCTGCGGCCGAGATGCGGCGACAGGCCGGCGTGAGCCGCCCGCCCGGTGAAGCGCACCGAAGCCTGGAGGAAGGCCAGGGTGTCGGCGAAATTCATCCCGGTATAGGCCGCCGGATGCCAGGTCAGGGCGAGATCGACATCGTCGAAGGCACCGCCGCGCGCCATGAAGGCCTTGCCGCCGCCGCCCTCCTCCGCCGGGCAGCCGTAATACCGCACCCGGCCGGACAGGCCTTCGCGGGTCAGGGCCGCCGCAAGAGCGGCAGCGCCGAGCGCCGCGCCGGAGCCCAGCAGGTTGTGCCCGCAGCCGTGCCCCGGCGCCTCGGCGATTTCCGCCTGCGGCGCGGTGGCGCCCGCCACCTGGCTGAGGCCGGCCAGGGCATCGAACTCCCCGAGCAATGCGACCACCGGCCCGCCGGACCCGGCTTCGGCCATGAAGGCGGTCGGCACCCCGCCGACATTGCGGGTGATCCGGAAGCCCTCGGCCGCCAGGGCCTCGATCTGCGCTTCCATCGACTTGAACTCGCAATAGCCGAGTTCGGCATATCCCCAGATCCGGTCGGAGAGGTCATGAAAGGCCGGGGCCTTCGAGTCCACGGCCTCCAGGATGGCGGTGCGCAGAGAGGTCGTGTTGGACAGGCTGCTGTTCATGGTGAACATCCTTTCAAAATCATCGAAGGGAAGCCGGGAAACGGGTCTGTCGTCGCGGTCAGTCATCGCTGGTGGCCTGCGCCGCGACCGTGCTGCCGCGCCGCCGTTCGCGCAGCAGGACCACGATACCGCTGGCGATGATCACGGCCGATCCGACCCAGGTCCAAAGATCGGGCAGCTGTCCGAAGGCCAGCCAGCCGAGCGCGGCGGCGCCGAAGATCTGCAGATAGATGAAGGGGGCGACGAAGGGCGCGGGCGCCACCTCGAAGGCGCGGACCAGGCAATAGTGACCGAACCCGCCGAGCGTGCCGAGCGCCAGAAACAGAATGGCGTCGCGGAGGTCGGTCGGCGGCACCCAGACGAAGGGAACCGGGATGCTGCTGAGGACGAAGCCCAGCAGCACCATGTAGGTGCTGGAGGTGGCGGACGGATCCTGTCCGGAGAGCTTGCGCGACAGGATCTGCGTCAGCGCGGAGGTCATGGCGCTGAGGAAGATCAGGGCGGCCGACCAGTGCAGCGGACTGTAGCCCGGCCGCACCACGATCAGCGCCCCGACGAAGCCGACGACCACCGCGCAAAGCCGCACCGGCCCGACATTTTCGCGCAGCAGAAGCGGCGCCAGCGCCGTCACCATCAGCGGTGCGGTGAAGCCGATCGCCGTGGCGGTCGCCAGCGGGGTGTGCTCCAACGCATAGAACATGATCAGGGAGGAGGCGCAGAACAGCACCGAGCGCGCCGCCTGCAAATCCGGCCGCCGCGTGCGGAACAGCGCCCACCGGTAGCGCGGAAGGAAGACCACCATCATGAACAGGAAGTGGCCGGCATAGCGCAGCCATTGCAATTCGGCGACCGGGTAGCGGCCCCCCAGATACTTCACGGTGGCATTCAGCAGCGGGATCACGATCGCGGTAACGATCATCAGCAGCACGGCCTGACCGGCCATGGTCCGGCGTGGCGTTGCCGGAGAACCGCTCCCGACCATGCTTCTGGGCGCGAAGCTCACGAGCCGGCCCCGCCGCCATGCGCGGAGAACGGATCGGCGACCCGCGGCCAGTAATCCGGCGCGCGGCGGGTGTAGGACAGCGAGGCAAAATCGGGCGCCACAGCGCCCGGCGCCGCGACATAGCGCACGTCTGCGGCAAGCGGTGCGAAGCCGGTATAGAAATGCTGCATCGATTTGACGACGATGATCCGCTTGTCGTCGAGCGTGCAGCCCAGGCCGGTGAAGGCCTCCGGTGAGTGGGTCTGCTGGCGCACCGAGGTGAGGATCAGGTCGATTCCCTTCCCTTTCCCCGGCTCGCAGCCGCGCACCCAGGCGCTCGGCCCGTAGCTGGAGCGCCCACCGCCCAGGGAGCGCTGCGAATGGTCTTCCGACAGCCCCATGACGGTGACCCGCAGATCCACCGGGAGGCCGGAGGCGACGCCGGTCTTGCCGCCGACCCGCAGGTCGAACGTCGCCCCGACCCCGGCCTCCAGGCAGAAGCCGACCGCCACCGGATCCCAGTAGCAGCCGCTGGCGACCCCGGAAATTCCGCGCGCGATCAGGCGGTGAAGGATCGCGGTGTTGTCGGACGGTGCCCCGGCGCCGGCATTGTCGGCCACGTCGGCCAGCACCACCGGCCGGGAGCCATCGGCGGACGTCACGGCCAGCGCGATGTCGATGGCCTCATCAATGGTGTCGTAGTGCTGGGGGGTGACGTCGCGCAGTTCCCAGATCCTGCGCGCGAACCGTTCGGCGACCTGTCTGGCCTTGTCCGGATCGCCGTCGGCGACGACCAGCATCTTGGCGCCGACGTCCGGAATGTCGGCCCAGGGGAAACCATGCCCGAAGGAAACCGACAGGATGCCGTCCCGGCCTTCCTGGTCGGTCATCTCCTGCACCAGCGACCGCATCGGCTCGAAGGGCGGACGCCACACCCCGATCATCCGGCAATCGTGGAGCGCCATCACCGGCCTGATCTCGCCACGCTGCGCCGATCTGCACAGTCGGTAAAGCTGCTGCGCCCGTGCCGGGATGTCGGTGTGCGGATACTCCTTGAAGGCGACGATGACGTCGGCATTCGCCCGCATCCGTTCGGTCAGATGACAATGCAGGTCGATCTCTACGCCGACCGGCACGTCCGGACCGACGATGGCGCGGACCTTTTCGAGGACATCCCCCTCGCAGTCGTCGTAACCGTCGGCGACCATCGCGCCATGCAGGAACAGCAGCACGACATCAACCGGCATGGCACGGCACAGATCGTCGAGGATTTCTTCGCGCAGCCCCTCATAGACCGGCTTCTGCGTGCTGCCGGCCGGGGTGGCGAAAGCGCACAGGCTCTCGGCGACCTCCCATCCATCGGCTTCCGCAAGGCGGCGCCATTCGATCAGCGGCACGTTGCCAAGCCTGGGGGGATGCAGGCTGCCGTCGCCGCGAAAATACTCCCGGCCATGGAAGGCCGTCCGGCCCGACGGTATGGGGGAGAAGGTATTGGTTTCCGTGGCAAGGGCTGCCATGAAGAGCTTCATCGCTCGATCCAATCGGCTGATTGCGCGGCCTGGACGCCGCGTCACGGGGAAAGGGACGGCCCGGCTCAGGCGTCGAGACGGCGGTTTCCGGCGATTGCCGGAATGCCGGTCTGCTGGAAGCAGATGCGGGCCAGCGTGGCGACGCCTTCGACGATCTGATCCTCGGTCGGCAGGGCGAAGCACAGCCGCAGGAAGGAGCGGGCGGCCTCCGGTTCCACCGCCCAGGAAGGGCCGGGGTTGAACACCAGCCCGGCCTGCTCGGCCGGGGCCACCAGCGTGCGGACATCGACATGGTCCGGCAGCTTCAGCCAGACGAAGATCCCGCCCTTCGGCGCCCGGCATTCGACGGCGGTGCCGAACTCCCGCTCGACCGCCTCGATCATCACCCTCATCTTGGCATGGAGCGCCGAGCGCAACCGCTCGATCAGCTCGTCCGGCTGGCGGGACAGATATTCGGCGACGATCATCTGGTCCAGCGCTCCGGTTCCCGCATCGGTCTTGGCCGGAAGAATGCGGCTCATCAGGGGCCAGGGCGCGATCAGGTAGCCGAGCCGCACGGCGGGAGCGAAGGATTTGGAGAAGGATCCGATATAGAGCACCCGCTCCGGCGCCAGGGCCTTCAGGGCGGGGCCGGGGTTCTGGTCCAGCCAGACCAGATCGGCGTAGCAGTCGTCTTCCAGGATCGCGAGGTCGTGGAGCCGCGCCAGCGCGATCAGGGCCTCCCGCCGGTCGGTCGGCAGGATGCTGCCGGTCGGATTCTGCACGGTCGGGATCGTGTAGATGAATCTCGGCTTCAGGCCGCCGGAGGCTAGCCATTCCAACTGCGCGGCCAGCACTTCCATCACGATGCCGTCGGCGTCCATCGCCATCGGCAGAACCCGCGCCCCCGCCGCCTGGAAACGCTTCAGGGCACCTTCATAGCAGTGCTCCTCGGCCAGGACGGTGTCACCCGGCGCGACCATGGTTCGGCAGAGGAAATCAATCGCCTGATTCGATCCGCTGGTGATCAGCACCTCGTCAATCGTCGTTATAATGCCGCGGCGCTTCGCAAGCTTGTCGACCACGCACTGGCGCAGAGCCGGGACACCGAGCGGTCCGCGGCCGAGATGGTATTTGGCGAGATCGGCGCCTTCGCGCCTGATGACGGCCGCCGCCGCCTCGGCGATCAGCTCCGCCGGCACCTGCTCCGGATCGTTGTGCCCGCCGACGAACGGGTATCGGGGAAGGCCGGCCGGAAACGGCGCGGGAGCAGCGGCCGTGGGTGCGAGGAGGCGCGTGAAGTCGAACGACGCTTCGGACATGGCGGCTGTGTTTCCCGGCTGCGGTTTCTGGCGGAGGCGGCGGACCGGCTCAGGCGACCTTGATGTTCCAGGCGAGCGGCAGGGGTGCCTTCAGCATGCCGGTCACGGTGCGCCGCCGGGCGGACGGAGTCTGGAACTGCCCCAGCGGAACGAATGGCACCGCGGCGAAGGCATGTGCCTCAACCTTCCTGGTGATGGCGTCCTGCTCCGGTCCGGATGCCGCCATCCAGTCGCTGCGCAGCTGCTCCATGATCGGGTCGGTCGGCCAGCCCGGCCAGCCCTGGCGACCATTGCCGCGCAGGGCGAGATGGGTCGCCGGATCCATGACATCGGTGACGCTGGTCCCGGTGTGGAAGATCGACCAGCCGCCCTTGTCCACCGGCTCCATGCTGGTTCGGCGCTTGAAGAAGGTGCCGAGGTCCATCGCCTGCAACTCGACATTCACCCCCATGCGCTTCAGCAAATCTTCCGTCACCAGCGAGGCTGCATGCAGCCAGGAAAGGTCGGTGGCGGTCAGGATCGCCACCTTCTCGCCCTTGTAGGAGGATTTCAGCAGCGCCTTGGCCTTCTCGAAATTGGCGGTCATCACCTCCGAGCCGGCACCGGTGGACATCGTCGTGCCGCAGAAGAAGGTCGATCGGCATTCCTTGTACAGATCGGGCATGCCGACCTGAGCCTGGAGATAATCGACCTGATTCACGGCCATTTGGACCGCTTGGCGCATCTCCAGACGGTCGAACGGCGGTTGCAGTTGGTTAAAGCGCAGGATGGTCATGTAGCCGAGATCGTCGAACGCCTCGACGATCACGTCGCGATCCTGTTTCAGCAAAGGCAACAGCGTCAGATCCGGCTGGCTGTACCAATCGACCTCGCCGCGCTGGAGCGCCGCCGTCGCCGTCGCGGCGTCGGGGATGACGTGCCACTCCAGCCGGTCGACGTAGACGATCTTGCCGCCGGAGGTGCAGTCGGGCGCCTCGTTGCGTGGCACGTAGCCGTCGAACTTGGCATAGACCGCGCGGCTGCCCGGCACCCATTCGTCGGCCAGGAAGCGGAAGGGACCGGAGCCGATCGCCTCCTTGATCGATACGCTAGGGTCGGTCTGGGCGATCCGCTCCGGCATGATGAAGGGCGCCGGCCCGCCGATCTTGGCCAGCCCCTTGGTCAGCAGGCCGAAGCGCGACTTCAGACGGAACTCCAGGGTACGGTCGTCGACGGCGCGCAGCTCGTCGGTCAATCCGAAGATGGTCTGGCCCAGCGGGTCGCGGGCACCCCAGCGCTTCAGGCTGGCGACGCAATCGCGCGCCAGGACCTTTTCGCCGTCATGGAACTTCAATCCGTCACGCAGCCGGATCGTCCAGGTCAGCCCGTCGGCAAACTGTTCCGCCCCCTCGGCCATCTGCGGCTTGACCTCGAACCGCGTATTCATCCCGAACAGCGTGTCGTAAATCTGGTAGCCGTGATTGCGGACGGGCGCTCCGCTTGTCAGCACCGGATCGATGCCCGCCAGATTGGAGGGGGGGATGTAGCGCAGGACAGCCTTCCGCGCTTGCGCGATCGCCGGAGCGGCAATCGTCGCCGCGCCTGCCACCGCCCCTGCTACCGTTGCCGATCCTGCCAGAAACGCACGCCGTGAGATTCCCATGACTTCCGCCTCCCGATGTGAAAGCTCCGCTTGTCGTGGCAGCGCCGGCAGCTCAGGCAGGCGGCCGGATCGCGATTCCCGTCTCGAACCGGTGGATGCTGCTGCGGACCGGGTTGGGCGTCGGGTTGTCGAACAGCTCGCTCTGGGTCGCCCGATCCGACAGGAACAGGAATTCCGATGGCGCCGAGCCTTCCGGATAGGCGTTCAGGCTGTGCCAGGTCCCCGTCTTGAACATGAAGCCCTGACGATCGATCCTGAACGCCCGGAGATCGGAGGGGCTCGGCGGAGCGTCGCTGGGCGGCGCCACGACCACGACGGCCGGAGAACCGCCGATATGCATGCGCGATTCCGTGACGTGCCAGTGCCGTTCGACGGCACCGACTATGAAGGGCAGCGGCTTGAACGCAATGATCTGGACGATGGTTTCGGAATCGGTGGACCAATCGAAGCGATGCAGCGTCTTGGTCGGCAGATCGAAGGTCGGCCGCTCGCGGACCGCGAGCACCTCTCCGAACGGCGCGAAGGCCGCCGGTGTGAGGTCCTCGACCTCAAGGGTATGAATGATCGTGTCGGTCGTCATGCTGAACCTTTCATCGCGCCAGCGGCGCACAGGATGGAACCCGTGGTCAGTTCTCAGGCCGCCGGGATAAGGCGCATCGCCTGCGGCAGCTTCGTCCAGGGCAAGTCCCTCGGATCGGCCTTCATCGGTCCCGGCGCCTTGGCGATCAGGATTGCCTCGCTGATCGGTCCGAAATCGGCGCGGAAATGCACGGAACTCTTGTTCACCAGGATCTTCATCGCTTCCGGCTGGATGCCGACCATGCGGTAGAGGTTGCGGTCGAACATCTGCGCCTTGGTCGCGCTGACCACGACCCGCACGCCGTCGATGCGCAGGCAGGCGGCCCCCTGGAGGTCGAGTTCGGTTCCCCGCAGCATCGGCCCCTCGAACACGCAACGGCCGTCGCCGACCGTTTCCACCTCGAAGGTTCCGACGAACGGCTCGTCCCCCGCGGTGCCGGAGCGCCCGCCAAGCGCCAGGGTCACCGTTCCGCCGGCCCCCGCCTCAACCGCGGCGGCGACCGCGGCCGGATCGTAGAAGACGCCGAGGGCCGCTCCCTCCGCCCGACAGGCGACGAGGGCGCGCAGCATGCCGGTGGTGTCGGCATCGGCCCCAGCACCTGGGTTGTCCTGGGTGTCGGAGATGACCACCGGCCGGGTCGCACCGGCCGACAGGCGCATCGCCTCCTTCACCGCGCTTTCCGGATCGAGGAACGTCACCGCCCATTGCGGCTCCGTCTCCAGGATGTGACGGTAGACCGCCTCCACCGCGGCCTCGACGGCGTCCTGCGTCCGGCCATAGCCCCAGACGACCGGGCCGCATTCGGAAAAATCGGACGCAGGAAAGCCCGGTGCGAAGGACAGCGACACCACGTCCCCCACCTGCTTCTCCCGCAACAGGGCGTAGGTCGACCGCGCCGGATCGACCAGCGTGCATTGTGCGTTGAGCGGGATGAGGAACGGCAGACGACGGGCGGCACGATACAGACGCCCGCCGGCATCCCGGCAGGCGTCGTGCAAGACCACGGCGCGGCGTCCGGTCTCCGCCATGTCGACGTGCGGATAGGTCTGGTAGCCGACGATCCCGGTCGCCAGCGTCAGCATCGCTTCGGTCATGTTGGCATGGAGATCGACCGAGCAGAAGATCGGCATTTCCGGCCCGACGACCGCGCGCAGCCGGCGCAGCAGTTCGCCTTCGCCATCGTCATGCAGTTCGGTTACCATCGCCCCATGAAGGTTGAGGTAGATGGCATCGAATGCGTGAGCCTTCGCCGCCGCGACGATCTCGCCGGCAATCCGCTCGTAGGCGTCGGTCGTGACGTGCGCGGAGGCGCTCGCCCCTGCCCAGATCACCGGGACGATCTCGAACCCGCGCTGTTCCGCAGCCTGGATGAATCCGCCGGTCGCCAGATTGACGTCGCGCAGCCGCAGCATCTCGCTGCCGCACGCCATGGCCGGATAGCCTTCTCCATTCACGAAGTTTTGATAGCCTGCCCTGGTAGGAGCGAATGTATTCGTCTCGTGCTCAAAGCCCGCGACCAGTACGCGCATGGTCTCACCAGTTCTGTCAGGAATTGCAAGGTCGGTCGACAAGATGTTCTTCCTGGGAAATCTAGTGCGCGATTACGAGGCGCGGGAAGAGCAGCTGGAGTTCTCCGGCGTTGCCCAAATGGGAACACTGTTAGCGTGCTCCCGGTATCGGATTCAGCCGGCCACGCCGGTCAAGGCTAAGAGGCAAAGCCGCAGGGGTGCTCGATGCGGGAAATCAATCAGCGACGGTTGCGCTATTTCTTCGAAGTGCTGACTCACGGATCGATCCGCGGGGCGGCCAACGTGATCAATACGGCGCCATCGGTCATCGCCCGCCAGATCCGCCTGCTGGAAGAGGAGCTGGGCACCCCGCTGTTCGAGCGCGGGGCTTCCGGCGTCACCCCGACGGAAGCGGCGCACCATGTCCTCGACTATTGGCGGACCTGCCGGTCGCAGCAGGAGGATCTGGAGGAACGCATCGCCGAGCTCAACAATCTGCAAAGGGGTAGCCTGCGTCTGGCGATCGGCGAGGGCTTCATCGACGATCTGATGGACCATGCGCTGCTGCCGTTCAGCAGGGCCTATCCGAACATCCAGCTGACGATGAACACCATGACGGCGAACGACGTGGTCGCCGAAGTGACGGAGGACATCGCCCACATCGGCATCACCTTCAATCCGCCGCGATCGGCGAAAATCCGCACGGTGATGAAATCGGTGCTTCCGCTCTACATGCTGGTCGGCGCCGATCACCCGCTTTCCGCCATGCCGGGACCGATCACGATCCAGCAGGCCCTGGAATATCCGGTGGCGATGATGCCGTCGACCTTCGGCATCGGCAAGATCATGGAAACCCTGGCCTATGTCGAACAGGTCCCGCTCACCGTCGCCTTCTCGACCAATTCGGTCCACTGCCTGGCGCGCTTCGTGCGGAACAACCGGGCGGTGACCTTTCTCGGGGCCCACAACGCGCTGGCCGCCGCGGAGGGCGGCGGTGTCGTCGCCCGGCGGGTCGACCATCCGCTGCTGCTGAAATCGGCGGCGCATCTGATCGTCAAGGTCGGCCGGCCCCCGACCAGGGCAACGCAGATGCTGATCCAGCACATCCGCTCCCTAACCCGCATCTTCTCGACGGAGTTCCTGAGCTCGCTCGAACCGTCCGGAGTTGCCCAGAGTGCAACGGAAGACGTCGCAGAATAGACTTCGCCAGCCGGAAAAACCCCGCCAAGATCCTGATGGGCAGAAATAACTGCCGGACATCAGGAAGAACCCATCCCATGAGCCCAGCGTCGATTCCCACCTTTGACGGCCATAACGACGTCGCCCTTCGTCTTTACCGCACCGCGGCGGTCGATCCAGCCACGGCATTTCTTGGGGGACAGGACGAGGCGCACATCGATCTGCCCAAGGCCCGCGCCGGCAACTTCGCGGGTGGCTTCTTCGCCTTGTTCTCGCCCTCATCGTCCCGCAACAACTACTCCAGCATGGCCGGCGAGCGCTATGACATCCCGTTGCCACCGATGCTCGAACTGGAAGCGGCGCGCGATCCCATCGTGACCATGCTGTCCCTGCTCCTCCGGGTGGAGCGGGCCTCGCAGGGGGCCGTCACCATCTGCCGCGATACCGGTGCGATCCGGTCGGCGATGGCGCGCGGCAGCATCGCCATGCTGGTCCATCTCGAAGGCGCCGACGCCATCGACGCCGACCTGCACATGCTGGACGTCCTGCATGCGGCCGGGCTCCGCTCGCTGGGGCCGGTCTGGAGCCGCGACACGATCTTCGGCCATGGGGTGCCGGCGCGCTTCCCCAGCAGCCCCGACTGCGGCGGGGGATTGACGGCGGCGGGCGAAAAACTGGTCCGCGCCTGCAATGAAATGAAGATCATGATCGATCTTTCGCACATCACCGAACAGGGATTCTGGGACGTGGCGCGCCTGTCGAAGGCACCGCTGGTCGCCACCCATTCGAACGCCCACGCGCTCTGCCCGTCATCCCGCAATCTGACCGACCGGCAGCTCGACGCCATCCGCGAATCCGGCGGGGTGGTGGGATTGTGTTTCGCCACCTCCTTCCTGCGCGCCGACGGCAACATGAACCCGGATACCGGCATGGAGGTGGTTGTGCGGCACTTGGAGGGGCTGCTGGAACGGCTGGGCGAAGACCGGGTGGCGATCGGGTCGGACTTCGACGGGTGCGTCGTCCCGCGGGACATCGGCACGGCGGCGGGCATGCCGCTGTTCTACGAGGAACTGCGCCGGCGCGGCTACGGTGAGACGCTGCTCAACAAGATCGGCTGGTCGAACTGGCTCGACGTGCTGGAGCGGACGATCGGCTGAGGAGCCGCCGACAAGGGCGGCGGTCAGAAAGCAGTCGACAAAGCCGGCGACCGCCGCTACCGTTAATCGACAACTGACATATCAAAAGGTGGGTACGATGTTTCAGGCGGACCTGTTTCCCGGCTGGACGACGGTGTGCCGTCTGGAGGAAGCCCCCGGCCTCCCCGTCCTGGCCGATGTCGACGTGCTGGTGGTGGGCGGCGGTGCCGCCGGGGTCGCCGCCGCAACGGTCGCGGCGGAGGCCGGCAAGTCGGTGATGCTTCTGGAACGGTACGGCTTCTGCGGCGGTGCGGCGGTCGCCGGCATGTCGGGCACGATCTGCGGCATGTATCTCGCCACCGACCGCAATGCCGGCCCCGAGCAGGTCGTCTTCGGCTTCACCGAACGGTTCCGCCGGGCGATTTCCGAGCGGGGCGGCCTGACCGCGCCGCAAATCTACGGCAAGACCTGGACCGTGACCCACGACCCGCTGATGTGGCGGGAAACGGCGGATGCCTTTCTTGCCGCGGCCGGGGTCCGCGTGCTGTTCCACACCGCGGTGACCGGCGTTCTCATGGATGGCGACCGCTATGCCGGCGTCGTCATCGAGTCCAAGGCCGGACGGTCCACCGTGCGCGCCCGGCGCGTCGTCGACGCCTCGGGCGACGCGGCGGTCGTCGCCCGTGCCGGCCACCGCTATCTCTTCGGCGACAATGGCAAAATCCAGAATCCGACGATGTTCTTCCGTCTCGGCAACGTCGATATGGATCGCTACCTCGCCTATTACGGAGAGGACACCATCTGCCCGCCGAAACTGACCGAAGCCATCCGGCGGGCAAATGACGGCGGCGGCTACCAACTTCCACGCAACAAGATCTGGATTTTCCCGACCACCCGGCCGAACGAGCTGATGGTCAACGCGACACGGCTGAGCGGCCGTGACGAGCGCATGCTCAACGTCATCGATCCGGCCGACTTCACCGAAGCCGAGATGAGCGGGCGCCTTCAGGTCCGCGAATATGCCCGCTTCCTGCGCGACACGGTGCCGGGCTGCGAGAACAGCTATGTCGTCGATACCGGGGCCGAGGCCGGAATCCGGCAAACCCGCTCCATCGTCGGGGCCGAGACCTTGCGCAACAGCGACGTGGTCGAATGCCGCAAGCGGGCGGACGGCATCTGCCGCGTGCCCTGGCCGATCGAGCTGCATGCGGGCGACAAACCCAAGCTGCACTGGCTGCTCGACGACTGGTACGAGGTTCCCTATCTGGCCCTGGTTCCGGAAGCGGGCGAGAACATCATCGTGGCCGGCCGCTGCCTGAGCGCCGAGCACGAGGCGCTGGCCTCGGCGCGGGTCACCGCCCAATGCTTCGAATATGGCCACGCCGCGGCGGTCGCTACGGTGCTGTCCCTCGATGAAGATCTGCGGTTCCGCGATATTCCCGGCGCCCGGGTCCGCGAGCAAATGGCCCGCAACGGCAGCGCCTTCTGACGGAAGTACCGAGCGGAAGCCCTGCGGCTTCCGCTCCCTCTTCGCTTATTTCCTGACCAGAGGGCACTGGCTTTCGGAGAGCGGACGGACGACTTCGCCGGCGGGGATCCGGCGGACCAGCTTGTAATAGTCCCATGGCGCTTTGGATTCGGCGGGCGATTTGACCTGGAACAGGTACATGTCGCGCGCCAGCTTGCCGTCCTCCCGCAGCACGGCGTTGTCGGTCATCATGTCCTTGACCGGGGTCTTGCGCATCTGTTCGGCAACCGTCATAGCATCGGTGGTGCCGGCCACCGACACTGCTTTCAAATAGTGCATGACCCCGCTGTAGACGCCGGCCTGCACCATCGTCGGCATCCTGTTGGTCCGCTCATGGAACCGCTTCGACCATGCGCGGGTCTCGTCGTTGAGATCCCAGTAGAAGGATGCCGTCAGCAACAGGCCGCGTGCCGTGCTCAGCCCCAGCGCATGCACGTCGGTCAGGTAGACGACAAGCCCGGCCAGCGCCTGCCCCCCGTCGGTCAGGCCGAACTCTCCGGCCTGCTTGATCGAGATGATGGTGTCGCCGCCGGCATTGGCCAGTCCGATGTATTTGGCGCCGGACCCCTGGGCCTTCAGCAGAAACGAGGAATAGTCGGGAGTGTCAAGCGGGGCGCGGACCGAGCCGATCACCTTCCCTTTTCCGGCCGTAACGACCGCCGCGGCGTCCCGTTCCAGCGCATGACCGAAGGCATAGTCGGCGGTCACGAAGAACCAGCTGTCCTCCTCCCCCTTGGTCAGGGCGCCCGCCGTTCCTTTGGCGAGGCCATAGGTGTCGTAGGTCCAGGCAAAGCTGTTCGGAGAGCATTTGGCATTGGTCAGGTCGGAAGAGGAGGCCCCGGAAAAGATGGCGAGCTTACCCTTGTCCTGGGCCACCGCCTGGACCGCCAAGGCGACGCTGGAATTGGGAATATCGACAATGAGATCGACGCCCTTCTGATCGTACCATTCGCGGGCGATTGCCGAGCCGATATCCGCCTTGTTCTGATGGTCGGCGCTGATGATCTCGATCTTCATACCCTTGTTTGCGCCCGCGCCCGCGGCGGTGAAATCCTCGACCGCCAACCGGGCCGCTTCGATGCTACCCTTTCCGCCCATGTCGGCATAGATGCCGGACTGGTCGTTGAGGACACCGATCCGCACCCCGGCAACCTCGGCCCGGGCCACGGCGGAGACCATGCATATGGTCGCCGCCAGGCAAGAGAGTGCCTTTCTCTGCATCGTTTCCTACCCCATTCTTTTGGCTTTTTGAAAGAGACGGGCAAACCAGCGGAGCCGACGCTCGGCAAGCCGCATCCGGCGGCCGCTATGGCCGCCGGTTACGGTGACGTCCGGTCGCCGCCGTCGCTTTTGCTCAGCGAAACAGGGCCGCGTCCATGACCGGCAGCGGGTCGAGAATCTGGATGGGCTGATACTCCATCCGCTCCAGCACATGCCGGCGGACATCGACGCCCGGCGCAATCTCGCTGAGCACCAGCCCGTCGGACGTCACCTGGAAGACCGCACGCTCGGTTACCAGGAGTGCCGACTGGTCCCGGTAGCGAACGCCGTCGAGAACGCGATAGGTCACGCTTTCGGCATCGCGGACGAACTTCGAAATCTTGCCGTCCTGCCGGATGTCGAGACGGCCGTCGGCAATCGCGATATCAAGGCCGCCGGTTGTAAAGGTGCCGGTGAAGACCAGACGCTTGGCATTCTGGGCGATGTCGATGAACCCGCCGGCACCGGGGTTGGCCGCGCCGAACCGGCTGACATTGACCGAACCGTGGCTGTCGAATTGCGCGAAGGCCAGGGCGGCGAACTCGCAGAGGCCGCCGTCGATCGCGTCGAACTGGTAGAGTCCGTCGAGAATGGCATCCGGGTTGATGTTGGCGGAAAACTGCCAGCCGGACATGACGACGCCGCCGTAGGAGCCGTGCTCCGTCGTGAACCAGTAGTCGTCGAGGGCGCCGTCGTCGAACAGCCCCTGCTCCGCCATCACCAGCGGAATATCAGCGGCGGCGCCGAAGCCGAAGATCGACAGCTGGCGTTTGGCGACCTCGCGCGCCGCACGGGCGGCGATCACCTTGTCCGGGCTCTGGGCCGGTTTCGGCAGCGCCGACAACGGGGATCGCTGCCCGCTGAAATAGGCGGAGTCGAACGGTATGCCGGTGGACATCATCATGTCCGGATCGACCACCACCGCATCGACGAACATGCCGGGGATCGTCACCATGGAGGCCGGCCGTTCCCCCGCCCCCGTCACCCGCCGGACCTGGGCGATCACCCGGCCGCCGCTGGCCTTGGCGGCGAGCACGAGGCCGATGTTCGAGGAGACCAGCGCCTCGTCCTCGAAGGACAGGTTGCCGTGCTCGTCGGCCGTCGACGCCCGAACGATTGCCACGTCGATCGGCCAGCTGGGATAGTAGAGATAGGGTTTGCCGTCGAACTCCACCTTCCTGACCAGTTCCTCGGTCGCCCTGGCGGTGAACCGGCCGCCGCCATGCGCCGGATCGATGTAGGTGCCGAGCCCGACCTGGGTCAGATAGCCGGGCCCCTTGCGCGCGACCTCGCGCAGCCAATGCATCGATGCGCCGATCGGCCAGGAATAGGCCTCGATGCGGTTCTCGCGGATCAGGCGCATCAGCTCCGGGCGCCGGTTGGTCCTGGGATCGAGCGGATTGATGTAGGATCCGGCGATGATCCGCTTCATCAGCCCTTCCTGGGCGACATGGTCCATGCCCCTGATGCCCTGGGCATCACCGGTTCCCACCGGAAAATAGAAGGTCAGGTTGCGCGGATATCCGGTGGCGCGGAAGCGGTCGCCGAGCGCCTTCAGCACCTTGTCGGGCGTAACCCAGCCGATCACCCCGACCGAGGCGACCGTGGCGCCGTCGGCGATCCCGCCGACGGCCTCCACAACATCGACGATCTTGCTCATGACTTCACCGTGAAGCGGTCGATCGTGGCGCGGGCGGCGGGAGAGAGGCAATCCTCGGCGAATAGGCGCGACGCCTGCATGTCGGCGCGCTCCGCGTCCGCTGCGGCGAACGCCTCGAAGAAGCGCTTGGTGGTCGCCACCGCATTGGCGGGAAGTGCGGCCAACGCCGTCGTCAGCGCCTTGGCACGGTCGAGAGCGGCGCCGTCCTCGGCCGCGTAATCGGCGACGCCCAGCCTCAGCGCCTCGTCGCCAAGGATCGGCTCGCCCCCCCAGGTGAGCAGACGCGCCTTGACTCCGCCGACGCGGGCGACCAGGGCCTGCAGCCCCCAGGGCGGCAGCCAGCCGTTCTGCACCTCCGGCAGGTGCCAGCGGGTTCCTCGGGCGGTGACGACGATGTCGCAGCACACCGCCAGAATGAACCCGCCGCCCAGCGCATAGCCCTCCACGGCGGCGACGACCGGCTTGGACATATAGGCGATGGTCCGGGCGATGGCCGCCGTTTCCGCCTCGTGCCCGCACATGGCGGCGATCGACTGGCCGCCGAGTTCCTTCAGGTCGCTGCCGGCGCAGAAGGCTGGAGGCGCTCCGGTCAGGACGACGGCCCCGACATCGGGGTCCTGCTCCGCCGCCCGCAGCGCGGCGGCAAGCCCCTTCATGACCTCCTCGCCCAGCGCATTGCGCCGCTTCGGCCGGTCGAGCGTGATGACGCAGACGCGCCCCGTCTTTTCGATTCCGATCATGGGATGTCCGTATTGCTGGAGAGAGGTCGCGGCGGCCCGGCGATCGAAACTGATGATCCTGGGGCAACGCCGATTGATGCTCGATTAGTATGCATGTGACATATCAGATGGGGCGCAATATTGTCAAGCTGGATCGCCAAAGTGGACCAGCGTGGAATCGTCGTGCGGGATTGCCGTGCGGAACCGGGAGACGGAGAGCCTGATGGGAGACGAGATCAAGGTGGATCAGGAAGCGGCGTCGATCGCCGAAACGGCGTATCAGCGGATCGAGGAGATGATCGTCACGCGGGCGCTGCCTCCGGGATCGATGATTTCTGAGAACCGGCTGGCCGAAGAGTTGGGATGCGGACGCACGCCGATCCGCGAGGCGCTGCAACGGCTGAAGCTTGAAGGCTTCATCGAGATTCACCCGCGCCGCGGCGCGCTGGTGACCCCGGTGGACGTCATGAAGCAGCTGGAACTGCTGGAGGTCCGCCTGCCGCTGGAACTGCTGATGTCCCGGCTGGCGATCCGGCGCGCCACCAAAGCGGAACGGTCGGAAATGCTGCGGCTGGCCGCGGTCATCCGGCAGGCGGCGGCGACCGGAAACCGTTCTCTCTATCTCACGACGAACCGCGCCATCCATGAAATCCGCACCGCGGCTGCCCACAACGGCATGCTGGCGCAAACCGCAAGGGGTGTCCTGGCGCTCTCGCGGCGCTTCTGGTACGCCTACATCGAGGACACCGACAGCTTCACGGAAGCCGCCGACCTGCACGCCAAGATCCTGACCGCCATCGCGGAATCGTCGGAAGAGCGCGCCGTCGAAGCGACACAGGGCTTCATCGATTTCCTCGACCGGCTGACGCGCCGCGCCTTGTCGCGCGATTTCTAAAGTCCGTCGAAACCCCGGTTCGGTGTCTTGAAACCGTTGATTCTCCTCAACATCAGGGTTCCATGAAAAATGGCCGAGCGGAGACCGCTCGGCCACAAGTGCCGCCTCGTACAGGAGAATTTGAGGCGGTATGGACAACCCGCCGTCAGGCGCGCGCAGGAGCTGGCCGCCCTTGGATCCCTCCTTCCCGTTGCAGCCGGGGACGGATGAAGCTCGCGGCGACGATGCCGAGCAGGACGCAGACCCCGATGAAGTACCAACCGTTCGAGTAATCCTTGCCCGCAGCCGTCACCACCACCAGGGCACCGAAGATCTTCGCGCTGAATGCGGCGACGAAGTATCCGGCACCGTTCACGAACCCCATCGCCTTGCCATAGACCTCAGGGGTGAAGATTTCCGCCGGCACGGCCAGAAAGGGGCCCCATGCCATGTTCCCGAAAAACCCCATGCCGCACAGCGCGACCGCCAGCAGAACCGGGTCGGCGCTCTGCAGGGTCGCCAGCAGGAAGACGAAGGGCGCCAGACCGATGAAGCAGGTCATGATCATGATGCGGCGGTTGCCGTGGAACACGCGATCCGACAGATAGGACGAGGTGAAGCTGCCGACCGCGCCGGCCAGAAAATAGAGGGAACTCCACCACCCCATCGTCTGAAGCTTGAAGTGGAACACGTCGGACAGATACAGCGGAATCCAGGTCAGGGCGCCGTAGAGGGTCACCTGCATCACGATGTCGACGAAGACCACCGCGACATAGCTGGGGTTGCGGAAGAACTGGACGAACGTGATCGTGTTGCTGCGAAGGATCGTATTCCGGGCGTCGCCGTACTCACCCTTCTTGATCACTCCCTCCTCGATCTCATCGCGGTAGGCGTGGTCGAGTTCGTCCGGCGTAATCTTGGGATACTGTTCCGGCCGGTCGAAAACCATCAGACCGATCAGAGCCAGCGGCAGGACGCCGCAGGCGGCGGTGACGTAGAAGACCAGCCGCCAATCGCCGGACACCTGCGCCAGATGGGTGGCGAAGACGCTGGCCCAGGCGGGCGTCAGAATCCAGGCCCAGGACAACAGTGCCTGTGCCCGTGCGCGCCCCTGCTTGTTGAACCAGCGCATCAGGATGCGGGCGGAGGGCACATACTCGGTGCCGACGAGAAAGCCGAACATCGCCATGCGCAGCAGATACTCGTCACGGGACTGGATCAGCCCCATCCAAGCCGTCATCACCGACCACGCGACCACTGAGAAAAGCAGGATCTTCTTGGCACCGAAACGATCGGTGAGCAGGCCCGAGATATATTGTGCCGGACCATAGAACAGCAGCATGAGAAAGGCGCCAGTCCCGATGTCGGCCGTCGTCAGACCGATATCCTGGGCGATCGCCGGGGTGAGGACGCTCGACTTCACCCGGTCGAGATATTGGATGCTGTAGGCGACGAAGAGCACGATCGCCACGACCCACCGATAGGGAATCTTGTTCCTCATCAGTTTCCTCCCGCAGATTTTCTGGATTGACGACTGAATGAGTTCTGACATGTCAGTCGTCGCTCATCAGACTATCAGTAATTTCCCGTTAGTCAAGCGCGGGCCGGCGGGACGGCCGGATCCATTTTTTTAATCATCCGGTTTAAGGCAACGAGGGCCGCCCTCGCCACGGAGCGAGACGGCCCTCAAAACTTCTTGACTGATGAACGGCTCGCCTGCGCTCAGGCGGCGGGTTCGGCCTGTTCGTCCAGGAACCGGATGACCGCGTCGAACGCCTGTCCGCGGTTCTTTTCCATCAGCACCATATGCGTCGCCTGACCGATCTCCACCAGCCGCTTGTACCGCGCACCGGTAAGCCGGGTGAACAGATCCTGCGCCATGTCGAACCGCACATCGACATCCCATTCGGCGCAGACCAGCAGGACGGGATTGGCGATCGCCGCCGGGTCGTAGAGCGGATTGCCGGCGGTCCAGTGCTGCCGGACGTCCAGCACGGCACCGGAGGGCGCACGGATCGTCCCCGCGGTGGACGAAGCAGGGTCGGTGGCCAGCGTGACCTCGGCCCAGTCGTCGAACCAGCCCTCCGGGATCAGCCCCGCCCTCTCCTGCTCCGGCGCAGCACCGCGCCAGGCGGCTTCGAAAGCCAGCGGGTTGACGATGCGGTAGGCGCCGATCGGCCCCCCGGAATCGAACCGCAAGGGCGTTCCCGACAGCCAGAGGGGCGTGACCAGGATCAGTTTTCCGAACCGGTCGCCGGCTTCGGCGGCCAGCGTCCCGACAGCGGTCGCTCCCCAGGACATGCCGAGCAGGTTCACCCGCTCGACACCGCGTTTCCGCCGGACGAAATCGACCGCCGTGGCGAGATCGCGGACCGCCGTCCGGGCCGGGCTCAGCGGCGGATTGTCTTCGGGCGGCTCCGACATCTCGGGCAGGCGCGTCGAACCGCCATAGCCGCGGACGTCCACGGCCCAGACGTCATAGCCATGGCCGGCCAGAACATCCATGAACGAGGCGCCTGCGACCGGCACGTCGAACAGGCTTTCCGACGGAAAGGTCGCGCCGTGGATCATGACCAGCGTGCGTTCGGCCGAATACTCCACCGCATTGACCGGACGCTTGTTGATCAGTTGAAGCGTCACGCCGTCCGTATCGCTCGGGATCATCACCCGCTCGCACTGGATCCGGCGGTTCGGCGAATGGTCTGTCTGCAACATGCTCGCTCCTTAGCTCAGGCAAAATCCGTTCAGGCGAATTGCCAGGTGAACCGGTCGCCGTCGCGCCCGACGCGGCCGGCGGAGGATTCGGCGAAATGGCTCGTGAAGACCAGGGTCCCGGTTTCCGCTGCATGGTTCAGCGTCCAGCGGCGGGACGCCCGGGCAGCCTCGGGAAATTCGCAATAGAGCGAATTCCAATCGGGCCTGACGATCTGCGTCGGGTGGTGCAGCACGTCGCCCCAGAACAGCGCGTGCTCCCCCCGGGACGTGAAGCGGATGCAGGCGTGATCGATGCTGTGGCCGGGGGTCGGCAGGAAGGAAAAGCCCTCCACCGCCTCCAGCTCATCGACCATGATCTGTCGCGCCAGCCCGGCTTCGACGACGGGACGCACGCTGTCCTCATAGACCCCCGCCAACGGCGTCTTGACCATGCGGCCCAGCCCGGCTTCCGCCCTGATTGCCGCGTCGGAGCCGTCGCCGGCAGACAATGCCGCGAGATAGTCATGTCCACGGGCGGAGAAGACATACCGCGCATTGGGGAAGGTCGGAATCCATTGATCGCCGACCTTGTGCGTGTTCCACCCGACATGATCGACGTGCAGGTGGGTGAACAGCACCAGATCGACATCCTCGGGATCGACCTGCGCCGCCTTCAAGCGGTCGAGAAAGGGTTCGTTGAGCCGGTGCAGGACCGGCATCGCCGGGCGTTCCTTGTCGTTTCCTGTCGCCGTATCGACCAGGATGACCCTGTCCGGCGTGCGGACCAGCCAGGTATGGATGCTCTGGCGGAGCATGCCCGTCTGCTGGTCCACCGATCCGGGACCGAACTCACGGGCGGTCTCGGGGCCGACGGCGGGGTCGAAGTCGGGGTAGAGGTAAGCCGGATCGACTCCCTCGAGCGGCAGTTCGGGAATTTTGACGATGACGGCATCGCCGACGCGATACACGGCCGGTTCGGACTGCATGGGATTTTCCTGTTGGGGGGTTGCCTGGCAGCCAACCTAATGCCACATTGCCCATCAGACAAATCGATGCGGATCATGGTCTCAATCAATCATTTCGATCTGCGGTCGTTCGATCTCAATCTTCTCGTCGCGTTCGATGCGTTGATGCAGGAACGCAGCGTCACGCGCGCCGCCACGCGCCTGCGGGTCGGCCAGCCGGCGATGAGCCACAGCCTTTCCACCCTGCGCATGCTGTTCCAGGACGAGCTGTTCGTGCGGGTCGGGACGGTCATGCAGCCGACGGCCCGTGCCCGCATGCTGTCCGGACCGATCCGCACCGCCCTCGATCAGATGCAGACGGCGCTTCATGCCCGCACCCTCTTCGATCCGGCGACCGAGGAACGGACCGTCCGCCTGGGCTTTTCCAGCGAGGTGGAGCTTCTGCTGCTCCCCGAACTGACGGCACGGATCCGGCAGTTGGCACCGGGGATCCGCCTTCTCTGCCGGTCGACCGGAAAGGAGGAGGCTCACCGCATGCTGGACGACGGGGCGCTCGATCTGGCCGTCGGCTGCTTCGACGCGGTGGCCCAGCGCCATAGATCGCGGTTCCTGTTCGAACAGTCCCTGAGCTGCGTCTTCAATGCCCGCCAGCTTGCGCTCGGCACACCGATCAGCTTGGCGGATTATCTGTCCGCGCCGCACGCCCTGGTGACGCGGACCGACAGCCTGCAAGGCTGCCTTGAGAATGCCCTGACCGAGATCGGGGCGGATCTCGACGTCGTCGCCGCCGGGTCGGAGTTCCTGACCATTCTGGCGACGGTCGCCTGCGCGCCGGTGATCACGACCATTCCGACCCGCATGGCCCGTCTTTATGCTCCCCGCTTCGGCTTGACCGACTGCCCCGCTCCTCTGACCCTGAGACTGCCCGCGGTCGCGATGGTGTGGTCGCTCCAGCTCGATCAGGATCCGGCATCGGCCTGGATCAGGGATCAGGTCGCCGAAATCCTGCTGGCGGCGGAATTGGATGTCCGCGACACCTTGAGGACGGTCGGCGGCCGGGGCTGAACGTTCCGCGCCTGACCATCCAGGTCACAGCGTCACGGCGCCTCCATTGCCTTTGCAGGGAAGCGGCGACGGCTTCTCCGATCGCGCTCTCGGCCCGTCCGATGTGCGGAACTCGGGCGCGAAGATCCCGGTTCTGCTGCCGATATAGTCGATCAGCGTCCGCGCCGACTTGATCGGGTTGCGGCCCGCCTTCACGATCAGTTGCGCATTGGATTTCAGCAGAAGCGGATGCTGGATGCGCAGGGCGACGACCTCCCCCGCATCCGCCATGGCGGACGCGTTGATCGCCCCGGTGAAGGTCACCGCGTGGTTGTTGAGGACGAACCGCGCCAGACTGTGGACGGAGTTGGTCATGAAGGCGATGTTGAGCGGCAATTGTTCGACATAGGCCAGCGTTTCGACCAGCTTGCCGAGACCCGTCGCCGACGGCATTGTCGCCACCGGATATTCGAACACCTGGGAAAGGGTGACGGGCTCGGGGCACAGCGCCAGCGGATGGCGGGCACCGACCAGGACATGGACCGGGGCATTCGCCTTCAGAACCGTACGGGTCTTGGTCGAGCGGGGCGGGTTGAAGGCGATCCCGATATGGGCGACGTCCTCCGCCACTTCCGACACGACCTCGGTCGCCGACATGGTGTTCATCGTGAACTGGATGTTCGGATAGGCCTTGCTGAACGGCAGCAGCGCCTTTTCCATCAACTCGTCGATATATCCCTCGCTGATCGCCAGACGCAGGCTTCCGCGTTGCAGGTTGTTGATCTCGGAAATCCGTTCCTCGAGATTCTCCTGCTGGGATCGGCAGAAGCGCCAGTATTCGAGGACATATTGCGCCGCTTCGGTCGGCGTGGCGCCGCTGGCTCCCCGCTCGAACAATGCGGCCCCCAGCTCCTCTTCGAGCAGCCGGATCTGGCGCGTTATCACCGAAGGGGCGGTGTTGATTGCATCGGCGGCCCGACGGATCGAGCCGTGCGTCAGAACTTCATGAAAGTAACGCAGCCGCCGCTGGTTGATCTCCCGCATCGGGCTTTCCATTCTCCGCAAAACGGAACAAGGATGCTTCCTGAACCACCATCTGGCGCATCGTCGCGATGCCCTGCGGGATGCCCCACGAGCCGGGCGGTCGCCATTGATTCCTGTGAGCTAGTCCTGTCAGCGGCTCCTCATCGCCTGCCGCATCCGGTCGAGAATTTCGTCGATGAGGGGCTTCGACGTCGCAAAATTCATCCGGATGAACTGCGGGGATTGCGGATCGAAGGTTTCGCCGGCGCCGAACGCGACCTTCGCATGGTGGAGAAAGAACTCCCCGGCCGGCCGGTCCAACCCCATCGCCGAACAATCCAGCCAAGCCAGATAGGTTGCCTGCGGCGGATGAAGCCCGATCTCCGGCATCTCCGCCCGCAGAACCGCGCAGACATAATCCCGCATCCCTTGCAGATGGGCCAGCACGGCGTCGAACCACCCCTGCCCGTCCCGCCACGCGGCCAGCGTCGCCTCGATGCCGGCGATGCTGCTTTGCCCCAGCAATCTGGGATGCAGCACCGCCGTGAACCGCTCCAGCAGCGCGCGCGACCCGAAATGCATCACCGCGCAGCGAAGGCCGGGAATGCCGAAGCTCTTGGTCGCCGAATGGAGCGTGACGGTCCGCCGGGCAACCTCCGGCCCCAGCGAGGCGAACGGAATATGGGCACGACCGTCATAGACGATGTCCGCATGGATCTCGTCGGCGACGACGGTCAGATCGTTACGGACCACATGGTCGGCCAACTCCGACAGTTCCGCCCGGCTGAGCATCCTGCCGGTCGGGTTGTGCGGATTGCACAGGATCAGCAGTTTCGCAGCCAGCCGTGAGTCTTGCGATAACCGGCCCAGGTCCCAGCCATAGCCGCCCGGACCAAGAACGGCGGGCCATGCGACGGCATGCCGTCCGGTATCCTCGACAGCCGCCCTGAACGGCGGATAGGCGGGAAGCTGGACGGCGACGCCCTCCCCTTTCCGGGTGAAGGCCGTCACCGCCGCGTAGATGGCCTGCACGAGATCCGTGACGACCAGCGTGCAATCGGGTTCGACCGGCCAGCCATACCGCCTCTCCATCCGTTCCGCAAAGGCATCGGCGACCAGGCGGTCCGGCGGCCGGCCCCGACGCAGAGGATATTGAAAGGCGCCCGCCGCCGACAGATCTGCCACGGCCCGGCGGACCGGCTCGGCCATGTCGAAATCCATCTCGGCAACCCAGCAGGGAATGACCGAAGGATCGTAGCGGTCCCATTTGAGCGAGCCCCGACGGCGCAAGGTGCTTTCGGACAGGAAAAAGCTCTGCCGTGAAGGCCCTGGGAAGCCGGTGACGCTCGCTCTGGCCTCTAGTCTGGCCTCTCGATTTCCGATCATCATTCCGCCTCCCCCTCGACCCCTGCTTCCCGCGACGTGACTCAGCCCAGCTTGATGTTCCAGGCGAGCGGCAGCGGCGCCTTCAGCATGCCGGTCACGGTGCGCCGCCGGGCGGACGGTGTCTGGAACTGCCCCAGCGGAACGAAGGGCACAGTCTCGAAGGCGCGCGCCTCGATCTTCCGGACGATCGCGCCCTGGTCCTGCGGATCCGCGGTCATCCACTCGTCGCGCAGCTGCTCGATCACCGGATCGGTCGGCCAGCCCGGCCAGGTCTGCTTGCCGTTGGCGCGCAGCCCGAGATGCGTCGAGGGGTCGAGAATGTCGGTCACGCTGAAGCCGGCATGGAAGATCGACCAGCCACCCTTGTCGACCGGCTCCATGCTGGTGCGGCGCTTGTAGAAGGTGCCGAGATCCATCGCCTGCAACTCGACATTCACCCCCATGCGCTTCAGCAAATCTTCCGTCACCAGCGAGGCGGCGTGCAGCCAGGACAGGTCGGTCGCGGTCGGAATCGCCACCTTCTCGCCTTTGTAGGAGGACTCCAGCAGCGCCTTGGCCTTCTCGAAGTTGGCCGCCATGACCTCCGAGCCGGCACCGGTGGACATCGTCGTGCCGCAGAAGAAGGTCGACCGGCATTCCTTGTACAGATCGGGCATGCCGACCTGCGCCTGGAGGTAATCGACTTGATTGACCGCCATCTGGATCGCCCGGCGCATCTCCAGACGGTCGAACGGCGGCTGAAGATGATTGAAGCGCAGGATGGTCATGTAGCCGAGATCGTCGTAAGCCTCGGTGTTGATGGCCGGATCCTGGCTCAGCAGCGGCAGCAGCGTCAGGTCGGGTCCATGATACCAATCGACCTCGCCGCGCTGGAGCGCCGCCGTCGCCGTCGCGGCGTCGGGGATGACATGCCACTCCAGCCGGTCGACATAGACGATCTTGCCGCCGGAGGTGCAGTCGGGTGCCTCGTTGCGTGGCACGTAGCCGTCGAACTTCGCATAGACCGCGCGGCTGCCAGGCACCCATTCGTCGGCCAGGAAGCGGAAGGGACCGGAACCGATCGCCTCCTTGATCGATACGCTAGGGTCGGTCTGAGCGATCCGTTCCGGCATGATGAAGGGCGCCGGCCCGCCAATCTTGGCCAGCCCCTTGGTCAGCAGGCCGAAGCGCGACTTCAGACGGAACTCCAGGGTACGGTCGTCGACGGCGCGCAGCTCGTCGGTCAATCCGAAGATGGTCTGGCCCAGCGGGTCGCGGGCGCCCCAGCGCTTCAGGCTGGCGACGCAATCGCGCGCCAGGACCTTTTCGCCGTCATGGAACTTCAATCCGTCACGCAGCCGGATCGTCCAGGTCAGCCCGTCGGCGGACTGTTCCGCCCCCTCGGCCATCTGCGGCTTGACCTCGAACCGCGTGTTCATCCCGAACAGCGTGTCGTAGATCTGGTAGCCGTGATTGCGAACGGGTTGTCCGCTGGTGACCACCGGATCGATGCCCGAGAGGTTGGATGCCGGCACGACGCGCAACACGGTCTTCTTGGTCTGGGCGATCGCCGGGGCACTCAGCCCCGCCGACCCCGCCAGCGCCCCTGCCGCCATCGCCGATCCTGCCAGAAACGCACGCCGGGTCACAGTCATGGCACGAATTCTCCGAGAAAATGGGGTTTGCCGGTTACAGCTCGCGCGAGAGGCGCGGATCCAGCAGGTCGCGCAGTCCATCGCCGATCAGGTTGATGCTGAGGACGGTCAGCGACAGGAAGACCGCCGGGAAGAAGATGATGTTGGGGAACAGCTGGAAGTAGCTGCGGCCCTCGGAGATGACGCTTCCCCAGGTCGGCACCGACGGCGGCGTACCGGCGCCGATGAAGCTGAGGATCGACTCCGAGATGATGGCCGAACCGCAGATGAAGGTGCCCTGGACGATCAGCGGCGCCAGCGCGTTCGGCGCGATGTGGCGCAGCAGGATGACCATCGGCGGGGTGCCGATGGCGATCGCCGCCTCCACATAGGTCTGTTCCCGCAGAGTCAGGACGACGGCACGGACCAGACGGGTCACCCGCGGCGTCTCGGCGATCGCCAGCGCGATGATCACGTTCTCAACGCTGGCGCGGGTCAGGGCGATCAGGGCGATGGCCAGAAGAATGGCCGGGATCGCCATGAAGGCTTCAAGGACGCGCATCAGGAGGGCGTCCAGCTGCCGGAAGAAGCCCGTCAGCAGTCCGAGCACCAGCCCGCCGAGCATGGCGAGCGCCGCCACCGAGAACCCGACCAGAAGGGAAACCCGCCCGCCATACAGCACCCGGCTGTAAAGCTCCCGGCCCAGCGCGTCCGTCCCGAACCAGTATTGGGCGGAGGGAAGCTTCAGCCGCGCGGCCGGCGCCAGCTTCTGCGGATCGGTGGTCCCGAGCCAGGGGGCCAGCAGCGCCGCGGCGACGATCAGCGACAGCACCAGGGCGCCGAAGATCATCGGGCCGTGATGACGCAGGAAGGGACCCCATGTCGAGCCGACGCGCTCGGGATCGGGGGAGGTGGCCGGAGCCATTTCAGTAGCGGATGCGTGGGTCGAAGATTGCATAGCTGATGTCCACGCAAAGGTTGACGATGATGTAGATGCCGGCGAGCAGCAGGATGACGCCCTGGATGATCGGGTAGTCGCGGCGCAGGATGGCGTCGACCAGCAGCCGCCCGACGCCTGGGATCGCGAAGACCGTCTCGGTGACCACGACCCCGCCGAGCAGCAGCGCCACGCCGATGCCGACCACCGTCGCGATCGGCACGGCCGCATTGCGCAAGGCATGCCGCCAGATGATCACCCGGTCGCTCATCCCCTTGGCGCGGGCGGTGCGGATGTAATCCTGCGACAGCACCTCCAGCACGCCGGCCCGGGTGATCCGGGTGATCAGCGCGATGTAGACCATCCCGAGCGACAGCGTCGGCAGGACGAGGTTGGACAGCCATGGTCCGACACCGTTCGACAGCGGCGTGTAGCCCTGCACGGGGAACCAGGCGAGCTTGATCGCGAACACCCAGATCAGCAGATAGCCGACCACGAAGACTGGAACCGAAAAGCCCAACACACTGACGACGAGCGCCAGCCGATCCACTGCCCGCCGCGCCCGCCATGCCGCCAGCGCGCCCAGCGGCACTGCGACCACCACGGACAGCAGGACGGTCAGCGCACCGAGCGAGAAGGTCGGTTCCAGACGCTGTGCGATCAGGTGGGTGACGGGCAGGTTCGAAAAGATCGACGTCCCCAGGTCGCCCTTCACGAGGTTGAGCAGAAAGATCCCCAGCCTGACGTGAAAGGGCTGGTCGAGCCCCAGGGCGACGCGGATCCGGTCGATTTCCTCGGGTGTCGCCAGATCCCCGGCGATTATGGTGGCCGGGTCGCCCGGCGCGAAATACAGAAGGCAGAAGATGATCAGGGCAACGAGGGCGACGACCGGTATGGCACCGAACAATCGCCGGATGATGAATGCGAGCATGGTTCTTCCCTGTTCCTGTCTGGCCGTCACGCCCTCGGTCGTAAGATGCCGAAGCTTATGCGGCCCATTCCTCGCCCCATGACTGGACGAGATGCCCTGCCGAAACCTCGCGGTATTCGCGGACCGGCGGTATGTAGTCGAGCCTGCGCACTGGGCTCTTGATTTCCGCGCTCGAAATCGACCGCGCCATCCTGCGCCGCGTGGGATCGGGCACTGGGACTGCGGAAAGCAGGCGTTTGGTGTAAGGGTGCTGCGGGTTGCCGAAGACCGCGGCGCGGGGCCCGATTTCGACCATCTCGCCCAGATACATCACCGCGACGCGGTGGCTGAGGCGTTCGACCACCGCCATGTCGTGCGAAATGAAGAGGTAGGCCAGTCCCAGGCTGGCCTGGAGATCGAGCATCAGATTGACGACCTGCGCCTTGATCGACACGTCGAGCGCCGAAACCGCCTCGTCGGCGATGATCAGCTTGGGCTCGACCGCAAGCGCGCGGGCGATGCAGATACGCTGGCGCTGGCCGCCGGAGAATTCGTGCGGATAGCGCGAGGCCATCTCGGGCTTGAGACCCACCCGGACCAGCAGGTCCGCAACCTTGTCGCGCGCCTGGGCGCGCGTTCCCATCCGGTTGACCAAGAACGGCTCGGCGATCGCGTTGCCCACCTTGATGCGGGGGTTGAGGCTGGCGAAGGGATCCTGGAATATCATCTGCATCTTCTTGCGCGCCTCCGACAGGGCGCGCGCGCTGGATGACAGGATGTTGGTGCCTTCGACGAGGATCGTTCCTGCCCTCGGTTCGATCAGGCGCAGGATCGACCGCCCGGTGGTCGACTTGCCGCACCCGCTTTCCCCGACCAGCGACAGGGTTTCCCCCGGCTGAACGCTGAAGGAAACATTCTCGACCGCATGCACGCAGCCGGCCGGCTTGCGCAGGATGCCGGAACGGATGTCGAAGCGGGTCGTCAGGCCGCGCACCTCCAGGACCGGGCGGTCGGCCTGGGCGATGGTATCCGGCGTTTCCACCGGCGTGTCCGCCTCTCCGGTCTTGATATCGACCACGGGAAAGCGCATCGGGCGCTCCCGGCCCGTCATCGACCCCAATTGCGGAACCGCCGACAGCAGGGCACGCGTATAGGGCTTGCGCGGATTGCGGAAGACCTCGGCGGTCTCGCCGGTTTCCACGACGTCGCCGTGGTACATCACCAGCATGCGGTCGGCGATCTCCGCCACGACGCCCATATCGTGGGTGATGAATAGGACCGACATGCCCTCTTCGGCCTGCAACGTCTTGATGAGTTCAAGCGTCTGCGCCTGGATGGTGACGTCCAGCGCGGTCGTCGGTTCGTCGGCGATCAGCAGCTTCGGCTTGCAGGCCAGCGCCATGGCGATCATGACACGCTGCCGCATGCCGCCGGAAAAGCGGTGAGGATACTCGCCGAGCCGCGATTTGGCGGCAGGAATCCTCACCTTGTCGAACAGCCGGACGGTTTCGGCTTCCGCCTCCACCCGCGACAGTCCTCGATGGAGCATCAGCGCTTCGACGATCTGGAACCCGACCGGAAGCACCGGATTGAGGCTCGTCATCGGCTCCTGGAAGATCATGGCAACCTCGTTGCCGCGAATCCTGCGCATCTCCTCGTCCGGAAGCCGGAGCAAATCGCGCCCCATCAGGTTGATGCTCCCGGCGATGCGGCTGTTCGTCGGCGGAAGGAGGCGCATGATCGACAAAGCCGTGACGCTCTTGCCGGATCCGGATTCCCCGACGATCGCCAGCGTCTCCCGCGGGCGGATGTCGAAGGACAAATTCCTGATCACCGGCTGCCACAGGCCATCCCGCGCAAACGATGTCGTCAGGTTGCGCACGGAAAGAACCGTCTGCTCCAATACCTCCTCCTAACCGCTATCCATGATTGTCGAACCGGCAACTTGACCGCCAAGAGCGCAACGCCCGTCCTTGCGGCCGGCGTTGCCTACGCCGGTCGGTACCAACAACTCGGAAGACACTGCCTTTTGCAGGACTTGTTTATGGGTAGGTCAGATCAGGCAGACTGAACGACGTGGCCTCACAATCTGCCAGCATTGCGCTCAAGCACTGACGATAGCAGTGACCAACGAATGCAGAAAGAACTGTGAGAGTCGAAGATCGTTGCCCATGGAGCAACACCATCGTGGGCCGGTGCTGGGCGTCCGGCAGCTCACCCGGCCCATATGTGCAGCATCAAGGGACTTTGTTGCAGCGCGACAATTTCGCTCGCAGGAAGCCCTTTCCCGGCGTCGTGGTTACGCGACGCGGATGGAGTCCGGGTGTCCGAGGTCGAGCATGCGGTTCAGGGTCCGGACCGCGATGGCGATCTCGGCGTTCCGCCGATCCTCGGTTTGGAACCGCAGGCCGTCACCTATGACGCGCTTCCAGCGACTGTAGAACGCCTCGACCAGGGCGCGGACGGTGTACCGGAAGGCTTTCTGCCACGCCAAGCGTCCGTGCTCAGCGATGTACTGAAGGTGCTGGTCGCGCTGCGTTGGGTCGGTCGCGGCGTTCGCGCTCGGCACCGCCGTGGAGCGAGGCGGCACGACCACGGCGACGTCCAGCGTGTGCTCCGCCACGGCTGCGGCCACGCCGGTCTGGTCGTAAGCCCCGTCGGCCACAAACGCGGCTAGGGGCTCCTCAATTTGGTCCAGCAGAGCACCGACCTGCGAGCCGTCATCAACACCGTGGTCGGTCAGGGTCGCCGCGAGGATCCGCCCGGTCACAGCATCCAGTCCGACATGCAGCTTCTTCCACGCGCGTCGGCGCTGGGTACCGTGCTTTTTGACCACCCATTCGCCGGGACCGCACAGCTTCACGCCCGTGCTGTCGACCAGCAGCTCCACAGCGCCGCCCGATGAGACCGGTTCCGAAGGGAGGCGCAGGGTCTGTGCGCGACGGCTGAGGGTGGAATGGTCGGGGACGGCAAGCTCCACGCCGACCAGTCGGACGATGGAGCCGACCAAGCCTTCGGTTCGGCGCTACGGCAGCCTGAACACGGCGCGCAAGGTCAAGGCTGTCGTGATCGCCAGGTCCGAGTAGAGGCGCTGCCCGCCGGGCGTGGTCCGCGTCTCCGCCCGCCAGCGCGCGACCGCCTCCGGCGTGAACCAGACTGTCAGGCTGCCGCGCGCCCGAAGCCCCGCGTCATACGCCGCCCAGTTGCGAACCCGATGGCGCTGCTTCGGAATGTGATGGCGGCGGGATGCATTGGCTTTGAACGGCATGACCGAACCAACACGAGAGCGAAGGGCCGGCCTTCTACCGCGATACCCCGAACGCCGCAACCGAAGGCCTCGGTGCAACAAGGTCACGCAACGGCCCCGGCGCACGTCCACCCACCCACGCGGCCTCGGCGCGCCGGGGATCCTGTGGCGCAGCAGCAGGCGCCTTCCGTCGAGGCGGGACATCAGCGGTTCCCCCTGCCTGACAGCCGGTGCATCAGTTCGCCGATGATACCGCGGCGGAAGAGCAGGACGCAGACGACGAAGATGCAGCCGATCACCACCGGCACCGGCAGGCTGGTGGAGGCGAGGTAGCTTTCCAGCGTCACCACCAACCCGGCACCGACCACCGGCCCGAACAGCGTGCCCATGCCGCCCAACAGCGTCATCAGCACCACCTCGCCCGACATCTGCCACGTCACGTCGGTCAGGCTGGCGAGCTGGAACACCAGCGCCTTGGTCCCGCCGGCCAGCCCGGCCAGCGAGGCCGACAGCACGAAGGCCACCAGCTTGTAGCGGTCGGTGCGGTAGCCGAGCGACACCGCGCGCGGCTCGTTCTCGCGGATCGCCTTCAGCACCTGGCCGAAGGGCGAATGCACCGTGCGCCAGATCAGGGCGAAGCCGGCGACGAAGATCGCCAGCACGGCGTAGTACATGGTCAGCGGCTGGCTGAGGTCGAACAGCCCGAACAGCAGGCCGCGCGGCACGCCCTGGATGCCGTCCTCGCCATGGGTGAAGGGCAGCTGCAGCGCCAGGAAGAACACCATCTGCGACAGCGCCAGCGTGATCATGGCGAAATAGATGCCCTGCCGGCGGATGGCGATCAGGCCGAAGACCAGCCCCAGCAGCCCGGCCACCACGGTGGCGGCGAGCAGCCCGAATTCCGGCGCCCAGCCCCATTCCTTCACCACATGCGCGGCGACGTAGGCCGCCCCGCCGAAGAAGGCGGCATGGCCGAAGCTGAGCAAGCCGGCGAAGCCGATCAGCAGGTTGAAGGCGCAGGCGAACAGCGCGAAGCACAGCACCTTCATCAGAAAGACGGGATACAGGACATAGGGCGCCAGGACCGCCAGCAGCAGCCCGGCTCCGGTCAGCAGGATCTTCGGCGAGCCGCCGGACATGACAAGGCCTTCGTGCAGTGTGTCGCGGGTTTGCATGGTCATGGCTTATCTCTCCCGTCCGAACAGGCCGGCCGGCTTCACCATCAGCACCACGGCCATAATGACGAACACCACGATGTTGGACGCTTCGGGATAGAAGACCTTGGTCAGCCCTTCCAGCAGCCCCAGCCCGAGGCCGGTGACGATGGCGCCGAGGATCGATCCCATGCCGCCGATCACCACCACCGCGAACACCACGATGATCAGGTTCGACCCCATCAGCGGCGACACCTGATAGATCGGCGCCGCCAGAACGCCGGCCAGACCGGCCAGCGCCACGCCGAAGCCGTAGGTCAGCGACACCATCACCGGCACGTTGATGCCGAAGGCCTGCACCAGCGTCGGGTTCTCGGTCGCCGCGCGCAGATAGGCGCCCAGCTTGGTGCGCTCGATGGCGAACCAGGTGCCAAGGCACACCAGAAGCGAGAAGGCCACCACCCAGCCGCGGTAGGTCGGCAGGAACATGAAACCAAGGTTGGTGCCGCCCTTCAGCAGGTCGGGAATGGGATAGGGCTGGCCTGACACGCCGTACTGGTGGCGGAAGGCGCCCTCGAAGATCAAGGCCAGCCCGAAGGTCAGCAGCAGGCCATAGAGATGGTCGACCTTGTAGAGCCGGCGCAGCATGGTGCGCTCCAGCACCAGCCCGACGGCGCCGACCACCAGCGGCGCCAGCACCAGCGCCCCCCAATAGCCGATGCCGGCATAGGTCAGCAGCAGCCACGCCACGAAGGCGCCGACCATGTAGAGCGCACCATGCGCCATGTTGACGACGTTGAGCATGCCGAAGATCACCGCCAGCCCCAGGCTGAGCAGCGCATAGAAGGAGCCGTTGATCAGGCCGAGCAGAAGCTGGCCGAACAGGGCTTGCGGCGGAATGCCGAGCAGTTGGGACATCGGGCGTCTCTCTCCCGCTCACACGCCGAGATAGGTGTGGAGCTTGTCCATGTTGGCGTCGAGCTGGTCGTTGGGGATCATGTCCACCACATGCCCCTCCTCCATCACGTAATGGCGGTCGGCGATGGTGGCGGCGAAGCGGAAGTTCTGCTCCACCAGCACGATGGTGAAGCCGCGGGCCTTGAGCGCCCGCACCGCGACGCCGATCTGCTCGATGATGACCGGGGCCAGACCCTCGGTCGGCTCGTCCAGCAGGATCAGGGTGGCGCCGGTGCGCAGGATGCGGGCGATCGCCAGCATCTGCTGCTCGCCGCCCGACAGCCGCGTGCCCTGCGTCGAGCCGCGGCCCTTCAGGTTGGGGAACAGGTCGTGGATCTGCGGCACCGTCATCCCGCCGTCCTTGACCACCGGCGGCAGCGTCAGGTTCTCGTCGACGCTGAGGCTTGAGAAGATGCCGCGCTCCTCCGGCACATAGCCGATGCCAAGGCGCGGGATCCTGTGCTGGGCCATGCCGATCAGCTCGGTGCCCTGGAAGCGGATCGAGCCGGTGCGCTTGCCCATGATCCCCATGATGGCGCGCATGGTCGAGGTCTTGCCGGCGCCGTTGCGGCCCAGCAGCGTCACCACCTCGCCCTGCCGCACCTCCAGGCTGACGCCGTGCAGCACATGGCTTTCGCCGTAGTAGCCGTGCAGGTCGGCGATCTCCAGCATCGCCGTTCCGGTGTGGGCGGTTTTGGTCATCGCGCCGTCAGGCATGTCCGGTCCCCATATAAGCTTCCATCACCTGCGGGTTCTTGGAGACGACCTCGTAGGGTCCCTCCGCCAGGATCTCGCCGCGGCGCAGAACGGTGATGGTGTCCGACAGGTGGGCGACGACCGACAAATTGTGCTCCACCATCAGCACGGTGCGGTCGGCGGCGACCCGCTTGATCAGTGCGGCCGTGCCCTCGATGTCCTCATGGCCCATGCCGGCCAGCGGCTCGTCGAGCAGCATCACCTCCGGGTCGAGCGCCAGGGTGGTGGCGATCTCCAGGGCGCGCTTGCGGCCATAGGGCAGCTCGGCGGCGGTGTGGCCGGCCCAGGGGGTGAGGTTCACCGCCTCGATCAGCTCCAGCGCCCGGTCATGCAGGTCGTAGAGCGACGACTCCGACTTCCAGAAATGGAAGCTGGTGCCGAGCGGCCTCTGCAAGGCGACGCGGACATTCTCCAGCACGCTCAAGTGCGGGAAGACTGCCGAGATCTGGAAGGAGCGGACCAGCCCCATCAGCGCGATGTCGGCCGGCTTGGTGCGGGTGATGTCCCGGCCCTTGTAGAGGATCTGGCCGCGCGTGGGGGTGAGGAACTTGGTCAGCAGGTTGAACACCGTGCTCTTGCCGGCGCCGTTCGGGCCGATCAGCGCGTGGATGGTGCCGCGGCGAACCTGAAGGTTCACCTCCTTCACCGCCACGAACCCCTTGAACTCCTTCGTCAGGTTGCGCGCTTCCAGGATGATGTCGTCGGTCATCGGCGATGCGATCCTCTTGCCAGTCGTCGGCCGCGCAGCCAGCCGGCGATTCCAGGCGGAACCGACGACCGGAGCATCCCCATTGGTCCCGCCCGTCAGCCCTTGACGAGGGGGCACTTGCTTTCGGACAGTGGCAGGAAGGCGTCGTTGCCGGGGATGGTGCTGAGAATCTTGTAATAGTCCCAGCGTCCCTTGGACTCTTGCGGGCTATTGACCTCGACGAGGTGCATGTCGTGGACCATGCGGCCGTCGGCGCGGACCTTGCCGTTGCGGGCGAACATGTCCTCAATGGGCATGGTCTTCAGCTGGTTGACCACGGTCAGGCCCTTGTCGGTGCCGCTGGCGTCGATGGCCTTCAGGTAGTTCAGCACCGCTGAATAGACGCCGGCCTGCACCATGGTCGGCATCCTGCCCTCGAAGCGCTGGCCGAAGCGCTTGGCGAACTCCCGCGTCCGCTCGTCGGTGTCCCAGTACCACCCGGTGGTGATGATCATTCCCTTGGTGACGTCGAGGCCGAGACTGTCAATGTCGGTCAAAAAGACCAACATGCCGACCATCTTCTGGCCACCCTGGGTCAGGCCGAACTCGTTGGCCTGCTTCACCGCATTGACGAAGTCGCCGCCGGCATTGGCGAGCGCCACCACCTGCGCGCCCGACGCCTGCGCCTGGAGCAGGAAGGAGGAGAAGTCCGGCGTCGCCACCGGGGCCCGGACCGTGCCCAGGACCTCGCCGCCGGCCTTCTTCACCGCGTTAGACGTGTTGGTTTCAAGGCTGCGGCCGAAGGTGTAGTCGGCGGTGATGAAGAACCATGACTTGTTGCCCTGCTGGGTCAGGGCGCGGCCGGCACCGTTGGCGAGCGCGTAGGTGTCGTAGGTCCAGTGGACGCTGGTGGGGGAGCATTTCTCGTTGGTTAGCTCGGTGGTGCCTGCGGTGGAGTTCAGGTGAACCCGTCCGGTCTCGCGCGTCACCTCCTGCACCGCGAGCGCCGCAGCGGAGTTGCCGACATCGACGATCACGTCGACCTGCTCGCGGTCGATCCACTGGCGGGAGACGCTGGCGGCGATGTCGGCCTTGTTCTGGTGGTCGGCGAAGACGACCTGGACAGGCGCGCCCTTGACCTTGCCGCCGAAATCCTCCACCGCCATCTGCGCGGCGACCACCGAGCCGCGCCCGGCGAGGTCGGCGTAGATGCCGGTCATGTCGTCGAGCACGGCGATCTTCACCACATTGTCGGAGATCTGCGCATGCGCCGTGCCGGCAAAGGCGACAGGCAGTGCGCCGGTGAAAGCGAAGGCTGCCATACTCGCGAGCAGAGCGGTATTGAGCTTCGTCATGCGTTCGTCCTCCCTATTCTGATTGATTTGAAGAGTGGTCTCAGGTTTTGGCCGTCGCCGCGGCGTCGCGCAGCAGGCGGCCGAGCAGGAACTGGTCGCTGTCGCCATGGGCCAGCCGCGTCTGGTCGGCCTGGGCGTCAATGGCGCGCTTGGTCATGCGCAGGGCCAGCGGCGGGACCGCCGCCGCCTCGCCCGCCAGCCGCAGGCTTTCGTCGACCGCGGCGCCATCCGCCGCGACGAGGTCGGCCAGACCCCAATCAAGCGCCAGCGCCGGATCGACCCGCAGGTCGGTGAACAGCAGCCGCTTGGCCCGGGCCGGACCGACCAGCGAGACCAGACGCGGCAGTCCGCCCCAGGCGAGGTTGAAGCCGAGCCGCGCCTCCGGCAGCCGCAGATGCGCGTCCCGCCCGAAGACCCGCAGATCCAGCGCCAGCGCCAGCACGCCGCCGCCGCCGACCGCCGGTCCCTCCACGGCGGCGATGGTGAGCTGGGGAAGCGCCGCCCAGGCGTCGCACAGGGCACGTCCGCGCTCGACCGCGGCGTGCTGCTCCAGGACATCCGCGCCGGTAGGCCAGAGCAGTGGATCTGACAGGTCAATGCCGCCGGAAAACACCGTGCCGGTACCCGTCAGCACCACCGCCCGAACGCTGGTGTCGGCGCGCAGGCGGTGGGCGACATCGGTCAGCCTCTCCATCGCTGCCGCGTTCAGGGCGTTGGCCCGCCCGCCCCGGTCGTAGCGGACAAGCGCCACCCCGTCCGCATGCTCGATCGAAACAAGGCTCATTCCGCTTTTTCCTCCCCACCAGGCTCCGCCAGCGCGGCGTGCCGTTCTTGCTGGCGTCAACTCCCTAACATTCTACTGAGTATGTTGCAATCTTTTGATTGGTGGTGCAAACATATGAACGACAGTCGCCAACACGGGCGCGAGGCCCGTGGTCCGGACAGGGATTGGAAAGAACAGGGAGGGTTTTCGGCGATGCACGGCGATGATTGGGCGCGGATCCCCACGGCGGACGAGTGCGTGCTGCGCAATCTTCTGGAAGGGCAGGCCGCGCGGCAGCCCGACGCGGTGTTCGTCGCCTTCTGGCGGGGCGAAAGCTGGAGCTACCGCGAGACGCTGGAGCGTGTCCGCCGCCGCGCCGGGGCCTTGCGGGCGCAGGGTGTCCGCCAGGGTGACCATGTGCTGTGCTGGATGGCAAACGGGCCGGATCTGCTGACCGCGTGGTTCGCCATCAATTATCTCGGCGCGGTCTATGTGCCGCTCAACACCGCAAGCCGCGGGCGTCCGCTGGAGCATATGCTGGACAATGCCGGCGCCACGATCCTCATTGCCCATGCTGCCCTGATCGGCCGTCTGGCGGAGATCGAGCGCGGGCCTCTGGTCAAGATCCTGACCGTCGGCACGGTGGATGCGGACCCGCCCGCGCTGCCCGGCGTCTCCGTCGCGCCGCTGGTAGATGCACCGGCCGATGCCGATCTCAGCCTGCCACTCGACCGGCCGATCCAGCCCTGGGACCCCCATGCGATCATGTATTCGTCGGGCACCACCGGGGCGGCCAAGGGGGTCGTGACCTCCTACGTGCAGATCTACACGATGGGGCCGGACGCCTTCGACAGCATCACAGCAGACGACCGCTGCATGATTTGCGGGCCGATTTTCCATTGCGGCAGCACGCTTTACGTCTACTGCATGCTGGGCAAGGGCGGGTCCATAGCGATGGTTCCGGAGTTCCGGACGCCGGACTTCTGGGACTCGATCCGCGATACCGGCAGCACGGTGGTCCTGCTTCTGGGCATCATGGCGAATTTCCTGCTGAAGGCGCCGCCGGACGCGCGGGACCGCGACCATACCCTCAAGAAGGTCTTCATCGTCCCCTTCGGCGAGGACGCACCCCGATTCGGCGAGCGCTTCGGCGTCGAACTCCACACGGTCTACAACATGACCGAGATCGCCAGCCCCCTGACGGCCGGCCCGCGGACCGCCGGACCGGACGGGATGGTGCCGGGCCTGTGCGGCCGTGCGCGCCCCAGCTTCGAGCTGCGCGTGGTCGACGGCAACGACGCCGAGCTGCCGCCGGGCACCATCGGCGAGCTGATCATCCGCTCGCACCGGCCCTGGGCGCTCGGCTCCGGCTATTACCGCAACCCGGAGGCGACGCTGGCGTCCATGCGCAATGGCTGGTTCCACACAGGTGACGCCTTCCGCATGGAGGCGGACGGGCGCTTCTTCTTCGTCGACCGTCTGAAGGACGTCATCCGCCGCCGCGGCGAGAACATCTCCTCCTTCGAGCTGGAGGCGGAGATCTGCGCCCATCCGGCGGTGCGCGAGGCGGTGACCGTCGCCGTGCCCAGCGACGTCAGCGAGGATGAGGTGCTGGCAGTCGTCGCCCCGATCCCCGGCGCCGCGATCGACCCGGCCGAACTGATCGGCTTCCTGGCCGCGAGGGTGGCGCACTACATGGTCCCGCGCTATGTCCGCGTGGTGGAGGAGCTGCCCAAGACGGCAAGCGGCAAGCTCCAGAAGCACATGTTGCGCGCCGACGGCCTGACCGAGGATTGCTGGGACCGCGAGGCCGCGGGCATCCGCCTCAAGCGTGAAAGGCTCGTCTGAGAGGCGACCCGATGCAGTGAGCGTTCAACGGTGGCCGAGCCCCTCTCCCGCGACGGAAGAGGGGTTTTCCTTCATCCTGGCGCGTTCAGCCCCTGCATGATCGAATCCACGATCTTATCGGCGAGGATCTCGCGGTCGTCACGGGTCTCGGCGGGGCGGGGGCGGTACCAGATCGACAGCCAGTTGATGGCGCCCAGCGCCACCTTGACCGCCACCGACACGTCGCTGGTGCGGATCGAGCCGTCCTCGACCCCCTCGTAGGTGATCCGCTTGAACAGGCTCTCGAAGTCGTTGCGCACGGTCATCAGCTCGGCCAGCGTGCGGCGCTGCTCGGGCGTCGTAGCGCCGAAACGGTGCATCTCGACACCCTGCACCACCACCGCCTCCAGGGCGAGATTCTCCATCATCGACAGGGCGTGCTGGCGGAACATGGCGCTGAGGCGCTTCGCCGCTGGCTCCGGCCCCTTCATCACCGGGGTGACGGCCTCGAAGTTGCGCCGCATCCCCTCGCGATGGACGTCGAAGAACAGCTCCGTCTTCGAGCGGTAGTAATGGTAGATGCGACCCTTCGTAGCACCCAGACGCCGCGCCACGTCATCGATGCTCGTCGCGTGATAGCCCTGCTCCATGAAGCATTCGGCGGCGGCGGTCAGGATATCGATGTTCCCGGTCTTGTCGATGCGGGGTGACAGCTGGCTCTTTTCACTGCTCATCGTCCAGTTCCAACTCGATAATTTCGTCGGCGATCAATCCGTTCCGCCCGCATCATCCCTTCGCGGCACCCCGGCGGGGGCCGGTCAGGTGAAGCTAGGACCAATCCATCCCACAGGCAACATTTCTGCCTGGACAGAGCGGGCTCACTCACATACTACTTGGTAGGTTTTCCCTGCGTGATGCAAGCAAACTTTGCGGCAAGCGCACCCAACCGAAGGCCACACGCATGTGGCCCACCCGAACATGGCCCAAACAAGGACGGGAACGCGCCCAATGAACGAACCCATTCCCGCCGAGGATCTGGAGCGGCGTGTCGGCGGCGAGATCGGTGTGTCGCGCTGGTTCGAGATCGATCAGCGGCGCATCGACGCCTTCGCCGACGCCATCGACGACCACCAGTTCATCCATGTCGATCCTGAGCGGGCAAGCCGCGACACGCCCTTCGGCAGCACCATCGCCCACGGCTTCCTGTCGCTGTCGCTGCTGACGGCGATGGGAAAGGGCGTACTGCCGACGATCGCCGGAGAGGCGATGGTCATCAATTACGGCTTCGACCGCGTCCGCTTCCCCGCCCCGGTTCGATCCGGCGCGCGGGTCCGCGCCCGCTTCGTGCTGAGCGAGGTCACCCGCCGGTCTGATCGGGAACTGGCCGCGCGCTATGCGGTGACGGTGGAGATCGAGGGCGGCGGCAGGCCGGCGCTGGCGGCCGACTGGATCATCCTGACCCTTTTGAAAGAACAGGTGAACGCAGCATGAGCATTCAATCGGACGGTATGGGGGCTGACGGCATCCGCTTCGACGGGCGGGTCGCCATCGTCACCGGGGCGGGGAACGGCCTGGGGCGCCGCTATGCGCTGGAACTGGCGGCGCGCGGCGCCAGGGTCGTGGTCAACGACCTGGGTGGCGGGCGCGACGGCCGCGGCGCTTCCGATGCCGCCGAGACCGTCGTCGAGGAGATCCGCAGCCGCGGCGGCGAGGCCATCGCCGACGGCGCGAACGTCACCGACCCGGCGCAGGTTGCCGCCATGGTTGAGCGCGCCCACGGCATTTGGGACCGCATCGACGTGCTGATCAACAACGCCGGCATCCTGCGCGACAAGAGCTTCGCCAAGATGGAGCTGGAGGATTTCCGCTCGGTCGTCGACGTGCATCTGATGGGGGCGGCCAACGTCACCCATGCGGTGTGGCCGATCATGCGGGCGCAGGGCTATGGCCGCGTCCTGATGACGACCTCCACCTCCGGCGTCTACGGCAATTTCGGCCAGTCGAACTACGGCGCCGCGAAGGCCGGTCTGGTCGGGCTGATGAACGTCCTGCATCTGGAGGGCATCCGCAACGGCATCCACGTCAACGCGGTCGCCCCGACGGCGGCGACCCGCATGACCTCCGACATCCTAGACGAGACGGCGCTGGCCCGGCTGAACCCGGATTTCGTAACCCCGGCGGCGCTGTTCCTGGTGTCGGAGCGGGCGCCCAGCCGCACGGTGATCCTCGCCGGCGCCGGCACCTATGCCCGGCTCGCCATCGTCGAATCGGACGGCGTCTTCCTGCCCGAGGGCGAGCGGACGCTGGAGGCCGTGGCCGCCCGCTTCGCCGAGATCGCCTCGCTCGACCGCCAGCACGAGATCGACGCCGGCCTGAGCCATGTCGACCGCATCCTGAAGCGCGCGGCGGACGCCGCCGGCTGAGCCGGCCAGCCGAGACCCCGCTGAAACAAGGTGAAGACCGGTGAGAGAAGCCGTCATCGTATCGACCGCCCGCACGGCCATCGGCAAGGCCTACCGCGGCGCCTTCAACGACACCCAGGCGCAGGCGCTGGGCGGGCACGCCATCGCCCATGCCGTCACCCGTGCCGGGATCGATCCCGCCGAAATCGACGACGTGGTGATGGGGGCGGCGCTACAGCAGGGCGCCACCCACATGAACATGGCCCGGCAATGCGCGCTGCGCGCCGGACTGCCCACCTCGGTGGCGGCGCAGTCGGTGGACCGGCAATGCGCCTCCGGCCTGATGGCCATCGCCATCGCCGCCAAGCAGATCGTCGCCGACGGCATGACCGTGGCGGTCGGCGGCGGGCTGGAATCGCTGTCGCTGGTGCAGACCGACCGTATGAACGTCGAGCGCTGGCGCGATCCCTGGCTGGTCGAGCACCGCCCCGACGTCTACATGGCGATGATCGAGACGGCGGAGATCGTGGCGGCGCGCTACGGCGTGCCGCGCGAGGCGCAGGACGCCTACGCCGCCCGCTCCCAGGCCCGCACCGCCAAGGCGCAGGATGCCGGGCGCTTCGACGCGGAGATCGTGCCGCTCACCACCACCATGACCCGTTTCGACAAGGCGACCGGCGAGACCACCCGTCATACGGTCACGCTGGACCGTGACGAGAGCAACCGGCCGGACACCACGCTGGCCGGGCTGTCGGCGCTGAAGCCGGTGTTCCGCGACGGCCAGCAGATCCGGGAAGGACGCTTCGTCACCGCCGGCAACGCCTCGCAACTGTCGGACGGGGCGTCGGCCTGCGTGCTGATGGAGTCAGCGGAGGCCGAACGGCGGGGTTTGCAGGCGCTCGGTACCTACCGGGGCATCGCGGTCGCCGGCTGCGACCCGGACGAAATGGGGATCGGCCCGGTCTTCGCGGTGCCAAAGCTGCTGAAGCGGCATGGACTGACCGTCGACGACATCGGGCTGTGGGAGCTGAACGAGGCCTTCGCCGCGCAGGTGATCCACTGCCGCGACCGGCTCGCTATCCCCGACGAGCGACTGAACGTCAATGGCGGGGCCATCGCCATCGGCCATCCTTATGGAATGTCGGGCGCCCGTCTGGTCGGCCACGCCCTGATCGAGGGAAAGCGCCGGGGTGTGCGCCATGTCGTCGTCACCATGTGCGTCGGTGGCGGCATGGGCGCCGCCGGCCTGTTCGAAGTCGCCTGAATCTCCAAAGCACAGCCCGATACAGGGAGGAACCCAAATGGACCGCAAGCACGACACCCGCGCCTCCTACCCCCACTTCCAGATCGTCCCGACCCGGTGGATGGACAACGACGCCTACGGCCACGTCAACAATGTGGTCTATTACAGCTACTTCGACACGGTGGTGAACCAGTACCTGATCGAGAACGGCGCGCTCGACATCGAAAGCAGCCCGGTGATCGGACTGGTAGTAGACACCGGCTGCAGCTATTACGCACCGGTCAGCTTCCCCGACCGGGTCGAGGCCGGGCTTCGCGTGGCGCGGCTGGGCACCAGCAGCGTCCGCTACGAGGTCGGGCTTTTCCGCAACGACGACCCCACCCCGGCGGCCTGCGGGCATTTCGTGCATGTCTATGTCGATCGCGAGACGCGCCGCCCGGCGGCGCTGCCGGAGAAACTCCGCATGGTGCTCGGGCGGCTGGTCACGCCGGCCGAAACCGACTGACCCCCAATCCGGTGAGGACCGAGACATGATGGACTTCGTGTTCGAAACCACGCCGAAGCTGGTGTGCGAGGTGGGGGGGGCGGCCCGTTTGGGCGGGATGACCAAGGAACTGGGCATCCGCCGCGCGCTGATCGTCACCGACCCTGGTCTGGTGGCGGCCGGGTTGCTGGAGCCGGTCGAGGCCGGCTTCAAGGCCGCCGGCACGGCCTGCGCCCTGTTTTCCGACGTGCTGGCCGACCCGCCGGAAGAGTCGGTCGCGCTGGCGGTGCGGGCGGCACGCGACGCCGGGGCCGACGGGGTGATCGGCTTCGGCGGCGGCAGCTCGCTCGACACCGCCAAGCTGGTCGCCCTGCTGGCCGGCACGTCGCAGGAGCTGCCGGACATCTACGGCATCGGCCTCGCCAAGGGGCCGCGCCTGCCGCTGATCCAGGTACCGACCACCGCCGGCACGGGATCGGAGGTGACGCCGATCGCCATCGTCACCACGCCGGCCAGCGAGAAGAAGGGGGTGGTTTCCAGTCTGCTCTATCCCGACCTGGCGGTGCTCGACGCCAATCTGACGCTGGGGCTGCCGCCGCGGGTCACCGCGATGACCGGCATCGACGCGATGGTCCACGCCATAGAGGCCTACACCACCCGCCACAAGAAGAACCCGCTGTCCGACAGCCTCGCGCTGCGGGCGCTGGGCCTGCTGGGTGGCAACATCCGCGCCGTCATCGCGGACGGGCGCGACGTCGCCGCCCGCGCGGTGATGCTCCAAGGCTCGCTGCTCGCTGGCATCGCCTTCGCCAACGCGCCCGTCGGGGCGGTCCACGCCCTGGCCTATCCGCTGGGGGGCCATTTCCACGTGCCGCACGGACTGAGCAATGCGCTGATGCTCGGGCCGGTGCTGGAATTCAATCGACCGGCCGCGGAGGGTCTTTATGCCGAACTCGCCCCGGCGGTCCTGCCCGGCCGCTCCTTCGCCACGCCGGCCGGGGCGGCAGCGGCCTTCATCGACGCCATGCGCGATCTCGTCGCCGCCATGCCGATGGAGCAGCGGCTGGAACAGGTTGGCATTCGGCGTGACGTTCTGCCGATGCTAGCCGCCGACGCCATGAAGGTGCAAAGGCTATTGGTCAACAATCTGCGCGATGTCCGCTACGAGGATGCCTTGGATCTCTACGAACAGGCATGGTGAAGATAATCTTGCTCCGGTCCAGTGAACCCGTGTCCACCGAACCAGGGGAACCAGGGCAAGATCAGTCGATGCCAGCCTGATCTGCGCGGACGCCAACAGTCAGCGCTCGGCGGCGGGATCGGAGGAGGTCGACTGGGAGGCGATGGCGGCGACCCGGCGCTCGGTCCGAGAATATCTCGATACGCTGGACGAGGCCGGCTCGGGTGCCGCTAGCGAGGTGAAGCCCAAGTTTGTCTCGCGCTCGGATCCCGCCGCGCAATGGACGGGGGCGCACAAGGGTGTTGTCAGGTTGGCGTGAGCCGCTCGGGCGTGGCAGGTTGGCGAGCATGGGCACGGCGTTCAATCCCTATCGCGGTTTCCGCTTTCCGGCCGAGATCATCAGCGAAGCGGTGTGGCTGTACCACTGCTTCAGCTTGAGCCTGCGGGAGGTCGAGCTGATGCTGGCGGCGCGCGGTATCGAGGTCAGTTACGAGACCATCCGGGAATGGGGTCTCCGGTTCGGGCGCGACTTCGCCAACACCCTCAAGCGCCGCCGCTCCAAGCCGGGCGACAAATGGTTCCTGGATGAGGTCTTCATCCACATCCGCGGCAAACAGCACTATCTCTGGCGCGCCGTTGACCAGAAAAGAGTGGTGCTGGACATCCTGGTCCAGACCCGGCGCAACACGAAGGCGGCCGAGCGCTTCTTCCGCGAATTGCTGAAAGGACTGCGCTATGCGCCGCGGGTCATCATCACGGACAAGCTGAAATCCTACGCGGCAGCGAAGAGGGAGATGAAGCTCGGCAGCGAGCATCGGCAATGCCGATACCTGAACAATCGCTGCGAAGTCTCGCACCAGCCGACCAGACGGCGCGAGCGGCACATGAAGCGGTTCAAATCCTCCCGGCAGGCCCAGCAATTTCTCTCCATCCACAGCCGGATCTACAATCACTTCCAACTGCGCCGCCACCTGATCTCTGCTTCCGAGTACCGCGCCGCCCGCGCTCGCGCGCTCGCCGGCTGGCGCGAGGTGACCGGCCTCGCCCAGGTTAGCTGACCAAAGACCCAGCAGCGTGGCTGCTCGTCCTTATTGCGCCCTTGGTTGGTCAAGTTGACAACACCTATCTCCATCGCCGGCGGCCTGTTGCAGATTGTCGCCTTCGGTGCCGGCCGTTTCAGCCTCGATGCCCGCCGCTAATGCCGGCAAACCCAACCGACGGTGCGGAGGCGCCACGGCGCCTCCCCCGCTGGCCAGATCTCGATCCGCTTAGGGACCGACCGGCAGCGCGATGGCGTCGGCCGGTCCCCATTCCATCTGATAACGGCCGCCCGGGCGCACATGCTGGTGGTCGGCGTTGTTGGGAATTTTCGCGACCAGCCCGGCGGCCGGACCGTCCGCCAAGTGCACGCGAATGTGGTCGCCCAGATAGATCAGTTCGGCAACATGGGCGAAAAGACCCTCCCCTCCGGCCTCACCAGCCGGCGCCAGCCGGACCCGCTCGGGCCGCAGCGACACGGTGACAGAGGCCCCGGCCTCCAGTCCGGCGGCAACACGGGCCTGCACCACCGAACCGCTCTCCAGCTTGACGGTCCCACTGTCGCCCTGCCGGTCGACCAGCACGCCGGACAGCCGGTTGTTCTCGCCGATGAAGCCGGCGACGAAAACGGTGGCCGGCTCCTCATACAGTTCCGCCGGCGTCGCCAGCTGCTCCACCCGGCCGCGGTTGAAGACGGCGATGCGGTCGGACATGGTCAGCGCCTCCGCCTGATCATGCGTGACATAGACCATGGTCACGCCGAGACGCTCATGCAGATGCTTGATCTCGAACTGCATGTGTTCCCGCAGATTCTTGTCCAGCGCGCCCAGCGGCTCGTCCATCAGCACCAGATCCGGTTCGAACACCAGCGCCCGCGCCAGCGCCACCCGCTGCTGCTGCCCGCCCGAAAGCTGGGACGGACGGCGCTGCGCCAGCGCCCCCATCTGCACCATGTCGAGCGCGCGGGCCACCCGCTGCTCCGTCTCCGCCCGCCCCATCCGCCGCACCTTCAGCGGATAGGCCAGATTCTCGGCGATGGTCATGTGGGGGAACAGCGCGTAGTTCTGGAACACCATGCCGATGTTGCGGCGGTGCGGCGGCACATTCTGGATCGGCTTGCCGGCCACACGAATTTCGCCGCGCGACGGCGCCTCGAACCCCGCCAGCATCATCAGGCTGGTGGTCTTGCCGGAACCGGACGGCCCCAACATCGTCAGGAACTCCCCCTTCGGAATCGACAGGTCCAGCCCCTCGATTACCAGAGTGCGCCCGTCATAGCTTTTCTGGACGCCGGAGAACTCCACAAATCCTTGGCTTTCCATGATCTTACCCTCCAGGATCAGGCGGCGTGGACGGGCGGGCGACGGTCCCGCCAGGGGCGGGTGCGTTCCAGTTGGCCGGCGAGACGGAACAACGTCGCCTCGTCACCTGCTCGGCCGGTGAACTGGGAACCGACCGGCAGCCCCTCGGCATTCCAGGACAGCGGAACGCTCATCGCCGGCAGGCCGGCCATGTTGGCGAAGGTGGTGAAGGCCAGGAACTGCATGAAGCGGTCCATCGCCGCCTCCCCACCATGCAGTCCGGCATCGAAATGGCCGAGCTTCGGCGGCGGAGAACCCAGCGTCGGCGTCAGCCACACATCGTAGCGTTCCAGGAAATGCCCGAGGATGCGGGAGAAGCCGTGGAACCAGCCGAGATCCGTCACGTAATCCGCCGCCAGGATGCGGCTGCCACGCTCGAACAGATATCGGTTGAAAGGCTCGACCTCTTCCGCCAGCGCGGCGGGGGAGCGGTTGGTGGCACGGCCGATGCTCCACAGGCTGCGCGTGGCTGTCATCGACCAGAAACGGCGATAGGTGGATTGATATTGCTCGGCGTCGAAGACCGGGGCGGCGATCTCCACGTCATGACCGAGCTCGGCACAGAGACGCGCGGTGTCGCGCACCGCCGCCACGCAATCCGGATCGACGTCGGTGCCCAGCAGCGACTGGTCGGTGACGGCGATGCGCAGGCGTCGGGGCTCGCGGCCGACCTGCGACAGGAAGCTGTCCGCTGGCGGCGCCGCGCTGTAGGGATCGCCAGCCATCGGCCCCTGGGTGGCGTCGAGCAGGGCCGCGCTGTCGCGCACGGTCATCGTCACCACATGTTCGTTGACGATGCCACCCAGGCTGTCGCCCAGGTCCGGCCCCATGGTGATGCGTCCCCGCGTCGGCTTCAGCCCGAACAACCCGCAGCAGGACGCAGGAATGCGGATGGAGCCAGCGCCGTCGCCGCCATGGGCCGCCGGCACCATGCCGCCCGCGACCGCAGCCGCGGCACCGCCGCTCGACCCGCCGCTGGAGCGTCTCGGGTCCCACGGGTTGCGGGTCGGGCCGAACAGCACCGGCTCCGTCGTGCCGAGCGTGCCGAACTCGCACAGGTTGGTTTTGCCGACCGTCAGCAGGCCGGCGCGACGGTAGCGCGCCATCAACTCGCTGTCATGGTCGACGACAGCACCGGCCAGCAGGCGGGAAGCGCCGGTGGTTGGCGTGCCACTGACGTGGCAGTAGAGATCCTTGATCAGGAATGGCACGCCGGCAAAGGGGCCGGACGACGCCTCCCCCGTCTCCAGCGCGGCGCGCGCTTGGTCGTAGAGCGGCAGGATCACCGCGTTCAGCACCGGGTTCACCGCCTCGATGCGCGCGATGGTGGCGTCGAGCAGCTCGGCGGCGCTGAGTTCGCCATCGCGGATCAGGCCGGCTTGGTCGATCAGGTCGAAATATGGCATGGCGCATCCCTCAGGCGGCGAGGCTGTCACGGGACAGCGTGTCGGCAACGTCGTCCAGCGCGGCGCGCAGCCGCTCCACCAGCGCGTCGATCTGAGCGGGTTCGATGACGTAGGGCGGGCAGAGCGCGATGTTGTCGCCCATGTTGCGGATGATCGCGCCGTGGGCGAGGCAGCGCCGCTCGACCTGGGCGCCGACCCGCAGCGCGGGATCGAACTCGCGGCCGGTCGCCGGGTCGGCGGTCAGGCCAATGCCGGCCAACAGACCGACGCTGCGGATCTCACCGACCAGCGGGTGCCCGGCCAGCCCCTCGTCCAATGCGGCGCGCAGATGGGCGCCCAGCCGGCGGGCCCGGCCGACCACGTCGATCTCGTGATAGATGCGGATCGCCTCGGTCGCGACCGCCGCCGACACCGGATGGCCGGAATAGGTGAAGCCGTGGCCGAAGACGCCGATCTCCGCGCTCTGGTCGGCGACCGTCTGATAGATGCGGTCGCTCAGCGCCACCGCGGCGATGGGGATGGCGCCCGACGACAGTCCCTTCGCCATCGACATCATGTCCGGCAGGAAGCCGAAGGTCTGGCTGCCGAACCAGTTGCCGGTACGGCCGAACCCGCAGATTACCTCGTCGGCCAGCAGCAGGATGTCATAACGGGCCAGCACCGCCTGGATTTCAGGAAAATAGGTTTCCGGCGGCAGGATCACCCCGCCCGCCCCCATCACCGGTTCGGCGATCATCGCCGCGATGCTGTCGGCGCCTTCCGCCTCGATCAGCGCCTCAAGTTCGGCCGCCAGCCGCGTCGCGTAATCTTCCCTGCTTTCGCCCAGTTCCGCATGGCGGGCATGGTTGGGGCAGGCGGTGAAGACCACGCCCTGGTCCGGCAGGTTGAAGGCGCGGTGCATGTGCGGCAGGCCGCTGAGTGCCGCACCCATCACCGTGCTGCCGTGGAAGGCACCGGTGCGGCTGATGATCTTGCGCTTCTCCGGCCGTCCGCGCGCGGCGTTGTAGTACCAAGCCAGCTTCACCATGGTGTCGTTGGCTTCCGACCCGGAATTGGCGAAGAAGATCTTGCCGCCCTTGATCGGCGAGATGGCCGAAATCGCCTCGGCCAGCGCCACGCAGGCGTCGTTCGTGCGGTGGTTGAAGGTGTGGTAGGTCGCCAGCGTCCGCATCTGGCGGGCGGCGACCTCGGCCAGCCGCGCCTCGTCGAAGCCGAGAGACGCACACCACAGCCCAGCCATCCCCTCGATATAGCGGCGGCCGGATTCGTCCATGACATGGACGCCGTCCCCCCGCACCAGGGTGAGCGGGCCACGGTCCTCGTGGGCGCGGGCATTGGTTTGCGAATGCAGATGCAGGTCGATGTCCAAGGCACGAAGGGCGTTGGTCATGGGATCGGCTCTTCCTGATTGCGGGAATTGGGTGAGGAGAGCGCTGACGGCGTTCCAACCGCGGACTTGGCTGGGGACTGGGTCGGAAGGAGCAGCAACGTCGCACTTGCCATTCCCAACTTGTATCTTATAAGTTATAAGTTGTCGAGGGCAATTCGGCGCGCCCTTGGACCCCATCGCCTACGATCCAGCGCCGATCCGCTGACAGGATGACCATGCCAACGACCGCCATTGCCGGACCGGCGCCCGACCCCATGGGCGCCGGCCGCCCCCTGACGCCCGAAATCCTGACCCCCGAAACCGTCGCCCATCTGGAGGAACGCGCCCGTCACGTTCGGCTGGAGACGATCCGGCTGATCGCCATCGCCAAGGTCGGCCACTATTCCTCGACCTTCTCCTGCGCGGAGCTGTTCGCGACGCTCTATTACGACGCCATGCGCCTGCGGCACGGGGAACCGCGCTGGCCGGACCGTGACCGGTTCCTGATGGGCAAGGGCCATGCCGCGGTCGGGCTTTACCCGCTGCTGGCCGACTGGGGCTTCTTCCCGAAGGAACTGCTGGACGGCTACACCCGGCTTGGCAACCCGCTGGGTGACCACCCGGACATGACCAAGGTGCCGGGGGTGGATTTCAGCTCCGGCTCCATCGGTCACGCGCTGTCCGCGGGTCTCGGCATGGTGATGGGCGGCCGGATGCTTGGCCAGCGCTTCGACGTCTATGTCATGCTCGGTGACGGCGAGATGCAGGAGGGGCAGGTGTGGGAAGCGGCAATGGCCGCCGCCCACCAGAGGGCCGGCAACCTGATCGCCATCGTCGACCGCAACGGCTACCAACTCGACGGCCAGGTGGACGAAGTGATGGGAATCGAGCCGCTGGCCGACAAATGGCGCGCCTTCGGCTGGGAGGTGCATGAGGTGGACGGCCACGACGTCGCCGCCCTCGCCACCCTGTTCCGCCGGCTGAAGCAGGACGAGGCGCGTGAGACGCCCGCCTGCATCATCGCCAGGACGCTGAAGGGCAAGGGCGTCGGCTACATGGAGCGGGAGGCCGGCTGGCACCTGGGATATCTGGCTCCGGAGGACGAGGCCGCCGCCATCGCCGAGATCATGGGGCAGGCCGCCGCCCGCACCCGTTTCCAGGGAGACGCCCGATGACAGCCGCCGACACTCTCACCGGACCGGTCAATCCCGGCAGCTGGCAGTACCGGCAGCTCAACTCCCGCGCCCCCGGACTGTCCTATCTGTCGGACGCGCTGTCGGCGCTGGTGGCGGACGGCCACCCGGTGATGGCCGGGACCGCCGACCTGCAATATTCCAATGGCCTCGCCCGCTTCGCCGCCCGCCATCCCGACCGCTTCATCCAGTTCGGCATCTCGGAGCAGAACATGGTGTCGGCGGCGGCCGGCATCGCCACCACCGGCGTGATGCCCTTCGTGGCGACCTTTGCCTCCTTCCTCGGGCTTTTGTGCTGCGAGCAGATCCGCATGGACGTCGCCTATTCCGCCCTGCCGGTGCGGCTGATCGGGCACCATGCCGGTATCGCTCTCGGCTTCTACGGCACCTCGCACCATGCGACCGAGGATCTGGCGATCATGCGCTCCATCGCCGGGCTGACCGTGGTCAATCCGGCCGACGGGCCGCAGCTGGCCGCCGCGATCAAGGCATCGGCCGACCACCCGGAGCCGATCTATTTCCGCATCGGCCGCGGGCAGGAACCGAACGTCTATGACGACCTGCCCGATTTCCGGTTCGGCAAAGCCATCGAGCACGAGACGGGCACCGACCTGACCATCATCGCCTGCGGCACCATGGTCCACCCCTGCCTTGAAGCGGTGCGGGCGCTGCGGGCGTCCGGCCTGTCGGTCGGGCTGATCGATATGCACACGATCAAGCCGCTTGACCGCGACGCCGTGCTGACGGCGGCTGAACGCTCCCGCATCATCCTGACGGTGGAGGAGCACAACATCCTCGGCGGGCTCGGCGGTGCGGTGGCGGAGGTGATGGCGGAGGCCGGCACCAAGGCGCTGCTGATCCGCCACGGCATCCGCGACGAATACAGCCTGATCGCCCCGCCGACCCATCTCTACCGCCACTACCAGCTCGACGCCGCCGGCATCGAGACGGTCGTCCGCGACATCCTGGCCTGACACCGCCAGCCGGGACGGGCCGATCCGCCGCCCGTCCCGGCAGCCCCGACGAGGACCAATCATGCCAATCGAAAACGACAACGCCGCGCTGACCGCGCGGGCGCGGGCCGTCATGCCCGGCGGGCTGCTCAGCCCCAGCCGCCAGCTGGCGCACCCCTATGTCTTCGTGCGCGCCGCTGGCCCATACCTGTACGATGCCGATGGCAACGAGCATGTCGATTATCACTGCGGCTTCGGCGCCAACATGCTGGGACACTGCGCCGCCGCCGTGCGCGACCGCGTGACGGCAGTGTCCGAACGCATCGACCTGATCGGTGCCGCGGCGCTGGATCTGGAGATCGAGGCGGCGGAAACGCTGGTCCGCCTGATCCCCTGCGCCGATCAGGTGGCCTTCTGCAGCAGCGGGTCGGAGGCGACCTACCACGCGCTACGGCTGGCCCGCGCAGCCACCGGGCGGCGGACCGTCATCAAGTTCCAGGGCGGCTATCACGGCTGGCACGACTATGTCGCCATGAACGTGCAGTCGCCCGCCGACCGCATCGGCCAATACGACCCGGTGTGCGACGGCATCCTGCTCGACGCCGCCCGGCACACAATGGTCCTGTCCTACAACGACGCCCAGGCGGTGGAGGATTACCTGTCCGCCCATCCGGGCGAGGTCGCCGCGGTGATCGTCGAGCCGATCGGCCACAACATGGGATCGGTGATCGCCCATGATGCCTTCCTGCGCGACCTGCGCCGGCTGACCGCCGACCACGGCACCGTGCTGATCTTCGACGAGGTCATCACCGGCTTCCGCCACGCGCTCGGCGGCTACCAGTCCATCGTCGGGGTGACACCCGACCTCGCCACCTTCGGCAAGGCGGTGGCGTCCGGCCATCCGGTCGGGATCCTGGCCGGACGCGCCGACCTGATGGAACGGCTGGGGCGGACCGGCGAAGGCGCGGTCTTCATGGGCGGCACCTTCAACGGCACGCCGCCCTCGCTGGCGGCCCTCTTGGCGACCATCCGCGAGCTGGAGCGGCCGGGCACCTACGAGCGGCTGTTCGCGCTCGGCGACCGCATGCGGACGGGACTGTCGGCCATCGTGGAGCGGCTGGGGATTCCGGCGCAGCCGGCGGGCTACGGCTCAGTCTGGCTGCTCTATTTCTTCCAGGGAGCCTTCGAGCGGTACGAGGATCTGCTGCGCAACGACAACGCCACCGACCTCGCCTTCCGCCGGCGGCTGGTGAAGCAGCGGTTCATCTTCCAGCCCCTGCCGCTGAAGCGCCTCTACCTGTCGACCGCCCATGACGAGGCGCTGATCGACCGCACGCTGGACGCCATCGCGGAGACGCTGCATGCGCTGCGTCCGGCGATGCGGGTCGGCGCCTGACTTTCTGTGTTATAGCTTATAGGACGGCAGGAGGCTACGCCGCGGCGTAGCCCAAGGCGCAGCCCCTGCCGTCCGTCCGTGTGTGAGGAGATGATGTCGTGCGAATGCAGCCGATCGAACCGGGAAACCTGTCGGCGCGGTCCTATGTGGCGGTGCGCGAAGCGCTGATCGCCGGGAGCTTCAAACCCGGCCAGCGGCTGGTCATGCAGGATCTGGCGGACGAGCTGGGCACCAGCATAACGCCGGTGCGTGAGGCCTGCCTGCGGCTGGTCAGCGAACAGGGGCTGGAACTGAGATCGGGCCGCTTCGTCTGCGTGCCGGGGCTCAGCCTGTCGCGCTATCTGGAAATCCGCACCATCCGCATCGCGTTGGAAGGTCTGGCGGCGGAACTCGGTGCTACCCATGCCACGGCGGAGGATATCGCCCGCCTGACCGAGGCGCATGCCCGGTTCGACGCGGCGGAGCGCGCGCGCGACGTCAAGGCGGCACTTCAGCACAACCGCGACTTCCACTTCGCGGTCTATAGGTTGTCGGGAATGGAGATGCTGGTCGGCCAGATCGAGAGCCTGTGGGTGTCGATGGGACCAATCCTGAACGTGTTCTACAACGAGGTCGAACACGACGATTATGCCGGCGCCGACGAGCATCTGGCCTTGATCGCCGCACTCCGCGCCCATGACGGCCCCGCCGCGCGGGCCGCCATCGAACGCGACATCATCCGCGGCGGCGAGAGCCTGATCCCCTATCTCGAAAAGGTCGGCCAGTCCCTGACGCCGGCCTGACCGGCGCCAGGGCGCAGTCCTTTTCTCACTCCTCGTCCAGACCGCGCGGGGTGCGCATCCCGGCGGTCTCGCCGCCGTCGATGGTCAGGACGGTGCCGTTGACATAGCTCGACCGCTCCGACAGCAGCCAGGCGACCGCGTCGGCGACTTCCTCCGGCGCGCCGAAACGGCCGGCGGGAATGCGCTGCTCCAGACGGCGGCGCCTGATCTCCTGCGTCTTGATCCCCTGCATCATGCGGGTGTCGATCTGGCCCGGGCAGACGGCGTTGAAGCGGACCTCGTCGCCGAACTCCAGCGCCAGCGCCTGGGTCATGCCGATCACCGCCGCCTTCGACGCGCAGTAGATCGCCAACCCCTCCTCCCCGATCTTGCCGGCGACGGAGGCGACGTTCACCACAGCGCCGCGCGCCGCCCGCAGTCCCGGCAGGGCAAGGCGGGTGTACAGGAAGGCGCTGCGGGCGTTCACCGCCATCACCTGGTCCCAATCCTCCACCTGCGCCTCGGCGAAGGCGACGCGGCGCGACATGCCGGCATTGTTGACCAGCCCGTCGATACGGCCATCGCCAAGGTCCATCGCGCGCCCGACCGCAAGGGCACAGTCGTCGGGCGAGGCGACGTCTCCCCGCTGGAAGACGGCGCCCGGGCAGCGGCGGGCGAGTTCGGCGCCGGCCGCCTCATCCCGGCCAGTGAAGAGGACGGCCTGCCCCTCGCCGGTCAGGCGCTCCACACAGGCGCGGCCGATGCCGTGCGTGCCGCCGGTTACGATGATCATGCGTTGCTCCCAGGCTTTGAACCGGTCCCCCGCCCCAGCCGGGCGAGGAGGACCATGAAGACGATGGTGACGCCGACCAGCAGGGTCGACATCGCCAGGATGGACGGGTCGATGGTGTCGCGGATGCCGTCGAACATCTGGCGCGGCAGGGTCCGCTGCTCCGGCCCGCCGATGAACAGCGCCACCACCACCTCGTCGAAGGAAAAGATGAAGGCGAACAGGCCGCCGGACAGCACGCCCGGCAGTATCAGCGGCAGCGTCACGGTCAGGAAGACCCGCACCGGCGAGGCGCCCAGGCTGTAGGCCGCCCGCACCAGGGTGGTGTCGAAGTTGCGCAGGGTCGCCGTCACCGTGATGACGACGAAGGGCGCGCCCAGTGCCGCATGCGCCAGGATCAGCCCGAGATAGGACGCGGTGAGGCCGATCCGCGCGAACAGGAAATACATGGCGACGCCGCTGATCACCACCGGCACCACCATCGGCGCGATCAGCAGGCCGAGCAGGAAGGACCGCCCCGGCAGGTCGTTGCGCGCCAGCCCCAGCGCCGCCAGCGTGCCGAGCAGCGTGGCCAGCGCCATGGCGCCGGTGCCGACGATCAGGCTGTTGCGCAGCGCCGGCAGCCAGGGGCCGGACGCCGCCATCACCTTCTCGTACCATTGCAGCGACAGGCCGGGGATCGGGTAGGACAGGAAGCCGGCGGAGCTGAAGGAAATCGGGACGACCGCCAGGATCGGCCCCACAAGGAAGACCATCATCGCGCAGCAGAAGGCATAGTGGAGAACACGGGTGGGATTGGACATGGTTCGGCCTCTCTTCCGGACGCGGGGACCTCACTGGATGCCGGCGATGCGGCCGACGCCGATCAGGCGCCCGACCGTCGCGTAGAGCAGCATGATGCAGGCGAGCAGGATCGCCCCCAGCGCCGAGGACAGGCCCCAATTGATGGTGGTGTTCGCGTAGTAGGCGATGAAATAGCTGGTCATCTGGTCGCGGGCGCCGCCGACCAGGCTGGGCGTGATGTAATAGCCGACGCCGATGATGAAGGTCATCAGGCAGCCCGCCCCGACGCCCGGCAGAGTCATCGGCAGATAGATCTTGAGGAAGCCGACCGCCGGATGGGCGCCCAGCGAGGCCGAGGCCCGCATGTAGGACGGCGAGATACCCTTCATCACGCTGAGGATCGGCAGGATCATGAATGGCAGCAGGATGTGCACCATCGCGACATAAAGGCCGAAGCGGTTGAACACCAATTCCAGCGGCGCATCGACGATGCCGAGCCGGGTGAGCAGCCCGTTCAGCACGCCTTCCTTCTGCAGCACGACGATCCAGGCGCTGGTCCGCACCAGCAGCGAGGTCCAGAAGGGCAGCAGCACACAGACCATCAGCACCGACGCGAAGCCGCGCGGCAGGCTGACCAACGCATGGGCGAGCGGGAAGCCCAGCACGAAGCACAGGAGCGTGGTGACGAAGCCGATCCACAGGGTGCGGCCCAGCGTGTCGATGTAGATGCGCTCCTCCGCCGGAGCCCGCACGATGGACCCGCTGTCGTCCATCCGCAGGTCGAGCGCCGTCAGCAGGTAGTAGGGCGTCAGCGGCGGGCTGGCCCGCCGCAGCGCCGCCCAGGTGGCAGGCTCGCCCCAGCGCGGATCGATGGCGGTCAACTCCGCCGTCCAGCCCGTTTGCGGCCGGTCGATGGCCCGAACGGCGCGCGCGGTCTTGGCCAGCAGCGCCCGGTAGCCGGCGCGTTCGTAATTCAGGCGCCGGCTCGCCTCGCCCAGACGGGGTTCGCCATAGGCGGCCTTCAGGTCGCGGGCCAGCGCGGCATAGGCACTTTCGGGCGGCAGTCCCTCGCCGGTCCAGCCGCGCATTTCCGCGGCGACGCCGGGCAGCGCCTCGCGCACCTCGCCATTCTCCACCGCGTGGAACAGCATGCCGCCCAGCGGCAGCACGAAGACCAGGGTGAGGAACAGGACGAGCGGCGCGATCAGCAGGGCTGAAACCATCCGGGCCTTCGCACGCGACGACAGGGACGGCGGCGCAAGCGCCGAAGCCCCTTCCATTGCTTCTGTGGTGGTTGCCATGCGCGTCATCGCTCCTTCCTGCCGGTCATCGGGAGCGCCAGTTGGCGAAGCGCGCTTCCAACGCCTCGCCATGGTCGGCCCAGAAGGCCGTGTCGAGCGGGACCGCCAGGGCGAAATTCGCCGGGCTCGTCGGCAGGTCGGCGGCCAGCGTCGGATCGACGGCGAGGTTCGCCTTGCGGTTGGTCACGCCATAGGCGATGTGGCTGGGGAAATGCGCCTGCACCTCCGGCCGGCTGGCGAAGGCGATGAAGTGCTCCGCCGTGGCGCGGTTCTTCGCCCCCTTCGGGATCGCCCAATAATCGACGCCCAGCACCTGCCCGTCCCAGGAAAGCGCGAAGGACCGCCCGCCCTGGTTGGCCGCCGCCACCCGACCGTTGAAGGCGGCCGCCATGACCACGTCGCCGGCAGCCAGCCGCTCGATCGGCTCGGCGCCGGAAGTCCACCACAGGATATTCGGCTTGAGCCTGTCGAGCGATGCGAAGGCACGCTCCACCCCGGCCGGGGTCGCCAACACCTTGTACACCTCCTCACGCGTCACGCCATCGGCCAGCAGGGCGATCTCCAGCGTCATCTTGGCGGTCTGGCGCAGGCCGCGCTTTCCCGGCCAACGCTGCACGTTCCAGAAATCGGCCCAGCTCTTCGGTCCGTCGGCGGTGCGCGAGCGGTCATAGGTCATCACCATCGACCAGACGAAGGCGCCGACACCGCATTCGCTGTAAGCCCCGTCGATGAAATCCCTGCGGTCGCCGATCCCGGTCCAGTCGATCTTCTCGAACAGCCCTTCCTCGCAGCCGCTCAGCAGGCTGTTCTGTTCGACCTGCAGCACATCCCAGCTGACGCTGCCGGTATCGACCATGGCGCGGACCTTCGCCATCTGACCCGAATAGGAATCCTCGGTCAGTTGCACCTTGTTGGCATCGGCGAAGGGGCGGAAGAACACCGCGCGTTCGGCGTCCTGCAGCACACCGCCGGCACCGACGACGGTCAATTGCTCGGTTTGCGCGGGAGATTGCGCCAGGGCCGGCGCGGACAACAGCCCGACGGCCAGCGCGCATCCGACGATGCGCGTCGCGTGAAGCATCATGTTTCTCACCTGTTCAGAAAACTGGTTGCGGTCGGCTCTGCACCCGGTCCGGTGAACCCGGATCTATTGGGCGACCCAGCGCTCGAAGCGCTGCTGCAACTCGTCCTCGTTGTTCACCCAGAAGGGCGTGTCGATCATCAGCGCGCCCGCCATGTTCTGCGGGGCGGTCGGCAGGTCCGGCTGGATTTTCGGATCGATCAGGGCGGAGGCGCGGCCGTTGGTGACGCCGTAGGGGATCGTCTCGGCAAAGCGCTTCTGCGCATCGGCACTCGTCATGTAGGCGACCAGGTCCCTGGCCGCCGCCAGCTTGTCGGTTCCCTTGGGGATCGTCCAGTAATCGGCGGAATAGAGCTGCTGCGTCCACAGCATGGTGAAGGACCGCCCGTCCTTGTTGGCGGCGGCGACCCGCCCGTTGTAGGCGGAGGTCATGACGACATTGCCGGCGGCGAGCCATTCGACCGGCTGCGCGCCGCTGACCCACCAGCGGATGTGCGGCTTGATCTGGTCCAGCTTGGCGAAGGCGCGGTCCACCCCCGCCTTGGTGCCCAGCGTCTCATAGAGCTTGTCGGGGGCGACGCCGTCGGCCAGCAGGGCGATCTCCAGCGTCATGCGCGCCTGCTTGCGCAAGCCGCGTTCGCCCGGCCAGCGCTTGAGGTCCCAGAAATCCGCCCAGGATTTCACGCCGGGGGTCTTGGCCGGATCGAAGGCCAGCACCTTCGACCAGACGAAGGCACCGACGCCGCAAGGCGCCTTGACCTGCGGGATGATGTCGGCGGCGTTCGGCTGGCTTTTCCAGTCGAAGGGTTCGAGAAGCCCCTCGTCGCAGGCCAGAGTCATCTCGTTCTCGTCCATTTGCAAGACGTCCCACGTGACCGTCCGCGACTGGTTCATCGCCTTCAGCTTGGCGATGCCGCCGGTGTAGGATTCCTCGATCAGCGGCGCACCCGACCGTTTGGAAAAAGGCTCGAAATAGGCGGTCCGCATCGCGTCCTGCAACGATCCGCCGAACCCAACGACGGTCAGGTCACGCGCATGCGATGACCCGGACGCAATCAGTATGGCGAACACTATGGGCGCGCAAAGGCGCCCTGCCCGTCTCGTCGTCATCCGACCCTCCTTGTTTGGAACCCGGAAGGCCGGCGACGTCCCACCGCACCGGACCATCCGATGCGTCAATCTTATAAGTTATAAGTTACCTGTCAAGACGGGCAATTCGGTCAATGCCGTGAGTGGCGGACTGCAGCACTGACCGCGAGCAAGCCGGCCATCATCACGAATTCGACGCCCTTGACCGACGCGGCGAGGTCCGGCGGCAACAGCAGGATCAGAACATGCGCACCGGTTAGCATGATGATCGCCAGCACAACCGCAGTGCCGAGCGAGCGCAGCGCCAGAATCGCGGCACAGCCGATTGTGGTCAGAAACGAGCCAACGGCAGCGAAATGAAGGTCGAAATGGAGCGGGATCAGGTCCGATGCACCGCCGCCGAGTTGACCGGCGATCGACAGCAGGTGATTGCCGAGCCAGCCGAGAAGGCGCTGATTGCCCGACGGCATCATCAACAGGTCCAGCACCCCGCGAACGACGGAGCAGCCGGCACTGTGCAGCTTGCAGGAAAGGGTCGACAGAACATCGCCGGCGGCGACGCAGAGGGAGGTGGATTGGCTCATGATCCGCGTCCTTGGATCTTTGGGAGAGATCAGGATCAGGCCGGACGCGAACGGATTGCCGTGCCGGTCATGCAAGGACGCTAAATGTTCTTACGCGAACGATAAACCAAGCAGATCGAAGAAATCTGTTGCACAATCAGGAACAATCAACGGCGATTCCCCTCGCGCAGCAGCATGTGCTTGGACCCCAGATCGGCCAGCCGGCAGGTGCGCGTGCCGATGACGGCGAACTCCCAGCCCTGCGTCAGGGTGGAGCGGTCGGTCAGCACCAGCTGCACATGCTCGCGCCCCGCGCGGGGCGGGTTGCGTCCGGCCAGCGCCAGCGGGTGGGAGGGGCGGCAACCGGCACCAACTCGCCGAAGCCGACGCCGATCCGCTCAATGCCGTCGATCTCCATGTCCAGCGGTCCGCTGATGCCGATCGTCGCTGCCCGGTTGAGCACCATCTGGGTCACCGCACCCAGCGTCTCGACAGGAAGGCGCAAGGTCACGGTCGGGTAGGCTTCGCGGAAAGCCTTCAGCGCGTCGACCACCCTCCAGGCCGGCAGCATGACGTCGAGCGCCAGAAGCACCTCGGACTCCAGCCCCTCGATCAGGCCCTTCAAGGCCCTTCACCTTGGCGCGCAGGCTGCCCATGCCGATGGCGATGGTCCGCGCCTCCGACAAAACGGCGCGGCCGGCGTCGGTCAGCTGCGGCCGCTTGGTGGTCTCGCGGTCGAACAGGGAGACGCCCAGCTGCATCTCCAGATTCGCGATGGAATAGCTGATGACGGAGGTCGCCCGCCCCACTTGCGCGCCGCCCCGGCGAAACTGCCGGTGTCTACCACAGTCAAGAACACACGAAGCTGGTCGAAGGTCGGGATGCCGGGATCTGACGATGGCGGCGGCAGTGAGCAAGGAGAGGACGATCCGTCCGAGCCTATCCTGCCGTCGATCCAGGCGTTTGTTCGCGAGCAGCCAAGCGCAACCGTGCTCGACAACGCATCGGACCTTTCCGAGCCCGGAGCCATGGGGCTCGCCGATCTTGCGGATGCACGGTTGAACCCCGTCACGTAAACAGAGCCAACGGTTATCGGCACTGTCGTAGCCTGCGTCGGCGTAGAGCCTGCCGATGGCGGTGCAGACGACCTGGGCCAAGCGCAGCAAGTCGGGGAAGAGCATGGTGTCATGGACATTGGCGGCTGACGGCATGACCGCCAGTGGCAGGCCGTCAGTGGAGACCACCACGTGATACTTGGTGCCGGGCTTGCCGCGGTCGGTCGGGTTTGGTCCGGTCAACTCACCACCGTGCTTTGCACGTACCGAACAACTGTCGACCACGACGTCCCAAGCGGCGGCATCGGGACCGGAGCGCGCCATACGGACGAGGACGGCATGGACACGGCGGAGCAACGCTGTCGTGTCCCATTTGTCCAAGCGGCGGCGCAGGGTTGAGCCTGAGGCGCGCCCGTCCGCCGCCCGAAGTTCGCGCCACTGGACGCCCTCACGCAGGAAGAAGCGGAGGGTTTCGATGACCTCCACGGTGGACATCGGCGGACGCCCGGGGCCGGCAGGCCGAGCCTCGATCCGGTCGATGAGCCCTGCAACCAAGTCCGCAACTGTCGGTCCCATGCCCGCCTCTCTGTGCCAAAGGCACAGGAAACCGACAGCAGATCAGCGGGTTTCCGGAGGGGTGATCATCGGATGAGCAACTGTCTTGTTCATGTGTTGGTGGGAATGGCTGCCAGTGCGTCACGGACCCGAGCGTTGAGAATTGTCAGCATTTTGTGGATGACAGCGACGACGGCGACCTTTCCCGGCTTTCCGGCGGCTCTGAGGCGCTCGGAGAAGGCTTTGAGGGTTGGATCATATCGCATGGCGGTTAGTGCGGCCATGTAGAGTGCGTTGCGCAGTCCAAGGCGCCCACCGCGGATCATGCGCTTGGCGTCGCTCTTGCCGCTTTGGCGGGTGTAAGGGCACACCCCAACCAATGCGGCGATCTTTCGCCGGTCGAGCCTGCCCAGTTCAGGCAACTCGGCCAGCAGGGTGGCGACCGTGACCGGGCCGACTCCCTTGATCGAGTGGATCGGCTTGGTCACGGCGGTCCAGGCCGGATTGGCCTGGATCTGCTTGGCGATCTCGTCGCTGATCCGCTCGATCAGCGTTTCGAGCCGGGTCAGCAGGCCGCGCGTGGCACGGCGCAGGGAGGTGCTGGTCAAGCCACGCAGTTGATTGTCCAGCGCGGTCTTCTGCTCGATCAGCTGGCGGCGCCAGCGCACAGTCTCAGCCAGCCGCTCGGTGGCTTGGTCGAAGACCGCCGGGGTGGTGGTGAAGGTCTGGGCGAAGCGGGCGATGACGCGGGCGTCGATGGCGTCGGTCTTGGCGAACTGACCGGCGGCCTCGGCGAAGCGGCGCACGCGTACTGGATCGAGGATGGAGACGGTATAGCCCGCCTCGGCGAACTTGCGGGCGCAGCCCTTCTCGAAGCCACCGCTGGCCTCCAGGGCGATGGTGATCTGGGCCGGCTCGCCGTGGCGTTCCAGCCACGCCATCAGTTGTTTCCAGCCCTGCTCGGTGTTGTCCACGCGCCAGGAAGCGTTGCCGGGCAGGAGATGGACATCGAGAGCGTCTTTGCTTACATCAATGCCGACAAATATGAGAAGAAGTGCCATTCTTCGGATCCCTTCCTTGCCTGTTCGGCGGTCGTGCCAGGCAACTGTTCGGGCGTGGAAGACGGCGGAGCGGTCCCAAGCTCATCCGCGGCCGGCCAGGGCCAAGGGTTTAGCGGGTGCCGCTCCACCCTGGGGGGTGGGGCATGCCCCACCCCCCAGGGCTTCTTCTCTAGCAAAATTCAAAGACACAAGGGTTCTGGAAACCGCCTCTTAGCCGAAGAACACGGTGACCGCCCGCTCCCGAACGGCTGGCCCGCCTGCGCCAGCTACGGGGGAGCGCTCCGGCGGGCCAGCCTCACGCCTCAGACACCACCTGCCGGGACACGGCCGCCCGTTCGAAAACGCTGCAACAGAACCCACATGTTCTGCCGTTGGATGCAGGCTTACGCTCCAAGTCTGACACGCGTCCGTCAAACACTCGCGTCGATGACCAGGAAGCGGAGGTCATGCGCTGTCGTGTCCAGGACGAGAATGCTGTCGCCGCCGCCGAAATCGACCTGCACACCGACTCCCAGATCGGTCACGTACTCCGCTCGCCATGCCGCTGTGCCGATGTCCGGCGTAAACCCCTTCAGGATCAGGATGTCCAGATGCGGGTCAAAGGCCGTCAGCACGTCGACGCCGCTGCCGGGGGCGAAGAAGAACTGATCGCTTTCGCCATCCCGTTCGGCAAGCAGCACATCGTCGCCGACACCGCCATCGACGATGTCGCGGCCCGCTCCCGGCACGAGAGTGTCCCGCCCGGACATGCCATAGAGCCGATCGGCGCCGTCCGCTCCATCGATGTAGTCCGCGCCGGCGCCTCCGTTCAACCGGTCATCTCCAGAGCCGGCCAGAATGCGGTCGTTGCCGCCCAAGCCGTGAATCCGGTCGGCACCATCGTCGCCCCACAACGTGTCGTCGCCGTCAGCCCCCTCGCGGATACCGTCCGGCGCCGCGACAACCCCGAGCAGCTTGGCCGTATGATCCCAATAGTCCGTCCCCGCGCCAGGAGGAAGCTCGGCGAGCACGACGGTGCCGTCCGCCGTTCCGTCGGACAGAAAAAACCGATCGGTGTTGGCGAAATAGTCGTGATCGAACCCCAGCATGCGGCCATCGAGTTCCCCCAGCAACTTGTCGCCAAACGCTCCCCCCGCCGTTTGCCAAAGATGGTGCGTGCCCTCCGAGGTTCCGTCGGTCACCCAGAGCCCGGCGGGATCGGCTCCGCTCTGGTCCGTCAGGAAGAACGCCCGCCCCCCGGTAATCGCGATGTCCTGATACATCCCGCTGTTCTGATGGAGTTCAACGGTCTTCAGCCCCGCGCCGTCCGTCGCCAGAAGGCGTTGGGAGCCCGACCAATAGCTTTCGTCCAGAAAGAGCAGGCGGTCGCCCTCCTCGCCAGGCGATCCCTGGTCGAGCCATCCCAGCGGCGTGGCAAGCTCCTGTGCCGAGAGGACGCTCACCTTGCCTGTGGCCTCATCCAGCTTGCTGATCCGTGACGCGCTTCCCTGTTCGGTCCGGTAAACGTCCATGTGGCTTGTGAACACCACGCGGCCGTCATGCAGTCCGACGACACTGCCGAGGTCCCACCCCTGTGTCGTCATGTCGCCGAGATACCGCGTGCCCTCTGCCGTGCCGTCGGTGGCCCAGAAGGTCGAATGTCGGACGGCAGTCGGCCATTCCATGCTGCCGGTCCAGTCTATCACGGTGGTGACCGACGCCACAATCCCGTCCGGCGTGGCGGCATAGCGGACAGCCCCGCCGCCGTCGGGAATGATGTCCGTGAATGTCGTCGTGCTGCCGTCGGCGTCGACGAAGGTGAGATTGGACGCCCAGGGCGTCTTTCCCTCGTGAAAGGCCATCCGCCCGTCGGTCATGCCGATCAGGGAAATGCCTTGAGACCATGGGGAGAGCGGCGCCATCTCATGAAAGAGGCGGGTATCTGCAGCAGTGCCGCTGGAGCTCCAAATCCCGCTGTGTGCCCCGCCATCCGCGTGCAGGTATACCCGGCCCTGTGCCGCCGTCAGTGCCGATGGTGAGGATCCCTCGGCTCCGGGCATGAGGTCGGCAACCATGCGGGCGCCGGACGCGGTCCCGTCGCTCACCCACAGCTCCCGGCCATGAATACCGTCATCGGCGGTGAAGAACACCCGGTCGCCCACCACCGTCAGGTCGTCCGGAGCCCCGGATGCGGCACCCGCGGCGGCGTCGAAAATCCGGGTTCCGCCGCTGGTGCCGTCCGTGACCCAGAGTTCGCGACCGTGCTGGCCGTCGTCGGCGGTGAAGAAGATCTTGCCGCCGGCGATGACGGCATCCTCGGGGGCGCTTCCCTGCGGGCCCGGCCTTATGTCGGCAAGGAGCCGGGTCCCGGAGGGCGTGCCGTCGGTCACCCAAAGCTCCGCGCCCGTGTCTTGCATCGTGGCTGTGAAAATAGCGATCTGCGTCTGTGTCATGCCCCCTCCAATCCGGAAAAGCATTGACTGGAAGGCAGCAGGATACGCTGTGATATTTACAGGATTTCCGCGGAAGTATATTTAGCTTTTATTAAGAATGACCGCAACATGACTTTGCAATGACTTTCGTCGCATCATGATGATGCGCCTTTCAGAAAGTGCTCATGTCGACATGGCGCCGTAACCCGTACCTGTCCGGGACATGCCGGAGATGACGCCGCTAGGGTGTGAATCGGCTCGGAAGCGGTCCCCCTATCAGAAGCAATGTAGCCCTTTGTAAATGAATGAATTACACTCGCAAGCTGGGGCCCCGATCGGTGCCGATCGGGACCCCACCTCAGCAGAGCTTTCCTCAGCCGCGTCAAGTGATTGTGGTGCGTTGGTTTGGGGTCTCGGTTAGCTGCTGGTTCACATGATTGGCTCTACACATCAGCATCGGGGATGGTGCTGGAAGTTCTGGAATCCGGATTTTCTCCTGATTAGCCCAGCAGCGACAAAGATCATGGAGAAGCTCCGGAGCGGAGGGAAAACGCCCCTTTGTACAGTTTGATCAATTTTGAGAAAATGAACGTTTGGCCGCCTGTACAGAGTGTTTGAACAGACAGCAGCCCGCGCCGGCCGTCTCTGCATGCTCACCGAAGCCGACGCCCATCGTATTGGTTTCCCAGTGCGTCGCTTCACGAAACGCCGAATTGCCTCCTATATTCATCTACTCGCCGGTGCCGCTGCACGAGGGAACGCAGAACAGGAAAGGTCCTTTCCGGGCGCGCAGCCTCTCCCTCCCATGACAGCACCAGGGTGGCCTCGGCCGTCCCCATTCTGCAACAGCGGCCGCCGCTCCGGCCGCGCTATTTCACGACAGATATCTAACCCAGGGTGGCCGACGATGCGTCGTTGTTATCTGCCCGCTGGCCGCTTCCAAGTTCGACCAGAACATGCTGGTATTCGCCCGGTGGCAGGGCACGAGCATCCTCGGCCATGTGCCGTAAGGCAGCGAGGCCGGTCTCGGTAAACCGAGCCCGCAGCCAATGGCCGCCGTCATCCCGCAACTCCAGCAGCCCACGGTCCAGCATCCCCTGAATGACCGTTCCCGGCTTCGGCTGACCCTTGTTCGGCCCAGTGGCCCAATGTTTCACCAGGATGCCGCTCTCCAGCCTCGGTGCCTGCCCAAAGCGCACCATGAACTCGTTGCGGATCAGAGCCCGCTCCCGCGGCGTCAAGGTGGTGTCACTCACCAGATCATCTCCCTCAGTCCTCTCCCCGCGATACGCGGAACCAATGCTCAGCATACTGCCGACACAATTCAGCCTCCACGCCATCTCCAATGCGTTCGGCATCGGCCGCGCGGGCAAGCCACTGAGACTGTTTCTGAAGCGCTGATCCGTTCACACGGGCAGGTGATGGTCGAACCCCGGTCGACATGGCCGTGGTGGGACGGGACTTGCTGAAATTCTGTCGCGGCACTGGTACGTGGGGCCTGGGGGGTGGCATGGGGCCTACCGACTTTCTTGGATAGAGTGGAGGGTCATCCTTTGACCTGACAGAGTCTACGCCGCGCAAGGCTACCGTGCGCGGAAATATTCCGACGCGGCGGTGATGCTAATGTCTGCCGACGCGCGGACGGACACGGGAGGCGCGGCCGACCGGCCGGGCCGGTGGTCAGCAGTCTGGTCGGCACCGTCAGCGCCGGCGAGGTGGCCATACCGACCCTTTCGCGACAGCCTCCGATGTCCGCTTCTGACCCGAAGCAGACCATCGCTCGCGACCGCGAAGCGCCAGAAACGGACCTTCAAAGGCGTTGATTGATGACCGACATCCAGTTTTGGCTCCTTTTCTGGGCACCCGTTCAGTGGCGTACCAGCATGTCCAGCGGCACCTGGAGCGCGCCGGCGATGCGTGCCATCGCGTCGAAGCTGCCCGGCTTTTTCCCGTTCTCGATCTCGGACAGGTAGGACGGAGCCACGCCTGCGGCGTCCGCCAGCCCGCGGGCGGTGAAACCGCGATGCTCGCGGAGCACCGTGACCGGATGCTCCCCATCGAGGATGCGCTCCGCCACCTCGAACGGAAACGCCTCCGTCTCTCCCGCCGCCAGCCGTGCCTTTACGGCTTCGGCGTCAGCCAAGTCCTGGGCGTCCGTCACCAGATCAGCCAGGGCCTCGAAGTCGGCCCGGCTGAGGGTGACGCTGTCCGCCGTCTCGGCAATCGGCGTGATGGGCAGAGCGTTCATCGATAGACCTCCTTGCGGTTCCCGACCTTCAGCACCGTGACCAACAGCGCATCGCCGTCGATCTGGTAGACGGCCCGCCAGTCGCCGTGGCGAATGCGGCCTTGTCCGCCGCCAAACGCCTTCGCCCAGGGATGCGGGTCAAAAGGAGCGGCGGCGAAGGTCTTCAGCTTCTCCCGCAGCCCGGCCGCATCGCCCTTCGGCATGCGAAGCAGAACCTTCAGCGCAGTGGCTTCGATCACGAGCTTCATGATGTCATGATCGCTGATAGCGAATTTCCCGTCAAGTGGCTATTCGCTGATGGCGAACTGCTTCCTTGATAGACAGCGGCAGGTCACTGCCTGCCTGGACATCTCCGCGCCGGTGCGACGGTCGACCAAGCGGGGCCAGTCGATTCGCCATGCCTCACTGCCCCAACGCAAGCCGAGCGCCGCCTGTCGGTCATTTCGGGATCTTGGCCGGGTAATAGCCGGCGGTTCGACGCCTCGCTTTTTCTGCCAGAAGAGTATTCCGCGCGCATGCTCGCCATGCGCGAAAATTTTTGCTGCTGATCGGCGCAGTCGACGCGCAGGGTCTGCTGGCGGAGGGCTTTGTCACAGAAACTAAGGCGGCGAATACAAGTTGCGAAATCCGCAACTGGTTCACGCTGCGGCGGTCGCGGCCTGCCAGTCGACCACGGCCTGCGCCCGGAAGGTACGCAGGGTGCGGCGGGAGACCAGGTGACGCTGGAGGTTGAAGGTGTTGTAGACGGCGGCATGAAGAGAGACGAAGCGCTGGGCGGAACCCGATGATTTGAACCGCTGTAATTTGCGCTCTCGTCGCCGCGCCGGCTGGTGTGAGACCTCGGTGCGGTTGTTTGTTCGCCGCCCTTGTTCATGGTGGGCGGTCAGACCGAGTTGGTGGAAGGCGGCCCCGTAGGACCGGAGCTTGTCGGTCGTGACCTCGATGGGGACGAAGCCATACTTCTTCAGCAGCTTGCGCATCAACTTCAAAGCCGCAGCCTTGTCGCGTCGGCGCTGGACGAGCACGTCCAACACCTCGCCTTCATCATCGACGGCCCGCCACAAGTGCATGATCCAGCCGCTGACCCTGAGCACCATCTCGTCCAAATGCCAGCGTGAACTGGGCTTCGGCCGCAGGCTTCAGAGATTACGCGCAATGAGCGGGCCGAACTTCACGACCCAACGGCGCACGGTCTCGTAGGATACGTCCACGCCACGTTCGGCCAGCAACTCCTCGATATCCCGGTAGCTCAACGTGAACCGAAGATAAAGCCCGATGGTTTGCTGGATCACGGCCGGTGGGAATTGATGGCGGGCTTATGAGATCGGCGTCATCCGAGAACGGTAACCTCATTGCCAACTGGCCGCCACCGTTCTCGTGCCAACACCCAGAAAACCGACTGCCGATCAGCGGGTTTCCGGAGGGGTGGCCATCGGATAACGGTTCTGGAAACCGCCTTTAAGTAGCCGTCTCCAGAACACGCCGGCCGAGATCAGCGCAAGAACGATTATCGCTTCTCCATAGATTGCGGCGGTTTCCGCAAGGCCCAGTTGCGGGATAGCCAATCCCGCAAGGATGACCGGCAGGCTAAAGGCCAGATAGCTCTCGATGTAGAAGGTCGAAAGCAGGCCAGCGCGATCATGGCTTTCCGCACGCGGCAGCAGTTCGCGGAAGGCGCCGGAAAATGAAGCGCCGAAGCCGACACCCGCCAGGGCGACACCAGCGAACATCACAGTGACCGATGGCAACGACAATGCGCAGAGCGCCAGGGCCATGCCGAGGGAAAGTGCCATCGCTCCGGCAATCAACGCATGTTCGGCGGCAAACCGGCGCAGTCCCAGGACCGCCAGCGTGGCGCCGGCCATCAGCGTTGCCACGACCAGCGTCCCGGTGAGCGGCTCGTTCCGGCCCTCGGCAAGGCCGACCAGTGCGGGCATCAGCGAAAAGTTCAGTCCGCCCAGCGCCCAGCCCGCTATGTTCACGGGCGAGACATGGATGAAGCTGTGCCTTGCAGTCTTGGGCATGCGCAACTCAGGTAGCAGCGAGCGCAACGCGCCCGGCCGACGCGAGGCGGTTTCGGGCATTCCGATCGCCAGCACGGCCTGGGCCGCGGACATGATGAGCAGGACGGCATAGACGAGCTGCGTCGGCGCCGGTGCCCAATGGACCAGCAAACCGGAGCCGAGCGCACCGAAGAACAGACCGATGAAGGCGGTGACGCTGTTCAGGAGCGGCCCCCGCTTGCGATCGACGTCCAGGATCGCCGCGCCGAGGGCGGTCGTCGCCATGCCTGTGCCGAAGCCTTGAACCATGCGCGCTAAGCCGAGCCCGAACGCGGAATGAGCGGTCATGAACAGCAGCATCGCGGCCATGTTGATCACGGTGGCGGTGAGGATGGCCGGACGCCGTCCGACATGGTCGGACAGCGCGCCGACCGTCAGAAGTGCGGCGAGCAGGCTGAACGCATAAGCGGCAAAGATCAGCGTCAGCGCGCCGGATCCCAGGCCAAACGCCGACTGGTAATGCTGGTAGAGCGGCGTGGGGGCCGCGGCGCTGGCAAGGAAGGTGGCGGCCGTCACCGCGCAAAAGGCCGTGATCGTGCGATTCGACGGCCGGAAGCGGCGCCGGGCAGGTGGCTCATTGGCAAGGCAGGTCATTTCGATTTCCATTTTCCCGTGCGGCGGCCCGCACAAGGGCCGATGGCCGGAAAAATGCCTCGCGGGATCCGGCGCGAGAATGCGTGACGGACTCGAAAGCTTTGTGCGATGCGCGCAAAACTGGAATCAGGACGCCCAGACCGGCGGCGTGCCGATCACCGTGCGGATGGCGCCGCTCACCACCCTGAATTTCGCGGAGGGTTGCGCCAGGGCGCGCAGCAGGTGGATGCCGGTGTCTGCCACGTTCCAGGGTTCGCCATCGAGGGACAGGCGCAGGAGGGCGCCGGCACGAACGTCGGCGCCCACGACCCAATCCGGCAGAAAGCCGATCCCGATTCCGGACAGGGCCGCGCCCCGCATCGCCTCGAAATCGTCGCAGCGGAAGACCACGCCGGCATCCTGCCGATACCCCGCCGGATGGCCGAGCACGTCCGCCCAGCCGAGCAGATCCGCGCCATGCAGCTTGTCGATCAGCCGGTGACCGGCGAGCGAGGCGCTGTCGGCCGGCGCACCATTGCGCGACAGGTAGTCTGGCGAGGCGACGAGGAGCCTTTTCTGTACGGCGAGACGGGTGGCGATCAGCGTGCTGTCCGCCAGCTCTCCGATGCGGATCACGGCGTCGAGGCGCTCGAGGACCGGATCGGCCAGACGTTCGGTTAGATCGAGCTCGACGGTCAGCCGGGGATGGTCCCGCATCACCGCCTCCACCGCCGGGATCACGTAGCGCTTGCCGAAAGTCGGAAAGCAGGCCAGGCGGAAGACGCCGGTCACCGCCCCGTCGAAGGCGGCGATTTCCGCGTGGGTGTCGGCCAGATCGTCGAGAAGCCGCTGCGCGCGTTCGAAGAGCCGCTCGCCGGCATCGGTCATCGCCAGCGCGCGTGTCGAGCGAACGAAGAGCGGGACGCCGACGCTGTGTTCCAGCGCGTCGATCTGCCGGGCGATGGCGGAGGGAGTGAGGCCGCGCCGCCGCGCCGCGTTGGAGAAGCTGCCGCCCCGCACCACGTCGACGAAGACCGTCAGGTGCTCTGCGAAGCGCGGATCGATCATCTTTGCGTTCCCGGCAAAAAGGTTTCGAGATCCGCCTGCATTCTCGCACCTGCGGAGGCTGCGTAAGGTCCATTCCACGAGCCGGGCGCTGCAGCCCGGCCGAAGTGAAATGGAGAGTACAATGAAAGTTCTGGATCGCATCCTGTCGCAATCCGCCTATTCCGCCGAAATCGACGTGCCGCTGGATCAGGTGGACATCGAGGAATGGCTGTTCTCCCTGCCGGAGGCCGAGTATCTGCGCTGCTGCGCACCCGACCATATCGCCGCCGGTATCACCACGACCGACGACGGCCGCCGGATGTCGATCAATGTCGAGATGATCGGCACCGGGCTCGTGGTCCAGCATTATGTGGCTGAAGACGCCGGCCCGACCTATGTGCGGATGAATTCGATCTCGGACGTCTTCACAGCGAACGGCCGCACGCAGGTCAACGTCGTCTGGGAACTGATGGCCGAAGCCATCGAAAACGGCCGGACCCGCTACACGAACCGGGTGACCGCGCATCCCACCGATGCCTTCATGGACTTTCTGGAGGCGCATCAGCTGTCCTACGAAACCGCCGCCGCTGCTCGTCAGGCCGCCGGCGGCGACCACAACCGGCGCGAAACGCCCCTTTTCGCCGCCAGCATCGCGCGGCGCGCCAAGGCGCGGGCACAGGCGGCGGCGTAGTGAAAGCCGTGGTCTTCCAGGACTTCGGCCGGGCGGATGTTCTCCGCCTCGCCGAAGTGCCGGCCCCGGAGATCCGGCCGACGGATCTTCTGGTGCGGGCGCGTGCCGCCGGGGTGAACCGGGCCGATCTTCTGCAGCGGCAGGGGGCCTATGGCACGGAGAATTTCGGCGACAGCCCGCTGCTCGGCCTCGAACTGGCAGGCGAGGTGATAGAGACCGGAGAGGAGGTGACGGGGTTTCGCCGCGGCGACTGGGTGATGGCAATCACCGGCGGCGGCGCTTATGCGGAGTTCGCGCGCATCGATCAGGGGATGGCTGTCCGGATGCCCGAACATCTCGGCTTTATCGAGGCGGCGGCGGTGATGGAGTCCTTCGTCACCGCCTATGAGGTCGTCGGACATCTGGCAGGTCTCGGCGCCGGACAGGCCGTGCTCGTCCACGCCGCCGCAGGCGGTGTCGGCTCCGCCGTGGTGCAGGTTGCCCGCGCCCTCGGGGGCCGTGTACTGGCCACGGCCGGCGCCGGTCATCTCGGCGATGTCCTCTCGCTGGGGGCGGAGGCGGTCGTCGACTACCGATCGGGGGATTTCGAGGCGGAGGCCCGACGGTTCACGGATGGCCAGGGTCTCGACGCGGTGGTCGATTTCATCGGCGGCGCCACGCTCGCCGGCAACCTGCGCAGCCTGCGGCCGGGCGGCATCCTGGTGCAGGTCGGGCTGATGGGAGGCGGGGGCGATGCGACGATTCCCCTCGGCCTGCTTCTTCACAACCATCTGCGGCTGGTGGGAACGGTGATGAAGTCGCGGCAGTCCGACGAAAAGCGCGCAATGGTTCAACGCTTTGCCGATCGAATGCTGCCGCTTTTTGCCTCCGGCACCATGCGCGCCGTGGTCTCGCAGGTTTTTCCCCTGGCGGAGGTCGTGCAAGCGCACGAGGCTATGGAGCGCGGCGGAGGATTCGGGAAGATCGTGCTCAAATTGCCTTGAGGGGTCTGGACGAAGGGGGCATCACATCACCCCCGCGCCTCCAACCCGCGCATGACCAGCGCCCACACTGCTTCGAACGCCGTGGCGGTGTGGCGGGGCGTTGGTGCGAAAATGGGGGTCTGGTGATCGAGCAGGACTGCGGGTAAAGGATCGGGCCCCGCTGGAGCCGAGAGCCGGATGCCGTACAAGGCGAACGAGAAGCGCCGTCACAAGATCCCGCGTGCCCGCTACCGGGTTGAGAACTGGGCGGCCTACGATGCGGCGTTGCGCCGACGGGGTGACCTGACGATCTGGGTGACGCCCGAGGCGATCGCCGCCTGGACGCCGGCCAACACGGGTCGGCGCGGCCACCCAACGCGCTACTCGGAAATCGCCATTGAGGCAGGATTGATGCTGCGCTTGGCCTTTGGCCGGCCGTGGCGCCAAACCGAGGGTCTGCTGGGCTCGTTGATACGCCTGCTCGGCCTGGACCTGCCAGTCCCGGATCACACAACCTTCTCCCGCCGCAGCGCCGACCTTGCGGTGGCAACCACCCTGGCGAAAGCGAACGGGCCGGTCACGGTGGTGATCGATTCCACCGGGCTGAAGGTGTTCGGCACGGGCGAGTGGCACCAGGAAAAGCACGGCGGCCACGCGCGCCGGAGCTGGAGAAAACTCCACCTGGCGGTCGATCCCGATACGGGCGAAGTCCTCGCCTCGGACCTGACGACTACGGAGGACGGCGACGCCTCTCTGGTCGGTCCGCTGCTCGACCAGATCACCCGCCCGATCAGCACGGTGCTGGCGGACGGCGCGTATGACGGAGGACCCCGTCTACCGCGCGGTCAGCGCACACACGCCCGACGCCGCGGTGATCATCCCGCCGCGCGCGACGGCGGTGCCGAGCGATACCGCCGCAAGCGCTCCCACACAGCGTGACCGGCACATCCAGATGATCGCAGAACGCGGACGGCTTGGCTGGCAGCGGGCGGTCCAGTACGCAAGGCGGTCCTTGGGCGAGATGGCGATGCTGAGATACAAGACGCTGATCGGGCGCAGCCTGCGCGCTCGGAGTCTGCCTGCCCAGAAGGTCGAGGCCGCCGTCGGCTGCAAAGCCATGAACATCATGACCAGCTTGGGCATGCCGATCTCCCGCAAGGTCGCCTGATCACCGATCAGTTAGGGCAAACTCTGTCAACGCGCCAAGTTGTGCACCAACGCCAGTGCTCATGCTATATCTAGCCGGCAACGGCACCACAGATGCCATGCTCCATGGGAGGCTGCGAGGATGACCGACGAACTGCGCTTCCAATTGGGCAGCCTCGACCTTCTCCGGCTGACCGAAATCGTCTTTCCCCCCTATGAGGCGACCATGCTCCTGCCGGACTGGGCCGACAAGTTGATCGCTCCACATCAGGACGAGCTGATCCCGGATGCGATGACCCCGGACGGCGCCGGTCTGATGGTCAACGTCAATCTGTGGGTGGTAAGGACCCCGCATCATCTCATGGTCATCGACACCGGGATCGGCGATGGCCGCACCCGCCGGATCCCGCAGTTCGACGGTCTGCACACCGGCCTCCTCGATCGGATGAGGGCGGCCGGCATCGCACCGGAGGCCATCGATTACGTGCTATGCACCCATATCCACAGTGACCATGTCGGATGGAACACACACTGGAACGACGAGCGCTGGACCCCCGCATTTCCCAACGCACGCTATCTCTGGTCGCGGACCGAGAACGACAAGGCGGCCAGCGAAGGCTTCCGCACCGGCCCCGCCGCCGGCGTCTATGAGGACAGCGTGCTGCCGGTCATCGAGGCCGGCCTGCTCGACCTCGTACCCGACGACGGCGGCGAAGTGATCGAGGGGGTGACCTTCCACCCCACCCCGGGCCATACGCCCGGTCACATGTCCATTTCCGTCCGCTCCGCCGGCCATGAGGCCTTCTTCAGCGGCGACGTCCTTCACAGCCCCGTGCAGGTGCTTCGTCCCACCTGGAACTCGATGTTCTGCCAGGATGCCGAAACGGCCCGCCGGTCGCGCCGCTGGGCGCTGGAACACGCCGCGGAGCGTTCAGCGCTGGTCCTTCCCGCACATTTCGGCGGCCGTTCGGCGGGCCGCGTCGTACGCAGGGGCGAGTGCTTCCACTGGACCTTCGCGTGAACCGCCGCGGGGCGATGTCGCCGCGCAGACCACGCGCGTGCGGCGGCCGGGAACCCGCCACCCAAACGCCCCCATTCGGAGCGTAGCCCATGGAATTGCGCCATCTCCGCTACTTCATTGCCGTCGCGGAGCATGAGAGCGTGCGGCTGGCGTCCAAGCGGGTGCACATCACCCAACCCGCCATCTCGCGCCAGATCCAGTTCCTGGAGGAGGAACTGGGGGTCGCGCTGTTCGATCGCGGGCCGCGCGGGCTGCGGCTCACTGCCGCCGGCGCCCATTATCTGGTCGAGGCGCGCAGACTCCTGGCACAACTTGAAGCCGCCGGCCGCTCCGTCAAGCTCATCGCCGCCGGTCTACAGGGGCGGCTGCGGATCGGCTTCGTAGAAAACGCCGGCTGGGACGGACTGGTGCCGGAACTGTTCAGCCGCTTCCAAAGGGAGGCTCCCGGTGTCCAGTTCGAGCTGGCGCCGCTCAACACCCCGATGCAGCTGGAGGAAATGGAGGATGGAACCCTGGACGGCGGCTTCGTCTACCTGTTCGAGCCGCCGCCGGCCAACCTCGCGACCGTCCCCCTGCTCGACCATGGCGTGACGCTCGCGGTGCCGCGCGCCTGGGGGCTGTCGGCGGATGTTCCGATGCGCGCCCGGGACCTTGCCGGCCGCCCTTTCGTCACCTTTCCCCGCTCGATCTACCCAGCATACTACGACCTGCTGCTGAGCGCCTGCCGCCAAGCCGGGCTGACCCTGAATGTGGTGCAGGAGGTGTCGACCGAAGCCGCCATCCTGTCGCTGGTCTCCGCCGGAATCGGAGCAGCCATCGTCAACTCGGCGAACCGCGCGCGTCCCCCCGCACGGGCCCAGTTCCTTGATCTGGCGGACGTGTCGATCCGCCTGCCGCTATCCTTCGCGTGCCTGTCCGAGAACGCCAACCCGGCGCTGATCCGCTTCCGCTCCGTCATCGCCGCCGCTCTCTGAACACCCTTTGCGGGCGCGCTGCCATGCTCATACCGATGCCTGGGAGGCATCAGTACGAGCAGAAAACAGCACTCGCAGTTCCATTGGGAATTCGCAACACTGAAGACAGTCAGTGATCCGAACGATGCTGCCGGAACGGCCGGCGCCTCGCGACGCTGCTTTCAAACAGTTCCCCTTTGCCCAACGAGGTCCGCATGACCCGTGCGACGTCCCGCATCTCCACCGATGTCGATTTCGAACGCGACGGCTTCCAGACCGGCACGCTGCGCGTTCCCCATTCCCACGACCGTTCCGCCTACGGGCACATCGCGATCCCCGTCGCCGTGCTGAAGCGCGGAACCGGACCGACCGTTCTGCTGACCGGCGGCAATCACGGCGACGAGTATGAGGGGCCGATCGCCCTGGCCAAGCTGGTGCGCCGCCTGCCCGCGCTGGCGATCAGCGGCCGCCTGATCGTGATCCCGGCGCTGAACTTCCCGGCCCACATGAACGGCAGCCGCACCTCGCCGATCGATAAGGGCAACCTGAACCGGATGTTCCCCGGCGCCCGCGACGGCACGCCGACCCAGATGATCGCCCACTATGTGGAGACCGTCCTGCTGCCGATGGCCGACCTAGCCCTCGACCTTCACGCCGGGGGAGCGTCGATGAACCATCTGCCGACCCTGCTCGCCTCGCCGCCGCCGGACGAAGAGCGGCAGGGACTTTATCGCCGGCTGGTCGAGGGGTTCGGTGCGCCGAACGTGATGATCGCCAACCTGCTGGGCGAGGACCGCACCTTCGCCGCAGCCGCCGAACGCCAGGGCAAGCTGTTCCTGTGCGGGGAATTCGGAGGTTTCGGCACCTGCGATCCGACCGGCTTGGCCATCGTCGAGGACGGCATCGAGCGTCTGCTGACCACGGTCGGCCTGCTGCCCGAACATCCGGCACCCGAACCGCGCCCGGGCCGGCTGCTGCGCGTGGGGGGCGAACGGCACTATGTCTTCGCCCCCTGCACTGGCCTGTTCGAGCCCGCTTTCCGCCTTGGCGACGATGTCAGCGAGGGGCAACTCGCCGGCCGTATCCACGACCCCCACGCGCCCTGGCGCGACCCCGTGGAACTGCATTTCGGCGGCTCCGGCGTCGCGGTCTGCGTCCGCAGCTTCACCCACGTGCAACCCGGCGACTGCGTCGTCCATCTCGCCGCCGACACGAACTGGACCTGACCCCCGCCGTCCCCTCCAGACCGGAGCTTACCCATGCCCTTGCCCATGCCATCGCTCGTTCGACGTTCGGTCCTCGCCGCCAGCGCCTGCCTGCCGCTGCTCGCCGCTGCGGATGCGGGCGCCGCCGGCACTCCCACGACCCTGCGCATGGTGCCGCAGGCGGACCTGAAGTTTCTCGATCCGATGTTCACGACCAATTACGTGACGCGGAACTACGGCTATCTCGTCTTCGACACGCTGTTCGGCCTGGATTCGCACGGCGTGCCGAAACCGCAGATGGCGGAAAGCTATACCCGATCCGACGACGGGCTGACCTGGAGCTTCACTCTGCGGCCCGGACTCGCCTTCCACGATGGCGCCCCGGTCCGCGCCGCCGACTGCGTCGCGTCTTTGCAACGCTGGTCCAAGCGCGACAATTACGGCCGCGCCATGATGGCCGCCGGCGCACAGTGGCGGGTGGAGGACGAGCGCCGCTTCACCCTAACGCTTGCCCAGCCCTTCGGTCTGGTGCTTGAATCCCTTGCCAAGGCATCCGGCATGATCCCGGTCATCATGCCGGAACGCACCGCCAGCCGGTCGGGCGACGAGCCGTCGAACGAGGCCATCGGCTCCGGCCCTTACATGTTCAAGCGGGATGAATGGGTACCCGGCAGCAAGGTGGTGTTCGTGCGCAATCCGGCCTATGTCGGGCGAAGCGAGCCGGCGGACTTCCTCGCCGGCAACCGCGCCGGACATATCGACCGCATCGAATGGCTTTACCTTCCCGATTCCAACAGCGCCACGGCATCGCTCGCCCTGGGCGAAGTCGACATGCTGGAGCTGGTACCGCCTGACTACATCGCCCCTCTGCGCGACGACAAGACGATCCAGGTCCGTCAGGGCGGCGCCATCCAGGCCTCCTTGATCGTCAACCATCTGCACCCTCCCTTCAACAACCCAAAAATCCGTCAGGCTGTGCTGCATGCGATCGACCAGGAGAAATTTCTGGCCGTCATGGGCTATCCGCCCGACCTGCGCATGAAGCACTGCGCGACCTTCTTCATCTGCGGCGGTCCCAACGAAACCCCGGCCGGTGCCGACGCCTACAAGAAGCCCGACATCGCCACCGCCAAACGGCTGCTGGCCGAAGCCGGTTACAAGGGCGAGCCGGTGGTGGTGCTGCTGCCCACCGACTATGCCGTGTTGAATGCCGCGGCACTGATGGTCATCCAGACGCTGAAGGACATCGGGATGAACGTCACGACACAGTCGATGGACTGGGCTTCGGTGGTCGCCCGCCGCGCCAGAAAGGATCCGCCGGGCGCCGGCGGCTGGAGCGCGTATGCGACCTACGCCGCCAGCTTCGACGTCAACTCGCCGATCAACAACTTCATGCTGGGCTCGGCCTGCGGCAACAGCATGCCCGGATGGCCCTGCGACGAGACGCTGGACAAGCTGCGGGCGGAGTGGATCCGGGCCGACAAGCCTGAAGAGCGCCGCGCCCGGCTCGACGCCTTCCAGGAGCGGGCGTACCAGACGGTGCCCTATATCCCGCTTGGCCAGTACGCCTCCCCCTACGCGGTGCGCAATGACGTGACGAACGTCGATCGGCTGACGGGCGACGTACCCCAGCTGTGGGTATTGGACAAGAGTCCAGCTACCCAGTGACCACCGCCAAGTGACTGCCCGCCCGATAACCGTGAACGCGCTCGTGGAGTGATCGTCATGACCTATGTTCTTCGCCGCGTCGCCGCCACGTTGCCGGTGATGGCGGTCGTCGCGATCCTCGTCTTTCTGCTGATCCACCTGTCATCCGGTGATCCGGCCGCTCTGATCGCCGGCGACACCGCCACCGCCGAGGACATCGCCCGGCTGCGCGGCGTGCTCGGCCTCGACCAGCCGCTCTGGAGTCAATTCCTGCTGTGGATTGGCCGGCTCTCCGGGGGTGACCTCGGCACCTCGATTTTCACCGGGGTGCCGGTCGCCTCGCTTCTGGCACAGCGGCTGGAACCGACGCTTTCCATCGCGCTGCTGACCATGACGCTGGCCGTGCTGATATCGGTGCCGCTCGGGGTGCTGGCGGCGCACAAGGCGGGAAGCTGGGTCGACCGGCTGGTCATGATCTTCGCCGTGCTGGCCTTTTCGACGCCCGTCTTTCTGGTCGGCTACCTGTTCATCTACGGCTTCGCCATCAAGCTCGGCTGGTTGCCGGTGCAGGGCTATGTCAGCCTCGGCAAGGGCTTCTGGCCGTGGCTGAGCCACCTGATCCTGCCCTGCGTGAACCTGTCGCTGGTCTACATCGCGCTCCTGACCCGGATGACGCGCGCCACCGTGCTCGACGTCTTGCACGAGGACTATATCCGGACCGCCCGCGCCAAGGGGCTGGGGGTGGTCGCGGTGCTGGGCCACGCGGTGCGCAACGCCGCCATTCCCATCGTGACCACCGTAGGCGTCGGCATCGCCTTCCTGATCGGCGGCGTGGTGGTGAGCGAGACGGTGTTCGCGATCCCCGGCGTCGGGCGGCTGGTGATCGATTCCGTCCAACGCCACGACTATCCGGTGATCCAGAGCGTGCTGCTGCTGTCGGCAGGAATGTATGTGCTGATCAATCTGCTGATCGATCTCAGCTATCGCCTGTTCGATCCGCGCATCCGCGCCTGAACCCGCCCGGAATGCCGGCCGGAATGAAAGCTCCGACGAAAGGTCCACTGCCATGACGACAGTCTCCCTCGCTCCGGCGGCGGCCGGTGCCGCGGTACGCACGCCCACCATCCGCTCGCGCATGCGCCGCTGGCTGCGCAAACATCCGACCCTGATCGTTGGCGCCGCTCTGCTGTCCACCGTCGCCGCCCTGTCGGTGGCAGCACCCTGGATCGCCAGCCATGATCCCCAGGCGCTCAATCCGCTGGCCCGTTTCCGGCCGCCCTCGGCGGAGCATCTTTTCGGCACGGATGCGATGGGCCGCGACCTGTTCAGCCGCACCGTCTGGGGTGGCCGCGCCTCCCTGTCGGTCGGCCTGCTGGTCGCGGTGCTGGCAACCTCGGTCGGGGTGGCGCTCGGCCTGCTGGCCGGCTTCGTCCGCTGGGCCGAAGGGCCGGTGATGCGGCTGATGGACGGGTTGATGGCCATTCCGGACATCCTGCTCGCCATCGCGCTGATGGCGGTGACGCGCGCCGGCCTGACCACCGTGGTCGTGGCCATCACCGTTCCGCAGGTGCCGAGGGTGGTGCGTCTGGTCCGCTCGCTGGCGCTGAGCCTGCGCGAACGGCAGTATGTCGAGGCCGCGCATGCGCTGGGCACGCCCCTGCCGGTGATCCTGGTCCGCCATGTGCTGCCCAACATGATCACGCCGCTGATCGTGCAGGCGACCTTCATCGCCGCGACCGCCATTCTGATCGAGGCGCTGCTGTCCTTCCTCGGCGTCGGGCTGCCGCCGCAGATCCCGAGCTGGGGCACCATGATGGCGGACGCCCGCAACTTCATCGCCATCGCCTTCCACGCCGCGCTGTTCCCCGGTCTGTTCCTGGCCGCCACGGTGCTGTCGGTGAACCTGATCGGCGACGGGCTGCGCGACGCCCTCGACCCCCGCCTGGCCCGCCAACTCTAGGATTCCGCCATGACCGCCTCACGCGACCTGCGGGACGATCCGCCCCTGTTGGAAATCGACGAACTGCGCACCCACTTCGACACGCTGGCCGGCACCGTCCGGTCGGTGGACAGCGTCTCCTACCGGCTGAACGCCGGGGAAACGCTCGGCATCGTCGGCGAGTCCGGATGCGGCAAGAGCGTGACCGCCCTGTCGATCCTGCGCCTGCTGCCATCGCCGCCGGCCCGCTTCGCCGGAGGCGCCATCCGCTTCCGCGGTATCGATCTGCTGTCGCTGTCGGAACGCGAGATGCGCGACATCCGCGGCAACCGGATTTCGATGATCTTCCAGGAGCCGATGACCTCCCTGAACCCGGTGCTGACGGTCGGACGCCAGATCGCCGAGACGGTCATGCTGCACCAGGGTCTCGGCCGGCGCGAAGCGTGGACCCGCGCCGTGGAGATGCTGCGGCTGGTCCAGATCGCCGAGCCGGACCGCCGTGCCGCCGAGTACCCGCATCAGATGTCGGGCGGGATGCGCCAGCGGGTGATGATCGCGCTGGCCCTGGCCTGCCATCCCGACGTGCTGATCGCCGACGAGCCGACGACCGCGCTGGACGTGACCATCCAAGCACAGATCCTCGACCTGCTGCGCGATCTTCAGGCCCGGCTCGGCATGGGGATCATCATGATCACCCATGATCTCGGGGTGGTGGCAGAATGCTGCGACCGCGTCGTGGTGATGTATGCCGGCCGCAAGGTGGAGGAGGCGCCGGTCGAGGATTTGTTCGACCGGCCGCTGCATCCCTACACCCGCGCGCTCATGGCATCGATGCCGTCGATGGCCGGCGGCGGTTCGCGCCTTCCGGAAATTCCTGGCATGGTGCCCGCTCCCCAGGATCTCGGCGCCGGCTGCGCCTTCGCCCCGCGCTGCGCCTTCGCCACGGAGCGATGCCGGCGCGAGCCCCCGCCCCTGACCGCTGTCGGCGACGGCCATGCCGTCGCCTGCTTCGAGGCGGAGCGCGTGGGCTGCACCAAAGCGGCGTTCCCGCTCCCCTTCCAGACCTCTCCATCGCAGGCTGGAGCATCCGCATGACCCTGCAATCGATCGCACCCCCGTCGCCTCTCCTGGACGTGACGAACCTCACCAAGCACTTCGTGCTTGGCCGCCGGGCGCCGTGGACGCCTGCCCCGAGCGTCAAGGCGGTGGACGGCGTGTCCTTCGCGCTGGATCGGGGCGAGACGCTGTCCCTGGTCGGCGAGTCCGGCTGCGGCAAGACCACCACGGGCAAGTCGGTGCTGCGCCTGATCGAACCCAGCGGTGGCTCGATCCGTCTCGACGGCGAGGATCTGCTCTCGCTGTCCCCGACCGAGATGCGCCGCCGCCGCCGCGACATGCAGATCGTCTTCCAGGATCCCTATGCCTCGCTGAACCCGCGCCTGCCGGCCGGCGATATCGTCGCCGAGCCGCTGCGCAACTTCGACGACCCGGCTTGGCGCTCGGCCAGGCAACGGGAGGAACGCATCGCCTGGCTGTTCTCCAGGGTCGGTTTGCGGCCCGAGGCGATGCGCAAGCTGCCGGCGGAGTTCTCCGGCGGACAGCGCCAGCGTCTGGGCATCGCCCGCGCGCTGGCACTCAACCCGAAGCTGATCGTCTGCGACGAGCCGGTGTCGGCACTCGACGTCTCGGTCCAGGCCCAGGTGGTCAACCTGCTGATGGACCTGCAGGCGGAATTGGGCATCGCCTATCTGTTCGTGGCCCATGATCTGGCGGTGGTCCGCCACATCAGCCACCGGGTGGCGGTGATGTATCTCGGCCGCATCGTCGAGATCGCGGACCGTGACACGCTGTTCAACAGCCCCGCCCACCCTTACACCCGGATGCTGCTGTCGTCGGTGCCATCGCCCCGTCCCAGGGCGAAAGCGGAGCGGATGCTGCCGCTCGGCGACCCGCCGAGTCCGTTCAAGCCGCCGAGCGGCTGCGGCTTCCATCCCCGCTGTCCATTCGCCCGGGCCGAATGCCGGGAGACCGCGCCGACGCTGGCCCCGCCCGCCGCGGGCGGCTCCTCGTCGCATCGGGTGGCATGCCATCTCGCCGCATAGCCCGGTCCACGCCCGCCGCTCCCACCCCCTGATCAAGGCTGCACCATGATGTCGCCACCACGGCCATTCTCCTTTCCATCGCACCTCCACACATCGCCGGATGGCGCCGTCGGGCCGGAAGGATTTTCCCCATGAACAGTTTGGAAGCGTCACGGCCGGCCTATGATCTGGTCCTGCGCAACGGAACCGTGGTGGACGGCAGCGGCCGGGCGGGCTTCACGGCGGACGTTGCGATTGTCGAAGACCGCATCGCCGCGGTAGGCCGGTTGCCGGCGGGAAGCGGCAGGGCGGAGTTGGACGTGACCGGGCTGGTGGTGGCCCCCGGATTCATCGACGTCCACACCCACGACGACCGGCTTGTGCTCATCCAGCCGCAGGCGGTGCCGAAGATCACCCAAGGGGTCACGACCGTGGTGACCGGCAACTGCGGAGCCAGTCTCGCACCGGCGATGCTGAACGACCCGGTCCCGGGACCTCTGAACCTCCTGGGCAAGAGCGCCGGCGACTTCTTCTCCTCGTTCGCCGACTACGTGACGGCTGTCGGGAAGGCCTCCCCCGCGGTGAATGTCGTGCCGCTGGTCGGACACATGACCTTGCGCGCGTCGGTCGGCGCCGATCCGGCGCGCGCGGCGTCGGCCGACGAGATCGTTCGCATGCAGGCCATGCTGAGGGAAGCCCTGGAAGCCGGCGCCTGCGGCTTTTCGACCGGACTGGCCTATCCGTTCAGCAACAACGCGTCTACGGCGGAAGTGACGGCGCTCGCCGCGGTGGCCGGAGAATTCGGCGCCATCTACACCACCCACATGCGCGACGAGGGTGAAGGCATGCTGGCGGCGCTGGAAGAGTCGTTCGCCACCGCGCGCGCAGCCGGGGTGCGGTTGGTCATTTCGCATCACAAGTGCCTCGGCATGTCGATGTGGGGGCGCAGCGCACAGACGCTGGCGGCGATCGACGAGGCGGCGCGGTCGTGGGACGTCGCATTCGACGCTTATCCCTATACGGCCAGCTCGACCATCCTGTTGCCCGGCAAGCTCAAGACCGCGCGCGAAACCTGGGTGACGTGGTCGACCCCGCACCCGGAAGCGACCGGCCGGCGCGTCGAGGACATCGCATCGGCATGGGGCTGCACGCCTGAAGAGGCGGCGGAACGGCTCGGCCCGGCCGGCGCCATCTACGTCAACATGGACGAGGACGATGTTCGCCGCATCATGAAGCACCCGTTGTGCATGATCGGATCGGACGGGCTGCCGCATGACCAACACCCGCATCCGCGACTGTGGGGCACGTTCCCGCGGGTCCTCGGCCACTATAGCCGGGATATTGGGCTGTTCCCTCTTGAGGAGGCGGTGCATCGCATGACCGGCCTGCCGGCCCGCCATTTCGGCATCGCCGACCGCGGCACCGTCAGCGTCGGCGCCTTTGCCGATCTCTGCGTTTTCGATCCGGCGACGGTGCGTGACCACGCCGATTTCACCCGTCCGACGGAGCCCGCCTCCGGCATCGTCCATGTGCTTGTCAACGGGCACATGGCATTGCGCGACGGCCGCCACACCGGCAGCGGTGTGGGCCGTATCATCGGCAAAGCCGGCGGATGACTTCCTGAACGACCTGCTCCTTCTCGCCCGGAAACGCGTCGATTTCCGCAATGACCTCGGTGCCGCCGTCCTTCACGCTGCACTCGATCCGCGCCGGCAGGATTTCATTTCTCTGTAGGCCGCCCGTCTACAACTGCTTCAACCTCCAACGCCACCTGGTCTCACGCCGTACCCTGCACACCTTCCGGGCGCAGGTCAGAGTGGACTGGCAGGCAGCGGCTGTCGCGGCGTGAGCCTGGCGGGAAATCGAAGCATGCTGCGCGCCTGCCAAGTTATCGCGGCAATGCCCTTGATAGAGCGGATTGACCGGCATCTGAATCGGGGGAATCCCACGAGCGGTCATTTATGATTCAAGCTTTGGACTGGTTGAAGGAGGCCGGTCTGGATGGCGAAAGCCCTGTCTGTCGATCTTCGTCGGCGTGTGGTGGAGGCGGTTGCGGCTGGAGCGTCTTGCCGGGCGGCTGCGGCGCGCTTCGAGGTTGGGGTTTCCTCAGCGATCCGCTGGGTGGTCCGTGCGCGAACGCGCGGAGACCTGACCCCGGACAAACGCGGTGGCAATGTCCGCTCACATCGGATCGACGAGCACCGGGACCTCATCCTTGGCTGGATCGAGGAGAAGCCCGACCTGACCTTGGCGGAGGTGGCCGAGCGTCTGGATGAGGCGGTGGGGTATCGGCCACTGCCCAGCGTTGTGTGCCGGTTCTTCCAGCGTCACAGTGTGACGCGGAAAAAAGACGGCGCACGCTGCCGAACAGGATCGAGCGGACATAGCCGCCGGCCGTCAGGCTTGGTTCGACGTCCAGCCGGACCTGGACCCAGAGCGCCTGGTGTTCATCGATGAATGCGGCACCTCCACCAAGATGGCGGGGATGTACGGCCGCGCGTTACGAGGAGAACGCTGCCGCGCTGCGGTTCCTCATGGGCAATGGAAGACGACGACCTACGTGGGCGCCCTTCGGTTGTCCGGGATCACCGCCCCGATGACGCTCGACGGCGCCATGGGCGGCGCAGCCTTTCTCGCTTATGTCGAGCGGGTCCTGGGACCGACGTTGAGCCACGGAGACGTCGTCGTGATGGACAACTTGCCCGCCCACAAGCTTCCGGCCGTGCGGGCGGCAATCGAGCGGACAGGTGCCGTCCTGAAGCTCCTGCCGCCTTACAGCCCCGACTTCAACCCCATCGAGATGGCCTTCTCAAAGATCAAGGCGAGCCTCAGGGAAGCCGCCGCAAGGACGCTCCCAGAACTGTGGGATGCTATCGACAACGTGACGCCAAGCGACAGTCGAACCTTCTTTACCGCCGCCGGTTACGAACCAGAATGATCGGAATCCGCTCTAGTACTACACTCGGCATTTATCGATTTGTGTACGTCGTTTCCAATGCGATTGTTTTGCTCGCTGTTGATGACGTCTTCGCCAAAGTGACCAATCGATAACGGCGTCGATGCCAAGTGTCGGCCGAGGCAGAAGGTGAAGAAGCAGGCGTCGAAATTCCGGTACAGTCAGGGGGATCAAGTCGGCCGCCGGGTCGACCAGGTCCTCTCCCCCCGATGGCCGCCTTGCGCAAGACGGTGAGGAAGGCGAATGCCAGCATGGCCAAGGTGATGTGGCGGTGCCATCCGGTCCAGGAGCGCGCCTCGTACTGGTCGAGCTCGACCTCGCCATTGCGCCATCTCGAAGCTGCTCTCGATGGTCCAGCGCGCGCCTGCCACCCGCACCAGATCGGCCAACGCGGTCCCTTCCGGAGCATGGGTCAGGTAGAAGGTCAACGCGCCATCCCCCAGACGGCGTCGGATCAGAAGGGCTTTGTTCCAGCCCTGCGAGGCACCACGGAACGGCAGGTGTGCCCAATCGTAAAGCCGCGGCCCCTTGGCGCCATCGCCGGCACTGAGCCGCTTCCAGCCGTCCGCGGGCACTTCTTCGATCCAGTCGCTCACCGTACCCGGCCATAGCCGCTGACCGCTGGTAACGGTCAGCACGCACCCGATCCGGCGGCGCTTCAGTTCGCGCCGGATGGCGCTGTCGGTGTCGTAGACGCTGTCGCCTGCCACCCAGGCACACGGCACGCCGGCGTCCAGCGCGCGCTTCAGCATCGTGAGACCCAGCTTGGGCTTGGTGGCAAAGGCCACCTCCTCCGGCACCCAGGCCGTGCGGCAGCGATCCTCATCGCCGGCCCAGGACTGCGGCAAATACAGGGCGCGGTATATCAGGGCGTAACCATGTCGTCCGGCGTAGCCAAGGAAGACGCCGATCTGACAGTTCTCGATGCGCCCAGCGGTGCCTGAGTATTGACGCTGCACGCCGACCGAACGCTCGCCCTTCTTCAGGAAACTGGTCTCGTCCAGCACCAGCACGGCGTCGGGATCGCCCAGATGATCAACGACATAAGTCTGCAAGTCGTCGCGAACGGCGTCGGCGTCCCAGCGCATGCGGGCCAGGAAATCCTGGACGCTGTCGGGGCTGGCATCGCCGGCAGCTTCAGCCAGATGCCAGCCGTTCTTACGCTCCAGGGGAGACAGAAGGCCCGCCAAATACCGACGAGCCCGCTCGCCTGCCTCTGGCCGACAAAATCGGGGGCCAATCCGGACAGCCAGCACATCCAGATCCCGAGCCCAACTCGCCGCTTCCGCTGCCGTCATCATCCCAACCTCCCAGCGTTAGGATGAACCCTTCAACAAGCGGGCCGCAAATTGATCCGGGTTGTAGTATTAGTGCCCCAGGAGCCGGTTGTGCCTATAGCATGCTGTTGCAGGCACTGTTGACGGCAATCTGCATGCCAGTCCGTCCGACTGCTGCAACAGTCCCGCTCTCCTCAAAGAAGCGTTCACATAACTTCCAATTGAAACACCACGCCACGAACAAGGTCTCAGTGGCAATTCTCCAATCTCATGTGGGGATACTGAGCCGACGAGCAACGAGGTTGGCAAGCGCCACATCTTCAATTCCTACGCCAACCGACTTGTAGACGATGATCTGCTCGTGATCACCTCTCCACGCATTGGGTTCGGCGACCACGGCGCCCAGTTCCTCCACTCGCTGCCAGTCCACCGCGTCGCCGGCGAGCACCAGATCGCCCGCCTCGCGGCGCGCCTGCGGCTTCCACTCCACGACAATGCGCTCCGCGCGCTCGAGCAGGATCGCATCGATTTCCCGAGTGTCGGGTTTGCTTGATCCGATTGCCGCCACGAAGGCACCACGCTTCACCACATTACCGGAAAAAAGTGGGGTCTTGGCACGGGTCGCCGTGACGATGATGTCAGCCTCACGCACGGCCTCAGCCGCCTCGACCGCCGCCGCATCGACCCCGAAGCGGTCGCGAATCCATCTGGCGCAATCGACAGCCCCCTCCCGACCGACAATATGCACGAGGCCAAACGTCCGGGTGGTCAGAAAGGCTTCCAAATGCGCACGGGCCTGGATGCCTGTGCCGAACACGGCCAGCACCTCGGCATCGCGCCGGGCCAAGGCATTGGCAGCCACCACCGTGACTGCCGCAGTGCGGAATTCAGTCAGCGCGTTGCCTTCCATGACGGCGATCAGCCGGCCATCGGTGTTGGAAAACAGAGGAAGGATAAAATTGAACTTGCCGTCGACCGTCGGGTAGATCTTGGCCCCCGTGACGCCGGCGTCGGTGAGGATGGCACCCATCATGCTGAGCGATACACCGCCGCCATGTACCCGAACGCGGTCCTGCATGGCGGCGGCGCCGCGTCCATGATCGCGGAAAGCGTCTGCCATGGCAGCAATGGCATCGGGAAAGGTCAGGACGCTACGAACGTCTGAATCGCTGATGAACACTGTAACCTCCGGAAATGGCCGAATGGCCGCCGTTGAGCAAAATTGGCAGATTGGTCGGTTCAATTGCCCGATCCGCCCGGATACCCGCCCCATCACTCGCTAAGAGGCGGGAACCAGTTCGGCGCTGGTTCCAGCGAGGCTGGGCAAGGTGAACCCCTGGAGCGAAATGGCCGGGCGACGGCCGGCCACCAGATCACCAACGACCCGCGCCGACCCCATCGCCAAGGTAAAGCCGAGGGCGCCGTGCCCGACATTCAAGAGCAGATTGGACAATTTCGTCGGCCCGAGAATTGGCATGCTGGTCGGCGTTGCCGGTCGCAAGCCGCACCATGGATCGAGTTGCCGATAGTCGGAAACGTCGGGGAAAGCGGCCTTCGCTTCGCGGATCAGCAGCGCCAGCCGCTGTTCATCCATCTCCCGTCCGTACCCGACGATGTCGGCCATACCCGCGACACGCAGGCGATCGCCGAGCGGAGCGTAGACGATCTTGCGGGCATAATCCGTGACGCTGACAGCGGGAGACGTTGCCGCTGCGCGTACCGCCACCGAAATGCTGTATCCTTTCAGCGGGTAGATCGGCAGATCGACCCTCGCCGTGCCTGCCAGCGCCCGGCTTCCGGTTCCGAGAGCAAGGATATAGGCGTCGGCCTCAATCGCGCCCTGGTCGGTTTCGAGCGCCAACACCCGTTCCCGATCGCAAACGAATCTGCTGGCGGCGAGGCCATAGGCGAATTTGACAGTGTAAGGCGCCGCACGCAGCAGCGCTTCCAGCCCGACGCAGAACCGATAGCAATCGGCGGCCTGCTCGCTGGGCGTGAAAATCCCGCCGACCAGGCGGTCGCGAATGCGGGACAGGGACGGCTCGATCGTCAGGCACTCCGCCGCATCAACGGCGTGCTGAACGCAGCCGAAGCGTTCCTGGTAGCGCATTTGCGCGACGGCGCCCTGGAAACTCTTCTCGTTGGAGTAGACTACCAGCTTGCCCGTGCGGGAGTGCGAAAAGTCCAGTTCGGTTCCGGCGACGAACTCTTCCAGCATCGCGCGGCTGTACAAGGAGAGGGTCAGCAGGCGCTCGGTGGCGCGGCGGCTCTGCCGGCCGGTGCACGCCGCCAGGAACTGCAGGCACCAGCGCCATTGATGCGGATCGAGACGCGGATGGAAACGCAGCGGCGAATTGCGGTCGAGCAGCCAGAGCGGCAAATCCCGCAAGGCGCCGGGGCCGGCCAGCGGTGCGACGTAGCTGTAGCTGAGCTGACCGCCGTTGGCGTAGCTGGCACTGCGCGCCGGACCGTGCTCCCGGTCGACGACCGTGACATGGTGGCCGTCCTGGGCAAGGCAGTAAGCGGTGGTCAGGCCGGCGACACCGGCCCCGAGAACGATGATGTGCATGCGTGCATCTTTCAATTGGAGCGCGGCATCCGCTCACGCGGCGCGCAACTGCGCCAGGAACCGGGCCACCGCTCCGTGCAGGTTTTCAGCCTCGGTCACGAACTCGCTGGCGACCGCCTGCACCTCACGAACCGTCGCCGACGAGGTCTCCGCCGCCACGCTGACGTCAGTGATGTGGTGCGATACCTCCCGTGTGCCCGATGCCACTCCCTGCACGTTGCGGGCAATGTCGGCGGTGGCTGCACCCTGCTGTTCGACCGCCGTGGCGATTGTGGCGGAGATCTCCTGCATGGCGGTGATCGTGTCGGCGATCTCGCGGATGGCGGTCACGGCTGCACCGGTGGCGCTTTGCATTGCGCCGACCTGCGCCTTGATCTCGTCGGTCGCCTTGCCCGTCTGCGAGGCCAGGCTCTTCACCTCCGAGGCGACGACCGCGAACCCGCGTCCCATCTCGCCGGCCCGGGCCGCTTCGATGGTGGCGTTCAGGGCCAGCAGGTTGGTCCGGTGGGCGATCTCGCTGATCAGCGTGACGATGCGCCCGATGCGCTCCGCCGCCTCCTCCAGGCCGGCGACCATCGCGTTGGTGTGATGGGCCTTGGCGGTGGCCTCGCGGGCGACATCGGCGGCGCGGCTGACCTGGCTGGACACGTCGGCGATGGATGCCGACAGCTCCTCGGCACCGCCGGCCACGGCATCCACGCGCACCGACGCCTCGTCGGCCAGACAGGCGACCTTGGCCGCCTCGCGGCTTGAGCATTCGGCTGCCTCGAAAACGATGCCGAAGCGTTGCTGGAGCTGGCCGGCACGCTCGTTGAGCGCCGCCACCACGCTGTGCACGCTGCTTTCCAGGCGGTTCGAGATGCCGGCCATCAGACGTTGCTGCTCGGCCGCGGCCCGGTCGGCCTGTGCCGCGGCTTCGGACTCCAGTCGCCCACGCTCCAGCAGCGCGTCGCGGAACACCTGGACGGACCGCGCCATGGTGCCGATCTCGTCGGAGCGCGAGGCATGCGGCACCGTAGCGCCTGTATCGCCAGCCGACAGGTGTTGCATGACCTGCGCGATGCGCAGCATCGGACGGGACACCATCCGCGCCACGAACGCATAGAGGATGACCGCTCCGAACACCGACGCCGCCGCTCCGACGGCCATGATCAGGCGCTGCTCGGCGAAGCGTTCCGACGCGGCCTGCGACTGCGCGGCAAGGGCCGTGCGCTCCGCTTCGATGGTTTCGCTGACCGAGTGGCGAATGCGTTCGATCGCATTGCGCGACGCGTCGGTGGCGGTCATGATCCGCATGTCGCCCTGCACCGCGTCCCGCCACTGCTTGACCGCCTCGATGGTCGCCTCGAGCCGGGCGCGGTGAGGCAGGTCGGCCGGTCGGAGCGCCTGCGTCTCCGCGACAAGGGTGTCGAACCTTCGCTTAAGCGTGTCCTTGAAGGGGGCCAGAACCTCTGTATTGGTGGACGCCAGATAGAGGCTGACGGCCATGTCCTGCTCGGAGACGTTCTGGAGGATCTGCTGCAGCCGGCCGATCACTTCATATCCCTGGACGGTGGCCTCCTCGCTGCGGCCGATCGCCTCCAGCCCCCGCAGATTGACGCCGGCCACGGCGAATGACACCGCCACGAACATACCGAAGAGGAGGACCAGCTTGGTCGCGATGCCTTTGGCGCGCCTGCCCGGACCTGTGTTCATGAACGCCTCCTGCGCGGATCAGGCCGCGCTGGTGTGGGGATTGCGGATGACCCGTCCGGGACGCGCGCCGACGATGCCGCCGTCCCGCAGCACGGGCTGGCCGTTGACGAAGACGTGGACGATGCCGGCCGCCGGCTTGGTGGGGTTGCGGAAGTCGGCGCAGTCGCACACCGTGGCCGGGTCGAAGACGCAGAGGTCGGCAAAGGCGCCGACGCTGACGGTGCCGCGGTCGGCGATGCCGAACTGCCGCGCCGGCAGCCCGGTCATCCGGTGGACCGCCTCTTCCAGGGTGAACAGGCCGGTTTCGCGGCAATAATGGCCGAGCACGCGCGGGAACGTGCCCCAGAGCCGCGGATGCGGGTGCTGATCGTGCGGCAGGCCGTCGGACCCGATCATGCAGAGCCGGTGCTTCAGAATGCGGCGGACGTCAGCTTCGTCCATATTGACGTAGATCGCACCGGCCGGTGCCAGGCGTTCCGCCGCTTCCTCCGGCGTGCAGCCCCAGTCAGCGGCGATGTCGTCGACCCGCCGGCCGGTCGCCTCGGGAAAGGGGGTGGACCAGGTCACCCAGGTCTCGCTGGAACGCTGGAGCTTTTCCGGCAGCAGGACGGTGGAGCTTGCGGTGTAGGGGTAGGCATCGAGGGCGATGTTCGACACCCCCGCAGCCTTGTCAACGGTCGCCGCGTCGATGGCCGCCAGCGTCAGGACGCTGCGCCCCCAGACCGACAGGCCGAGGCACTTGTGGTGGGAAATGACCAACCGCACCCCGGCGGCGCGCGCGGTGGCGAAGGATTCCTCGAGCGACGCCAGCACCCCCTCCCCTTCGTCGCGCATGTGGGTGGTGTAGACCGCACCGTAGCGGCCGGCGACCGAGGCGAGCGCCACCACCTCTTCCATCGGTGCGTTGCGGCTGAAGGGATAGGCGAGGCCGGTGGAGAAGCCGAAGGCCCCCGCCCGCATCGCCTCGTCCAGCATCGCCCGCATGGCGGCGACCTCGCCTTCCGACGCCGCCCGTGCCGGGTCGGCGCCGACCGACGCGCGTAGCCCCATGTGCCCGACCAGCGGCACCACGTTCACCGCGGGGGACGCCCCCTCCACCGCCGCCAGATAGGCGGGAAAGGTGCCGAAGAAGTCGTCCGTCGCCTTGCCCAGCACGTTCAGCGGGGCCGGCACGATGCCATCGGAGGCCGCGGAATCGAGGATCACGGGAGCGAGGCTGACGCCGCAATTGCCGGTGACCACGGTCGTCACGCCCTGCGTGACCTTCGGCTCCGCCTCCGGCTGGATGAGGATCAGCCGGTCATCGTGGGTGTGGACGTCGATGAATCCGGGCGCCACCACCAGTCCGGTCACGTCCAGCTCCAGCGCGCCGCTGCCCTCAGTCAACGGACCGACCGCGACGATGCGGTCCGCCGCGATGGCGACATCCGCCGTGAAGGCCGGCCGCCCGCTGCCGTCGGCCACCATGCCGTTGCGCAGAACCACGTCGTAAAGCGGGCGCGGTTCCCCGTTTCCGTCCCCGCCGCAAGGCTGCGGCAGAGACGGAGTGATGAGCTCTTCCATGATGCGTCCCTTATGCCTTGGCCCGGCGCGCCGCCCGTGCCCGCAGTCCTTCGATAGCGCCCATCAGCAGCACGGACATGACGATGATGAGCGTGGAAACCACCGCGATGGTCGGCGACAGGTCGAAGTCGATGTCCTCGAACATCTTGCGTGTCAGCGTCTTTTCGGTGCTGCTGGACAGGAAGTAGGAGATCACCGCCTCGTCCAGCGAAGTGATGAAGGCGAAGGCCGCGGCGGTCGCGAAGCTGGGCCCCAGCAGCGGCAGCGTGACATGCCGGAAGGCGCGCAGCCGGTTCGCCCCAAGGCTGGCCGCCGCCATCTCCAGGCTGGGGTCCATCTTCTGCAGGCCGGCCGAGACAGTGATGACAACGAAGGGCAGGCAGACCACCGTGTGGGCCAGCACGAAGCCTGTCAGCGAGCCCAGCAGGTTCCACTTCATGTAGACCATGTACATGGCGACGGCGATCACGATGTGCGGCACGATCATCGGCGCCAGCACGACGGCGCGCACGGCGCCCTTCAACGGCACCCTGCCCCGCACCAGCGCCAGTGCGCCCATGGTGCCGAACGTCATGGCCGCAACGGTGGTCAATCCGGCGACCTTCAGGCTGAACAGCGTGGCGCCGATCCATTCCGGGTCCTGGAAATACGCTACGTACCAGCGCAGCGACCAGTGGGCCGGCGGGAAAGCCAGATACTGGGTGTCGCTGAACGAGGTCGGAATGACGACGAGGGTCGGCAGCAGCAGGAACAGGAAGATCAGGGCGCAGACGCCCTTGAGCAGCGCGTCGCCGAAATGTTTCGAGAGATTCTGGCGCTGGGCGGCCGCGGTGGCCGCCGGCGCGGAATGCGCGTGCGAGGTCATGACGCGGCCTTCTTGTCGAGCCCGAGGAAACGGTTGAACACCGTGACGAGCAGCAGGGTGATGCCGAGCAGAAGGGCTGCAAGCGCACCGGCGAAGGGCCAGTTGAGCAGTTCCGTGGTCTGCTGGCCGATGAGCGTGGCGACCATCAGCGTCTCCGGTCCCCCGACCAGCGCCGGCGTGACGTAGAAGCCCAGCGACAGGATGAAGACCATCAGCACGCCCGAGGCGACGCCCGGCAGGCTCAGCGGCAGCACCACCAGGAAGAAGACACGGGATGCTTTGGCGCCGAGGCTCTGCGCCGCCAGCGGCAGGTCGCGCGGGATGGTGCGCAGCGCCGCCCAGATCGGCAGGATCATGTAGGGCAGCAGCACATGGGTCATGGCGATGGTGACCGACAGCTCGTTGTAGAGCAGCGGCAGCGGCGCATCGGTCAGCCCCAGGCCCATCAGCACGGAATTGAGCAGGCCATTGCGTTGCAGGATGATGATCCAGGCATAGCTGCGCACCAGCACACTGGTCCACAGCGGCACCAGGACGCAGGCGGTCGCGACGGCAAGCCGCCAGCCGCTCAGCCGGGCCATCAGGAAGGCCACCGGATAGGCCAGCACCAGCGTCAGGGCGGTGACCGTGATGCCCAGCAGGAGGGTCCGGCCGAGGATGCGCAGGTAGAGCGGCGATTCGGCGATGTGGACGAACTCGGCGAGAGTAAAGTCCGGGTTCCAGACGCTCACCGAAAGCAGGCGGCCGACCGGCAGGATGAACGCCACGCACAGCCCGATCACCAGCGGGCCGACCAGCAGCAGGGAGAGCGATGCCGGAAACCTCCGTCCGTCGGCTTGCCACAGCGTGGCCGCGAGCCGTTTGAGCGATGCGGTCATGGCGGCGCCCCTCAATAGACCAGCGCGTTGGCAGGGTCCCAGGTCAGGGACACCGCCTCGCGGCGCACGGGCTTCATCGCGTCGCTCTGCACCGGGACGCGCACGGTGATCTCGGGCAGACCGTCGGAGCGCAGCAGGTAGATCAGCGTCGGTCCGGCATAGATCACGTCCGCCACCGTGGCGGCCATCCCGCCGGCGGTGGCGGGCGCCAGCGCGATGCGCTCCGGACGGACCGTCAGACGCACCCGTGCACCCGACGCCGTGCCGTGACGGGCGGCGGCGGCGGCCGGCGTGCCCCGCACCACCGCCCCGCCGGCAAGCCGCACCGTCCACTCCTTTCCGGCAGTGGCCACAAGCTCGCCATCCAGCAGGTTGGTCTCGCCGACGAAGCTGGCGACGAAGGGGTTCGCCGGCCGCTCGTACAGCTCCGCCGGGGTGCCGACCTGCTCCAGCCGGCCCCGGTTCATGACCGCAATGCGGTCGGCCATGGTCAGCGCCTCCTCCTGGTCGTGGGTAACGTAGATCACCGTGGCGCCCAGAGACTCCTGAAGGTGCTTGATTTCGATCTGCATGCGCTCCCGCAGTTTCTTGTCGAGCGCCCCCAGCGGCTCGTCCATCAGCAGCACCGGGGGCCGGTAGACGATGGCGCGGGCAAGAGCCACGCGCTGCTGCTGGCCACCGGAGAGCTGCGCGGGCAACCGCTTCTCCATGCCCTCCAGCCCGACGGCGCGCAGCGCATCCAGCGCCTTGAGCCGGCGCTCCCCGGTGGTGACGCCGCGCATGCGCAACGGGAACGCCACATTGTCGAGAATGGTCATGTGCGGGAACAGCGCGTACTTCTGAAACACCATGCCGACGTCGCGGCGGTGCGCCGGCATGCGTGACACGTCGACGCCGTCGATGCATACGGCGCCGCTGTCCGGGTGTTCGAAGCCGGCGATCATCATCAGCAGCGTCGTCTTTCCCGACCCGCTGGGGCCGAGCAGCGCCACGAACTCACCCCGACCGACGGAGAGGTTGACGCCGTCCACCGCCGTGAAGCTGCCGTAGTGTTTGATGATGCTGTCCATCGACACCGTTCCGCCGCGAATGGGCTGCAAGGCGGAATAGTCCTCGTGGATGGAGTGGGCTGTGGTCATGGAGCTCTCCTCTCAGGAGACACCCACCGCTGCATGGCGGCGGGGCGGGGTTCTGGGTGCGGCGTTGGGGGAATATCCCGGAATGCCGTGCATCACGCCGCGACGCGGCACAGCGTCGCGCGCTGCCTTGGAACCGGGCTGTCGATGGTGCGCTCCGCCTCAGCCGCGAACGACAGCAGCATCGTGTCGTCATGGCGCCGTGCGGCGAACTGCAGGCCCACCGGCATGCCTCGGGCGGTGAAGCCGATCGGGATGGACAGCGCCGGGAGGTCGAGATAATTGGCGAACCGGGTGAAGACAGTCGGCACGTGGTCCTCGTCCACCGCGGATACGGGGATCGCGCCGTCGGGGCAGGTTGGAAGCGCGATAAGGTCGAACCCGCACATCGCGGCGTCGAACCGCCGCTGGTGCTGCCGCCGCTCCGCAATCATCGCTTCGTGCGGCGGCATGGCGCGACCGCTCAGGATGCGGTTGCGGACGACCGGCCCGAACAGCTCCGGCGTCGCCTCGATCGCCGCCCCATGGATGGCGTAGGCTTCGTAGAGCGCGAGGTGGCCAGCCAGCGCCGAGTAGGTTTCGAGGCGTTCCGGACTGTGGAACCGTCCGACCCGGTGTCCGGCATGCGCCAGCCTGACCAGCGCCGCCCGGTAGAGCGCCTGGATCTCCGGCGTCACCGTGTCCAGTTCGACGTCCTCGAGATCGCCGATCCGCAGCGGGGTAACGGAGCCCTGTGACATCCCACCCGCTGTCCCGCCGCCCTGCAACAGTGCCGTGAACACCGTCCGCACGTCCTCGACGGTCTGGCCGAGCAACCCGACGACGTCGTGCGTCGGGCTGTAGGGGATCACCCCGTCGAGCGGCACCAGCCCCGGAGATGGCTTGAATCCGACGATGCCGCAGAAGCCGGCGGGAATGCGCACCGACCCTCCGGTATCGGAACCGAGGGCGATCGGCGCCAAGCCGGCGGCGACGGCGACCGCGGACCCGCTGCTCGACCCGCCGGGAACGCAGTGCTCTCCGACGTTCCAGGGGTTGCGGGGGATCGGGGACGCGCTCTGGGTCCCCCAGCCGCCGCAGCCCAGCTCGACCGTCGCGGTCTTGCCAAGAACGATCATCCCGGCATCCTGCAGCCGCTTCACCGGGCAGGAGGACGCGGGCGCCGGGGTCGGCGGTCGCGCGTTCGACCCGCCGCGCGTCGGCAGGCCGGCCACGTCGAACAGATCCTTGACCGCCAGCGGAATCCCGTCGAGCGAACCGCGCGCCAGCCCGCTGCGGCGGCGGGCATCGCTTTCCCGGGCCAGCGACAAAGCGTCGTCGGCCAAGGCGACGAAGGCGTTCAACGTCGGATCGTCCCGGCGAATGCGATCAAGACAGCCGGAGACGATGGCTTCGGAGGACAGATGGCCCTCGGCCAGTGCCGTCGCCAGTTGGGACAGAGTCAGGCCAGACCCATTCGGGTTGCAAGCGTCCATGGTCGATGAATCCAGGATTGATGCGCCGTTTCGATCGGCGCCATCGTTTCAGGCTCGCGTTTCAGGCTCGGGCGGCGGTCGGGAGCGTCACCTACTGAGCCACCGATTCCACCGTTCGATAACCGCGGCGCGGTTGGCGGCGATCCATGCAGGGTCGATCACGGCCATCTTCGCCATGTTTTCCGGCGCCGAGCCACGCGCTGCACGGTCCTCGGGGCTGAGAAGCGCCAGCATGTTGCGGTTCGAGGTGTCGTATTTGAATGCGTTCGCGAAGGTGAGGTGGGCTTCCGGCCGGGTCAGGTAATAGTCGAGAAAGGCGTAGGCCTTGTCCTGGTTCGCTCCACCCTTGAGCATCGCCCAATAGCCGATGTTCGGCACGGCGTCGTTCCAGACGACGGAGATGGGCAGCCCCTGGTCCTTGAGGACGAAGCCGCTGCCCGACCACATCATGGCCATGACGACCTCGTTGGAGCGGAGCAGCTGCATGCTCTGGTCGCCGGTGCGCCACCATACGGCGATCGATGGACGCAGCTCGTCGAGTTTCTTGAACGCACGGTCGAGGTCGAGCGGGAAAAGCTTGTCCCGCGGCACCCCGTCGGCCATCAATGCCGCCATGAGCGGCCACCAGGGCGCCCCGGCGTTGGGCATCGCGCGCGGTCCGGGGAAGCGTTTGACATCCCAGAAATCGGCCCAAGTCTGCGGTCCGCCTTGAGGGAATCGCTTGGCGTCGTACACGATGCTGACGCCGCCCATGGTGCGCAGCAGGCCACGTTCGGTGCAGGCACCGTCAACCGCCTGGGAGAGGTTCGTGAGCCTGGAGCAGTCAAGCTTGGCCAAGCTGTCGGCCTGCGCGACCAGATCCTCCGGCCAGGCCGTGACGATGTCCCAGCCGATGGCGTTCGCCTCGCGCATGGCCTTCACCTTGGTCCAGGTTTCCGCGTTGCTGGCAGCCACCGGACGGATGCGGACACCGGTCTTTTCCGTGAAGGGCTCATAGAAATTCTTGCGCAGCGCCTGCTCGAACGCGCCGCCCGTCGCGACGACGACCAATTCCTTCTCTTGCGCACGTGATGGAGCCGCACTGCCCAGCGCGACCGCCAGCGACGCGGACAGGAGGGTGAGGGTCCGCAATGAAAGCAAGATGTCCTCCCTTATGAGTGGCCAACGCACAGTTGGTGGGGCTGTGCATTTCGTTGGAAAGGTTTTATGAAAGATACCTTACATCGTTGCATGAGTGGCCGCAATGTGTTTTTCATAGGCATCCATTTATGAAATTTGCACGACACGCTGCCGGGAAGACCAAGTAATGAACCTGCTGGAACGGATCGGCCTGCGCCGTGCCGACCTGACGGAAAGCGAGCAGACGCTCGCCCGCTACGTCGCGATGAACTACGCCGGTCTGGCCTACGAACCGGCCGCCCAGATTGCGCAGAAGTGCGATGTCAGCGCGGCGACCGCGACGCGGTTTTTCACGAAGCTGGGCTACGACAGCTTTGCCGACGTGCAGCGGGAAGTTCGCGAACAGATCGAACAGCGCCTGAGTTCTCCGCTCGGCCGCTTGGGTTCGAAGGGGTCCAACGCGGAGTCCATGACGGACTTGGTCGCTCAGACCTTGGAGCGCGATCTACGCAACATTCAGGCGGCCAGTGCCGGGATGCAGCCGAGCCGGATCATCGGCATGGCCGAGATTCTCGTACAGTCGAAGGGGACGCTCTACGTCTACGGGGAAAAGAAGGCGCATGCCGTCGCCTTCTACCTGTACGCCCAACTCAACCTTTGTCTGGACCGGGTGGTGATGCTGACGTCCGAGCAGTCGCTGCTTGCGGACCGCTTGCTGCAGGTTGGCCCTGACGACAGTCTGCTGGTCGTCGATCCCCGACGCTATGCCCGTTCATCGCTTTATGTGGCGCAAACCTTCAGTGAGCGCTCGGCCCAGGTGCTGCTGCTCGGCGACAGTGAAACGTCGCCGATAGCCGCGATGGCCAGTTTCGGCATCCACTGCCCAGTCGAAGGGGCCTCGTTGTTCGATTCCTATGCGGCTCTGATGTTCGCGGCCAACGCTCTGAGCAACGTCGTGGCTGCACTCCGCAAAACTCAAATCGCCGACCGCTTGAAGGAAGCGGAACGGCTCTGGTCTCGCTTTGAGACGTTCGCGACCAAGAGCAACCTGCCTGAAGAGCACTGATTCAGTGGCTGTTCGTGGACGTCATGTGGGGGTGCCTGGGTGACGAGTCGCTTCAGGCGGCGTTAGAGGATCGAGATGAAGGCGATCTCGATGAACGCGACGAGGTGCTCCTTCGTCCGCTCGACGACGGTGTTCAATCACCGGTAGCGGCTCAGCCACCCAAACGGCATTGTCACACCAAAGACGATGGCACGGCGGCTGTGACGGTATTCTCACCGAATGTCACCGCTCTCGATTGCCCGCCACCACTTCCCGCCCGCGATTATCCAGCATGCGATCTGGCTGTATCTGCGGTTCACGTTGAGCTACCGGGACGTCGAGGAACTGTTGGCTGAACGCGGCATCGAGGTGTCTTACGAAACGGTCCGGCGTTGGGTGGTGAAGTTCGGGCCGGCCATCGCCGGCAACTTGCGGCGTCTCCGGCCGAAACCCAGCCCGCGTTGGCATTTGGACGAGATGGTGCTCAGCGTCAGCGGAAAGTTGATGTACTTGTGGCGGGCCGTCGATGACGAAGGCGAGGTGTTGGAGGTGCTCGTCCAGCGCCGACGCGACAAGGCTGCGGCTTTGAAGTTGATGCGCAAGCTGCTGAAGAAGTATGGCTTCGCCCCCACCCAGGTCACCACCGACAAGCTCCGGTCCTGCGGGGGTGCCTTCCGCCAACTCGGTCTGACCGCCCACCATGAACGAGGGCGGCGAACAAACAACCGCACCGAGGTTTCACACCAGCCGGTGCGGCGACGAGAGCGCAAGATGCAACGGTTCAAGTCCCCAGGCTCGGCCCAGCGCTTCGTCTCCGTGCACGCCGCCGTCTACAACACCTTCAACCTCCAGCGTCACCTGGTCTCCCGCCGCACCCTGCGCAACTTCCGGGCGCAGGCCGTGGCCCACTGGCGGGCCGCGACCGCCGCAGCGTGAACCAATTGCGGATTTCGCAACTTCTATCTGCCTTCTCAGTTGCCGTGACAAAGCCGTCGTGCGCATAGCCGATGATCATGGAGCATCCGTCGCAAAAGCTATCGCAGAACTCTTTCCTTTTGCGATAGACTTTTGCAACATCAAATGCCCCACGGATCCAGTCTGGTACCTACCTGTCGCGAAACTTAGGATTTTCGCGAATCTGCGGCGACTTCAGAAACCAGCCAATCCCGAAAGTGATTGACTGTCGGCCGCTGCAACGCTTCGGCCGTGCTGACCACGTAATAGGCGAAGTTTGCCGGCCACTGGATGGAGGTCGCCCGCACGAGACGGCCGGTACGCAAATCGTCGTCCGCATAGGTATCTCGCACCAGCGCAAGCCCTTGCCCTGTGATGGCCGCTTTTACCATCAGATGGTCGTCAGAGAAGGATGGGCCGGAGAGCTGCGCGGGGGCTTGCACGCCATGCGCCTCGAACCAGAGACGCCAATCGGCCCGGTCGATATCGTGCAGCAGCGGAAAGGCAAGGCAGCCAGCCGGGCTTTCAATCGCGACACGCCCCTGGAGCAATGAAGGGCTGGCCACGACGATCAACTCCGGCGTGATGAGTGGTAAGGCGACAAGGCCGGGATAGTCTCCAAGCCCGTGCCGGATCGCCATATCAACCGGCTCGCGTTTCAGATCGACAAGGCGACTGTCGGTTTCCAGTTCGATGTCGATCTGAGGATGGAGCCTCGAGAAGCGCGGCAGGCGCGGCACCAGCCAGTTGGCGGCGAAGGAGGCCATCGTGCTTACCCTGACGCGGCGGGTTGATGCCTTTTCCAACCCGCGCCGAGCCTCTTCGATCCGGCGGAACGGCTCGTCCAGCGTGGCGAACAGCGATTGTCCTGCTTCACTCAGAGTCACGCCGGCCGGTGTTCTCGAAAACAGGCGGCATCCCGCCAGTTCTTCCAACTCCCGCACTCGCTGGCTAATTGCACCCGGCGTCAGCGATAGCGTGAGCGCAGCATCTCGCATCCGCCCAGATCGGGCCACGGCGACAAAGGTTTCGAGCAAGGGCAGCGGTATGGTCATGACCATGTTTAGCACAGCTAAACATGGTCGGAAAAACGATCGTTTGCCGGGTGGGGCTCGCTTGCTGAATGGTTCTCCGATCTATCCGGAGGGTTTTATGAGCGCGAAGCAATCCCCAACATCATTTCGGCAATGGGCGGTCGTCGTCTTTGGTTTTCTGGCACTGGCGTTGGCCTTCTCAGCTCGCGCTACGCTCGGCCTTGTCATGCCGATCTGGGCGCAGGAGTTGGGCTGGTCGCGCAGCTTCGTTTCCGGCTCGGCCGCAGCAGCACTGCTGGTGATGGCGATGGTCGCGCCCTTTGCCGGTCGCATCGTCGATCGGCATGGCGTCCGGGCAACGCTGACGCTGGGCCTGTCGCTCGTAGGCATCGGTTGTCTGATCGTCGCCGCGACCAGCAACGCCTATGTGTTTCTCTTCGCCTTCAGCGGCCTTTCGGCACTCGGCTTCGGCATCGTGGCAACGCATGTCGTCTCCACGGCCATTGCCCGCCTGTTCGACCGGAACCGGGGGCTTGCCACCGGTATCGCCACGTCAGGCGCGACAGGCGGGCAATTCCTGATCGTGCCCTTGATCGCGACGGTTCTGGCGGTGTTCAGTTGGCGATGGAGCTTTCTCGCCATCGGGATCGGTTGCCTTGCCCTGATTCCCATTCTCTGGTGGACATTGGGAACAACGGAGAAGAGCGATGCGCAAGCCGCTTCCGAACGGGCCGCATCGTCGCTGAAGGCCGATCTTCGGTCTATCATCAGAAAACCGGCATTCCATGTGCTGTTCTGGAGCTTTTTGCTCTGCGGCTACACCACGGCGGGCGTGATTGAAACGCATTTCCTGCCCTATGCCTCATTCTGCGGTTTCGGCCCGGTTCCGAGCGCCGCCGCTTACGGTGCGCTGTCGGCCGTCAACATGCTTGGCATGATCGGGGCTGGTTGGCTGACTGATCGTATGAACAGGATCGTCCTGCTTGGCTCGATCTACATTCTGCGGGGGCTGACGTTCTTGATCCTGATGAACGTCGGGGGCAGCTATGAAATGCTCGTCGTGTTCGCAATCCTGTTCGGCGCGGTGGATTATGCGACGGTTCCCGTCACGGCGAGCCTCGTTGCCAGTCATATAGGCTTACGAGTCATGGGGTTTGCGATGGGGTTGATTTCGGCGGGCCATTCCCTCGGTGCGGCTCTTGGAGCTTGGTCGGGTGGCTACGTCTTCGACCTGACCATGCGTTACGATTGGGTTTGGATGATCTCGACCGGTCTTGCGGTGGGAGGCGGCCTGATGGTGTTCTTGCTGTGCTGTGATCGACAAGCACCGGCGCACGCCATCTGAGCTTTCGCAAAACTCCCGAATTGTGAATCGGCTCGAAAGCGGGACCCCCTATCAGAAGCAATGTAGACCTTTGTAAATGAATGAATTTTACTCACTAAGGTGGGGTCCCGATCAGCGCCGATCGGGACCCCACCTTAGCAGAGTTTTCCTCTACCAATTCAAGTGTTTGTGGTGCGTCGGTTTGGGGGCCCGGTTGGCTGCTGGTTCACAGCCAGGTGCCGGAGAGGCAGAATACGATGTTCTCCGCACCCCAATAGCAACACAACGATTCGTGAGCATAACCCTGGCACTTTCCCGTGATACGGACAGTCGCGGTCAGAACACAGGCATGTATCTGATGCTGAAACAACTCCGATAGTCCGATCCGGGATTGGTCAAAGCCGACTGGATGACGCTGCCGGACCGCTGCTCGTGCTGGCTGGAACATTGGATGGCCGGACCACCGGCAGAGGTCATCTCTGACGCCGATCCTTTGCTGAACATCAAGGTGTAGCAGCGAGATGAACGCGCCATCATGTTCCCTCAGCGCACTCCCAAATCTATCATCTCGATAGTATGAATAAAATCAGTAGAATTGACTTTATCTTACCGACATATTAAGCGTGCAGTTATAAAGGCCATACCGTCACAGTTTATTGCAAATTTTAAATATTGAAGCAGACAGAACGAAGAACAAGTTCACGTAATGTCTTCACCAACGTTCGATAATCGTCACTGCGCCAATGAACATAGTAATCCAGCGCCGGCAATTCGGGTTCGCATCCAAGACGCCGCAGTCCATACTGTACGGAGAATGCGTCTGCCCAACCGCGTGGGAGTAGACCAAACCCCAAGCCCTCGCGCAGCAATCCAACAACTGCTCCCCACTGATTGCAAACTATACGCTCGCCGACCACGAGGCCCTGGTCACGTTGCCAATCATCTACCAGCCGCGTGACGCCAGAACCGCTGGGCAGTCCCACCATGGGCAATTGCTCGAACAGGCCGGGCTCGACGGTCGAAAATTCGGGATGAACACTTTGCGCGATATACCAAGCAAAGCGTGCTTCGCCGATACGCTCCGACGACACCGATCGGAGCGAAGATCGTCCAGCGACAACCGCGACATCGATCTCGCCATCGGCGAGGCGCTGCTCGAGTATCTCACCGATGCCGATAAACGCCTCCAGCGACAGCTTGGGATGTCTATTCCGAACCTGTCTCAACAGGCTTGGCAACCAGGTGAGGGCCGTCAACTCTCCGACGCCGATCTGACAATAGCCTTCGAGGTTTGCTGCATGTCTCAGTTCAGTCTGCAGTTTCTCCGCCGCCATCAGGAGTTCTCGCGCACGGGGCATAAGGAAATTTCCGGCCTCGGTTAGAACCGCACGATGGCCGCTGCGATCGAATAGAAGTTGCCCAAGGGAGACCTCCAACTCGGCGATCCGTTTGGACAAGGACGAAACTGAAAGATGCAAACGCTGTGCCGCAACGGCAAAGTTGGAGCAGGATGCTGCCCAGTAAAAGGCTTCGAGCTGTTTTAGCGTCACGACCACACCCCTGATCTGGGCAGTAGAATGATCTAATGAATATAGTCCATTGGCTAATCCTAACAGTTCAATCCATTGAATGAACAGTATAGGAATGCGCTACGACGGTTGATGATGGGCCGAACAGGATCCAACCTGTCCTTTCGTCTAGTCGAACGTCCGCATGCCGGCAACCGATCGCGATCACCCGGATCAGGCACTCGGCCCCGAAGATCATGAACCATGAGGAGCGCCAAGCTCACGATAGCCGGGATGGCTCCCATCCCGCCGACAGTGCCGCCGGTATGAATCAGTAAACAATTGTATTGCTTGCTTGACCACTCTTCACATCCTGGAGCGACCGGCAAAGCCTCTGTCGAGGTGTATTCCAATCCGATGCCGATTGATATCTACAGCTACGGAACTACACAAGAAAAAATAATACCTGCAGTATGTTATAGTGATATGATGGCTTTATTTTACTGAAAATCTGACATTTATCCCATAAGAATATAACATATGCCTATAACACGTCCGTCAAAAAAATGGCTCCCCCATAATTTCTTGATTGAGGAAATAAATCATTTGCGCTAAATTTTTTACGTTTGAGCGCTCCCACTGTTCAAACGTCTATCCTGTTAATCAATCTCAGCCAGAAGCAGAGTTCTGCTTCTGGCTCTTTTCATCCCTACGATTATCGATGTTGAACCGGCCCCGCTCGCACCCATCGAGTGGCTTATTTCGGATAAGCCTTAGTCGGTCAATGATCGCTTACACCGTCTCACCATTCAACTTGGCCACTTGCTCAACTTCCAGCCACTGCTACATTGGTGCCAGTGCTATGTCTGATCGTTTCCCAACATGCATGGGGGCCGCCTCCTTCTGCTTCGAAATTGATTTGAACAACTTGTAGTAATATAATAGGCTGGACTCCGCCCCGTAGTTGATCCGATACTGAGTCAATACCTCTTTATCTAAATAAATATTGCTCCAGATCAATCCTTATACCGTAAATATCGTCTCCCGCATAGGCGAGATCAGAAAACAAGAAACATCGCCTCCTCCTCAATGGAATCAATCCATAGTGATATAAAAATTCGTCATATCATTATAAAAATACAATTCAAAATATCGTCTTGGCGGATTCAGCTTCGTTTGCATTCTTGCTCATGAAATGCTAATGATGTCATTGCTTATGCCTTCCTGCCGGCAGAACTCACCTTTTCTTCTTTCTACGAATGGATTCAAATCGTCACTGTATTTCAAGGTTCCTCCCAACGGGCACTACCAACACATATCTGCAGACTCACTACATAGATTTGCAAATATCTTGGTAGCATGTATATCATTTCAGTAAAAGCATCACCGGAATCAGACGCTTCTAAAAAATCTCCGGGCTTAACAGATGAAAACGACAAAGAAGAAGGCAACCAAACGAGCGACGGGCACATCGCCTCGATTTTGAATTTTCCCCGATCAGGTTAAGTAATCTAAGATGCCAAGGAGGAAGCTTTGGACAGCGTTTCAGTGGAACCATCTTTGGCGGGGAGTGACTCTTCGCTATCCACAACCTCGCAGCCAGTCTCCATCAAAGCAATTGCTGCCGCGGTTGCGGGGAATGCCCTCGAATTCTATGATTTCATCGTGTACTCTTTTTTTGCCGTTTACATCGGGCAAACGTTCTTTCCTCTTGGAAGCGACACTGCGACCTTACTCGCTTCGGTCGCCGTGTTCGGTGTCGGCTTCTTTACGCGCCCACTGGGCGGTGTATTGATTGGAGCCTTCGCCGACAAGGTCGGACGGCGCGCCGCCATGATCCTGACGGTGTCCCTGATCACGGTCGGCACATTGGGACTGGCCCTGACACCAAGCTATGAAAGCATAGGGATTGCCGCTCCCATCATCGTTCTCGTTTGCCGCCTCGTGCAGGGCCTTGCGCTTGGTGGAGAGGTCGGACCTGCCTCCTCAATGCTGATCGAAGCCGCACCGCGGGGAAAGCGGGGGCTCTATGCCAGTTGGCAATTCGCCAGCCAAGGCATCGCCGTGGTCGTCGGCGGGTTGGTCGGTATGCTGGTGTCTTGGAACTTGCCACATGAGGATTTGGTATCCTGGGGATGGCGGATCCCATTCCTGGTCAGCTTGGCTCTGATCCCAATCGCCGTGTACATCCGTCGAATGCTTCCCGAGACTCTCGAAAGGCCGAGCGAGAGAAGTGGAGCCATGATTGTCGCAACGATATTCAAACAGCATACACGGTACTTGGCGCTCGGCATTCTTGTAATGCTCTCGACCACCGTATCCACGCAAGTCGGCAATTACATGACAACATATGCGATCCAGACGCTGAAGTTACCTTCGACTCTGGCGCAGGGTGTCACCGTCCTCGGCGGCACGATGACATTCATTTTTTCTCTCGTTGCCGGCTACCTCGCAGATCGCTACGGACGCAAGAGCGTTATGATTTGGCCACGCATGCTATTGATGCTGTCGATCGTGCCGCTTTTCATGTGGCTATCGCAATCCAAAGATGAACCGGTTCTGCTCATCGTAACTGGCGTAATAACGATGCTGACCTCAATGAGCGGCGCCGCCAGCCTGGTCGCTATTCCCGAAATGATGCCGATCGCACTCCGCGCGACGGGCGTATCGGTGATTTACGCGATCGGCGCCACGGTCTTCGGAGGCACGACCCAAGTCATCATCACCTGGGGCATCAACATGTTCGGTGCCGTCGCACCAGCATATTATGTGGTAGCGACCAGCATGATCAGCCTTGTTGCGATGTGCATGTTGCCTGAGACAAGGCATTTCGACGTCAAGCGCTGAATCCAACGATCGCTCGGCAGGGTTCCGTTCCGCTCTGCCGGACCTCGCCAGGATTCAGGGTGAAAGTCGGGAGACAGAGCCACGCGGCCGCCCCATCCAGCGGTCGCGTGGTCGAATTCCGAGGCGCCGCCATTAGACGGCGCCTCGCGACCCTATCTTTCTATGCTTGGCGCACCTGCGGAATCAGGCATAACGCGCGATGATACCAGCCAGCGTTCCGTCAGATTTTGCTTGTTTGACAATCTCATCGTAGCGTTGGATCACCTGCTCGTGACCACTCAAGCTCTTCCGAATACCAAGATTGAAATTTGAAGGAGGGGCAAAATCAACATTGAAGTTGACTATCTGATCCGACAGTCCTGATTGCTTGACTGTCCAGCGACCTACCACATCGGTACCGACAAATATATCGTTCCTACCCAGAGCGATCTTCTTCATCACCTGATCGAGAGAATTAGCCCACTCAATCTTCAATCCCTTGAAGGTGGTTTCGGCAAATCCATTACCGGAATAGTCGCCCTGTGAAAATTTCGGCAGATCGTCGATCGTGGAAATATTCCGAATTTCTTCCGCGCGAGGATTCGACTTCGCAAAAAATACGGCAGTTCCCGAAGTCAGGATCGGCTCCTGACCGAAAACAGCATATTCGCGGCGTTTATCCGTTGGAGTCGTGCAGAATGCATCTGCATCCCCATCCTTGACACCCTCCTGAGCACGAAGCCACGGCATACCTTGGAAGGAGATGGGATGCCCCATTCTCTTCTGAAGCACTTCATTCAGAAGATCGGGAAGAATGCCAGTGATTGCCCCTCCCTCTTTAAAGCTCAGTGGGGCGAACTGGTCAAACACGTTGATTCGGAGCGCTGCATCAGCCGCTTTGGCACGACCGAGCGGTGAAATCAAAGGTAGAGCTGCCGCTACACCCGTGAGGAATAGCACGCGCCTGCGGCTGTAAACACCGGCCTCGCGTCTCTCTTTCTCTTCTTCACACATTTTGTGCCGACCCTTTATGTTATATGTTAACCGACAAGATGGGTAAGTCAGCCCGTCAATTTCAATAATCCTGAAAACTTGTTTCATATTTCTTAACATCATATATGGCTATCTTCGACAATTCTCTCCATGGCTAACTTATCTCTTCAGGTATTTAGAAAAAATCTTGTGGGTCGCCGTAATTTTATTGTCAGGTGACTTCGTTGCGACTGGCTCGCTTACGAGAGCGTATTTCCAGACCGCCTGATACCTGAAAAGTCCATGTTCTAAACGATTCACTTGAGGATAGAGGGGACTCGTAACGCTACCGCCATAGGAGCAGCAACGCACCAGTAAGATGGGGAGACGCTGATGCCAGCCAATTCCCCACCTTATCAGACAAGACTCCGTAGATCCTGATTGTACCTACAGCAATCTTGAAATCACGGTCGAGCCCAAGATTTTGTCATTACACTTCGTTCAAGCTGCGCGCAAAGAAGTAACGAACTCCGTGACCTGCTTCTGCATTGCGTTCATACGAAGCTGGAGTGTCTTCATTGCGTCTTGCAATTGCCCAGACGCCTCTCCGGTATCATCGGCAGCGGAGGTCGTCGCATTAACGTCAACCAGCAAAGCGCGCACGCCGCTGGCCGCTTCGTTCACGCCGCGGCCAATCTCACCGGTGGCGGCGTTCTGTTCTTCCACCGCAGCGGCGATGGATGCACTGATGCTGCTGACATGGGAGACGACCTTGGCGATTTCCGTTATCTCTCCAGCCGCTGCTCCGGTCGAGTCTTGTATCGCACGTATTTGGCTTTCGATCTCTTCCGTTGCCTTTGCCGTCTGGTTTGCGAGAGCCTTCACCTCACCTGCCACGACGGCAAAGCCCTTTCCAGCCTCACCCGCTCGCGCTGCTTCGATCGTTGCGTTCAGCGCAAGCAAATTGGTTTGGCTGGCGATGGAGTTGATGAGCGTGACAACGGCATTTACTTTTTCGGAAGCCTGAACAAGATTGACAACCATGTTCTCCGCTCTGTTTGCACGCACGGATGCTTCACCGGCAATCTGCTGGGAGCGTTGAGCTTGATCTGAGATCTCGCGAATGGACGCAGCGAGCTGCTCGACAGCATTCGCCATGCTGTCGACGTTCCTGTTGACGGATGCCGCATTGCCAGCGGTTTGCTGACTTATATGCCCATTGCGACCGGAGGCCTCGGTCAGGAGCGTGGTGAACTCGGCCATTTGAGCTGCGGTGGCGTAAACCTCCGTCAAGACGGAACTCACCTGACGCTCGAAATGATCCGCGACACCGGCAATTGCGGTCCTCCGGTTCTCGTCAGACTGTCGGCGCAATACTTCTTGTTCAGATTGAAGTCTCTGCTTTTCGATACCTTGCTCTTTGAAAATCTGGACTGCGTTCGCCATCCGGCCAATCTCGTCAGCCCTCTTCCGCGACGGCACCTCCGCTGAACTGTCTCCAGCAGCCAACTTTGCCATCACGGTTGTCAGCACGACGATTGGTCTGGTGGACGCTCGTACAGTGAAAAACAATACTCCGCAAAGCACGATCTGGGCTAGAAATCCTATTCCGGCCAGCTTCCAAGCGCGCTCGATCGCCACGCGTTCAGCCCGTGCAGCAGAAAGATGGATTTCGACGCTACCAAGGACTTTACTATTTCCGTCATTCTTCCGAACGACATCAGCTTTGCGGACCAGAATCAGTCCACCCGATGTATTAGGGCTCCCATGGGTAGCCAGCTCGTTACCCTTCGGATCCACCACCTTGCTGCCGACATAGTCGGGGTCGTTCGCCAGGGCTGCAAGTTGCGCCCGAGCTGCCTCTTGGTCGACATTCCAGAGCGCCTCGGTTAGCCCGCCAGCGACAACCTTTGTCGTGACGTCGGCGCGATCTTCCAGGGAAGAGCGAGCATCATCCATATTGGTCATGGCAATGCCGCCAATGGCCAGCATTGCCATGACTGTAACCATGAGCGCGATTGGTATCACCACCCGTACAGCCAGCATCCCCTTCATGGGATTGACCATTGTCCGTCTCCTAGCTAAGGCGTTCGTTATCGTCCGACGGCACGAGGTAGACTTGGAAATCTCAGGTTGCGCGTTGGCCAGAGTGTTACGGTTCTGTGAATTAAGAATGCTGCCTCTGGTAGAAAACATCCAATAATTCGGGGTAAATGCTGACGTTGTTAGTACCTCAACCAATTTAACGTAACAAAACCTTAAATGTTTCTTAACGCGCTGGAACGGCGCCAGCCCCTTCCCGGTAATTTTATTTCATGTAATAGCAATTTAACTTTCTGCACACAGGAACGCCAAGAAGCTGCAGGGAAAGCCGATTGTCTTTCGGTGTCTACACCGCCCTCCCTCAGACATAATACATTCCCAAGCAACGATTGTAGTTAATGAATCGACGAAACGGCGATCGTCGGCAGGTGTCTACTCTACACGGATATGCTGACTTCCGGCCCGATATCTCCCTTTTCCAATCCGGCTCCGGACGCGCCGTGAAATCTGAAATAGAGATAATTTCCGATTCATTGGCCGGGCATTTCACCAGAATTCAAGCTACGATCAACTATCATAGTAGTTGCGTCGGTCGTAGTCTTTCAGCATGGTGTTTCGGTTGCACTATTGTTCCGCGCGTCAAGGAGATCTCGATGTACATGCCGCCGGCTTTCCAAGAGACGGACCTGCCGACCATCCACAACATGATGCGGACTGCGAGGCTCGCCAATTTGGTTACGGCCACAGCCGGCGGGTTGGAGTGCACCCCTCTGCCCCTGCTCCTCGACGAGAATGAAGGGGAGATGGGCACCCTCTACGGGCACATTGCGAAGGCCAACCCGCAATGGAAAGCGCCGGCCGTCGGTGAGGCGATGGTAATCTTCATGGGGCCGGATGCCTATATCACTCCGTCATGGTATGGTGGCAAGACCTCGGATGGGAAGGTCGTTCCAACGTGGAATTACGTGGCGATACATGCTTACGGTCGCGTCGAGTTTTTCACCGAATCCGATCTCCTGCTCGATGTCGTTACACGCCTGACGGACCGTCATGAGGCATCACGCCCACAGCCTTGGGCTGTCGGTGACGCGCCGCCCGAGTTTGTCGAGGCCCAATTGCGAGGCATAGTCGGTGTGCGGTTGCCCATCACACGGTTCGACGCCAAGCGCAAGATGAGCCAGAATCGCACTCCGGAGGACAGAGCGAGCGTAAAGGCGGGGCTGCTCGGCAGCGCTGATCCTGGAGACCGGCAAGCGGCCGCTCTCATCGCGGAGTGATGCTCCATCCACTGTGGACCATGCAACCCCGTAAGGCATCACATCGACGGCAACGGTTCGGTCAGGCTACCCGGCGTCTTCCAACCCTTTGAGGAACTCCGCGGTAGCCTTCATCGGTCCGACCATGCGCGAGGATGAAGACTCCATACCAGTCTTAAAAGATGTTCACAGGCTGATCATGCTTGCTCCGAAATCAAGGCAACACCTTGCTCAACTTGGCAGGAGCTGCTCTACCAGCTCCACCCAAAAAGACGCACCGATCGCGAGTGCCGCGTCGTTGAAGTCATAAAGAGGATTGTGAAGGGCAGCCCGGTGACTTTCATCATCGACACCCATGAAGATGTATGCGCCAGGCTTGTGTTGGAGCATGAAGCCAAAATCTTCGGAAGCCATTGACGGAAGGCAGTCGCAGTCGACTCGCTCGTCGCCAACCACCGCTCGCGCAGCCCGTGCCGCTTCGGCGGCGGCCTCCGGGGTGTTGATGGTGGCCGGATAGCGGCGTTCATAGCGCAGGGTTGCCGTGGCACCATGCGCTTCCGCGGTGGCACGCACGATCGCGCTCATATGACGCTCAATGTGGTCCTGGACGTCGGAGGACATGGACCGAACGCAACCACGCATGACGGCGCTGTCGGGAATCACGTTCCATGTGTCCCCGGCATGGACCTGCGTCACACTGAGCACCGCTTGGCTCAAGGGGCTGACGCGACGGCTGACGATCGTCTGGAGAGCAAGAAGTATCTGCGCAGCGGGAATGAGCGGGTCGATACCGGTTTCCGGCATGGCTCCATGGCAACCCCGCCCGCTTACCGTTACTTCAAAAGTGTCAAAGGCCGCCATCATGGTGGAGCCATTGACCGCGAATTGTCCCAAGGGCAAAGCCGGCCAATTGTGAAGAGCGAAGACTTGATCGCACGGAAACAGGCTGAAAAGACCTTCCTCGATCATGCGGCGTCCTCCGCCTTCATTTTCTTCGGCCGGCTGAAAGATTACATGGACGGTTCCGCGGAAGTTACGGGTACGCGCCAACTGGCGCGCCGCTCCAAGCAGCATGGCGGTATGGCCATCATGGCCGCATCCGTGCATCTTGCCCGGATGACATGACGCATGCGGCAGCGCGCCTTTTTCATCAAGGAACAATGCATCCATGTCGGCCCGCAACCCGATTACCGGTCCGTCTCCGGTCGTGAGGGTTCCGACAACGCCGGTTTCGGCCAAACCTCGATGAACCGCAAATCCATCTTCCGCCAACCGCGCTGCGACCAGTTCGCTGGTCCGGAATTCGGTATAGGCGGTTTCGGGGTGAGCATGCAGATCATGCCGCCAAATGCGCATGTCGCTTGCAATGTCCTTGTCGACCATGGCGTCGCTGCCTTCTGATGATTATTCGCGGATTAGAGGTGAAGGTAGTGGATAATCAGGGCTGCGCCCGGAAAAGTACCTCTGCCGGCCCTCAACCCTGTGACGATGGGTGGGCCGGCGGAGACGCCGGGTTCACGCTTACGCGATGGCAGTCGATGCTGCAGCCATCATGTTGCCTGATCCAATCCCGGCGCCCATGACGAGTTCAGCTAGGTCAAAGATGTTCAGGCTTGTGATGAAGAGGCCGACAATCCGGTGAAGACGGCGGCAGACACGGCTCCGCTCAGATGTTCCGTCATCACCACCAATGGCATCGACCAAATCTTTCCGGGGTCAAATTTAAAAGCCGAGTGTCCGAGGATTGAGGTGCACCTTCTCCCTGCGTCGAACGGCACTTATGGTCCGCTCTGTTTCACCGATTTTTCTTGATCGCGACATTCGGCCTCCGATCCAGCTTCTGTAACCGTCTCTTTTCCGGATTTTCCGCGGACCACTCTTGCACAGGTGAGGCTGTAACGGACATATGATGCGAAGATCGATAGCGTTGCCTCCAGCGCAACGGTTTACACGCCTCCGCGGAAGGTCCGGTAAGCTCGCATGCAAGACCAACGCATCGCTTATTTGTACGAGACGGTCAGAGCCGGCAGCATCCGTGCGGCGGCTGACCGCCTGAACGTCAATGCCTCATCCATCAGTCGGCAAATCGCAATGCTGGAACAGGAGACGGCCGTCGCCTTGCTGGAGCGCCTGCCACGCGGCGTCCGTCCCACGGAAGCAGGCCGGATGCTGATTGACTACCATTTGGGGCAGCAGGTCGCGCGCGCCGATGTGCTTGCCAGGATCCATGAACTGAATAATCTCGTACGCGGTACTGTCCAATTTGTGCTGGGGGAGGGGTTTATAAGTGATTTTCTCTCGGATGCGCTGCGGGATTTCTGTCGGAAACATCCGACGTTATCCTATTCCATAGAGACAATGGCCACCGACGCCATCGTTCGCGCCGTTATCGAAGACGATGCGCAAATCGGCTTGGTATTCAATCCACCATTCGACCCTCGCCTGAGTTGCAATGCACGAATCGGCAGTTCGATTCGCGCAATCGTTCCAAGAGGCCATCCGCTCGCGTGTCTAGGGCATGCTCCCTCGCTGCGCGAACTGGCGTCCTTTCCGAGTGCATCGCTGAACCATTCCTTCGGCGTGCAGCATCTCATAGGTCACGCACTGCAAATTGAACGACTGTCCATGCCTGTAATAATGAGCACCAACTCCTTCACGCTTCTGCGTAACTTTGTGGTATCAGGCTTGGGCATCGCTCTTCTTCCGGAATTCGTTGCGATGAAGGAAGTGAGAGAGGGGCTCGTCGAGGCAATCCCGATCTCCAACGCCACGTTGATGAAGGCAGAGATTCATTTGATCACACGACGGGGTCGGCAACTGCCGCCGTCCGCTCTTTCCCTGCTGGGGCATTTGCGATCATATCTCAATAGCTTCAAGAACCGCTGAACGGGAAGGCGATTTCGGCGATTGGGAATGCCTGCCAAACCCGGCTTGGTGGGTTGGATTTGTTGATCCTCCTCAACCATCGGACCGGTTCCGATCCGCGACTTCATACCCTCCAAGTTCACCCGGACCAGCCAGGTGCAAGATTCCGAATAGAACCTTCGCCATTTATCCAGCACCCCACAGGGCCGGCACATGAACATGTCCCATCCTTGAAAAATCATGAAGCCGCATACAAGGATTATGAAATCCCATTATACGATTATAATTATTCTTGAATATTATTTCGCCATATCGAGACATTGACCTTGCATTATCGGCTTCAGACCGCTAATAAAACTGTGCGTTTGAGCGCATCTTTATGTGAGACATCCTTCCTGATAAACAAACTAAGCCCGAGACGATACATCGTCTCGGGCTTTTTTCACGTAAGTTGTGAAAATATCGCTGCGATGAATAATTCAGTATTCAACACTCTCATTCAATTCGCTACAGAATTAATTTGCCGACTATGCTTTTACTTAGATTTTGCCATGCCCCATCGCAGGCATGTTTTTTACAAAATGTGGCTCCAGATGACTTGGGATATCTTCCTACTCAAAAATTGAGAAGAGACATCCACCGTCATGCCGCTGGTGACGAAGGATCTGGTGGGCAACTTGCGGCAACAGCTGGCCGAGCTGGTGCGCAGCCGGGTTCCGAATGCGCGGGCGGAGCACTTCGTGAAGCTGCGACCGGGCTGGACGAGCATGGCCGGCAGGCCGAACGCTCGGTCGTGGAGATCGTCGACGACATGCCCTTCCTGGTCGATTCCGTCACGGCGGAGTTGAACCGGCAGGGCCTCACCGTCCATCTGGCCGCCCATCCCGTCATCCGAATCGTTCGTTCCCGGCATATCCCATGGCGTCGTGCCGTTCACATTGAGCGCACGACGCCATGGGATATGCCGGGAACGAACTCCTTTGATCCGCGGCCGAACTGCTTTAGCGTCAAAATCCTGGTGGACTTTATCGGCTTGGGCTCGTACTTGGCATCAGGGGCAAAATCCCCGGGATGACATTGGCCGTCCACATAGGCCGACTCCGAAAGCTCGCGATTTTCGGTTGCAAAGCTAATCCGCTGTGACGGACCGGATTTCCTCCTGGCTGAAACGCTGTTGCTCTTCCATCACCATCTGCGAAAGCTCGCGCTTCAGGCGATTGAACTCCGGATTGGAACCGTCCCGCGGACGGGGCATGTCGACATGGATGTCGCGCTTGATGGTGCCCGGCCTGTAGGTCATCACGATGATACGGTCTGCAAGGTAGATCGACTCTTCAATGGAATGAGTCACGAACAGGACTGTCTTACCCACCTCCTCCCAGATGCGCAGCAGCTCGTCCTGAAGCGTGCGGCGGGTCAGGGCGTCCAGCGCGCCGAAAGGCTCGTCCATCAGCATGATGGGGCTGTCCAATGCCAGCACGCGCGCAATGGCGACGCGTTGCCGCATACCACCCGACAGATCCTTCGGATAGCGGTGCCGAAAATCCTGAAGATGCAGCTTGGCCAGCAGCGCGTCCACCCGCTCCTTGACTTCGGCGCGGCCCATCCTTTTGATCTGCAGGCCGAAGGCGATGTTCTCGGCGACCGTCATCCAGGGGAACAATGCATATTCCTGGAACACCATCCCGCGATCGGGACCCGGCGTAAGCACAGGTTGTCCATCGACTGTGATGACGCCTTGGGACGGCGGTTGAAACCCGGCGACCGCGTTCAGCAGCGTAGACTTTCCGCAGCCTGACGGACCCAGCAGACAGACAAACTCCCCCTGCCCCACCGTCAGGTCGATGCCCTGCAAGGCGACGATGTCATGGCCCCCGGTGGTGAACACCTTGTTCACACCGCGTACCTCGATTTGGGTAGCGCCGGGGACGAGCCGGGCGTCGGCAATGCTCTTTACTGCGGTGATCATGTCGGCGTCTCCGATCAGCTGTCCAGACCGCGGTGCCACCGCAGCAGATGGGTGTTCAGCCGGTTTATGGCGATATCGATGGCGAGGCCCAAGAGGCCGATGGTGAACATCCCGGCGATGATCTTGTCGGACCACATGAACTCGCGCGCCTCCAAGATGCGGAAGCCGAGGCCGGAGTTGACGGCGATCATCTCCGACACGATCACGACGATGAAGGCGGTGCCGATGCCGATCCGCGCGCCGGCGAGGATGTAGGGCGTGGCGGCCGGCAGGATGACGCGCAGGAACATGGTCAGCCTACCGGCACCCAGGTTGCGGGCGGCGCGCAGATAGATGCCGTCGACATGGCGCACCCCGGCGATGGTGTTCATCAGCACCGGGAAGAAGGCGCCGATGGCGATCAGAAAGATTGCCGGCGGGTTGCCCAGCCCGAACCATAGGATCGCCAGCGGGATGTAGGCGATGGGCGGGATCGGCCGCAGCACCTGGATCAGCGGATCGAACAACTCATAGACGCGAGGGTTGGTGCCCATCAGCAGGCCGAGCGGCAGCGCCAACCCGGCTCCGACGAGAAAACCAAGCACCACCCGATAAAGACTGGAATAGGCATCGAACAACATCTCGCCCGACAGCGCCCAGGCCAGCCAGCCGGACCGGGCCGGGTCATAGGCGTCTGTCGGCAGCAGATAGTGCCACCAGCGAATGAGAACAGCCTCCGGCGATGGCAGAATCGTTGGATTGATCAGACCGGTGGAGGATAGCACCTGCCACAATGCAAGGACGGCGATCGGAACCACCGCACCACGGAAGAGCATGGCCGGCGTCAGAGAAACGGATCGGGACATGGTGGATTCCAGACGATCAGTTGACCTTGAGGGCAGATTTGGCTTTGGCCAGCAGGTCAAGTTTGACCCAGTCGGCCGCCTTGGGCGCCCGGTCCATCCGACCGACACCGTATTTCTGCATGAGATCCGTGGTGGCCTGGACATGCTCGACCGTCAGGTCGTAGGTAAATTGCGAATTGCCGATGGCGTCCTGATAATCCTGACTCGTGATCTGGCCCTTGAAGATTTTGTCGCGCACATAGGTTTCGGCCAATTCCGGATTGGCGATGAAGGTGGCCGTGGCTTCGACGAAGCAGCGCAGCACGCGCTCCGCGACGTCCGGCTTGTTCCGGTAAAGATCTTCGGTGATCACCAACGTCCGTACCGGCGAACCGAGTTCGGTGTCATAGGGTTTGATCACCTCTGTACCGAAGCCTTTGTTGATCGCTTGGCTTGCCTGCGGTTCGGACTGGCACATGGCGTCGATGCTGCCCGCGGCGATAGCCTGATTGAGGTCGGCAAAGGCCATGTAGACGATCTGCACGTCCTTGCCGGGACGGTCGGACCAGCTCAGACCATGCTTCGCCAGTTCAGCGAGCAGCAGCAGCTCTTGAGCACCACCGCGGGAAACGCCGACCTTTTTGCCCTTCAAGTCGGCAATGCTCCTGATATCCGCGTTGGAGCGCGCGACGATGCGCGCCCCGCCCTTGGCAAAGCCGGCGACCGCATAGATCGGCACGCCGGAAGCGCGGCCGGCAACCGCGGCGTCCGCGCCGCTTGCCGCCATGTCGATCTCGCCGGCGACGATCGCCGGCAGAATATCGATTCCCTTGGCGAACACGCGCTCGTCGATCTTCAAATCATATTTTGGCGCAATTTCCTTCATGTAGGAAATCGCCCCGAAATGGGCAAATTTGAGGTTGCCGAGACGGACCAGATCGGCGGCGGCAGCGGATTGGGATGCGAGCGCCAACGCAACGGTGGCTCCCAGCACATTCTTCTTGAGCATGTATCTCTCCCCATATTCCATGAAAGTTCTTCGGACGCGCCCAGGAGGCGCGGCACTTTTGGAAACCTCGAAGGTCCGGATCTTCTTTGGCAACTAGGCGGTGGCCGAATTCGCCAGCCCGCGCGGTCTCATCGAATCCGCCGGCGTCGGTGGCTTCATCGCTGCAGGCAGCACCGAAGCGGAATATTCACCATCGGACGGCGATGCCGTTGGTCGCAGCAGGTCCCGGCTCAACTCCTCGCATGAGCGAACGCCAAGCAACGCCATGTCGCGGTCGACCTCTTCACGGAGCAGTCGGATTCCATGCAGTACCCCACCCTGTCCCCCCACGGCCGCTGCATAAGCGAAAGGACGCCCGACGAAGACGAACCTCGCACCCAGGGACAGGGCCTTGACGATATCGGTACCGCGGCGAATGCCGCTGTCCATCATGACCGGAAACCGGCCGAGGGCCTCTACGATCTCCGGCAGAACCCGTAGCGGCGACAACACCCCGTCAAGTTGACGCCCGCCGTGATTGGAAACGATGACGCCGTCCGCCCCCCTTTCCCGTGCGGTCAACGCATCGGCGACGCTCAACACCCCTTTAATGATCAGGGTGCCTTTCCAGCGCGAGCGGATCTGGTCGAAATGGCGCCAGTTCAGATGATCTCGGTTGCTGAAATCGCGCAGCACATTGGCCGACAGGACCGGTGCGCCACGTTCGGCGAAGGAATTCTCGAAATGAGGCATCCCATGCTGCATCAACGTGCGCAGAAACGTACCCAAAAGCCAGCGCGGGTGTGTCAAGCCATCCCAGGCCAGTCGAAGGCCAGGACGCAAGGGTGTCGAAAAGCCATTGCGAATGTTGTTCTCGCGATTACCGTAGACCGGAATATCGACTGTAAGCACCAGCGTCTCGAATCCAGCGGCATCGACACGGTCGAGAAGTGCGTCGATGCGCTTCGCATCGCCAGGCAGATAGGCCTGAAACCAGGTTCCAGGCGCCGCAGCGATGACATCCTCGAGAGGGATCAATGAAGAACCGCTCAGAATCATCGGCACGTTGGCTGCCCTGGCGGCGGACGCCAGGACGATGTCGCCTCGATAAGCGGAAAGCGCCGATAATCCCATGGGCGCGATGCCAAAGGGAGTATCGTACTTCCGCCCGAACAGCGTTACCGCCTGGCTCCGTTGGGACACGTCGACCAGCACCCGCGGCAACAGGTGATGCTCTGCAAAGGCAGAGCGATTTTCCCGGAGCGATTGGTTGTCTTCGACGCCTCCCGAAACATATCCGAAGATCGAACGGGGAAGATGACGCTTCGCCGCAGCTTCAAAATCCTTGAGCGCCAGCATCCGCTTCGATGGGCCTTTGGTCTGACTTTCTGTATCGAGCATGAGCGGAGAACCGTGAATGAGTTGTCGCACGTATGATCCGCCTATTTGCATGTATCAAGATAGCGAATATATGTCGGCCACTTTGTTCACTTAAATCGAACAAGTTGCTCGCAGATCAGACGGAGCACACCCCTGTCGGAAGCAGGGAGGATTCATGGTCGATGGTGTGGCCTTGGATGTCGATCTACGCTCCGACAGCCTGGATAATGGACGACAAGTGCATCCGCCAGATGCGATAGGCACAAGCTAATTAGTTGAAAGACATGCCCTCATGGTCAATTTCCCGTAATTTCAAACGAACATATCAAAGATCGCAAATTCTCCATTGCCTGAATGGAAATAAGTGATTCAGGCAATCACAATCCAGGACATGATATTTTATCAAACACCTTCAACTCAAGAATACTCTCTCGCCACGGAGCGGAAAGCATCGATCAGCGCAACCAACACATCCGATTTCGGCTTGTTTTTCGACACGGCCAAGGCCACGGTCTGCCAAAGCGTCGGGGTGAAGGGTCGAATGACTGCTGTCTGAAAATTGATTTCGTTGGCCATCAGTTCATTGACAAGTGCAATTCCAACACCTTGCGCGGCAAGTCCGCAGGCATGGGCGCTGCTGGTTGTCTGCGCCCGCACGATGGGCTTGACGCCGGCGCGTGCGAACACCTCTTCGAGCTTCTGGCGCCAGTGATACAGCGGATTGATCAGCACGAGCGATTCACCGTCGAGATCTGAAACATCGATGGTGGATCGGTTGGTCAGGCGATGTCCGCGCGGCACGACGCAAACGCAACGGACATCGACCAGCGGGAACACATCGACGCCGGGCAGATGGGCCGGCATCAGCAGCAAGACGAGATCTGCCTTGTCCTCAAGCCGTTCCAACCCGTAACTCGCCGCCTCGCCGAACCCCACGTCGAACAGATAGCCTGGAAACAACGGCGAGACGTTGGCGATGACCCGTGCGGCGAAATTGTAGGCGAGGCTGGGCATGATGATGACGTTGACGTTGCCGGTCTTGACGTCGCGTGCCCGATTGGCGAATTCGGTGATGGCTTCGAGCGAAGCGAAGGCCTTTCCCACCTCAGCGAACAGCGCCATCCCTTCGTTGGTGGGAATAAGACGCCCATTCTCGCGTCGGAACAGCGGAATTCCCATCGATTTCTGAAATTCCGTGATCAGCTTGCTGACCGCCGGCTGCGTCAAATTCAAGATCCGGGCAGCGGCAACGGTGGTTCCTGTCGAAACGACCAGACGGAAGGCTTCAAGCTGGCGGAGATTCATCCGATGTCCCTTTGCGGCCCTCGATCATTACATGACGTAATTGTGAACATTCCGTTGCCGCAGCCTTCGTGATCCGCTGAGCGGTCTCAGGCGGCCGCTTTTCGGCCAAGGGCATCGGCGAGGGCCTGCATGAAGCGGTCACCGGCTTCGATTTGGGAGATTTCGATGAACTCGTCTGGCTTGTGAGCCTGAGCGATCGATCCGGGACCGCAGATGATGGTGGAAATGCCTGCTTCGCTGAAGTGGCCGGCTTCAGTGGCATAGGCGACGGCGAAGCTGTTGTTGTCACCGGTGATCCGGCGCACGACGGCAGCAATATCGGCCTCGGGATTCGTGGCGAGGCCAGGGCTTTTGCTCACAACCGACAGGGTGATGCCGGTGTCGGGGGCCACCGCGCGCATCTCCGGCTCCAGCGTCCTGCGGCAATGGTTTTCGACCGACTGCAGGATTTCGTGTGGGTCGTCGATCGGCAGATGGCGGATCTCCACCGTGAAATGGCAGTCCCGCGGCACGATGTTGGAGGCAGTCCCGCCGCGCACCATGCCGACGTGAAGGGTGGTCGAGGCCGGGTTGAAGCGTTCGTCGAACGGCCCCTCCCTGTAGCGCCGCTCGGTCTCCTGACGGATGAAATCGATGATGCGCGCAGCGTACTGCACGGCGTTGACGCCGTCCGGCGCCATCGAACTGTGGCATTCGTGCCCACGCACATGGGCATCGGCGCACAGGATGCCCTTCTGCCCGACGACCAGCTTCATCGATGTCGGTTCGCCGACGATGCACGCAGCCGGTCGGATGCCCCGCAGCCGGATCGCCTCCAGCAGGGTCGGAACGCCGAGGCAGCCGACCTCCTCGTCATAGGAGAATGCCAGGTGAACCGGCCGGTCGAGCGACGTCGCCTTGAAGCGGTCGACCGCGTTCAGCGCCACGGCGACGAACCCCTTCATGTCCGAGGTCCCCCGGCCATAGAGCTTGCCTCCGCGTTCGGTCAGGGTGAACGGGTCGCTGCTCCATGGCTGGCCCTCCACAGGCACCACGTCGGTGTGGCCGGAAAGGACGATGCCGCCGTCGCGGTCCGGGCCGATGGTGGCCCACAGATTGGCCTTGGTTCCGGTTTCGTTGTGGACCAGTTCGGACGCGACGCCGCGCCGTTCGAGATAGTCCCGCACCCAATCGATCAGCGCTAGGTTGGACTTTGAACTGACCGTGTCAAAGCCGACCAGACGGCGCAGGATTTCGATGCTCGTCATGAAACTCTCCGGAGAATACTGAGGGGCATGGCCGGCGTCGTCCCCACCGTCGAGGAGACGGCGTGGCAGGCGGCTTCGCTGCCATCGCTGAGCACGCGGACCGCCGGCCGTTCATTGCGGCAGCGGTCGGTGGCGAGCGGACAGCGCGGATGGAAGCTGCAGCCGGTCGGCGGGTTGATCGGGTTGGGCACCTCGCCACCCATCGGCTGGCGGTCGCGCCGCGCCATCGACAAGTCCGGCAAGGTGTCGAGCAGAAGCCGGGTGTAGGGATGCTGTGGGTTGCGGAAAAGTCGGTCGGTTTCCGCCACCTCCACCAGCCGGCCCAGATACATCACCCCGACCTGGTGGGCCATGAATGAGACCACGGCCAGATTGTGGCTGATGAACAGGTAGGTAAGGCCGAGCTCACCCTGCAAATCCTTCATCAGATTGAGAATCTGCGCCTGCACCGACACGTCAAGGGCGGAGGTCGGTTCGTCACAGACCAGGAACTCCGGATTGCTCGACAGGGCGCGGGCGATCGAGATGCGCTGGCGTTGCCCACCGGAAAATTCATGGGGGAATTTCTCGCCATCCGACGGGGCCAGACCGACCAGGCGCAGCAATTCGTCCACGCGACGGTCGATCGCCTGCCTGCCGTCGAGCAGGCCGAAGGCACGGATGGGCTCAGCGATGATGTTGCGCACGCGCCAGCGCGGGTTCAGGCTGGCGTAGGGGTCTTGGAAGATCATCTGCATCTGCCGACGCAAGGCCGCCTGTTCCGCCGGCGACGTCCGCGCCAAATCGTGACCGCCGATGCGGATGCTGCCGGCCGCGGGCCGGTACAATCCAACGATCATCCGGGCCACCGTCGATTTGCCGCAGCCGGATTCACCCACGAGGCTGAAGGTGGTTCCCCGCTTTATCTCAAAGCTGACGCCGGCCACCGCCTTCACCGACTGCCGTGGAAGTCCACGCAGCTTGCGCACCACCCACGGGGCCGAAACGTCGAAGCGGCATTCCAGGTCACGGACGGAAACCAGCGGACCGGTGCCCTGCTGAGTGAGGGGAGCTTTGTTATTGGACATTGACGTGAACCTCCTTGGCCGCGACCCAGCAAGCGGCCTGGCTGCGCCCAACCGAGGCAAGCGGGGGTGGGGTCTGCCGGCAGCGGTCCGTCACCAGATGGCAGCGTGGGTTGAATGCGCAGCCCGGCGGGAGCGCGTTCAGCCGCGGCATCGACCCGTCGATCTGGGTCAGCCGGCCATCGCGTTGGCCGATCTTCGGAATCGCCCCCATGAGGCCGATGGTGTAGGGGTGCTTCGGCGCGTGGATGACATCCGCGACCGGGCCGATCTCCACGATCCTGCCGGCATACATCACCGCCACCCGGTCGGCGGCCTCGGCGATCACCCCCATGTCATGGGTGACCAGAATGATCCCGGTGCCGTGATCGCGGCACAGCCGCTTCAGAAGCTGGATGATCTGCGCCTGGACCGAAACGTCGAGCGCGGTTGTCGGCTCATCGGCGATTATGAGACGGGGGTTGGCGCACAGGGCGAGCGCGATGACCACCCGTTGGCGCATACCACCGGAAAACTGATGGGGATAATGGTCGATCCGTTTGTCCGGTGCCGGCAGCCCGACCTCTCTCAACAGCTCGATCGCACGGTGGCGGGCTTCGGCTTGAGTGATCGGGAGATGGACGCGCATGGTCTCGATCAATTGCCGGCCGACCGTATAGAGCGGGTTCAAGCTGGTGAGCGGATCCTGAAAGATGGCACCAATCTTCGAACCGCGAATCCGGCGCATAGCGTCGGGGGTCAGACCGGAAATGCGATCGCCTTCCAACTCGATGTCGCCGCCGACCACCCGGCCAGGAGGATCGAGCAGGCCGATGATCGACATGCCGGTCAATGATTTGCCGGCCCCTGACTCGCCGACCAAGCCGAGGATTTCACCCGGTTGCACGGAGAAGGAGACGTCGTCGACGGCGCGCAGCACGCCTCGTCGGGTGGCGAACTCGACGCGCAGGTGATCGACGTTGAGAAGCGGCGCGGATTGGGTGTGTGGGCTCATCGTGTCACCGCAGTTTGGGATTGAGGGCGTCGCGCAGCCAATCGCTCAGCAAATTGACAGACAGCACCATCAGGATCAGCGCGAGACCGGGCCAGACCGTGATCCACCATTCTCCGGAAAACAGATATTCGTTGCCGATGCGGATCAACGTGCCAAGGGAAGGCTGCGTCGGCGGAACGCCCACGCCCAGGAAGGACAGCGTGGCTTCCGTGATCACAGCCAAAGCCAAATTCAGGGTGGCGATCACCAACACCGGTCCGATCACGTTCGGCAGGATGTGGCGTATCAGGATCAGCGCGGGCGACAGCCCGATGATGCGGGCGGCGGAAACATAGTCGCGCTGCTTTTCAACCAGCGTGCTGCCCCGCACCGTGCGCGCATACTGCACCCAAAAGCTGAGGCCGATCGACAGCACCAGCACGGGAACGGCGACTGCTTCATGCTGCTCAGCAGGGAGCAGGCCGCGGGCCACGCCGTCGACCAGCAACGCGATGAGGATCGCCGGAAAGCTGAGCTGGACCTCGGCGATCCGCATGATGATGGTGTCTATCGTCCCGCCGAAATACCCGCTGACCAGGCCGAGCGTAATCCCGAGCACCGCGGCGAACAGCACCGACAGCACGCCGACGGTCAGCGAAATGCGCCCGCCATAGAGGATGGATGACAGGATGTCCCGACCCTGCACGTCGGTTCCCAGCAGGAACCGCGGATCGCCGCCGCTCTGCCAGACTGGCGGCAGGCCGGCGTCCATCAACTCCACCGTCGCGACGTCCATCGGATTGTGCGGGGCCACCCAAGCGGCGCCGAAACAAGCCACGAAGATGATCAGGGCCAGAACGGCCGCCGCCACGGTGACCGGCGACGAGCGGAAACTCCAGACGATGTCTTTGTTCCAAAAGGCGGCGAACCGGCCCTTGATGAGGTCAGGTCTTGGCATGGGTGCCTCCCAGCTGGCCGCGCAGGCGCGGGTCGACAAGGTAGTAAAGGACATCGACCAACAGGTTGATCAGGACGAACAGGAACGCCACCAGCAGCAGGTAGGCCGCCATCACGGGGATGTCGGCGAACTGTACCGATTGCAGAAACAGCAGACCGAGACCGGGCCATTGGAAGACGCTCTCGGTGATGATCGCGAAGGCGATGATCGAACCCAGCTGGAGCCCGGTGATGGTGATCACGGGGATCATGGTGTTGCGCAGGGCATGGCCGAAATGGATGCTCCGGTCCGGCAGGCCACGGGCCCGGGCGAACTTGATGTAGTCCGTACGCAGGATCTCCATCAACTCCGAGCGCACCAGCCGCATGATGAGCGTCATCTGGAACAGCCCCAGCGTCACCGCCGGCATCAGGACGGCCTTCCAGCCGGATACGGTGAGCAGGCCGGTGCTCCAGCCACCGATCCGCACGACATCGCCGCGCCCGAAGGAAGGCAGCCAGCCGAGCCAGACCGAGAAGATCAGGATCAGGAAGATGCCGATCAGAAAGGTCGGCAGTGAAATGCCGATCAACGATCCGGCCATCACCAAGCGCGACAGGAAGCCCTTGCGGTGCAAGCCGGTATAGACGCCGAGGACCATTCCGAGCACCAGGGCGATGACGCTGGCCACGACCGAAAGTTCGAGGGTGGCGGGCAGTCTTTCGCCGATCAGTTCCGCAACCGGCCGCGCTTGGCGGTAGGACATGCCGAAATCGCCATGGGAAGCGTCGGCGACGAAGCGGGCGAACTGGGTCACGATCGCATCGTTCAGCCCAAGTTGCGTGCGCAGCACCTCCCGCTCGGCCTGCGAGGTGTCCTGGCCGACCATGTTGTTGATCGGATCACCGACGAACCGGAACAGGGAGAAGGAAATGAGCGCCACGACGCCCATCACCAGAAAGGCTTCGGCAATGCGCCGAACAATGAAGAAGATCATGGTTCCCTCTCTCCAGCGGCGCCACCACATCCTGATGGCGCCGCCCGAGTTGTGCGCCCCCGTTCGGGAGCGGGGGCGCGAATGGAGCCGGCGGCGGCAGGGGACGAAAGCCGTCGGTTCCATTCATGCCGTTTGCGGCTGTTCAGTTCACCGTGACCCACCGCCAATTGAAGGTGTTGTCGGCGAGCTGGTGGAGTTGGACATTCGCGCGGGTGGCCCAGGCCAATGCCTGTTGATGCAGCGGGACGTGGCCGACCTCATCGCGATGGATGGTGAAGGTCTCCTGGATCATCGCCTTGCGCTTGTCAGGATCGATCTCCGACTGGATCTGACCGATCAGCTCGTCAATCCGCTTGTTGCTGTAGCGGCCGTAGTTGTAGCCGCCCTGCCCCGTATCGTTGCGGCTGCCGATGATCGATGCCAGGACGTTCAGCGCATCATAGGTGTCGGGCGTCCAGCCCAGCATGTAGAAGCTCGTGTCGAGCGCCGCCAGCTTGGGAAAATAGTTCACCTTCGGCATGGCGTTCAGCTTCACCGTAATGCCCGCCCGCTTGAGCATCGGCACCAGCGACACGCAGATTTGTTCGTCGTTGACGTAGCGGTCGTTCGGGCAGTCAAGCGTGACCTCGAACCCGGTTGGATAGCCGGCCTCCGCCAACAGCTTCTTCGCGGCCTCAGGATCGTAGGGAAAGCGCTTGTTCAGATCGGCGTCGAAGCCGTTCACGGTGGGCGCCACCATCAAACCGGTCGGGGTGGCGGCGCCGCGCATGACACGGGCACGAATGGCCTCCATATCGATGGCCTGATAGACCGCCTTGCGGACCCGCACATCCTTGAAGGGGTTCTTACCCTTGACATTGGAATAGAGCAATTCGTCCCGACCCTGGTCGAAGCCGAGGAAGATGGTGCGCATCTCCGGCCCCTGGTACAGCTTCAAGGAAGAGTCACTCTTCACGCGATCTACATCCTGCAACGGCAAGGTATAGACCATATCGATTTCATTGGTCGCGAGTGCCGAGAAACGGGTGTTGGCCGCCTTGATCGGCTGGAAAATCACTTCGGTAAGATTGTGTTCCGGCTTGTCCCACCAGCCCGGATTGTTGGTGAGAACGGTCTTCACGTCCGGCTCGCGGCTCTTCAGGACAAAAGGACCCGTGCCGTTGGTGTTGCGTGTAGAAAAATTCTCCTCGTTCTTCTTGATGTCGGTCGGCTTGACGGCGTTGTTTTTCTCCGCCCAGATCTTCGACATCATATAAACGGAGCTGATATCGCCGGGGAGCAGCGGGTTCGGCGATTTGGTGATGATGTCGACGGTGTTCGCGTCGACCGCCTTCACCTCCGCAATCGAAAGCAGCTTGGACCGCAGATCCGACCCTTCCGCCATTGCGCGGCCAAGCGAGAAAACCACGTCGTCCGCCGTGAAAGGACTGCCGTCATGGAAGGTGACGCCCTGGCGCAAGACAAAGCGCCAGCGATTGGCGTCTTCCTGCTTCCAGCTTGTGGCAAGCGCAGGCTCCAGTGTCAAAGTTTTGGATCGGCGAGCCAGTGGCTCATAGATGTTGCCGAGAAAACCAAGTTGGAAGGTATTGTTGGTGTAATACGGGTCCAATGACACAACATCACCGTCATTGGACCATCGAAACGTCTTAGCATCGGCAGTGAACAGCGGCGCTGTCATCAACGCAGCCGAAAGAACTAGGGTGCTCAATCGCATCGCTATCTCCGTTACCAGATCGGTATGCCCCCTTTCCGCCTTGCTTTGCGAAACTTTTGACATGCAAGGCGGCTGATTGCTGCTTGGAAGTGCAGATTTCCGATGATACTCCGGACTTCCGAATAAACAATATATGAAAATTCGTTATACCATAATAACAGCTTAAGATAGTTGTTCGACATTCTCTGAAATGATAGAGATCAACTTACCAACAGCGGTGCGCCGCCGTCGCAGCAAAGGGCATTTTATAGCCATTTGCCAATATACCGGGCATCTATGCATGACGCTTACAAGGGGATAGGCAATGTCTGTTCAGGACAAGACCGTTGGACGTTTCCGCCGAGGCGGTGTTGGAGTTCGGCTGTGGGGCGCCTTCCTCGGCATCGCGGCGTTACTGATCCTATCTGCCGGCGTATCTGTCTATGTTTTCCAAGGCCTGGAAGCCCGATTGAGCGGTCTCGCCGCCAGCGAGGTGCCGTTGATCGCCGATGCCCTCACATTGTCAATTCGGGCACAGGCGATCGCCACCCTCGCTCCGTCAATCCCGACAGCGCGCTCCCAAGAGGAGCGGGTCGCTCTTTCCACCCAACTAAAAGATGATATTGCCCTCGCCCGTCGGTTGGCCCGCACGATCTTGGCGCGCGACGCCAAAGGGGCGCTCGGGTTCCAGGACGTTCTGGTGCAACTCGACCGGCTGGCGGCGACCATTGGCACGCTTGACGCCACAACCTCCACGATGCTCTATCGCCGCACCGAGGCGGAGGCAGTGGGCCGCGAGCTTGTGTCCCTGCTGGAAACGATGCGCGAACGCCTGGGACCAGGCATCGAGCTGACGCGCTCGGACTTCGACTATGCGGCATCTTCGGCTCAGGGACATGCGTCGGATCAGACGACGGTGGACCTTCTGGTCACCGCGGGGCGCAGCGGCATTCGCTTTGCGGACGTGGAGCGTAGCATGGGCGCGCTGCGCCGGCTGGTGCTGCAGGCCAGCCTTGAGGGCACCAGCGAAGCGGTCAAGCGCGTTGAACTTGATTTCAGGCGCGAGGCGATGGCCCTGGAAACGGCGTTCCGTGATCTGGACGAAGCAACCAGAGCGGTGGCTGAGGAAAACATCGACAAGTTGCACCGCTTCGCCGCCTCGGCTCCATTCTCGGCGGCGGCGGCTCTGGCCGACACCCATGTCGCCCTGTCGGCGGCATTGGACGACAGCCGGAACGAGGCGGCGAGGTTGACGGGCCTGATCGACACCAAGGTTCAGATCAGCCGGGCCAGCGTCGACCAGGCGGCCCTTCAGGCACGGACGTCCGCCGAGGACGGGGCCGTTATGGTGATTGTGTTGGCCATCGCTGGGACCGCCGCCGCCGTGCTGCTCGGCTATGCTTACGTCGGCCGCCTCGTGCTGCGCCGTCTGCGGGAGTTGCAGGTCCGGATGGTTGCGGTGACCGAAGGGGATCTCGCCACCCAAATATCGACGGAAGGCCACGACGAGATCGCGGCGATGAGCCGCGCACTGCTCGTGTTCCGCGACACCGCCGTGCGTTTGAAAGACATGGAGCTGGAGCGTCAACGGCTGCGTGAACAGGCCGAGCGCGAGCGGCGTGATGCCACCAGTTCGCTGGCGCAGGCAATCGAGACCACCGTGACGGACGCGGTCACAGGTGTCGTCGACGCGGCGGACGGCATCCGTCGCTCTGCCGAAACGCTGGACGCAGCGACCGCGCAGGCCCATACCCAAGCGGTGGCGGTGCGGTCGGTGAGTTCCCAGCTCAGCGATCACATGCAGGCGATCGCTGGTGCAGCGGAGGAATTGTCCGCCTCGATCCAGGAAATCAGCCGCCAGTCGGCCCACGCCGCTGTAGTGGCGGACGACGCTTCGACGAAGGCGGATGCCGCCACGCTACGGATGGGAGAAATGATGACGTCGGCGGGACGGATAAGCGATGCGATCTCGTTGATCAGCCAAATCGCGGGCCAAACCAACTTGCTGGCATTGAACGCCACCATCGAGGCAAGTCGTGCGGGCGAGGCCGGCCGTGGCTTCGCGGTCGTGGCTGACGAAGTCAAGCGGCTGGCCACGCGATCCTTGGAAGCCACCGCGACGATCTCGGACGTGCTGACGTCGGTCCAAACGTCCGCGCAGGATGTCTCCGGCTCGATCGACGCCATTGCCAACGTGGTGCGTGACATGGCCTCGGTGTCCCAGGCTATCCTCAACTCGGTCAGCCAACAATCACAGGCGACGGGCGAGATCTCGCAAACGGTGCGTGGCGCCGCAGCGGGTACCACCGATCTGGAAAATGACATCGTTGCAGTTCTGAAGGCCGCGGAGGTGTCGAAGCTGTCCGTCGGCAGCGTGCTGAACGCCGCTGAACAACTCAACGTCTCGGCGGGGCGCCTGGGAAACTCGGTACAGGCACTGACCCACAAGCTGATGGCATGATCTGGCGGGGAGGCCATCGGTGATGGTTGGCACGTCAACGTGGCCCATCTCCATGGCCAGCCCCATTCGCCCGCTGCGACCACCGTGGTGGCGATCAGCCAAGAACGGACAATCTGGTCCTCTGCGCGAAGAGTTCGAGGGCCAGTGTTCCGACAAGGGAGTTGCCTGATCGGTCGAGACCAGGTGACCAGACGGCAATGGAGCATTTCCCAGGCGCGATCGCGACGATTCCGCCTCCCACCCCGCTCTTGGCCGGCAATCCGACGCGGTAAGCGAAGCTGCCCACCGAGTCGTAAACGCCGGATGTCATCAGCAGGGCATTGAGCCGCCGGACGATCCGCTGCGTCATCACCGTTTCACCGAGGATGCGAGAAAATCCCCCGGTTGCCAAAGGAAGGAACAGCCGGGCAAGCTGGCTGCAACTCATCTCGAGGGCGCATTGGCTGCAGTATTCCTCCACGAGGGCCGAAGGAGCACTGTGGATCATGCCGTGGGTACTCAGAAGGTGGGCGATGGCGAGGTTCTTGTGAGCATGTTTGAATTCAGAAACTGCTACTTGGCGGTTGATGTCTATGTCTGTGCTTCCCGACAATGCGCGGGCGTAATCACGAACCACCGGCGCGACTGCCCCAAGCTTCTTCAGCAGGTAGTCCGTGACGACCAATGCACCGGCATTGATAAAGGGGTTGCGGGGAAAGCCACTCTCCAGTTCAAGCTGTGCCAGAAAATTGAATGGCGTCCCCGACGGTTCTTTGCCGACACTTTGCCAAATTTCATCTCCGCCGCGGCAGAGCGCCAGGATCAGCGTCAGTAACTTGGATATGCTCTGTATCGAGAATGGCTCATGCGCATCTCCGACCACACGGCATCACCCGAGTAATGGCGAACAGGGAGCAAATGCATCCAGAATGCTCCTCAGCTTTAGAGAATTTTCTGCCAGCCCAGGCTGGGCGGCGACCCTCCCTACGCGGGCAGAAGGCTGCTGCAAAGGGCCGGGGGGGGGGCATGGGGCGCCAGAAAGCTCTGAGACGGCACGGGGTCCGAGTGCCTGCCGGGCGCTGAAGAAACAAGTCCTGCCTAACAGAGACCACCACAGGGGACCGGGGACCACCACATCCGCGCGTGTGTGCCCGCGCCGGCGGGGGAACGGCAGGCGGCCGGGCGCCCGCGTGCGTCCAGGCAACACAGCTCCAGCCCACCCCGGGCGGGGGCAAGGGGGGGGGGTGTTATTCGGCTCGGGGCAGCACACGCTGGGGTGGGGGCCATGTCGGTGGGGGGGCAGTTTCAAAAGCTCCTGCAGGCAGATGGTGTGCACAGCCTCCTGCACTGACATTCTCTGCTTTTCCGCCTGCACACCAACCGTGGGGGGAGACTACTGGCAATTTTGTATAAAAAAAACAACACAAAAAATCGATATCTGGGATCAACAGCAAACAAAGGGTAAAAAGCATACCAAACACTGCTCAATAAGCAAAAGCTAAAAGCAACAGAGTAAATAAAAATTTAGACGCTAACAGCAGACGCTGAAAATGGAACTATATATATCAGAAGAAGCTGAAGCATATGTGGGAAATGACATCGAGCAAAGATCATCAGAAAAAAAAAAGAGAGAGAATTTCCCCCGGTAAAAGCTGTAAAGGGAAACGGGTAAAAGCAACATCACCAAAAATCCTCCAAAAAGTGCTCAATCAAATATGCACACTGAACATTAGACTTTGACGACCAAATACTACAAGAAATTGTTATGGGGCAACATCAACAAAAAAATAACAAAATAATTGACAGAATACCCCTCCAAACCAATGTGTCCATTGGTAAATGGGGTGGCAGGGGTGGAAGGCAGCCCGACACGGCCAGCCCAGTGGAAGGTAGGTGGCCGCGCTGGCAGACAAGGCAGGCAGGCCGACAGCGGTGCCAGCCGCGGGGAGCCAGGCCGGGGGCCGCGCGAGTGAAGCTGCCAGGCCTGCACAACAGGTGCTCACGCGGGTGGGCACCGTCCACAGAAGGCCCCATAGGCCCCGCCGAACACCAGATCAAAGGAATCTCAGCCATCCAGCAGGCATTCACCTCTACAAACAACAGACAGAAAAACAAACAACAGACACGGTCCGCCCCGCGTGCGTGTGTGTGTGTGTGTGTGTGTGTGTGTGTGTGTGTGCGCGCGCGCGCGCACACACGGGGAGAAGGTACTAAATCACAGTTCTGGATGATCGAAACCAGGGGACCCACCACAGAAGGTCCATGTTGTCCAAAGCTCAAGTCCATTGATCTGGCCCACACAACAAGAGAAGAAATGCTGCCAGGTAGGCATCTCAACACTTAGCACATGTTTCACCTAAAATCAGAAGAGACTGCTCTCAACAAGGTGCCGCCACCTTCAGGGTAATCTGTGGCAAATAAACTGGTGACAAGTTCTTTGCACTGTTGAGAAAAAGAGACATATGTAGGCAGCCAGCCATATATTTCACACAACAGAGAAGGTAGAATGCCAACAAATGCCATTCACTGGTTACACAGTGTCTAGTAATAAACAAACAGGCAAGAACAAAGTACCAACTGGTACTGAGCCTTCGGGGAAAGCACACTAGCACGGTGCTCAAACCATGCCTCAGAATAAATGGCAATGCCCTTCTTTTGGGGGCACAGTCCAACCAGTCACTGCCTAGAGCTCGGGGTGCACAAGTTTAAAACCCTCAGGAAACAGACTGACCAATGATCACTGGTGTTGGGTGGCATGAAAAGGCAGCCATGTCACCGTGAGTTGTGGGGGCTCTGAAGGGGAAACATCATGACCAGAGAGCATCCAGCCTCCAAAGGGAAGGATGAGTAAGGGGACAGAAACCACAGCTAGTCCTGGTGCCTAGTTCTATGCCACATGAACAGATCCTGAAGGTAGGCATAATCTCCTGCCGTCCAAAAGGATCTGTGGTGCAGCCAGTGTACAATGCCTACAATCGTTTCCGCTTGGACTGCCGCCGCGCCATACATCGGTTCTTCAGGATCATGGAGGCGCGTCCAAGCAAGTTCAACAGAAGCATCTGATAAAATTGAATTATAGAAAGCTTGATATTTACGCCACAGCACTTGCCAAGCTTCTCGATCGGCGATCTGAAACGGCCGTACGATCAAGTCCGTCATCGTCGCACTCTCCTTGAAAGAAAACGTCGGATGGGCTACCATCAATAATAGTAAATTTGTTTTTAATCCTACGTTATACGCGATACAATCAGCGCTTGTATAATGCACCTCTCCCCTTCATAAGCACATTGCTATGTCGAATTATTGTAAATGCACCGCTCCTGCACACCGACTATTCATTAGAGAGTAAATGACATTTAAATAGATATCCGTTGCGAAAACGAACCTATAATAAATTTCATAAGAAATATACCTAAAAGTTTGTTATATACATATTACGAGACGTAATATTCTGTTGCTGCGCCAGGGGCGTCGCAGTTTGCTTTCCTTGTTAGAATGAATGTTGAAAATTTTGATAAATTGCGTGAGATGGATTGCAGCAGGACCGAGCCACCGGCCAAGTAGCACTCACGTTACCATGGAGCAGCGGGCAGGTGGAGAGGCGGATCAACCGCCTTAACCCGGATCATTCATCAGCGTTTTGGAACGGCGGCCCGAAGGCGCGTCGATAGGGGGCGCCAATGGCGCGGCATGACGGGGCTGGAGGGTTGCGGGGATAGGTTTATTCAGGGGCACGTCGCCCCGGCGTTCACGGCGGCAGCTTGACGGTGCGGGCCGCCAGCATCGTCAGGCTTTCCTGGTAGGAAAAGCTGGTCGGCAGCGACAGCTTGATGCGGGTCCTCATCTCGGTGACCTGCGCCGCCACCTTGATGAGGCCGAGGCGCAGCGTGTCGAACTGCGCCTCGCGCCAGAACGATGCCTTCGACGCCAAGCCGCGCAAGGTGTGCAGCAGCCAATAGGCGGCGGTGTGGATGAGCAGCCGGAACTGATTGGCGGTTGCCTTGCTGCACGAGGTCCGATCGGAGGCGAGGTGCAGCTTATGCGCCTTGATCAAATTCTCCATCTGGCCGCGGGCGCAGTAGATCGTCTCGTACAGCGCCTTGGGCGTGCCGGCCAGGTTGGTCACGATGAACCGGCTGTCGGTGCCCTGGGCCGACGCCTCGATCCGGGCGATGACCTGCCGCTCGACCTTCCAGGTGCGGGCGGCGTAACGGAGTTCGCCGAAGCGCCGGACCTTGTCCGCTTCGCCGGCGATCCGGCCCATCGCGGCGTCCTCAGCCAGACCGGTGACCCGCCTGAGCAGGACTGTGTTGCCGCCCAGGCCGAAAACTTAGCCGACACGGTTGCGCTCGCACCAGCTCATCGCCTCATGGCGGCCGTAATGGCTGTCGCCGCGCACCAGGATATCGACGCGCGGCCAGCGGGCGCGGATGGCGCGCACAATGTGGCGCAGCACCAACGCCACCTCGGCGCCGTCCGGGGTTTTGCCAAGCCGCAGGATCACGGCGACTGGCTTGCCTGTCGTCGCCTCGTAGATGTGCATCGGCAGGAAGCAACGCCCATCGTAATGGGCGTGGAACAGCGAGAGCTGCTGGGCGCCGCGGACGCGATCCTCGGTGTCGTCGATGTCCAGCACGATGCGCCGAGGCACCGTGGCGAAGCTGTCGCAGAACAGGTCGACCATGGCTGCCATCATGCGCTTGAGGGCCACTGGGCCGGGCAGGTTCTCCAACCGGCTGATCGTGGGTTGGGAACACAGATCGGCGCCGCTTTCAGGCAGCCGCCCGACCGCCATCTTGAAGGCGGGATCGCTGCGCAGGGTATCGCAGTCATTGGCATCCGGGTAGCCGGCGGCGATCAGCAGAGCGCGGAAGCGGATCATCTCCGACAGCGTGTGCTGGATGCGCTCGGGAGCGCGTGGATCCTCTATGCAGCGCGCCAGACGCTCGCAGATCCCAAGCCGCCGGTCGATCTCCGCCAGCAGCAGGACGCCGGCGTCGGAGGTGAGACGGCCGCCATCGAAGGCGGCGAGGACCGGCTTGCCGGCAACCGGTGACAAGCCGGGCAGAACCCCGGTACTCTCGGTCATGGCGGGCGTGAACTCCGTTAATCCGTGGTGAGACTGCTTCAGCACCAGAATCATACACGAATTCAGCGGCTTAACCTCACGCCCGCCGCCCCAGCTTCAGCTCTGGTGAATTATCCAGGTTAACAGGCCGCTGAAAAAGCTACCAGCGATGAGCCTTGAGCTGGATCTCGTCGCCGTGGCGGATGCTGATTTCAACCTCGAGGCTCCCATTCTCGGCCAATTCGGCCGTGCCGGTGCCGCGGATGGGCGTCATCTCGTCGTCGCCCTCGAAGTCGAAGAAGATGATGCTGACGCCGGTCTCGCACACCAAGCCGGCCTGAAGAGCACCGAACACCATCTCGCCACGGCCGTTCTCGTCGAAACAGATGTAGGCCGGCTCGACCAGATCGAGATACGCGCGGTCCCACTGGTCGGCTTCGGTGAGGCGCCATTTGCCGAGCGCCTTGCAGCGCCGCGCCGCCGTCATGGTGTCGCCTCCAGCAGCTTGGGCAGCCGGATCAGTTTGTAGGCCGCCGTGGCGAAGGTGAAAGCCCAACCCACCCGGGCCGTGCCGCGGAAGCGGCTCTTGCGATGACCGGCCACCACCTTGACCCAGCCGAACACCTCCTCGATGCGCTCGCGGCAGCGTAGGCTCACCTCGTAGCCGGAATGCCGAGTGGTGCGCGCGTCGATGCGCGTACGCCGCCCCGACGTGTTCTGCGCTACGTGTGGCGTCGCCTTCAGTGCCCGCAGGTCGGCCACAAAATCCGCCGTGTCGTAGCCCTTGTCAGCACCCACCGTAATACGGTGCCGGCCCTCCATGGCGCCGATCAGGTCCAGCGCGGCGCTCCGCTCGGCGGTGCCGCTGGCCTGCGTCAACCTCGCCCCAACCACCAGACCGTTGCGGTTCTCCATCAGCACGTGTCCCATGAAGCTGAGCTTGGCTTCCTTGCCGCGTCCCTTGCGGAACAGCCGGGCCTCGGGATCCGTCACGCTGGCGTGCGTGTCATTGCGGCGCCGCTCGCCATGGAAATCGCGTTCGCCGTTGCGCCCCGGCCCCGGCGGCTCGCCACCGCCGTCCTTCGGCCGGAAACCTTCCACGCTGGCCCACGCCTCGATCAGCGTGCCGTCCACCGAGAAGTGCTCGTCGGAGAGCAGGCCCTTCACTTTGGCGTGCGCCACCACGGCGCTTAGGAAAGCGCCGGCCACGTCGCCGTCAAGCAGGCGGTCGCGGTTCTTGGTGAACACCGTCGGGTGCCAGACCAGATCGTCCACGCCCAGCCCGACGAACCAGCGGAACAGCAGGTTGAAGTCGATCTGCTCAGCGAGTTGACGCTCCGAGCGGATCGAGTAGATGGCTTGCAGCAGCAGCGCCTTGAGCACCTGTTCGGGCGGGATGGACGGCCGCCCGGTGCTGGCGTAGAGCCCGGCGAACGCGCCGGCCATGCCGGCAAGCACTTCGTCCACAACCGCCCGGATCGCCCGCAGCGGATGCTTCGCGGGAACCCGCTCCTCCAGCGACACGTAGCTGAACATTGCGCCCTGATGCGACTGCCGTCCGCGCATCCCCGTGACCTCGCCTGACCGCCATAAGGCAAGCGAATCACAACCGCGCCGCGACAGGAAGGGTGTTTTTCAGCAGCCTAAACGTCTCAAATGCCAGATATTCAGCGAAGCCAACTTGGCTTTGCTCCGGAGACCAGCCGTCCTGCCGGCTTGATCCACTCAAAGTTCGCAACGCCCGAGCCGGAACAGGGCTACTGACTCCACAATACGGCCAAATGACCGTTGCTGGTTCGCATGAAGACGTCCAATCGCGCGGGGTGGTCGCGACCACTGCGCTCCGTACTGACGGCCGTTGGCAGAGTGCCATCCGCCGACCTTCTGGAGGTCGGACGCGAGTTGCAGCCCCAGCAACCGCTCGAAGGCGTCCAATATCGGAAAATTGCTGTGAAGGCAGCATCGACAAGACTAAGGCGCTCACCGCCGAACCACGGACCCGTCGACGCCGGCTCGACTTGTGTAAAGCGGCGGCGCAGCATTTCCGCTTTCGCCTGATAGACCGATTGGTCCGGCGCGGTGTAAAGCTTGGCAATGTCGGCAAGCGTCGACGAAGCGAATTCGACCCAGGCCCGGTGACGGGCACGGACAAGAGGATCGGCAGGCAAGAGCGGACTTGGTGCGATCTCATCGAGATACTCTGCGATCACGGCGCTTTCGAACAGGATATGTTCGGCGCCCTGATCCACCCGCACCCGCAGGAGCGGCGTCTTGCCCGTCGGCGACATGGAGAGGAACCTGTCCGGCTTGTTGGCAAGATTGATGTCGATGCGCTGGTAAGTGCTTCCCTTTCCCAGCCGCGACGATCACGGCGCGCCGAACGGATCGGCACATTCCCTGACGACCGAGGTCAACCATCGCTCGTCAAGTGCGCATCGGGATCTACAGTAGCTTCCAGCCCCCGCTCGGCTGCGGCGAATGAAAGATCACCTGAACGCCTGAACACTCCCAGCCAGGGCCTTCGAAGCCGAGCTGCGGATCGTTACCACCGAAGAAGAAGCTTCGCAAGCTTATCAAATATATGGGTATAATTGTTATTTATACCAATACTGTGGATTCCCACAATTGGATTAACGAGCGATTTATATACACTTCCAAGAAAACGCTCCGGATATCGACATTCATCGCGCGCAGTGAATACACACTACATGAGCGCGACTGCAAAATCAGTAAGGGAGGTAACCATGATATCCAAGAAGCTCAATCTAGGCCTCATTGCATTCTTGTTCCTTTCTGTTCCAGGATTGGCCATAGCCCAGTCGAGCGAAGCTCTTGTTTGGAAAACCAGTTGGGTTGGCCCGGTGCAGGGACCCTATCCGGTGGGAAATCCATCTGCCCAGCCCGATCAGCGCTATGCGTTCCCGGACTCAGAGAAAGGTGCGGTTGACCAGACCTTTCGCCTGATCGTCCGGCCGAGCCTGTGGGGCAGGCAGGCGCGCATCCGCCTGTCCAATGCGTTCGGGACGAAGCCGGTCACCTTCGACGGCGTCCATATCGGCGTCCAGTTGGGCGCCGCCGCTATCGTCCCCGGCACGAATCGAGAGGTCAGGTTCGGCGGACGCGACAATATCGTGATCGAGCCGGGCGGCTCGATCTGGAGCGACCCGGTCGACCTGCCCGGAGCGGCCGACCCCACGGCTCCGCTCCTCCAAGGGCGGAAGCTGGCAGTGAGCTTTCATGTCGCCGGTGAGAGCGGCCCGATGACGTGGCATGCCAAGGCCATGCAAACATCCTACCTCACACCGCCAAGCAGCGGAGCGAGCGGAGCGGAGGAGGATGAGCGGGCGTTCGCCTATTCCACCTCTTCGTGGTTTTTCCTCGACGCGCTCGACGTGCAGGCTCCAGCCAACACTCCTGTCGTTCTGACCTTTGGCGATTCGATCACCGACGGCACGGCATCGACAATGAACGCCGATGACCGTTGGCCAGATTTTCTCTCGCGCCGCATATTGCAGATCTACGGCGCCAATCGCGTCGGCGTCCTGAATGGTGGGATCGGCGGAAATCAGGTGGCCGGACCGGCCGAATACGGGCCGAAAAAGCCGTTCCCTGGAGGCCCCTCTGCGACGCAACGTCTGGAACGCGACGCGCTCAGCCTGTCCGGTGTCACGACGTTCGTTTGGCTGGAAGGGATCAATGACTTCAGCAAGAACGGCAATGCGACTGTGGAAGCGGTTCAGGACGGCATGCGCAATGCCGTAGCCAAACTGCGCGCCAAGGGCATCAGGGTAGTCGGCGCGACGGTGGTAAGCGCCCTGGGCAGCACCAGCAGCGCGCATGGATTCACAGAGCAGGATGAAAAACGCAAGGCCCTCAACGATTTTATCCGGACCGCGGGCCTGTTCGACGCAGTGATCGATTTCGACGCGATCGCCACCGATCCGCGATCAGGTGGCCTGAAGGCTGAATTCGTTCCCGAATCGACAACGGGAGGTCCCGGCGACAAGCTGCACCCCAATCGTACCGGCTATCACACTATGGGCTTCGGCATCTCCCCTGAACTCCTTCTGCCCGGCCTGCTGGCGAAGCAGGTCAAATGACGAGAACCCGCTCAGAGCATCGGCATCGGGGTCGCCTATTATCCCCTTCGGAATGGAAAGGAGTTCAGTTGATGGCTCCATCCGACTGGACGACCAGAAGTGCGGAAATCATCGCCACAGGTTCTATGTAGCGTTTGCGCCGGGGCGGCGATCGGTCAAGACCCAGCCCATTTCGACGACTGGGGTGACAGAGGGATGCGGTCCAAGAAGGATCCGTTCAAGAGCTGGCAGTGCACGGCGGAGGTGATCCTTTGGATGCTGCGCTGGTACCCTTCAGGTCCCGATCCACCACCGTGACCTGGAACAGACGCCGGCTGGCCGCGGCGTGGCCGTCGAACACGACGCGGCTCGGCTTCAAGAGCTTCCACACCACACACCGGACGATCGTCTGCTACGAGATCTTGGCGATGGTCCGCAAAAGGCAGGTCACCGCCATCCCGGCAAACGACATGCCCGCTCAGGCCGCCTGAAGACGCAGCCTCCTCGGCTAACCGCATCGGATGTCGATCTTTGCAACGGAACCTTATGCCGGGATCACGTCACTTCCTCTCCAACGCCATTTAGGCAGTGCCAAAGACATGTGGAAAACAAACTCACTGACAAACCTCCTGTCAATCGATGTTCCCATCATACAAGGTCCGTTCGGCGGAGGACTTTCTTCGGTGCAACTCACGGCTGCCGTTTCCCAAGCGGGCGGCCTAGGCTCTTTTGGCGCGCATCATTTACCGCCGGAGCAAATCGTCGCCACAGTGAACGCGCTGCGCGCCAAAACGTCGAAGCCTTTCGCTCTCAATTTATGGGTCGACGGGCACGATGCGGCAGTGTCCCAGTTCACGTCGGCGCAGTTCGACCGTCAAATGGAACGGCTACGCCCCTTCTTCGAAACGCTCGAACTGGAGCTGCCGACACCTCCAGCTCGCTTCGGCCAAGTGTTCGACGAGCAGATCGAGGCTGTGCTGCAATCATCACCACCGGTTTTGAGCTTCGTTTTCGGCGTTCCTTCCCCCGAGGTGATTCGCGCGTGCCGGGCACGCGGCATCGTCACAATCGGCACGGCGACCACTCCGGAAGAAGCCGTTGCGGTCGAAGCGGCTGGCCTCGATGCCGTGGTCGCTACCGGGCAGGAGGCCGGCGGGCATCGTGCGGCCTTTCTGAAAGCACCTGAAGAGGGGATGATCGGAACCTTAGCATTGGTCCAACTCGTCCGAACCCGGGTTCGGCTCCCAATTATTGCCGCCGGAGCAATCGCCGACGGCAGAGCTGTTGCATCGATGTTGGTATTGGGCGCGGACGGCGTTCAGGTAGGCACTGCATTCTTGGCTTGCGAAGAATCCGGTGCAAGCGAAACGCAACGCAAGGCCATGTTTTCCAAGGAGGTGCGGGAGACCGTTCTAACGCGGGTCTTCTCGGGGCGGCTTGCCCGATCCATCCGCAATCACTTCACCGACACGATGACCGCCTATGAGGGCGACGCCGCGCCGTATCCTATTCAGGGCTGGATGACCGGGCAATTGAAAGCAGCAGCAATTGCGCAGGATCGAGCCGACCTGATGTCGCTTTGGGCCGGACAGGCGGTGCCGCTTCTGCGTCATCGCAGAGCGACTGACTTATTCGCGGATTTGGTCAGAGAGACCGATCAGGCTTTGCTGCGGTATCGTCATGAAGTATAGCGAGCCAGGGCGTTCGGGGTCTCTCCCGCGTTGTAGGACCCGCGTTGGCACATCGGCGAATTGCGGGATCATGCAGCCATTGCAAGAGCATTATCATGGCAACAGAGCCTGTGCGCAGAATGAACTGACGGTATGGATACCCCTCTTTCCTCGGCATCGGAGCTGCTAGCATGTCGTGTTTGTCCGACCTTGCAATGGAGGGCAGCATGATCTGGTCGCCTACCAACTGCCGATGGCCGGCGTCATCGGCAGCCCGGCCGCCCTCCACGCCCCGATGCCACCGCGGCACCAGAGGACGGATCGGTAGCCGAGCGCAACGGCCCGTAGCGAGGCGTTGTAGGACAGCCAGCATTCCGCCAACAGGCAGTAGAAGACGATCGATCGCTGCCGGTCGCCGGCGGTAAGTTGGGCCAGCCGGCCACCGAGCTTGACCTGCAGCGGTTCGTCGAAGCCCTTGCCCAGCCCCGCGTCCACCAGCCAGACCGACTGTGGCAGGCCCGGATGGGCGGCCACGCCCAGTACGTCGACCAGCACCACCGACGGATCGGTGGTGAGCAGCCGCAAGAGGTCCGCGGTCGCGACGGTCCGCGCGCCCGGAACCGCCGTCGGCGTGCGGGCGTGATAGCGGCCGACCAGCAGCGTGCCGCGCGGCGAAATACCCCAGTCGGCCGCCTCGACCGCATAGGTCCTGTCAGCCAGGGCGATACCGGCGAGTTGGGAGCGGTCGACGGAACGGGAGGTCTGGCATGCCACCAGCGACAAGGTGGCGGCACACAGCGCGGCGGTGACCCACGTCAATCCGGTCATACTGTCCTCGTGAATATGAGAGAACGGTTTGGAGTGACCATGGACTTTGTTGCAGCGAGTCAATTTCGCTTGCAGGAAGCCCTTTCCCGGCGTCGTGGTTACGCGACGCGGATGAAGTCCGGGTGTCCGAGGTCGAGCATGCGGTTCAGGGTCCGGACCGCGATGGCGATCTCGGCGTTCCGCCGATCCTCGGTTTGGAACCGCAGACCGTCACCTATGACGCGCTTCCAGTGACTGAAGAACGCCTCGACCAGGGCGCGGACGGTGTACCGGAAGGCTTTCTGCCACGCCAAGCGTCCGTGCTCAGCGATGTACTGAAGGTGCTGGTCGCGCTGCGTTGGGTCGGTCGCGGCGTTCGCGCTCGGCACCGCCGTGGAGCGAGGCGGCACGACCACGGCGACGTCCAGCGTGTGCTCCGCCACGGCTGCGGCCACGCCGGTCTGGTCGTAAGCCCCGTTGGCCACGAACGCGGCAAGGGGCTCCTCAACTTGGTCCAGCAGAGCACCGACCTGCGAGCCGTCATCAACACCGTGGTCGGTCAGGGTCGCCGCGAGGATCCGCCCGGTCACAGCATCCAGTCCGACATGCAGCTTCTTCCACGCGTGTCGGCGCTGGGTACCGTGCTTTTCGACCGACCATTCGCCGGGACCGCACAGCTTCACGCCCGTGCTGTCGACCAGCAGCTCCACAGCGCCGCCCGATGAGACCGGTTCCGAAGGGAGGCGCAGGGTCTGTGCGCGACGGCTGAGGGTGGAATGGTCGGGGACGGCAAGCTCCACGCCAACCAGTCGGACGATGGAGCCGACCAAGCCTTCGGTTTGGCGCAACGGCAGCCGGAACACGGCGCGCAAGGTCAAGGCTGTCGTGATCGCCAGGTCCGAGTAGAGGCGCTGCCCGCCGGGCGTGGTCCGCGTCTCCGCCCGCCAGCGCGCGACCGCCTCCGGCGTGAACCAGACCGCCAGGCTGCCGCGCGCCCGAAGCCCCGCGTCATACCCCGCCCAGTTGCGAACCCGATGGCGCTGCTTCGGAATGTGATGGCGGCGGGATGCATTGGCTTTGAACAGCATGACCGAACCAGCACGAGAGCGAAGGGCTGGCCTTCTACCGCGATAGCCCGAACGCCGCAACTGAAGGCCTCGGTGCAACAAGGTCGTGCCAAGGAGGTGTCGCAACCTGACAACTAGCTCCTCCGGCTTACCAGATTGCCGATGATATCCTCCACACCTTGACGGAGCCTATCGACCACGTCCGGTTCTCGCCTTGCGGTCAGCCGCCGCTGTACCGCGGCGAGGGTCAGGGCAGCTTGGGGGCTGCCGGCCGGTCCGGTGAAGGCCACCGAGATCGCCTTGGTCCCCGGCACAAGGCCAATGTTACGGATACAGAACCCCAGTCTGCGCGCCTCGGCCACTTCGGCGGCGGCAGTCTCCTCCGCCGTGCGGTAGCGTTTGAAGCGCTCGCGATTGCGTTCCAGGATTTCGGCAGCCTGTTCGGCCGGAATCTGTGAAAGCAGCGCGATGCCGGCACTGCTGACCCCCAAAGGGCGGCGCGTGCCAACCTCCAGCGAAATGACCTGGATCGGGAAAGGACCGATGCGGCGGGCAATGCACAGCGTGTCCAGGCCGGTCCGGATGGTCAGGAACAGGGTATCGCCCAAGATCTGCGACAGCTCGTCCAGGGGATGCTGCGCCGCCGCCAGCAGCGGCGACCGCGACGACCGTGCCAATGCCAGCAGCGGCACCTGCTCACCGATGGCGTAGCGCCGGCTTCTCGGCTTCTGCTCCACCACGCCTTCGTCCAGCAGGACGCGGACGATCCGGTGCACCGTCGGACGGCTGATCTCGGTGACGCGCGCCACTTCCGACAGCGACACACCGGCATCGCGGCCCTCAGCGATAATGCGAAGGATCGTCAACGCCCGGCGGATGCTCTGCGCGCCGTCTACTGGCTGCGCATCCGCCGTCCGATCCACAGGATCGCCATGACCATCATCGGGTCCGTCCATTTCCAAATTCCGGCTTGCTTCACATGAAGTCCACATTATGGACAGTTTTGCCGCTTTTCAATTGGCCGCTCCGGCCGATCGTGAGATCCTGCAATCAGCAAAGCAGAATAATCGCACTCCAAACAATCTTTTCCGCAGCGGTTGCCGGCGGACAGCTCCCGGCTTCCGTGGAGAAATCACAATGCGCATTGCCGTCGAGAATCTGGATGCAGAACGGTCCTATCGCCTGATTACTGGATTGGTCGTCCCCCGACCCATTGCCTGGGTGACGACGATTTCGCCGGTGGGCGGCGTCAACCTGGCTCCATTCAGCGCCTTCACGTTTGTGGCGCCGAAACCGCCGATGCTTGCAATCAGCGTCGGCCACAAGGCCGGCAGCTACAAGGACACCGCCAACAACATCCTGCGCACGGGCGAGTTCGTGGTCCACATCGCCGACAGCCCGCTGATCGATGTCGTCCACCGCAGTGCAGTCGAATTCCCGCCCGACGTCAGCGAGGCCGAGATGCTCGGACTGGACACCGTGCCCGGCGAACGGATCGCGGTGCCGCGTGTCGCCGCAGCGCCGGTGGCGATGGAATGCCGGTTCCGGCACTGCGTTGAGTTCGGCGAGACGCGAAGCCGCCTGCTGGTCGGCGAGGTGCTGGTCATCCATCTCCGCGATGGGTTGGTTGCGGACGGCAAGGTCGAAACGGCGGCACTCGATCCTATCGCCAGGGTCGCCGGCCCCACCTATGCCCGCCTGGGTGATCTCATCCGGATGCCGTCGATCCACCAAACATCGAAAAGCTGAAACCGAACGTCGAAGTCCGATAAATCCGCAGAGAATCAAGAACAATACTCTGCAACCGGGAGAAATGCCCCCTATGCCGGAGTCATCCGCGAACACCTACACGTCATTCCAACGCACGGCCATCATCGTCTCTTGCATGCTCGGCTTTGCGCTCGACCTGTACGACGTGCTCATCATGCCCTACCTGATGCCGTCGATTCAGCATTCCCTGTCCATCTCGCTGACGGAGGTCGCCAGCATCACCAGCTGCACCCTGTTCGGGTCGGTCCTGGGTGGGGCACTCTTCGGATGGCTGGGCGACCGCATGGGCCGCAAGGCGTCCCTGCAATTCACGCTCGGCCTATTCGCGGTCGGCTCCGTCGCTTCGGCCTTTGCATGGGACTACTGGTCCCTGGCCGTCCTGCGTTTCGTGGTCGGGATCGGCCTTGGCGGTGAATGGGGCGCCGGCATGGTGCTGTTCAACGAAACCTGGAACCCGCGCCGCCGTGGTCTAGGCAGCGCGCTGATCCAAGGATCGGCGGTGGTCGCTTCCTCCTGCGCGTCGATCATCGGCATCTGGGCGATCTCCAGATTCGGACAGGAGATGGGGTGGCGCGTCGGGCTGCTGACGGGCGGTGCGCCGCTGATCCTGATGATCTTCATCCGCTTCTGGATGCCTGAATCGAAGGCCTGGATCGAGTTCGACCGCAAGCGCAGGAGCGGCGAGGTTCCGGCAGCGGTGCGGACCGGCAACCCGCTGGCGGTTCTCTTCCGCGGGCGATTGGCCTGGGTCACCACGGTCTCGCTGGTTTGGCTGATCGGTTACATGTTCTGCTACTACAGCATCATCGTCTTCATGCCGACCCTGATGCTGCGGGTGCTGGCGACGCCGCCGGAAGCGGTGCAGGTCACCATGGTCGTCGCCTCGGTGGTGGGTGGCATCAGCTACATCGTGATGGGCTGGTGCAACGACCGCTTCGGCCGCCGCTTCGGTGCCGTCGCGCCGTGTCTGGCGTGGCTGGCCAGCCTCGGTCTCCTCTACGCCGCCAACGGCACGCAGTACGCCGGCTCGCTGCTGTCCTGGCCTCTGCTATGGATCGCCGTGCTGTTCGCGGTCGGCAACTCCGCCCTGGGCGTGGTCGGCGCATGGCTCTCGGAACTCTATCCGATCAATGTGCGTGCCACCGCGGTCTCGACCATCTACATGGCCGGGCGCGCTGCCGGCAGCCTCGCCCCGGTGATCGTCCCGATCGCGGCATCGGGCATGGGCGGGCACCTTGCCGACGGCATGCTGATCGCCCTGCCGGCCGCCGTCCTGTTTCTGATCGCCTCTCTGGTCCTGCCGGAAACCCGCGGTCGCTCGCTGGATGCCGATGCCGATGCCGCCGACGCTGACTTGGTCGATCATGGCGGTGCCATGGGCGGCACCCAGGATGCGCACACGCACGCCGACCGGATCGCGTCCAAGTCCCAGCACGCCTGATCGTCCAGGCACACAACGGAAAACCGCTATGAAACTGCTGAGCTACCTGCCGCCCGGGTCTCCTGACGGTCAGGCCCGCTACGGCGCCATGACCGACCGTGGCATCGTCGACCTGACGGCCCGGATCGGTGTCGACTTCCCGAGCCTGCGCGCCCTCATTGCCGCCGATGCGCTGGAGACCGCCCGCCGCGTGCTTGCTGCCGCCGATGGTGTTGTCGATCACGATCCGACGGAGGTGATCTTCCTGCCGCCGATCCCGGAGCCGCAGAAAATCTGGTGCATCGGCGTCAATTACCGCGACCGCAACGCCGAATACCGCGACAATTCCGACCTGCCAAAATACCCGAGCCTGTTCGTCCGGGCGCCGACCTCCTTCGTCGGCCACGGCCAGCCGGTCGTGCGGCCGCGCCAGTCCGAACAGCTCGATTACGAAGGCGAACTGGTGCTGGTGATTGGCAAGGCGGCCCGCCATGTGACCGCCGAGCGGGCGCTTGACCACGTCTTCGGCATGACCCTGGCGAACGAGGGCACGGTCCGCGACTGGCTGCGCCATGGCAAGTTCAACGTCACGCAGGGGAAGAACTTCGACCGCTCCGGCAGCATCGGCCCCTGGATCGTCACCGCCGACGAACTGGCGCTCGACCGTCCCCTCGACCTGTCCACCAGGGTCAACGGCGAGTTGCGCCAGCAGGACGACACCGGCCGCCTGATGTTCCCGTTCGCCGACCTGATCGCCTATTTGACGAGCTTCGCGACGCTGATGCCGGGTGATTTGATCCTGACCGGCACGCCCACCGGCGCCGGCGCCCGCTTCGACCCGCCGCGCTGGCTGGAGCCGGGCGACCGGGTGGAGGTCGAATGCACCGCCATCGGCACCCTGCGCAACGACGTTGTTGACGAGGAGTGAGCCATGCTGCCTGAAGCAACCATCGCCGGGCTGGCCCGTCGTCTCGATGAGGCCGAGCGGACCGGCACGCCGCTCCGGATGTTCACGCGCGAGCATCCGGAAATGACCCTGAGGGACGCTTACGCCGTCCAGCGCGCCTGGGCCGAACTGAAGATATCCTCCGGTCGCGTGGTGAAGGGCCACAAGATCGGCCTGACCTCGCGCGCCATGCAGACAGCCGTCGGCATCGACGAGCCCGATTACGGTGTGCTGTTCGACGACATGGTCCATCACGACGGCGACGTGATCGCCGCCTCGCGTTTCCGCGAGCCGCGGGTGGAGGTCGAACTGGCCTTCATCCTCGACAAGCCTCTGCGCGGGCCGGGCTGCACGCTCTACGACGTTCTGGACGCCACCCGCTACGTCACGCCGGCCTTGGAAATCCTTGACGCGCGCATGCACCGCCGCGATCCCGAAACCGGGGTCGGGCGCACGGTGGTCGACACCATCTCCGACAATGCCGCCAACGCCGCCCTGGTCCTGGGCGGCCGGCCCGTCCGTCCAGGGGAGGCAGACTTGCGCTGGATCGCGGCACTCCTGTTCCGCAATGGCCGCATCGAGGAAACCGGGGTCGCCGCCGGCGTGCTCAATCACCCGGCGATGGGGATCGCCTGGCTCGCCGACAAGCTCGCTGCCCATGGCGAGTCGCTGGCGGCGGGGGAGATCGTCCTCGCCGGTTCCTTTACCCGGCCGATCGATGTGTCCGCCAGCGACACCATCCATGCCGATTACGGCCCCTTCGGGTCCGTTTCCTGCCGCTTTTCCTGAGGAGCCCGTCCTTATGTCCTCCGCCCCCGCCATGTCCCGCAGGACCAGCGTCACTGTCCACGGCTTCAAGCACGTCAACCCGATCCCCAACGCCTCGCGCATCGGCAACCTGCTGGTCTCCGGCGTCATTCTGGGCGTCGACCCGGCCACCGGTGCGGTGGCTCAGACGCTGGAGGCGCAATGCGCCCACATGTTCGCCCATGTCCGGTCCATCGTCGAGGCCGGCGGCGGCAGCACTGACGACATCATCAAGATGACGGTCTGGCTGCGCGACCGGTCCCGGCGCGAGGCCCTGAACGAGGAGTGGATCAGGATGTTCCCGGATCCGGACTCACGGCCGGCCCGCCATGCGCAGCCCCTGACCGCCGACGGACCGTCGCTCGTCCAATGCGACTTCATGGCCGTGATCGGCTGACCACACCGCAAGCCTCATGGGTTCTCCGCCATGCCAGACTATTTTCCGTTCGATCCGCATCCGCGCACCCCGTCGGTGTCGCTGCCGCCGCTGGCCTGCGACAGCCAGTTCCACGTCTTCGGTCCGAGGGAACGCTACCCGGTCCAGCCGGGCGCCGTCTACGAGATGCCGTCCGCCACCATCGAGCGTGCCCTGGCGCTGCATGCCACTCTCGGGCTGCAGCGCGGCGTCATCGTGCAGGCGACGACCTACGGTGCCGACCATCAGGTGGTCCTCGATGGCCTTGCCGCCGCCGGCCCCAATTACCGCGGCTGTGCCAACGCGTCGGTGCTGAAGACGGCGTCGGACTCCTATCTCGACCGGCTGGACGCCGCCGGGGTGCGCGGGGCGCGCTTTTCGCGCGCCGGCCTCGGCATCACGCTGAGCCCGCAGGACATCGAACGGGCGCTGGGCAAGGTGCGGGAACTGGGCTGGTACGTCAAAGTCCAGCCGCATCCAGACGATTTCCTGACCGCAATCGCACCCTTCGAGAAACTCGACGTGCCGGTGGTGATCGACCACATGGGACGCCCGGATCCGCAACGCGGCCTCGATGACCCAAACCTCCGCAAGGTGCTGGAACTGCTGGACACCGGCAACGTCTGGGTCATGCTGTCGCTCGGCGAGAAGACCTCGAAGGCCGGGCCGCCCTGGGACGATGTCGTCCCGCTGGCCCAGACGCTGATCGAGGCCGCGCCCGACCGCTGCATCTGGGGCAGCGACTGGCCCCATCCGGTTTCCACCCGCCAGCCGCCCAACGACGCCGACCTGATGGAACTGCTGTTCCGATACGCCCCGGACGATGAGCAGCGCAGGCGCATCCTCGTCGACAATCCGGCCAGGCTGTTCGGCTTCCCGGCAGCGGACGAGGGGAGGCAATGATGGAGAACCGCTTCAAGACGGCATTGCGCAATGGGCAGCCGCAGATAGGGCTGTGGCTGGCGCTGGCCGATCCCTACAGTGCGGAAATCTGCGCCACCGCCGGCTTCGACTGGCTGCTGATCGACGGCGAGCATGCTCCCAACGACCTGCGCGGCATCCTGGCCCAGCTTCAGGCGGTTGCCCCCTACCGAAGCCAGCCGGTGGTCCGGCCGCCCGTCGGCGATCCGGTTCTGATCAAGCAGTTGCTCGACATCGGTGCCCAAACCCTGCTGGTGCCGATGGTCGATACCGCGGAACAGGCGGCCGAACTGGTCAAGGCGACACGCTATCCGCCGAATGGCAGGCGCGGTGTCGGCAGCGGGCTGGCACGCGCATCCCGCTGGAACGGCATTCCCGGCTATCCTGGAAAGGCCGACGCGGAGGTCTGCCTCCTGGTTCAGGTGGAAAGCCGCGAGGGGTTGGACAATCTGGATGCCATCGCCGACACCCCCGGCGTCGACGGTGTGTTCATCGGCGCGGCCGACCTTGCGGCGTCGTTCGGCCATCTCGGCAATCCTGGGCATCCGGAGATCTGTCGGCGGGTCGACGATGCAATCGTCAGATTGACCGCATCGGGCTGCCCGGCCGGGGCCCTGACCGGCGATCCGGCACTGGCAAGGCACTATCTTGAACTGGGGGCAAGATTCGTCGCCGTCGGCACCGACGTTTCAGTGCTGACTGGCAAAACACGCGAGCTTGCCGCCGGATTCGGGCTGGAAAGGTCGACGAGGTGACGGTGCAGAGTCTCTACTGCAAATGTGTCCTCACCCCCTCAAAGCCAGTGACCGTCGCGCAGGCTGCCTTCCTGCGGACGGTCGCTCGACCGGCCGGCAGGGATCAGCCCCGCTGCTGCCGAACCCTTTGACGGCGAGGCACAGGATGTCGAACAGCATCTGCACCCCTGTCTGGGCGGTGGTTGTGGTGGCGTCATACTTCGAAGCCACCTCAATCACGTCGCCGCCGATGACGTCGAGCCCGGCCAGCCTTCGGAGAAGCTCGATCGCCGCCCGCGTGATCAGCCCGCTGACCTCCGGCGTACCGGTGCCCGGAGCGAACACCGGGTCGAGGCAGTCGACGTCGAAGGAGACATAGACCGGCCCATCCCCACCACCGCCATGGGCTAGGGGGCGGTAGACGAGCGTCACCCGCTGTCGTTCGGCCCGGGCGGCTGTTTCAAGGGCACCGGCGGTCCCACCCACCTCCGCCCGATGGTCGAGAAGGCCGACGTCATCCTGCTGATCGGCAACCGCACCACCCAGAACGGCACCGACAGCTGGTCGCTACTGGCTGGCTCCCTTGATCCTGTGTTACAGCAAGCCGAACTCATGGGGGCGCCGCCATGCCAACGATGACGGACTGGACGATTCGACACGCGGTGTTGCGGATCCACGGGTGCGACCTGGCGGTGATCTGGCGGGGGCCGGACTTGTGGGCCTGGGTCGTCACGGTCGCTGGCGAGCAGGTTCGTTCCGGAACTGCGCGCACCATGGTCGGCGCCCAGGATGCCGCATCGCGTGCTGCGAAAGCCCATGCGGACAACGGCGGCCGCGTCCAACTCCCGCTGTTCTCACAGCGTCGATGCTGTGCGCGGTACCGCTCAAGCGGAAGGTCCGGTCGCCTCCCTTGACCGGTTGCCGGGGCGGGATCGGCGCCAGCCTGGCCCTGTTTGCTTTCTCGTCCGTCAGCGCACTTCGTTTACATATCTGTGATCGTCCGTCAGCGTCCTGTGGTGGCTGATGATGGTCAAGGTTCCGGTCTGGTCGAACGCCTCCTCGTCGATTACCAGAAGCGGCGTCGGGTCGGGAACGCCAAGGTCGGCGCGATCCTCGGCAGTGGCTAGTCCGGCTGAGACCCGCTCGCGCACGGCGGAAATGCGGATGCCGTGAACGTCGAGCAGATGAAGGTAGAGCCGCTGCGGCACCAGTGACGGATCCAGCGGGAAATCGGGCACCCGGCGGGCCACCAGCGCGATATGGGAGCGCATCACCGCCCGCCCCTCCACCCGGCGCAGCCGTGTGATGCGGATCAGCGGCTCCCCCGGCTCCTCGCCCAGCAGGGCGGCCTCGTCCGCAGTCGTCGGACTGCACATGATTTCCGTCACCACCGCCTCGGACGACAGCAGCCGACCATCGCCGCCATGCAGGCGGTAATATTGAAAGAAGAAGCGCAGGCTGTGCTGCGGCGTGCGCCCGGTGACCACCGTCCCGGTCTTGCGCCTGCGCATCAGCATGCCGTCCGCGGTCAGGTCGGCCAGAGCACGGCGCATCGTTCCCACCGCAACCCCATAGTCGGCGGCCAGCGCGACTTCGCCCGGCAGCACCATGCCGGGCGGCCATTCACCCAGCAGAATGGCTTCCGCCATGCGGCGCTTGACGTGCTCATAGAGTGGGATCGGCAGGTCGCCCGCCATGTTTGCCGCCTTTTTGTTCATCACCGCCTCAAAAATAGTCAGAAATTGCTCGAATGTTGATGATTGACAAAGATTTGTGCGCCGGTCACATTTCTTTATAGAATATAGAAAATGGCGAGGGAGTCATGGACAATCCGCACGGATACGGCCAGCGCACGGGCGACGACTCCCTTGATGCTGCCATGGCATGGATCGCGGGTTCGGCCGAACCTGCTGTGGCCGATCTTGCCCGTATGATTGCTGTCGACACGTCCTTTCCTCCCGGTGCCGGCTATGACGCCTTCCGACCTGATGGATGAGCTGATCGCGCCGCTGGGCTTCCGGTCCAGCCGGATCGTCGTCCCCGACGCCCTTTGGCAGGTGCCCAACGGGCCGGCGTCCGGCCGGCGCACCAATCTCATCGGCGAGCGGGAGACGGGCAAGCCCGTTCTCGGGCTTTATTTCCATGTCGACACCGTGCCCGCCGCCGCCGGCTGGGACAAGGTTCCGCTCCGCCTGACCCGCGAGGGCAACCGGCTGTACGGTCTGGGCGCCGCCGACATGAAGGGCACGATCGCCGCCGTGCTGCTGGCTTTGCGGGCTGCCGAGGCCTGCAACCTGCCGCTGGCCTACGACCCGATGCTGCTGTTCTGCACCGACGAGGAGGGTGGGCTCTATCCCGGCGTGCGGTATCTCGCCGAGCAGGGGCTGCTGAAGGGCCATATCCTGAACTTCAACGGCAGTGCGGCACCACGCATCTGGGCGGGTTGCTTCGGCCTGTTCAACCTGCTGGTCAGGCTGCACGGCCACACCGTCCATGCCGGCGAAGGCAACCGTTCAGGCTCCGGCGTGAACGCCATTGAGGCGGCGCTGCCGCTGCTCCAGGCATTGACCGACCTCAAGCCGGTGGTGGCGCAACGGACCTCGGCCCTGCCGCCGCCGCCGACCGCATCCGGCCCGCTGACGGCGCGGCTTGACATCGCCGCCGCCCATGGCGGCATCTGCGGCGGGCAGGTGCCCTCGCTGTTCGAGATCCTGGTCTGCCGCCGCTACGCGCCGGAAGAGGATTACGAGGAGGCACGGGCTGAAATCGAGGCGGCCATCGCCCGGGCGATGGCCGGGGCTCCCGACATCGCGGTTGACATCCAACTGGTCGGCCATCTCGCCCCGACCGGCGATCCGACCGGCCCGCACTGGCCACGCTGGCAGGCCGCGCTGTCGGCCGGCTTCGGCTATCGCCCGGACCAGTTCCGCGCCTGGGGGGCGGCCAGCTGCTCCGACTTCGGCTGGGTCCAGCGCACCGGCATGCAGGAGGTGCTGCTGACCGGGCTTGGCCGGCCGGAGCGCAACGTCCATTCCCCTGACGAACACACCACAGTCGCCGACATCATCGCCCTGGCACAGAGCGTGCTGGCCTATCTGGCGGCCGGCTTCGCTCCTGACCTGATCCCCGAGAATACCGATCTGAACGCCGTGCCGACCTCAGGCCGCGGCCCGCAGAAGGAGTCCGACCGATGAGTTCCGTGACCCGCCGCCTCTTCCTCACCGGGACCGCCGCCGGCCTCGGCGCCCTGCCCGCCTTCGGTCTGCCGGGTGCATCGCCGGCCTTCGCCCAATCGGCCTCAGCCAAATCGGCGCCGGGCCGCGGCGGCGTGCTGCGCATCTCGGTCGACCAGGCCGCCAGCGTCATCCATCCGCTGCGCACCCGCGTGAACCCCGAATATCTGGTGGCCGAGCTGCTCTATTCCGGCCTGACGCGGCTCGCCGCCGGCATGAAGGTGGAACCGGACCTCGCCGAATCCTGGTCGGCCGACCAGACGCTGACCGAATGGACCTTCGTCCTGCGGCCAGGGCTGACCTTCCACGACGGCTCCGCCTGCACCGCTGCGGACGTGGTCGCGACCTTCACCGCCATCCTCGATCCCAAAACCGCCTCGCCGGGCCGCACCAATGTCGGCCCGATCAAGGAGGTGACGGCCAAGGACGAGCGGACCGTGCTGTTCCGCCTGACCTCACCCTATGCCGACCTGCCGGTGGCGCTGGCCTACACCAATGCCCGCATCATCCCGGCCAAGGTGATCGAGACCGACCTCGACAGCCTGTCGCGCAGCGCGGTTGGCACCGGGCCGTTCAAGTTGGTTTCTTTCGAACCTGACCGCAAGATCGTGGTGGAGCGCAACCCCGCCTATTACGACCCGGCCCGTCCCTATCTCGACAGCGTCGAGGTGCTGGTCTATCCCGACCGCACCGCCGAAGCCTCGGCTCTGATCTCCGGCGACATCGACCTGATGATGGGCACAGCGCCCGGCGAATACCAGCGGCTGGAGAAGGCCTCCGGCGTCAAGGCGCTGCGGGTGCCGTCGGGCCAGTTCCTGAACGTCAACATGGGCTGCGACCAGAAGCCCTTCTCCGACCCGCGCGTCCGCAAGGCGCTGGCGCTCTCCGTCGACCGCGAGGCGATGGTGGGCTTCGTCGCCGGCGGCTACGGCACCCCCGGCAACGACACGCCGATCAGCCCGGCCTACCGCTTCTACAGCGAGCAGCCGCTGCGCAAGGCCGACCTCGCCCAGGCGAAGAAACTGCTGGCCGAGGCCGGCTATCCGAACGGCGTCGACCTGACCATGATCGCGTCGGACAAGCCGGGCACCCGCACCGAGCTGGCGGTCGCCATCCGCGAGATGGCGAAGCCCGCCGGCTTCCGCATCCAGGTGCAGACCATGCCGCACGCCACCTACCTGGATCAGGTGTGGAAGAAGGGCAATTTCTACGTCGGCTTCTACAATATGCAGGCCACGGCCGACGCCGTCTTCTCGCTGCTCTACACCTCCGAAGCCGCCTGGAACGAGACTCGCTGGAACAACAAGGCGTTCGACGCCCTGGTCGCCGAGGCACGGGCCAAGACCGACGAGACTGAACGCGCTGCCCTCTACACCAAGGCCCAGCAGCTGATGCATGACGAGGTGCCGTCGGTCATCCCGGTTTTCTTCGACCTGCTGGCGGCGCGTCGCGATTACGTCGAGGGCTACGAGCTGCACCCGCGCGGCTCGGTGTTCCGCCTCGACTTCGTCTCGCTCGGGGCCGCGGCGCCCAAGCGGGGTTGAGGCCGTGAGCGCTTCCTGGCTCCTGCGGCGGCTGGCGCTGATCCTTTACACGGTCTTCATCGTGTCAGTGCTGGTCTTCGGCATCACCCAGGCCCTGCCGGCCGACGCCGCCGTCACCCTGTTGGGCGAGAACGCCACCGCCGAGGCGCTGAACGCAATCCGGGAGCGGCTGGGCCTCGGCGACCCGATCTGGTGGCAGTATCTGCGCTGGGTCGGGCACGCCGCGACCGGCGATTTCGGCCTGTCGATGCGCACCGGCCAGCCGGTGGGGCCGGAGATGCTGACGGCGCTCGGCCGTTCGCTGCTGCTGGCCGTCGCCGCCATCCTGGTCATGCTGGTGATCGCCGTGCCCCTGGGCATGGTGGCGGCGGTGCGCCAGGGCAAGCTGGCCGACATGGCGACCGGGCTGATCTCCTATCTCGGCGTCTCCTTCCCGGAATTCGTCACCGCAACGCTGCTCGCCATGCTGCTGGCCGACACCCTGCAGTGGCTGCCTGCCACGGGCTACGTCTCGCCCCTTGAGGATTTCGGCGGCGCGGTGCGGCATCTGGCGCTGCCAGTGCTGACCGCCTCGCTGATCCTGGTGGCGCATGTCGCCCGCATGGTGCGGTCGGAGACGCTTGACGTGCTGCACAGCGACTACATCCGCGCCGCCCGGCTGAAGGGATTGCCGGAACGCACGGTGCTGGTCCGCCACGCCCTGCGCAACGCTTTGCTGCCGGTGGTCACCATCGTGGCGCTGGATGTCGGTTATCTGCTCGGCGGCATCATCGTCATTGAGGAGATCTTCGCCATTCCCGGCATTGGCCGGCAGCTGATGGTGGCGGTCACCGCCCGCGACCTGCCGTCAATCCAGGCCGGCGCCCTCATCATGTCGGCGACCTATGCCGTCGCCAACACGCTGGCCGACGTCGCCTATGCCTTCCTCGACAAGAGGATCCGCTATGACTGACCTGCTGCGCCGCCTGATGCGAACGCCGCAAGGCGCCATCGGCCTGTTCCTGCTGGCGATCCTGGCCGCGGTGTGCCTGTTCGGCCCCTGGCTGGCGCCCCACGATCCGGAGAAGATGGATTTCCTCGGCCGCTTCCGCCCGCTCGGCGCCCAGAACTGGTTCGGCGCCGACCAGTTCGGCCGCGACGTGCTGAGCCGCCTGCTGGTCGGCGCCCGTTCCACCCTGCCGATGGCGCTGGCCGCCACCCTGCTCGGCACCGTCGCCGGAGCAGTGGTCGGCACCGCCTCGGCCTATCTCGGCGGGCGCTGGGACGAGGCGATCATGCGCACCATCGACGCGGTGATGGCGGTGCCCGGCCTTCTGCTCGCCCTGCTGCTGGTCAGCACGCTGGGCAACGGCGCCGGCAACGCGATGATCGCCATCGCCGTCACCTTCGCGCCCGGCATGGCGCGCGTCACCCGCGCGGTGGCCCTCACCGTCCGCGGCCAGGACTATGTCAAGTCGGCCACGGTACGCGGAGAGAGCGCGCCCTGGATCATCTTCCGCGAGATGCTGCCCAACGTGATGGCCCCGGTGGTGATCGAGGCGACGATCCGCGTCTCCTTCGCGGTGATGCTGTTCGCCACCCTCAGCTTCCTCGGCCTCGGCGCCCAACCGCCGGCGTCCGAATGGGGCCTGATGGTGTCGGAGGCGCGCCAGTACGTCCATCAGGCGCCTTGGATCATCATCGCGCCGTCGCTGGCTATCGCGCTGACCGCCATCGCCTTCAACCTGCTCGGCGACGGGCTGCGCGACGCCATGAACCCGCGGGACGAACGATGACCGCAGTCCTCTCATTGCGCGACTACACGCTCGACTATCTCACCGGCAGCCGTCCTCTGCGGGTCCTCCAAGACATCAGCCTCGACATCGCGCCCGGCGAGGTGCTGGGGCTCGTCGGCGAATCCGGCTCGGGCAAGAGCACGCTGGCCTGGGCGATCATGCGGCACTTGCCGAAGAACGCCCGCGAGCTGTCCGGCAGCATCCGGCTCGGCGACACCGACCTGCGCAGCCTGCCGCCGCGCGCGCTGACCCGCATTCGCGGCCGGCGCATCGGCATGGTGTTCCAGGATCCCTCGACCGCGCTGAATCCGACGCTGACCGTCGGCAGGCAGGTGACGGAGACGCTGGTCAACAACCGCGGCCTGACCCGGCGTGCCGCCTGGGACTTGGCGCTCGAACTGCTGGGCCATGTCGAGCTGCGCGATCCCGAGGCGCTGATGCGGCGCTATCCGCACGAGATCTCGGGCGGCGAGAAACAGCGCATCCTCATCGCCACCGCCTTCGGCTGCCGGCCGGAACTGATCGTCTTCGACGAGCCGACCACGGCGCTCGACGTCATCACCGGCGCCCGCATCCTCGACCTCTTCGCCCGGCTGCGCGCCGAGACCGGGGTGGCGGCGCTCTACATCTCGCACGACCTCGCCCTGGTCTCGCGCGTCGCCGACCGGGTGGCGGTGATGAAGAAGGGCCGGCTGGTGGAGGAGGCGCCGGCCGCCTCGATCTTCTCTCGCCCCGCTCACGAGGAGACGCGCAAGCTGGTGGCGGCGGTGCCGCGCCCGGAAAACAGGCTGGTCCACGACCGGCCGGGAGACCGCGTCCTGCTCGCGGCCGAAGCGGTCTCGGTCCGCTATGCCCGGCCGCGCCTGTTCCGTCCGCCTCCGCCGCCGGCGACCCACGCGGTCGGCTTCGACATCAAGGCCGGCGAGATCCTGGGCATCGTCGGCGAGTCCGGTTCCGGCAAATCCTCCATCGCGCGTGCTCTGACTGGTCTGGCTGACTTCTCCGGCGGCATCCGCTTCGACGGCCGGCCGATCGCCTCGGCGCGCGACATGGACGGCGCTTACCGCCGCGCGGTGCAGATCGTCTTCCAGCATCCCGACGGCTCGCTGAATCCGCGCCAGACAGTCGGCGAGATCCTGTCGCGTCCGCTGAAGCTGTTCGGCACCGGCTCAGCCGACCTCAGCACCGAGATCGGCCGGATGCTGGAACAGGTGCGCCTGCCGGCTGCCTATGCCAAGCGCTGGCCGCACCAGCTCTCCGGCGGCGAGAAGCAACGGGTCGCCATCGCCCGCGCCTTCGCCGCCCGGCCGTCGCTGGTCATCTGCGACGAGATCACCGCCCCGCTCGACGTGTCGGTCCAGGCCTCGATCATCGAGCTGCTGCTGTCGCTGCGGGCCGAGACCGGAGCCGCCTATCTCTTCATCACCCACGACATCAATCTGATCCGCCAGATCGCCCACCGCATCGCCGTGATGCGCCGGGGCGAACTGGTCGATCTGCTGCCCATCGACGCGGTCGACGCCGACCATGTCCACCCCTACACGCGCGACCTGATGGCCGCCTCCCCGACCCCGGTCGGCTGACCCGCTAGGAACCTTCCCCATGGACACAGCAGACATTCTTGCCCGTCTCGATACGGAAGCTGCCCTCGCCTTCCTGTCCCGCATGGTCCAGCACAAGAGCTACAGCCAGACCGAAGGCGAGCGCGAACTGGCCCGCTTCATGGCCTCCTCCATGTCGACCCTTGGTCTTGAGGCGGAGCTGACGCCGGTGCCGGGCGGTCGGGTCAACGCCGTCGGCCGCTGGCGCGGCACCGGTGGCGGCAAGAGCCTGCTGTTCAACGGCCACATCGACACCAACCCGGTGACCGAAGGCTGGACCGTCGATCCTTGGGGCGGAAAGATCGACGACCGCTTCATCTACGGGATCGGCTGCTCCAACATGAAGGCGGGCGACGCCGCCTATTTCTGCGCGGTCAAGACTCTGATGGACGCCGGGGTGAGGCTGCGCGGCGACGTCATCCTGACCTATGTGGTGGGCGAGCTTCAGGGCGGCGTCGGTACGCTGGCGCTGATGGAACAGGGGCTGCGCGCCGATTGCTTCATCAACAGCGAGCCGACCGACCTGCAGGCGATGACGATGCACGCGGCGGCGCTGAGCTTCGTCATCGAATTGGTCGGCGACACCCGCCACCTGTCCAAGCGCGAGGAGGCGGTCGACGCCATCGCCGCCGCCTGCGACCTGATCCCGCGTCTGAACGCCATGGCGCTGTCCGGCGCCAAGTCGCCGGAGCATGCGACCATCAACCGCGTCCATGTTGGCGTCGTCCACGGCGCGCTGGGCAAGGAGTTGCACGAGTGGCGGTCGCCGCAGGTCGCCGACTTCGTGCGGATCAAGGGCTCGGCCCGTTACGCCACCGGCCAGAGCGAGGAGGGAGCGCTGGCCGACCTGCGGCGCGAGCTGGACGCGCTGGAGGCGCGCTTCCCGGGGCTGAAGGCCAGCGTCTTCTCCGAAGACCGCGGCGGCACGCCGACCATGCCGACCTTCGAGGTGGCGAAGGACAGCCGGATCGTGCAGGCGGTGAACCGCGCCTACCACGCAGTGCGCGGCACCGACCAGCCGACCGGTGCCATCACCCCGCCGGGCTTCTACGGCACCGACGCCGGCCACCTGCAGCATGCCGGAGGCATGGAGGGCGTCGTCTGCGGTCCCGGCGGACGCTACAACACCATGCCGGATGAGCGGGTCGACATCGACGACTACCTCGACATGATCCGCGTCTACATGCTGACCATCCTGGAGATTTGCGGATGACCGACGGCACGGCTGGCCGCTTCGCGCCGCGGTTGGCCCGGCTGCGCGACGCCATGGCGGCGCAGGATTGCGACGCGTTCCTGTCCGACCATGCCGAGTTGATCGCCTGGATCAGCGGCTACACCGTGTCGGAGACGCTCTACCGCGCCGTCATTGTGCCGAAGACAGACAATCCCTGCTTCGTCCTTCGCTCGATCGACGCCGGTCCCTGCCGGTCCGGGGCTTGGTTCAGTGACGTGGTGACCTTCGACGACCATGAGGAACCGCATGGCGCAGTGGCGGACGCGCTCACCGCGCGCGGACTTGCCGACGGGAGGATCGGCGTCGATCCCATGTCCTACGGTCATACGGTCGCCACCGCGCGTCGCCTTGCCGAACTGCTCCCCAATGCCCGCTTTGTCCTGATGCCCGGGCTGAGCGACGGCTTGCGCGCCTGCAAGTTCGCTGACGAGATCGACGCCATTGCAACGGCGGCGAAGATCGCAGACCGGTGCATGCTCGGTCTGGAAGGACAGGTGCGTCCCGGCCAGACGGTGCGGGACGTGGCCGCAATGGCTGCCGCGGCACAGCTCCGGCTCGGCGCGGACGATGGCGGACCGGGACCGATCCTGGTGTCGGGCGGCCATGGAGCGGGTGGCCACGTCGATTTCCTGCATGGCAGCGGCCTCGACCGGACGTTGATGCCGGGCGATATCCTGCATGCCGAGCTGACGCCGAGAGTCGGGAACTACGGGGCCAGGCTGATGCGGCCGGTATTCGTCGGAGACCCGCCAGCTGAGGCGCTGGAGACCTTCCACCGTTTGGTGGCGTTTCAGGACCGGCAGATCGCCGCCATGTGGCCGGGCGGTACGGCCCGCGACGTCGATGAACTGTTGCGGACAGCAGTGCTAGCCGCCGGATTGCGGGCCGAGTACGGCAACGTGACTGGCTATGCCATGGGCCTCTACGCCCGCACGCCGCGCCCAAGCGACTTCTCGCAGTCCTTTCATCCCGCCGCCGACTTCATTCTGGAACCGGGTCAGGTGTTCCACATGTACGCGTCGGCGCGCGGCGTCGCCGTGAGCGAGATCGTTCTCGTGACCGAAGCCGCGCCGCGCCTGCTGACGAACTGCCCGCGTCAGCCTATACAAGGTTGAGAGTTCCGTCGGTATTCGCGCCAGCTTGATCACCGCTGCGGGGGGCTTTGTCACAGAAACTGAGCCTGCAAGTAGAACTTGCAAAGCGGGCGGTCAGACCAAGTTGACGGAAGGCGGCCCCGTATGGACGGAGCTTGTCGGTAGTGACCTGGGTGGGCGCGAAACCGTGCTTCTTCAGCAGCTTACGCATCAGCTTGCAGACTGCGGCCTTATCGCGCCGGTGCTGGACGAGCACCTCCAACACCTCGCCTTCCTCATCGACAGCCCGCCGCACGTACATCAGGTTTCCGCTGACTGCCGACACAATTCAGCCTCCACGCCATCGCCAATGCGTTCGGCATCGGCCGCGCGGGCAAGCCACTGAGACTGTTTCTGAAGCGCTGATCCGTTCACACGGGCGGGTGATGGTCGAACCCCGGTCGACATGGCCGTGGTGGGACGGGACTTGCTGCAATTCTGTCGCGGCACTGGTACGTAGGACCTGGGGGGTGGCATGGGGCCTACCAACTTTCTTGAATAGAGTGGAGGGTCATCCTTTGACCTGACAGAGTTTACGCCGCGCAAGGCTACGATGCGCGGAAATATTCCGACGCGGCAGTGATGCTAATGTCTGCCGACGCGCGGACGGACGCGGGTGGGCGCGGCCGACCGGCCGGGCCGGTGGTAGCAGTCTGGTCGGCACCGTCAGCGCCGGCGAGGTGGCCATACCGACCCGTTCGCGACAGCGGCCGTACCGATCCAGCCGCTCCTTTCCGCATCGCCTGCCGTCAGGTGGAGACCACCTGTCGGCCTATCGATTCAACTATGAAACGAACGCGCTCCTCGACCGGCTTGCGCGGAAGCTCGACCAGTTGGTAGCCATACTCAGTATAAGTCGCCACCATCGCGTTATAAGTCCTTTCGGCCTCATCGAGCGTCTGTTTGCGCTCCTGATCCTGCTCAAAGATCTCGGGCGATGGAGGTGCGATGAAGACGCGTTTGTTATATCGGCATAGTTTGATCGCCTTCACGAGATTGAGCGGCACCGACAGATCGAGCATCCGCAGATACCCGACGATGTCCGGTAGCCCGCGATCGAAGAATACCGGGCCGGCTTGGTCCTGCGCCTGACGGTAAGAGCGCATCTCCCAAGACAGCATTAGTTCAGCAAAGGCGATCGGATCGCACCATGGTAGGGCGCGCCCACCGATAGCGACCTGATCCTGAATGATGCCGCGGCCAGCCTCCCAGGACCGAGCATAACCAGCTCGCTGAAGTGCATTGATCAGTGTGGTCTTGCCCGAGCCAGGGCCGCCGGTCAGAACCGGCAGACGCTCGACTTATCCGCTGACCTTGGAGTTCATGACGACGACGCCTCCTTTTCGCGACATCCTTTCAGCGGGAGGATCCTGCAGCGCGTATGCCCGCATGCGTGCAAAATCTGATCCTCAACGGCATGTCGGCGAGGTGATCCCCGAGGGCGGCGCGGTCGACGCCGGGGTGTGCAGGACCTGGAGGACGCAGCGGCCAGCCGGAAGCGGCGGCTTGTGACGCAAAGCTGCATCTGTCGAGGTTTCAGACAGGGGCCGAGTTCACTCGGGCAACCCAGCCAGTCTCAGCCCCTCCGCAAACCGCGTGAGATCCTCGGGACGGTGGATCGGCAGCCACTCTTTAAGAATGGAGACGCGCAAGGACGGGTCGAGCGCGCGCAGCCCCCGCATCGCCTGCCGCGCCTCCTCCATCCGCCCGGCGAGCGCGTGGCTCGCCGCCGTCAGGGCGATGGCGACCAGGAGGCCGGGCAGGTTCCCCAACGCCTTGTCTGCCCAGGCCGCAGCACAATCGTAGCGCCCGGCGAAGAAATGCGCGAGCGCCGTTCCCGCCTGCATCCGGAACATCTCCGGATCCAGCGGGCTCAGGCGGACGGCATGGGCGAAATGCTCGCCCGCGCTTTCCGTTTCACCGCGGAAGGCGCGCAGGTAGCCACCGAGGAACCTGGCCGGGGCGAAATTGGGGTTAAGCAGCACGGCCCGGTCGATGAGCGCGATGCCGCCATCGAGATCGCCGGCAAAGTGACCGAGCGCATGCCCGGCTCTCGTCAGGGCGACCGCGTCGTCGCGGCCGAACTCCACCGCCAGCCGCGCCAGCCGCACCCCCTCAGCGATCTCCCGGGGCCGGTCGGTCATCCAACCGTTCACCTTGCGCCAGAGATGGCACCAAGCCGACGCGCCATAGGCCGACGCAAATTCCGGGTCGAGTTCGGTCGCCTTGTGGAACAGGGGCAGCGCCGCATCGATCGCCTCGCGGGTTCCGCTGTGCAGCTTCGCCATGCCGCGGAGATAGTAATCGTAGGCGTCTAGGCTTTCCGTCGGCTTGCGCTTGGCGCGCTCGATCTCCGCCCGCTCGAGCTGCGGCGAGATCGCGCCGACGACGCTTTCGGCGATCCGGTCCTGCAGTTCGAAAAGGTCGTCGAGCATGCCCTCGAAACGCTCCGCCCAGAGATGCGTCCCGCTCGTCGCGTCGATGAGCTGCCCGGTGATGCGCACCCTGTTCCCGGCCTTGCGGACGCTGCCTTCGAGCACGTAGCGGACGCCCAGCTCGCGGCCGACCTCCGTCACATCCACCGCCCGGCCCTTGTAGGCAAAGCTCGAGTTGCGCGCGATGACGAATAGCCAGCGGATGCGCGACAGGGCGGCGATGATGTCCTCCACCACCCCGTCGGCGAAATAGTCCTGCTCGGGGTCGCCGCTCAGGTTCTGGAAAGGCAGCACGGTGATCGAGGGCTTGCCCGGCAGGGCCGGCCCGGACGGTGTCTCCCTGCCTTCGCCGGACGCGTGGCTGGCGATTTCCGATCCGCCGGGCTGCCGTGTCTCCCCGGTCGCACCGCCTTCGATCGCACCACCTTCGATCGCACCGACGAAGCGGAATCCCTTGCGGGGGACCGTGCGGACCAGGCGCTGCTCATCGCCGCTGTCGCCGATGGCCTTGCGGACTGCGTTGATGTGGCTGGTGATGGTCGATTCCGAGACGATCCGTCCGTTCCACACCGCCTCCAGCAGGTCGTCCTTGCTGACGACGCGGTCGTGGTTGCGGACGAGATGCAGCAGCAGGTCGAAGACCTGCGGGCCGACGCCCACGACCTGTCCGCGCAGGGTCAGTTCCCGGCGTTCCTGATCGAGCACACACTCTCCGAACGTGAACCGCAAGGTCACCATCTCCCCGGGGCCGATCCCCCTCGGCTCCCTGTCCGGGGCGACGGGTGAACGGTACGTGCCAGTGATAGCACAGTGGCGCATTGCCGGCTGCACCGTTCGCGTCAAGGCGCGCCTCATGGCTTCCTTGGACGGAAAAGCAAGCGTTCTTGAAGGGCAATCCAAGCCCGCCGCAAGGACTTCCTCGGTAAGCCCAGGCACTCTCCGTCCCATCGGCGGCGCTGGTTCGCGCCGAGAACCGCGGAGAGACCCCATGAAGATCGTCGTCATCGGAGGTACCGGCCTCATCGGATCGAAGCTGGTGAAGACGCTGCGCGAACGCGGCCACGATGCGCTCGCAGCCTCCCCGAAGACGGGGGTGGACACCATCACCCGCGAGGGTCTGGCCCAGGCGATTGACGGAGCCGCTATCGTCGTCGACGTGGCGAACGCGCCGGTGTGGGAGGACAAGGCCGTTCTCGACTTCTTCGAGGCCTCGGGCCGCAACCTGCTCGCCGCCGAAGCGGCCGCCGGCGTCCGCCACCACGTCGCCCTCTCGATCGTCGGCAGCGAACGGCTTCCCGACAACGGCTATTTCCGGGCGAAGGTCGCCCAGGAAAGCCTCATCAAGGCGTCCGGCATTCCCCACACCATCCTGCGCGCCACGCAGTTCTTCGAATTCGTCGGCGGGATCGCGCAGTCGGCCACCGTCGGCGAGGAAATCCGCCTGTCGCCGGCGCTGATCCAGCCGATCGCCTCCGACGACGTGGTGGCGGCGCTCGTCGACGTCACCCTCGCGCCGCCGGTTGGCGGCACGCTCGAAGTCGCCGGTCCGGAGGCGATTCCGCTCGACGAGCTGGTCCGGCGCTTCCTGCTGGCGACAAAGGACACGCGCAAGGTCGTGCCGGACATCCACGCGCGCTACTTCGGCGACGTTCTCAACGATCAATCGCTGACCCCCGGCCAGAACCCCCGCCTCGGCGCCATCCGGTTCGAGGACTGGCTCGGCCGGCAAACCGCGCGCTGAAGGACTTCGAAGACACCCCTGCGGCGGCCATGGGCCGGCGAAGCGGGCACCGCAATCGATCATATCCAGGAAAGGAAAAGGACATGGCACGCTTGGCTTGGCACGAGGTCGCGCCCGACGGCGCGAAGGCTCTGTTCGGCGTTCATCACTACGTCACGAAGAGCACCAACCTGCCCGAGGAACTGATCCATCTGGTGTTCCTCAGGGTCTCGCAGATCAACGGCTGCGCCCACTGCATCGATCTGCACAGCCGCGACCTCCGCAAGACGATGTCGATCGACAAGGTCACACTGGTGCCGGTGTGGGAGGAGGTCCCGCATTTGTTCTCCGATACGGAGCGCGCGGCCCTGGCTTGGGCCGAGGAGGTGACCCGCGTCAGCGAAACCCACGCGTCGGACGCCGCCTATGCGGCGGCATCGGCGGCGTTCGAGCCGAAGGATCTGGTCGATCTCACCATCGCCATCGCCGCGATGAACGCCTTCAACCGGCTGGGTGCCCCCTTCCGTCTCTCGGTGGCCGCCAAGGCTTGAGCCGATGCGGAGGGGAGCGGCGGCGAGCGGCGGCCGCTCCCCTCCGGCGACACCCCGACGTGGCGGTGGCGGCCGGTCACACCTAACAGGGAATGAGGGAATGGATAGGATCGAGGGGAGGGAGGCCGCCGTCGCCGACGCAAGCGTCACCGGCGAACATTCCGCGGTCGGCGCCGCCGCTGCGCGCACCGGCACAAGAAGGACGGCCGGCGTACTGCTATGCCTCGGCGCCGTGCTGGCTGCGGCGGGGGGATGGCTCTGGGCCGGTTCGACCGGCGGAACGGCGACCGACAATGCCTATATCCGCGGCGACGTGACCTCGCTCGCCCCCAAGGTTGCCGGCTATGTCACGACCGTCGAGGTCGAGGACAACCAGACCGTCGGGATCGGCGACGTCCTGTTCCGGATCGATGACCGCGATTACCGCGCGCGGCTTGCCCAGGCGGTGGCCAACTTTGACGCCGCCCGGGCCCGGCTTGCCGACGTCGATGCGGTGACCCGGCTTCAGCACGTCCTGATCCGGCAGGCCGAAGCCCAGAGACGGTCGGCCATGGCCGAGATGACTCTCGCGGCCAAGGCCTACGACCGCCGCCGCGAACTGATCCGCGGCAACGCCGTCAGCCAAGCCAACCTCGATGAAAGCGACGCGGCGCGCTTGAAAGCCGAGGCGGGCGTGTCGGCCGCCTCGGCGGCGGTCGAGGCCCAGCAGCAGCGCCTCGCCGTGCTTGCGGCGCAGCGCGACGCCGTCGCCGCCGCCGTGGCGCAGGCCGAGGCCGCGTGCGACCTCGCCCGGATCGATCTCAACAGCACCGTGGTGCGCGCGCCGGTCGGCGGCGTCATCGGCAACCGCCAGGTCCGCGTCGGCCGCCTCGTCGCGCCGGGCGCCTCCCTGCTCGACATCGTTCCGGTCGACGACGTGTGGGTGGTGGCGAACTACAAGGAAACCCAGCTCGAACACATCCGGCCCGGCCAGCGCGCCCGCATCACCGTCGACGGTTATCCGGATGGGACGCTCGACGGCGTGGTCGACAGCCTCGCGCCCGGCAGCGGGTCCGCCTTCAGCCTGCTGCCCGCGGACAACGCGACGGGGAACTTCGTTCGCGTCGTCCAGCGTGTGCCGGTGAAGATCCGACTCGTCGGCGACCGGCTGCTTGGCCGCCTCCTGCCTGGCCTGTCGGCGCGCGTCGAGATCGTCCGAGGAGACGACCGATGACCGGCGCCTCCACCGCCACGCCGGTCCGCGACGGGGCTGCGGCCGAGATCCTCCTCGTCGCCGGCATCCTGCTGGCCACACTGACGGAGGCGGTCGCCGGCACCGTCCTGTCGCTCGGGCGCGGCGACATCATGGGCGATACGTATGCGACCCCCGACGAGTTCGCCTGGCTGGACATTGGATACACCACGCTCAAGCTCATCGGCTTCATGGCCGCCCCCTGGCTGATGACCCGCGTCCCCCCGCGCGGCATGGTCGTTAACTCGACCCTGGTCATGGGCATGGCGTGCGGCATCGCCGCCCTGACCGATCAGCTGGACCTGCTGGTCGCTCTTCGCACCATCCAGGGCTTCGCCGGCGGCACCCTGCTCGTCGGGGGACAGGCGATCCTTTTTCTGGCTTGCCCCCGGTCCCGTCAACCGGTCCTTCAAGCCGCGTTCGCCATGGGAGCCGTCGTCGCTCCCGCGACCGTCGCACCCGCTTTCCTGGGGTGGCTGCTCGACAGCCAATCCTGGAGCTCGATCTTCTTCAGCGTCGTTCCGCTGGCCCTGGCGGCCGCGGGACTTCTGCTGATCGCCAACGGGCCGATGCCCGCCGCGGCCCCGCCCCGTCCCTTTGATGGGGTCGGCTTCGCCCTGATCGCCGTCACGTTCTTCTGCGTCACCTGCGTCCTCAGTCAGGGCAGCCGGTGGGACTGGTTCGAGGAGCCCCGCATCCTGTGGCTGACCGTGACCGGCGCAGCCGCTCTGCCGGTCTTTCTGGCCCAGCAAGCCGCGATGAAGGGCCGGGGGCTGCTCGACGTCTCCACCTTCTCATCGGACGCCTTTTTCTTCGCCTTCATCGTCAGCTTCGTCGCCGGAGCCGCCCTGTTCGGAAGCGCGTTCCTGATTCCGTCTTTCGCCCTGTCCGTCCTCGCCTTCACCCCCATCGAGGCCGGTCTGCTCCTGTTGCCGAGCGGCGCGCTTTTCATCGGCTCGCTTCTGATGGCCGCCTTTCTGATTCAGGTGCGCCGCGTCTCCCCGTTCGCGACGGTGCCCTTAGGCATCCTGGCGATCATGGCCGCCATGTGGATGCTGTCCGGCTCGACCGCCGAGAGCGGCGCCGGCGATATGATGGCGACGATCCTGCTGCGCGGCCTAGGTCTTGGCTTGCTGTTCCTGTCGATCACCCTGATCGCTTTTGACACCCTCGACCGCCGGTCTCTTGCGGCCGGAATCGGCCTCTTCAACATGGGGCGCCAGCTTGGCGGCCTGATGGGAGTCGCGGCGCTCCAGACCCTGATCGACCATGACATCGCCGCCAACGCCGCGGTCCTCGGCGCCCACGTCACCGCGGGAGGCTCCCTTCTCATCGAGCGGCTGACGACCACCGCAGCCGCGCTGACGGCGAAGGGGCTGGAGGCGGCGGCGGCGAACCGGGTCGCGACGAGCCTTCTGGGCCGATCGGTGACGGGTCAGTCCACGGTGATCGCCTTCGACACGGCGTTCAACGCCGTCGCCCTGCTCTTCGTCATCGCCGCTCCCGTGCTGATCGGTATCAAGATCGGCCTCTCCCGTCGCAGGATGGGGCGCGCGGCGCGTTATCGCCGGGCCGGCAGTGAAGCCCGATAGCCGAGGCAGGCGCCGGCTGACAGGCTGATTGACCGAGGTGCCGCCAACGGCGCCCAGCCCGTCAACCTGAGCATGATGCTCATTCTGATGACGCCTCCCTTTCGCGACATTGTTTCCGGTGTCGACTCTAAGGTCCTCATGAGCGGAATTTCTGCTCGCCGTCTCGATTCGGCGCCGTCAATGGCCATGCGCCATGTACTGAAGGATTCGGCTGGCGGGCTAGCCGGCATTGATGCCCTGATCGACCGGCCGAGCCAGTTCGCAGGACGCCGTTCCCCCGAAACTGACCCGATGTCCCACACCAATGCTCAACCTGGGCCAGCTGATCCTGCGGCGAAACGCCTGATGCAGGCGTCGAACGACGCCGTAGTCACCTCATGGTAGACTTCCGTTCCTACCCGACGGACGACGGAAATTTCCCGACGATCGCCAAGATCAGCGATTTCGGCTGTAAATCCACCTGCTATAGCAACCGCAACGCTCAACAAGGCACCCACTTCAAAGGCCCCCCTGGACAAGATGCCGCAGGGTGGTACGGCCGAGTTAATGGCTGGTGAACATACCTTGGTATGCCACTGCCCACCTACAAATAGCCCAGTTTGTTGGTCCATCCATCATCAGCGGTGACGAGGTGGCCATACCGCCCTTTTCGCGACACCCTCAAGCGTCCGCTTCTGACCCGAAGCGGACGGTTCACGACAGGTGGATGGGTTCGTCGAGAACAGAGGCGCTAACATGATCGCACTCGGTGTTCCGTGACTTTTTTCGACGTTGAACGGCTTCAATTTAAAGTCAGCCTGTCATTGAGCGCGTGTTGCTGTACCCGACCTATTCGAGATCGGGTACACCTTTTCAAAAGACCCTTAGACCTGCCGCAAGCCACCGTCGACGCACAGTTCAGCACCGGCGATATAGCTTGCGTCATCGCTCAATAAGAACAAGGCGGCCGCAGCCACTTCTGAAGGCCGTGCCAAACGACCCATCGGAATCGGAGCGACAATTGCCGCGCGAGTGTCTTCCGCAACAGCAGCCATCATCTCCGTATCCGTGGGGCCGGGTGCAACGACGTTGACCCGAATACCTTTTGCTGCGAGTTCTGCCGTCCAAGTTCTGGCGTAGGATCGAACGGCCGCTTTGGTTGCGCAGTAGGTTCCATAACCCGAGTAGCCGGCGCTCCCGGCTATGGACCCGACGAGGACGACCGAGCTGCCTTCTGTCATTGCGGGGAGCGCTGCCTGTAGGCCGAACACCATCCCTCGGACGTTGACGCCAAAGTGGCGGTCGAAGTGGTCCGGAGTTATTTCGGCGATCTGCGAAGGCTCGGAAAGACCTGCATTCAGAACGAGCGCGTCAATACGACCGCATGCTTTTCGAACTTTCTCAACAGCCTCCACCAAATCTTCCGGAGAGCTTGCATCAGCGGTAATGCCGACCGTGCCATTGCCGATGCCTCTGGCTGCCTTTTCAGCATCTTCACCTCTACGACTGGTGATGAAGACATTTGCCCCTTCGGCAGAAAGCCGCTCAGCAATCGCTAGGCCGATACCCTTTGCGCCACCGACGACCAAAGCCACTTTGTCATTCATTCGAGCCATCGTAAGTCCTTCCACTGAATGGTCTCGACATGATATGCGCTGTATACCTGATATCAATTACGCACCTGGAATAGCCTAGATATGGACCAGTATACCGACCTGGAGGCACTTTCTCATCGCGCGCTTTGCGACATGGCGCAGGTTCGTCCGGTGCTCGACAAGATCGCTGACAAATGGACGATCCTGATACTGACAGTGATCTGTCCGAAACCTGCGCGGTTCAACGAACTCAAGCGGCGTCTCGATGGGATCACCCACAAGGCTCTGGCCGATGCTTTGAAGAGGCTTGAGCGGAACGGCCTTGTGACGAGAACCGTACTCCCAACGCAACCGATTGGCGTGGAATATGCAATCACTCCACTAGGCCATTCACTGCGGGAGCCGTTTGAAGCGTTGTGCTTGTGGGCAAAGGCCAACGGCGACAAGATCGAGGCAGCCACGCTGAGCTATGACAACACGGCAAATTGTCGTTGACGGCGTCCCTGTGTCCGCTCCTGGCGCTTTGCGGACGTTCGGAGGTGATCGAGGGGCGTCCTTTCACCTGACCGGCGTCGGTCGATGCCAACCAGCCTGATCCGCCGGGCTGCGCCAACTGGCGGGCTGATTGACCATGGTGACGCCGGCGGTGCCTCCCTTTCGCTACAGCACCCAGGCGATCGTGACCGCCATTGTCGCCCAGATCATACTGGACCGAAACACTGCCTCGCCTAGCGGCTCAGGAACTTCACCATCAGGAGTTCATTGATGTAGATGCCGTTGACCATCAGCGCCCTCGGCTCGGTCCCGTACGGCTGAAACCCAAAGCGCCGGTAGAGGTTGATGGCACGTTCGTTGGCGGCGGCGACGGAGAGGTGGATCTGCTCGACCCGTGTTCCGGCATGGTCGAGAACGGCGTCCATCACCGCTTCAGCAAGGCCGCTGCCTCGCCGGCATTCCCGGACATAGACGCCCCAGAGCATGCCTTTGTGCATCTGCTTAACCGTCCTAGGAATGGATAGGCCGGCCATCGCGTCGAGCTGGTTGTCGACAAACCCACCGGCGATGTAGCCGCCCGTGGTCCATGCCGCGAACGTATCGACGGAACGGGCACTCTCCTCGGCATGGCTCGATCCGAATGCCTCGATGCGACTCCAGGGCTTCAAGACGGAGCATCCGCAAGGCCTCGGCATCGTCTGGCACGAGTTGTCTCACCAAAGCCATCCGTCATGGTCCCTTTCGCGACATCGGTTCTCAGCGGCTGATTTTACGCCGCGCCGTCGGCGCCGGACAGTGGGCACCAAGCGCAGGGCCTCGACATCGACGTGCTGGCGGCCGCGGTGGAGATCGAGGAGCCGGCCGGGCTGGTGCTGGCCAGCTGATCGCCGCCGGCATGCAAGCGAGGTGGCTATGCCGCCCCTTTCCCGACACCCTCAAGCGTCTGGTTCTGACCCGAAGCGGAAGTTGGACTGGAACCGCATTGCGCCAGCAGCCGTCCTTCGACGGCTTTCAACGCGACGCGGCATTGCATAAGAGCATCAGGCTTTCCAGGAACCGAGCAGCACCCCCAGAAAGCGCGCCGCCATTGGGGAGAGGATGGCGCCGTGTCGTTGGACGACGCCGATCGTCCGAGAAATCTTCGGGTGGCTCAGCGGGATGGTCCGGATGATGGGGTGGCCAGAGGCTGGGGTGGCGAGCTTGGGAAGCACCGCGACGCCAAGGCCCGCCTCAACCAGTCCAAGCGAACTGGCTAGATGCGTGATCTCGTAGGACCAGTTCAGTTTCAGACCGTGCTGCGCTAGGGCGTTGTCGATCAGCGCCCGGTTGCCGCTGGTCCGGCCCACGGTAATGACCCGATGGGCGGCCAATTCCTCCCAGTTCACAACTTTTTGCAATGCCAGCGGATGATCGTGCCGGCAGGCAACGACGAACGGGTCCTCGGCCAGCGGCGTGAACTCGATGTCCGGGTGTGACGTGCCAATGAAGTTTATGCCGAAATCGGCCTCGCCACGGGCCACCGCCTCCAACCCCTCGTTGGCGCCGAGGTCCAGGATGCGGATGCGGATGCGCGGGAACGCGACGCTGAAGCGGCTGATCGCGTTCGGCAAGAAGTAGAACACCGCCGTCGGAACGGACGCGATGGTGATCTGCCCGCCGCTCCGGACGCCCAGATCGCTGATCCCCAGCAGCGATGACTCGAATTCGTCCAGGAAGCGCCGAACCTTGGGCATGAAGTCGCGTCCCACCATGGTGAGCGCGACATGGCGCGTCGAGCGCTCGAACAGGGCGACGCCCAGCGTATCCTCCAGCTTCTGGATGCGGCGGCTGAGAGCGGGCTGCGAGAGGTTCAGCAACTCGGCAGCGCGATTGAAGCTGCCCAGTTCGGCCACCGCCACGAACGCCTTCAGGTCCACCAGTTCGAAATTCATGCCGAACTCCGCCCGCACCTGGATTGATGTGTAGAATGGAATAATACCGCGAATCAATGCATTTCACAAATATCGTTCACAGTCTGAATATCGGTGCATCGGCTTTCTTCGCTGCCGGCGAAATCAAGAGAAACCAAGCGCCATGACCAATCTGATGAACCGCCAGATCGGCATTCCCTGCGTGATGATGCGCGGCGGGACCTCCCGCGGACCCTTCTTCCTCGCATCCGATCTTCCCGCCCTTCCGGCGGAGCGTGATGCTCTCCTGCTCTCGGTGATGGGAGCGGGGAACGATCTCGGGATCGACGGCATCGGTGGTGGCAATCCGCTAACCAGCAAGGTCGCGATCGTTGGTCCCGCCACCAGGGCCGGTGCGGATGTGGATTACCTGTTCGCCCAGGTGCGGGTGCAGGAAGGCGTGGTCGACACCTCGCCCAACTGCGGCAACATGCTGGCCGCCGTTGGCCCCTTCGCCATCGAGTCCGGGCTGGTTCAAACGACGGACGGCGTCACGGTGGTGCGCATCCACAACGTCAACACCGGCAAGCTGATCGAGGCGTGTGTCCAGACACCCGGCGGCCAAGTCGTCTATGAGGGCGAGGCCATGATCGACGGCGTGCCCGGCACCGCCGCTCCCATCCACCTCGCCTTTCTGGATGCTGCCGGCGCCAACACCGGCCGGCTGCTGCCCACCGGTGTGCCGGCCGACCTGATTGACGGTATTGAGGTCTCCTGCATCGACGCGGCCATCCCGGTGATGCTGGTCCATGCCGCCGACCTCGGCAAGACCGGCTATGAACCTGCCGACAGCTACCGGGCCGATCGGAAGTTCATGACCCGGCTGGAGGCGCTGCGCGTTGAAGCCGGCCGCCGCATGGGGTTCCCCAATACGGCTGGGCTGGTGATCCCCAAGCCCGTCCTGCTGGCCCCGCCGGCGCGCGGCGGCACGCTGACCGTTCGCTATTTCATGCCGCACGACTGCCACCGGGCGATGGCCATCACCGGCGCCGTCGCCACCGCCACAGCCTGCACCATTCCCGGAACCGTGGCCGCCGCATTGGGTGGGCTGCTTGCCATGCCCGGCGACGTCACTTTCGAACATCCTGCCGGGCGGCTGACCGTCCGCCTTGAAGCGGGTGTCGGCCGAGCTGCCCCCGTAGCCGGCATCCTGCGCACCGCGCGGCGCCTGTTCGAGGGAACCGTGTTCGCACGGCCCTCGACCCCGCCGCGGGCCGCCATGGCGGCCTGATCCCACAGCATTACAGAGGAGGAAACGCCATGCGTCTACAAACGGGAGCTCATACCCCGACGCCTGCCAAGTCCAAGGCCATCTACAAGGCCCTCTATTTCCAGGTCGCCGTCGGCCTGACCCTCGGCATCCTGGCGGGCCATTTCTGGCCGGACATTGGGGCCTCCCTGAAGCCGCTCGGCGACGGATTCGTCAAGCTGGTCAAGATGATGATCGCGCCGGTGGTCTTCTGCACCATCGTCAGCGGCATCACCAGCCTCAACGACACCCGCGAGATCGGCAAGACGCTGGTCAAATCGATGGCGCTGTTCTACGCGCTGACGGTGGCGGCACTCCTCATTGGGCTGGCGACGGTCCTGATCATCGAACCCGGCGTGGGCATGCACGTGTCGCCGTCTTCGCTCGACCCCGCGGTGGCCGCGCGCTTCGCCAAGCAGGCCGCACCGGTCGGCTTTACCGATTTCGTGCTGCACATCATCCCGCATTCCTTCTTCGGTGCCTTCGCCGAGGGCGAGGTGCTGCCGGTGCTGCTGATCTCCGTCCTGGTCGGCTTCGGGCTGACGCGGGTCGGCGAGGCCGGCGAGCCGGTGGTCCAAGGCATCGAGTCCTTCTCCCACGTGCTGTTCGCCGCTTTCGGCTTCATCATGAAGCTGGCCCCCATCGGCGCGTTCGGCGCGATGGCGTTCACCGTCGGCAAATACGGCATCGACAGCATCGGCTCGCTCGGCCTGCTGATCCTCACCTTCTACGTCGCCTGCGGCGTCTTCCTGGTAGCGATCATCGGCACACTGGCCCGGCTGCACGGCTTCAGCCTGTGGAAGATCCTGCGCTACTTCCGTGAGGAACTGCTGATCGTGCTCGGCACCTCGTCCTCCGAACCGGTCCTACCACGCGTGCTGCAGAAGCTTGAAGCGCTGGGCTGCAAGAAGGGCGTCTCCGGCCTGGTGCTGCCGATGGGTTATTCATTCAATCTGGACGGCACGGCGATCTATCTGACCCTGGCCTCGCTGTTCATTGCCCAGGCCTGCGATATCCACCTGTCGGCCGGCCAGATCTTCACGATGCTCGGCGTTATGCTGCTGACCTCCAAGGGTGCCGCCGGCGTCACCGGCAGTGGTTTCGTCGCCCTGGTCGCCACGCTGACGGTGATGCCGGATCTTCCGGTGGCCGGCGTCGCGCTGCTCGTCGGCATCGACCGCTTCATGTCCGAGGCCCGTGCCCTGACCAGCATCATCAGCAACTGCGTCGCCAGCATCGTCGTCTCAATCTGGGAGAACGCCTGCGACCGTGATGTCCTGCACCGCGAGCTGAACCAGAGCTACGCCAGCACCGAGCGGACCCTGGAGGAGAAGGGCGACATCGCCGCCCTGCAACTGAGCACCCGGGCCCCCGCCCAGCCGTCGCACTGATCTCCCGGAGATCGCCCCCAAGGGGGCTCTGCCCGGAAGCCGCAAGCAAGTTCGAGGACGCCATCATGAACGCCCCGACCATGACCGCGAAGGACTGGATCGGCCGGACCGAGACCGTGTCCGATACCGTCACCGCCACCCCCTACGCCGCGCTGTCGGCCACGCTGGACCGGCCCGCCGAGCGCCCCGCGGCCGGCACTCCGCTCCCGCCGCTGTGGCACTGGCTCTACTTCCTGCCGCTGCACCGCCAGTCGGAGATCGGGCCGGACGGGCATGCCAAGCGTGGCGGCTTCCTGCCTCCGGTGCCGTTGCCCCGCCGCATGTGGGCGGGCAGCCAGTTCGAGTTCCGCAGCCCCCTGCGCGTCGGCGACACCCTGACCCGGACCTCCGCCATCCATGACGTGACCGAGAAATCCGGCCGCACTGGTCCGCTGGTCTTCGTCAAGGTCCGCCACGAGATCCGCCGCGCCGGCGAGACCGACGTCGCGCTGACCGAGTTCCACGATATCGTCTACCGCGAGGCCGCCACGCCCGGCGATACGCCGCCGGAGCCGCGGCCGGCGCCGGCGGACGCGGCCTGGGAGCGCCGCTGGGTGCCCGACGACGTGCTGCTGTTCCGCTTTTCGGCACTGACCTTCAACGGCCACCGCATCCACTACGACCGGCGCTATGTGACGGAGATGGAGGGCTATCCGGGGCTGATCGTGCACGGACCGCTGATTGCCACCCTGCTGCTCGACCTGCTGCGCCACCAGCGGCCGGAGGCCGAGGTCGCCTCCTACAGCTTCAAGGCGGTGCGGCCGACCTTCGACATCAACCCCTTCTCGGTGTGCGGCACGCCATCAGCCGATGGCAAGACGGTCCGCCTGTGGGCCAAGGACCATGAGGGCTGGCTGACCATGGACGCCACCGCGGTCCTGAAGTGAGGAGGAGATCATGAAAGCCGCCACCATGAAACCGTTGAACGGCATCACCATTGTCACACTGGAACACGCCATCGCCGCCCCCTTCGCGACGCGCCAGCTCGCCGATCTCGGCGCCCGCGTCATCAAGGTCGAACGCCCCGGCGTTGGCGACTTCGCCCGCGGCTACGACGAGCGGGTGCGGGGTGTCGCCTCGCATTTCGTGTGGACCAACCGCTCGAAGGAAAGCCTGGCCCTCGACGTCAAGCACCCGGAGGCGCAGGCGATCCTCAAGCGCCTGATCCGCGAGCACGCCGACGTGGTGGTGCAGAACCTCGCCCCCGGTGCGGCCGCCCGCCTCGGCCTGTCCTACGAGTCGCTGTCCGCTGAGAAGTCGGGGATCATCGTCTGCGACATCTCCGGCTATGGCGGCGACGGACCGTACCGCGACAAGAAGGCGTACGACCTGTTGATCCAGGGCGAATCCGGCTTCCTGTCGGTGACAGGCACGCCGGAAACGCCGTCCAAGGCCGGCCCGTCCATCGCCGACATTTCCGCCGGCATGTACGCTTACAGCAACATATTGGCGGCGCTCCTGCAACGTCAACAGACCGGACGCGGCTGCAAGATCGACGTCTCCATGCTGGAGTCGCTGGTGGAGTGGATGAGCTACCCGCTCTACTACGCCTTCGAGGGCGCGCCGCCGCCGGCCCGCACCGGCGCCAGCCATGCCACCATCTACCCCTACGGACCCTTTCCGGCCGGTGACGGCAAGACCGTGCTGCTCGGCTTGCAGAACGAGCGCGAGTGGGTGGCCTTCTGTGAGACGGTGCTGCAATGCCCCGAACTGGCGCGGGAGGAGCGCTTCTCCAGCAACTCCCGCCGCAACGCGGCGCGCGACGAACTACGCGGGATCATCGTGGCGGCCTTCGCTGGCCTGACCGCCGATGAGGTGGTCACCCGGCTGGAGAAAGCCTCCATCGCCAACGCCCAGGTGAACACCATGCAGAACGTCTGGGACCACCCGCAACTGGCGGCCCGAAACCGTTGGCGCACGGTGGAGACCCAGAACGGGCCGGTGCCGGCCCTGCTGCCGCCGGGCATGGTGGGGGGTCCGGGGGATGAGCGTATGGACCCTGTGCCGGCGCTCGGCCAGCACACGGATGGAATTCTGGCCGAGTTGGGTTACGCGCCCGGCGACATCGCCCGGCTGCGCAGCGAAAAGGCGATCTGATCCATGGCCCTCCCTGTCACCTATCTGTTCGTGCCGGGCAACCGGCCGGACCGCTTCGACAAGGCGGTTGGCTCCGGTGCCGACGCGGTCGTCCTCGACCTGGAGGACGCCGTGGAGCCCGGCGCGAAGGCCATCGCACGCACCGCGGTGCGCGATTGGCTGGACTCCGGTCCGCGCCGCGAGACGCCGGTGCTGGTCCGAATCAACGACGAGACGACGCCCTGGTTCGTCGATGACTTCGCGCTGTTGCACCAGCGCGGCATCTCCGGCGTGATGCTGCCCAAGGCCGAGAGCGCCGGGCAGGTCACCCGGGTCGGCGCGGCGCTCGCCTCCACCGGTGGAAGCGTGGTTCCGTTGATCGAGACCGCCCGCGGCCTGCGCGCCGTGGATGAGATCGCCGCCACCGACGGCGTCCAGCGTCTCGCCTTCGGCACGCTCGACTTCACCATGGATCTCAACCTGTCCGGCGACGAGCGCGGCCTAACGGGACCGGCCCTGGCGATCGCCGTCGCCTCGCGCTGCGCCGATCGGGCGCCGCCGATCGCCGGGGTCACGGCAGAGATCGGCGACGACAACGCGATCGCCCGCGACGTCGCCTGGGCGCGTGCCGTCGGTTTCACTGCCAAACTGTGCATCCACCCTCGCCAAGTGTCGGCCGTCAGGTGGGCCCTGACGCCCGACGAGGCGGAGATCGCCTGGGCCCGGCGGGTCGCCGCCGCGGCCGAGGGCACCGCGGGCGCAGTGCAGGTGGACGGTCGGATGGTCGACCGCCCCGTGCTGCTGAAGGCGCAGTCGATCCTCGACCGCGTCGCTAACTGACAAATTTTCCTTGGGAGGAGCAGACCCATGCCGTCCACAATCATTGACTCCACCATCTTCGGCGACATCTTCAGCACCCAGGCCATGCGTGGGGTCTGGTCGGACGAGAACCGCACCCGCAAGTACCTGGACATTGAGGCGGCACTCGCCCGCGTCCAGGGCCGGCTGGGCATCATCCCGCAGGCGGCGGCGGACGAGATCGTCGCCAACTGCTCCTTCGACAAGATCGACATGGCGAAGCTGAAGGCGCAGACCGAACGCATCGGCTATCCGGTGCTGGGCGTCGTCTCGCAGCTCAACGCGCTCTGCCGCGACCGGCTCGGCGAATATTGCCACTGGGGCGCCACCACGCAGGATATCACCGACACGGCGACGGTCCTGCAGGTGCGCGAGGCGCTGGACCTTGTGAGCGAGGATCTGGCCGCCCTTTCGGCGGCGCTGGCCAATCTGGCCAAGCGCCACCGCGACACGCCGATGATCGGCCGCAGCAACCTTCAGCAGGCGGTTCCGGTGACCTTCGGCTATAAGATGGCCGGGCTGCTGTCGGCGGTCGAACGCCATCGGGAGCGGCTGGACCAGCTCCGCCCGCGCGTGCTGATGGGCGAATTCGCCGGAGCGTCCGGCACGCTGGCCTCCCTGGAGCATGGCGCCATGGAAACCCAGGCCGGGCTGATGGAGGAGTTGGGGCTCGCCCAGCCGGTGATCGCCTGGCACACCATCCGCGACACCATTGCCGAAGTCGGCTGTTTCCTCGGTCTGGTCGGCGGCACGCTCGGCAAGCTGTCGATGGACGTGAAGCTGATGATGCAGACGGAAGTCGGCGAGGTCTACGAGCCCTATGCGCACGGCCGCGGGTCGAGCAGCACCATGCCGCAGAAGCGCAACCCGATCTCCAGCTGCTACATTCACGCTGCGATCTCCGTGGTGCGCCAGCACACGGCCGCCCTGCTCGACGCCATGGTGGCCGACCACGAGCGGTCGACCGGTCCGTGGGAGATCGAGTGGATCGTCCTGCCGGAAGCCTTCTGCCTGCTGGCCGGCGCCCTGAAGCAGGCGCGGTTCGTGGTCAGCGGCATGGAGGTCGATGCCGAGCGGATGCGCGTCAATCTGGACATGACCAACGGGCTGGTGGCATCGGAGGCGGTGATGATGGGGCTCGGCCGCCACATCGGCCGCGAATACGCCCATGACCTCGTCTACGACCTGTGCCGCGAGGCGGTGCGGCAGAACCGACCGCTGCTCGATCTGCTGGCCGAGACGCCGGAAGTCAGCGCCTGCCTCAGCCGCGCCGAACTGGCCAAGCTGTGCGACCCGGCCAATTACCTTGGACAGTCCGGTGTCATGGTCGATCGTGTGCTGGCCCGCATGAACAGCTGATTGGGCCGTTCAGGACAGGCTCACACGAACCAAGCGCAGGTTGTTGGTTGTTTTCGCCTGGGCGAACGGGACACCCGCCATCCCGGCCAGTGTTGTCGGGCTGCGCGGACCGTTCCTCCTGCGCGGTGCCTGTCGGGACTCCTCCAGAAGGGCGTTATGGGCGCCCCGTAGAAGACAAAGCACCGGGAAATTGCAGGAAGGCCCTGCGCTCGATGGCTGAAAGAGGCGGGCTGTCAGCAGCCTGCCTTTAGATGTCGGAGGGCAGCTATCGGTGCTGCACCAAAAGCTCTATATCTGCAATTGGTTCTTTGCGGATGTTCGGAGGCAGTTGGCCGGGATCCTACTTCTGACCGGCGCCGGCCGATGCTGGCCAGCCAGATCAGCGAAGCTGCGCCCGCTGGTCGCGCATGGCTTCATGAGCTGCGTCGGGCACCCAGACCGCAGTAAGTTCGCCGGCATGGTGCAGCCGCGCCAGGGTCGGGGCATCGCGCCGATCGGTCTTAACGTGATCGCCACTGCGTACTGGAATGAGTGAAGGCGCAACCACCACGCACTCATGGCCAAGATCAGTGATCTGCCGGTGCAGTTCATCGCCGCACGGCCCAGCCTCGTAGCACACGCTCAGCCGGCCGTACTTGCCAGCCAGCTTTTCGACCAGCCGACGCACTGTATCTGCCCGGTTGGGGATCTCGCCCCAAAAGCGCACCTCGCCCGAGCGTCCGGCCTCGGCTACCGCGACGGCGATCGTCTCTTTGTGCGTGTCCATGGCGACAAACACCCCGGTATTCTGCTCCATGGCTTGTCTCTTGTGTCTGAGGCTCGGCGCCGGCCCACCCAGCGCAGTCCTCGTGCGTGACATAACGTGAGACGAGCCACCTGCAGCTCAGCAGGGACATGGGGTCTAGCGGGCTTCGAAGCGACCAGCGGTAGCCGGCTGCGCATCGAGCAGACCATGACCGGTCCCTGGCAGGGAGAGATCGTGGTCCGGACCCAGGGCTGTCTTGCGGCGGAACTGCTGGACCTTCTCGTCAAGCTGGTGGAAAGGGCACAGAACCGAATGGGCCTGCGGCCGTCGGCGATGGAACGTTCGACCTCGGCCGACACGACACGGGAGAAAGCGGCAATGAGTTTCGCCCAGGAGAAACCAGCTCTGCCGGAATGGTACGTGTCCTACGCCTGGGGGGATGGAACGCCCGAGGGAAAGGCGCGCGAGGACGTGGTGGACCGGCTGTGCGACGCCGCCGCGGCGCGCGGACGCAAAATTCTGCGCGACAAGGAGGTTCTCGAGCTGGGTGACAGCATTTCGGCCTTCATGCGGCGGATCGCTGGTGGCGACCGCGTCCTTGTCATCCTCAGCGACAAGTATCTGCGCTCGCCCCACTGCCTGTTCGAACTCAGCGAGATCTGGCGCACCAGCCGGCAGGAGGGAAAGGCTTTCCTCGACCGGGTGCGCGTCTATGCATTGCCGGACGCCACGATCTGGACCCCGCTGGATCGGGTGAAATGGGCCATCCATTGGAAGACGCAGCATGACGCGCTCGACACTGCCGCCCGCGAGCACGGCGTGGACGTCCTGGGTCAATCCGGCAGCGCTGAACTGCGGCTGATGCAGCGCTTCTTCACCCAGGTGTCCGACATCCTGGCGGTGCTCACCGACATCGTGCAACCCCGTAGCTTCGAGCAGTTGGAACGGTATGGCTTCGGCGAGGGCGGCGAGGGGCGTGCCTGACCTGACCCTGAGGCTCCGGCCCGGTTTGGTGTGCCAGAATGCGCACCTATTTGCGACAGCGAGGCCGCCGGCGCCCAGCCAGCGGCCTTTGCTGTTTCCGGGGCATGGGCCGACCGTTTTCGTCAGCAACAAGGGGGCGCGAACGCGCAGCCACGCCCATGCTCGCGCCGCGTTCTCAGATCCCGTGCAATTTGCGCACTTCCGTGTAGTGACCCCGAGAAGCTGGGCGGCTACTCGCCCCCCATTCACACGCAAGCAGCCGTCGTCGATGCGCAAGTGACAGCTTGCAAAGGCACCTCTGATCATTGCATCCTGAGGTGCTGGCTAGGAGAAAAACATGCCCAGCACCCTTCCCCATCTTCATGCCACGTTTCTTCAATGTGTTCGCGATGCGGTCGCATCCGACGATCGGTTCAGCGCCCTTCTGATTGGCGGCTCGTACATACACGGAGGCTTCGATGAGCACTCGGACCTCGACTTCTTGATCGTCGTTGAGGATGACAGCTACTCAGGCGTCATGGCGTCGCGTATGGCTTTTTGCCGAAGCGTTGCCCGATCTCCTCGGTGCCTTCACGGGCGAGCATGTCGGTGAGCCGCGGCTTCTGATTTGTCTCTACGGTCCGCCACTTCTGCACGTAGATTTGAAGTTCGTCCTGGCTGCCGACCTCGACAACCAAATTGAACGCCGTGCGATCCTGTTCGCCCGGGACTATGCGGAAGTTGAGAGGCGTGTACGGTTCGGTCGGGTCGAATGGCCGAACCTACCCTCCGAATGGTTCGAAGCCCGCGCCTGGATCTGGCTGCACTACGCGGCCACCAAGCTCGCTCGCGGTGAACTCTACGAGGCGATCGGCATGCTTGGCTTCTTCCGCGAACAGGTGCTCGGCCCCTTGTTACATCGACGTGCCGGCAAGAACCAGCGGGGTGTGAGACGCCTGGAGCTTCTGCGGTTGGACGAGCATGAGAGATTGACGACGACCCTCGCTCGTCACGACGTCGCTTCGGTGAGGGACGCCATCGAAGCCTGCATCGACCTTTACGTTGATCTACGGGCCGACGATCCGGCGCTGAAAAAGACCAGGCTGATGCCCGATCTCCTTCGCGACTTCATCGGTCGAGGGTTGCCAGACATGAAAGACCACAGCCGATGACGGTTGACGATCGAACGGGACGTCGGCGCCTATCCCTCGCGACGATGCTGGTCCGAGACTACGACGAGGCGATCGCCTTCTGCGTCGACAAACTGGGCTTCGAGCTACGGGAGGACACCAAGCTGGCGGACGGCAAGCGTTGGGTCGTCGTTGGGCCTCCCAGAGGTGACGCCTCGCTCCTTCTCGCAAGAGCCATCGGGGAACAACAGAGCGCCACCGTCGGCCGACAGGGCGGCGGTCGGGTCTTCCTGTTCCTTGAAACGGACGACTTCGCCCGCGATCATGCCCGTTACTTCGCGGCGGGCGTCGTATTCCGCGAATCACCGCGATCGGAGCCGTACGGGATGGTCGCCAAGTTTGAGGATCTCTACGGAAATCTCTGGGACCTGATCGAACCCCACGCGTCCGACTGATCCAAGACATCAACAAAGGCGGACCGTCCGCTTTCCACGCCGGCCAGCGTGGTGCAGGGATGCGAGACTGGCGGCGGCCTACGGATCGGCGTAGAAGCCATGGCCCAGTGATGCCTGCCCCCACCTTTCCGCGACGACAGCAAGGCCGTCGGCGCTCAGTCGGCGGCCTTTGCCGTTTCCGAGGCACGAGCCGCCCCCTGGGCGGCTTCTGAGAGGCAGCAGGAACTATATCTCAAAAATGCGTGGGATTTTGGAGAATCAGGCTTCCTCTGGAGATGCCGGCAGCAGCTGAACAAGATGAATCCGATATTCGCACGGTGCCTTTACAGTTCCCGCTCGATTTCCCATTTCACGCCTTCTTCCATGAGCCGGGAATGACATCTTGCCTGGCTCAGCTTGAGTTGGGCCATACCGGCTCACCATCCGGCGCACCAACGAGATCGGACGCGATGCACGGCAGCCTTGGATCGAACCGCAGACTGGACTTCCTCTCTGGTGGGGGCGAGATGGCGACGCTCATCCGCGCCCACCAATGGGCGGCGACGCCGCTCGGGGAGCCCACCGGCTGGCCCTCCGGCCTCAAGACCTTGGTCGGGGTCATGCTGGGTTCCATCCAGCCGATGTTCGTCACCTGGGGTCCGGACCGCACGTTGCTCTACAACGATGCCTACGCCGAAATCCTTGCACGGAAGCATCCGGCTTCCTTGGGCCGCGACTTTCTCGAGGTCTGGCATGAAATCCGGGCCGATCTGCTGCCCATTGTCGAGCAGGCCTACAACGGTGAGCCCGTCCACATGGACGACATCACACTCATGATGGAGCGCCGCGGCTATCTGGAGGAAACTCACTTCGCCTTTTCCTACACGCCGGTGCGCGATGAGGCAGGGGCCATCACCGGCTTCTTCTGCCCCTGCACCGAGATCACGGGTCAGGTCATGGCCGAGCGGCGGCTTGCAGCCGAGACCGAGCGCCAGCGACGGCTGTTCGAACAGGCGCCAGGCTTTGTGGCGGTCCTGGCTCAGCCGGAGCATAGTTTCGAGTTCGTCAACCAAGCCTACAGGCGCCTGTTCGGTGACCGTGACTTCGTCGGCAGGACCGTGCGCGAGGTCTTCCCCGAACTCGAAGGGCAAGGCTTCTTCGAACAGCTCGACCAAGTCTACACCAGCGGCAAGCGCTTCGCGGCTCATCATCTGCCGATCCGTCTCCGACGTTCACCCGATGCGATCGCGGAGGAGCGCTTCCTCGACTTCATTTACGAGCCTGTGCGGGACGAGGCTGGTCGCATCACCGGGATCTTCTGCGAGGGCCACGATGTCACAGAGGTACATCTGGCCCAGGCTGCCATTGAGACCAGCAACGCACGATACAGCAGCGTACTGGCGGCAATGAGCGAGGGCTTCCTTGTTCTCGACGAGGATTACCGCGTCACCGAGATCAATGCTGAAGGCCTGCGGATCGATGGCCGACCTGAAAGTGAGATCGTCGGGAAGACCCACTGGGAGTTGTTCCCCGCCTCGGTCGGAACCCCGGTCGAGGCCGCGTACCGCCGGGCGATGGGCGAGCGCGTGCCGGTGGAGCTGAACCATCACTACCAGGATGCGGCGACCGGACACGACCTCTGGCTGGCGCTGCGCGTCTACCCGGTTCCAGGCGGAGTGGCGGCCTTTTACCGCGACATCAGCGAGCGGGTACGCGCAGAGGAGGCGCTGCGCCGCAGCGAGGAGCGCCTCAGGACAGCCGTGGGGATCAGCACGGTCGGAGTGTTGTTCTGGGGGCCGAACTTCGGGCTCACCGAGGTGAACGATGCGTTCTTGGCGATGACTGGCTTCAGCCGTGAAGAGGCGCTCGGCAAAACTTGGCAGGAGCTCACGCCAGAGGAATTCTACCCGGAGTCCTGGCGGGCGGTCGAACAGGTGATGACGACGGGTGAGGCCACGCCTTACGAGAAGCAGTATTTCCGCAAGGACGGCTCGCGCTGGTGGGGGCTGTTCGCACCACGCAAGGTCGGCGACGAAGTGGTGGAGTTCGTTCTCGATGTCACCGATCGTCGGAAAGCCGAGGCTGCCCTGCGCGCTCTCAACGAGGAGTTGGAAACCCGCGTGCTTCATGCGGTCGCAGAGCGTGAGAAGACCGAGGCAGCCCTGCGCCAGTCGCAGAAGCTCGAGGCGGTGGGGCAATTGACGGGTGGCGTGGCTCACGACTTCAACAACCTGCTCACCATTGTCCGTTCGTCGGTCGAGTTCCTGCGCCGGCCCAATCTCGCAGAGGAGCGCCGCTGTCGCTACATCGACGCGATCACCGAAACGGTGGACCGTGCCGCCAAGCTTACGGGACAGCTGCTGGCTTTTGCCCGACGGCAGGCGCTCAAACCGGAGGTGTTCGATGTGCCTGAGCGGATGCAGGCAATCACGGACATGCTGCGCACCATCGTCGGAAGCCGCATCCAGATCGTGATCGACGCCGCATGCCATCGGTGCTTTGCCGAGGCGGATGTGGTCCAGTTCGAGACGGCCGTCGTGAACATGGTGGTGAACGCCCGTGACGCCATGAATGGCGAGGGCACCTTGAGGGTGCATGTCGATGCCCACGCGCAGATGCCGCCGATCCGCAGGCATGCGGGCGGAGCCGGCAAGTTCGTGGCGGTGTCCATCAGCGATACCGGGTCGGGCATCCCGGCGGATCAGCTCGGCCAGATTTTCGTAAGCGGAGCGTGATCGCACCGGATCAGGCGTTGACGGCGGGCTTCCAGTTCCAGGGGAGCAGATCGGCGAGGCGTGCGGCGGGGTAGCCGTTCACCATGCGCTCCAGGACGTCGCGCAGGTAGGCGAACGGCTCGACAGCGTTGAGCTTGCAGGTCTCAACCAGCGAGGCGATCACCGCCCAGCGATGGCCGCCGCCCTCCGAGCCGGCGAAGAGGCTATTCTTCCGGCCGAGGGCTACCGGTCTGATGCAGCGCTCCACTGTGTTGGTATCCATCTCCACCCGGCCGTCGCCCAGGTAGACGCACAGCGCCTTCCAGCGGCCGAGCGCATAGCGGATCGCCTCGGCCAGCTTGGAGCGGCCCGGCAGGCGGGGAAGTTCGTGCTCCAGCCACGCCTTCAGCTCCGCCACTTGGGAAGCGGCCTCGGCTTGCCGAAGCTGCCGGCGTTCATCGGCCGTGCGGCCGCGGATGCGCTCTTCGATCGCGTAGAGCCGGGCGATGCGGCGCAGCGCCTCGGCGGCGATCGGCGAGCCGTTTTCGGCCAGGTCGTAGAAGCGTCGGCGCGCATGGCTCCAGCAGGCCGCCAGCACGACCCTATTGCCGGCAGCCAGCCGTTCGAACCCGGCGTAACCGTCCACCTGCAGCACCCCGCAGAACTCCCGCAGGTGGGCGGCTGGGCGTTCGCCTTTGCGATCGCTGGTGTAAGCGTAAATCACCGCCGGCGGGTCCAGCCCCTGCCAGGGCCGATCATCGCGAGCATAGGCCCACAGCCGTCCTGTCTTCACCCGGCCAGTTCCCGGCGCCAGCGTCGGCATCGGCGTGTCGTCGGCGAACAGCTTGGCCGAGGCGAACAGGGCCTTGGCCAGCTCCTCATGCAGCGCCTCCAGCCACCAACACGCCTGTCCCGCCCAGCCCGCCAGAACCGAGCGGTCGACGGGGAAGCCGTTGCGGGCCAGGATCTGCGCCTGGCGGTAGAAGGGCAGATGATCGCAGTAGCGGCTGGTGATGACGTGCGCCAGCATCGCCGGCGTCGCCATGCCCTTGGCGATCGGCTTCTCCGGGGCCGGCGCCTGATGCAGCGTGCCGCAGCCGCGGCAGGCGTACTTGGGCCGGCGGATGCGCAGCACCCGCACCTGGGCCGGCACGTAGTCGATCATCCGGGCCACCGTCTCGCCGGCCTCATGCAACGCCCCGCCGCAGCAGGGGCAAACCCCGGCGCCGGACTCCAGCCCAGGCGGCTCGAGCGTGAGATCGTGATGCGGCAGATCATCGGGCAAGTCGCGGCCACGGCTGGGTGGTTCCGCAGGGGCCGACGGTTCCAGTTCAGGGGATGCGAGTTTGGCCTCGACCCGGGCGATGTCCGCCTCCAGCTCCTCCAACCCGAGATCGAGCTGATCGGGATCGAGCCGTTCGGAGCGCCGCCCGAAGACGGTGCGCTGCATCTGCCGGAGTTGCTGACGCAGAGCCTCCAGCTCCGCCAGATCGGCTTTCTGGCGCTCCACGACCTCGGCCAAATCGCGCACCATCTGCTGCAGCAGGGCCGGATCAGCGGGCAGGTTGTCGAGGTCGAAGCGCATGGCCGATTGTACCTCGGATCACGGCCCCAAGCCAGCCAAGCCCGCGGTTTTCCTCATCTTTTCTCCCATTCATCCCGCTACGGCCGGCCTGGATGCCGACACGGTGTGACGCCATTCCAGTCCCTCCAGAAGCAGGGACAGTTCCGCCGGCGTCAGTACCACCGTGCCGCCCGGAGTGCGGGTGGTTGGCCAAACGAAACGGCCGCGCTCCAGCCTCTTGGCGAACAGGCACAGGCCGTTCTGATCGGCGTAGAGAATTTTCACGCGTCCAGCCCCTTTCCCTCGGAAGATGTAGAGGTGGCCGCAGAACGGGTCCTTGCCGAGGGCCTGCTGCACCAGCAGGGCGAGTCCGTCGAAGCCCCGGCGCATGTCGCAGGGCTCCAGCGCCAGGTAAATGCGCACACCGGCCGGGATCGACAGCATCATGGCCGCTCCAGCACGCTGATCACCCGGCGCAGTGCTTCGGCATCGACATCCCGCCCAACCCGCAGCCGCCGTCCGCCGGCCAACTCGATCTCGATCATGCTGGCACCGCATGGAGTTGGCGGCGTGAGGGGAAGAGCCGACGTGGTGTCCGCCACCTCCACCGGCGCGAAGATGGGCGTCGGCTCGGCCGGAGTGAGCATCTGGCGGCGCCAGCGGAACAGCAGGCTGGGATCGACCCCGCGCCGCCGGGCGACCAGCGACACGCTCACGCCCGGCTCGCAGGTTTCCGCCACCAGCTGCTCCTTCTCTGCCTGTGACCAATACCGCCGGCGGGGTGCCGCCTCGACGATCTCCATCACCAAGGGAGCGCTCGCCGTCATAGGGACAGCACCAGGACTATCCCTATGACAGCGAGCGCTCACCTCCTCCACAGCGGCAAAGCGGTGCGACCACCGGCCCAGAGCCCAGCGTCCAATTCCATGGGCTTCAGCGTAGGCTTTCTGCGTCAGCCCGCTGCCCTTCCAGGCATCAACATGATTGCGCCAATAGCTCTCCAGATCCTGACCCGACATCCTCTTACCCCGCTGAGCTGCGACCAGCGGAATATTTCATGAACCACGATCACGTCGGATGTGTCGTCACACAACGCTTACAGATTTTCGAACCTTTCTTCACCACGAAGGAAATCGGTAAGGGCACGGGCTTGGGCCTGAGCCAGGTCTACGGCTTTGCCAAGCAGTCCGGTGGCGATGTCGCCGTCGCGAGCGAGCTCGGGAAGGGCACGACCTTCACCCTCTACCTGCCGATGGTTGAGCGGGACGTCGAAACGGGCGGCGCCTCAGATCCCGGTCGAGATCACGGCCACGACGAGGACGGCGGCGGGCGGCGGGTGCTGGTTGTCGAGGACAACATCGAGGTGGGCCGGTTCTCGACTCAGCTTCTTCAGGACCTCGGCTACGAGACCACCTGGGCGGCGAATGCGCGGGAGGCTCTTACGCTCCTTGATGAGGATGCTGCTCGCTTTGACGTGGTGTTCTCGGACGTGGTCATGCCGGGAATGAGTGGCATTGAGCTGGGGAGGGAAATCCGACAGCGCTTTCCAGGCCTTCCGGTGGTGCTGACCTCCGGTTACAGCCATGTCCTGGCCGAAGAGGGGCGGCACGGCTTCGAGCTGCTGCACAAGCCCTATGCCGTTGACGACGTGTCGCGTGTGCTGCGCCGATTGACACGACGGCGCCTGTAGCAGGAACGGCTGGAGATCATCGGCGACACCACCCGAGATGCTGACTGGTTTGGATCTGCTTGCCGCCGATCAGAGGAGCTGTGCGCCCCTCAGGGCGACACCTTTCCAGCTTTCTGACGCCGGACCCGGGCCACCGCACCCCGCGTCGCCCGCAGGCGCTCGGTGTAGCGCGCCGACATCACCGGCGGCGTCCATCGCCCCGCCTGCATCAGCCCGGGCAGATCGACGCAGGCGGCCAGCAAATCCTGGGCGGCGCCAACGCGCAAGCTGTGGCCGCTGAAGCCGACGGCAAGCGGGTTGGCTTCGCCGGTGCGCCGCTCCACCACGCGGCGCACCGGCGCCGGGCTCATCCGCTCGCCGGCGCCGCTGCGCGACAGGTGGCAGAACAGGTAAGCCCCGTCCCGGGAGTGCAGCCCCTCCTCGTCCGCTTCGGCCGGCCACCGCGGCGCCACTGCCCGCCAAGCGGTGAGTGCCGCCACAGCCTCAGCCGGCAGCCAAGCTTCAGCGCCCTGCCCCTCCTGGTCGGTTTTGGAGCGGCGGATCCGAATGGTCGCCTCTCCCGGGTGTGCATCCGGGGTCAACGCAAGGTCGACCGGGCGCAGGTCGGCCCAGCGCAGCGCCACCAGCTCGTCGGCGCGGGCAAGGGTGTCGCGGCCGACCAGCAACAGCGCACGGTCGCGGAGATCGATGGGCTTCAGCGGTTTCAACCGGTCGGGCTGGGCCGGATCGAGCCGATCGAGGATGGGGGCCAGCACCGCGTCGATCAGCGCCGCCGCTCGGAGCCCACCGCACGCGCGTGCCCGCGCCGCTCCAGCGTCACTCTCCAGTGCCGGCAGGGGTCGGTATGCCCGACGGCGCGGTGGATCAGGCTGATCGACGCCAGGTAGCGCGCCACGGTCGTCGGCTTGCGGGAGCTGCCGAGGTCCCGGATGTAGTGCCCGACCGTCGCCGGCTCGGCGGGCAACCAGGACAGCCCCTGCGGACCGCACCAGCCGGCGAACAGCCGAACGTCCGCCTCGGTGGCGCGCAGGGTCGCCTTGGCATAACCGCGCTGGGCAACGTCCATGAACGTCCGCAGCGCCGCCATGGCGGCGTTGGCAAGATCGGGCTTGGGCACCGGCACGGCCACGGCCGACCCGGCGCACGGATTGGCCAAGCCGCCGGCGGCGTGCCACCAAGCGAGCGAGCTCCGGTAGCGCCGCAAGGTGGCCGGGGAGCGGCCGTCTGCGGCAGCCGCGCTCAGGAAGGCCGCCACCGTCTCCCCGCTGGCCGGCATTGCCGGACGCTTGGTCTGCCCGCACCAGCTCACGAACAGACGCCCGTCGCCGAGCAGGGCGCGCCGAGTGGACGCCGCCATGGACCGGGCGGCGAAGGCGGCGCGCAAACGCTTGACCTCGGCGGACGTCAGGGTCGGGACCAGAGCGAAGGGAATGGCGGCATCTATGGCCATCAGCGTGCGGTCGGTGGGCATGATGCCATCTGTCAGCGATCCCAATAAGCTTTACTCGCAAATCTCATAGAACCAAGCACTTGTTCCGGTCGCATTATCGTTAACTGGATACCAATAATGCAAACTGAAGCACGAGCCTGAGCTCAATAAGGTTAACCGGATCGCCCCGATGTCGGCTGCCCGCTCCGGAGGACCACGTCGCTTGTCGGACAAGTGCGGGCCGACAGCGGTCAAGCCGACGCTCAGGCGGGCGGCAGCATGGCCAAACGGCGACGCGTGCCTCCCGAAGACGGGCCTGCGGCCGGGTACCAGTCAAGGTTATTGAGATAGCTGGTAAAGGCTATTGAGGTCGAGGGGGCACCGGCAGCATGATCCCAGTTCACGTTATTGCGACCAGGATTCCGGCTGAAGCGGCTTCAGTAAAGGTTATTTCGCCAGCCGACAGCCAAGTTCGGGTGCCAGGATGGCGCCTTTTTTTATGTCCGTCAATAATAACGTCCTGATAACTGTCATTATCAGACCGTTATCAAAACCCAGTTTTGTGGATGTCCGATGTCGGTGCAGTTAGCAACGATCGCTACACTTGGCTATCCTGGCATGGCTTTTCTGGAGCCGCGATGATCGTCCCTTCCCTTCTCCCTGCCCTGCTCGCCGCCGAACGCGCGCTCGGCCGCCTCGACCAGGCGCTCGCCGGCGCGGCGCCGGCGCCTCGCCGCTGATGCCGCCCGCCGCTCGGCCGCCGCGGTGATCCGCCTCGACGGCCACCGCCTCGGCGCCCACGACTTCCAGCGCGCCTTGGCCACGCCGGAGCACGCCTAGGGCGAGGCCGCCCGCGCCGCCGTGTCACCAGAGCGCACCTCCGCCCGGCCCGCGGTAGACCTGGTCAGGGAGGTGGCCCGGGGGATGTCGTGGCCGCGGTGCGCGCCTCGATCGCCGCGCTGGAGGCGGTTGACCTCGAGGGCGGCGACGATCCAGAAGACGCTGACGGCGACAAGGCCACTGCTGTCTCGCCGCCGTTGACGCCCTGAACCCGGCCCTGGCTGGACGAGCTGCACCGGCGCTGGAGTGTTGCCCAGGGCGACCGTCCGGTCGGCCTTGACCAGACCCGCGCCGCCGATGCCGCTTCCGCACTGGAGGCGGTGGCGAAGGCCCTGGCGGCCGCCCCCGGCCTGCTCGGTGCGGCGGCAATCCGGACTCTGGCGCTGCGCCCCGATCCGGGAGCGCCGGAGCGCCGTGGCTACACGACGATGCCGAAAGCGCCACCATGCGCGCTGCGGTCGCGGCGGACCGGCCACCGACATCCTGGTGGAGCGTGGTGGTATGGCTCGCCGCCTCCGACCCGGTCCGCGAGGCCTGCCGGCTGCTTCATGCGCGGCCACCGGTGACGGCAGCCCTCGCTCGCGACGTCACCGGCTACCGGCTCGCCCTGGCCGGGACCGAGGGCGCCTGGACCCGCTGGGTCCTCGACAGCATGCCCGAACTGGTGACGCATGAGCTGGAACGGCTGCGCCACCTCGATCTGGTCCAGGAGCACTGGGAGGCGCGGCTGGCCGCCACACCGCGGCGCAGCAGCTCGCGTCTGCCCGACGTGCTCGACTGGCTGCACGACCGCCCGGCCTTCACCATCAGCCGGGTGGCGGGCGAACTGAAGGGGCGCTGCGGCCTGTCGCTGCGCGGGGTGCATCTGCTGGTGGAGCAGCTCGCCAAGGCCGGTGTGGTGCGCAACATCGCCGACCGCGGCGGTGAGCGGGTCTGGGCATGCGACCTCAGCTTCCTGCCGCCCGGCCGCTGAGCGGCTGGGCCTCATCCAATAGGCCATTGCGCATGTGCATCGGTCGACCGTTACCTGACGTCATGAGAAGATCGCAGGCGAGGCGGTAAGCCGCCTATTGTATCAACCGCAGGCGCGAACGCGTTCGGCAGCAAGAAGCCTTTCCGCCGCAAGGGTTGGATCGAAGCCGTTGATGCGTTGATCCATTGACGGCGTAACGGAGCGAAAGTTTTCGGCAGAAACCGACCACGGGTCAAGGACATGCGCGGCAAGTAATCGAGGGGTCGATTGGGCAGTTCATAGCCATTTCTCTGTGACGCAGGGCTGCGTAAGCGACTTGGCATGGCTGCGTGAACAGCCCAACGGTTGCAGACCGGCGGCGATGCAATGGGCTCGGCTGGGCGGGGGTCAGCGGCCGCGCAACGTGAACAGCAGATTGCCAAGGTCGGCAAGACCGCGCGGCTGCGGCGTTGGCAGCAGTCCCCCGGTCCCGTCGTCCAAACCGTCATCGGGAAAGAGTGGGTGACGCCGCGCGAGGCGGGCGCGCAGGGCAACAGCTTCGGCTTCGGCGACGCGGGTCCGCTCCTGCAACGCTGCATTCTCAACCGTCAGCCGGTCGACTTCGGCCCGCAGCGCCGCTAACTCGGCTTCATGTGACGCGGCTCCAATGGATGAGGCCACTGTCGGCACAGCATCTGGGGCCGCCGGGGTAATCCCCGCGAGCAAATCGAGCGTACCGGGATCCTCGGGATCAATGGCCATCGCAATGGTCTCCGCCTTCTCGTGCTAAAGGTATGATAGCATAAGCGGATCCCCGCTGCACCGCTGGACGGAGGCGACACCCGCCTCCTCCGGAGTAGCGCCAACCGGTCATCCTCCTCAGCAGGTGACGCCGTGATGGGCCGATGCGGCTGTAAGCCTCCATCTTGGCAGTCGCCGAGGGAGAACTCTCTGCCAACATGGCGGAAAACTTGGCTTTAATCGCCCTTACAAGCCACTGCCAGCGCCGTGCCATACCCCTGTACGGCCTCTGCCGGGCGCCGAGGGCATCCGCGGCGAAACCGCCGGGCCGCGCCGCTACGGACGCCGGCGGGGACGGCCGAAGATCGTGGTGCCCACCTGCTCGCAGCGCATGGAGGTCGACTACGCCGCACTCGACACCCTGCTCGCCGATACCAACCGGGTCGTCGAACGCGTGCAGCTTCTGCTTAAGAGCCGGTGACGGACTCCGCGACGCCCTGACGACCGGGTCGTTGACGGGCTGACCAGGCGGTCGTGCGTGCACCGCCAGACTGGAGGCGAGCGGTGGACGCCTATTCGTCAGGTGGGCGGCGGGTGCAACCGCGTGTCCAGCGCAAACCGCTCCTGGGAGCGCATCGTATACGCCCCCGCCGCCAGAGACGCGACGAACAAAAGGTTCCAGCTGTGCGAGGACACGGCGCTTGGGATGAGGACAAACTTGTGTGCGCTCAGCACAGCATCGCCGAACTGCTGCTGCCCAAAGCTAGGGATGCCGGGACGAAGCCAGTTGGGGTTAGACACCTCGGCCGGTGTGACCACATGGACGGCGGCAGGGTCGGTTATGGTCAGAGCCGTCAGCGCATGCGGGACGGTGTCGAGCGCTTTGAAGCCCTTGTGGACCGCAACCTCGAGGATCGCGGTTGCCGGATCGAGAGAGCAGTAGACGGCGCGAACCCCTTTGCTGTTCCAGCGGCCGCCGAAGCGGTAGGCCCCTTCGCCGCTGTCCCAGGTTGTGCGGGAGGGCTCCGGGTCGAGCCGCCACGCGACCAGCTCAGTGCCGCCCAGCGTCGCCGGCAAGGGTGTCACGTGTAAACCCCGGAAGCCATCCGCCCCAGGTAATCCTCGACCATCTCGACCCCGGTGGGCGTGTCCAGCAGGTCCAGCGGACGGTTGTTGTCCAGCCCAATGGCCGGACGCTCCAGCCACTGCTCGGCCTCCTCCTGGGAGCCGAAGACCTCAGAGGCCTGGGCCAGAACCTCGGCCAGCTTCCAGGTCCGCCCACCCTGCTCGGGGCTGAGCGGCTTGTCTGGTGCCCCCTTGCGGCGCTGATAGGTGCGCACGCTCATCCCCACGGCGGACTCGATGCTCGCCGGCGTGAGGACCCGAAGGTGGGTCACGAGATGGTGCAGCGCGCCACCAGGCAAGCCAGTCTTGATGGCGTTGTGGGCATCGAGTTGCGTCATCACTGGGCGTTTGAACACCCGCGAACCACCGAGCAGGTCGATGACCCGCTGATAGGGTCCCGTCTCACCCCGTTCAGTGTCGGACCCGACCGCGGCCATGGCGTTCTCCGTCATCTGTCGCCAAAAATGTGACACATGACGCAATGGGATTCAAGCCACCACCTCGCTCGCGGCCGAACGTCCTCCCGCGTTCGTCACCAGCCGGTCAGGAAGGCATGTGCCCGATGGCTCGCTGCACGTCGACAACAGGGTTGGCATCGCCGAAGCTGTGCCGCTCCATAATCGTCTCGATCTCAGCGAAAGTCGCCGCATTGATCTCGACAATCGTCCGCTCGACACCACCGTTCGTTGGCCAAGTCGTCACCGTCGCACAGTCGCGCCAAACTTCGACCGCGGTGTTGTTGTAGAAGTAGCCACCATCGCAGTCGGGCACGCCACGCTCGGTACCAGTAACATCTTCGCGATCGCTAGGGTGCCCGACCTCGTCCCAGAGTGCGCAGCCCGCTGCCTGTTCAATCGACTGGTCGCCCTCGGTGCCGTCCGCGAGCTGGCCGGGCAAACCACCACCCGCCTCTACGGGCTCTCAGTGAGGGACCATGGCACCGCCTCCCGAAAAAGCCGCCAATAACCTGTCGTTCGACCGGGCCTTGGCCAATTCGCCGCCCGAGCGGCGGTGGCAGGAGTGGATGAGCCGGGTTGAGGCGGTGATTTTCACTTCGCCCTTCGGTGCCCCGGACGATGCGCCCCACCGCCTATCGCCAGCCAGTGACCCGGCGTGATCTGGAGTGCCTGCTCGGCCGTACTATTGATCTCGACGCTGTCAGCCGCCCACGTACGGCGGGGCTCGGCGACGCCATTGTACTCGACGTCCCCCTCCCCTACCGGGGCGCCGGCCTCACCGGACGCCGTGGACCGAGCGCCGCTCCCACCGGCCCGGCCGCAATCCCGCCCCGACTCACCAGCTCGCTGGCCGAAATGGCCAATACGTCGGCCCATGTGACGGCAAGGATCCACGCCATGACATCCCACGATGATGAGGCGGTCCCACCGACACCACACGCTAATTGTCGGAAGAGGGGGCCGGGATCAGCAGAACGCGCCACCCTATGCGAGCGCATCTCGTCGCGAGAAAGCTTCCCGCCCTATGGCGGTGGTTTCAATCCATTGATGGACCAGACGGCTACGGCGAAACAGTGGGGAAGCTCTCAATAAGAAGCGAAAGATCTACGAAGTAAAGGAGTGAAAATCACATCCTCGACGTTGGGCACCTAATCTTAGGCCTGTTTGTTTGCAGTCACTCACTCCAGGTAAAGGCTATGCCACTCGGAGCGCTGTAGCCATCCGGCTTGGCTTTGATCAGGGCAACGGGAGACCGTGCGGGTTGCCCGGTGAAGGGGTTGTAGCTTACACGCGTCGCATACTCTCCGTTTCCAGCCCACATCGCTCCGGTTTCATCCTCCCAAACTTCGCCGACCGCCTCACCATAAGCTCCCTGAGGAGCATGGTAGTGTATGCGGTTTCGTTCACGCATTCGGCCCTCCATCAATTCTGTGCCGTCTATACACTGCCCTGGCCCCAACCACATTTGGGAGTGTCACGTATTGCTCCGACGCCGCTTGCGACCGAGGAATTGGCTGCGGATAATGCGCCACCTTCTTTCATTGCAGGGCGCCCGTTCCAACCACATCTGGAGACGTGCGAGGAGACGTACCGCGTGTTTTCCCCCTCTGACCTCCGCCGCTTTTTCGATGCCGGCTCGCTTGACCGGGGCCGGCACTATTGGGCGGACGGCCGCGTCCAGACCATTGAGGCGCAACGGCGCCGAGGGGATGGCTGGACCGTGACGTCAATGGTCCGAGGCTCAGGTCGCGCGCTCTACGGCCAGGACATCACGGTGAAACTCGTCAATGGCGTGCTCCGGCAGGTGGAGGGGGTGTGCGACTGTCCGGTGGGGTACAATTGCAAGCATGTCGCCGCAGCGCTGCTGGCCTGGGCAGAGCGCAGCACCACTGCCACCAGCCAACCGTCTGAACGGCCATCCTTCGCTCGATACGCCCCGTCATTGCCGTCGCCGTCGGCTGTTGCCGTTCAGGACAAGACGCCGCCTGGAGAACCCGGGCTCTCGGCTCCGGTGAAGGATTTGCTGTCGCGGCTGACGGCGGCGGTCCTGCGTGAAACCGCAGAGCAGTATGCCGACACCGTCCGTAAGCGGCTGCTCTACGTCCTGCGCCTTGATGACACCCCCTCCGGCGACCGCAGGCTGCTGCTGCGTATCCTCTCGGCCACCTTGCGCAAGGATGGCCAGTTCGCCAACGATGACAAGGCCTATGATGCCTATCAGTTCGGCACGCTGAATTCGGCGAAGTTTGTCACCCCGGCCGACCACGCGCTGCTGAATGCCGTGTCGCGCAACGCACAAGCCGGTCCGCACGGGTTCGTGCTGTCGGCCGACGTCGCCCCTTGGCTGATCGAACGCATGCTGCCCACTGGCCGGCTCTATTGGCAGGATGTCCGCAGCGGCAGAGCGCTGCGCTCAGGCCCTGTCCTGACCGGAACACCGCGTTGGCAGACCGACGGCGCCGGCCGCCAGCGCTTCACCATTGCGCTCCAGCCGAACGCCGTCGAAGCGCCGCCGGCCATCGTGCTGCCGACGGTGCCGCTGCTCTATGTCGATCCCACAAACGCCATCTGCGGTTCCGTCGTCGCCGCGACGGTGTCACCGCAGATCGCCGTGGCGCTGCTGACTGCCCCGCCGCTGCCGCCGGGCGAGGTGGCCGCCTTCCGGGCTGAGGCGGAACGGCTCGGAGACCGGCTGCCAGTGCTGCCGGACGCCCCGGCGCGGACCGAACATCGCCGTATTGTGCCGCGGCCGGTGCTGCGGCTGAGCATGGCCCGGCTGGCGGGGCTGTCCTCCTTGTACCCCTCGGCCTATGGGATGATAGGGATGCCCGAACTCCCGGTCGCCGACCTCCATTTCGACTATGCCGGCACCCGGCTGCATTGGAAACGGCGAGGACCGCCGCTGCAATGGATGGAGGACGGTGTCCTCGTCATCGCCAAGCCTCAGCCGAAAGAGGAGAAGACGGCGATCAAACGACTGGAGGAGGCTGGCCTCGCCATCCCGCCACTGCCGCTCAGCGTCGGTGGCGCCTCACCGGTCCGCGACGAGTTGTTCGCCGCCCCCGGCGACGATCTCGATGAACGGTCGATCTGGTTGAGCTTCTGCCATTCGGTGCTTCCCGACCTACGGGCCGCCGGCTGGATCATTGAGATCGCTCCCGATTTCCCCTTCGAGGTTCTGGACGCGCCCAAGGACTGGGCGTTTGAGATTGAGGATGGCTCCGGGATCGACTGGTTTGGCCTGTCGCTTGGCGTCGACATTGGCGGTGAGCGCATCGATCTGCTGCCGGTGCTGCGCGAGGTGATTGATGCGCTCACCCGGATCGACCCGGACCTGCTCGACGATGAGTATTTCGACGACGAGGTCTTCGACGAAGATGCCGATGGAGAGGAGGGTACCGCTAGGACGGATGGCCGGACGCCGGGGCTGGCGGCGGTGCTGGAGCAGTTGGCGCCTTCCGGGACAATGTTCGTGCGGATCGGCTCCACCCGCTACATCCCGCTGGAGGTGGAGCGGGTGGCGCCGATGATCGGCGTGCTGATGGAGCTGTTCGGCCTGCAGTCTGGCGGCGGCGAACTGCGCATTGGCCGGTCCCATCTGGGCGACCTGTCGGCGCTGGAGGAGGCAGCATCGGCTGCCGGCATCCCGCTGCTCGGCGCCAACGCCGTCCGCGGCATGGCCAAGACCCTGCGCGAAGCGGGCGGTGTGCCAACGGTGCCCCCACCACAGGGGCTGCACGCCACCTTGCGCCCGTACCAGCAGGCGGGGCTCGACTGGCTGCAGTTCCTCGCCGCCCACGGTTTCGGCGGCATCCTTGCCGACGACATGGGGTTAGGAAAGACCTTGCAGGCGCTGGCCCATCTGCTGGTGGACAAGGAGGCTGGCCGGCTTGACCGCCCCAGCCTGCTGGTGGCGCCGACCAGTGTGCTCGGCAACTGGCGCGCGGAGGTGCAGCGTTTCGCTCCCAGCCTGCGCACGCTGGTCCTGCACGGGCCCCAGCGCAAGGCGGCGCAGGGTTCGTTGACCGAGTACGACTTGGTGGTGACCTCTTACGCGCTGCTGCCGCGCGACCGCGCGGTGCTCGAGGCCCAGCCATGGCATCTGGCGATCTTCGACGAAGCGCAATATCTCAAGAACCCCATTGGCCAAGCGAGCAAGGCGGCACAGGCACTGGAGGCACGCCAGCGCCTCTGCCTGACCGGCACCCCGGTGGAGAACAACCTGGACGAGTTGTGGGCGCTGTTTGCCGTCAGCGTGCCCTCACTGTTCGGCGACCGCACCGGCTATCGCCGGACCTTCCGCACCCCCATCGAAAAGCACGGCGATGCCGACCGCCAGCGCGTGCTGGCCCGCCGCGTCCGCCCCTTCCTGTTGCGCCGGACCAAGGAGGAGGTGGCGGCGGAGCTGCCGCCCAAGACCGAGATCTTGGAAGCGGTGGAGCCCGGCGGCGGCCAGCGCGACCTCTACGAAACCATCCGCCTGACCATGGACCAGCGCGTGCGCGACGAGGTGGCGCGCAAGGGGCTGGCGCGCAGCCGCATCACCATCCTGGACGCACTGCTGAAGCTGCGGCAGGTCTGCTGCGATCCACGGCTGGTGAAGCTGGAGAGTGCGCGCAAGAGGGTGCCAAAGGGGGCGGCGTCGGCCAAGCTGGAGCGGCTGTTGGAGATGCTGCCGGAGCTGCTGGCCGACGGTCGGCGCATCCTGCTGTTCTCGCAGTTCACCTCGATGTTCGACCTGATCCGGCCGGAACTCGACCGACTCGCCATCCCCTTCGTCGAACTGACCGGTGACACAAGGGACCGCGAGACCCCAGTCCGGCGCTTCCAGGCAGGCGAGGTGCCGCTATTCCTCATCAGCCTGAAGGCCGGCGGCACCGGGCTGAACCTGACCGCCGCCGACACGGTGATCCACTATGACCCTTGGTGGAACCCGGCGGTCGAGGATCAGGCGACCGACCGCGCCCACCGCATCGGCCAGGACAAGCCGGTCTTCGTCTACAAGTTGGTCACCAGCGGTACTGTGGAGGAACGTATGGTACAACTCCAAGAGCGCAAGCGCCGGCTGGGGGAGGCGGTTTACGACCGGGGCCAGACGGCGGAGGAACTGCTGACCGCAGACGACCTCGATTTCCTGTTGGCTCCCATCGACGGGTGACATCGGCGAACGGATGAGACGCCGAATGCTCTCACCTGACCACGCCTCGCTTTGTCGAGAGCCTCGCCGTCTAACGGTATGATGCCCATCTGACGGTTTCACGGAAAATCATCTGCTGTGCTTTGCGCGGCTGGCCGATGCTGTGGCGCGCCGCGCGCTTCCCTTACGTCTGAGCAAGTACGTCCGCTCTGCCTGCCGACCCTCCAGCCTGTTTGCCGCTCTGCTCGTGAAGGAGCATCTTCGCCTGAACCACTGCGGCTTGGAGGATCTGCTGCGGATCTCGGGGCAACTCCGCCGCCTGTTCGCCTTCCTGATCGGCCTTCGGTGCAGCCGGTCGAACGAGCCGCTGGCTTGGGTGCCTGGTGGCGCCATGTAGAGCTGGTCGATACCCCTTCTTTGGCGAAGTCGGGATCAACCCACGCGCCGAACAACCTCGCCTGCTGGCGCCACTTCAGGCCTTCTCGGATGACGATCTCGCTGATCCGACTGCGGCGCATAGCGATCCCCTGCTAGCTCGGATAGGCGACCAGGCGATCCAGCGTCCAGACTGCAAAGGGCAGGCCCAGCTCGGATGGGCAGGTCAGGGCGGCGGCGATGACGGCGCGGCGCGGCCGAATTGGTCGGTGGGCGCCTGGTGCGCACATCCTCCTTCAGCCCGTCCAGGCCACATGCGTTGAAGCGGTTCAGCCTGTAGCGCACCGTGTTGCCACATAGGTCCATGCGGGTCGCGCTCTGCTCCGCCTTCAGGCCGCTCATGGCATGTGCGATAATCTGGGCAGGCCGGACCAGCCGAGCTCCGAGGGTGTGCGAGCGTGTGATCCCCTGCACGTCCGTCCGCTCGTCCTCACTCAACTCCCGCAGCTGAAGCGTCCTGGTTCGGCTCCCAAACCGATGCCGATGCCCCCTCAACAGATGCGAAGGTCCAGTGATCTCAGAAGCTGTTCGTAAACGTCGCGCGCTGCCGGCTTGGGTGTCGAGCCGGCGCAGGCGTCGGGAGAGGATGGAGATGAAGGCGATCTGGACGAAGGCGACGAGGTGCTCCTTCGTCCGCTCGACAATGGTGTTCAATCGACGGTAGCGGCTGATCCAGCTGAAGGAGCGCCCCACGACCCAGGCGATTTCGGTCGGGATGAACACGCCGTCGCGACCGCGGGCAACCGGCTGGATGCATCGCCTCGCGGCACCCTGCTGAGGGTCTCGCCCGCAAGGTTTGACGCGACGGTCGAGTGCGCCGGCACCCCTGCCCTACCCTGCCTTACCCTGCCCTTCTGATCTGGCGCGCGGTGTCTCGCTTGCCAGCGCCTCCGCCGAGCGCTATGTCGACAAGGCCATGTCCGTCCTGGCCGACGCCTCCAAGGCGATGGAAATCACCATCGACGTCGACCGCGACATGCACGTCAATCCGGCGGCACGGCTTGGCGTGGACACCGCGGCGCTCGATGTCATCGCTAACGCCCTGCCCGGCTACTCAGTCGAGGACCGAATGCGCCTCGTCAAGGTTGTGGAAGCCCAGCGCGTCGAGTCAAGGGGCGCTTTGCCCTGCTCTCCCGGTCGGAGCGCGACTACGCCGCAAGCCTTTCCTCGTTCACCGCCGAGCCATTGGAGAACACCACAGCAAACCGTCTACACGACGCCCTACTCGGCCGTGATGCAGCGCTTCGCGTCCAGAAGGCTGACCGTTTTTACGCGTGGCGGCCGACCTCTACCGGCTTACACCTGACGCCGCCGCGTCGAAGGCCCCGCATACCGGCCTTACCGCGCTGCGCCATGGATTGATGGTGCTTGGCGGTCAGTCGTTCAACGCCAACCCAACCTCACCCACGATGGCGCCCTGCCGCTAGGATCGCGCGCAGGTCGCGTTCAACGCCATGGCTCAGGTGATCGCCAGCGCGCAGCAGGAAGAGCGCGACCGGGCCGACCGGCTGCTCCGGCTCAATTCCTTCGCCATGGCGACCGACCTTTCGCTGGACCGCTCGATCGAAGGAGCCGACCAACATCGACCGCATGCGGCTGGCCCGCCTGTACGACAGCCTCACCACAGAGGGTGCGGATCAGCAGCGCTTCATAGCAACTATCGGCATCGACAGTTCCGGCACCACTGGCTACAAGGTTGTCGCCGAGGCGTTTGACGCGGTGGCCTTCCTCGGCAGCGTGCGTGCCATGTCCGCCCGGGCCGGCGGCGAGGTGGCGCAGCGCCTGGGCGAGGTGATCGCCGATCCGGTCTCGCCGACACGCTGAAGGAGGCCAGCGTGCCGAAGCATACAATCATCAATACCGACGCGTGCCATTACGTGCGCTGTGGTTGGATGCTGACCTACAGGCTGCGCCCCACCTCTGTATCTGCGAACATCTCCAGAGAGTGGAAGCATGCTTCCAGTTAGCCATTAACATGTGGCGCCGCTTGCTGTCGGCCGCAGCGGAGCTTCGGTGTGGAGAGCATAGGGCAGGGCGGCGCTCAGAGGTGGAAGCATGCTTCCATTTCAATGTGGGCAGGATAGCGCCCCGGTAGCACGCTTGGCTCATGCCCCTCCGAGTCGTTGTCTGACAGGGTCACTTCGATGGAAGCAGAATGGAAGCATGCCTCCACTTTGAGCGCGCGCATTCCTCAGGGCAGTGGCGCGCATGAATGGCGTGTCTCAATCGACACGCAATGCTGCTGATAATTCCATATGATCGCTGAATACGTTGACCTCGCTGATAAGCCTGAGGATGTTGGCAAAACAAGGATGCTGATCAAGCGTCCGGGGCGAGAGAGCAGGGGAGAGGTGCATGGACGGGGTTCTCGCGGTAGCCTCCAGCAAAGGTGGCGTAGGAAAGACAACCACTATCGTTATGCTTGCAGAACACTTTCGCAAATGTGGCACTGTCGCTCTGCTCGACGCCGACCCGAACCAGAAACTTATCTCCTGGCTCGGTAATGAGAAAGGGGAGAGCCGGGTGGAAGGCATTACCCTTATGTCTCTCCTCGGCCGGAACATCGTCGAGGCAATCACCGACACCAAGGCACAACATGACGTCGTAATCGTCGATTTCGCTGGAGCGCTGACCCAAGAAATGGTCTTTGGTTTTGGCTACGCTTCGGCCGTGGTCATCCCGTCGGGCTCGAGCAAAGGGGACATCGACGAGGCTCGCAAGACCTACCAGGTTGTTGAGCAGACGACAGCCTTGCTGTCCGCCGGAAACCCCTCCTTCTCCTTGCCGGCAAAGGTGCTCCTGTGCAAGGTCCGGCCCAACACTGACACCTACAAGGCGGCCAAGCAGCAGTTGGCCGCGTGGAACGTGCCCGTGTTCGGTGACGATGCGCATGTTCCCCACCGCACTTCGTTTGAAAAAGCCTGGTGGCATAAGTGTTCGCCGCAAGAAGTGTCCGACAAGGTGCTCAAGAAGCAGATCGCTACCGTCTGCACTGCAATCGCGTCGCTCGCTGGATTGGCGCCGCCGGAGGCAAAGCCAGGAAAGGGCAGGGCGCTTCGTGCAAAGAAGGCCGCTCCGGCCGCGACCCCAGCGTGAGGGGAGGATAGACCGTGGCCAAAAAGCCTTTGCCGATCGACACCGGTTCGTCCCCGAGCAGCGCGCCCGCAGGGCAGGATGTAATCAGCATCCTGCGATCCGCGACAGCGGGGATGCCGAGCCTAACCAACCCGCAGGGTGGGGCGGTCGGCAAATCCGCTGTTCCGACCTCTCCGTTGCTGTCGGAGAGGACATCCGGCTCGATCGAAATTCTGCCGCCGGAAGGCAAGCCTGACTCCGTTGCCGATTATGTGACGACTATCTCCCGCCTCTACGACGAGGCAGAGGAACGGTTCGTTCAGATTGGCCGCCACCTCATTGAGGCGAAGGCGCGGCTCCAGCATGGAGAATGGAGCAAGATGGTAGCCTTGCTACCGTTCTCGCACCGCACGGCCACCATGCTAATGACGGCTGCACGAGCCATCACGAACCGCACCATCGCTCCAGAGCGGGCGCCACGATCCTGGGCCAACGTGTACCTTTTGGCGAGCATGTCGGAGGATGAGCGCAAACTGGCTGAGGAGCGAGATCTTATCCGTCCAGACGTCACGCGACGCGAAATCCTCGCATTCCGCCGCCAAGTCTCTGGAGGAGGGCAGGGCGGTGACGATCTCATGTCCGAAGCCATGGACTCCGTTGCTGAGGAGATCGCACGGCTCCTCCAAGAAAAAGCCCGTATCGAAGCGCGGCTGGCGGAACTGCAAGGTAGCCGCGTCGCCGCGACGGTCGAAGCAGACGACTGATCCACAAGACTGGAAGCATGCTTCCGGTTCACAACTGGGTGGAAGGTTGGGGAGGGGCAGGGCGATCGGCTCCCTCCCCTTCCATCATAGCCAAAATTCGTCGTTGGCCCGCTCCATGCGCAAATCGGATCGCTGACCTCGTGATAGGATTCCTCCGACAAGACATTGGAGGATCCACATGCGCGCACTCGTCGCCGCATCCATCTCCGCCATCTCGACTTCGTCGACGAGCCGGCCGACGACCGCAGCGTGAGCCTCTGGAGGGCATCGTCAAGGTGGGCTGGCCGGACCCGGGAAGCGTCGGTATAAGGCGGGGATGACGACGCGCCCCGATCGCATGTACGTCGGCTACCGCTTCCCTGCCGAGGTGATCAGGTACGCGGTGTACCTCTACTTTCGCTTTCCGCTGAGCCTACGCATGGTCGAGGAGATGCTGGCGCTACGCGGCATCGCGGTGAGCTATGAAACGATCCGTCAGTGGGGCCTGAAGTTCGGCCGCGGGATTGCCACCGGCATCCGCCAGCGCCGCCTGGCTCGCAATGACAAGTCCCCATGTCTGCCTGGGCTGAGGATGGTGGTCCGTCTCGCGATGTGCACCGTTCGGGAGTTACCCCGGCTCATCGCCGACGTCGGTGTTGTCAGGTTGGGCTGGGCCGCTCCGGCGTGGCAGGTTGGCGAGCATGAGCAGGGCGTCCAATCCCTATCGTGGTTTCCGCTTTCTGGCCGAGATCATCAGCGAAGCGGTGTGGCTGTATCATTGCTTCAGCTTCAGCCTGTGGAAAGTCGAACTGATCCTGGCGACGCGAGGCATCGAGGTCAGTTACGAGACCATCCGGGAGTGGGGCCTCCGGTTCGGGCGCGACTTCGCCAACACCCTCAGGCGTCGTCGGCCCAAGCCGGGCGACCAGTGGTTCCTGGATGACGTGTTCATCCGCATCCGCGGCAAGCAGCACTACCTGTGGCGCGCCATCGACCAGAACGGGGTGGTGCTGGACATCCCGGTACAGAGCCGGCGCAACACGAAGGGGGCCATGCGCTTCTTTCGCAAACTGCTGAAAGGGCTGCACTATGCGCCGCGGGTCGTCATCACCGACAAGCTGAAAACCTACGCGGCAGCGAAGAGGGGGATGAGGCTCGGCAACGAAGATCGGCAAAGCCAATACCTGAACAATCGCTGCGAAGTCTTGCACCAGCTGACCCGACGGCGCGAGCGGCACATGCAGCGGTTCAAATCCGCCCAGCAGGCCCAGCAATTTCTCTCCAGCCACAGCCCGGTCCACAATGACTTCCAACTGCACCGCCACCTGATCTCCTCCTCCGAGCACCGTGCCGCCCGCGCTCGCGCCTTCACCGTTTGGCGCGAGGTGACTGGCCTTGCTCAGGTCAGCTGACCAACGACCTAAAAGCGGGGCTGCTCATCGTCATTGCGTCCTTGGCTGGTAAAGTTAACAACAACAGCACGCGCAATAATAATAATACAGTAGCGGTTTATTCCGCGATGAGTGGCAACACAGCCTCGGTTTCTGCGCTCAGCACCTTCCTCCGCTTTCGACGGGTTGTAACGGCCGTCTCGTGATCGATTCGGACAAACTGATCAGGGGCCTTCGTCGAGCCGGTGATTCGCTTGACTTCGGCCGCATCATGCTGGGCTAGAGCGCGCGCGATGCGCATCTGCCCCAGGAAGTGTTCCGAGGGGATGAGCACGTAGTTTATGTCCACGTAGGCTGCGCCGTTCTTGATGATGTCCTTCTCGACCGAAGCCAAAATGCCTTTCTCGATTAGCGCCTCGCATGCCTTGGTGATCCACGACAACATGGCCCGCAATCGGGACCACGGCGTCATCCCGCTGTTACGGACAATTTGTGTGGCACTGATCGACAGGTTTTCCTCGCCGTTCTGAATGCCCCAGGCCAAGCGCTTGTAGAGCCACCGGCTCGCCGGGTTGTCGATCCGCATCAGACATTCGTAGTCGAGCCGGTGGAACTGCAATTGGCGGATCGCCTTGGCAACGAGCGGGTTGAACTCCAGGTAGGTTCGCTCCACCTGCCGCTCGCCCTCCGCTCCCGCGCGAGACGCCAACGCCATGACTGGGAAGGCAGACGAGTGCAGCAGTTCCTCGCCGCCAGCACCAACGGCTTTGATCTGGATGGAGGCCAGATGGAGGATGGTCAGGGCCTCCTTGAGTTCCTGGAGATTCAGCCCATGTCCGACGCGGCGCAACTCCTCCAGAACCTCGTACAACGAGAAATCCATCTGGATCCTGTCCTCCTTCGACAGGCGCAGGCGCGCCCGCTCGGTCGCGATCCGACGGATGACCTCCTCGACGATCTGTTCGCGCTCGCCCGGGTACACCTCCAATTCGGTCATTTCGCCGTCGGAGCCACGGCGCTCGATAAGGACCGGCCGGATCGTCACCCCGTAGGTCGCGCCGCCGAAGTCGAAGTCGCGCTTGATCATGCGGCGGGATCTTGTAGAGGGCTTTACCATGACAGGTTGCGCACTGGCGGCCTGTTCTCCAGCCTTCCGCTTGGCGCCGTTGTCCCTGCTTTTCTTAGTGCCAAAGAACACGAAGCGTGGCGCCTGGTCGTAGATGCCAACGGCGTTGGTGTCACGCGCCCGGCCCTGCCCGTCGTCCGGCGTCTCCCACAGGGTCAACTGCAGGGAGGTCATCTGGGCCTTGCCGTCACACGTCTCGCGGTCGCCGGTCATGCTCTCACTCCAATCGCTCGAGCGACCGTAACGCCGCCCGTGGGAGGTCGGCAACCATGTCGGTGCCGTCTCGCCGATCGGCTATGTTGGAACCAGGTGCGGACCTGTTGGAGCCAGGAGCGGTTCGGTTGGACCTAGGTGCGGGGCAGCCAACTCAGGAAAACCTCGCGCGCGAAGGGCCGCGCGTGGAGGCGAATCGCATGGGCGAATCCCAATCGCAGAAATCACGCACCTGGACTTCCAGCCACCTCCCCTCGGCCGCACCTGGCTCCAACAGGACACATCCCGCCGCGTGGAGACGGGCATTTCACAGCGGCCTCAATCCCGCTCCTGGTTCCAACAGAGTCGATCGAGCATTTTCTAGGCGTGTCGGGGGCCCCGCTCCTGGTTCCAACCTACCCGTGATCGGAGAGGAGCGACGTTCCGGCCGAACGGATGGTACCGCCGCTCCTGGGTCCAACAGGAGAGGCTTGACTCTTCCAAAGGCACTCCTGTTTCCAAAAGGTCCCAGTCTGCCACGCGGAATACCACACGAAACGCACCTAATTCCAACAGGATTGCCATCTCGTGGCGCACCTAAGAACAACCCGATGATCGACTCGGGGCGCGCTGTTGGGGCAACCGAGTCCGCAGCGTCCCGATTCGCAAAAATCGCCGCACCCAGGTCCAACCGAATCGCTCCTGGTTCCAACAGGGGTGCACCTACGACCAACAGGTCCGCACCTGGCTCCAACAGAACCGCACCTGAGACCAACATATGGGACTTGGTGGCGGTTTGGTACTTTGCCCCATCCCGAGGAATCCTGGCCGCAAGATCGCTGGCCTTCCTGGCACCACACCTCGCGGAGTTTCCCGATGCCATCCACAAGCGTTACCGAACGTCCCGATACCGGGCGCTGGGGTCGCATCCCGGCCTGGTGGCTGGAACACCCCGATCTCGACGCCGACGGGTTCGCCGTCCTAGCCGCCTTGGCCACCTTCGCCGACGAGACCGGCCTGTGCTGGCCATCGCAGTCCACTCTGGCGGCGAAACTGAAGCGGTCCCGTCCAACGATCAACCGCATCCTGCAGCGCCTCGACGACATTGGGCTGGTCAGTATTGAGCATCGTCGCGGCCGCGACGGCGCCCGCCTGTCCTGCCTGTATCGCCTGCGGTTCGTCCAGGACGGCGGGGAAGGGGTGCGCGAGCCCGCCGAGCACGCTGTGCGGGCAGCCGACAGGGATGACTCGGAGGCGCACACCCCCTGTTCGCAGGCGAGTCAGGAACAGCTCCATCCGGAACAGACTCCTGACTCGCTCGCTTCGAGCGGGCGCGAGCCGGTGCGCGATGTGCCTGTGGACTGGATGCCGACCACCGACGATCTAACCTGGGCACGAGTCCGTCACGCTGAGGTCGACCTCGGCCGCCACGTCGAGGGTTTCATCCTCCGCTGCCAAGCCCACGGCTACCGTTACCGCGACATCTCGTCTGCCTGGCGCGCTTGGCTGGCCCAGGATGCAGCCGCCAGCAAGGCACCAATCCTCCGCAACACGCCCTTTGCCGGCGCCGCGGCTATGCCCCCGAGCCGCACGCGACAAACCGCCGCCGAACAGCGCTTCAGCGCCTGGGCCGCCGCCGCCGCCGAATTGCGCCAGCGCACCGCGGCAACATCCACGTCCTAATTGTGAGGTCGGCAATGCCCGCTCCGAACATCACCGCTTTCCCGAGCCCCCGCTCGCCGCTGCCGTTCGACCCGGCCATGCCCGCGGCCGACCGTCATTCTCTCCTGATCGGAGCCTTACCGCCGCCACTCCAGGACCTGCTGGTCGCCGGACCCGTCGAACGCCGCCCGCGTTTCTCCGACGACGGTTTCGACGGCGTGACCGAGACCTGGTCGCCGCCGGCCGGTGTGACAGTCCAGCACGCCGCAATGGCGCAGCGCGCCCTGGACGATCTGGCGATGATGGCCCTGGCCCCGGCGCCGACGGATCACGTCCTTGCGCGAGTGTTGGCCCTGCTAAGCCACTACCCGGCGAAAAACATGACGCCCGACGTCGAGCGGCTGGTGGCGTTGGACTGGGCCGAGGATCTAGGCGAGTACCCGGCTTGGGCCATCGACGCCGCGGCGAGGGTTTGGCGCCGGAGCAAAAAGTGGCGGCCATCCATCGCGGAGATGCGGGCCTTGTGCGACGACCTCTGCGCCGGAGAGCGCAAGCTGGCCGAGCGGCTGCAGGCGGTTGTTCAGGCCGGCCAGCAGAACCGGGTCCAAGGCGGGGCAGCCAAGGCGCTGACGGCGGGGGCGATCCGGCGGATGAGTTGAGGGCAGGGGGCGGACAGGTACTGCGCTTATTAGGGCACTGTCACGGGAACTGAGCCGGTATGCAGTACCCCCCAGTTCGACGTTCGCTTACGCGGCCATGGTCGCGAATAGCCAGGCGGCCATGGCCTGTGCCCTGAAGATGCGCAGGGTGCGGCGGGAAACCAGGTGGCGCTGAAGGTTGAAGGTGTTGTAGACGGCGGGGTGCAGAGAGACGAAACGCTGGGCCGAGCCTGGAGACTTGAAGCGCTGCATCTTCCTTTCGCGTCGCCTGAGCGGCTGATGCGAGACTTCGGCCCGGCAGTTCTTGCGCCGGCCTTGTTCATGGTGTGCGCCGTCAGGCCGATCTCACGAAACGCAGCCCCATAGGAGCGCAGCTTGTCAGAAGCTGTTCGTAGACGTCACGCGCTGCCGGCTTGGGTGTCGAACCGGCGCAGGCGTCGGGAGAGGATGGAGATGAAGGCGATCTGGACGAAGACAACGAGGTGCTCCTTTGTCCGCTCGACAATGGTGTTCAATCGACGGTAGCGGGTGATCCAGCTGAAGGAGCGCTCCACGACCCAGGCGATTTCGGTCAGGATGAACACGCCGTCGCGACCGCGGGCAACCGGCTGGATGCTGATGCCGAGCGCCGCTCCGGCCTTGGCCAGGCGCTCGCCGCGAAGCCGAGATCGCCAATCGCTGGTCCTTGGAACCCCCGTCCGGCGAGTTGGCGCAGCACCGGCACGATGCCCTTGGTGTCGTGCACGTTGGCGGACGTGGCGTCGATCGCCAGCGGGATCCCGTGCTTCTCGACGGCGATGCTGATCTTCACCCCGCGAATCTTCTTACCCCCGTCCACGCCGCGCGCGAAGCAACTCGGGGCCAAAGGGCAGGTCCGGCTGTCGATCACCACCGTGCTCGGTTCCGCGGTATCGCCGCAGGCCAGACGCCACATCCGGCGCAGCCGGTCGAGCAGCCGGCGCCACAGCCTGAGCCGGGTCCAGCGGGCAAACAGAGAGTACAACGTGCCGAACAGGATGCCGGTGAGCTGCCCGATCGCGCGCCATTGCATGCCGCAGAAACATACGCACCAGATCGCCATAATCGCCTTGCGCAGCGCCGCTCCGGTGAGAGGCGCTTTGGGCCCGGTGCGGGCTGGACGGGTGCCGTCACTCCCATCGCCGTCAGCTCGACCAGCACTTCCTCGACAATGGCATCGACATCCGAGAACGCGTCCCAGGAGGCTGGGGTGGTGCTTGCGGGACGAATGGCAGTGCCCATAGAGTGCGGGTCCAAGCGGTGTTATCGAGGGCGGCAGACCGACCAGATCACGCTCCTGCCGTAACACCCTTACTCAGCTTGAAGTAGCATCCCGGCTAAAGCCGGATGGGACGCACCCGCTGCGAACAGGTTTTCACACGGGTCTCCGTAGGCACAAGCAATAAAGCTCATCGAAGAAAAGCGCCTGCGTAAAGCGCGCACGCTTTCTGGCTGCAGACTTCCACCTGAGGGGGTAGCGTGGCGAAAACGCCGCAGGCGCCTTACAATACCCCGAGCCTGTCGCGAGACTTGGCGATTGGCGGCGCACTTGGATATAGGGTGATGCTGGTAGATTCCACCTGGACTTTGGCATCAGGGTAGGCCGCCAACGCCATGCGAAGCGCCTCAGTGAAAGCGGGCTTAAAATTGCGCATCGCGTTGAACCCAGCGCCGAACTGGGCCATTAGTGCCGGCCAAGAGACTGGCGTGGGTTTGCTAAGGCTGTGAAGGCGATAGGCGAGCCAAACATAGATATCGATTGCCATCGACTTGTTGCCGATCTCCCGGAGGGCTGTTTCGCTGACCGGCACAGGATGGTCTATCAGGGAGCGGTAGAAGGCGTCGTTTAGGGTTACCTTGTCCTGCCAAAGGGTCGGTTGATTGTCATCGTTCAGCATTCCGGCTAAATCAAAGTATTCTTCGACAAAAGCACCTTTAGCGACCCGATCGGCGTGGCCGTGATCGGTGAAGAAGGTTAGGCGGCATGCGGAAATACGACGGGCCTGTTCAGTAACCATCTTATACGTGGCTCCGCCGATGGATGCCATTCCCATGTTCTTCATCCAGCCCTTGAGGGATCCGCCGAGTTCGACTTCACGGCATCGAGTACGGACAGCTTGGGTTTGAAGGTAGATGAGAATCATGCGAGCTTTTGACCCATACGGGATGCCGACCACATTGCCTTGGCGGTCACGGCCTGATTCGACCATCAAGGTAATCCGATGGCCCTCACGGCGCCAGAAAGGCTCTATAATGTCTTTGTGAGGTAATGAGGTCAGAGCAAAGCCGGCATGACAAATACCGAGCGTCTCGCTTTCTTCTGCCAAAACAGCAGCGGCGATCTCCAACTGGCGCCGCTCGGCTTTGTCGACGACAAGCTCGCGGGCGGCTTCGAGGCCATGATCAATCAGCAGCTTATGAATGTTCCTCATGTGACCCATTTCCTCATCGACCTGAGGGATCGTCAACGGTGGAATCTACCAGGGCAGGCTATTCGAAGTTATTTGGTTCAACCTATTTGCTTGTCTGGCAGATTCCACTGAGCGACTCGGTACTGTGCTGGTAAATTCCACCCATCTGGCTTTCAGATTCCACTGAGCAATTATCTCCGGCTGCTGGCGCCTTGGCCGTCCAGTGGAATCTACCAGCGCGGTTGGCCGAATCGGGGTCTTCTCAGCGGTGGAATGTATCAGCGCATGCGACTCGGGGGTTGCCTTCTGTACCTAGCCGGCGGTGGAATCTACCAGCAAACCGGCAACGGCAGGATCAGTGGAATCTACCAGCACCTGGTTCGTACGTCCGGAATGCTGAGTGGAATCTACCAGCAAGGTGATGTGACGTACTGTAAGAGTTATCCCTGCCAGGGCGGGATGATCATGTCCTTGGTCACCATGATGGTGAAGCGGTAGCCGGGGCGGACCTCCAGGGTTGGAGCGACGTTCAGACCCTTGCGGGCATACTCCGCGCCGAGCTGGCCCATCTGCTGACCGAGACTGCCGGCGATGATCTGCTGCGCGTCATAGCCGCCGCGGGTGTTGCCGCGCTGCTGCGGCTGGGAGAGCTGGACGCCGGCCGAGAAGATCGACAGCAGCAGGGGGCTTTGTCACGAAAACGGGGCCGGCGCGCAGCATGCTTCGATTTCCCGACAGGCTCACGCCGCAGCGGTGGCTGCTTGCCAGTCGGCCCTGGCCCGCGCCCGGAAGGTGCGCAGGGTACGACGGGATACCAGGTGGCGTTGGAGGTTGAAGCAATTGTAGACGGCGGCGTGCAGGGAAACGAAGCGCTGAGCGGACGCGGGCGATTTGAACCGCTGCATCTTCCGCTCGCGTCGCCGCACCGGCTGGTGCGAGACTTCGGCGCGGTTGTTCGTTCGACGCCCTTGTTCATGGTGGGCGGTCAAACCGAGTTCGCGGAAAGCGGCCCTGTAGGACCGGAGCTTGTCGGTCGTGACCTGGGTGGGCGCGAAACCGTGCTTCTTCAGCAGCTTGCGCATCAACTTCAACGCCGCAGCCTTGTCGCGTCGGCGCTGGACGAGCACCTCCAGCACCTCGCCTTCATCATCGACGGCCCGCCACAAGTACATGAGCCGGCCGCCGACCCTGATCACCATCTCGTCCAGGTGCCAGGGTGGGCTGGGCTTGGGACGCAATCGCCGCAGGTTGCCGGCGATGGCCGGTCCAAACGTCAGGACCCAGCGGCGGATGGTCTCGTAGGATACGTCCACGCCGCGTTCGGCCAGCAGCTCCTCGACATCCCGGTAGCTTAGTGTGAACCGGAGATAGAGCCAGATTGCATGCTGGATGATCGCGGGCGGGAAGTGGTGGCGGGCATACGAGAGCGGCGGCATCCCGCGAGGTTACCGTCACGACCGACAGGCCACCATCGTTGATGTGACAATGCCCCCGCGACATGCGGGGCGAGGCGCGCCTCGTCGAACGCGCCTTCAACGTCGGACCCTGCGTGCTCGCCGAGGCCGTGCAGTTCATCAGCCAGCAGCTCGAACTCCAGGACGCATAGCATCGGCGGTGATGCCCGTAACCATCATCTCGCGCCTGCCGGCAAACTTTGCAACAGAGCCACATTGAGCGCAGCGAGGACGGCATCCGCGGTGTGGCCGCAGTGGTCTGCCAGGAGACTGCCGGCCGCCGCTGCATCGCGCCGCCGGAGCGCCACCATGAAGCTCTCATGTTCGCTCAGGGAGTCGCGCCAGCGGTTGGCATCATAATTGGCCAGTGACCGGGCGCGGAGGATCTTTGAGGCGAAGCCAGCATAGGTGACTTCCAGAGATGGGTTGCGCGCCATTGCGACGATCCAGGCGTGTATCTGACGATTGGTCATGAAATATGCCAGCCGGTCGCCGGCTTCGAATTGAGCGTGAAGCAGGGCATGGAGCCGGTCAAGTTCGGCGAACTCCTCCACCGTGCCCCTCTGGCAGGCAAGTCCGCCTGCAAGCGCTTCCAGCGCCTCCATCACTTCGAAGACGGCGGCGATTTCCTTTGGATCGATGAGCGTCACCACGGCGCCGCGGTGCGGGCGAAGTTCCACCAGCCCCTCCGCCGCCAGGACGCGGAGCGCTTCCCGCAAGGGCGTGCGGGATACCCCGAGCTGCTCGCACAGCTGGACCTCCGGTACGCGGCTGCCCGGACGCAATTCGCCGGAAAGGATCATCGCGCGCAGTTCCGCGACGGCGCCGTGATGCAGTGTTTCACGGCGGATCGGCCCGGCGGAGGCCTTGGCGGTCTTCACGGTGTCCATGGTCGATCCGGCGATGCCCATTGTGCTGAATGATTGTGCAGTGATGCGCGAACGATGCCATGCGCTTAAAAACAAGGCAAGAGCGGACGCTGGCGCATGTTCATCACGGATTAGCATACGCAGTTGATATAACGAGATAAATTACAAATCACCATATTGTATACAATTTGGCACGCGGCTTGCGACTGTCGGATCATCGCAACCGCATCAGGGAATTTCGCCCATGTCGCTTCGATCCTTCACGTTTGGCGCCGTCACCAGCGTGGTCCTCGCCCTGTCCGCGGCTGCCGTGACCGCCCAAGCCGCCGACACGGAAGCGGTGAAGCTGGGATTCGCCAAATGCGCCCACTGCCTGCCGATGGCGCTGACGCCGGACTTGGCGACGGGCGTCAAGATCGAGGCGATCAACTTCAATTCCGGCAACGACGTGCTGACGGCGTTGGTGTCCAAGAGCATCGATGTGGCGCAGGTCACCTACCTCCACTACATCACCGCTCTCGACAAAGGGTTCGACGTGGTGGCCATCTCCGGTCAGGTGAATGGCGGCTCGGAGATTCTGACCGCCAAGGGGATCGAGCTGAAAGCGGACGACTGGACCGGGCTGAAGGCGCTGATCGCCGATCGCAAGGCGAAGGGAGAGCCGCTGCGCGTCGCTGCGTCGCGCGGGAACGCCCAGGACATCCACATGCGCGGCGCCTTCCTGAAGAACGGCATCGACGCCAACAAGGACGTGCAGTTCGTCAACATCCCAAACCCATCCGACCATGCCGCCGCCCTCCAGCGCGGCGAGGTCGACGTGATCTGCACGGTCGAGCCCTTCGCCTCGCAGATCCGCGGCAGCGGGGTGGGCCGGCACTTCACGCTTCCCTACGATCAGGCCGCCGGCAACCTGACCAACCTGATCGTCACCCGGTCCGACGTGATCAAGGAGCATCCCAAGGCGGTCGAGGCGACCGTCGCGTCCGTCGTGGCACTGGTCGACAAGCTGAAGGCGGACAAGGGCGCCTGGGTCGACACCATCAACAAGTACACCGGTATGGACAAGACGGTCGCCGCGGAAGCGCTGAAGAACGCCTCGCCCGACTATGCCATGCACAAGGACAGCACGCTGGCCATCGCCGCGATGATGCGCGACCTGAAATACATCAGCCACGACGTCTCCGCCGCTGCCGAAAAGAACCTCGACTATAAGTTCCTGGAGACCGTCACGAACAAGCCGAAGACCGAGCTGGGATTCTGATCCGCAACCGGCTGCATCCGGCCAGATGTTTTATGGGACAGGAGTCCGGTTCATGACGGCGATATGGAAATCCTGGGAACGTGCTGTCGTTCCCCTCTTCATCCTGGGGGCGTGGGAAGCCGTGTCGCGCTCCGGCCTTCTGCCCGCGGCGCTGCTGCCGCCGCCGACGGTGGTTCTGCATGCGTGGGGCGACTGGGTGTTCGGCTTCGACGAGACCGCACAGGCCAACAGCGGACGCTGGCTGGCCGACGCGCTGTCCAGCGCCTTGCGGGTCGCCGCCGGCTACGGCATCGCGGCGGTCAGCGGCATCCTGCTGGGCATCGCCATCGGCTGGTGGCGCTGGGTCGAACGGACGGTGGAGCCGACCATCCAGATGCTGCGCCCGGTTCCGCCGGTGTCCTGGATTCCGCTGGCGATCATCTGGTTCGGCATCGCCAACAAGCCGGCCATCTTCCTGGTCTTCCTCGGTGCCTTCTTCCCCATCCTGATGAACACCATCCACGGGGTGAAGACGGCCGACCGCAACCTGATCCGCGCCGCCTCCATGATGGGCGCCACCGAACAGCAGCTTCTGCGCCATGTGGTGTTCCCGGCGGCCCTGCCCAGCATCTTCGCCGGGCTGCGTATCGGCATTGGTGCCGCCTGGATGCTCACGGTCACGGCGGAGATGGTCGCGGTCAAGAGCGGGCTGGGGTACGTGTTGTGGGACAGCTATTACTTCCTGCGCTATGACCTCGTTCTCGCCTCCATGGCCAGCATCGGCCTGCTCGGCTACGCGACCGACGGCCTGATCAAGCTCCTGATGTCCGTGGCGCTGCACTGGCAGCACGGATCCACCCTGCAAAGCCGGGAGGGCTGACGCCATGGCCTCCATCGAGCTGAAGAACATCACCAAGATTTTCCGTGACGCCAAGCGCAAGCGCGATCTGCTGGCCATCGACGATGTCAGCCTTTCGGTGGAACCGAACCAGTTCCTTTGCCTGCTGGGCTCGTCGGGCTGCGGCAAGTCAACGCTGCTCAACATGATCGCCGGCTTCGAGAAGCCGACCAGCGGCAGCGTGACGGTCGGCGGCAAGCCGGTGGACGGGCCGGGCGCCGACCGCGGCATGGTCTTCCAGCAGGCCAACCTGATGCCCTGGCTGCCGGTGTGGGAGAACGTCGCCTTCCATCTGCGGCTGAAGGGCTGGCGCAAGGCTGACCGCCGCGCGGCGGCGCAGGAATACATCGACATGGTGGGCCTGCGCGGCTTCGAGAACCATTTCCCGGCCGAACTGTCGGGCGGCATGAGCCAGCGTGTCGGCATCGCCCGCGCCCTGCTGCTGAACCCGCAGGTCATCCTGATGGACGAGCCGTTCGCGGCGCTGGATGCCCAGACCAAGATGGACATGCAGGAAGAGTTGGTCGCCATCTGGCAGAAGCAGCGCTGCACCATCGTCTTCGTCACCCACAGCGTGGACGAGGCGCTGGTGCTGGGCACCCAGGTCGCCGTTCTGACCAGCCGGCCGGGACGGGTGCGCGAACTGATCGACCTCGACCTGCCGCGCCCGCGCGACATCACCAGCCAGCAGTTCAACGACCACAAGCGCCACATCCTGAACCTGATCCGCGAGGAAGGGATGCAGCAGCGCAAGGAGGCACGTCCGGACTCCTTGGCGGTCAGCCGGCAGGGTGCGACGGCATGACCCCGGCCGCGCCCCCGACCCGGCCCCCGCTCGACCTGCTGCTGACCGGCGTCACCGCCATCACAGGCGACCCGATGCTGGGCATCATCGAGGACGCCGCCATCGGCATCCGCGACGGCCGGATCGCCCATCTGGCCCCGGTCTCCGCCGGACTGCCGGCGGCGGAGCGCACGCTGTATCGTCCCGGCCGGCTGGCAACGCCGGGCTTCGTCAACGCCCACCTCCATGCGGTGCTGGTGATGGTGCGCGGCGTCGCCGCCGACCTGGGGTTTGCCCCGTCCTACACCCCCGGTGTTCCCAAGGGCACCGACGCCACGCCGGAGGAGGCGCGGGCGCTGGCCCGGCTCGGCGTGGCCGAGGCGCTGCTGTCAGGTTCCACCCTGGTCTGCGACCATTTCGTCCATGCCGAGGCGACGCTTGACGCCATCGCGGAATTGGGGCTGCGGGTCCATGCCGGCTGGCGGGTGCACGACGTGGATTTCGCCCGCGTGCCGCAGGGGGAGTGGCGCTTCGATGCCGGGATCGGCGAGGATCTGCTGCGACGGACGCTCGACCTGCACGACCGCTGGCACGGGGCTCAGGATGGGCGCATCGAGGTGCAGATGGCCGCCCATGCGCCGGACACCTGTTCGCCCGGCTTCCTGCGGACACTCGGCACCGAGGCGTCGGCCCGCGGGATGCGCGTCAACACTCATCTGGCGCAAAGCCGGGTGGAGGTGGAGCGCGTCCGCGCGTCCACCGGCCTGTCGCCCGCGGCCCTGCTGGAGGAGGTCGGGCTGCTGAACGACCGGCTTCTCGCCACCCATTGCCTCTATGTCGATGACGACGACATCACCCGATTAGCCCATGCCGGCGCCCATGCGGTGCATGTGCCCAAATGCAACGCCGCATCCGGCAGGCTCGCGCCGACCCCCGCCCTGAAGGCGGCGGGGGTTAATCTGGCGCTGTGCACCGACACCCAGCATGGCGACATGGTGGAGACGATGCGCTGGGCGCTCGCCACCGCCCGCATCGGCCAAGGCGGCGTCACCGCCGACTGGCAGCCGGCCGACGTCTTCCGCATGGCTACACTGGGCGGGGCCGAGGCCGTCGGCATGGCCGACCGGATCGGCACGCTGACCGTTGGCAAATGCGCCGATCTGGTGGTGTTCGACAGCCGCCGTCCGCACCTGCGCCCGCAGATCAATCCACTCGGCACGCTGGTCCACACCGGCCAGGGCCGCGACGTGGAGATGGTGATGGTGGACGGCGAGATTCTGGTGGAAGACGGCCGCCTGCTGCGCGCCGACTTGGAGCGGATCTGCATCGAGGCCGACGAGGCCGCCCGCGCGCTGTGGGCGCGCGCCTGAGCCCCCCTGAGAACAAGAAACGCCTGAAGCGATAAGGACCGAACATGAGCATGCCCGACCTGACCAAGCGCGTCCTTCTGGGGATGCTGACCCCGTCGTCCAACACGGTTCTCGAGCCGGTGACCTCCGCCATGCTGAGCGGGCTGCCGGAGGTGTCGGCCCATTTCGGCCGCTTCACCGTCAAGGAAATCTCGCTGCGCGCCGCGGCGCTGGACCAGTTCACCGATGCGCCCTTCCTCGACGCCGCCCGCCTGCTGGCCGACGCGAAACTGAACGTGATCGGTTGGAACGGCACCTCGGCCGGCTGGCTCGGCTTCGATGCCGACGAGAGGCTGTGCCGCACCATCGCGGCGGAGACCGGCATCCCGGCCTGCACCTCCATGCTGGCGCTGAACGAGATTCTGCAGACGACGGGGCGCAAGCGCTTCGCCATCGTCAGCCCCTATCTCGACGAAATCCAGGAACGGATGGTCGCCAACTACAATGCCGCCGGCTTCGAAGTCGTGGCGGAGCGTCATCTGAACGACCGCGGCAACTTCTCCTTCTCCGAGATCACCGAGGAGCGGATCGAGCGCATGTGCGCCGAAGTGGCGGAGGCGAAGCCGGAGGCCATCGCCATCATCTGCACCAACATGCGCGGCGCTCCGGTGGCCGAGCGGGTGGAAAAGGCGCTGGGCATCCCCGTCTACGATACCGTGTCCACCGTGGTGTGGAAGGCACTGCGCATGACCGGCGTCGACACCCGCCGTGTCGAGGGCTGGGGCAGCCTGTTCCGGGAACTGCACGGCTGACCGGTTGATGGCTGAAACAGGGGAGGGGAACATGGAATTCGATCTGGTCATCCGCAACGGCACGATCGCCACCGCGTCGGACGTGTTCAAGGCCGATGTCGGCGTGCGCGGCGGGACGATCGCCGCGCTGGGCGCCGGCCTCGCCCCCGGAGGTGAGGAGATCGACGCAGCCGGTCTGCTGGTCCTGCCCGGCGGCGTCGACGGACATGTCCATTTCGACCAGCCGACCGGCGACGGTTCGGTGATGGCCGACGATTTCCTGACCGGCACCCGCTCCGCCGCATTCGGCGGCACCACCACGGTGCTTCCCTTCGCCTGCCAGGAAAAGGGCCGGTCGCTGCGCGAGGCAGTGGACGACTATCACCGGCGCGCCGCCAGCAAGCCGGTCATCGACTACGCCTTCCACCTGATCGTCACCGATCCGACCGAACAGGTGCTGGGGCAGGAGTTGCCGGCGCTGATCCGCGAGGGCTACACGTCCTTCAAGATCTACATGACCTACGATGCGCTGAAGCTGAACGATCGCCAGATCCTGGAGGTTCTCGACATCGCCCGCAGCGAGGGCGCCATGGTGATGATGCATGCGGAGAACGCCGACTGCATCGCCTGGCTGACCGAAAAGCTGGAGCGCGCCGGGCAGACCGCTCCCTTCTTCCATGGCGTCTCCCGCCCGCGGGTGGCGGAGCGCGAGGCCACCCACCGGGCCATCTCGCTGGCCGAACTGGTGGACGTGCCGATCCTGATCGTCCATGTCTCCGGCGCTGATGCGGTGGAGCAGATCCGCTGGGCGCAGGGACGCGGCCTGCGGATTTACGCCGAGACCTGTCCGCAATATCTGTTCCTCACCGCCGACGATCTGGGCGGGGAAGGCTTCGACGGAGCCAAGTGCATCTGCTCGCCGCCGCCGCGCGATGCCGCCAATCAGGCCGTAATCTGGGACGGGCTGACCGGCGGCACCTTCCAGGTCTTCTCATCCGACCATGCGCCGTTCCATTTCGGCGGCCCGGGCGGCAAGAAGGTCCATGGCGAGAAAGCGCCCTTCCGCTGCGTGCCCAACGGCATTCCGGGGGTGGAGACGCGCCTGCCGCTGCTGTTCTCCGCTGGCGTGATGACCGGGCGGATGGAGTTGACCAAGTTCGTGGAGCTCACCGCCACCAACCCGGCCCGCATGTATGGCCTGCATCCGCGCAAGGGCACGATCGCGGTCGGGGCCGACGCCGACATCGCCCTGTGGGACCCGACCCGGCGGGTGACCGTCACGAACGCCATGCTGCACCACAATGTGGACTACACCCCCTATGAGGGGATGGAGGTCACCGGCTGGCCGGTGGCGACGATCTCCCGTGGGGCGGTGGTGTGCCGCGACGGCGCGCTTCTGGCTCAGCCCGGCCGCGGCCAATTCCTGCCCTGCGGCCTGCCGGCCCCAGCGCGTCCCAAAAGCGCCCCAGCGCCGGTTCTGCCGTTTTGATGCACTCCCTCTCCCGGGGCGGGAGAGGGCGATCCTCGCCGGCTTAAGGACGGTCGCTACCCAGCCCGCCGTGCCTTTGGCGAGGCGCAGGCTGCGGCCACCACCTCGCCGGTGCGGCCGACATGGTGCATGAACAGGCGCTGGGCGGTCTCGCCGTCGCGGGCCTCCATCGCTGCCAGGATCTCGCGGTGTTCCAGCACCGACTCCTTCCAGCGGCCCTGGGCGCCCAGCGCGAAATAGCGTGCCCGCGCCAGCCGGCCGAGCAGCCGGTCATGCGCATCCACCAATGCCGGATTCTTGGCGCCGGACACGATCAGCCGGTGGATCTTCTGGTTGATCGAGAAATACTCCTCAAGAACCCCGGCCCCCTGCAACGCTTCGATCCTGTCTTGGAAGCCGCGCAGACGGCGCAGGTCGGCGGCGGTCATGCGTTCGGCGGCCAGCCTCGCGGCGAAGCTCTCGATGCAGCCCTCAGCCTCGAACAGGTGGATCAGCTCGTCGGCGTTGAGCGGTGCAACGATGGCGTTGCGGTTGGGACGCAGCATCACCAGCCCGTCGGCCGCCAGCAGCTTCAGCGCCTCGCGCAGGGGCGTGCGGGAAATGCCGAGCTTCTCGCTCAGCTCCGGCTCGATCAGGCGGGCCGACGGCGGCAGCTCGCCATAGATGATCATGGCGCGCAAACGTTCCACCGCCATCTCCGCCAGCGGCGGCGGAGGCACCGTGCGGCGGCGCCGGGGGGCGGCTTCGGTTTCGGAGGCGTCTCTGGGAACGTCGTTGTCCATGCTCATCCGGGGTGTCCTTGCCCGCCGGCGGCGAGCACCGTTTCAATATGGGCGGCGAAGCGCAGCACCCGGCGGTCCCGCCCGCGTGGGGCGACGACCTGCATCCCTACGGGCAGCCCGTCACGGCCGATGCCGCAGGGCAGGCTGATCGCCGGAACCTTGGCGTGATTGAACAACGGGGTGAAGACGGCATGGGCCCGCGGCGGCACCGCCTGCCCTCCGATGGCTTCCGGACCCAACCGGTCCAGCGGCCAGGCGACGCAGGGCGTCGTCGGGCCAATCAGCAGGTCCGCGTCGGTGAAGAAGGCGGCGAGTGCGCGTGCGACCTCCACCCCCAGCAACTGCGCCGCCGCGACCTCCGCCCCCGTCAGAGTCAGGCCGCGTTCGATCTGCACGGCGATGTCGGGATCGAACAGCGTCGGGTCGTGACGGAAGGCGTCGCCGTAGAGGGCGGCCAGTCCGGCATGCTGCAAGGGCATCAGCGCCGTTTCTGTCACCCCGGCCGGCCAGGACGGATCGCGCCGGACGATGCGCCCGCCCGCCCGTTCCAGTGCGTCCACCGTGCCTTTGACCGCCTGCCGCACATCCTCGTCGACCGGTGCATCCAGGCCGAAGCGGGGGCTGTAGGCGACGGTCAGGCATTCGGGCGGTCGGGTGGCCGCAGGGGCGACGGCGATGGACTCGGGATCGCGCGGATCGGGGCCGCAAAGCGCCTCGAACATCAGCGCCGCGTCGGCGACATCGGCGGCGATCGGGGCCATCACGGCGATGCCGGTGAAGGGTTCGGCGAAGCCGGGGCCGTAGGGGATGGCGCCGAAGGACGGCTTGAACCCGACCGCGCCGACATGGGCGGGTGGGCGGCGGCTCGACCCGCCGGCATCGGTGCCGAGCGCCAGCGGCACCAGCCCGGCGGCCACCGCCACGGCAGGCCCGCCGCTCGACCCGCCGGGGGTCAGGGTCGGATCCTGCGGGTGGTGCGTTGGTCCGAACAGTGGGTTGGTGGTGACGCCCTTGCAGGCGAATTCGGAGCTGTTGGCCATCCCGACGATGACGGCGCCGGCAGTGCGCAACCGCTCCACCGCGATGGCGTCAGCCGGAGCACGGAAGTCCGCGAACAGGCGTGACCCTTGTGTGACGCGGCGGCCGGCGACCCAGATGGTGTCCTTGACCGCGACCGGGACACCGGCCAGCAACGGCTTTTCTCCGGCGGCCAGCCGGCGGTCGATGGCATCCGCCTCGGCCAGCGCTTTGGCCTCATCGACGGAGACGAAGGCGTTCAGCGCCGGGTTGCCGATGGCGATGCGGACCAGCGCCGCTTCTGTTTCGGCGCGGGCGCTGCTGCGGCCGGTGCGCACGGCTTCGGCAATGGCGCGCGCACGCGGAGGATTGGTCATCGCTTGTCTCCGAGAAGGCTGAGGCCGGCCAGCGCCGCCAGCAGACCCACGGCGATATAGCCGGTGGCGAGGTCGCTGACCGCGGCGGCGGCGACCAGCAGGATCGGTCCGGCGATCAGCCCGGCAAAGCCGCCAACCATGACGGCGCCGGTCGCCTCGCCGATGCGGCCGGCGGGCGCCAGCCTTGCGACCTCGGCCACGAACACGCCGTTCCAGCCGCTGGCGGTCAGTCCGAACAGGAAAGTCGCCATTGTCAGCACCGGGAAGGGCAGGGAGGCTCCGGCCCATCCCACCAGGATCGATGCTGCGGCCATGCCCAGCCCCAGCAGGCCGACCAGCCGGCGTGGCGCCATCCAGCGCGATGCCACCACGCCCCAGCCGAGCCGTCCCACCAGACCGCCGGCTTGCCCGGCAGCCAGCGCTACCCCGGCGGACACATGCTCCAGACCCAGTTCCGCCACCGCGAAAACCACGAAAAAGCCGTTCAGCGTCAGTTGGCTGGCGGAATAGGGGAGGGCCGCTAGCGCCATCCGTCGCAGCGCCGGATCGCCGCGCAGCAGTTGAATCGCCGTACCCAGACCGAAACCAGCGGCGGCATTGCGGGTCAACGGATCATAGACAGGCCGCAGCCGCTCGAAGACCGGAATGCAGGCCAGCGCCAGCATCGCGATGACCGCATAGCCGGCGCGGGGATCCAGGGCGACGGCCAGAAGCGGCAGAGCAAGCGATCCAGCCATGGCGCCGATCTGGTTGCCTGTCTGGCGGACGGAAAACACCATCGGCCGGTCGGCTTCCCGAACCAGCCGGCCGAGGATCGCGGCACTGGCCGGTGTTTCAGGTCCGCAGGCAAGGCCGATGGCGATTCCAGCGGCCAGCAGCGCTGCGGCGCTCCCGCCCATCATCGCGCACAGCATGGCGGCAGCGACCGCCGCCGCACAGAGGCTGGCGACCCGGAAGGGCCCGAGACGCCCGGCCAGCACGCCCCCATACAGCGACGCCGCCATCCCGACCGCGAAGCCGGTTGTGGTGAACAGGCCCAGCCCCGCCGGATCAATCCCCAATCGGGGCGCCAGTACCCCCGGTGCGAACAGGGCAAGCGCGACCAGCGCCTGCAGGCCGGTCATGCCGGCCAGCGCCGGAAGGAGCGGGGGAAGCCGTGGAACTGGCGTCGCGGTCGCCGTGTCGGCTACCATCGCGGCGAACCGAAGACGGAGGCGGCATGGCAGGCGGAGTTTCGATCCATGGCGTGGACGTGGCGCGCGGCGTCGCGGCCCAGGGCATGCGGGTGGAGCTTTACGCGCTGACTCCGGAGCGTCGGCTGCTGGCCACGGGCGACCTCGGCGCCAACGGACAGCTCGACCATCCAACTGTGCGCGGCGAGGGCATCGCGGAAGGCCCGCACGAGGTGCTGTTCCATGTCGGCGACTGGCTGCGCGCGGCCGGCTATGCCGAGGAGCAGGCCCGCTTCCTCGACATCGTTCCGTTCCGTTTTGTCGTCACCGACCTCGACCGCCATCTCCATCTGCCCTTCAAGTTCACGCCCTACGGGGTTTCGCTCTTTTTGGGTGTATGACACGGGTCAGGTCAACCGTTTGGAAAGGCCGGCGACACGTTCCATCACCAGCATCAGCGCGATGGTGGCGACGATCAGCACGCCGGACAGCGCTGCGACGGTGACGTCCAGCCGGCCTTCCAGATCCTGCCACATGCGGATCGGCAGCATGTCGGTGGCGGCGTCGCGCAGGAAAAGCGAGACGGGGACGTTGTCGAAGGACGCCATGAAGGCGATGAATCCGCCGGCCATGATGCCGGGTCGGATCAGCGGAAGGGTGACGCGGCGGAAGCCGTACCAGCGCCCCGCACCCAGGCTGGACGACGCCTCCAGCAGCGACGGGTTCATCTGGGCTAGCGACGCCACCGTGTTGCGCACCACGAATGGCACGGAGACGACCGTGTGGCCGATGATGAGCGTCAGCGGCGACACCGGCACCCCGATCATCGAAAAGAACATCAGCGACGACAGGCCGAAGGCCAGCGCCGGTAGCACCAGCGGCGACAGGAACAGGCTGTCAAGAACCTTGGCGGTCAGCGTCGGCGACCTTGCGATGCCCAGCGAGGCGGAGACGCCGAGCAGGACCGACAGACCGGTCGCCCAAGCGGCCACCTTCAGGCTGTTCATCATGGCGAACTGGAGCTGCCAGGCATTCCACAGCTCCCCATACCAGCGCAGCGAATAGCCGGGCGGCGGGAATTTCAGGGAATAACCGCTGGTGAAGGATACCCAGATGACCACCACGGTGGGGGCGACCAGCAGGACCAGGGCCATCAGCGCGATCCCGGTCATGACGATGCGGAAGCTGAGCGCGTCGAAATCGATGCGGCGACCGGCAATATTGGACATGACAGCCTCCCCTGGTCAGGCGTTGGCATAGCCGCGCGACAGGCGGCCCAGCGCGTTGAAGATCGAAACCACCACCAGCACCGACACCAGGAAGACGATGGAGATCGCTGCGGCGAAGGGCCAGTTCTGCAGGGTGGAGGCCTGCTGGTAGATGTACATCGGCATGAACAGCATCTGGCCGCCGCCGATCAGGCTCTGCGTGATGAAGGCGGTGATCGCCGCGGCATAAGTCAGCAGGCAGCCGGCGACGATGCCCGGCAGCGACAGCGGCAGGAGCACCTTGCGGAAGGTCCGCCAATGCCCGGCCCCCAGCACCGACGAGGCATCGGCGAGGTTCGGATCGATGCGGCTGAGCGCCGTGATGATCGGCAGCACCATCAGCGGCATCTGCACTTGCGCCAGTGCCACGACTACGCCACCGTCGGTGTAGAGCAGCTTAAGCGGCGTATCGATCAGCCCCAGCCAAGCCAGCGTGGCGTTGACGATGCCCTGGCGGCCCAGGATGACCACCCAGGCGAAGGTGCGCACCACCACGCTGGTCAGCAACGGCAGCAACACCAGCAGCATGATCAGCCCCCTGGCCCAGCCGGGGGAGCGCTGGTGCAGCCATGCCACCGGATAGCCCAGCAGCAGGGTCAGCACCGTCACCTTCACCCCCAGCCACAGGGTGGAGCCCAGAACCCCCAGGCTGAAGCTGTCGCCCAGGAAATTGACATATTGAGTCAGCCCGTAATGGCCGCCCTGCTGGTCGGTTTGGAAACTCAGCGCCAGCAGGATCACCAGCGGCGTGACGAAGAACAGGACGAAGCCCGCCGCCAGCGGAGCCGCGAGCTTCAGGTCGTAGGTGGTGACGTCGCGCAACGTCGCGGCCATGGGGCGCCTCCTCCGGCTGGCGGGCTTGTGGGATGGTCAGACGCGGATTTCGCGGTTGAACCGCTCGATCCAGGCCGCGCGCTGCTCGTTGATCTTGCCCCAGTCCTGGAACACGAACTTCTTGGCGATCTCGGCATGATCCTTGGCAAGCGTCTTGGCCAGTTCGCCCTTGATCGCGACCTTGGTGTTGGTCGGCACGATCAGATAGGGCTCCTCCATCAGCGTGGCCTGCACCTCGGGCGACAGGGCGGCTTCGATCAGCTTGAAGGCCAGCTCCTTGTTGGGGGAGTTCTTGACGATGTGGATGGTCGTCTTGAAGGCGATGGCGCCTTCCTTGGGGATGACGAACTCCACCGGAACGCCGCGCGCCTTCAGGATCTGGATGGCGTTGAAGTTGCCGGGGGAAATGTCGATCTGGCCCTGCTGGAACAGGGTGGCGAGCTGTCCGGGGTTGGCGGCGACGGCGGCAAGGCTGGGGCGCAGTGCCTCGATCGCCTTGAAGGCCGGGTCGATGTTGGCTTCCGAACCGCCATGCATCTTGGCGAGTTCGACCATGAAGCCGGTGCCGAGGGTCGAGTTCAGGTTGGTAATGCCGACGCGGCCCTTGAATTCAGGCTTCCACAGGTCGGCCCAGGAGGTCGGCGGCGTCTTCACCGTCTCGGGGTTGTAGGTGATGCCGACCACCTGGAAGAAGGGCGCCGGCCCCATCGGGACCTGCGCAGCCGGGATCAGGTCCTTGTAGTGGGCGCTTTTCTCGACCGGATAGGGTTCGACGAGATCCTGCGCGATGGCCTGCAGCGCCGGACCCGGATCATGCAGCATGACGTCGATCGGCGGGTTGGACTTGGCGGCGTTGACCTTGGCGATCTGGTCGACCGACAGCATCGGGTCCAGAACGATGTTGGCATTGTCTGCCGCCTTGCGGAAGGCGGGGACGAGCACCGCCTTGTGGGCTTCCTCCCAGCTGCCGGTGAAGGTCGCGAAGACCAGCGGGCGCGCCTGCGCCCAGGTCAGGCCGGGGAAGGCGTGCATGGCACCCAGCGTCAGCGCTGTCTGCATCAGATTGCGGCGGGTCAGCAGCATCGTTCACTCCTGAAGGTGAGAGGAGGCCTGAAGGTGAGAGGAGGTGGGCGGATCTAAGGGGCAATAAGCAGGTCAGGCCGCGGCGAAGACCGAGGCGAGGCGGGGGGCCACCGGCGCCAGCCGTACCGGCGTGCCGGGGGCCAGCAGGTCGGCGCGTTGGATGCGCGGTTCCGACACCTTGACGGCGGTGCCGTCGCCGACGCGGATCTCATGGACGACGGTGGCGCCCAGCGGCAGCCCCATCTCCACCACGCCGTTCAGCGTGTCGGCATCGGTCGCGGCCGGATCGACGCTCAGATGTTCAGGGCGCAGGCAGACGGTGACGCGGGAACCTGGCCGCAGGTCGTCCTTGGGCGCGCGCGTCTCGATCAGTCCGCCGGCATCCAGCCGCACCCGGCCGGCGGTGCGGTCGCAGTCGACCAGCACCCCGCCCAGCAGGTTGGCCGAACCGACGAAGGTGTTGACGAACAGGCTGTCGGGCGCGTCGTAGATCTCGGTCGGCGGGGAGAACTGTTCCAGGCGGCCCTGGCTCAGCACCGCGACACGGTCGGCCATCGACAGCGCCTCTTCCTGGTCGTGGGTGACGAGGATGGTGGTGATGCCGGACAGGCGCTGGATCCGTTTCACTTCGATCTGCATGTCCAGCCGCAGGTTTTTGTCCAGCGCGGCGAAGGGCTCGTCCAGCAGCAGGATCGACGGGTTGACCGCCAGCGCACGGGCCAGTGCCACGCGCTGCTGCTGCCCGCCGGACAACTGGCGCGGGGTGCGGTCGCCCAGATGCCCGAGCTTGACCAGATCCAGCATGCGCTGCGCCTCGCTGCGCTGGGTGGCACGGTCGACGCCGCGCGCATCCAGCCCGTAGGCGACGTTTTCCGCCACCGTCATGTGCGGGAACAACGCATAGTTCTGGAAGACGATGCCGACCGACCGGCGGTTGGGCGACAGGCCGTCGACGCTCTGCCCGCCGACCATCACATGGCCCTTGGTCTGGGCCAGAAAGCCGGCAATGATCCTGAGCAGGGTCGTCTTGCCGCAGCCCGACGGGCCGAGCAGGGCCACCAGTTCGCCGCCGCGGATGTCGAGCGTGACCCCGTCGACGGCGAGTGAGGCGCCGTAGCGTTGGGTGATCCCATCCAGGAGGAGCGTCTGCCCGCGTGAGGAAGTCGGACCGTTGGGCGAAGCGCTGACCATGGCTGCACCATCCCTTTCGCGTTTCCGTTCTATGCGTCCTCCCTAAGCAAACAGCATGCCGATTTTCGTGTTTTCCATATATTACAGTATGATAAGTATGTTCTGGAATACGCTGCCTGAAGCGTGGAATCGGGTATGCCGTCATCTTGAGCGGCGACCGGATGCAGTTGCCGCTTTTGGCGCCATCGCCGGGACAGCGGCTGGGAGATCGATGGATGTCTGTGCAGAGCGACGGTCTGTGGCAGGACGGCGCGGCCGCCTTGGCGGCGCGTCTGGCCGGTGGGGAGCTTTCGGCGCGGGCGGTGATGGAGGCGCATCTGAACCGGATCGCCGCCGCCAATCCCGACCTTTGCGCCTTTATCACCGTCGCCGCGGACGAGGCGCTGGCCCGGGCCGCGGAACTGGACGCGACGCTGGGGCGGACGGGCCCGCCCGCCGGCCCGCTGCATGGCCTGCCGGTGGCGGTGAAGGACCTGACGGACACCGCCGGCATCCGCACCACCTACGGCTCGGCGCTCTATGCCGACCATGTGCCGGCCACCAGCGACATCGCGGTGGCGCGGATCGAGGCGGCCGGCGGCATCGTCATCGGCAAGACCAACACGCCGGAATTCGGCTTCGGAGCGATCTGCCGCAACCGTCTGGCGGGACCGACGCGCAATCCGTTCGACGCGCGGCTGACCTCCGGCGGATCGAGCGGCGGATCGGCGGTTGCCGTCGCCGCCGGCATGGCTCCGCTGGCGCACGGCACCGATTTCGGCGGGTCGGTGAGGGTGCCGGCGAGCTTTTGCGGCGTCGCCTCCATCCGGCCGACGCCGGGACTGATCCCGGCGCCCGGCCGCGCGCTGGGCTGGGACACGCTGGCGACGCACGGCGTGCTGGCGCGCGACACCGCCGATTGCGCCCTGCTGCTGTCGGCGATGGCGGGCAGCGACCTGCGCGACCCGACGTCTCTGTTCGGTGATCGCGATGATGGATCGGACACTCGGCTGGGCGCCACCGCCGATTTCGGCGTCGCCACCGTGTCCCACGCAGTGCGGGAGCGTTTCGCCGAGGCGGTCGAGCGGCTGGAGCGGGTTGCCGGACCGATTTCGCGCCGCCATCCCGACTGCGCCGACGCCATGGCGACCTTCCGCACCTTGCGTGCCGCCCAGACCCGGCACGCCTTCGGCCCGATGCTGGCCAAGCATGGTGACGCGCTGACCGACACCGTGCGCTGGAACATCGAGGCGGGGAGCGGCATCACCGCCGCCGCCTATCTGGCGGCGCAGGCCGCCCGCACCGCGCTCTACTGCCGCTTCGTCGCCCTGTTCGAGGAGATCGACGTGCTGGCCGCCCCGGCCTGCGGCGTGCTGCCCTGGCCGAACGAGGATGGCGAGGTGACGGTGATCGACGGGCGGCCGGTGGAGACCATTCTCGACTACCTCGGTGTCACCGCCATTGTCACATTGATCGGCTTCCCCGTGCTGACCCTGCCGGTCGGTGGAGATGGACTGCCCTTTGGCATCCAACTGATTGCCCGTCCGGGCGAGGAGCGACGGTTGATCCGCCTAGGTCGGATGCTGGAGCGGGAGGCCGGGTTCGTTCATCGCTGGCCGCCCGCTTTGGTGACCCGATAAAATATCGCGCGTATCCCAGAGCTTTGCTGCTCCGCACCAACCTGTCGACCGAGCCGGCAACCGGGCAAATCTATGGGATTTGCGCTTGGTCATAAGGCTGGGATGGAACCTTGAACGGAACCGGCTTGGGCGATCGCCGCCTCCAGCCCAGATGGTACTGTCATGTGTGGACGACCGCTGCGGCGCAAGGGAAAAGAGAACTGGCTTGGCGAAAAGGTCGGGTGCGGTCATGTGTCCGGCCTCGAAGAATGCGGTGCTGATGACCGCGGGCCATGATGAACTCCGCGGGATTGGGTCCCGATCAACTTGCCGCGCTCGAGGCGCATGACAGTACGTGGGTCTTCCCAATCCCTGGCTCGAACCGTTTCGCCATCACCTCTCTCTGCACCCCCACACAGCATTGTCCTGTTCTTCAGCGTTACCAAACCGGACGGTCCAGCGACACGGTGGCTTGCATCCGATTGTGGAACAGACCGCTCGTCGGCGGGGCCTTGTTAAGCCCAGCGCCGCCGCAGGCGATGGCCCGCAGGGCCAGGCTTGAGAAGATTCCGCGGACGGGCGGACAATCCGCTCCGGATGCTCCTGGCGCTGACGGCTCAGGTAACCGCCGGAACCGGGACAGTCTTGCGGTAGACGTCGCCGCGGCTGAGCACCGCCCAGGCGATGCGGGCCATCTTGTTGGTCAGCGCGATGCTGGCCAACCGAGCCGGTTTGCGGGCCAGCAGGCCCTTCAGCCACTCGCCCTCGCCGGGCGCTTTGCTGCGGGCATAGCGGATCACCGTGGTGGCGCCCATGACCAGAAGACGGCGGAGCGAGCGGTCGCCTGCCTTGGTGATGCCGCCGAGCCGATCCTTGCCGCCGCTGGAATTCTGCCGCGGCACCAGCCCCAGCCACGCGGCCAGATGGCGGCCGTTCTTGAACGCGCTCGGATCGGTGACGGTGGCGGCGAGCACCGAGGCGGTGATCGGCCCGATGCCGGGGATGGTGGCCAGATTGCGGCTGGCTTCGGTGGTGCGATGCCACGCCAGGATGGCCTTCTCCAGGGCCGCAATTCGCGCGCTGCAGTTCTCGACCTGCTGGGCCAATTCCCCCAGGGCCAAGCGAACCAGCTCGGGGATCGGCAGATCGCTCAGCTGATTGATCAACTCGGCCAGCTTCCGGGGGCCCTGCGCCCCCACGATGCCGAATTCCGCCAGATGGGCGCGCAGGGCATTGAGCAGCATGGTACGCTGGCGGACCAGCAGGTCACGGGAGCGGTGAAGGACCAGAGCCGCTTGCTGCTCTTCGCTCTTGATCGGAACAAAGGCCATCTGCGGCCGGGTCACGGCCTCGGCGATGGCCGCGGCATCGGCGGCGTCGTTCTTCTTGCCGCGCTGGACGTAGGCTTTGACCCGGGTCGGCGGGATCAGCCGGACCTCATGGCCGAGAGCCCTGATGAGACGCGCCCAGTGATGAGCCGTCGCGCACGCCTCCATACCGACCAGGCAAGGCGTCAAGCCACGAAAGAACGCCTCCACCTGCTGCCGGCGAAGCTGCCGGCGCACGACCACCTTTTCGGCTTCATCAACGCCATGGACCTGGAAGACGTGCTTGGCAAGATCGAGACCGACGGTGACAATGCTCATGTGGACGGCCCTCTCGTCAGGTGGGAGTCTGCAACCACCAATCTATGGCACCTCGATGCCGGGAGCAGCGGTCGTCCACACCATCAACTTGTCGCCCATTCCGTTGCCTGGGCCGACGGTGGCGGGGTATGGGACGGCATGGCGATGCGCCCCGATCCCCGCTACGCTGGCTATCGCTATCCTGCCGAGATCATCGCGACGGCGGTTTGGCTGTGCTTCGACGTTGTTGCAGCGAGGCGGGGATTGCGGATGGCGGGGTGGGAACGTAGGGGAGGCGTCGTTGACCTTTCCCTGTTCTGATCCAGCCGATGCCGTTCAAAGCCAACGCCGCGCGCCGTCATCACATCCCCAAGCAGCGATACAGGGTTCGCAACTGGCAGGAGTATGATGCCGCGCTGCGGGCGCGTGGCAGCCTGACCGTGTGGTTCGGCGACGAGGCCGTGGAGCGCTGGCGGGCCGAGACCCGATCCACACCGGGCGGGCAGCACACCTACTCCAACCTGGCGATCCTCACAGCATTGACGCTGCGCGCGGTGTACCGCTTGGCCCTGCGGCAAACGGAGGGTCTGGTCGCCTCCCTCGTCCAGTTGCTCGGGCTCGATCTGGCGGTACCGGATCATTCCACGCTCAGCCGCCGGGCCAAGACCGTCACCGTCCTGGCCCCGCTGGCAACAGCCAACAAACCGGTGCGTCTTCTGGTCGACAGCACCGGTGTGAAGCTGTGCGGCCCCGGCGACTGGCTGGTCGAGAAGCACGGCACGCGCCGGCGCCGCGCGTGGCGCAAGCTGCACATCGGCCTGGACGCCGCCACCGGGCGCATCGTCGCCGCGACACTGACCGACCATGACATGGATGACGCCTCGCAAGTCGGCCCACTGCTGAACCAGATCGCTGAGCCACTCGAGGCCGTCATCGCCGACGGCGCTTACGACCAGAGCGCCGTCTACGAGGCCGTGAACGAGCGGCACCCAGGGGCGGCCGTGGTCGTGCCGCCGCGCTCCACCGCGGTGCCGAGCGATACCGCGCAGAGTGATCCGACACCGCGGGACCGGCATCTGCAGGCCATCGCTGACGGTGGTCGCAGGGCGTGGCAGGCAACATCTGGCTACAACTTACGCGCGCTCGTGGGGGCCTTCTTCAGCCGCTACAAACACGTGATCGGGGATGGTCTGCGCTTCCATACCGACGACCGGCAGCAGACCGAGATCGGCGTCGCCGTCCTGGTCCTGAACCGCATGCTCGACCTCGGACGCCCGGACTCCATCCGCATCGCGTAATCAACAGCGTCGGCCACGCCGTCAGAAGTTCCACCGCCTCGATGCAACAACGTCGGTCCTGCGCGAGATCGCCGGCGAGCGCCGGACGCGCGGACAATCGCCCGCCTGCTCACCAACGGCCGCCGGATGAGGTCCCCAATTGAGAGTTCGGTCTAACCATCCTGGCGCCCATAGCCGATCGGCGGCGGAGCCAGATCCAGAATGCGTTGATAGAGCCGCTCCGCCTCCTCCTTCGGTTTGATGCCGAAAAGGGGATTGTCGTTCTCGCGGAAGGCGGCGTCGATCTCCCGCCAGTCCTCCTCCGTCAGGACCCGTTCGGCCAGGGGGAGAAGCTGCTCCTCCTCGGTCTGGAGATGGGCGTATTCCAGCGTGGCATAGCGTTCGGCGGTGGCGAAGAAATCCTCCGCCGCGCCATCGTCGCCCGCCTCGTAGCAGAACAGCTGCCGTTTCAGCGTCTCGATCATCGGATAGCCCAGCGCGTGTTCGCGCTCCAGCTTGCCGAGCAGGACTTCGGCCTCCGGCGCGCGGCGGCGGACGGCGGCGAAGAGGAAGCGGTCCTCCTTCGGATGGTGCCAGTGGTCGGGATAGCTGACGATGTAGTCCAGGATGGCATGAAGCAGGGGGAAGTCGGGGGCGGACCCGCCGCGTATGGCGCGGATTTGGTGGCGCAGGGCGTGCAGCACCGCGGCGATGGCGAAATGCTCGTCCTTGATGATGCGGATGGCGTCCATGCTGGGTCGGTCTCCCCGATCTGGGTGGTCAGGATCAGGGCAGCGCGCGCGAGGTGTCGCCCAGCCGGTGGTAGGCGCGGTTGAAGTAGACGAGGCCGAGATGATCATCCCCGTCGACCTCGCGCTGGCGGATGTCGACGACCTGACAGTAGAAGACGCTGTGGGTGCCGACGCTGTGGGTATCGACGATGCGGCAGTCGAAGTTGACCAGCGCGCCGGCCAGCGCCGGGCTGCCCGTCTCCAGGCTGGTCCAGTCGGCATGGGCGAAGCGTTGGTCGGCCGACAGGGCGCGGTTGGAGAACACCTCCGACAGGGATTGCTGGCCGCCGCAGAGCGGGTTGACGCACAGCACGCCATTCTCCGTGAAGGCCCGATGCACGAAGGAGGACTGGTTCAGGCAGACCAGCAGGGTCGGCGGCTGGTCGGTCACGCTGCATACTGCGGTGGCGGTGAAGCCGGCCCGGCCGCCGGGACCGGCGGTGGTGATGATGTTCACGGCACCGGTCAGCATCGACATGCCGTTTCGGAAGCGGGAAACCTCAACCATGGCGGAAGTCCTTAAAGTATCAGATGTCGAGGACGAGCGTGTCGCTGCGGGCGCGCGAGCAGCAGAGCAGGATCTGGTCGTTGTCGGCCTTCTCCTCGTCGGTCAGGAAGACGTCGCGGTGGTCGGGCGTGCCCTCCAGCACATTGCACAGGCAGGTGCCGCACACGCCCTGTTCGCAGGACATCTGCACCTTGATGCCGATGCGGCCGAGCGCCTGGACGATGGTCTCGTCCTCCGCCACCCGCACGGTCTTGCCGCTGCGCTGTGCCACCACATCGAAGGCGCCGCCGCCGGTGGCGACCTCCGCCTGGAAGTATTCGCGGTGGATGCGGTCGGCGGGCAGGCCGAGGCTCGTCGCCTCGCCGATCACCCAGTCCATGAAGCCGGTCGGGCCGCAGACATAGAGATGCGTGCCGGCCGGCGTGGAACCGAGCAGGGTGGGGAGGTCGAGGCGCTGGCCGGCCGGGCCGTCGTCCAGATGCAGGGCGGTGCGATCGCGGAAGTCGGCTTCGGCCAGTTCGTTCAGGAAGGCGCAGGCATCGCGGCTGCGGCCGCAGTAATGCAGCTCGAAACTGCTGCCCGCCGCCGCCAGGGCATGGGCCATGGCGATCATCGGGGTGATGCCGATACCGCCGCCGATCAGGATCGAATGGGCGGCGCCGGTCGCCAAGGGGAACAGGTTGCGCGGCAGCCCGACCGCGACCTCGGTTCCCTCCTGCAGCCGGTCATGCGCCGCGACCGAGCCGCCGCGCGAGGCGGGATCGCGCAGGATGCCCAGCCGATAGCGGCTGCGGTCGGCCGGGTCGCCGCACAACGAATATTGCCGGACCAGTCCCGGCGCCAGATGCAGGTCGACATGCGCCCCGGCCTCGAAGGGCGGCAGCGGCCGGCCGGACCTGTCGATGAGGTCGAGCAGCAGAACCCCGTTCCCTTCGACCCGGCGGCGGGCAACCGTCAGCGTCAGCGTTTCTTGCGTCGTCATGACCGTCATTCCTCAACGCATGAAGATGCCGCCGTTGATGTCCCAGGCCGCACCGGTGGTGAAATCCGCGTCGGGCGAGGCCAGTTCCACGGCCATCCGGGCGACGAAGGCGGGGTTGCCCAGCCGCTTCACCGGGATCATGCCGATCAGCGTTTCCAGCCGTTCCGGTGGGACCGAGGCACGGACGGACGGCAGTTCCATCGGGCCGGGGGCGATGGCGTTGACGGTGACATTGCTGGCCGCCAACTCGCGGGCGAAGATCTTGGTCAATGTCAGGATGCCGGCCTTGGAGGAGGCGTAATGCGCGCCCGACGCCGTGCCGCCATTCTGCCCGGCGAGCGAGGCGATGTTGACGATGCGGCCATAGCCCGCCTTCGCCAGATGCGCGCCGAAGACCTGGCAGCCGAGGAAGGTGCCGCGCAGGTTGACGGTCAGCACCGCGTCGAATTCCTCCGGCGTGATCTGCATCACCGGGGTCATCGGCGTCATCGCCGCGTTGTTGACCGCCACATGCAAGGCCCCCCAGCGGGCCAGCACGGCGTCGAGCGCCGTGGAGAAATCCGCCTTGCGGGTGACGTCGAGCACCAGCGGCAGCACCGCCTCGCCGGACGGATCAAGGGCGGTTGCCGTCTCCTGCACCGCTCCGTCCGCGACGTCGGTCAGGGCGACGCGGTAGCCGGCGATGAGGAACTGTTCGGCGATGACCCGGCCCAGCCCCTGGGCCGCGCCGGTGACGAGTGCGACCTGTGTCATCCCGTGGGCTCCTTGTCAGAGGATGTAGCCGATGCTGTGCAGCGCGTCGGTGGAGTTGACCAGCCGGACGATCTTGCTCTTCAGCCGGAAGCCGTCGCCGCTGCGGGCGAGTTCGTAGGTAACGTCGGCGGTGTAGTCGCGCAGTGTCTCCTTGCGGAATTCGCGCAGATGCTGGGCGGCGCGGACGGTGACGGTGGCGCCGCCGTCGGTGAGGATGCGGAAGCGCGACAGCGAACGCACGGTGCGCGAGGCCGGCTGGGTCGAGACGGACTCGCCGCTGGTCAGGCGGGCGACGCGCTTGGCCCGCATGTCGGCGTCGTCATAGGCGTAGTTCAGCCGGTCGGCGAGGTCGGTGGCCTCCGGATCGATCGGCACGATGTAGAGGCCGTCGGCGGTCCATTGCGCCAGCCAGTCCTGATACTCGCGGTGGTCGAGCATATCGGCCTCCTGCCAGAGGAAGGCGCTGACCTCGGTGAGGAGTTGGGTGTTCATGGGCGTGTCTCCGGAGGTGTCAGGGTAGAGCGACGTTTTGCCCTCACCCCGACCCTCCCCCGCTGGGCGGGGGAGGGAGTAGGTGCTGATGCGGGAGAGTGGCGGCAGTTCCCTCGCTGCGATCGGACCAACCTTCGGTCGTCCGAGAGCGGGGGAGGGTTAGGGTGGGGCATCACCCCCGCCCCGCTCACGCCGTCATCAGCTTCTTCCACTGCTGGTAGGCGGCGCGCATGCCGGTCTCGGCGCTGACGTCGCCGGCGCGGCCGTCTTCGGTGATGCGTTCGCCGGGAAGTCCTCGGTTCAGCAGGATCCAGAGGTCGGTGCCGGCCTGGGCGCCCTTCTGCACCCGCTCCCAGGCTTCCGAGTCATCGGGCGTGCCGAAGCCCATCGGGCCCTGGAAGTGCTCGTGCAGGCGAAGGCGGGCGCGGTTGGCGGCGGCAGGGCCTCCGTCCATGGTGATGACGGCGTGGTGGATCTCGGTCTCGTTCACCGACACCGGGCGCAGCACGCGGAAGAAGGCCATCGAACAGGCGATGTTGGGGAACAGGTTCAGGTTGAAGCCCGACCCGCCGACGGCGCGGACGATGCGGCGCACATTGGCCTCGTCATGGCCCTCCTTGCGCAGTTCCTCCGCCAGCTCCGCGAAGCGGGCGGGGACGGGGGCGTCGAGGTTCTCCTCCAGATCCACCAGCTCGGGGATCATCACCATGACGCTGTGGCCGTTGCCGAGGTCCTCGACGAAGCCGGGGCCGTTGACGAAGTCCAGCATGCGTTCGGTCTGCTCGTCGACCGAGGACAGGAAGGATTTGTGGACGACCGGGAAGTGATAGCCGTCGGTGGTGTTCTCCAACTGGATCTTCCAGTTGCCGGGGAAGCGGAAACGGTGCTCGCCGGCCACCTTGATCGGATAGCCGCCGCCCTGCTTCATGAACAGGTCCATCCATTTCTTTGCCGGGCCGAGCCAGTCGGCGAGCGGCTCGATGTCCTCGCGGAAGGTGGCGAAGACCATCCCGGCATATTCCTCGACCCGCAGGCTCTTCAGCGGATATTCGCCCTTGTCCAGGCACTGGCCGTAGCTTTCCGGATGCGGCACGCCGCGCAGACTGCCGTCCAGGCCATAGCTCCAGCCGTGATAGGGACAGACGAAGCTGTTGGTCCGGCCCTTCTTCTCTTCGCAGACCGTGGCTGCGCGGTGGCGGCAGCGGTTCAGCAGGACATGGATCTTCTGCTTGCGGTCGCGCACCACCACCACCGGCTGGCGGCCGACATAGGTGGACTTGTAGTCGCCGGCCTCCTTCACCTCGCTGACATGGGCGACCCAGACCCAGCAGTTGGCGAAGATGCGGTCCATCTCCTGCTCGAAGATCGCCGGGTCGGTGTAGAGCGAGGTGTGGGCGCGGTCGGCGCGAACGAGGTCGGCAAGGTCGCGGCTTGCTGCCGGCGGAGCTTTGAGATCGATGGCCATGGCTATGGTCTTTCCGTCTTAAGGGCGGAGAAGGGGAGCGGAGAGGAGGAGGATCACTCCGGGACCGGAACCGGGTCGGGGCGGTTCCAGCTGTCGACCGGGCGGCTGAACAGGTTCTCGGTGCGGAAATGGCTCATGCGCCAAGCGCCCTCTTCCAGGCGGAAATCCACTGTCAGCCGGGCGGCGTTCAGGTGCGATCCGCCAGCGGCAAAGGTGGATGTCTGCAGCATGATCCAGCTGCCCTCCGCCGATTCCGGACCGGTGGTGCGGATCAGTTCGGAGGTCAGGAAATGGACGTTCAGCGCGAAGTGGGAGGGTTCGACCATGTATCTGGCGAACATCTCCCGCAGGGCCGCGCGGCCGGCGATCCGGCCGAAGGTCTTCGCGTATTTCTCGCCGATGCCCTCCCACACCGCATCGCGCGTGAACAGGCCGGCAAGCTCGTCCAGCGGCGTCGCCGGGTTCAGCGCGTCGCACAGCGCCATGTAGCGGACCATGCAGGCGCGGACGGCGGCCTCCGCCTCGAAGCGGGCAAGGCGTGCAGCCAGATCGGCGAGATCGGCGGGGTGGGCGGCGGTCATTGCGGAATCACAAGCTCGCGGCCGACGCGGGCCTCGACGCGGCAGTATTTCCACAGCTTGAAGGTGCCGTCGCCGACGGGGGTGACGCGGAACAGGTTGCAGGCGGCGGTCACCGTCTCGATGTCGGGCACGTCGGCCAGCACATAGGTGGTCCAGGGCCAGTTGGTGGACGGGCCGACCATGATCTGGTCGTCGTCCAGATTGCCGAGAACCGTGACGCCCGGCAGCTCGCCGATGCCGCGCATCATGGTGGAGAAGGCGCCCCACACCTGCTTGGCCTCCTCCGCCGTGGCGTCGAAGAAGTTCTGGTTGACGCCGATGCAGAACAGAACGCGCAGGGGCTTCTTGTCGCTCATGGAAGGTCTCCGGGGATGGGGTCAGAGATAACCGGGCAGGGGGGACAGGCCGAACAGCATGGCGCCGGCGTTCTGGTAGGTGACGTCGCCCAGGAAAGCGTGCTGGGTGATCATCTGGACGTCACGGACCTGGCGGGCGATCGGGCAGCGCTCATAGACGCCGGCCATGCCGGTCAGCATCTGCGCCCGGCGCGTCACGTCGGCGGCGGTGCGGGTGGCGTGGGTGGCCGACAGTCGCAGCATGCTGACCTGATCCGGCGTGGGATCGTCGCTGGCCAGCAGGCACTGCCACACCTCGTCGATGGCGCTGTAGAACCAGGAGCGGGCGGCCCGCAACTCGGCCTCCAGCTTCGCGGTCTCCAGCTGGGAGGCGGCGCGCTCGCCCAGTTTCGGCGCACCGGTCACCGACGCGCGGGAACCCATGGAGCGGAGTTCGTCCAAAGCGGCGCGGGCGATGCCGAGCGAGACGACCGACAGGACCTGTGCCGCGAAGGCCAGCGTCGGATAGCGGTAGAGCGGTTCGTCCAGCGCCGACTTGCCGCCGCGCACGAAGGTCCATTCCTCCGGCACCACCACGTCATCGACCACGAGGTCGTGGCTGCCGGTGCCGAGCAGGCCGACGACGTCCCAATTCCGTTCGATTTTAACCGCGCTGCGCGGCATCACCGCCATGCGCGGCAGGCCGCCGCTGGCGCCGTCGCTGCATTTCGGCGCGATGCCGACGCCGACGATGTCGGCGCCCATGCAGCCGCTTGCCCAACTCCACCGGCCCTTCACCTTCAGGCCGCCATCGACGAAGACCGCCGGTTGCGGCGGGAAGATGCCGCCGGCGAAGACGAGGTCGGGGCCGCGGGCATAGAGGCTGCGCAGCGTGTCGAGCGGCAGGGCCGACAGATAGACGGCGCCAATGCCGAAGCTGGCGACCCAGCCGGCCGACCCGTCGGCTTCGGCGATGCGCTCCACCAGCCGACAGAACTCGGCGGGGGAGCGTTCGTCGCCGCCGAAGCGGCGCGCGACCAGGGCGCGGTAGACGCCAAGCTTGCGGTAGCGTTCGATGATGTCCTGGGAGACGAACTGCTGCTGTTCGAATTCGGCGCGCCGGCCGCGGATCTCGGTCAGAAGCTCCGCGAGCAGAGCGTCGTCGAAGCTCCGGCCGCCGTCCTGTTTCTGCGCGGGCAGAGTCACCAACATCGGGATCTCCATGGCAGGCGATGGGGCAGGCGATGGAGGGAAGGCGCGCGTCCGCATTCGGAGCGCAACTCCGTCCATGGCATTGGGGAATGGGCGTTGGTCTTGAAGCGGCTATGCCGGACCAGACAATCGTTCGGCGATGTGGGCCGCCACCGCGCACAGCAGCTCGTCCGCTCCCTTGGCGGCGACCAGCTGCAGGCTGGCGGGGGCGCCGCCGACGGGGGCAAGCGGGATGGCGATGGCCGGGTGGCCGGACAGGTTGAAGGGGCGGACCAGCGTGGTCATGCCGACCAGCCGGCTGGTGTCGCCGGCATCCGCCACCAGCGGCGGCGGGCCGGCCATGGTCGGCAACGCGATGACCGCAACCCGCGCCAGAAGCGCATCGACCTCCGCAGTGAAGGCGTCGCGCACCGCCTCGGCGCGGGCCACATCCTCGACCGTGGTGCGGGCGGCGTTGCGCAGGCGGAACGCCACATCCTCGCCGACCAACCCGGTCTCCACCAGGGCGGCGCAGGCGGCCCAGGTCTCGACATTGATGACCGACAGCCCGGCCTCGAAGGCTGCGTGCATGCCGGTCAGGACGACGGGTTCCACCGGCAGGCCGGCGGCTTCGACCGCCCAACTCACCGCGTGGTTGCTTCCGTCGTCGGCGTCCGTCTTCAGCAAGCCGATGGTGATGCCGTCAATGGCCGGCGGCGGTCCGAAGGTCGGGTCGATGCCCGCCATGCAGGCGATCAGACGCTTCATGTCGGCGGCGAAGGGACCGACGCAGTCCAGCGTGCTCCGGGGCGGCATCGCGCCGCGCCGGCTGACCCGTCCGAAGGTCGGTTTCAGCCCGAACACGCCGCAGCAGGCGGCGGGAATGCGCACCGATCCGCCGGTGTCGGTGCCGACCGCGGCATCGGCCAGACCCGCGGCGACCGCGGCGGCCGAGCCGCTGGACGACCCGCCGGGCACGAAGTCGGGGTATTTCGGGTTCGGCGCGGTGCCGGCCCAGCGGTTGATGCCGGTGGTTCCGAAGGCCAGTTCGTGCATCGTGGTCTTGCCGGTGATCCGCCAGCCGGCGGCGAGCAGATTGCCCACGATTTCAGCGTTTTCCGCGGCCGGCGGAGCATCGTCCAGCGACCTGCTGCCGGCGCGCGTCGGCGTGCCGGCGATGTCGATGCTGTCCTTTATCGCGACCGTGGGCGCCGTGTCGCGGTCGGTGCCGCTGCCGACGAGGTCGAGCGTTTGAACGAAGATCGTGCTGGGCACAATGGTGGGCAATGTCATGGGCAATGCCTTCCCCGGTCTGACCGGTTTCCCCACGGATTCAGACGACACCGGGCTTGTCTTTCGCCGCCGGGATCGGAGCCGTTCGGGGTGGATGGGATGCCCAGAGCCTAACGGCGAGAAACGTGAATAGTCAATTGACTTTGGAAAAATAATTTTTGACGGCGAAGCACAAAATCCGAGCAGTGCTTTGGCGGCGACGCGGGCGGTGAAGCGGAACGAGATGGAGGGGAGCTTCTCTTCATCATGCTGATAAGGAAGGATTTTTCCGAAAATTCTTACTTTCCGGATAAGGCTTCATTCCAAAGTACCTGATCGGCACACTTGGTCGGATTTCGCCTGAAAAGCATGCAATGGAATGCCAACAAATGGGCAGTTTTTCTTGAAAAATCCATTGCGGATTCACGGAACTCTGGCTTAATGGGCGGCAAGAGCGACCGGCACCGGGCGTGACCACCGCAGGACTACACTGGTGGTGCGTGGTGTCGCCGCCATCAAACTCCCAAAAGAACAAAGCTGCCGGCCATTATTGGCCGGCGTGATGTGGAAGCGTCGTTGTTTCCTCATGTCCTTCCGGTATTCGTCCCGGCGGGACGCCCGATAAATGTTCGCGTCGTCTATTTTCGCTGTATTGGGTAATTGACGGGGTGCGCCACCGCTTTCATTGGCGCGGTCTTTGCTTTGTTCCTTTCGACAGAACAAGAGGTCGGGCGGCTGGGGGCTCCTTAGGGGGCGGGCCGCACCGGCCCGGCGGGTTCGGCGGCGAAAGTCCGTCGGACGTGGACAGACGGCAACACGAAATGGCGGCAACACGAAATGGAGGGTGTGGTGATTGCAAAGAAGCTGGCGGTCTCGCTGCTGTTCGGGGCGTTCGCGGTGGGCGCCGCCCTGCCGGCCGACGCGCAGGTCAAGGTCGGCGTGGTGACCTCCTCGACCGGCCCCATTGCGCTGGTCGGCATTCCGCAGAAGAACAGCGTGCCTCTGCTGCCGGCCAGCGTCGGCGGCCAGACGGTGCAGTACATCACGCTCGATGACGGCAGCGACCCGACGGCCACCGTCGCCGCCTTCAAGAAGCTGATCACCGAGGAGAAGGTGGACGCCATCATCGGCCCGTCCGGCTCGCCCAACGCCATGGGCGTGATCCAGTTCGCCGCCGAGGCCGGCGTGCCGATGCTGGCCCCGGTCGGCACCGCCGCGGTGGTGCTGCCGATGACCGAGCAGAAGAAATGGGTGTTCAAGACCACCCAGAACGACGACCTGATCGCCGAGGCGCTGCTGGAGCATATGGCAAAGGCCGGCATCAAGTCGGTCGGCTTCATCGGCACCGCCGATCCCTATGGCGACAACTGGCTGAAGGTGTTCGGCGAGGGTGCCGCCAAGCGGGGCATCAAGCTGCTGGCGAGCGAGCGCTTCCAGCGGCAGGACACCTCGCTGACGGCGCAGGGGCTGAAGATCCTGTCGGCCTCGCCCGACGCGGTGCTGATCGCCGCCCCCGGCAGCTCCTCGGTCCTGCCGCAGACGACGCTGTACGACCAGGGCTATCGCGGCAAGATCTATCAGACGCACGGCGCGGCGCTGCCCGACTTCCTGAAGCTGGGCGGCAAGAAGGTGGAGGGCACGATCCTGGCCGCCAGCCTGATGCTGGTGCTGGACCAGGTGTCGGACAGCCATCCGTCGAAGAAGATCGCCAGCGACTATGTCGCCGCCTACGAGAAGCAGAACGGCTCCAAGCCCGCCACCTTCGGCGCCAACGTCTACGACGCCGGCCTGCTGCTGGAGCGTGCCATCCCCGTCGCCCTGAAGGGCGGGGAGCCGGGATCGGCCGCTTTCCGCACCGCGCTCCGCGACGCGCTGGAGCAGGTGAAGGAGCTGCCGGCGACGCAGGGCGTCTACAACCTGACCGCCGCCGACCACAGCGGCTTCGACGAGCGGGGCCGCGAACTGATCACCGTGTCCGGGGGCAAGTGGACGCTGGTGAAGTGAGGCATGTGACGCACCGCCCGTGAAATGACCTCGTGAAGTGATCCGGCGGCGGCCCCGGCCCAGAGTCCATGTCCTGGGCCGCCGCCGGAGCGAAGGAATACCGGTCATGAACCTCCAGATCGTCATGCTGCTGGGCCAGGACGGGATCACCAATGGCGCCATCTATGCACTGTTGGCGCTGTCGATCCTGCTGGTCTTCACGGTGACCCGCATCCTTCTGATTCCGCAGGGCGAATTCGTCGCCTTCGCCGCCCTGACCATGGCGGCGATGCAGGGCGGAACCCCGGTCCGGCTGGGCTGGCTGCTGCTGGCGCTATCCGCCGCGGCCCTGGTCATGGACAGCCACGCCACATGGCGGCGCGACGGCCGCATCGCGGTGCGGCGCGGGCCGGCGCTGGGCGTCGCCTATGCCGCGGGACTGACCGCGCTGACGACGCTGCTGCCGCTGGCCGAGGCCGGCGTCGCGGTGCAGGCGCTAGTGACCATGGCGCTGATCGTGCCGCTGGGGCTGGCGCTCTACCGCGTCTTCTACCAGCCGGTCGCTGCGGCGCACCCGCTGGTGCTGCTGATCGTCTCCATCGCCGTGCATGTCGTGCTGGTCGGCGTCGGGCTGCTGATGTTCGGCCCCGAAGGCGCCCGCACGGAGCCCTTCTCCGACGGCGGCCTCAGGCTGGGCACGGTAATGCTGAACAGCCAGACCCTCTGGGTGGTGGCGGTGTCGCTGGGCCTGATCCTGGGTCTCTACCTGTTCTTCGAGCGCAGCCTTTACGGCAAGGCGTTGCGCGCTGCGGCGGTCAACCGGCTGGGGGCTGAACTGGTCGGCATCTCGCCGGAACTGGCGGGCAAGGCCAGCTTCGCGCTGGCGGCGCTGATCGGCAGCCTGTCCGGTATCCTGATCGCGCCGATCACCACAATCTACTACGACAGCGGCTTCATCATCAGCCTGAAGGGCTTCGTCGGCGCCATCATCGGCGGGCTGGCGAGCTACCCGGTGGCCGCGCTCGGCGCCCTGCTGATCGGGCAGGCCGAATCCTTCTCCACCTTCTGGGCCAGCAGCTACAAGGAGGTCATCGTCTTTACGCTGATCCTGCCGGTGCTGGTCTGGCGCTCCCTCTCCCACCATGGCGCGGAGGACGAGGAATGAAGCCCGGCGTTCTTTCCAAAACTTCCGCCGAAAGGCCGTCCCTGTCGATGCCCAGACTGTCGCCGTCCGGCTGGATCGTGCTGGCCCTGCTGCCTGTGCTGGCGGCCGCCCCGCTGATTCTGCCCACATATCAGGTCACGCTGGCCAACAACATCGGCATCTTCGCGCTGGCGACGCTGGGTCTCGTGCTGCTGACCGGCGTCGCCGGGATGACCAGCTTCGGGCAGGCGGCCTTCATCGGTGTCAGTGCCTATGCCACCGCCTATCTCGCCACCGTGTCGGCGGCCGACCTGCCGGCGCCGCTCGCCTGGATGGCGGGATCGCCGCTGGCCGGGCTGGCGGTCGGGCTGATTCTGACGCTCGCCATCGCGACGGTGCTGGGGGCGGTGACGCTGCGCCTGTCGGGGCATTACCTGCCGCTCGGCACCATAGCCTGGGGGCTGTCGCTGTTCTACCTGTTCGGCAATCTGGAGTTCCTCGGCGGCCACACCGGCCTGTCGGGCATCCTGGCGCTGAGCCTGTTCGGCATCGCCTTCGACAATGCTGAGACGCTGTTCTACCTGATCTGGGCGATCCTGCTGCTGGCGGTGGTGGCGACGCTGAACCTGCTGGACTCCCGCGTCGGCCGCGCCATCCGGGCGCTGCGCGGCGGGCAGCGCATGTCGGAGTCAATGGGCGTCGACAGCTTCCGCGCCAAGATGACCGCCTTCCTGGTCGCCGCACTCTATGCCGGGCTGGCCGGCTGGCTCTACGCCTACACCCAACGCTTCGTCAGCCCGGCCCCCTTCAGCCTGCAGGCCGGCATCGACTTCCTGTTCATGGCGCTGATCGGCGGGGTCAGGCAGGTCTGGGGTGCGGTGATCGGGGCGGCCGGCGTCACCTTCGCCAAGCAGTGGCTGCAGGATCTGCTGCCGCATCTGCTGGGCCGCACTGGCAACTTCGAATCCATCGTCTTCGGCCTGCTGATCGTGTTGCTGATGCAGCGCCTGCCCGGCGGCATCGCTGGCTGGATCACCAAGGCCTTCGAGCGGCGGCGTCGGCCCCAGGGTGCGGTGGAGGGTGTGGAACTGCCGACCGCCGAACCGCTGCCCCGCCGGCCGATGCCGGAAAAGGGCGAGGTGGTGCTGGAGGCCAAGGGCGTGACGCGCCGCTTCGGCGGGCTGGTCGCCAACCGCGACATCAGCTTCGCCGTGCGGGCCGGCGAGGTCCTGGCGGTGATCGGGCCGAACGGGGCGGGCAAGAGCACGCTGTTCAACCAGCTCTCCTGCGTCGACCACCCGACCTCCGGCGAGATCCTGTTCCGCGGCGAGCGCATCGACGGCCGCACCGCCCGCGCCATGGCCGGCGCCGGCCTCAGCCGCAGCTTCCAGCACGTCAAGCTGCTCCCCACCATGAGCGTGCTGGAGAATGTGGCCATCGGCGCCCATCTGCGCGGCTCCAAGGGCGTTGCGGCCGCGGCATTGCGGCTGGACCGGGCGGAGGAGGCGCGGCTGCTCGACGAGGCGCGGCGTCAGCTGATCCGCGTCGGCCTCGGCCAGTATATCCATGCCGAGGCGGGCAGCCTCGCGCTCGGCCAGCAGCGCATCCTGGAGATCGCCCGCGCGCTGTGCGCCGATCCCTGCCTGCTGCTGCTGGACGAGCCGGCCGCCGGCCTGCGTTTCCTGGAGAAACAGGCGCTGGCCGATCTGCTGGTCAAGTTGCGGTCGGAAGGCATGGCGATCCTGCTGGTCGAACATGACATGGACTTCGTCATGGGGCTGGTCGACCGCGTCTATGTGATGGAGTTCGGCGAGCGCATCGCCGAGGGGCCGCCCGAGACGATCCAGACCAACCCGGCCGTTCTCGAAGCCTATCTGGGAGGTGTCGAATGAGCGCGCCGCTGCTGGAGGTCACCGACCTCTGCGTCTCCTACGGCAAGATCGAGGCGCTGAGCAACGCCAGCCTGCGGGTGGGCGAGGGGCAGATCGTTACCGTAATCGGCCCGAACGGCGCCGGCAAGACGACGCTGCTCTCCGCCATCATGGGCGTGCTGCCGTCGCGCGGCCGGGTCAGCTTCCTCGGCCATGACGGGCAGTCGCCGGCCATTCAGGACATGGTGGCGCGCGGCATGAGCCTAGTGCCGGAAAAGCGCGCGCTGTTCGCCACCATGAGCGTGGAGGACAATCTGCGGCTCGGCGGCTTCCGCTTCCACTCGCGGTCGAAGCGGGAGCAGGACGCAGCGATGGAGGAACTCTACGTCCTGTTCCCCCGGCTGAAGGAGCGGCGCGGCCAGATGGCGGCGACGCTGTCGGGCGGCGAGCGGCAGATGCTGGCGCTCGCCCGCGCCCTGATGGGCGGGCCGAAGCTGCTGATGCTGGACGAGCCGTCGCTCGGGCTGGCGCCGCTGATCGTGCGCGAGGTCTTCCGCATCATCGCCGAACTGCGCAGCAAGGGCGTGTCGATCCTGCTGATCGAACAGAACGCCCGCGCCGCCCTGCGCGTCGCCGATTATGCCTATGTGCTGGAACTGGGACGCATCGCCATGGAAGGTCCGGCGTCGCAACTGGCGCACGACCCGCGTGTTGTGGCGGCCTATCTCGGCATGGCCGGCAAGCATCAGGAGATGCTCGCCTCATGACGGAACCCGACTGGCGAACGCATCGGGAGGCCGGGCACGGACATGTGGGGCACTGGCATGTCGGGATCGCCGGGGCCGGGGCCATCGGCACCACGCTGGCGGTTCGCATCGCGCGGGCCGGTCACCGGGTCGGCGTGCTGGCGCGCGGGGCGACGCTGGATGTCATCCGGCAGGACGGGCTGCACCTGACCGACCGCGAGGGCGAGCATCATGTGCGGGTGGCGGCCGGGCCGGCGGAGGATCTCGGGCAGCCGGGCCTGCTGTTCCTCTGCGCCAAGGCGCAGGATTTGCTGCCGCTGGTGCGCGCCGCCCGGCCGATGATCGGGCCGGACACGCTGGTCGTCCCGGTGGTGAACGGCATCCCCTGGTGGTATTTCGAGGGGGAGGATGGACGCCACCAGGGCCGCGCCGTCCGCGCCGTCGATCCCGACGGGGCGCTGAAGGATCTGGTGCCGCTCGACCGCGTGATCGGCGCCATCGCCTACATCACGGCGGAGCGGATGGCCCCCGGCGTCGCCCGCAGTTTCAACCCGTTGAAGCTGATCCTGGGCGAGATCGACCACCGCCCGAGCGAACGCCTCGCCCGCACCGCCGCCATGCTGACCGCCTGCGGCATCCACACCCAGGCGAGCGAGCGGGTGCGCGATCCCCTGTGGACCAAGGTGATCGCCAACCTTTCCTCCAACCCGCTGTCGGTGGTGTCGGGGGCGACGCTGCAGGACATCTACGGCGACCCGTCGCTGTCGCAGATCGCCCGGCAGATGCTGTCGGAAGCGCTGCTGACCGCCGCCGCCTATGGCGCGCGGATCGAGCTGGACCCGGCGTCCCTGCTGGCGATGGGGGCCGGGATGGGGCCGGTGAAGACCTCCATGCTCCAGGACTTCGAGAAGGGGCTGCCGCTGGAACTCTCCGCCATCTGCGAGGCCGTCATCGAACTGGCCGAACTGCAGGGATTGTCCATGCCGCTGACCCGCAACATCGCCATCCTCGCCCGCTTCAAGAGCGACAGCGCGCTGCGCGCCGCCGCGGGCCTGTAACCTCCATCCGAAGAGGACCGCAAATCATGATTACCGCGACCACCACCGCGCCGAAGCTCGGCCACAACAGCGTCGTGAAGCCCGATCACATCGGCGAGGAGGAGTGGGCACTGCGCTGCCAGCTCGCCGACTGCTATCACCTCGTCGATTTCATGGGCTGGACGGAGACGATCTTCAACCACATCTCCGCCCGCCTGCCGGGGCCGGCGCATCATTATCTGGTGAACCCCTTCGGCCTGAATTACACCGAGGTGACCCCGGCCAACCTGCTGAAGGTCGGTCTGGACGGCGAGAAGCTGGAACCGTCGCCCTATGACGCCAACCCGGCGGGCTTCGCCCTGCACAGCGCCATCCACGAGGCGCGCGCCGACATTCATTGCGTGATCCACACCCACACCACCGAGGTGTCAGCCATCGTGCAGAAGAAGCAGGCCTTCTCGCACAACGACTTCTACGGCGCCCAATTGTACGGCCGCGTCGGCTACCATGCCTTCGAGGGCATCACCCTGTTCGCGGACGAAAAGCCCCGCATGCTGGAGAGCCTGGGCGACAAACACATCCTGGTGCTGCGCAACCACGGCATTGCGGTCGGCGAATCCAGCATCGCCAAGACCTTCTTCCTGCTGTGGACGGTGCAGCGCGCCGCCGAGATCCAGACGCTGGCCGACAGCATGCGCAGCGAGGATGTGGAGCTGTCCACCGAGGTCCGGCAGAAATGCAGCGACCTGACTGCCATGCTGATCCGCGACAGCGGCTTTGCCATGAAGTTCTTCGACGCCATGGTTCGCAAGATGCGGGCGGAGCGCGAGCCGGGCTGGTGAGCAGTCGCGCTGTAAGGCGTTTGGCAAGCTAACCGGCCATTGGTACAACAGGGCCCCGGCCTCGCCAAACGCTGGACAGACATTGGGCATCATGGCCATCACCAAGAAGCTTCGCCGCTACATCCCGTCCGACCCCGAGTTCCAAGTCGAGGAATTCCCCTTCTACTGGCTTGCCCGCGTCCAGGGCATCTACACGCAGAAGATGGAAATGGCGCTGAAGCGGATCGGCACCGACATCCCGACTTGGCGGGTGCTGTTCATCTTGAAGACGCACGGCACCTCGAGCATTTCGGAGATCTCGACCCACGCCATCGTCAAGCTGTCGACGATGACCCGTATTGTCTATCGCATGAAGGCGGAGGGGCTAGTCGACACCGGCACCAACGCCGAGGACGGCCGCGTCACCGAGGTGACGATGACGCCGGCCGGCCACGCGCTGGTGGAGCGCATCCAGGATGCGACCGGGCGGCTGTTCGCCCGCAGCTTCGAGGGGCTGTCGGAATCGCAGATCGCTAAGCTGAACGCTACCCTGCAGCAGCTTTACGACAATCTCGCGGAGGATTGAGCCGTCCCCCCTAGCTTTCGTTTGCAGTAGAATTTGCGCCAGGGGCGGCGTGTTGCAGCGAGGCGACGAGTTCCGGAGATGGCTCTGTTGCAAAGTTGGCCGGCAGGCGGCGGAATGGCTGGAGGTTGGACGGAGCCAAGCCGTGTCGGACTTCAAAGGTCGCCACTTCGAGGGTGAAATCGTGCTCTGGGCAGTGCGGTGGTATTGCCGGTACGGCATCAGCTATCGCGACCTTGAGCAGATGATGGCCGAGCGTGGCGTTTCGGTCGATCACCCGACCATTTACCGCTGGGTCCAGAAGTATGCGCCGGAGATCGAGAAGCGACTACGCTGGCAGTGGCGCTGTCCGCGGTCGACCAGCTGGCGGGTTGACGAGACCTACGTGAAGGTGGGCGGCAAGTGAGCCTACCTATACCGAGCTGTCGACAAGCATGGCAACACCATCGACTTCTACCTCTCTTCCGCGAGAAACACCGCCGCCGCCAAGCGCTTCCTGTCCAAGGCGCTGAACGGCTTGAAGGCGTGGGAGACGTCGACGGTCATCAACACCGACAAGGCGCCACCTTATGGGCCAGCCCTGGCGGAACTGAAGGCCGAGGGCAAATGCCCGGAGGACACGGAGCACCGGCAGGTCAAATACTTGAACAATGTGGTGGAAGCCGACCATGGCAAGCTGAAGCAGTTGATTCGCCCGGTGCGGGGCTTCAAGACCCCGAAGACAGCCTACGCAACGATCAAGGGCTTTGAGGTGATGCGGGCGCTTCGCAAAGGCCAAGCATCCAGCTTCAACATCACCCGCGACGGCTTTGTCACGAAAACGGGGCCGGCGCGCAGCATGCTTCGATTTCCCGACAGGCTCACGCCGCAGCGGTGGCTGCTTGCCAGTCGGCCCTGGCCCGCGCCCGGAAGGTGCGCAGGGTACGACGGGATACCAGGTGGCGTTGGAGGTTGAAGCAATTGTAGACGGCGGCGTGCAGGGAAACGAAGCGCTGAGCGGACGCGGGCGATTTGAACCGCTGCATCTTCCGCTCGCGTCGCCGCACCGGCTGGTGCGAGACTTCGGCGCGGTTGTTCGTTCGACGCCCTTGTTCATGGTGGGCGGTCAAACCGAGTTCGCGGAAAGCGGCCCTGTAGGACCGGAGCTTGTCGGTCGTGACCTGGGTGGGCGCGAAACCGTGCTTCTTCAGCAGCTTGCGCATCAACTTCAACGCCGCAGCCTTGTCGCGTCGGCGCTGGACGAGCACCTCCAGCACCTCGCCTTCATCATCGACGGCCCGCCACAAGTACATGAGCCGGCCGCCGACCCTGATCACCATCTCGTCCAGGTGCCAGGGTGGGCTGGGCTTGGGACGCAATCGCCGCAGGTTGCCGGCGATGGCCGGTCCAAACGTCAGGACCCAGCGGCGGATGGTCTCGTAGGATACGTCCACGCCGCGTTCGGCCAGCAGCTCCTCGACATCCCGGTAGCTTAGTGTGAACCGGAGATAGAGCCAGATTGCATGCTGGATGATCGCGGGCGGGAAGTGGTGGCGGGCATACGAGAGCGGCGGCATCCCGCGAGGTTACCGTCACGACCGACAGGCCACCATCGTTGATGTGACAATGCCCCCGGCGGACCAGACACGCCTGTGGCCCGTCCACCGCGATGTCGGAAACGTCCGGAACGATCGGCCGGAGCTGATTGCTCCCATCAATCCGGCCTGATTTGAACCTTGGTTACGCGCCTCCCATCCTGCGGCTTACGTCGGTTGACAAGAACCAAGCTGAGGACCGGGTCACCGTTTTGAGGTCTTCCCATCTGGTACAAATCCTATACACTTGTTTAGAACTACTGAGGGTTCGTACCATGGGCTCCACCAGGCGGGAGCAGGTTGTTGCCTTTCTGCGGGAGCATGGAATTGCACGATCCCGTGACATCAGGGCGCTTGGAGTGCCCCCTTCAACACTGATGCGGATGGTCGAAAATGGCGACGTGGTCCAACTCGCTCGAGGTCTCTACCAGTTGCCGGACACCGACTTCGACGCCGCGCACAGCCTCGCTGAAGTGGCAAGGCTGGTTCCCAAAGGCGTTATCTGTCTCATTTCCGCCCTCGTGTATCATGGCTTGACCTTGCAGATGCCATCGCGCGTTTGGCTTGCTCTGCCGCAAGGGACTTGGCGACCGCAGTTCGCCTATCCCCCCGTCAAAACCGTCCACATGGCAAGGGCGGCGATCAGCGCCGGAGTGGAACACCATAAGATCGAAGGGGTACTGGTGCCGATCTTCTCACCAGCCAAGACCGTCGCCGATTGCTTCAAGTTTCGTTCGCTGGTGGGCGTCGATGTGGCAATCGAGGGAATGCAGTTGGGTTTGAGAAAGCGCAAAGCCAAGCCCCAAGAGATTCTCGACCACGCCTCTGAATTGAGGGTTGCGAAGATTGTTCGCCCGTATCTCGAGGCCTGCATCAGTGACGATTAAGCCCCCCAGAAACATCGCTGCCTCAGTGCGGCAGAAGCTGCTCAACGTGGCCAAAGTCCGCGCTGCCGACTTTCAACAGATCTGCACGCAGTCAGTCTGGAACGCTTGCTTTACCGCATCAGCATTTCCGAGCACAGGGACCGCCTTATCCTGAAAGGTGGCCTGCTTTTCCTGGCGTGGCAGGCGGATACGGCTCGTCCCACCCGGGACGCCGATTTCCTTTCCTTCGGTAGCAGTGACACCGATGAGATGAAGAAAGCCTTCCAGAGCATCCTGTCTCTCCCCGCCGACGACGGCGTCCAGTTTGACCTGACGGCCATTGAGGCAACGCGCATACGCCCCGAGGACGAGTACGATGGCGTGCGCGTCACGACAAACGCAACAATCTCCGGAGCACGCTTTCCGATCCAGGTCGATATCGGCTTCGGTGATGCCATCACGCCCGGCACTCAGGAAATCCACTTCCCTACGCTTCTGAACCAGCCCGCGCCGCGCGTGCTCTCCTATCCGCCTGAGACGGTCATCGCAGAAAAACTTGAAGCCATCATTTCCTTGGGCGACATCAACGGGCGACTCAAAGACTTCTACGATCTTGGGGTTATCAGCGACTTTGGTGCAGAACTCGGCCTGAGGACGGATTTTGCCCAGAGGCGATGGTGATCAGGCGACCTTCCGGGAGGTCGGCCTGCCGAGGCTGGTCATCCGATTGATGACGGCGCAGGCGGCCTTGGCCTCGGCTCTTTGTGCGGGCAGAGTCCGGGCGCGCAGGCTGCGTCCGATGAGGACCTTGTACCTGAGCATCGCCACCTCGACCAACGATCTTCTGCCGTACTGGACGGCCCGCTGCCAACCCAGCCGACCACGCTCTTTGATCGTCTGGATGTGGCGGTCGCGCCGGGTTGGCGCGCTCTGGGCGGTGTCGCTCACCACGGCGGTCGCGCGCGGCGGGATGATCACCTCGGCGTCCGGCGCACGCTCGGCGACAGCACGATAGACGGGCTCGCCGTCGTAGGCGCCGTCCGCCAGGACCGCGCTGATCGGGCCCGTGACCTGGTCGAGCAACGGACAACCAGCGAAGCGTCTCCCTCCTCGTTGCCCGTCAACGCCGAGGCGAGGATCTCGCCAGTGGCGGGATCGACGGCCAGGTGCAGCTTTCTCCAGCTCCGGCGCGCCTGGCCTCCATGCTTTTCCAGGTGCCACTCGCCCCGGCCGAACACCTTCAGCCCGGTGGAGTCGATGACCACGGTGACCGGCCCGTCCGTCCTGGCCAGGGCCGACGCGACAGCCAGATTGGTACTGCGCCGGGAAAACGTCGTATGATCGGGAACCGGGAGGTCTAGGCCGAACCGGCGCATGAGCGAGCCCAGCAAACCCTCGGTCTGGCGCCACGGCCGTCCGGTGCAGATTCCGACTGAAAGCGGCCACGGTTTCCGACGCCAAAGCGGCCAGTATTCCGATCGCAAGCCGGCCGGCATTCCAATTTGAAGGCGGCCACCATTCCGACATGAAACCGGCCACCCTTCCGCTGTGAACGCGGCCGGCACCATCGTCGGCATGATGATGGCGTCTTCCCCGCGAGGAGAGCTTCCATCAAGCACCGCCTCCTGATCCAACCGACAGGAGGAGCGGATGCCAGCCTTGAGGCTTTCCATGCGGCAGATCCGTGAATTGTTTCGCCTGAAGTTCGGCAGCCTGCTGCCGACCAGCGATCGCCAGATCGCAGCCCAGCTCGGTGTCGCGCGCAGCACCGTGGCGGAGTACCTGGAGCGCGCCCATGCCGCCGGCCTGTCCTGGCCACTGCCCCCCGACCTCAGCGATGCCGAGCTGGAGGAGCGGCTGTTCGCCCGCCCGAACATTCGCCCCGGCGCCCGCCGGCGTCCGGAACCCGACTGGGCGGCTATGCACCGCGAACTCAAACGCCCGGGCGTCACGCTGATGATCCTGTGGGAGGAGTACCGCGCCGCTCATCCCGACGGCTACGGCTACAGCCGCTTCTGCGAGTTGTACCGGGAGTTCGAGGCGCGGCTCGCCCCCAGCATGCGTCAGCCCCACCTGTCCGGCGACAAGGTCTTCGTCGACTACTCCGGCAAGACGCTGCCCATCCGCGATCCCGCCACCGGCGCCGTGCGGCCCGCCCAGCTCTTCATCGCCGTGCTGGGCGCCTCCAACTACACCTACGCCGAGGCGACCTGGACCCAGACACTGCCCGACTGGATTGGGGCGCATGTCCGCATGTTCGAGGACCTCGGCGGTTGCCCGCGCCTGATCGTGCCGGACAACCTGAAAAGCGGCGTCCTCAAGGCTTCCTTTTACGACCCGGAGCTCAACCGCAGTTACGCCCACATGGCGCACGCCTACAGCGTCGGCATCCTGCCGGCGCGTCCGCGTCGCCCGCGTGACAAGGCCAAGGTGGAAGCCGGTGTGCGCATCGCCCAGTACTTCATCCTCGGCCGGCTGCGCAATCTGCCGTTCTTCTCCCTGGCCGAAGCCAATGGCGCGATAGACCGGGTGCTGGAGGACCTCAACACACGGCCCCAGCGCCGCCTCGGGCTCAGCCGCAGGGAGTTGTTCGAACAGCTTGATCGGCCGGCGCTGCGGCCGCTGCCCGACACGCCCTACGAATACGCGGAGTGGAAGCTCGTGCGCGTCGGCCCCGACTACCATGTCGAGGTCGCCGGCTTCTATTACTCGGTACCGGCGACGCTGATCCGCCAGCAGATCGACGCGCGCCTCACCGCCACCACGGTGGAGTTCTTCCACCGCGGCCAACGGATCGCCGCCCATGCCCGCCGGCACGGCGGCGAGCGCCACAGCACCGTGCCCGAGCACATGCCGGCGGCACACCGCCGCTATGCCGAGTGGAGCCCCGAGCGTTTCGAGCGGGACGCCGGCGACCTTGGCCCCAAACACTGTGGCGTTGATCCGCGCCATTCTCGCCAGCCGGCCGCACCCGGAACAGGGCTTCCGCACCTGCCGTGGCGTGCTGAAGCTGTTTCGCGGCCCCAACCGGGCCCGTGCCGAGGCGGTGAGTGCCCGGGCGCTGGAGATCGGCGCCACCACCGCCGACAGCATCGCCTCGATCCTGCGCAACAACCTGGACCGGGTTCGCTCCACCGCCCGCCCTGAGGCGCCGGCGCTGGACCACGCCAACATCCGCGGCTCGCGGTACTTTCATTAGGAGCCCACCATGCTTTCCCATCCCACCTTCGACCAGCTCAGCGACCTGGGGCTGCACGGCATGGCCAAGGCGCTGCGCGAGATGCAGGCCAACCGCGAGGCCGGCACGCTCAGCCATGAGGAATGGCTGGGTGTGCTGCTCGATCACGAGGTGACGCTGCGGCGGCAGAAGCGCTTCGAAGCACGCGCCAAGAGCGCCCGGCTGCGCCACCCCGCCGTAATCGAGGATGTTGATTTCCGGGCGCCGCGTGGGTTGGACCGCGCCCTGTTCCAGAAGCTGGCGACCTGCCGATGGATCCACGACCACCAGAACGTGATCATCACCGGGCCGACCGGCATCGGCAAATCCTGGCTGGCCTGCGCGCTTGGCCACCGTGCCTGCCGCGAAAACCTATCGGTACTCTACCAGCGGATGCCCCGGCTGTTCGAGACCCTGGCCCTTGCACACGGCGACGGCCGTTACGCCCGCCTGATGCGTGGCTTCGCCCGCGTGCGACTTCTCATCTTGGACGACTGGGGACCAGAGCCGCTGAACGCAGAGCAGCGCCGCGACCTGCTCGAGATCGTAGAGGACCGCTACAACGCCGGCTCTTTGCTGATCACCAGCCAAATTCCCACGGACCGCTGGCACGAACTCATTGGGGATCCGACTCTCGGGGACGCGATCTTGGACCGCATTCTTCACAACGCCTACCGCATCGACCTCACCGGAGACTCAATGCGCAAGCCGCGACGCCAGCCAGCCCTATCCGACGGAGAGTGACGAGACCGCCGGGCGCCCCCGGAGCTCCACAGGCACCTCCCAGGCAAGCCGGCCGCTCTCCAGCGTGATGAGGCGCGCTCGCGACCGGCTTGCCCGGGGCCCTCCTATGGATTCCGGGGACGCCCTCCACCTCGACATGATCATGGCGGCTTGACCCGACGCCATGCTCATGCGACACGAAAAACGCCTCGCGGGGATACGCCACCCCGGCCGCTTTCCTTCGGAACGCTGGCCGGCTTCAGTTCGGAACAGTGGCCGCCTTCAAATCGGAATACCCGGCCGGCTTCATCGGAATCTGCAACCGAACGCCAGGCGCAGCATCAGCCCGGTCTCAATGGCGACGTCGGAGTAGCGCGCTGGCCGGCCACGCCGTCCCGTGACGGGTGGCGTCCAGGCGGCGATCGCCTCCGGTGTCACCCAGATGGTCAGATCGCCACGCCGACGCAGCGCCACGTCGTAGGCCGCCCAGTTCTCCACACGGTACCGGGCCTTCGGGATCTTGGCGCGGCGCGGCTCGTTGGCCTTGTACGGCATCGGGGGCTCGGCTTCAGCGGGCCGCCTCTATACCCGCCAGAACCCTCACACCGCCAGTCCTCGGTGATTTATGCGCCAACGTCCTGCAATCGGTCATCTTGTTGGTTCATCGAAGAAAAGGGCTTGGTGGATGGCTCTCCATCGGCGTCGACGCAGGGCCACCCTACGCAGGAAATTCTATCAGCCGATCAATGATATAGCTCGTTGATCTGTATGGCTGCAGTTGGCCGTCGACCGCGAATGCGGCTGGCCCGGCGTTGGGGAATCCTGCACAATCCCGACATGAGCGGGCAAGCCATCGTGTCATCGACGGAGTCCCTGGCCGGGCTGGTGGAGCGTGTGACTTTCCACAGCGCCGAGACCGGCTTCTGCGTGCTTCGGGTAAAGGTCCGTGGGCACCGCGACTTGGTTGTCGTCGTCGCCCATGCCGCCATGATCTCCTCCGGGGAATGGATCCAGGCAAGCGGCAGCTGGGTTAACGATCGCACCCACGGCCTCCAGTTCAAGGCCACCTTCCTGAAGGCGACCCAGCCGACGACGCTGGAGGGCATCGAGAAGTACCTGGGCTCCGGCATGATCAAAGGCATCGGCCCCGTCTACGCCAGGAAGCTGGTGAAGGCATTCGGCGAGGCCGTGTTCGACGTCATCGAGGCCGAACCTGCTCGCCTTCGCGAGGTGACGGGCATCGGGCCCAGGCGGGCCGACCGCATCATCAAGGGATGGGCCGACCAGCGGGCGATCAGGGAGATCATGCTGTTCCTGCACGCCAATGGTGTCGGGACATCCAGGGCGGTCCGCATCTACAAGACCTACGGGCAGGAGGCGATCCAACTCATCACCGAAAACCCATACCGTCTGGCCCGGGACATCCGCGGCATCGGCTTCAAGACGGCCGACCAGATCGCGGCCAAGCTGGGCATCGAGAAGACGGCCATGGTCCGCGTCCGAGCGGGCATCGGCTATGCCCTGGCCGAGGCGATGGACGGGGGACACTGCGGCCTGCCGGTGGAGGACCTAGAGAAGCTGGCCAGCGACCTCCTGGAGGTCGGCACCGATCTGGTGGCCGAGGCGCTGGCCGACGAGCTTCGTGACGGCGCCGTCATCGCCGATCAGCTGGAGGGCAGGGACTGCGTCTTCCTGGCCGGGCTGTACCGGGCCGAGCAGGCCATCGCCGCCCGGCTGCGAGGGCTTGCGGGCGGGACGCTGCCCTGGCCCACCATCGACATGGAGAAGGCGCTGGAGTGGGTGAAGGGTAGGACGGGACTGACGCTGGCGCCGAGCCAGCGGGAGGCTGTCCGGCTTGCCCTGGCATCCAAGGTCATGGTTATCACCGGCGGCCCCGGCGTCGGTAAGACGACCCTGGTGAATTCCATCCTGAAGATCCTGGCCGCCAAGCACATCCGCATCCTGCTGTGCGCCCCGACCGGACGGGCGGCCAAGCGGCTCTCGGAGAGCACCGGGCTGGAGGCCAGGACCATCCACCGGCTACTCGCCTTCGACCCGGCTGCCGGAGGCTTCAAGCACAGCGAGGAGAACCGGTTGGAATGCGATCTGCTCGTCGTCGACGAGACGTCCATGGTGGACGTGCCGCTGATGAACGCGCTGCTGAAGGCGACCCCCGACAGGTCGGCCCTGATCCTGGTCGGCGATGTCGACCAGTTGCCGTCGGTGGGCCCGGGGCAGGTGCTGGCCGACGTGATTGCATCCGGCGCTGTGCCCGTGGTGCGCCTAACGGAGGTTTTCCGGCAGGCGGCGGCCAGCCGCATTATCATCAACGCCCACCGTATCAACCAGGGACAGATGCCGGACCTGACGCCCGTAGAAGGCTCGGACTTCTATTTCGTCGAGGCGGCGGAGCCCGAGGACGGTGTTCGCAAGCTCATCGAGGTCGTCAGGAACCGGATCCCGAAGCGTTTCGGCCTCGACCCCGTGCGCGATGTCCAGGTGCTCTGTCCGATGAACCGTGGGGGCCTGGGCGCCCGGTCGTTGAACGTGGGACTCCAGGCGGTGCTGAACCCGCCTGGCGATGTCCGGGTGGAGCGCTTCGGCTGGACCTACTGTGTCGGCGACAAGGTGATGCAGACCGAGAACGACTACGAGAAGGAGGTCTATAACGGCGATCTGGGGGTCATCACAGCAATCGATCCCGAGACCAGCGAACTGTTGATCGACTTCGACGGCCGGGAGGTCGCTTATGATTTCGGAGAACTCGACCGGGTGTCGCTGGCCTATGCGACGACGATCCACAAGAGCCAGGGGTCCGAGTACCCAGCCGTCGTCATCCCGCTGGCGATGCAGCACTGGACGATGCTCAGGCGCAATCTCCTCTACACCGGCGTCACCCGGGGGAAGCGACTGGTCGTCATCGTGGGACAGCGGAAGGCACTCGGAATGGCGGTACGATCATGTCAGGAAGGGCGCCGGTGGTCGAAGCTGAAGGAGTGGCTATTGTCAAAAGCAGCCTGACCAATGCGGGAACGTCGTCCTCTTATGACGGTATTGATCCTCCTAACTTCAGGTAAGCAATTCCAGTATCGATCAGACGCTGATAGGGGGCCTAAGGCGGCGGCGATTCACAAATTGTGCGCCAAAATTCTATAGCCGACATCGAAGACCAACGATCAAAGGATCCCCGATCTGCACGAGGGTAGCGACGTACCAATCGTCATGCCCCTTGACCAAAAACCAAATTCTTTGCGCTTCAAGTGATTAATCAAATCCATTGAGCTCTCCTGGTAAGATGACGGCTCCTGTGATCAAGGGCAGCAGCGAGGTTGCTGGTGCATCGCTCAACCAAGATGGGGCGGTTCCGATGAGCGCGTCAGCCTCTTCCAAGGCGCAACCGCCCTTGGGTTCGTCACCGCGGCAAAACATCCGTGGCCATCTTCTCCGCGTCGTGGTCGCGGCCTTGGCATCGATGGCCCTGATCACACTGGGCCTGTTGGCATGGAACATGACATCCCAGCGGCGGCTAGCCGAGGCGGAGATGGGCCGGACCGTCCAGGCCATCGCTGCCGCCCTCGACCAGCAGCTTCTTGTCACCACGGCCGCCCTGCAAAGCCTCGTGTCGACCATGAAGGAGAATGCCGACCCCGAACGGCTGCACCGCATCGCCGAGGACGTTATGACCAATCATCCCTATTGGTCGCACGTGATTTTGCGTGATGATACGGGCAAGATCCTTTTCACCACCGCTATTTCCTACGGGGCTCCCGCAGCCGGAACGGACGCTGTCATCCCCTGGATAAACACGGCACTGCTCACAGGCCAGCCGCAGGTATCCAACCTCTTGTACGGGCCGATTGCCCGTGCCCCGGTCGCGGTGGTGTTCGTACCGGCCCGCGGGCCGGACGGGCGACAATATGTGCTCGGTGCCGCCGTCACGGCGATCAAGTGGGAGGCACTCCTGCACGAGCAACGAATCCCGTCCGGCTGGGTGGCCGGGATCATCGACCGGGACGGCGTCATCGTCGCTCGCACTCGCGCCGCCGAAAGCTCCGTCGGGAAACTGGCTCCCGACTGGGTTCGGGAGGCCATTCAAACGGCACCAGAGGGCCACGCGTCAGGCCCAGCGCTGGAAGGAGAACCGCTGTCGCTGGCTTTTGCACGCTCGCACGTCTCAGGGTGGACCGTTGCCTTTGCCGCTCCTGCCAAGGTGTTCGAAGCCCCGATGCGCCGTTCGTTGATGTTGGCGACGACGGTATGCGTCCTGGCGCTCGGGTTCGCGTCGCTCCTGGTGCTGGTCTACGCACGTCGGCTATCCCAGGCTGTCGTGGGGTTGGCGCGGGTGGTGGACGCTATGCGGGAGCCGGAGGCGAAGTTGCCGCCGTCACCCGGTATCGATCTCGCGGAACTGGCCTCGGTGTACGAGTCGATGCAGACCACCGATGCCCATCTGCGACGTGTGGAGGAAGAGCGCCTGACAGCGATGCGAGAGCTTCAACATCGGGTGAAGAACGACCTCCAGGCAATCCTGAGCCTGATCGCTTTGGAGAGCGGCCAGTCCAATGGGGCTGAGACCCACCGCATCCTTGGTGAATTGCAAGGCCGTGTCGAGGCGCTGCGCCTCATCCACAGCCGCCTCTACGAGACCAGCCGAGTTGGGACGGTCGAATTGGGCGGATACCTGCGAGAGCTCTGCACAAATGCAGTCGCCTTGTATGGGCGGAGCATTGCCGGGGAGGTCACCCTCAGGGCAAGCGTCTGTGAGGTCTACGTCGACCATAACACGGCGGTGTCGCTCGGTCTGATCGCCAACGAGTTCGTCACCAACAGCACCAAGCATGCCTTCCCCGAAGGAGCAGGGACGATCATGCTCGATCTGGACGTGCCACATCCAGGGTCCGTCTGTCTCACCCTAACCGACAACGGCATTGGCATTCCGGAGGGGCAGACACGGGCCTCCGGTCTTCAGCTGATCGCCATGCTTGCCGAACAGGTTGGCGGGGAACCACAATGGACGGTTGGCCCCGGAACCCAGCTGCGAGTGATGTTTCTTATCTGAGTCTGTGGATCGGCGCCCAATCACGGCCAGATGGGAGGACGGTTTACATCGTTGATTTTGATAGAGAAACCCCACAGCAGAGTGGCTCTGCATCGACGCCGATCTACAGGCAAGGCGCCGATCACGCCGCCGGGAGGCCGGTCAGGGGGGCAAGCAACTGCTCCGGTTCAATTCATCCTTGGCAGTGTTTAACGAACCCCATCGCGCGCTTTTCGAATGTGCAGGTACGTTGTTAGCGAGTTGCAAAAACCTACGGCGGCGATCGCATCAGGCTACGAGCAGGTGTGGGGATGGATGGATACCTTTCCTATGCCATCCTAAATGGGAAAGCCCCCTTGCTTGCCGCTCGCCAGTCGTCTTTGGGAGGGCATGTAGGGACGAGCGGTGCGCTCTTACGCTGTTAAAGCCTCTGAAGGAATATTATTTCTCATTTTAGAAATAAATAAAGCCAGACTGCAGATAGCAAATCGCGAAAAGGAGTCTCTCTGAAACAGAAAAACCACATTGCAATGCAATTGCGCATGCTTTGAATGCTTCCATGCTGATTTCGCAACGAGTCATTAACTTCTAAGCGCCCAAATTTAAGGGTTTTTACATTCTGGACCCGGAATCATCGGACTGCGCGCCGGCATGACAGATACCAGTCAAAAAGACGAGGCGAGAATGAGAATCACGATCAAAACGACCCTTCTGGTCATTCTTGCCGTGCTGGGCGGCATGCTGATGTTGTCGGATGCCGTGAGTTTGAGCTCGATGAGCGACGCGAAGGAGGGCCTCAAATCTGTCTATGAGGATCGCGTGATTCCCTTGCGCGATCTGAAGGTGATCTCTGATTCCTACGCCGTCGACATCGTTGACGCAGCGCACAAGGTCCGCAACGGCAATACGGACTGGAACGCCGCCATTGCATCGACCCAGAGGGCGAAGCTCGAAATTGCCAAGCGTTGGCAAGCTTACCTTGCAACCGACATGGACCCGGATGAGACACGGCTCCTCACGGAGATCAAGCCTTTGATGGAGCACGCGAACCGGACCGTGCAGACTCTCTCCGACCTTCTTAGAGAGAAGGATTCCTCCAGGTTCGACAAATTCGTCCGCGAGGAGCTGTACGCGGGTATCGACCCTGTCACCGGAAAGATCGGGGAGTTGATCGACATCCAAGTCCGTGCCGCTGGCAGTAGCTATGACACGGTGTCGGCGGTAAACAATCAAGCGACCGTCACGACCTGGACCATCTCGGCGCTGGCCGTCATGATGGTTATTGGTGGATTTGCCATCGTCCTTCGCAAGGTAACTTCCCCCATTGCCGGTCTGACGGTAGCGATGACACAGCTTGCTGCTCACGACTTGAGTATTGCGATTCCAGCCGTGGATCACCAGGACGAAGTGGGCGCTATGGCGCGTGCGGTCGAAGTGTTCAAACACAATATGATCGAAGCTGAGCAGCTGCGGTCTGACCAGGAACGGCAGAAGCAGCTGGCGGAAGAAGACAAGCGCCGAACGATGGGGCGCATTGCCGACGAGTTCGAGGCGAACGTCAAGGGCGTTGTTCAGTTCGTGTCGTCAGCCGCCGCACAGTTGCAGTCTAACGCCCAGAGCATGTCGGCAATCGCCGAGGAGACTGCGCGCCAGTCCACCGCCGTGGCGGTGGCAATCGAGCAGGCGTCGGCCAACGTCCAGACCGTCGCATCGGCCTCGGAGGAGCTTAGCAGCTCGATCGGCGAGATCAGCCGCCAAGTGACCCAATCCTCCCGCATCTCTGGGGCCGCGGTGGTGCAGGCCGAGCAAACCAACACGACCGTCGAGGGGTTGAGCGTCTCGGCTCAGCGCATCGGCGATGTCCTTGGGCTGATCCAGAACATTGCCAGCCAAACCAACCTGCTGGCGCTGAACGCCACCATCGAAGCAGCACGAGCTGGGGAGGCGGGCAAAGGATTCGCCGTGGTCGCCAACGAGGTCAAGCAACTGGCAAGTCAAACGGCTAAAGCCACTGAGGAGATTGCCGGCCAAATCTCGGAGATTCAAGTGAGGACCGGGGGCGCGGTGGAGGCTATTCGCGGTATAGGTCGCACCATCACGCAGGTGAACGAGATCGCCGGGACGATTGCCGCAGCGGTCGAGGAACAGACGGCGGCGACCAGAGAAATTGGGCGCAACGTTCAGCAAGCAGCCCAAGGCACCCAGGAGGTGTCCAACAACATCGTCGGCGTGAGCAAAGCGGCTGAGGAAGCGGGAACGGCTTCGAGCCAAGTTCTCGACGCCGCCAGTCGGCTATCACACGAAGCCGAGCGCCTGCGCGACGAGGTCGATACCTTCATTGCCCGAGTTCGGGCTGCTTGAGGTGGTGTAGTGTGAATCAGCGCCAGTTCAGGACCCCTGTCAGCGTCTGATTGACCCCGAAATTGCTTACCTGAGGTTAGATGGATCATTAGCTTACAGCCGATAACCCCTTCCTGACAGGGGTCCTGAACTGGCGCTGACTCACACTGCAGGCCGAGGACGGCTCGCCGCCGGGCGGAGTCCTGGTCGGAGGCGAGTGTCTTCTCGACGGTGGTTCGTTAAGCCGGCCGGTCCACTCATGCATGCAGGCAATGGCGGGGCGGCCGCCCTGGCCTGTCGGAGCCGCCGTCAACGACCGCCGATAATCGTCTCTTGGCGTTGTTTAGCTGACACTTATCGCGCTGCCCTCTTCAAGGCAAAGGTGGCCGCCGCCTTGCAAGAAGGGAACTCCGAGGCCCGGATTGTGGACAGCATCCCGGACTCGGCTTTCAAGGATTGGAACGACCAAATCCGCGGCGTCATCAAGGCCGACACCGAAGCTGCCAAGGCGGCAGCACGGGCCGAGGCCGAGGCAGCCGCGGCGATCGACGCCGCCCAGCGCCGCCGGGAGGAGGAGGCCCCTGGGCGCAGGCTGGAGGCGGACCCCGCCTGTGATCCTCTAGCGCGGTATCCTATAATAGGATGGCGTGCTATTTTACTTTGCTACAGCAAAGTATAACAACAGGGGTTCGTATGATCGGCTTTGGCACTTATGAGTCGTTCGAGGCCGAGGGCGGGCGGTATCTGACGTGCTACCGCCCGCCCGTACCGCCCCTGCCCCCCATTGACGACGTGTGGGAAGTACTGGACCGGGCGCGGGCCGTCGTCGCGGAGTTCGACCGGGCGCTTTCCACTTTCCCCGTGCCCGGTGTCGTCGGACGCCTGTTCGCCCGGCTGGACGCCGTGCATTCCTCCGGGGCAGAGGGGGCGACCACGACATTTACCGACCTTCTGGAGTTCCAGACGGTCTTGCGCCGGGCGAAAGACCCGCACGACGCAGCGTCCGTGTCGGGGGCGGCTGAGGCGTTCGACGCCTTGCACGAGGGCATGGGTGATCCGCTGGACGCCGCTCTTGCGATCCACCGTCGCTTGTTCGAGCGCGACCCCGACCCGTATTGGGCCAACCAGGCGGGCAGATGGAAGACCTATGCCAACGCCACGGACGACCCGGAATCGGCAACGGGGCTGTTCCATTACACGTCCCCGGCGTCCCTGTCGGGGGTGCTAGAGGAGTGGCGGGCGTTCACCATGGCCGAGGGCGGCCCCGAACTGGTCCGCCAAGCCCTGTCGCATTGGATGTTCGAGCACGTCCACCCGACCGCGGACGGCAACGGCCGCGTCGGGCGGCTGCTGGTACCGCTCATTCTCCGGGCCAAAGGCGCGACGGCGAACGCTTGCGCCTTCCTTGGCGAAGCCGTCCACCGGGACAAGGGCGTGTATGTTTCCGCCCTGAAGCGGGGGCGGCAGACGGGCGACATGGGCGCGTGGACGAGGGTGTTCCTGTCGCTGACCGCGCAGACGGCCGGGTTGAATCTGGACCGGGTGGCGCGGCTCGGGGCACTTTACGACGGCTGGAGGCGGGCGACAAAGGGCGTCCGCGCCGATAGCGCCGTGCATGACCTTGTTCCGTGGATCGTGACCCGGCCGACCTTCACCGTCCGGGATGCCTTGGCAGGCATCGGCCGGGGAACCTTCGCCAGCGTCAACCGGGCCGTGGGCCAGCTTGCCAACGCCGGGATTGTGGAGCCCGTCGGGGCAGGGCAGCGTGACCGCCTGTTCACCGCTTCCGCCATCGTCGCCTTGTTCGAGGGTCCAGCCGCTCAGCGGGCCCCAACTCCGGAACCCCGGTCCCGGACGCCGCGCCCGTAGACGGAATCCGTCCGCCTGGAGATCGGGAGGAAAGGAGGGGCTGTGAAACAGCACGCAGGTGGAACCCCAAGAGTTCTCATGCCCTCAGCAGGTTACTGTGCCGATCGGCGTCGAAACCCCTGCCGATTTAGAACCTGTTCGTAGACGTCATGCGCTGACCTCCTGGGGCGTGAGCCGCTTCAGGCGCCTGGAAAGGATGGAGATGAAGGCGACTTCGACGAACGCGACGAGGTGCTCCTTCGTCCGCTCGACGATGGTGTTCAATCGTCGGTAGCGGCTGATCCAGCTGAAGGAGCGCTCCACGACCCAGGCGATCTCGGTAGGAATGAACACGCCGTCACGGCCGCGGGCGATCGGCCGGACGGTGATGCCGAGCGCTTCCGCGGCTTTGGCCAAGCGTTCACCCCGATAGCCGAGATCACCGATGGCGGGGCCTTGGAACCCACGTCCAGCGAGTTGGCGCAGTACCGGTACGATGCCCTTGGTGTCGTGCACGTTGGCCGGCATGGCGTCGATCGCCAGCGGGAGGCCGTACTTCTCCACCGCGATGCTGACCTTCACGCCGCGGATCTTCTTGCCGCCATCCACGCCCCGCGCGAAACAACTCGGGGCCGAGGGGCAGGTGCGGCTGTCGATCACCACCGTGCTCGGCTCGGCCGTGTCGCCGCATGCCATGCGCCACGTGCGGCACAGCCGGTCGAGTAAGCGCCGCCACAGTCCGAGCCGGGTCCAGCGGGCGAACAGGGTGTACAACGTGCCGAACGGAATGCCGGTGAGCTGACCGATGGCGCGCCATTGCATGCCGCAAAAGCACACGCACCAGATTGCCATGATCGCATTGCGCAACGCTGCTCCCGTGAGCGCCGGCTTCGGCCCGGAACGGGTTGGGCGACTGCCGTCGGCCGCCATCGCTGTCAGCTCGCTGAGCACCTCATCGACAAAAGCATCGGCATCCCAGAACGTATCCCAGGACGCCGACGTGGTGCTTGCGGGACGAACGGCAGTGCCCATAGAGTGCGGATCCAGGCAGTCAGAACGAGGGCCGCAGACCTACCAGACCACGCCCCGCCGCACCACCCCTACTCAGCTTAAAGTAGCATCCCGCTCAGCGCCAGCCGGGACTGCTCGGGTGCAAACAAATTCTGAATCTGGCTACCTTCCTGATTTTATGAGAGAAAATTTCTAATAGGTGGCCAACGAGCATGACGACCACTTCGCGTAGCAGGTGCCTCCGGCTTGTTTAAGCCCACTTAAATAAGAGCCCCGCCTATTTAAGCCAACTGCCTTTTGCTTTATTTATCGTCGCCGGCTATAGAAGACCGCATGTCTGACGCCGTAGCACCCAATCCGCGGTTCGGCTGCTTCGTAGAGACCGCCGCTGCCGGCGAGACGGTCCACGCCTTCGTGCCGCCTCCGCTCCCGCCGGAGCCCGGCATAGACGTCCTGCCTCTCCTAGAGCGCCTCAGCCTCGCCGAACGCGCCCTCGGCCGGCTCGACGGCATTACCATGCTCCTGCCGCGGCAGGAGCTGTTCCTTTACATGTACGTCCGCAAGGAGGCCGTGCTGTCCTCGCAGATTGAGGGCACGCAATCGACGCTCACCGATCTACTGCGCTTTGAGACCGAGGCGCAGGCTGGCCAGCCGATCGACGATGTTAGGGAGGTGTCCAACTACGTCGATGCCATGATGTTCGGGCTGGAGCGGCTGAACGAGCTACCGTTGTCGCTCCGGTTGATCTGCGAGATGCATGCTCGCCTTCTTCAAAGCGGTCGCGGCGAGACAAAGAGCCCTGGCGAATTCCGGCGTTCGCAGAACTGGATCGGCGGCACGCGGCCCGGCAATGCCCTCTACGTTCCGCCACCGGTGACCGAACTCGGCGCCTGCCTCGCCGCCCTCGAGGCATTCATGCACGAGGACCGCTCGCGGTTGCCGACGCTCATCAAGGCCGGGCTCCTTCACGTGCAATTCGAGACGATTCACCCTTTCCTAGACGGCAACGGCCGCATTGGCCGTCTGCTCGTTACCCTATTCCTGTGTGTCCATGGCGTGCTGCGTTCGCCGCTTCTCTACCTGAGCCTTTACCTCAAGACCCACCGGGCCGACTATTACCGTCTGCTGCAGGAGGTGCGTGAGCAGGGCGCCTGGGAGGCTTGGCTCGAGTTCTTCCTCGATGGGGTTGCAGAGACGGCTAACCAAGCCTTCAACGCCGCTACCCGTATAGTCGGTTTGTTCAAGGAGGATCGCGAGCGCATAACGGCGGCAAGTGAACGCACTGGCTCGGCGTTGCGTGTTCACGACCTTCTCCAGCAAAATCCGTTTGTGACCGCCAACCTCCTTGTCGAGCGTACCAGCCTCAGCGCACCGACCGTCAACGCCGCGCTTGCTGACCTCGAGCGTCTCGGCATCGTGGAGGAGGTTACCGGGCGTAAACGCGGGCGTGTGTTCGCTTACCGCCAATACCTCGCAATTCTAAGCGAGGGAACCGATCCGCTTCCGGTGACGGGTTGAGATTTCCACCCTCTTGACTCCGGTTTCCTCTGACGCTTCTCATTGGTGAGAACGTATGAGGAACGCATGCGCATACAGGGTGCCGTCCTACTGCTACCCACCCTTCGCCTCCGTGACCTCCTCCGCCAGACAGTGGATGCGGTGCGGCTATGCCATCGATGCGGGCATGAGGAGGAGATCGATGGGGCAGAGTTGTTGGGACGCCTGGGGCCGCATGCCTTCCTGAAGCACGCCGTCAACGAGATAGCATGCGCCCGCTGCGCTCATACTGGACAGGCCTCCTGGAAGTCGTCACCGTCGCTGTCGCGCTATGATGGTCGGATCGGCGACCTAATGGCGGTGCGCAGCCAGCTTTCCGCGACCTGCGGCGCCTGCCGGCGGCGATGGGAGGTGGACGTCGTGGACGCGATACAGCGGCTGGGGCCGGACGTCCGGCTGGCGGAGTTGCGCGATGTCCTGTCCTGTCCATTCTGTCGGCGGCGCGGTTGGGCCGTCGTTAAGCCGGGTGGTCGGGTTGACGCAGCATACCCGGACGATCATCCTGACCGCATGTGCGGACGATTTGCCATTCACAGCCCGAGCAACCAGATCGCCAGCCGATTCGGCGTGGTCGGTCAGCTTCCAGAGTTCGGCCCGCGCTACAACGCGGCGCCGTTGCAGATGCTGCCGGTGATCCGGTCCCATCCGGAGACCCGCGAGCGCACGCTCTCCCTGCTTCGCTGGGGGCTGGTGCCAGTGTGGTCGAAGGACAGCAGCGGCGCGGCGCGGATGATCAACGCCCGCGCCGAGTCGACGCCCGACAAGCCGGCATTCCGATCAGCGTTCAAGAAGCGCCGGTGCCTAATCCCCTTCGACAACTTCTATGAGTGGAAGACCGAGGGGAAGGCCAAGCAGCCCTTCGCCTTCGGCACGACGAGCAACGAGAAGCCGGACGCTTTCGCCGGGCTCTGGGAAGGCTGGCAGGATCCGTCGAGCGATGAGTGGCTGCACACCTTCACCATTGTGACCACCGAGGCGAACGACGTCACGCGCGAGGTCCACGACCGCATGCCGGTGATCCTGCCGCCGACGACTTGGGCCGCTTGGCTTGGGGAGGAGGGCGCCAGCGCCGACGAGTTGATGGCGCTGATGCGCCCGTACCCGGCGGACCAGATACGGCTGTGACCGGTCCATGGGGACGTCGGCAACGTGCGGAACGACCGGCCCGGCCTGATCGAGCCCATCAACTCCAAGTAGACGTCGCCGCACAAAGACCGGAAATATTTCGCCACGCTGAGGTCGCGATACAAATGGATAGCGACAAGGATATATTCGAGAAAATTTCTTCCAATTTTAGTGTGCTTATTGGAGCAGCGTTTGGATTGTTTCTTTTGGTGAATTTCGTTCTTTCAATGGCTGATAAATGGATCCCAGGATTTTCCAGCCGCTTATATGATATATTCAATATAAACAATTCGGTGAAAGGCCCTCAAAGTCAGATTTACCATAACTTTTCTGCAGATCAGGAGGGCGTAACGATAGTTGAGGAGGCTTGCGTATTGTATTTCTATGAAAATCGAGAAACGTTGTTCGATGCAAAATACATCAGCATTAGAGAGCCGTATCTTTCTATGAGATTTACAGATCGGCAAGTAAAAATGTTGTGCCATTATGATTTTATGTCCTTTATAATTTTCGGAATCATAGAGGGTAAATTAGTGGAATGGCAGTCTATGCGGCACCATTGACTGTGCAAGGGTAAATTTTACATCACTTGCGAAGCAAGTGAATAGATCATTGCTGAACTGACCATTGCTGAGCGTTTGAATCCGTCAGAACCTTAGCGCTTTGCCTTCTACCGTGCCATCCTCCGTTTTCCGCGACATGTCTCGTGCGAGGCGGCGTGCTCGGGAGGATCAGAAGATGCTGAGATACATAATTGCAGCTGCTGCCATGGTCGTGACGCTGGCTGCCAGTTCCGGTGCGTCGACTGCGGCCATGCCGCAGCAGGAGAAGATGAAGACCTGCAATGCCGATGCGACCGCCAAGAGCCTGAAGGGTGACGAGCGCAAGGCGTTCATGAGCGCCTGCCTCTCGAACAAGCCGGCCGCAACCGCCGAACCTGCCAAGCCGCTGACGGGTCAGCAGGACAAGATGAAGAAGTGCAACGCCGACGCCGCTGGAAAAACGGGTGAAGATCGGAAGGCGTTCATGAGCAGCTGCCTGAAGGGCTGACACCAGGGGCGACACTGCCCGCCGTCACCGGGGTTGGGCAGTGTCGACGGGCGGATACCGAATCTGCCGGCGTAGGCTTCCTAATCACGGCGTGGCGGTTAACCGCCGTGAGCCCGGCGCCATTGCGCAACCATCGCCTCCGTCACCTCGTCGGAATAGCAGATCGGCGCCCGGCCCCCCGGCTTGCTGTAGGCGCTCCGACCGCCGCACCGGTGACCGTTGCGCATCGTGCTATAAGGGCAGGCACAGTTGCCTGGGTAGGAAGCGATCGACTCCGCGATGATCCGCTGCCGCACCTCGTCATCGGTCGGCCGGGCATCTCGCGCGACCGCGGTACCGGCGATCAGCAGAGCCGCCGCGACGGCGGAATTCGCACAGACCTTCGATAATCGGTTGGTCATTGTCTGGGGCTCCGCCGTGCGGCGACGCAGCTCCAGGCGTAAAGCGCACCCAAGATGCAGGCGAACACGGCACCTTCGACGATGAGCGTGAAGCCGCGGGACAAGGGATCGCGTTTGGTCATTGTGCCGCCTTCCTCCACCCGGCGGCGGAAGCGTCCTGCTCGCTGCAAAACCACCGCTCCCCGTCGCGCTCGTTGATCTGCGTCTGCTCGTAAAACCGGCCGCCGGGAACGTGATAGATGCGCTCCCCCTTGGCGGAGATGTTGCCCTTAATCGTGCACCTGGCGGCCGCCGCAGCCAGCGCCGCGGTATTCTGATTGGCGGGCTGCTGCTTACCCTCCCGCTTGTCCTTTCGCCAGTCCCAGGGAGGCTGGAAGGTCCCGGCCCAGATGCCGGCGCGAGCGGCGCGGGCAGTTGCCTCGGCGTCGACATACTCCTTGCTGTACTGGCGATAGGCCATGGCCCATCCATTGGCGACCATCCAGGCATTGAGCGATTCGCCGCCGGCCGAACACGCGGCAACGCTCCGCCCGTACCGATCGGTGTCCTTCACCTCGCACGTCACCGGCCGCCGAGCGATCCGGTCGGACAGAGCCAGCGCCGCTCGCTGACCGCAGCGCCAATCCTTGCCGGCGGCGTCCTGGCAAAGCTGGGCACTTTCCGGTGCGTCGATGCCATGGAGCCGGATGCGCTTGTCTTGGACCTCCAGGGTGTCGCCGTCAATGACCGACGCAGTGCCGGCGATGGTCTCAGCCGCGACCGCAGGGGAGGAGATGAAGAGAAGGGTGGCGATGAGAACAGGAATGCGCATGGGAGAACTCGCAGGGGGGCCGTGCAACCCTATGATGCTCGGGAACACGGCTGTTGTCGATCATCACGGGGACCTCGACGGAAGCACGGGTCACGCGGCCAATTGACATCGCTTGATTGCATATAACAGGCTGTTGATCGCCAAAAAATAAAGGGGAAGGCAAATGTTGCGTATGCATTTAGCTCTGTTGATTGCCGTCGCTAGCGTAGTTGCTGCATCGCCGAGTTATGCGCGTGGCGGCAGTGGGGGACACAGTTCAAGCGGCGCAAGGGTCTACAGCGGGACTGGTTCCAACTCGAACTCACACTACACCAGCGGGTATACCACAAATCGGGGCACGTACGTCGCGCCCCACTATCAGACCAATCCCAACTCGACGAAGCGGGACAACTACGAGGCCCGCGGAAATTATAACCCACACAACGGGACATATGGCACCAAGCTCGTGGATCGGTAATCGGCCCGTCAGCAGATACCCAACGGTCTGAGCCAGCCGACCCAGCCGACAGACGGCCGTCGGTCCGACACGAACAGCTATGGGTCGGCGGCCTCTGCGGCGTTGATGGTCGCTGTGACCAGACGCTTCCCGCAGATCGTCGGCGTGCCCCGTGATGCTGCTCGTCGTCGGACTACAGGGGGCGTTGTACCGGGTCTGCTAACAGTTTGCGTTATTGCGGATACATCCCCGCTCGGAGCGAAACCCACCGCCAGCGCACCCTCAATGCGCTCCAGCACCGCCGCTGCGGAACGCTGCGTTGCGCGTTGCCGTCCCGCGGTCAACGTGCGGCGAAAGCGCTGTGGTTTCTCGTCATGGGCGTTGACGACGTTGAGCGCCCATACGTGCCACCCGCCGCCATGTGCGTTGCGGGATTGCGTTGGTTTCGTGCCGAGAGCGGTACCAGTCGGTTGAAGAGGGTGACTGTGCTTTGCATGGCGATCTTGACTTCGATAGCGCAACCCATGGCATCATCCACAAAGGTGTTACACCGTGTGGGGGTGGTTGTGAGTGGATATCGTAAGGTGGCGTCCGTTGCGGCATTGAGCGCAGCTATTCTTCTCGGCGGCTGCAACGCGCAGAGCGCTAAGGAGGCGGGCGGTGCCATTGGAACCGTTCTGGGAGTGGTTGTTGGGGCGGCCATTGGAGGGCATAGCGATATGGGTGCGGCTGGCGGCGCCCTGTTCGGTGGTGTCGCCGGCTTCATCGCCGGATCAATGGTCGGCCAAATCATCGATGACGTCGATCGAGCCAAGCAACAGGAGGCCACGCAGGCGGCCTTGAATGGGAATGGTTCAACGATCTATTGGGCCAGCCCCAAGAATCCAACGACGGTCTATGGCCGGACCGAAATTCTTGGCACCCGCACCGTTCCTACGACTGCGATGCCGACGCCTGCAGGGCAAACGGTTACCATTCCCGTTTCGGAAACAACCTATACCGGGCCGGTTGTCTATTGCGATCCTGGAAACGGCAGGCCGTATCGGTTGGAGGCGCAGCGGTGCCCAAGCAACGGCAGTGTGGTCGAGATCAGTCGAGAGCGTTATCTCGCATTGGTTCCGGACACTATGCCCGCTCCTGCCTCAAGGGGGCAGCAGGAGAGCTCTGCTCCGAAGCCATCGCGCGCCAAGAACGTAGACAAGCCGGCGAGGGTGCAGACTGCCTCTGTTGCGGTAGAAAAGGTTCCGAAGCCAGCTTCTGCGATCGAGCCTTCACCCCTTCAGATGGAGACGGTGTGCAAGACCGCGCGGGAAGTTGTCTATGTCGATGGTAAAGAGCAGGCCGACCAAGTCGAATATTGTCGGGCTCCAGGAGCGGTCGGTTGGACACGGCGAGCCGCGTGATTCGAACATGGGCGGTCATGGCTGCCTTAATCATCTGGATCGTTGGCGCCTACCGAGGCGCCGACGCACTGGAGTTCAAGCAGCAGATGGCGGGAAATGAGCAAATCCTGCTCGCCACTGGCAAGTTTATGCTGGACGATGATAAGCGCTTTATCAGGGCCGTGGAGCGGGCAGGGCGCGTTGACGAGGTGTGGCTGTCATCAGAGGGTGGATCCCTTGGTGCTGGACTGGCCATAGGTCGATATCTAAGGAAAACAGGCTTGGCAACCCGGGTGCCAGCAGGTGCGGACTGTGCCAGCGCTTGCGCCTATGCATTCATTGGAGGCGTTTTTCGGAACGTGGACGGCCGGATTGGAGTGCATATGTCGGCCAAGGAGGTCGATCCGGAACTGCTGGCAACTATAACCGCGCTGATCCGACGTTATGGCGCCAGCGGGGCTCGAGATGTTATTCCGTTCGTTGAACAGTGGGCGGCTCGTATCGCGGCAATCCAAGCGAAGTATCTAGTCGAAATGTCTGTGAGTCTTGAGCTTATGACGCCAATAGTTGAAACCCATAAGACTGAAGTTCACTGGTTGTCTCGCGCTGAGCTAAAGCGATACAATGTGGTAAATCAATAAGATTTATGTTTGGCTGCGGTTTGTTGGGAGCGAGATAGCGTTGTCGCATAAATCCGGTTTGTGGTACGGGACGTCGGCGCAGCCGGTATAGAGATGGGCTCCGCCGCCGAGTGCCCGCATGCCGTATAAGCACAATGAACCGCGCCGTCACCGGCCGGAGAGGCCGTCCAGCAGCCTACTCGGACATCGCCATAGAGACCGGGGTGATGCTGCGTTTGGCCTTTGGGCGCCCATGGCGGCAGACGGAGGGGTTGCTGTGCTCCATTGTCCAGATCCTCGGCATGGCGTTGCCAGTTCCCGATTACACAACGCTGGCCCGACGCAGTGCCCGCCTGTCGCTGGCGGCTGCGCTGGTCAAGCCGATCGGCCCTATGACCGTGGTGATCGACAGCTCAGGCCTGAAGATGGTCGGAGCCGGCGAGTGGCACTTGGAAAAGCACGGCGGAAAGCCACGCCGGAGCTGGCGAAAACTACATATCGCCATCGATCCGGACAGCGGTGACATCCTGGCTGCGGAGCTGACCACCACCGAGGACGGCGACGCCTCTCAGGTCGGCCCCTTGCTCGACCACATACCCGGCCCGGTCAGCGCGGTGCTGGCGGACGGCGCGTATGATGGAGAGCCCGTCTACCGTGCCATTTCCGACCGGCACCCCACTGCCGCGGTGATCATCCCGCCCCGCGCCATGGCTGTGCCGGGCCAGAAGGCCGACACCACTCCCACTCAGCGCGACCACCACATCCAGCAGATCGTCGAGAAGGGCCGAATGAGCTGGCAGGCGACGACCGGCTATGGAAGGCGCGCCCTCGTGGAAACGGTTTTCTTCCGCTACAAGGTTCTCATCGGACGGAGCCTCCGGGCCAGGAGTCTGCCTGCTCAGAAGATCGAGGCCCGGATCGCCTGCGCCGTCCTTAATCGGATGACCAGCCTCGGAATGCCGGTCTCACGCAAACTCGCCTGAAACCCGGGAGATTGCGGAAATTTGCCCACAGTCCGATTTATGCAACAACGCCACCATTACGGCGATCCCCGTGAGGAGACCGGTTTCCCAAAGTACCGCGAGTTTGGCAACGTCGGGGCGCATCATGATCAGGGACTGCCCAAAGGGACCACGCAACACAGGGGATTTCCAATGCCGGACGGATCAAAGATCAGAAGCGGAGTGGCTTACCGTACTTCGGCGGGCGACTGCCCCTGCGATGTACGGCTGCAGCGGACGATACTCATGTGAGCGGTAGGCGGGGCAGCCCTATGAACATGCCGGCAGCCTTGCCGGACAATTCGTCGGCAGAGTTGGAGGGAGCCCTCTGCCACCTTGGCGGTGGGCTATCCGATCTGCGTGGTACCAGATGCATTCACCTACATCTCCACAGTGCCACAGACGGCTGTCCTGCAGTCTCCCTAGAACAGCTCTATGGCAGGGAGCCCGTCAGCGGGGCGCCCCATGGTGCCGGTCATCACCTCCTCATGGCGGCGCCATTGGACCTCGGTGACATAGGTTCGCGTCATCGTCTCGAGAACGGCCTTGAGGTCGGTCGGGGCTCCATCTCCCCCAACCTCCAGATGAGCAGCCAGGCTGTCATTGAAACGGCGCAGCCCGTCCAACCCCGCCAGGATGCTGTCGACCTGCTGGCGCACGATGTCTTGGAATTGGACCTGCCCCATCGCATTCATCATCACCTCGGCAATCCCCTGACCGGCACGGTCCAGTTCCTCCAGCAGGCTGCGTTGGTAGTGAGCGACCCCATGGAACCGGTCGGACATACCGACCAGCTGGTCGGTCAAGCCGGTCAGCATGGCACGCTCGCTCTCCACCTTCTGTTCCAGCTGCTGGCCGTTGATCTGGTGATTGATCGCTTGGCGCATCTTGGAGATGCCCTCATGCACATGACGGATCGCGACTGAGGTCTGCTGCGATAGCTCCCTCACCTCCGCAGCGACGACCTTGAAGCCGTGACCGAACTCGCCTGCCCGGGTGGCTTCGATGGTGGCGTTGAGCGCGAGCATGTTGGTGGCTGACAGGATGCGGGTGATGGCGTCGATGGAGCTTTCCAGCCCATCGGCCACCTGAACGATCTCCGAGAACCGATTGCGGTCGTGCATGGCGTCCTGCAACCGTTCTTCCAGGTAACGCTGCAGGGTGTCGATGCAGTCGCGGTTGCGGGCGATGCTCTCTCCGGAGCCGTCTATCAGCGCCGTCGACTCCCGGTCGGAGCGGCGGATGAAGTCCACGAGGCGAACGACATGGGCATCGATGTCGCGCAGCTGCCCAAGGATGGCAAAGGCGGCGTTTTCCGTCTGGTCGACCACGGTGCGCAGATGGGCGCCGGTCACGTCGCAGAATCCTGGAACATCGGACACTGCGGCAGCGGCACTGGTGGCACGGGATTCCAAGGCTTCCATGTGTTTGCGCCGAGCAGAGAACAGAGATGGGAGATTGTCCAAGTCCTCTGTAATGCCGGCTTTGATGAGGCAAGACCGCGAATAGGTGATGTCTTCATCGATGGCTGCAATGGCCTCGTCGGCGTGTTTTCCCGAATAGCTTTCCCCGCTGATAACGAGCGGAATTTTGGGTACCAGATCGCTGAATGCAGCGGCAACAGTGAATTTTTCCAGCACTAGGAGCAGCACCGCCAGTCCAATGGCCAGCAAACTGGCGGTCGCCAAAGCCATGGCAGCCGACACCGGCAGACCGATTATGCCAAGGAGGTCCACCCAGGTTGAACCAAACGCCCAGATCAGCAGGGAAAGAACGAGGATTTGAAGCCCAAGCCCCGCGCCAACGAGCGTCTTCATGCGCTGCACAGGCAGATATTGGGCTTGCGCAATGTCCATCACGGCCTGAGCCATCCTGACCAACTGTGTCCGGTCGGCGTCGGTGAACTCGCTGCGAGGTTTGTCGTCAATGACGCACAAGGTGCCGATCCGGTGACCATCACAGCTGGTCAGCGGCGCGCCGGCATAGAAGCGGATGCCCGGAGCTCCAGTCACCAGGGGGTTGTTGGCAAATCGCACGTCGTTTGCGGCGTCCAGGATGACGAGCGGATCCTGACCCTTGATCGCCTGCGCGCAAAAGGAGATCTCTCGTGGGGTTTCTGGTGCTTCGAGACCAACCCGACTTTTGAACCACTGGCGGTCGCTGTCGACCAGCGACACCAGGGCGGTTGGAACACGGAACAGGCGGGCAGCTTGGTTGGTGATGCGGTCGTAGCGCGGGTCCGCCGGCGTGTCGAGGAGTTGCAGGCGCCGCAATGCTCTCAATCGCAGCCACTCGGAGATGGTCAACCCGAACATGATCGATTCCGTGTGTGTCGGTGCAGGGTCCGTGTCAGCGTGCGGTTGGGGCGACTTGCTTGATGACCTGCAGCAGCTGATCGCTCGCCACCGGCTTCACCAGCCACCCGGTGGCGCCGGCCGACTTGGCCTCGGTCCGCTTGTCCTGCTGGGATTCAGTGGTCAGCACGAGGATGGGCGTGAAGCGGAACCCGGCCTGCTTGCGCAGCTCGCGGATCAGCTCCACCCCGGTCATGCCGGGCATGTGGTAGTCGGTGATGACCAGCGCCGGCTGCAGCCCGCCCTGCGCCTTCTTCAGTGCCTCCGGACCGTTCGCCGCCTTTTCCACGGCATAGCCGGCCTTGGTCAGGATGTCGGTCATGCTCATCAGGATCGTAGGACTGTCGTCGACGAGGAAAATCGGCTTCATAACGGGGCTCCGGTACGGGTAAGCGGGTGGATGTGCCGGTCCGGCCGGCGGTCGAACCCGTGGGTGGACAAGCTGTCGATCTCGTCGACGAGCAGGCTGTGGTCGAGCGTGCCGCGGCTGCGCGGCCGGTAGGCGGCGATCGGCTTGCCGGCGGCGAAGGCTTCGGCAAGATGGATGTCGGCGCGGATGCCGGTGAAGATGCGGTCGGCGCCGAACTGACGGCTCATTGCCGAGATCACCTGCCGGTGTAGGTTCAGCCGGCGGTCGACCATCACCGGAACGATGCCGAGCAGACGCAAATCCGGGTTGTGTTCCATCGCCACGCGGAAGAACAGCCGGCTCAGCTGTCTGACGCCTTCGCCGGCCAGATGATGCGGCAGCAGCGGCACTAGCACGGCATCGGCCGCCGTCAGTGCATTGACCAGCGTGCCGCCCAGCGACGGCGGCGTGTCGATGACGATCCTGTCGAAGCGGCCGCGCAGCGGCGCCAACGCCTCCGCCAGCCGCCGGGCGGGTGTCGGGCGGTCGGCCTCCTCGTACTGTTCGTCCGCCGGAGCCAGCCACAGGTTCGGCTGGTCGGTGGGAACCACGGCATCGGCAAGCGGAACACCGTCGCCGCGCAACGTATCATGGGCACGCGGCTTTCCCCGGGCCGGCTTCACGCCGAACCCGCAGGCGGCATGGCCTTGCGTGTCCAGGTCGACGACCAGCGTGCGGAGGCCGCGCCGGCCGAATTCGGCGGCCAGATTGACCGCGGTGGTGGTCTTGCCGGTTCCGCCCTTGCGGTTGGACAGGGCAAGCACCTGCGGACAGGCGGATGCGGCGGTCATGACGGCACCTCCGCCGGGAAGGCCGCGACGACCCAGCGCCGCCATTCGGCATCCTCGGGCCAGGCGACGACCGCCGGCTTCGCCGCGATCAGCAACTGCAGGACGGCGGTGTGCAGGTGTTCGCAGCGGCCGAGGTCGACGCGCGGCCGCTTGCGGCCTTTCAGCCAGTCCAGCAGGCTTTCGGCCTCCTCGACGGCGCACACCCCCTCCAGCACGGCCATGGTCTTTTCAAAGCGGATCGGCATCAGACCAACTCCTTCAGGTCGAGGACGAGGAGGACGCGGCCGTCGCCGAGCAGGGCCGTGCCGGAATAGCCGGGCATCCCGGCCAGGATGCCGTCCATCGGCTTGACGATGACCTCCAGGCTCTCGCGGAAGCCGTCGACCACCACGCCCAGCCGTTCCTTGCCGAAGCGGACGACCATCACCGCCTCCTCCTCCGGCCGTTCGGCCGTCTCCGGCAGGTCGAGCAGCCGGCCGAGCCGGACCACCGGCACCACCGTGTCGCGCAGGACGAAGGCCTCGTCGCCGCGGATGCTGTGGATGCGGGCCTGGGGGATGCGCACCGTCTCGGCGATGATGTCCATCGGGACGCCGAAGGCATGTCCGCTCACGTCCACCGACATGACGCGGGTTACGGCCATCGTCAGCGGCACCGCCAGCCGGACCGCTGTCCCGCCGCCCAGCGTGCTGGTCAGCGTGACGGTTCCCCCCGCCTTCTCCACCGCGGTGCGGACCACGTCCATGCCAACGCCGCGGCCGGACAGGTCCGACACCTGCTCCTTGGTCGAGAAGCCGGGGGCGAAGACCAGATTGACCGCGTCGGCGTCCGACAGCGCCTCCGCGGCCTCCGCAGCCAGCAGGCCGCGCTGCACGGCCTTGCGGCGGATCGTCGCCGGGTCGATGCCGGCGCCGTCGTCCGACACCTCGATGACGACGCGGTCGTTCTCCTGGCAGGCCGACAGGCGGATGGTACCGGTCTCCGGCTTGCTGGCGGCAAGGCGGTCTTCCGGCGGTTCGATGCCGTGGTCGATGGCGTTGCGGATCATGTGGACCAGCGGGTCCACCAGGCTTTCGATCACCGTCTTGTCGGCTTCGGTCTCCTCGCCGGTGACCACCAGCTCGATCCGCTTGTCCAGTCGGCGGGCGAGATCGCGGACGAGACGCGGGAACCGTTGGAACATCTGGCCGACGGGGAGCATGCGCACCGCCATGATGGCCTCTTGCAGCTCCTGCGCGATGCGGTCGATGACGGCGTGCTGGTCCTTGATCTCCCGCGCCATCTCGCGCGAAGCATAAATCTGCTCCGCCCGCCGCGACAGATAGGGCAGGCCGTTCTTGGCAACCACCAGCTCGCCGATCAGGTTCATCAGGGAATCGACCTTGCCCTGGTCGACCTTCAGCACCTTCTGCGCCGCGGCGGTTTCGGTACGCACCTCCTCCAGCATGCGCTCGGCCGGGCGGCTTCCTCCACGCGCAGGCTCCGATGCGCTCTCCGGAACGACGGCCGGCACCGCGGCCGGCTCCACGCCGAGGAGGGCGAACAGTGCGGCGCGCAGGCTCGCCGGATCGTTGTCCCCGACAGCCTTGCCGAGTGTCCCTTCCAGGGTGTCGTCGTGATGTCCACCGGCTCGCAGGATGTTGCGCACGGCGGCCGCCGCGGCCTCCAGATGGCCGAGGCGAACCTCGGCGGCGCAGGGGCTGTCGAGCAGACGGAGCTGCGCCCGCAGGATCGTTCGGCTGTCATCGTCGAGCCCAATCGCGACAGCGGTTCCAGCCGGTTCGGCGGCTCCGGCTGACAGCGGTGCGGCGGTCCAATCCGGATCAGCGCCGCTGGCGATGGCCTCGACCAGGGCGTTCAGCCAGCCGGGCAGAGGACGGCTGCAATCGTCGGCTCCCAGCGCCGCGAGCAGGGCGCGCAGGCCCGATGCCTGATGGGTGGCGGCGCCGGTCAGCCCCAGCAGGGTCCGCGCGGCCGACCGCAGCCGAGGAGCATCGCCGCGCTCCAGCCAGCCCAGCGCATTCTCGGCGAAATCCTCGTAGAGCGGTCCGTCGATCCGGTCGCCGTCCAGCAGGACCAGATGCCGGGGCTCCACCCCGACGATGTCGACCTGCTCCTCCACATAGCGGAAGAGGTCCCGAACCGCCTCGCCCGGAGCAGCGGTCAGCAGTTGGAAGCGGACCGCGCAGACGAAGGGGTCGTAGTCGGCCAGCGCCGGCAGCTCCATGAGCGGGGCGATGCGGAGCGCCAGCAGGTCCGGCAACTGGCGGGCGAGATGGACGGGATCCTCGCCGTTGAAGAAGCACTGGCTGTCGGGCCGGTATTCGACCGCCCACACCCGGGCACCGTCCAGCACGCGCTCCATCGCCGCGAGCCGTTCGGCCTCGCTGAAGTCCGCCAGCCAGGGGGCGGCGGTCTGCGCCACGCCGGCGGCCACTGTGACGACGCCGTCGGCCGCGGTCACCGCACCCAGCAGAGCGCGCTGACGGGCCACCATGCCGTCCGACAGGGAGTCGGCCCCGTCGGGCAGGCAGCCGGCGGCCTCCAGATCGTCGAGCCAGCGGCCGACCTGGTCCAGCCCGTCGAGCAGGAGGTCGACCGTGCCGGGATCGAGCATCAGGGTTCCGGCGCGCACCGCGCCCAGCAGATCCTCGCCGGCATGGACCAGGCGGGTCAGCGGCGCGATCTCGAACAAGCCCGAGGCGCCCTTCAGCGTATGGACCGAGCGGAAGATGGTGTTGACCAGCTCGCCGTCGTCCGGCGCCTTTTCCAGGGCCAGGAGGCCCTCCGCCGCCTTTTCCAGCAGATCGCGGCTTTCGGAGATGAATTGGCCGAGAAGGTCGCTCATGACACCGGACCTCCGGTCATCAGCGCCACGGTGCGGACCAGGGCGTCGGGCTGCACGGGCTTGACCATGTAGAGATTGGCTCCGGCGGCGTAGGCGCGCATGGCGTCGCTGTCCTTCGCCTCGGTGGAGATCATGATGGCCGGCACGGGGCGCAGCGCCGGCTCCCGCCGCACGGTCGACAGGAACCGGTAGCCGTCCATCTTCGGCATGTTGACGTCGACCAGAAACAGGTCGAAGGCATCGGCCAGCGCCTTTTCCAGCCCCTCCAGCCCATTCACGGCCTCCTCGACGGCGAAGCCGGCGGCCTCCAGCACGTCGCGGTAATAGAGACGAACGGTCGCGGCATCGTCGACGACGAGCACACGCTTCATGGCGGCCTCCTGTGGGCGCGGAAACGGCAGGATCATGGCTCTTCCCCACGGTCCGGCTTCTGGTAGACGATGGCGTCCGGGAACCGGCGGACGCGGAACAGGGGGGAGATGCGGCTCATCGATTCCGAATGGCCGAGGCAGCAGAAGCCACCCGGCTGAAGGGCGTCGAAGATGGTGTCCGCCGCTTGCCGCCTGGACAGGTCGTCGAAGTAGATCAGCAGGTTCCGGCAGAAGACGACGTCGAAATCCCGATGCCGCCGGGTTTGCAGCGGATCGTTCAGGTTCACAGTGGTGAACTCGATCGAGGTCCGCAGATCGTCGATGATCTGGTAGGTGTCCTCGGCAACGCGTGAGAAGAAGCGGCGCCGCGTCGCCTGCGGCAGGTATTGCAGGGCGCGCTCGCCATAGCGGCCCTGGCGCGCCGCCTCCAGCACCTTGGTGTCGATGTCCGACGCAACGATCTCGATGTCGAAGCGGTCGACATGCTCCCAATGTTCCAGCAGATAGAGGGCCAAGGAATAGGGCTCCTCCCCGGTCGAGCAGGGGATCGACCAGATGCGCAGCCGCTCGCCCGCAGCCTTGCGCCGCACCAGCTCCGGCAGGATCGACTGCACCAGGCAGCGGAACTGGTATTCCTCGCGGTAGAAATAGGTCTCGTTGACCGTCATCGCGTTGATGAGGGTCTGGACTTCTTCCCCCGAGACCTGGAAGCGGAGGTGGGTGAAATACTCGCGGAAGTCCCGCAGCTTCAGCGCCTCGACCCGGTCGACCAGACGCTTGTCGACGAAGTAGCGCTTCTTCGCGTCGAAGGAGATGCCGGTCTTCCGGTAGAAGAACTCCTGGAAGCGGGCGAAATCCTCTTCGGAGATCGCGATCCCCTGCGGCTGGGGCATGGTCTGCGGGCCAGGCATCGCTCAGCCTCCGCGAATGCGGCGCAGGGCGGTGCGCTGGGCGAAGGCGAGGAAAGCGTCGCCGGGAAAATGTTGCGCCACCTGCTCCAGATCGGCGCAGGCGGCTTCCGTGCCGACCTCCGCCAAGGTGTCGATCGCGGCGGCGACGACGTTGGCGTGCCTGTCGCCTCTCAAAACGAACAGCATCCAGCGCTCCACGTCCGGATGACGCAGATTGCCCGCCACGTTGACGGCGAAGATCCGCACGTCGGAATCGGGGTCGGCCAGCAGGGCTTCCATGCGGGGCGCCACCGGTTGAGGAAGCTGCTGCAGCGTCTCGATGGCGCCGTTGCGCAACGCCGGGTCCTCGTGGCGCAGCAGCGCAAGCAGGCCCGCCGCCACCTCGTCCCCGCCGATGGCGGCAAGCGCCAGGAAGATCGCCTCGCGGACCGGGCCGTCCGTCTCCACCGCCAGCCGTCCGCACAGCGTGCGTGCGGCATCGTCGCCTCCGGTTTCGGCCAAGGCACGTACGGCGGCGCGCCGGACCGATGCCGCCGGCGCGGCGAGGCGGGCCGGCAGGTCCCAATCGTCTGGGAACGAGTCGTCCGGCACTGGTTCAGGGGCCGGAAGGGTCGGCTTCTTGACGAGCGGCATTTGCAGTATTGTCCTTCTTCCGTCAGGACAGCCAGCGCAGGAGCTGGCTGGCGATATCGCCACAGGGCAGCACGGCATCGGCACCGCCGCGGCGGATCAGGTCGGCCGGCATGCCGAAGACCACGGCGGTCGATTCGTCTTCGGCGATGGTGCGGCCGCCCAGGCACCGCAGTTCGGCCATGGCGGCGGCGCCGTCGTTGCCCATGCCGGTCAGCATCACGCCGATCAGCCGGTCGGCGGGAAGCTGGCGCATGGCGCTGTCCACCAGCCGTGCGACGCTGGGATGCCAGAGATGCGCCTCGTCGCTGGGCACCGGCACCGCGGTCAGCCGGCCCAGGCGCGTCTCCACCACCATGTCGGCATCGCCGCGGGCGATGTAGACGCGGCCGGGCTGAAGGGCGGTGGGCTTGCCGACCTCCACCACGTCGAGCGCGCAGACCGTATTCAGGCGCTGGGCGAAGACGCCGGTGAAGGCGCCCGGCATATGCTGGGCGACCAGCACCGGCCAGGGCAGGTCGGCCGGCAGACGCGGCAGCACCTCTTCGAGCGTGCGGGGACCGCCGGTGGACACGCCGATCAGGATCAGTCCTTGGGTGGCGGTGCGCAGCGGCGGCAAAGGCTGGCGAGCGGGCAGGGACTTCGCCGGGCCGGGGCGGCCGCTCTGCTTGCGCAGGCGGCGGGCCAGGGTGCGGGCGCGGCGGACGCGGGCGCCCGCCGCGGCGCGCACCTTCGCCACCAGATCGTGCCTGATGCGGTTGATGTGCAGCGACACCGTTCCGTCCGGCTTCTGGATGACGTCCACCGCTCCGAGCGCCAGCGCCTCCAGCGTCACCTCCGCCCCTTCAGCGGTCAGGGAGGAGACCATGACCACCGGCCGCGGCTCGCGGGCCATGATTTCGCTGAGGCAGGTGAGGCCGTCCATTTCCGGCATGTTGACGTCCAGCGTCACCACGTCGGGACGAAAGCCCTCGATCTGCTCCAGCGCATCCCGGCCGTTGCGGGCCTGCGCCACCTCGAAATCGGCTTCGGCCTCGAAGATCTCGCGCAGGCACCGCCGCATCAGGGCGGAATCGTCGACGATCAGCAGCTTGACCATGCCAAAGTCGCCCCAGCTCCGGTCAGGCCGCCTGGACCAGCGCCCCCAACTCCTTCTTGTCGAGGAGTTGGTCGACGTCCAGCAGCAGGATGATCCGCTTCTGCCGTTCGATGTTGGCGACGCGGGTGATCAGCGACGATTGCTCCGCCGACAGCTCCGGTGCGCGGCCAATGACGGAGCGGGCGATCTTCAGCACCTCCGACACGCTGTCGACGATGAAGCCGGTCCGTACGCCGTTGATGGTGAAGACCATGATGCGCTGGCGGTCGTTGCGCGCGGTCTCGGGCAGGCCGAAACGCCGGCGCTGGTCGATGACGGGCAGGACGGTGCCGCGCAAATTCACCACCCCTTCGATGAAGTCCGGGGTCTTCGGGACGTGGGTCAGCTCGTCGGGAACGCGGACGATCTCCTGCACGCTGTCGATGGGGACGCCATATTCCTCCTGCGCCAGCCGGAAGACGACGAATTGCTCCTCGTCGTCGACCGCGCCCGGCCGCGTGTTGCTGCTGTCCATGCTGATCTCCCCGCCGTCGCCCTGGGCGGCGACGGCCTCGCTCAGGTCGGCGTTTCGGAACATGCGGTCGGCGGTCAGGATGGAGACGAGACGCTGGCCGTCCTTCAGCCGGCAGATCGACTGGATTTCACCCTTCGCGCCGCCGCGGTTGAGCAGGGCCGGCATGCTGTCGACGAGGCTGCGGTTTACCCGCAGCACCTCCTTGACGGTGTCGGTCACCACGCCGACCGAGCCGCCGCCGCTTTCGCCGCCATCCGCGTCCGTGCCCAGCGACACGACGACGATGCGGTTGTGCTCGTCCAGCCCGGTCGCCGGCAGGCCGAACATGCGGCGCAGGCTGACCAGCGGCAACAGGCGCCGGCGCAGGGTCATCACGCCGACGACGTGGGAGTCGCTGTTGGGGATGTGGCTGATGCTGGCTGGCACCTTCACGATCTCCTGCACGTCCTCGATCGGCAGGGCATATTCCTGCCCGGCCACCTCGAAGCTGACCAGCTGCACCTCGTCCACCGCCTCGCGGTCCTGCCCCGCATCACCCCCGCGCATTGCGTCGAGCTCGGCGGCGGAGGTCCGGCGCGCACCGAAGCCGCGGAACTCCTGTTCGATCAGCCGCGCGGGGTCCAGGATCTGGATCATCGCCGACCCGTGCTTGATCATGCCCGCCAGCAGATCGGCGGCGACGGTGGAGCGGATGCCGTCCACCGTTTCGATGTCCGCCGGCTCGACCGACACGACGCTGGCCATGCGGTCGACGATGAAGCCGACGGGAACGCCCCTGTTGATGACGACCACGCGGGTGGCGTCGTCGTGCTCCGCATCCTCGACCTGGAACATGCGGCGCAGGCTGGCGACCGGTAGGACGGTGCCGCGCAGGTTCGCCAGCCCTTCCAGGCTGCGCGGGCTCATCGGCACCTGCACCATGTCGGGAAGGCGGATGATCTCCTGAACCTCGGCCAGGGGCACGGCGAAGGTTTCGCCGCGCACAGTGAAGGTCACGAACTGCCGGTTGTCGGCCTGCCCGTCGGCTTGAATGTCGCCACGGGCGGCATCGGCTCCGGGGGCGGCGGACGGAGCCGATCCGTCCGCGCCCACGTCAATGGGGTTTGCCATCGCTTGGGTTCTCCTGTCGGGTGCCCCGGTCAGCCGGCGTTCTGCAGTTCGTCGGCTAGCGAGGCGATTTCCTCGACGGCGGCGGCCAGTTCCTCGGCCCCCCGCGACTGTTCCTTGGCTGCCTGCGCCGCTTCGCTGGCGGCTGCACCGGACTGCTGGGCGGCGGCGGAGATCTGTTCCACCCCCCGTTTGGCCTCGCCCACCGTGGTGACGATGGCGTCGGCCCCCTTCAGGATGTTCTCTGCACCCTCCACCACGGTGGACATGTCACGCGACACGATCTCCAGGTTGGCGGTGGTGGCCTTGTTCTTTTCCACCTCGGCGGCGGCGGAGGTCGCGATCTCCTCCAGGTCGCGGCGGACCTTGGCGATCTGGTCCTGGATGGCCTTCACCAGATCCTTGATCCGCTCGGCATTCTCGGACGAATCCCGCGCCAAGTTGCGGATGTCGGTGGAGACAACGGCGAAGCCCTTGCCGAACTCGCCGGCGCGGGCGGCCTCGATCGAACCATTGACCGCCAGCATGTTGGTCTGGACTGACACGGTGCTGATGGCATCGACGATCTTGTCGATGCGGCGGGCAACCTCTTCCAGGCCGCCGATCTGGTCGCGGCTCCGGGCATTCTCCTCCACCGCCTTGGCGACGCCGGCGATGAGCGTCTCCACCGCCCCGCGATTCTGCTGCAGCGTGACCTGGAGGGCGGTGCCCTTCTCGCGGGCGAAACCGGCGCGCTCCTGCGCCAGTGTCGCGCTCTTCTCGATCTGGACGATGGCCGACGCCGACTGCTGGGTGGCGGCGGACGCTGTCTGGGAACCCCGGCCGATCTGGTCCAGCGCGGTCATGACCTGGGTGGCGGCGCGGTTGATCTCCTCGACCGCGGACGACAGCTCTTCCGCGGCGGAGGCGACCTCCTCGCTCGACTTGCCGATGTCGGTGGAGTTCTTCAGGTCCTCCGACAGTTCCGACAGCTCGGTGGCAGCCTGTTCCGACTGGTTCAGCGCGACCGCCTGCTGCTCGACTGTCTTCAGTGCCTCCTGGCAGGCCGACGACTGTTCCTCGGCGGCGGCGGCGATGGACTCTGATCCCTTCTGCGCTTCCGCGGCGGCGCGGTCGGCCTCGGTGGCGGCCACCGTGATCTCGTCGGCGCCGCGCTTGACCTCGACCATGTCGATTCGCACCTGCTCGAGCTGGGCGGAGATCGTCCTGCCGCTGTCCACCTCGGCCTTGGCCGCCTGGGAGGAAGCGTTGATGCCGTCGGCGATGACCTTCACTTCGCCCTGGATCTGGCCAATCAGGTCCTGGATGTCCCGCGCGCTCTTTTCGGAGGTCTCCGCCAGCGTGCGCACTTCGTCCGCGACGACGGCGAAGCCCTTGCCGTGCTGGCCGGCGCGGGCGGCCTCGATGGCCGCGTTCAGAGCGAGCAGGTTGGTCTGGTCGGCGATGCGGGCGACGGCCTTGACGATGTCGCCGATGTTGGCAGCTTGGCGCTCCAGCTCCGCCACCATGGTGACAGACGCGGTCTGCCGCTCGGCCGCCGTGCCGATGGCGGTCACCGAATTGGCGATCTGGGTGGAGACGCTAGCGATCAGCCCCTGAAGGGTCTCGGTCTTGCGGCTGGCGGCATCGGCGTTTTCGCGGGCTGACAGGATCTGGCGACCGATACCGGTCACCGCGCGCTGGGATTCCTCGGCAGCTCCGGCGGCCTCCTGGGCACCCGACGCGATCTGCTCCATCGCCTTGCGCAGCTGGTCGGCGGCCGATGCCGCTTCGGTGATGCCGCTGGCGAGCTGGGAGGTGGCAGATGCGATGCGCTCCGCGGCCTTCTAGGACTTGGCGTGGGTGCGGGCCCGGCGGCGCTGATCTTCCGATTGCCCGCTGCGCTCGCGGCTCGGCCGCGGGGGCGTGCGATAGTCTGCGCTCTCGTCAGGATAGGATAGGGTGGTCTTCTTCACCAGGGCCATAGGAAGCTTCTCCTCAACTGATTGAGGAGGGTCTGGCCGGCTCTCCTCAGCCAGAAGTTAGGCATATCCTATATGAGATAGGAAATTGGGTGAGACCCTAATACATAATATGACGTATTGCCGCACTCGGGTCTTTCCTTGGAGAATTAATTTTTTTTGGGGTTCCCTCAGGTTTCACCCCCGAGCCAGCGGGTTGTGAACGCCTTCCAACAGCGGCTCTGGTGAATTCATCCCTGCCAAGGCGGGATGATCATGTCCTTGGTCACCATGATGTTGAAGCGGTAGCCAGGGCGGATTTCCAGGGTCGGAGCGACGTTCAGGCCCTTGCGGGCGTACTCCGCGCCGAGTTGGCCCATCTGCTGGCCGAGGCTGCCGGCGATGATCTGTTGCGCGTCATAGCCGCCGCGGGTGTCGCCGCGCTGCTGCGGCTGTGAGAGCTGGACGCCGGCCGAGAAGATCGACAGCAGCAGGGCGTTGCCGAAGGTCCGGACATAGTGGTTGTTCACCTGATCGGAGACGCCGGCATAGCCGCCCTGATCGGCGCCGGGCATGCTGCCGAGATCCAGCGACGAGGCGTCAGGGTAGATGATCCGGCTCCAGGCGATCAGCACCCGTTCCTGGCCCATCTCCACCCCGTTGTCGTAGCTGCCGATCAGCATGGAATCCTTGGGGATCAGCAGGTATTGCCCGGTGGCGGTGTCGTAGACGTTCTCGCGCACCCGCGCCTTGATGATGCCCGGCAGGTCGGAGTTGATGCCACTTTCCATGACACCAGGGATGATGGCGCCGGCCTTCACCTCATAGGGCGACAGTGCCGCCTCGCGGGTGCCGGCGAGGTAGTGCGAGCCGCGCCCGGGCTGCTGAGTGAGGACGTTGCGTTTGGCATCCGGGCCGGTGCCCTGTTCCCCACGCCTTTGGCCGCTGCCATAGCCGCCATCACCGCCACCAGTCCCACCGGCCGCGCCCAGGCCGCCGCTCGACCCCGAGCTGCCGAAGCCATTGGCGAGCTGGGCGAGTGCTTGTGAGCTGGTGCCGGCGGCGCCAGGACCAGCTGCGGCCGGCTGCTGCATCTGCCCGGGCTGGGTGCGGTTGCCGGGGACGGTGGTCGGCGCTTCCAGAGCCGCCTTCAGTGCCGCCCGGCGTTGTTCTTCGATCCGCCGCACCTCGGCGTCATACTGCTGCCATGCCCGCATCCGGGCGTCATCCTCCAGTGTCCGGCCGCCATTGGCGGCGGGGCCTCGCCCCATCGGGTCCGGTGGTGCCCCTGGCAGGGTGGCGGGGGTGATCGCAGGAGGTATTGCCGGCGTTGCAGGAGGCGGAGCTGCCCGCCGCGCCTCGATGATGCCGGCATTCTGCGCCGCACCAAACAGCGGCTTGGCGTCCACCGGCTCCGGCGCCGCCACCACTTCGGTGCTGCTGGCACCGGCCGCCCGGCGCTTGGCCCGCTCATTCATCGTGTAGGCGATGGCGATGGCAACCAATGCTGAAATGCCGATCAGGATGTAGATCGGCACGCGGGTCAGGCGTCGGCCACCGGTCTGTCGCAACGTGGGACCGGCCAGGAAGTCGGGCGAGCGGTCGGGACCATCGGCCGGCTGCTGCGTCTGGTCAGTCATTCTGCGGCGTCCTCCCGCACGGTGAAGGGGGAGCCGGCCTGGAGGGTGCCGGCACTGTTGCGCAGCCACAGGCGCGAGGCAGTGGTGCGGTCGACATGGAGACGGACAAGCACCCCGGCATCGAGCGGCGTCACCAGATAGCGCAGGGGGTGGGCGCCTGGTGCTTTTTGGCCGGCGTCCGCCACCCCGAAGCCGATCCGCCGCAGCTCATCGCGCAGGACCGGCGTCAGGCTGTCGCTGGCCAGCTCGCCGGTCGGCGCATTGAGCACCAGGGTGGTGGCGGCCGCCGGCAGGCGCTCCGCCACGAAGCCGGCGATGTCGGCCGCCAGCACCGGGGCATCTGCCGGCGTCACCGCCTCGACGTAGGAGGAGCGTGGGCCGACGCCGGCACAGCCGCTGAGCAGCAGCATCGCGCCGATCACCGCGGTATGCAGGGGGTGCCGCATGGCTCAGTTCCTTTTGCGGAGGATCTCGACCTTGGTCTGGTCGTCGCCGACACCGGAAATCAGCGCCGCATGGCGCAGCACTTTGTCGACCACATAGCGGTCGCCACTGGCCCGGTAGTTGACCAGCTGTTCCTTGTCGTCCGCGCCGATCGCCACCAGGGCGGGGGACTCGTCGTAGCGCATCTCGCTGGGAAACTGGATGTAGGTCTTGCGCCCATCGGTGTAGACCCGCACCGGCCGCCAGGACGGGCTGTCGCCCCGGATGGCGAAGTTGAAGTCGAGATTGGCGGCGTTCAGACCATCGGAGAGGGTGGTGGCCTGCTGGCGCCGGTTCACCGCCGCCCGGTAGGCGTCCCAGTCCTGCTGAACATCTTCTGGATAGACGAAGGCCACCAGCGGCATCCAGTCCTTGGTGCGGCTGACGAGCTGAACCACGTAAATTCGCCGGTCGGTGGCGATGGTCATGGTGGTGGTCAGCCCGCTGTCGCTCGCCTTGATGACGATGACGCTGGTCTGATTGGCACCGGTGCCATAGGCGGTGGGCGTGGCCTTCCAGCGGGCGATGTCGCCGAGGTCGATCTGCTGCACCACCTCACCCGGCTGGAGTTCGAGATTGCAGACCCGCAAAGGCGCGCAGACGACGGAGGGCAGTGTGGAGCCGTAGGTGAAGGTGACGCGGCCGGCCTGCCCGCGCGCCGGGCGGTCCTTGCCGCCGCGCCATTCACCGGAGAGCGCGACGCCGCGCTTTTCCTTGGCGTTCAGCTCGGCCTCCTTGCCCGACATCAAGTTGACCGGCGGCGGGGTGCCGGTGCGGCGGGTCAGGACGGCCGGAGGATCGCCGGCCGGCAGAGCGGCGCCGGGTGCTTCCGTCTGCACCGTCTGGATGGCCGGAACCTGCTGGGCAAGCGTCGGTCCCGCGCCGGTCACCGCCAGGGCGGCCAGGGTAAGGGTTACCTTGAGCATGGGGGCACCTGTCAGATGAGCCGCTGGGACCAGGAGTAGCTGTTCACGTAGACCCCCATCGGGTTCATGAGGATCGCCTGTTCGGTGGCTGGCGGCGCGATGCTGATCGTCACCGTGGCCTGCCAGGAGACCGGCAGTTGCTTGACCGAGCCGTCCCGGTTCATCACGCTTTCCCGCCATTCGACCCGCCAGGTGTCCTGGCTGATCGGCAGCACCGACTGCACCTCGACGGTCACGGTTTCGCTTTCGGCGCGCTTGAAGGGATCGTTGGCGCGGAAGTGTTCGAGGATTTGCGGATAGGCAGCGCCGCGCTTGTTGAGCATGGCGAAGGCTTCGTCGATCAGCGCCCGCTCCGCCGCCGCATCGACATAGACGGAGCGGATGTTGCTGACCCAGCGGGCGAGCTGGGCGCGGATGACCCGCTCATTGGGCACATAAATCTGATCGGCCCGCCGCACCCCCACCGCATCGCCCAGCTTGTTGGTTTCCACGACATAGGGAACGAGGCGGTTTTGGCTGCCGATCCACACCACGCCCCCGACCGCCAGGGCGGCGATGGCGAGGCTGGACAGTGCCGTGAGACGCCAGGCATTGGCGCGGGCGATGTAGGAACCGTACCGCTCGTTCCACTCGCGCCGGGCCGAGAGGTAGGGGGTTTCGGCCGGCGGCTTTTCTGGAGGTTTCGGCTTGCGCAGGGCGTGGGTCTTCATAGTCGAATGCCTATAGAGCAAAGGAATCCCTCCCCCTGGCGTTCAAACCCGAACGCCTATTCGGGGCGGATCACGTTGTTGGGTTGGCCCGACGGCTGCCCCGGCTGGGGGGCTTGCGGAGCCTGTGGCTTTTCGGTCGAGGCCCGGAGCTCGCGGGCCTTGTGGATCATGCTCTCGCCCATGCGCCCGCCCATGGTGCCGTGATGGCGGCCGGACAGGCGGCGGCCGACGTCCTGCACCGCCGCCTGGCCAAGGTTGCCGGCAGCACGAGCGGCCATGCGGGCGGCAAAAGCTGGCGGAGGGGACGAGGACAGGCCCGAACTGGCTAGCTGGGCGCTAGCAAGCTTGGAGGCGCCGCCGACCGCCATGCCGGCGCCGGCTGCACCGGCCAAGGCCCCAACTGCAGCCCCGCCGACTGCTGCGGTAGCACCGACAAGGGCACCACCGCCGCTGGGGGCCGTGCCGTTCACGAGGCTCTGGACCATGTCCGGCACCACCTTGGTAACCGCCAGCATGACAACACCGGAGCCGACGATGACGAACACATCTGCTGTGCTGTTCATCACCTGCCCTGACCAAGTGATAATCATGCCTTGCCCCAGTCCAATGAGCAGTTGCAGGACAAACAGCTTGGCGCCGACCGCTACGGCGTAGACCAGAACCTTGACGGCATAATCCTTGGTCCAGCGTGAGCCGCCGAAACCCATCAGCAAAACACCGGCAGAGATGACGATGTAGCTCTCTACCAGAGCGAGGATTAGGAAGGCCGCAATCAGGGCAAAGCAGATCAAAACCACGAGTGCCGCGATGATCAATCCAGCACTATCTGCCAGCTTCCATATGGAAGCCTGCTGAGCAACGTTGTTGGCAAGCGTCAGACCGACATCAAAGATGTTGGATGGTGAAATGTTGGGAGAGCCTCCAGTAGCGACACTTGCCTGACTTGCGGCCTCCCGAAAGCTGTTGACAATCGATTGCGCATAGTCGGCTGAGTTGAGCAGCAGGGTCAGGAAGAAGCCGATGAAAAGAACTTGGTTTGTAACCTCTGCCACCCACTCCCCGAAATCAGCGCCCTTTAAAGCCAAACGGACGGACGCCCAGGTGAACTCTATAGCCACTAAAATCCAAAACAAGGAGATAGCATAATTCCGAAGGGTTGCCTGCCAAGCCGCGGAATGGTCACGATACAGCCGGACTATGTTATCCAAAGCGTTATCTTGCGCCACCTGAGCGAGTGCGTCATTGCAGATCACCACAACGCCCACAGCTATGGCGAAGGGCAAGAAGCGAAGAACCTGCTTCATCTTGGGACCTCCTAAAACTTCTCGCCATTTCCAACCGGGACAGGTGGCCCAATCGGCAGGCTGTTTCGTGGCTGAGCTTGGGTTTTCGCCTGCGGCGCACAGGTAACGGAAAGGCTATACTTAGTGGCAACGTGCGCGACTATGGCAGACCCGGAAATTGCGCCGATAAGAATTAGAGCAGCGATTGACATCTTTACTTGGAGCATTGTGCTATTCCTTTAGAAAGCTTCACCGTTGGTGACGGGAACAGGGGGAGGATTCAAGAACCGGCGCTGTAGCTCGGCTTCGGCATCAGATCGTGTTTGGGCCGCCGTCGCCGCACTCGCCGTGACCCGGCCGGTGGTCGCCATGGTCATGGTCATGTCGCCAAGCTGGGTCGCCAACAGGGCCAGCATTTCGTTGGTCGCCTGGAGCTGGCGCACTTCACCGTCCGAAGCTTGCGCGTCAGCCAGAATGCCTTGCGCGACCGAGACGTTGCGCTGGACGTTGCGCACCACCCCCTGACTGTCCATCGCCGTGCGCGAGGCATCCTGCAATTGGCTGGACCAGCGCTGGTAGTAGGGCGCCACGTCCTCGGTCGGCACCGACTGCCAGTCCGTTCCCGGCGGGAAAAGCTGGTTGAATTCCTGTTCGATGCCGCCGAGCTGGTAGCCGATCCCTTGAACCCGGTTCATCACCGCGTTGAGCTGGCCTACCTGCTGGCTAAGATTGCCGTGCAGCTCGCCGAAGCTGCCGCCGCCCAAGGTCTGGAGCGAGCGGGCTTGGTTCTCGATCATCTGAACCTGATTGCTGATCTGCTCCATCTGGTTGGCGACCTGGGTGATCATCTGCGCGATGGCCGACACGTCGATCACCGGGATGCCTTGGGCCTGCGCCGGCAGGGTGTGGAACAGCAGGGCGGACAGCAGGAAGGCGGAGAGCGGCTTGCGCATCGGGGCACCTACTGCAGTCGAACGCGGTGGAAGAGCCCGGAGTCGATGTAGACGTCGAAGGCCTGCGGCGACTTCGGTTGCAGCCATTGCACGTCGTCGTAGATGGAGACGGTGATCCGTTCATCGTCCGAGCCGCCCTGGACGGTGGTTCCCATCAGCGAGCCAACACAGGCCCGCGGTCCCAGGCGCCCGCCGTGGTCGCTGGTGATCGAGGCTTCCGACTGGGCCGGCCGCGCGGTATCCCCATCGGCCGGCAGGCCCCCAAGCGGTAAGAGTGCAAGCTGCGAGCGGCTGCCGACCCACTGGCCGGCCGGCGCCGGCTGGAGACCGGCCGGGCAGAGGTCGTACGGGTCGAACACCTGCTGTACGTAGGAGCCGCCGCTTTCCGGCGAGCCGGCCATGTCGCAGGTGGGAAAGCTGCCGCCACGGCGCAGATGCCGCCACAGCCGTTTAATCGGCGGCACGCATTCCGCAAACTGCGTCGGGCCACCGGGGTTGCTCATGCAGAGCAGGACCTGACAGCCCCAATCGTCCGCTTTGGCCGGCTCCGGCAGCAGGGCGAGGCCGGCCAGCAGCGCGCCGGCCGAGGTGACGGCATTACAGAAGGTGGTCATAGCGCACCCCTTTCTTCTGGAGCCACTGGAAGGGCCAGTCGGCGCCATGGCTGGCGGCAAGCTCGCGCACCTGCACCACGCTTTCCTTGTCGGAGACGCCGACGAAGGCGAGCGCCACCGGCCCGAGGGCGAGCGAGAACAGCCGGCGGCCTTCCGGCGACAGGTAGTAGTAGTCGCGCTTCTTGGCCGCGGTCTTGAGAATGCCGATCTGCACCTCGTTCAGGCCGATGGCGGTGTAGAGGTCGCGCGGCCCCGGCACCTGTGGCGTGCCGCCCTTGTCGGCTTCCTCGTTGGGCAGCAGCAGCTTGGTGGGACAAGACTCCAACAGCACGTCGAGCAGGCCCGAGCGCACCGCATCCGACAGGCTTTGCGTGGCGAGCACGACGGCGCAGTTGGCCTTGCGCAGCACCTTCAGCCATTCCCGGATCTTCTCGCGGAACACCGGGTGCCCGAGCATGACCCAGGCCTCGTCCAGCAGCAGAAGCGCCGGCTGGCCGTGCAGGGACTTCTCAAACCGGCGGAACAGGTAGAGCAGGACCGGGATCAGGCTTTTCTCGCCCATCCCCATCAGCTCCTCGATCTCAAAGACGGTGAAGGCGTCCTCTCCCAGCCCGTCGCGGGTGCTGTCGAGCAGATGGCCGAGCGGGCCGCTGATGGTGTAGGGCGTCAGCGCCGAGCGCAGCTTTTCGTCCTGTACCGTCAGCAGGAAGTCGGTGAGGGAGCGTTCCTCCGGCCCCTTTTCCTGGCTCAGCAGCCGCATGGCGCGGTGGATTTCCTCGCGCTGCGCCGGGGTCGGCGGCATGCCGGTCTGGAGCTGGTAACAGGACTCGATCCAGTCTTCCGCCCAGGCGAGATCCCCAGCGGTATCGAGCGCGGCGAGCGGAGCGAAGGACAGCCGGCTGGCCTCGCCGGCGATGTCGTGGTGGGCACCGCCGCAGGCGAGCGCCAGGGCGAGCATGGAGCGGCCCTTGTCGAAGGCCACCACGGTGGCGCCGGGGTAGCGGCGGAACTGGGCCGCCACTGTGCCCAGCAGGGTGGATTTGCCGGCGCCGGTCGGGCCGAAGACCAGAGTATGCCCAACGTCGCCAACGTGCAGATTGAGCCGAAATGGGGTCGATCCGGGGGCGGACCCGTACAAAAGCGGCGGTGACGCCTCCGGATAGAACGGGCAGGGGGCGGCATCCAGCCCAGCCCACACGCTGGCGAGCGGCAGCAGATCGGCGAGGTTCAGCGTATGGATCAGCGGCCGGCGGACGTTGGGGTTGGGATGGCCGGGGAGGGTGCCCAGCCATGCTTCCACAGCGTTGATCGTTTCCAGCCGGCAGGCGAAGCCGAGGCGCTGCACCTCGCGCGACACCAGCCGGGCGCTGTCGAGCAGTTGGCCGCGGTCCTCGCCCATCAGCACGATGACTGGGGTGTAGTAGCCGAAGGTCACCAGAGCCGAACTGGCGTCGGTGATCGCCGCTTCGGCCTCTCCGGCCATCAGCAGGGCGTCCTCATTGACGACGCCGCCCTGGGTGCGGAAGACCTGGGACCAGAAGCCGCGCACCTTCTGCTTCCATTTGCGGCGGTAGCGGTGAAGGTGGGTCACCGCCTCGTGCTGGTCGAGATGGATGAAGCGCGAGGACCACCGGTAGGCCACCGGCAGATGCTCCAGCACGTCGAGGATGTTGGGGTGTGAGGCGCCGGGGAAGCCTTCCAGCGAGACGCAGGCGATGTAGCGCTCGCCGATGCGCGGGGTGTCGCCGGTCCACAGCTCGCGCCCGCCAATCACCGCGTCGAGATACATCCCGTCCGGCGGAATGTTGAGCGGGCTGTCGTCGCCGGTCAGGCAGAAATGCAGATAGTCGACCAGCTCGTCGCGCAGATGCTCGCGATCCTGGGCGCAGACATGGGTGTAGCTGGTCATGCGGCGCACCGTCAGCACGGTGCCAAGCGCGTCTTCCAGATCGTCGAGCGCCTTCCTGAAAGCGGCGAGCGTCTGGTCGGCCGGCGACTGCGGCGCCGCGGTCGGATCCTCATCCCACAGGTAATCCTGGATCTTGGTGTTGCGCCGCAGCGGCGGGGTGTATTGCACCACCAGCGCATAGGCGGACTCGTAGTGCGCGCCGTGGGTGGTGAACTGGCGGCGGCGCTCCGCCTCGATCAGGCGGCTGACCGGATCGGGGAGCGCCGAGGCCTCGGCCGATGGATAGCCGGCCGAGGGCAGGCGGGCGGCCTCGAACCAGCTGGCCCAGCCGCTTCCCAGCCGGGCAAGGGCGGCGTTGACCCGCTCCGTCACATAGTTGCGCTCGTCGGCGGTCGAGGAGGCGGTGTCCGGCCCCCGGTAGTAGAAGCCGGCGAGCAGGGCGCCGCTCTTGCCGAGAACGATCCCGTCATCGACCAGGGCGGCCCAGTCGAGCAGATCGGGCACGCCCCTGGCCTTGTCGCGATAGGTCTTGAGAGCCAGCATGGCCCCTCCTTATCGGTCGCGGGCGGGCCGCGACCGGGCCGGGTAGTAGGCTTGGTATTGGAGGTGGCGGGTGTAGACGTGGCTGAGGCGGGGATCGGCCTTCGCCATGGTCCGCAGGAAGCCGATCAGGCCGAACCAGACGCTGAGACCGACCACCGTGGCGATCCAGTTCTGCGCCGTCAGGATCAGGCCGCCGGCCACCAGCGCGGTGAACATCACCAACTCGCGCTCGCCGCCCATCAGCAGGTTGGCGCGGTGCAACGCCCGGCGGAACTCCGTCCGGCGCAGTCCACCGGTGGCGGCCCCGGTCACGCCAGCACCACCCCGGCGCCGGCCGTAGCGATTACCGCGCCGACGCCGAAAAGCTGGGTCAGGATGTTGGTGGCGAACACCAAGAGCGCGACCACCAGCACCAGCATGACGAAGCGGCGGGCGAACTCGTTGATTTCACCACCCCAGATCAGCATGGCGCCACAGACGACGATGCCGAGCAGCGAGATAGCGAAGGCAACTGGGCCGGTCAGCGAGTTGACGAAGGTCTGGAGCGGGGCTTCCCAGGGAAGCCCGCCACCGCCGCCGCCGGCAGCGAGCGCCGGATTGGCAGCGGCGGTCAGCACCGTGAGGGCAGCCGTCAGGGTGGCGGCTGAGACGCCGCGTAAGAGGGGATTGCGCATGGGGGCTTTATCCGAGTTGTGACAGGACGTAATTGCTGCCGTCGAACCCCTCGACGGCGAGAACGGCGGCGATGCGCCGACCCGGGCCGGATGAGGTCTTTTCGATGTTGACCACCAGGTTGACCGCCTCGGCGATCAGCGTGTGCATCGGCGTCGGGGTTGCTTCAGCAATGAGGCTTTCCAGGCGGACCAAGCCGGCGGTGCCGGCGCTGTCGCTGGTGTTGGAGTGGACGGTGGCGACTCCGCCGGGGTGGCCGGTGTTCCAGGCTTTCAGCAGCGCCAATGCCTCCGGACCGCGCGTCTCGCCCACCAGAATGCGGTCGGGGCGCAGGCGCATGGTGGCTTTGAGCAGTCGCAGCATGCTGACATGCTCGGTGGCGCGCAGCGGCACCGCATTGGGCGCACTGCATTGAAGCTCCACCGTATCCTCGATGATGATCAGCCGGTGATGCGGGGTGGCGCGCTCGATCTCCTTGATGAGGGCGTTGGTCAGCGTCGTCTTGCCGGTGCCGGTGCCGCCGACCACCAAGATATTGCGCCGGGCGGCCACAGCCTCGACCAGTACCGCCCGCTGGCGGTCGGTCATGATGCCGCGCTCGACATACTCCTCTAGCGTGAAGACGCGCGACGCCTTGCGGCGGATGGCGAAGGTGGGAGCGGCAGCGACCGGTGGAATGAGGGCCTCGAAGCGGGAGCCGTCAAAGGGCAGCTCGCATTCGAGGATCGGGGTGTCGCGGGTGATGGTGGTGCGCAGAGCCGCCGCCACCGTGGTCATCAGGGATTCCGCCTGACTGGCCGACATGGTGCCGACCGGCATCATCTCCTGCCCCAGGCGCTCGACCCACAGCCGGCCGTCCGGGTTCAACGCGATTTCCACGACATCCGCTTCGGCCAGAAAACCACACACCAACTGGCCAAGCTCACGGCGCAGCTTCTCCTGCACGCGCCGGTCGTGTTCCTGTTGGAACGAGGCGGCAGCAACCACAGCCATCGGCATCTCCCGGAGTCGTTCGTTGCGTATCTGCGGCGGAACTCACTATATCCGTAATCGAATGACCTTCAGAATGACTGAAAGGGTATAGGGAGACCTCACCTTGGTCGTGGCCAGGTTGTGCATACAAACGGGTAGGGCAACTGTAAGAGAGTCCCGGTGACCGATTGTTCAAGAATAAATGCATATTTGGGTATGCCGATTGTGTAGGAGATCGGACGCGCAGCGTCCTTGTATTTTAGAAATCAAACAGTAAGGTGAACCCAGGCTTGAGCCTGGAAGTTGTTTTGAATGGGTGAGGGAAATGTCCGGCTTCTGTCTTGCGGTCGAAGGGGTAAGGCTTTCGCCGTTACATGAAAATACCCACTCCGTGAATCGGTTGGATTAAGCATCGGGTCTATTCCGTTAGGACTTGGCACATTATCTACATTAGAAATTCTGGATTGAGCCATGCAGATCGATAAGGGCGAGTGACTGACATGGTTGATCCTGACGAAAAACCAGAACCAGCCTCTCGCAAGCGTCGGACGTCCCATAAAGACAAGCCTGTTGAGTTGTTGATATTTGCGCATAACTTCAAACAAGCCCGCCTTGCCGCCGGACTGACTCAAACTGATATCACCAAGAGAATTGGCGTGTCGCAGGCCTATGTGTCCGAGGTGGAGCGGGCTGTGGTTGATCCAAGCCTGACCCACATGGCTTTGTTGGCTCGTGTGGTGGGAAAACCTTTGCATGAGCTCTTAAAGCCGTCCCCCGGCAAATGAAGGGGGTCAAGCGTTGACCAGTGACGACCAAGACGTAAGTGGTCCGGCCAAGACACACAAGCGACGCGTTACGAAAGAAAATGCGCCGCCTGAGCTGCTCACATTTGCACGAAACTTCAAAAGGGCTCGTTTGGAAGCAGGGCTCTCTCAGAATGACATCACGGCACTAACTGGGATAGGCCAAGCCTATATCAGTGTTATTGAGAATGCCCGCCACTCCCCCAGCCTCAGCTACATGGCATTGCTTGCGCGTGTGGTGGGAAAGCCATTGTATGAGCTGCTCGAGCCCTAGTTCACCATCCCCCTGGCATCAAACAGACATGTGAGCGTCGGGTGAGTGACTTGGAGGCAGGCGGCGCTACAAGGTGATCGCTCCCACCAGCAAGCCGACGAGGCAACAGACGGCCCCCACAGCCACTAAGGCGGCGTAAAGGGCCGTTCGGCGGGCCAAAGCGGCCTGCTGAGCGGCTTCCCGTGCTGCCTGCACCTGCAGGTCGAGCGAAGCGAGAAGCTGCGCCTGCACGGCCCTGCCGGCTTCCTCGACTTGTCCGGCCACGTAGCCGCCGGTCTCGGTGACCAGCTTGCTTGCCAACTCGCGGGCAGCGGCGATCTGCTGGGCCGATCCCGCAGCCGTCCGGTCCTCTGCCTGTTCCAGCGTGGCGTTCAGTCGCTCGACATACTGGGCGAGCACCAACTCGTTGAGGGTGAGGGTGACGAGGATCGGGTCAGAGGGGCCGAGCAGCACGTTGTGCCGCTTGGCAACCTCCCCGATCAGGCGTTGGACGTCCATGGCGGTCAGACGACAAGAGCGATCTGTTGGAAGATATCACGCTTCATCATCGTCAAACGTTGCTTTGCCATAAGACCGAAGTCCGGGCTTCTGACCGCTTCATCAAAGGTAAGCTTGCGATCCAGCATCATTTCCATGTCCTTGCCGAAGGTCTCTCCGGTGTAGCGTTTGATCCGTACCAGTCCTATCACCCGATGCTTGTTGATCTGGTAGGTCTTCATCTCTTCGAAGCTCTTTCCTCCGGCCTGGATGTCACCGAAGTATTCATTGAGCCACACAACCATCTGCACGGATTCGGGGAGCTGGCAGGCGAGCTGATCGAAGCCGGTGAGGGTGTCCATGATGGCCTGCCCGCCGGTGACGACGGTATGGACGACGAGTTGCCGGCCCGAGGCGGCAAGAAGATTGGCAACGCCGTTTTCCAGCATGTAGCTGGTGAGGGGGAGGAAGGAGGCGGCGCCGTTGTCGACCACGACACTGGCATCCTCCGAGACCAGCAACTCCATCATCTCGTCGAAGCGGCGGGTGTTGATCTGGTTGCCCTGCAAGAGGTCGAGGCGGCGGGCGTTGAGCGCGGTATAGCCCGAGAGGGTGTCGTTGACGGGATCGGTATCGATGCAGGTGACCGACCGTCCGTTGGCGGTAAGGTACTGGGCCAGAAGGGACGAGACCATGGACTTTCCGACACCCCCTTTCCCCTGGAGCGTCATGTGAATTTGCGGCGCCGGCTGAGATAAGGCGGGGGCAGCAGTCAGGGCCTCATCGGCAGCCTGTCGGGCCTTGGTAGCCATCGGTGACTCCTTAAATCAGGTCCTCGGGGTTTTTCGCGCGAGGATTGTATTTAAAGTGACGGATCATGGGACCGGCGTTCGGATCGGAGGGCGGCCGCGGCGTAGGGGACGCGGGTAGGTCGGCCTTACTGGGAGGAGCGGTCACGTCCCTGTCGCTCTTTCGCCGCCGGCTTTCAGCAGTGTCCACCTCAGTGATGTAGCGTTGCACATAGCGGGCGAAGCTTGAGTAGCTGACGCCCAGACTGGCGGCGTAACGCTGGTGGATCACCGTCAGCGGGTAACCCTGGGTCACGTCCTTGCGAACGGTTTCAAGGATGGTCAGGAAGGCGATCCGGCCGGCGCCCCAGTGGCGCGCAGGGCCGGCATTGTCCGGCTTGTCCATCATCGGCTCTCTCAGCGGCTACCGAGACCCAAGTCTCGCAAAGGTTTGCAGAGTTTCGCAAACTCTCCGACGGTATAGACTGCGAAACTCTGCGAACCATTGCGAAGGTTTTAGAGGCTCTGCAGATCTTTACGATTGTGACCCAGGTGGGATAGACCTTCGCAAAGTGTTGCAGACTATTGCAGAGTTTCGCAGAGTTTTGGCTGACAAGATATGTGTTGTAGGCCTACACGGCAGAGCCGTGCAGTCCTACAACACCCGTGCTTACTCGCCCTTTGGGCTCGACGCTGATCTTGCTCTGCGAGGCATACGGCGGCTGCCGCCGCTTTGAACGCCAGGAGGGAAATCCCGATGACAGCACTGACTGCGGGCAAGACCCGCGACCGGCAACGGCCCTTGAAGGTGTGGGTGAATGCGGCCGAGCGGGCGCGGATCGAGGCGCAGGCTGAAGCGGCCGGACTGTCGGTGTCGGCCTATCTGCGGAACGTCGGACTGGGGCACCAGCCGCGCAGTGTGGTGGACCTCGATGCGGTTGAGCGGCTGATAATAGTGAACGCCGACCTGGGGCGGTTGGGCGGCCTCCTAAAGTTGTGGCTGATCGACACGCCGGGGCGGGGCGCAGCGGTTACCGACGTGCGCGAGCTGCTGGGACACATCAAGGATACCCAGGACGAGCTTCGCCATGCGGTGACGCGATTATGATCGCCAAGCGGGTCAAGCGCACCAAGGCGACGTCCGATTTCGCAAGACTGGGTCGTTATATTCTGGCGGCCAAGACCGAGGAGGCGGCGCAGTTATGGACGCGGACGGCGGACTACATTCTGGACGCCAAGGGCGGCGGGGAAAAGCTGGCGTGGTCGCGCATCACCAACTGCACCAGTGACGAACCGGGGTGGGCGATCCGCGAGATCCTGGTGACACAGGAGCGCAACAAGCGGGCGAAGGGCGACAAGACCTATCACCTGATCGTCAGCTTCCCCGAGGGGGAGGTGCCGACCAGGGCTCAGCTCGAGGACATCGAGGACACGTTGTGCGCCGGCATCGGTTATGCCGAGCATCAGCGGATCAGTGCCGCCCACACCAACACCCAGCACTTCCACATTCACATCGCGATCAACCGGGTGCATCCCCGCACTCTGCGGTGCGTCGAGCCGTTCTACGACCACCCGACTTTGTTCCGGCTGTGCCGGGCGCTGGAGCAAAAGCATGGCCTTCAGCTCCACCCAATGGATGGCCCGACGCTGCCCGGCCGGCCGGGCGACATGGAGGCGCATTCCGGTGAGGTGTCGTTCCTGCGGTGGGTGAAGGAGACCGCCGGCGCCGAGCTCATGGAGGGGGCAGCCAAGGCGGCAAGCTGGGGCGAGCTGCACGCGGTGCTGGAGCGCTATGGGCTGGCGATCCGGCCCAAGGGTGCCGGTCTGGCCATCGTGCAGGAGGCAACAGGGCTCGGCGTGAAGGCAAGCAGTGTCGACCGCAGCCTGTCGGTCAAATCGTTGACCAGGCGGCTGGGAGCTTACGGGCCGCCCCCAATGGCGGCCCAGCGCCGGACGAACGGTGACAGTTCGCAAGGGGCTGCGGACGCTGCCCGTTTTGTCACATCAGCACCAGCTGGCGATCCCGCGCACCCAGGGCGCGACTACCAGAGAATGCCGCTGCACCGCCATAGCAACAGCGAAGGGCTGTACCAAGAGTATCAGGCGCAGCGGGAGGCGCTGGTAAAGGCACGGACCGCCCAGCGGGCTGCTCAACGGCAAGCCCAGGCGGAACACGCCAAAGAGCTGGCGGCGTGGTATGCGGCGCGGCGGGCGGAGATCAAGGGCAGTCCGGTGCTGACGGCGGCCGAGCGCCGACATGCTTACACGATGCTGGCGCATCAGCGCCGGGCCGATGCGGCGGCGTGGCGGCAGGAGCGAAGCCGGCAGCGCCAGGGGGCGGCAGGGACGGGTTTGCCGACGTGGCAGGAGTTCCTGACGGTAGAAGCCAGCCGGGGCAATGAGGGCGCGGTGGCGGTTCTGCGCAGCCGATCCCGCCGGCAGCGCCGCATGGCGGAGACCCTGCTGACCGCTGCCGACGCCGATGTGGCCCGGCACATCGTCTATGAGCGGCTGCGCCCGAAGGCCGGCAAGAACGGCGCGCTGGTCTACCGGGTGGAGGATGGCGGGGTGGTCAGCGACGAGGCAACCCAGGTGCGGGTGACCGAGGTCACCGCCGGGGCGACCTTCCTCGCTCTGTCGCTGGCCGACGACCGCTTCCGTGGTCAAGCCCTGGTGGTGGAGGGCTCTGATGCCTTCAAAACGCAGGTGGCGCAGCTCGCGGCGATAAAGGGGCTCGAGGTGCGTTTTGCCGACCCCGAGCTCGAGCGGGAGCGCGCTCGAATGGTCCAGCCTATGACCCAGGCCGAAGGATCTACATCTGTCACCGACTTCATCTCCCGCCGGAACAATAGGAGGGAAACGATAACGTCGATAGACTATATACGCCTCTGGACGGCGAGCGACGCCGGCCCGGTGGTCTACCAAGGCCGCCGTAGGTTGCAAGACGGTGCCGAGGTGGTGCTGCTGCATCGAGGCGGCGAGACGCTGGTCAAGCCGGTCACCCCCGCCCAAGCCGCCAAGGCGAGCACATGGCGGGTCGGGCAGACGGTCGAGCTGGACAGCCGGGGCCGCCTCCTGTCCCCATCGAGAGGGCGTAAGCGATGACGACGGCCGGTCCCTTAAGTCCGACCCTCCAGCCCAAGCGCAAACGATCTCGGGCGCGGCTGTTCGGGCCGCTGCTGCTGGCCGGGACGGCGGTCGGGCTGTCGAGCGTCTGCACCCAGTATGTGGCGCAGAGTCTCGGCTATCACCCGGCGCTCGGGGAGCCGCTGATTGGGGTGGTCTATCCACCGTGGGCGTGGTTCAAGTGGCAAACGGACTGGTACTGGAACGCCAAGGAGGTGTTCGACACAGTCAATCTCGGCTTTCTCGGCGGCTTGGGCGCCAGCATCCTGACCACTGTGCTGGCCGTTGGTTTCGCGACGCGCAGCGCCACCCGGCATGAGGGCGTGCATGGCACCGCCCATTGGGCAAGCCGGAGCGAGGTGGAGCGCAGCGGGCTGCTGCCGGCGGCGGACAAGCCGGGTGCCGGCGTCTATGTCGGCGGCTGGACTGATCCGGCGACCGGCCGGCTGCATTACCTGCGGCACAACGGGCCGGAGCACATCGCCGCCATCGCACCGCCGCGATCCGGCAAGGGCGTCGGGCTGGTGGTCCCCACCCTGCTGTCCTGGCCCCACAGCGTCGTCGCCCACGACATGAAGGGCGAGCTGTGGGCGATGTCGGCGGGCTGGCGCAAGGCGCAGGGCCATGTGGTGATGAAGTTCGATCCGGCGGCGGCCGAGGGCAGCGTTGCCTTCAACCCGCTGGCGGAAATCCGCTTCGGCACGCTCTACGAGGTGGGCGACGTGCAGAACGTCGTCACCATCATGGTCGATCCCCAGGGCACCGGGCAGCTGGACCACTGGGCGGCATCGGCGCATGCGCTGCTGACCGGGGTCATCCTCCATCTCAGCTACAAGGAAGCCAAGGACGGGCGGGCCGTCACCCTGCCGGCGGTGGCGCAGGCCCTGTCCGATCCCGAGCGGCCGGTGATCGAGCTGTACGAGGAGATGCTGGAGAACCGGCATCTGTGGAAGGCGGAGACAGGCGAGGCGGTGGCGCATCCGCTGGTGGCGGCGGCGGCCCGCGACATGCTGAACACCGAGGATGAGGAACGCGCCTCGATCCTCTCCACCGCCCGGCGTTTCCTCAGCATCTACCGTGATCCGCTGGTTGAGCAGAACACCGGGCGCAGCGATTTCATGGTCGGCGACCTGATGGACCATGAGCGGCCGGTGTCGCTCTACCTGGTTGTCCGCCCCGCCGACAAGGACCGGCTGAAACCGCTGATGCGGCTGGTCATCAACCAGATCGTCCGGGTGCTGGTGCGCGAGGAGATGACCTTTGTCGACGGCCGGGAGCAAGCGCTTCACAAGCACCGCCTGCTGCTGCTGCTGGACGAGTTCGCCAGCTTCGGCAAGCTGGAGGTCTTCCAAGAGGCGCTGTCCTTCATCACCGGCTACGGTATCAAGGCGTATGTGATTGTTCAGGACGTGGCGCAGCTGTGGAGCCTCTACGGCAAGGACGAGAGCATTCTGTCCAGTTGCCACGTCCGGGTGGCCTACGCGCCGAACAAGGTCGAGACGGCCGAATGGCTGTCGAAGATGACCGGCACCACGACGATTGTGAAAGAAGACATCTCCACCAGTGGGTCGCGCTTCGGCGCCGTCTTGCAGCAGGTGACACGCTCCTATCACGAGGTGAGCCGGCCGCTGCTGACGCCCGACGAGGTGATGCGGCTGAAAGCCCCGGTGAAGGACGAGGCCGGCCGGATCAGCGAGCCGGGCGACGTACTGGTGTTTACCGCCGGCCATGCCCCGGTCTATGGCACGCAGAGCCTCTACTTCCGCGATCCGATCTTTGCCAACCGGGCCAAGATCCCAGCTCCACCGACCGACCATCTGCGCGGCCCAAAGCCGGGCAAGGCGTTCGTGCTGTGAGCCGGCCCAATCGTGGCCGGCGCTTTGCCGTGGGAGTATGGTGCGCCGCCATCCTGACCACGGTGGCGACCACCGCCGCCGGCACGGCCGGCTGGCGGATCAATGCCACGCCATCCCTGCCGGTCGGGCTGTGGCGGGTGGATGCGGCCGGCGCCGTGACTCCCGGCGTGGTGGTCGAGTTGTGCCCGCCCGACAGCGAACCATTCCGGCTGGCGCGTGAGCGCGGCTATGTGCCGGCGGGGGCTTGCCCTGGCGGCTATCAGCCGCTGTTCAAGCCCATCGTCGCCCAGGCCGGCGACGAGGTGGAGCTGACGGCCGAGGGGGTGCGGGTGAACGGCCTGCTGCTGGTGAACAGCCGGCCGCTCGCCGCAGACGGCACCGGCCGGTCGATGCCGGTGCTGCTGCCCGGCCGCTACCGGGTCGAGGCCGGCACCGTGTGGGTGGTGTCCTCCCATCACCCCGCGTCCTTCGACAGCCGCTATTTCGGGGCGCTGCCGCTGGAAAGCATCCAGGGCACCGCGCGGCCCATCCTGGTGCAGGGGGCGTCATGATCGACCTCATCCTTACCTGTGCGCCGGACGTGGCGCCGCAGACCGTGGAGGAGATTATCCGGGTGGAGAGCGGGGGGAATCCCCTGGCGATCAACATCAACGGCGCGTCGCTGGCGCGGCCGGCCATCGACGTGGCCGATGCTGTGAAGCTTGCCAGCTCGGCAATGGCCGCCGGCTACACGGTGGATCTCGGCTTGATGCAGGTGAACTCGGCCAACCTGTCGAGGTTCGGCTACACGGTCGAGCAGCTGTTCGACCCTTGCACCAACCTGAAAGCCGGAGCGGCGATCCTGACCGTCAACTATGGACGGGCGGTCGAGCGCCACGGTCCCGGCCAGGAGGCGTTGAAGGCAGCGCTCAGCGCCTACAACACCGGCAGTTTCGAGCGCGGGTTCCGCAACGGCTACGTCGCCCGCTACTACGGTGCGGGTGTGACCTTTGCGGCCGGCGCTGCTTCGGGTGACGCGGCTCCTTCGCGCCAACTCCTCCCCCCGCCGGCGCCCGAGGCGGCGCCGGCCGATCCCTATCACGCTGACACCACGGCTTACCGGAGGACGACCAATGTCCAACAGCAGCTTGACCACGGGGGCACTGCCCCAGGCCGCCAATGACGCCGAACAGGCGCCGACCCGCATTCAGCAGGACGCGATCCTCTCCACCAGACTGTCGGACTTCGGCACGCCAGGGGTGGTGGTCGAGGTCGATCCTGACGAGGCTGAGGCGCTGGGCGCGTTCGAGGAAACCGCGCTAACCGAGGCCGCCGCTTGGGAGTCGAACGCCGACTTAGGCGAAGAGCTGGAGGGCCTCGGCCATGGCGTCGCGTGAGTTCGTTCAGACCGTTGCAGACACCATCATCGACCAGCTCAAGGAGGGGACGGCCCCCTGGATCAAGCCGTGGCAGCCGGGCGAGCGCCACCTGCCCTACAACCCGACCACCGGCAACGACTATCGCGGCGCCAACACCCTGTGGCTGATGGCGGTGGGGCAGGCCAGGGGCTATGGCGATCTCCGCTGGATGACCTACAACCAAGCGCAGGACACGGGCGCCCAGGTGCGCAAGGGCGAGACGGGCACCCGCGTCCAGTATTGGAAATGGCAGGGCCTGGAGCCGGTGCTGGGGCAGGACGGCAAACCGGTGACCGGCGAGGACGGCCAGCCGCTCAAGCAGATGGCGCGTTACGAGCGGCCACGCGTCCTCGCCGCTGTGGTGTTCAACGCGGCGCAGATCGATGGGTTGCCGGCGGTTGAGGCGAAGCCGGCGCTGCCGGAGTGGCAGCGGCACGAGCAGGCGGAGCGCCTGCTGTCGGCCGGCGATCCGAAGATCCTCCATCAAGGCGGCAACCGCGCCTTTTACAGCCCAGTATGGGACCACATCGTGCTGCCGGAGCGCTCGCAGTTTCCGAGCGCCGACGGCTTCTATGCGACGGCGCTCCACGAGAAGGGGCATTGGACCGGGCACAGCTCCCGCCTGGACCGCGACCTGTCGCACCCGTTCGGCTCGGCGGGATACGCCAGGGAGGAACTGCGGGCAGAAATCGCCTCGATGGTGCTGGGGCAGCAGCTCGAAATCGGCCACGACCCCGGCCAGCACGTCGCCTACATCGGCGCGTGGATCGAAGTCCTGCAGGAGGACCCACGGGAGATTTTCCGCGCGGCGGCCGACGCGGAGAAGATCGTCAAGCACCTCAACGGGCTGGGGCAGCAGCTCAGCCAGGACCAGGGCCAGGAGCAAGGCCGCGGTCAGACGTCGGTGCCGGCCCAGGGCCAGGACGAGGGGGTACAGGTCAAGATGCCGGTGCTCATGACAGAGACGCAGGTCGTGGCGATGCAGACGGCCGCCGAGCGGGTTTATCTGGCGGTGCCCTATGCGGAGAAGGACGAGGCGAAGGGGCTGGGCGCACAGTGGGACCGCCAGCAGAAGGCGTGGTATGCGCCGCCCGGTGTCGATCTGGCGCCGCTGGAGAAATGGCGGCCAGGGCATACCGATCTGCATGTGGACGCCGGCCGCGACCCCCGCGCCGAGTTCGCCGCCGCCTTACGCGAAGCCGGGCTGCGCCTGGATGGGCCGCCGGAGATGGACGGCCAGATGCGGCGGGTGAAGGTGGAGGGCGACAAGCCGGGCGAGCGCAGCGGCGCCTATGTCGGCCATACCGATGGGCATCCGGCCGGCTACATCAAGAACCATAAGACGGGAGCGGAACGGAATTGGAAGGCGCCGGGCCGGGTGCAGGCCGCCACCGCGGTGGATCGTGCTCGTCTGACGGCAGAGGCGGCCCAGCGCCGGCAGGCCCGCGCGCAAGAGCGCGAGCTGGTGCAGGAGCGGGCAGCCGACGCCGCCGAGGCACGGCTTGCCCAAGCCGAGCCGGCGATTGACGATCATCCCTATCTGCGGTCCAAAGATGTGCCGTCCTATGGTTTGCGCCAGGACCGCGAGGGGAACCTGCTGGTGCCGATCCGGGACATGGACGGCAAGGTGATGTCGGTGCAGGCGATCACCGCCGAGGGGCGCAAGAGCTTCCAGAAGGAAGCCAAGACGCAGGGTGGGCATTTCCTGATCGGGGATGCCGCGGCCTCAAAGTCGGTGCTGGTGGCGGAGGGCTATGCCACCGCGGCGACGCTGCACCGGGAAACCGGATTGGCCGTAGCAGTGGCCTTCAACGCCGGCAACCTTGGGCGGGTGGCCGAGGCGTTGCGTCAGCGGTATCCGGAGAAGCCGCTGATGATCGCCGGTGACAACGATCACGTCAAGGAGCGCCAGGGCAAGCCGAACGTCGGGCGGGAGAAAGCCGAGGACGCGGCGGCTAAGGTCGGTGGGACGCTATTGCTGCCAACCTTCCGGCCGGATGACCAGGGCACCGACTGGAACGATCTGGCACGCTCGCAGGGCCGAGCGGTGCTGGTTGAGCAGGTGTCGGCCGGGCTGGCGCGGGGCGAGCGGCAGCGTATGGCGGCCGAACTGGCGCAGGCGCGCAAGCCTCAGGCGCAGAGTCAGGAGAAGAGTTTGCGCCAGGACGAAGGCCAGCGATTGACCCAGGTTGAGCAAGAGATTCGACATCGTAAAGCACGGGGCATCAGGAGGTGATGATAAAGCGCTACATCTGATTGCTGAGCCCTATAGTCCAGAACGGGGGTCGTTTGTCCTGTCGCCACAGTTTCCGTACGAAATCAATTCCTTCAGAGGCTCGAAGCGTTTCCATGCTTCGAGCCTCGGTGTTTTTCAAGATTTACGGGAAGTGCACCGGTGTTACCAAAGTTCGGATTATTGGGTTTCTAAGTCTATGGTGGTGAGGTGGAAGGGGCGGTTGTAGGTCATTGTCCTGACAATGCCTTCGTGATCTGCCTACCTCAAATGCCGCGATTTTCACTGGGTCATTCGGCGGATGGTGTGACTGTGCTTCCGCTTTCCATAGGCGTGCGAATAGTGGAATGGATCAAGGCGGCCCGGGGCGGTGTTGTCGGCCGAGAAACGATGCGGTACTAGGGGCAGGACACACTGCATGATCGCTCGGTCTCAGCGTTCATCGGCAAACCGGGTCTTCAGGAACGATGGGGAAGGAAAGGTTTTCCACGCTAGCCGGTTTAGTCAACTAAACTGCGCCAGCTCTGCCCGCACTTTCTCGACACGAGCCAACAGCCTCTCAAGCTCGGCTTCCAAGGCCTCCTTTTTTCCCTTGTCGTTTCTCGGCGCCTTGAGCTCCTGTACGAAGGCTCGGACATCCGCCTGCCGCACCCCGGACCGGAAGAGGCCCGCGCTCTTCGCCTTCTCGCGGCTTTCGTCGTCCAGGTTGGCAAGGGTGTACACGGCAGTGTAGCCCGCCGACGCTACGACTTCGGGAATCCGTCCCGAGCGAATGGCACGAAACGCCTTCATCATCTGCGTCAACGCTGATTTCTTTAGGTCGAACCGGGCGCCGAGCCGCTTGACCAGCTCGGCCCGCTGCTCAGGCTGCAGGGTCTCGTCGGCGACTGAGAGCAACTCACCGATTCGCAAGTAGCTTTTGCGTGCACGGACCAGTTCCTCCGAGATCGCTGCATCGAACTCGTCAAGGGATTGCGGTGCCGGCGGTAGCACCTCACCTCTGAGAGGCTTGTCCGTAGTGGAGGTGACAGCGGTTGGGGCGGTTTGACTTGGCAGCCGGTCGGCGAATGGGGCGACCTGCCGGCGGATTTCATCTGGATCAATGGCGCGCATTGCCGGCTTCGGCTTCCTCCCCGGCAGCTTGTGTACTACCTCGACGCCCTTCATAAGATCCTTCTTAGGCATTGCCACGCTCCATCAGTTCGGTGACAGCGGCAGCAATGGCTGCTATGTCCTTCTGAACGGCTGTATCTGCGAGTGGGGCGCCGGTATATGAGGCTTGCTGGTAAGCAGTACGAGCTGGCATGTTGACCCCGAAGTAGGGGATACCAAGAGCATCAAGCTGAGTTCTGGTCTGGCCTGTCACTTGGGCGCGCGAGTTCACCTGGGTGAGCAGGGCGGAATGAGGAATCGAGCGTCTGGTCATAACCTCGGCTTGCCGAATCACTTCCTGGGTCCGCACAGCCTCTACCACGTCGTTACGGTCGGGGCGACAGGGGATGAGGACAATGTCAGCGGCCGAGACGGCGTAGAGCATGCCGCGGGCGAGGGCGCCGGCAACGTCCACGATCACGATTTCTGCTTCCTTGGCTGCAGCGGCGACAGCCATGAGGATTGCCTCCTCGTCTACGCCTAGGCATGGAATTCCTGAGCCATCGAGACGGGCGAGCAGGTTACGGTTGGGATCGGTGTCGAGGGTCTGCACAGTAACGCCGCTCTCAGCCCAATACGCGGAGAGGCATGCGGCAAGCGTGCTCTTCCCGGAGCCGCCCTTCGTGGTGGCAACGGCGATGATCGCCACGATCTTTCTCCCGCGGTGTAGGAAATTCTCGCCGACAAAACTGGAGGATTTCCGAACGCGCTGTCAATGGCAGTCAGCGGAACGCTCAAGTCTAAGATACCGGAGTGTGATGGGCGATCGGATTGACGGCACGCCTTATCGGCTAACCTGCTTAATATAAAGAACCCGCACCACGTCTGTTCGAGAAGCGTGGGCCGCTTCGCAAGCGATCACTGCCGGATCAGTGGTCGTGGTTTTCGAAGTCCGCACCCCTACGTACATCCATTGGCTTGATACATCCATTGGCTTGACCCGAGTTCAACGAAGGCAGGAAGAGCTTCAGCTTGCTGGATGAACTGCGCTGCTCGTTCTTCGACATCGGACGACTTACCAACGAGAATGACCTCGGGTAGGTTTGAGTTTAGATCGGGACTCACGCAGATCGCTACAATCCGGCTGGCCTCACGAGGCATGTAGCTCCTCAGTTCTCTTCCAATTGCCGACGACATGTGCATACGGCTGTACGAACTACTGAGCAACCGTCTTAATGACGAAACGTGCTTGAACCGGATGTGCTCCGCGTCAAGGCTCGCGCGGACGCGCGCCCGCCCTTCGGGCGGCTGCGGCCTTGACCCGTCCGCGCACCCGGTTCATTGGGTTTGGCATGGGGTCGGCGGCGAGCGTCGACCGCCGGCATCGTCAGGCGGTTTTGATCTCCCAGGTCCGTCCCTTTGCGAGCATAGCGTTGAGGCGGACGATCAGCTTGTGCATGCAGGCGACGAGAGCCAACTTCGGCGGCTTTCCGCGCTTGGTCAGTTGGGCATAGTGGTCGGCGATCACGCCGGTGGTATGGAGGGCTGCGACGGCGGCGGCCATGTAGAGGATTCGCCGAACATCGGGGCGGCCGCCACCGATACGACGGCGGCCATGCGCTTGCCCGCTGTCATGATCGAAGGGCGCAACGCCGACCAGGGCGGCGACCTTCCAACCGGTCGTGTGGCCCAGTTCCGGGAGCAAAGCGGCGAGGCCGATCGCCACCACCGGTCCGACCCCGGGAGCAGTCTGGAGCGCAGCCACGGTTTCAGCCATCACCGGCACGGTGGCGAGCGTGCGCTCGATCGCGGCTTCCAGCGTGGTCAGCGCCTCGGTCAAAGCGTCAATGGCCTCTTCCAGCGCCGCTTTGGCTGCTGCCGGAGCGGAGATCAAGGCGCGGCGCAGATCGCCTCGCTTGTCGACGAGCAGACGACGCGCCTTTACCAAGCCGGCCAATTCCTCGCGGGTCGGATCCACCGGCGTGGCGGTCGACGCAGCCCCGGAGGCGGTGAAGGCCGCGATCAGGGCGGCGTCGATGGTATCGTTCTTGGCCCGCCGCCCCATGGCTTTTGCATAAAAACGCACGCGTGCCGGATCAAACACCCGCACCGACAAGCTCGCCGCGCGCAACGCATCACGGACCGGCCGCTCGTAGCCGCCGCTGGCCTCGATGCCGACATCCGTGATCCCTCGATGAGCCAACCACGCCGCCAGTTCCTGATGCCCAGAAGGCGTGTTGGCGACTTGAATCGTGTCACCGGTGGCGGAAACCGCCACATCCAAAAAGCGCTTGCCGCAGTCAATACCAGCGGCCATCTCGATGGTGGACATCCTTGCTGTTCCTTCCTTGTGGTGCGGGCTCGAGCCCAAGCAACCGTTCGGACTTCAAGGAAGGGCTGACCGCCTCCGAGCTCAGTCACGGCCTGTCCGCCAAGGTGATTGCGGGGTCGGTCAGCCCAGACGGCCCGCCTTTGGCGGGCCGTCTGGGCATCAATTTAGGACTTTCCCACGACATAAGGTGATTTGGGTGTCGATCCGTCGAATTCATCAAGGCCAGCAGCTAGCGGCTGCGACAACAGGCTGGACACATATGGATGCATTCTTCTCGGCCAGCCAGTGCGGATTTCCCTTTTGCACCGGAGGGGTCGTCCACACATGGCCGTCTTCGACGGCATTAGCTTGCCATCAATCCCAGAAGGTGGAAGAGCCGTCCACCACATCACCTCAGCCCCGCCAGGGATGCGCCTGCTGCGAACAAGCTCTCACTGTAGTGAAGGCCGCCCGCCCAAGCCAGAGCTTGGTGCAAGGCCCATTACGGCATCTAGGGCGAGGGGGTCGCGCGGCGGCCCTTCACCAAGAATCCTCCCGGTGCATCGCCCTCACCCCGACCCTCTTACCGGGTGAGAGTGAGATCCCCCTCGGCCGCCAGCACCGCGTCTAGCAGTTCGGCCAGCGCCCCAACACGGTAGGGCTTCGGCAACACCCGCACCCCCTCGATGCGGGCGACATCCTCGCTGTAGCCGGTGGTCAGCACCACCGGCAGGCCGGGGCGCAGGCGCCGGGCGGCGTGGGCGAGGTCGACACCGTTCATCGGCCCTGGCATCACCACGTCACTGAACAAGATGTCGATCCGCAGATCGCCATCGGTCAGCAGCCCCAGCGCTTCCTCGGCATTGGCGGCGCGCAGCACAGCATAGCCGATCTCCTCGAGTGCCGCCGCCACCATGCTGCCGACGATGGGGTCGTCCTCCACCAGCAGGAGGTGCCGGTCCCCCCCGCACCCGGTGTCCAGGGCCCGCTCCGCCGCCGGGGCCGCCACCGGCTTGGCCGTCCGCGGCAGGAACAGCGAGACGGCGGTGCCGCGGCCAGGCGCGCTGTCGATCTCCACCCGTCCCGACGACTGCCGGGTGAAGCCATACACCTGCGCCAGCCCGAGACCGGAGCCCTTGCCGACCTCCTTGGTGGTGAAGAAGGGCTCGAAGACACGGGCCTTCACCTCCGGTTCCATGCCGGTGCCGGTGTCGCTGACGGTCACCTGCACCAGATCGCCCTCTATTCCCGCGTCGCCGGCCGGCCGGTTGCGGGCGGTGATGTGCAGCTGGCCGCCCTCGGGCATGGCGTCGCGCGCATTGACGGCAAGGTTCAGGATCGCCAGCTCGAACTGCGTCGGATCGACCTCCACCGGCCACAGGCCGGGCTCCAGCTCCGTCTCCAGCGTGATGTCGGCACGGATGGCGCGGGTCAGCAGGTCGGCCATGCCCAGCAGACGGTCGCGGACGTCCATCGGCTCCGGCCGCAGGGTCTGGCGGCGGGCGAAGGCCATCAGCTGCTGGACCAGCTTGGCGCCGCGGTCGATCGCCTGCTGCCCGGTTTCCAGCAGCGGCTGGATCGACGGCTCCTTCGCCCGGCGGCCGACCAGCTGAAGACAGCCGGCCAGCGCCTGCAGCAGATTGTTGAAGTCATGGGCGATGCCGCCGGTCAGCTGGCCCATCGCCTCCATCTTCTGGCTCTGGCGTAGGGCGGCCTCGACCTTCTCGCGCTCGGCGATTTCCGCGTTCAACGCCTCGTTGGCGGTGGACAGGTCGCGCGCACGCTCCGCCAGATCGCGGTTCGCCCGCGCCAGCGCCGCCTGCGCCGCCCCCAGCACCAGCACGATCAGCACCGTCATCGCCAGCAGCAGCGCCATCCCGACATAGCGTTCGGCCCGGCGGGCGAAGGGCTCCACCTGCGTGCGCAGCGAAACGCTGCCGATGGCGCGCCCGTCCTGCATCACGGGCACAGTCACCGTCAGGTGCCCGCCGTCGAAATGACGGCCCGGCGGCTCGGCGAATGCCAGCATCGGCTGCATCCCACCCGCGGTATGGGTGGCGAACATGGCGCCATTCCCGTCATAGACGCCTGCGGCCTCGAACTCCGGGCTGGCGGACAGCGCCGCCACATATTCCCCGGCAGCCGTGCGGTCGTTGAAGCTGAGCGCCGCGGTGACGGTGGCGGCCAGGATGCGCGCCTGCACCTCCACGTCCCCCGCCCGCTCCTCACGATACGCACGTTCGCTGGCCAGGGCCATCAGCCCGCCGGTGATCAGCAGCACCGCCACCGCCAGCACCGTCAGACGCGGCGTATGCCGCCAGAATCCTGCCAGATCGGTCACGTCCCGCCCTCCAGCTTGGTCATGGCAGTTTCCTCATGGCTGCACCGCCAGGCTCATCAGTTTGGAGCTGATCGCCAGATGGTTGTCCTGTGCCGCAGCCGCATCGATGACGAAGCGGACCCGATCCTCGCGCAGCACAAAGGTGATAACCGCACCGGCGGCCGGTCCTCCCGCTGAATCGACGTCGCTGACGGTCAGCACCGGCTCGCCGCGCAGCCGGTCCATGGAACCGGTCGCATAAAGCAGGTGACAGCCCGACCCGCGGTCGAACCGCGACCGGCGCCACAGCTCGATGGGCCGGCCGCCGACGTTCTGCCCGGCGACAGCGCGGTCCAGCAATTCACCGAACGGGTCCGTCCCCTCGACGCAGATGCGGAACGGGCTGTACGGCCCGGCGAAGGCGGATTGCGGCCAGGAGACGAAGGCGATGAACTTGTAGAGGAAGGTCGCCTTGACCGCCTCCTCCAGCGGTTCCGCCGCCACCGCCAGGGACACCGGGGTGCCGGCCAGCACCAGCAGCAGGCTCAGCGCCAGCGGACGGCACCAGCGGGTCGGCCACTCCTCCACGCTCAGAACCCCACCCGCAGGCGGGCATAGATGCTCCGCCCGATGGCGCGCGGCGCGTTGTTGGACGGGTCGTAGGCCTCCAGATGGCGGGCGTGAAGCAAATTCCGGCCGAACAGCGACAGGTCCAGCGACGGCGTGACCTGCCAGCCCAGATGCAGATCGGCCTCGGTATAGGCCGGGACATTCGACACCGCCACCCGGCCGACCCGGCGCAGCGTGGCATCGAACTCCACATCGGGCGTCAGATTCATCCGCGATCGCAGCTGGACCTGATAGGCCGGGTCCTGCCCGGCAGACTGGAATCCGGACAGGTCGGTCGCCCCCGGCTTCAGCCGCAGGCTCTTGTGCAGCCAGTTGGCACCGGCATGCAGGGTCCACCAGCTGGTCAGCCCATAGCTGCCCCAGCCTTCGACGCCATAGGTGCTGCCCTCCATGTCGTTGCGCAGCATGACCGGCAGTCCGCCGTTGGTCAGGCTGGTGGTGCGCAAGTCGTCATAGACATTGTAGAAGGCCGACAGGGCCACGCGGCTGTTGGCGGTGGGCTGGCCGCGATATCCCACCTCGTAGGCGGTCAGCCGCTCCGACCGGAAGTCGGGCGAGGGCGCCAGGATGCCCGTCCCCGACAGCTCGCGGTCGATGCGCGACGGCGTGCGCACCGACCGGCTGACCGCCGTCCACAGCATGTGCGCATCCGACAGCTTCCAGGCGAGCCGCAAGTTGGGCAGCAGGTCGAAGCCGGAATAGCTGTTGTATTCCGCCTTCATCCCGACCGTCAGCTTCAGCTTCGGGGCCAGCGTCACCTCGTCCTGGGCAAACAGGCTGCCCAGCGAGATCGTCGCGTCCTCGTCCGGGAAGCCGAAGGCGACCAGAGAACGGAAGGCCGACCGCCACACCCGGTACTGCCCGCCCCAGACCAGCTGGTGCCGGGTGCCCAGCGCCACATTGTGCTGGGCCTGGACGTCGAAGGTCTGCAACCGGTCGGTCGCGACCAGATAGTCACGGTTCTGCTGGTCATAATAGGCCTGCAGCTGCACCGACGAACCGCCGTTCAGCTTGTACGTCCAGCGCCCCAGCAGGTTTCCGCCATGCAGCGTTGTGTCCAGCCAGTCGGTGTGGTTGCGGTAGAGATCGCCCTGCAGGGTATAGGACGCCGCCCCGCCTGCCGCCGTTCCGTCCAGCCGGAAGCCGGCCTGCGAGCCGTCGAAGGCGTCGGTGGTGCGATCGCCCGGCGTCACCGCGTGGCTGCTGCGCCGGTCAAAGCCGGTGAGATAGCCGCGCAGCGCCATCTGCGCGGTCCTACCCTCTCCCCCCGCCGTCACGCCATAGCGCAGGGTGCCGTTGCGCTCGCCGGAGCCGGCGCCGATCTCGGCAAATCCGCCCTGGCTGTCCTTGGCGGACCTGGTGATGACGTTGACGACGCCGTTGACAGCATTGGCCCCCCACAGCGTGCCGCCGGGGCCGCTGACCACCTCGATCCGCTCGATCTCCGACAGCGGGACGTTGACCGCCTCCCAGAAGACGGTAGAGGCGACCGGCGAATAGACACTGCGGCCGTCGATCATCACCTGCAGCTTGTTGGCCGATTCCGGCGAGTTGAAGCCGCGGGCGGTGACGCTGTAGCCGGCGGTGTTCAGCCGCGCCACCTCCAGGTTGGGCGCCAGCCGCAGGGCCTCCGGCAGGCTGGTCGCGCCGGAACGCCTGATGTCCTCCGCCGTGATGACATAGACGGACGCCGCAGCGTCACTCAGCGGTTCCGGCCGCTTGGAGATGGAGGTGACCTTGATCGCCCCCAGCTCCTCGATTGACAGGGTCGACAGATCCTCAACCGTTTGGGCCGGTGCCGCATGCGGGATCAGGGCGAGCGACAGGGCGACCGACAGCCACCGTGCCGGACGACCGGCTCTCTCAGACCTGCGGCATCTGCTGTCCCGACGGGTGGCTGACCATGGCATTGGTGCTTGCTGGCTCGGTTCAGTGTCTGCACGAACGAGCTTTATAGCAGCCTTGACCGTGACTATCCGCTAGGCGGAACGGCCGAACTTTTCCTAGAGCTTTCGGGCGGCTGCTCGCCGGAACCCCCCAAGCGCTCGCGTTCCACCGCAGCGTGGCGAGATTCGCTTCCAGCTAGCCGATCTTGTCTAGT